>NZ_DAMBRE010000002.1:0-532912 GCF_032055285.1 Brevundimonas sp.
CGATCGTGCCGATGTTGCAGTGCGGCTTAGTGCGTTCGAACTTTTCCTTGGCCATGGCCAAACTCCTGTGGCCCGGGTCCAAGGACGGAGGGGCGCTTTTGTCAGATCAAAAACCTGGAGCGGGTAGACGGGATCGAACCGACATCCTCAGCTTGGAAGGCTGCTGCACTACCATTGTGCTATACCCGCGCGAAGAATGCGTTGCCCCAACCTCGCAAGAGGTTGGCGTTTCCGCACCCGATTCCTTTTCTGGGGTTCCGTCCTCTCGGCCTCGAAACGCGCGTGGTGGGGGAAGAAGGACTCGAACCTTCGAAGCTTTCGCAGCGGATTTACAGTCCGCCCCCTTTGCCACTCGGGACATTCCCCCAGCGCGCGTTTTCAAAACCGGTCTGGATACGCAACGTAGTGATCTTTCGATCATTTTCGCAACGAAAGCCTTCGTGTCCGGCGACGCCTGCAGTAGAGGAAGCGCCTGACCCGAAGCCCTGGGGCCCAAATCGGAGGCCGTCTTATAGTGTCGTCATTTTCAGAACGCAACGACCGGAAACCCGGTAAAAAACAATCTTTCCACAAGCGAGGCGAAAACCGCCCGGAGAAGGGTCGATCGGCTGCGCCGACAGGTCGTTCCGGGGGAGATTCCGCCTCCAAACCCCCGCGCGGCAAGGCTGATGCGGATAATTTTATCTGGGGCCGCCATCCGGTTTTGGCCGCCTTGGCCAATCCAACCCGCCGCGGGACAGGCCGTTTGATGGTCACGGAAGAGCGAGCCGCTGAAATCGAACGGGAAAATCTGGCGAACGGCCACCGAATCGAGGTGATCGATTCGACCGCCCTGGCCCGGATGCTGCCCGCCGGGGCCGTTCATCAGGGCATGGTCTTCAAGGTTCAGCCGCTGGAAGGCGTCTCGCTGGAAGACATCGCCGAGGACGCCAGCGGAGTCATCGTCATGCTGGATCAGTTGACCGACACCCAGAACGTCGGCGCCATCTTCCGCTCGGCCCTGGCCTTCGGCGCCAAGGGGATCGTGGTGCAGGACCGACATTCCCCCGCACTGGCCGGCGCCCTGGCCAAGGCCGCGGTGGGCGCCACCGAGCGCCTGCCCTGCGCCCGTGTCACGAACCTGAGTCGCGCCCTGGAGAAGCTGGCCGACATGGGCTGGCGCGCCGTGGCCCTGGACGGGGCCGCCGAGCAGACGCTGGAAGAAGCTCTCGATTCGCGTCCGACCGTTCTGGTCATGGGCTCCGAAGGCGACGGCGTGCGCCGGCTGGTGGCCGAACACTGCGACGTCCTGGCCAAGATCCCCATGCCGGGCGGCTTCGAAAGCCTGAACGTCTCCAACGCGGCGGCCATCGCCCTCTATGAAGCCGCGCGCGCGCAACGCGCGGGCTGACCGGGTCACTCCCCGTCGCCCCTCCTCACGAGACAGGGGCGACGGCGAGTGACTTTGCCGCTGCGGCGTCTTGGCGCAGCCCGGTCCGGGGCCTAAGAACCCCGGATGGATTTCCTCTCAGACCCCCATCTTCTCAGTCAGGCCTCAGCCCTCGGCAAGGTCCTGATGATCGACCTCGTCCTGGCCGGCGACAACGCCGTGGCCGTCGGCCTGGCCGCCGCCGCCCTGCCCCAGGAACAGCGCCGCAAGGCCATCCTGATCGGTCTGGCCGCCGCCGTCGTCATGCGCATCGGCCTGGCCCTGATCACCGTGCAGCTTCTGGCCATCGTCGGCCTGCTGCTGGCCGGCGGCTTCCTGCTTTTGTGGGTGTGCTGGAAGATGTGGCGCGAACTGCGTGAGCAGGCCACCCACGATCAGGCCGAGGCCGAGGCCGAGATCGAACGGGCCATGGCCATCGAACACGGCGGCGGTCCCTCGCCCGAGGAGCTGGGCCTGAAGCGCAAGACCTTCGGCGCCGCCCTGATCCAGATCATGATCGCCGACCTGACCATGTCGCTGGACAATGTGCTGGCCGTCGCCGGCGCCAGCCATGACCACCCCTGGATCATGGTCTTCGGCCTGATCCTGTCGATCGCCCTGATGGGTCTGGCCGCCAGCTTCATCGCCAAGCTGCTGAACCGCTACCGCTGGATCGCCTATATCGGTCTGGCCATCGTGCTTTACGTCGCCCTGCACATGATCTGGGACGGCGGACGTTCGGTCATCGTCCGCACCGGTCACGCCGACCAGTTCAACGCCTCGGCCCCCGCCTTCCTCGATATCGGCGCCGAGGAGCAGGCCAAGCACATGAAACACGCCAGCGCCGGCAGCAAACACGCCACCCCCGCCGCCCTGCCCGGCGCGCGGGAACAGCGAAACCCGCCGCCCGAACCCGCCGCAACGCCCTCTGCGAACTGAAGAAAAGGCCCGGAGCGATCCGGGCCTTTTTTTCTTTCTCCTCGCCCGGTCCAGCCATTCCAGCGACACTTTACAAAAATGGTGATTTTCACTTAGGCGTAGCCATATCACTGATAACCCAAGGTCGCAGATGTCGATTCGTGCTCTTTCCTGGTCGCTTGCAGCGGCGACCCTGTGCCTGTCCGCCGCCGGTGGAGCCCAGGCCCAGATCGTCATCGGCGGCGGCACCACCAATGTATCGTGCAATGGCGGCTCGAACGGCACGGCCACAGCCAGCCCCTCCGGCGGCGACGGTTTCTACACCTACACTTGGACGCCCTACGGCGGAACGAGCCCCACGGCGACCGGTCTGGCCGCCGGATCATTCACCGTCGAAGTGAGGGACGGTAGTGGCGCGACCGCAACGCGAAACTATACGGTTACGCAGCCGACTCTTCTGGCGGCGAACCCATGGTCGCAGTCGAACGTCTCCACCAATGGCGGTGCGGACGGCGCCGCTTCGGTCAGCGTCTCGGGCGGTATGCCCGGCTATACCTACTCCTGGGCGCCGAGCGGCGGCACAGCATCGGCGGCCGTTGGCCTGACCGCCGGAACCTATACCGTCACAGTGATGGACGCCAACACCTGTACGGCGCAACAAAGCTTCACCATTACCGAGCCTGCGGCAGGACCCGCGGCGACCGTCGCCAGCGTCGGCGTCCCCGCCAACGGCGCCTATACGCCCGGACAGACCCTGAGCTTCACCGTGAACTTCAGCGAAGCGGTCACCGTCAACACGACGGGGGGAACGCCCAGCATCGCCCTGACCGTGGGTGCAGCCACCCGTTACGCCACCTACCAATCCGGGTCCGGCAGTTCGAGCCTGACCTTCCGATACACGGTCCAGCCGGGCGACCTCGACAGTGACGGGATCGCCATCGGCGCCCTCGGTCTGAACGGCGGGACCATCCGTAATGGCTCAACCAACGTCGTCCTGACGCTCAACAGCGTCGGCGCCACGAACGCCGTGCTGGTGACGACGCCGCCGCCGGCGGCGGTTCCGACGCTGACCGAATGGGCCATGATCCTGTTGACCGGCCTGCTGGCCCTGTTCGGCGCGGCCCGCCTGGGCCTGCTGCCCGCCAGGAAGTCCTGACGCGTCATCCTGTTACGACGTAAAAAGAAGGCCCGGAGCAATCCGGGCCTTTTTCCTGCTTACTCTGCGCCGCCGAAGCGCTCGGTCCACTCGGCGACCTGGGCGTCCTCGATCTTGGCGAACAGGACGGCGGCGGCGGCCACCGTCTGGCCCGCCGGGACCAGGTTCAGCAGATCGCCATCGGCGTCCGGCCAAGCCAGATCAGTCGCGCCGACCGTGGCGCCGATGCGCTCGGCGCTGCCCGGCATGAAGGGCACGGTGATGCGGGCGAACAGGGCCACCAGCGACAGGCCGGTGCGCACGACCACGGCGGCGCGGTCGCGGTCGGTCTTCAGCGCCGTCCAGGGGGCGGCTTCCTGCAGGTACTCGTTGCCCAGCACCCACAGGGCGCGGGCAGCCTGGGCCGCCTTGCGGAACTCCATCGCCTCGAACTCGGCGGTCAGGGCTTCCAGACCGGCCTTGATGTCGGCGGCCAGCTTGACCTCCAGCGGGCCGGCCTCGCCGCCCGTCGGCACGACGCCGTCGAACTTGGCTTCCGTGAACTTGACGATGCGGTTGACGAAGTTGCCCAGGACGTCGGCCAGGTCCTTGTTCGTCGTCGCCTGGAACTGCTCCCAGGTGAAGGCCGCGTCGGAATGCTCCGGGCCATAGGCCGTCAGGTGCCAGCGCCAGTAGTCGGCGGGCAGCAGCTCCAGCGCCTGATCCATGAAGACGCCGCGGCCCATGCTGGTCGAGAACTTGCCGCCGTACCAGTTCAGCCAGTTGAAGGCCTTGAGCTGATCGACCGTCTTCCACGGCTCGCCCGAGCCCAGGATGGTGGCCGGGAAGCTGACGGTGTGGAAGGCGACGTTGTCCTTGCCCATGAACTGGACGTAGCGCACGTCGTCCGCGCCCTCGTCCAGACGCCACCACGAGCGCCAGTTTCCGCCGGTGGCTTCCGCCCACTCCTCGGTCGCGCCGATGTATTCGATGGGAGCGTCGAACCAGACGTAGAAGACCTTGCCCTCCATCCCCGGACGCGGGCCGCCGTCGGGACCGACGACCGGCACGCCCCACTTCAGGTCGCGGGTGATGCCGCGGTCGATCAGGCCTTCGTCCAGATGCTTGTAGGCGATGGAGCGGGCCAGCGGCTGCCAGCCTTCCGAGCGGGCGTCGACCCAGGCGCGGACCTCGTCGGCCACCCTGGTCTGCAGCAGATAGAGGTGGCGCGTGTCGCGGACCTCCAGGTTGCGGCTGCCCGAGACCGAGGAATAGGGATTGATCAGATCCATCGGGTCCAGCAGGCGGCCGCAGTTGTCGCACTGGTCGCCGCGCGCCTTTTCATAGGCGCAGTGCGGGCAGGTGCCCTCGACATAGCGGTCGGGCAGGAAGCGGGCGTCGTCGATCGAATAGATCATCCGGTCCACGCGCTCCTCGATCAGGCCGCGCTCCTCCAGCACCTTGGCGAAGTGTTGGGTCAGGCGGGTGTTCGGGGCGTTGGAGCTGCGCCCGAAGACGTCGAACGACAGGCTGAAGGCGTCGGCGGCCTTCTTCTGAACCTGATGCTGCTCGTCGCAATAGGTGCGGACGTCCTGCCCGGCGGCGGCGGCGGCCAGTTCGGCCGGGGTGCCGTGCTCGTCGGTGGCGCAGACATAGAGGACGTCGTGGCCGCGCCCGCGCATGAACCGCGCCCAGACATCGGCGGGCAACATGGACCCGGCCAGATTCCCAAGGTGCTTGATGCCGTTGATGTAGGGCAGCGCCGAGGTGATGAGGATGCGGGCCATGGTCGTCCAGTCTGCGGGAGGAAGCAGACGGATATAGAGGCCCGTTACGCCCGCGTCACCCCGCCGTCACGCCTGAGGCCGGCAGCCGCCTGGCGATCCGCACGAAGCGCCCGGTCAGCAGCGCGCCCGAGATCAGGCTGGCCACGATGACCGACCAGACCAGACCGTCGACGCCGATCCGGTGCGCCAGCCACCAGCCCAGCGGAATCATGATGACGCCATAGGACAGCAGGTGCATCAGCGTCGGCCAGACCACGTCGCCCGCCGCGCGGTTGGCCTGGGCGGCGACCACCTGCTGGGCGTCGGCGACGAAGAAGAGGGTCGCCAGCACCAGGGCCGGGGCCGCGATGGCCAGGATGGCCGGGTCGGTCGTATAGGCGCTGACCACCAGGGGCGCCGTCAGCCACAGGCCGATGGCGATGATGAAGGCCAGAACGGTCACCACGCCGATGCCTGCCAGACCCCCGCGCATGACCCCGGCCTTGTCGCGCGCGCCGAAGCTGCGGCCCACCAGAACCGCCGTCGCCGACGACAGGCCCATGGGCACCATGAAGACGATGGCGGAAACGTTGATGACGACCGCCCAGCTGGCGGTCTCGGCGGCGCCGAGCTGACCGGCGAACAGGGTCATGGCGGCGAAAGCCCCGACCTCGATGAAGTTGGACGAGCCCGCGCCGAAGCCCACCTTCATCTGCTCGCGCTCGACGACCTTGTCGCGCTTCGGCTTGTTGAACACGCCCCAGGCCCGCGCTTCGGGCAGGCGCAGGATGAAGATGACCAGGAAGATCGCCAGCGCCATGCGGGCGCCGAAGGTGGCCCAGGCCGAGGCCTGTGCGCCGTGCAGGCCGAGGCCCAGAATGTCCGGCACCAGCAGCAGGTTCAGGCCCAGGTTGACCGCATTGGCCACCCACATGGCGACCATGCCGGCCTTGGGCCGATGCAGGCCCTCGAGGAAGAACTGGGCCGCGACCGAGATCAGATAGGCGGGCATGGACAGGGCGAAGATCATCAGCACCGGCGAGGCGCCCTCGCCCAGCCCGTCCTCCAGACCCATGTGGTGCAGGCCGAACGGCCCCAGCGCCATCAGGGCGATCATGGAGACGATGCCGATCTGAAGCGCATAGACCATGCCGCGACGCAGGACCGCGCCGACCTCGTCCTTGCGGCCCTCTCCCAGCAGGCGGGCCGTCATGACCTGCACCCCCATCATCAGACCGACCGCCGTGGTCAGCACGACCGACGACGGCGCCCAGGCCAGGGAGTGATAGGCCAGTTCGCGGCTGGCGTAGTGGCCGACGACGATGGCGTCGGTCAGGCCCATGGTCATGATGCCCAGACGCGCCAGCACGACCGGCCAGGCCAGCTTCAGCAGCTCGGACAGGGTTTCGCGGGTTTTGAAGCTGAACAGGGCGTTGGTCATGGGAGCCGGGACAGGCCACGGGCGCGACCAAAGGTCAACACCTCACCCCCAATGCCACGAAAGGGTCACCAGGCGCCGAGTTCGCGAAGTTCCCGCGCCAGGTCGTCGGGCAGGTCCGTCGCCTCGGCCACGGACAGGTCCGGCGGCGCGTCCTTGGGCTCGAAATAGCGCCAGCCCTGAAACGGCCGCCGGGCCAAGGGCGCGGTGCGGATGACCTGGCTGTCCAGCCTGATCTCGCAGCGGCTCTCCTTGCCCTCGCCCACAGTCGTGATGTCGAGGATGCGCTGACGGCAGGTCACCGAGCCCTTCATCACCCAGTAGAGCGAGCCGCCGTCCTCGATCTCGGCGGCGCGCTTGGGCGTCATGCGGGTGTGGACGATGCGCCAGTCGGAACGCGCGGCGTTCGCTTCCAGCGTCTCGACCTCGGACACGCCGACGCAAAGCTTGATCATGTGAAGGGGCATGGGCGGGACTTAGGAAGCCTCGCCCGCCTTGACCACGGCCAGCACCGCGCCGTCCACGACCTGATCGCCGACGGCGACGTTGAACTCGGCCACCACGCCGTCGAAAGGCGCGGTCAGGGCGTGCTCCATCTTCATGGCTTCCAGCACCACGATGGGCTGACCCTTGGTCACGGCGTCGCCCGTCTTGGCGGGCGCGGCGACGATCTTGCCGGGCATGGGGGCGCGCAGGCCGCCGTCGGAGGCGGAGCCGCCAGCGCCCGCGCTGGACTTGCGGCGGCGGAATTCGATGACGTCGCCGTCGTCGAAGACCACGATGCGCTCGGCGTCCGGGGCAAAGGCGGTGACGACATCGCCGTCGACCACGACCAGATCCGTCTCACCGTAAACGCGGGCGGTTTCGCCCTCCACGCCGACGTCGAAGCTCGACTGACGCCCGTGCCAGCCCGGCTCGCCAGCCAGGGTCACGGCGTGCTGCTGGTCGCCGTGGTGCAGGGCCGTGCGCGACTGGGCCGCGCCATTCATGCGGAAGCCGAACAGGCCCGCCCGCCACGGAGCCAGCGCCTTGTCTTCAACGTCAAAGGCGGCGGCGTCGGCCTCAAGCCCGATCAGGCCGGCAGCGCCAGCCAGAGCCTGCGCCGAGACGGGCGCGCCGATCAGCGTCCCCTCCTCCGCCGCGATGAAGCCGGTGTCCACGTCGCCCTCGACGAAGCGCGGGTGGTCCAGGCAGCGGGCCAGGAAGCCGGCGTTGGTGCGGACGGGCCAGACCTCGACCTCGCGGCAGGCGTTGGCCAGGCGAGCGACGGCGGCTTCGCGGCTGTCAGCGTGGACGATCAGCTTGGCGATCATCGGGTCGTAGAACTGGCTGACCTCGCCGCCCTGCTCCACGCCCGTATCGACGCGGATGTCGTCAGGCATGACGAAGTGATCCAGCCGCCCGATGGACGGCAGGAAGCCGTGGGCCGGGTCCTCGGCATAGAGGCGGGCCTCCATGGCCCAGCCCTTCATGGGGATGTCGGCCTGCGCCAGCGGAATGGGTTCACCCGCCGCGACACGCAACTGCCATTCGACCAGATCGACGCCGGTGATGCTCTCGGTCACCGGATGCTCGACCTGCAGCCGGGTGTTCATTTCCATGAACCAGATGCGGTCGGCCTTCAGCCCGTCGGAGGCGTCGGCGATGAACTCGATGGTGCCTGCGCCCTGATAGTTGACGGCCTTGGCGGCGCGGACGGCGGCTGCGGTGACGGCCTCGCGCGTGGCGGCGTCCATGCCCGGCGCGGGCGCTTCCTCGATCACCTTCTGGTGGCGGCGTTGCAGCGAGCAGTCGCGCTCATGCAGGTGGACGACATTGCCGTGGCTGTCGCCGAAGACCTGCACCTCGATGTGGCGCGGGCGGGTGATGTAGCTCTCGATCAGGACGCGCGGATCGCCAAAAGAGGACTGGCCCTCGCGCTGGGCGCTGGCCAGACCGTCGGCGAAGTCCTCAGGCCTGTCGACCTTCTTCATGCCCTTGCCGCCGCCGCCGGCGACCGCCTTGATCAGGACGGGGAAGCCGATGCGGTTCGCCTCCGCCGTCAGGGTCTCGACCGACTGGTCCTCGCCCTGATAGCCGGGAGTGACGGGCACGCCCGCCTCGATCATCAGCTTCTTGGCCGCGTCCTTCAGGCCCATGGCGCGGATCGAGGACGGCTGCGGGCCGATCCAGACGATGCCGGCCGCCATGACGGCCTCGGCGAAGTCGGCGTTCTCGGACAGGAAGCCGTAGCCGGGGTGGATGGCCTCGGCCCCCGTCGCCTTGGCCGCCGCCAGAACCTTGCCCGCATCCAGATAGGATTCGCGCGCCGCCGCTGGGCCGATCAGCACCGCCTCGTCCGCCTCGCGAACGTGCAGGGCCTGGGCGTCGGCCTCGGAATAGACGGCGATGGTGCGCAGGCCGATGCGACGGGCGGTGCGGAAGACGCGGCAGGCGATCTCGCCGCGATTGGCGACCAGGACGGACTTGAACATGGCGGTCTTGAACTCTGCCTCTGCGAGATAACCGGCGGTCTGCCCCATCTTGCTCCTCCCTGTTCGCAAAGCGAATGGGGAGGTGGCGCGGCGCCGAAGGCGACGTGACGGAGGGGGCGACTCCACGGCTGACGTTAGCGTCGCCCCCTCCACCACTTCATGGTCCCCCTCCCCACGCGTGGGGAGGAAAGTAGTCTTATTGCGCCCAGCTGGGGGCGCGCTTGTCGAGGAAGGCGCGCACGCCTTCCTGGCCTTCTTCCGAGACGCGGGCGCGGGCGATGCGCTTGGCGGTCTCTTCCAGCAGGCGATGGTCGATGGCCTCGCCCGCCACGTCGTTCACCAGACGCTTGGCCTCGCCCATGGCGCCGGGGGCGCAGGTCGTCAGGCTGTCGGTCAGCATGGAGATGAACTCGTCCACCGAGCCTTCCGGCAGAACCAGATCGATCAGGCCCGCGTGGGCGGCGTAGTCGGCGTCGAAGATGTTGGCGGTCAGGAACAGCTGGCGCGCGCGGCGCGCGCCGACGGCCTCGATGACATAGGGGGCGATGGTCGCGGGGATCAGGCCCAGCTTGACCTCAGAGAAGGCGAAGCGCGCGCCCTCGACCGCCACGGCCATGTCGCAGGCGGCGACGATGCCCGCCCCGCCGCCCATGGCCGCGCCCTCGACCAAGGCCACCGTCAGGGCCGGCACGTCGTGCAGGGCCTTGAGCATCTTCGCCAGACCCATGGCGTCGTCACGGTTGTCAGACTCGGACCAACCGGCGGCGTCGGCCATCCAGTTCAAATCGGCGCCCGCGCTGAAGGTGCCGCCCGCGCCGCGGATGAAGACCACGCGCACCCGGTCGGCGCCCTGCAGGGTCTCGAAGGCCTCATAGAGGGCGGCGATGGTGGCGGCGTCGAAGGCGTTCTTCTTCTCGGGGCGGTTGATGGTCACGAAGACCACGCCCGACGGCAGGGCGTCGATCTTGACCAGCTCATTGTCCGCGTCCGGCGCCGGATCGGCGACGAAGGGATGGGCGATGGCGTTCATTTCGGCCGCCTCGGCGTCGGTGACGTCCAGGGCGTTCAGGTCTTCTTCGGTCGGCTTCTGGTCGGTCATGGTCGGCTCCTTCGCCGAAGTGAAACGCGGCAGCAGGGCTTTGGTCCTTGCTGCGGATCAATGTTGAGCTTTCGCCCGATCACATACGGAAGACGCCGAAGGTGGTCTCGGGGATGGGGGCGTTCAGGCTGGCGCTGATGGCCAGGCCCAGAACGTCGCGGGTCTGGGCCGGGTCGATGACGCCGTCGTCCCACAGGCGGGCCGTGGCGTAATAGGGGTTGCCCTCGTCCTCGTACTTCTGACGGATCGGCGCCTTGAAGGTCTCGGCCTCTTCCGGCGTCCAAGTGTCGGCGTCGCGGTGGACGGTGGCCAGGACGCTGGCCGCCTGCTCGCCGCCCATCACGCTGATGCGGCTGTTGGGCCAGGTGAAGAGGAAGCGCGGGCTGTAGGCCCGGCCGCACATGCCATAGTTGCCGGCGCCGAAGCTGCCGCCGATCAGAACGGTGAACTTGGGCACTTCGGCGCTGGCGACGGCCGTCACCAGCTTGGCGCCGTGCTTGGCGATGCCCTCGGCCTCGTACTTGCCGCCGACCATGAAGCCCGAGATGTTCTGCAGGAAGAGCAGCGGAATCTTGCGCTTGCAGGCCAGTTCGATGAAGTGCGCGCCCTTTTGCGCGCTCTCGCTGAACAGGACGCCGTTGTTGGCCAGGATGGCCACCGGCTGGCCCCAGATACGGGCGAAGCCGCACACCAGCGACGTGCCGTACAGGGCCTTGAACTCGTCCAGTTCCGAGCCGTCGACGATACGGGCGATGACCTCGCGCACGTCATAGGGGGCGCGGACGTCCTCGGGGATGATCCCGTACAGCTCAGCCGGATCATAGGCCGGGGCGCGCGGCTCGCGCACGTCCAGCGGCTGGGGCTTGATGGTGTTCAGATTGGCGACGATGGAGCGGACGATCTCCAGCGCGTGCTCGTCGTTCTCGGCCACGTGGTCGACCACGCCGGACTTGCGGCCGTGGGTCTCCGCGCCACCCAGTTCCTCGGCCGAGATGACCTCGCCGGTGGCGGCCTTCACCAGCGGCGGACCGGCCAGAAAGATAGTGCCCTGGTTGCGCACGATCACCGTCTCGTCGGACATGGCGGGCACATAGGCCCCGCCCGCCGTGCAGGAGCCCATGACGCAGGCGATCTGCGGGATCGACTTGGCCGACATCCGCGCCTGGTTGAAGAAGATGCGGCCGAAGTGGTCGCGGTCGGGGAAGACCTCGGCCTGGTGCGGCAGGTTGGCCCCGCCCGAATCGACCAGATAGACGCAAGGCAGGTTGTTCTGCTCGGCGATTTCCTGCGCCCGCAGGTGCTTCTTCACCGTCAGCGGGAAGTAGGCGCCGCCCTTCACCGTCGGGTCGTTGGCGACGATCATGACCTCGCGGCCCGACACCCGGCCGACGCCGCAGATCATGCCCGCGCCCGGGGCCTCATCACGGTACATGCCGTTGGCGGCCAGTTGGCCGACCTCGAGGAAGGGCGAGCCCGGATCCAGCAGGCGCTCGACCCGGTCGCGCGGCAACAGCTTGCCCCGCGCCACATGGCGGTCGCGACTGGCGTCAGAGCCGCCCCGCGCGGCCTTGGCCACCTTCTCGTAAAGCTCATCCCGCAGGGCGCGATTGTGCGCATCCAGCGATTTGAAAGCAGGACTGTTGCGATCGACGGCGGAAATCAGCTTGGGCATGCCCCAAGGTGTAGGAGGCTTCCGCGCCGGTGGGAAGCGTCCGCTTTCCTGTCGAACAGATTCCGGCCTAAACCTGCCCCATGGCTGCAGAACGTCCCGACACGCCGCCCGACTCGCTGGAAGCCGCCCTGGCGCGCGTCTTCGAGGGCACCAAGAACACCCGCGCCAGCTGGTTCGCCCTGACGCGGGGCGAACGGCTGTTCTCGGCGGGCGATCCCGCCGACACCCTCTATCTGCTGCGCGCCGGGCGACTGGGCGTGTTCAAGGACGACAACGGACGCGGGCCGCAGTTCATCGGCGTCATCAAGCCCGGCGATCCGGTCGGTGAAATGGCCATGCTGGCCGGCACGACCCACATGGCCAATGTCGTGGCCCTGCGCGACAGCGACGTGGTCGCCCTGCCCCGCGACGCCTTCTTTGAGGCCGCCCGCAACGAGCCGGCCCTGATGGCGGAACTGGGCCAGGTCATGCTGACCCGCGCCCGCGACCGCAACTCGACCGGTTCCGACCCGACCGTCTTCGGTTTCATCTCGGCGCGCAGCCAGCCGATCAGAAGCTTCGTCGAGCGCATCGCCCGCGCCGTCGAGGCCCAGGGCTTCACCTGCCGCATCATCGACCACACCGCCCTTTCGTCCGCCGCCGAATGGTTTTCCGGCGTCGAGGACGCCCACGACTATGTCCTCTACGTCACCGAATCCGACCAGCCCGGCTGGGCCGCCCTGTGCGCCCGCCAGGTGGACCGGGTCTTCATGGTGGGGGATGCGGACCGCAGGCCACAGGCGCCCGTCCTGCCGTCCGAGATCGAGGACGAAGCCCACCCGCTCACCGATCTCATCCTGCTGCGTCCCGCGCACATGGGGCGGCCGACCCGCACCCGCGACTGGCTGGACGCCTTCAAGCCCGGTCGCTGGTTCCATGCGGTCGAGGGCCTGTTCGACGACACGGCGCGCATAGCCCGCATCGTCACCGGCTCGGCGGTCGGGGTGGTCCTGTCCGGCGGCGGCGCACGGGCCTACGCCCACATCGGCGCGCTGAGGGCCCTGCGCGAGGCCGGCATGCCGATCGACTTCGTCGGCGGATCGTCCATGGGCGCCGTCATAGCCGCTGGTCCGGGTCTGGGCTGGTCCGACGAGGAACTGGACGAGCGCATCCGCAAGGCCTTCGTCCTGTCCGACCCCCTGTCGGACATCGCCTTTCCCATCATCGCCATGACCCACGCCCGCAAGGTCGCGCGCCTGATGCAGGACGCCTATGGCGACGTGAACATCGAGGACATGCCCCTGCCCTTCTTCGCGGTCTCGACCAATCTGACGTCGGGCAAGGTCGAGGTGCATCGCGAGGGGATGCTGCGCCACGCCCTGCGGGCCTCCATCTCCCTGCCCGGCGTCATGCCGCCCGTGGTGATGAACGGTCAGGTCCTGGTGGACGGCGCCGTCCTGCGGAACTTCCCCAGCGAGGTCATGCGCCGCCTGAACAGCGGCCCGGTGGTCGGCGTGGACGTGTCCCAGACGCGAGGCGTCGATCCCGCGGCCCTGCAGGACCCGCCGTCGTGGTGGCGCTGGATCCTGTCGGGCGCATGGAAGAAGGGGCCGCCCATCGTCTCGGTGCTGATGCGCTCGGCCACCCTGTCGACCGAGGCCGAGCTGATGCAGGCGCGGGCCGACACCGACCTGCTGATCCTGCCCAAACCCGAGGGCGTCGATATCCGCGACTGGAAGGCCTACGACCCCGCCGTGTCCTCAGGCTACGCCGCCGCCCAGGCCGCTCTGACCACCCTGAAATGCCCGGTCGAGCATCTGCATCGGCGCCGCGTCAGCGCCTTTGCGCCAGCAGAAACAGACGAGGAAATGGTAGAAGAGTCGCCCCGTCCGCCCGCCTAGGGAAGGCTTCGGCCAGCCGCTCGGCCAGCGCGGCGAGGAAGGCCGATTGCATCGACGGGTCGCCGGTCAGGGCTGTCAGATAGGGCCGCAGCGCCGTGCCCTTCATCCATTCCAGCACCGCATCCTCGCCAGCCAGAACGTGCAGATAGGTCGTCGCCCAGATGTCGATGTCGCCGCACAGGGGCGCCAGGGCCTCGTAATAGGCCTCGGCGGGCAACAGGGGCGCGATGGTGTCCACCCCGGCCAGGGCCGCCGCCCATGGGCCAACAGCCGCCGTCTCGCGCATGATCGTGTGGTGACGCGTCTCCCAGGCCATGGGCATCTGCACCGTCAGCAAGCCGCCGGGCGCCAGCGCCCCCGCCAGATGCGCGAAAAGCTCGGCGTGATCCGGCAGCCATTGCAGCGAGGCGTTAGCCAGAATGAGATCGGCGGGCCGGTCCGGCGCCCAGGTCGCGATATCGCCGACGGACCAATCGACCTCAGCCGACAGGGCGCGGGCCTGCTCCAGCATGGCCGCGCTGGAGTCCATGCCGTGGACATGGGCGGACGGATGCCGCCGCTGCAGCAGGGCTGCGTGCTGGCCCGTGCCGCAACCCAGGTCCCAGATCTCGGTCGGTGCGAAATCCTCGGGCAGGCGTACCAGCAAGTCGAGCGCGGCGCGGTCACGCTGGGCTTCAAAGCGATTGTATTGCTTGGGGTCCCACGCAGGTGCGGACATTGATCGATACCTCCCGAACCGTCGCCGAAGCGATTCTATCGGGGAATGGTACAGCCTCTCAGGTTTGAACTGAGGACCTCCGGCTCCACAAACCGGCGCTCTAACCAACTGAGCTAAGGCTGCACATCTCTGCGCGAGGGCGGTTCTCTAGCGGGCCTCGCCCGGCGGGGCAAGCACCCTTTTCACCCTCGGCGCAGGGAAATTGCTTTTATCCCCGTCAGTTCCATCCCCGACTGGCGATGTACTGTTCCAGAGCCGCGATCCGTGTCTGATCCGACGGGTGGGTCGAGGCGAACTGCGGCGTCGAGGACTGGCGCTGCTGGGCCATGGTGCGCCACAGGGCCACGGCCTCTGACGGCTTGTAGCCGGCGGCGGCCAGGTAATCGACGCCGAGGCGATCGGCCTCCAACTCATGGCTGCGCGAGAAGGGCAGCAGGACGCCCAGTTGCGCACCCAGGCCCCCGAAGGCCTGAACCGCCTGGCCATAATCCCCCGCCTGGCTCTGCACCGCGCCCAGGACCAGTCCGGTCGCGGCATTGGTGGAGGACCGCTCGGCGGCGTGACGCGCCACCACGTGGCCGACCTCGTGGCCGATGACAGTCGCCAGTTGATCGTCGTTGCGGGCCATGTTCAGCAGCCCCGTCGTCACCCCGATATGGCCGGACGGCAGGACGAAGGCGTTCGGCGTCGCATCCTCGAACACCGCATAGTCCCAGTGACGGTCACTCAGCCGCGCGGCCTGAACGATGCGATCGCCGACGCGGCGCACGCGGGCGTTCTGGGCGGCGTTGTTCGACACCTTCTGGGTGCGCAGCGTCTCGGCCCAGGCGGCCTGCGACTGCTGGATCAGCGAACTGTCGTCCACGATCAGGAACTGATTGCGGCCCAGGGTTTCGTTGTAGGCGCAGGCGCCGAGGGTCAGAACGCCTGCGCCAAGCAGCAGGGTGGCGAGAAGGGACTTGGGCGACACGGGACCTCCGGCAAAGTTCGAGGGTCATAATGCACAGCTCGCCCTCAGGCTCCATGGCTGCGGCTGTCTCCCGAGGTCGACAAGGGAAGACGCCCCGGCATCTCCGGCAGGCCGTTCAGGCCGATCTCGGATGAGACCCTTAGTCCAAACGGAAGCGCGTCGTGAACACGACCCGCGCACCTGGTCGAGGGGGTTCGACAGTTCGAGGTGACAGGCGTCCGTCGGCTACCGCCTTGAGAACTGCTTCGCCGAAGCGTGCCCCCACGGGACTTTCCCCGATGATCCGGCAATCAAAGAGACGACCTTGCGGGTCAACCCCGCAGTTTGTCTTCACCCACCCCGTGCCCGCCACATCTGAAGGCTTGTCCTGGCCCGCGCACCCGGCGGCGCCAAGGCCGATCAGGGACGCAAGCACGACGGCCGCGCTGAAAACATGCTTCGCCGGAGCCTCCTCTGACGGGTCCCGCCCCACCCCGATCAAGACCGGATCGACGGCAAGGTCCTGGACAAAGAAAAACGCCCCGGAGTTTCCTCCGGGGCGTTCAACCTGATCTCGAAAGAGATCCTTAGTCCAGTCGGAACCGGGTCGTGAACTCGACGCGGGCGCCGACGGCGGCGCCGTCGACAGTCCGGGGCGACAGACGACCCGAACGGGCCGCCCGAAGAACCGCTTGGCCGAAACCGGCGCCGGCGGGATCTTCGTCCACGATGCGGCAGTCCGAAAGGCTGCCGTTCGGGGCGACCGCGCAGTTCACCTTGGCCGAACCCGTCTCGATGCCGCGCGATTGGGCGCGTTCCGGGAACTCGGGCGAGACCTGGCGGGACCAGCTCGGATTGGTGATGACCGAAGGCTTCGGCGGCGCGGGCGGCGCCGGCGGAGGCGGAGGACCGGGGACGATCACGGGCGGGCCCGAGTATTCGACGCGGTCTTCCTTCTTCGTCGGTTCGATCGGCAGAGTCACCGGCGGCGGCGGGGCCTGGGTGTTGATCTGCGGCTCACGAATCTGAAGCTTCGGCGGCGGAGGAGTGTCCGGCGGAGGCGGCGGCGGCGGCGGCGGCGGCGGCGGCGGAGGGGGAACCTCCATCAGCTCGACGTCGACGGCCTCGTCCTCGTAGGTCATTTCCTTCAGCTTGAACTTGTTGTTGTACAAGTACAGGCCCGCCAGGGCGTGAACGACCACCGAAACGGTGATGCCCACGATGGCGCCGGTCGAAAGCTTCTTCTTCTTCTTCGGCGGATCCAGGATTGGATCCCGGTGGACGTGAGGTTCAGCTGTCATGCTATTCGCCCGCCCCCCTTAACTCTCTTCGCCGACGAGGGCGACGCTGTAGAAACCGTTGTCCTGGAGGGCGTTCATGACCTGCATGAAGTCGCCGTACCGGGTCTGTTGGTCTGCGCGAATGAAAATACGTTCTTCGGAGGGGTTCCTGCGTCCGATCTGAACACGCAGATCGTCACCAAGCGAACCAGGCGAGGACCGCAGGTCGCCAATCCACACATCGCCATCGTTCTGGATGGAGATGAAGACGGGCGTCGGCGGGTTCTTGCCGGGAGGCGCAACGGCGCGAGGCAGTTTCACCGGCACCGACACGGTGGCGAGCGGAGCCGCCACCATGAAGATGATGAGGAGGACGAGCATGATGTCAACGAAAGGCGTGACATTGATCTCGGCATTAGCCTCGACGGTGTACTTGCCGCCGCCGGAACCGGAAAGTTTGGCGGCCATCCGTCTTACGCTCCCTTGTCGAGCTGACGCGAGATGGCGTTGATCAGTTCAGCGTTGAAGCCGTCCGAACGCGTGCCGTAGTTCGAGATGCGCGTGTTGAAGTAGTTGTAGAAGATAACGGCCGGGATAGCGGCGAACAGGCCGATACCGGTGGCCAGCAGGGCTTCAGCGATACCCGGAGCAACGACGGCCAGGTTGGTCGTGTTGGACTCGGCGATGCCGATGAAGGAGTTCATGATGCCGTAAACGGTGCCGAACAGACCGACGAACGGACCGGTCGAACCGACCGAAGCCAGGAACTGCTGGCCGCCCGAGAGGCGCTTCGGCAGACCCGATTGAACGGCGGCGACGGCGGTCTGGGCGCGCAGCAGCGCCGAGTCGCGGTGATCGCCGGTGACGCTCAGGCCAGCCTGACGCGACAGTTCGATTTCCTCGGTAGCGGCGGCGGCCATGTCGGCCAGCGGGTTGCCGTCGAAGTCTTCCGAGGTGGCGACGCGACGCATGTCAGCGATCGTGCGAGCGCCGCGGAAGGCTTCCAGGAAGCGGTCGGTGGCTTTGTTCAGGGCGCCGAACTCGAGCAGCTTGATGAGCAGCAGGGTCCACGAGAAGATCGAGGCCAGCAGCAGGCCGATCATGACGATCTTAACGACGGCGGTGGCTTCCATGAACATGGAGACCGGGGTGATGCCGCCGCTGCCGTGGCCGCCCGAAACCGACTCGCTGACCGTGGTCGGATCAGCAGCCGGAGCAGCGGCGTCAGCAGCCGGAGCAGCAGCGTCGGCGGCCGGAGCGGCGGCCGGGGCAGCGGCTGCCGGAGCAGCGGCCGGGGTTGCGGCGTCTTGCGCCAGAACCGGCGAGCTCGCCATCAGGACGGCGGCGCCGGCCATTGCGAGGAGGATATTCGTCTTCTTGCTATCGAGCATTGTTCGCCAGTTCCTGCTTTGGTCTGACACGTGGAACCCAAGACACGGACCGCGTCAGTCGGCCGTCCCTATAATGAAATTGCGCCACCGCCGGATCGAGCCGGACCGGTGGAGCCGCCCCCCTGCAACCCCCGTTCGAAAACGAGCGTCGCCGCCAAGGTCCGGGCACAATATCCCGGTCGCCCCGACCTGCAAGCAGGAATGCGGTTAAGTCCCTTTGGCGAACGCCCCTCGTAGCGTCAAGTGCGCAAAGTTTCTTTTCCCCTTCGCACCTGCAGCAATCAGGAAGATCGACAAAATATTTGCGATATTTGCAATGATCGCGACACGAAACTGTCGCATCACGCCATGTTACGGAAATGCAATTCCCAAGGCGAAATTTAGGCCATTTTACGGCACAGCTTCCCCGTGGCGGGAAAGTTTAACTTGTAAGGGAGGAGTGGTGCCTGGAGGCGGGTTCGAACCACCGACACGCGGATTTTCAATCCGCTGCTCTACCAGCTGAGCTATCCAGGCGCACGACGTCGTCGCGAGAGGCGGGTCTATAGGCGAGGCTGACGGGGCTGTCCAGACGCCAATTCACTCAATTCAGCGATCTTTTTCATCTTCGACCACTTCATCGGTCGGAATGGCATAGCCGCCGTTGAACCAGCGTTGCAGATCCACGTCGGCGCAGCGCTTGGAGCAGAAGGGCTTGTAGGCCGGAACGGCCTCCTGGCGACGGCAGATGGGGCAGAGCGACATTAACGGGCCTCTTCTATTCTAACGACGCCGGCCGCCATCGTTTCATCGGCCAGGACGCCAGCCCTGGGTCCAAGAGCCTGCACAAGCGGCGCAGCCCGCGCCGCCTCGTCCGGCGCACAACGGGCGACGAAGCGCGGCGTGGCCGGATCGGACAACATGGCCAAGCGCAGTTGGCGGACGACGGCGATGGCGCGCGTTTCCTGGCTCGGACGCCCGGCGGCGTCCAACAATCGCTCGTCCAGCGGCATCCGCCGCCAGGGCAAGGACACCTGCATCAGGCCGAACCGGCTCAGCGGCCCGAACGCCGCCTGCGGCTCAGCTGCAAAGGCCGCGCGAACCATCTTCATTATGGTGTCGCCATGCAGGCCGACCCCGATCAGGTCGATCACCACCAGGCCGCCCCACCCCTTCAGAGTCAGCAGCCGGGCCGTGTGCGACAAACCGGCGCGGTTGGCCGCCTCGCGGTTCTTGCGCGAATCTCGACCTGGCGCGGGCGCATGGTCGATATCGACCGCGATCAAGGCCCGGGTGCGCTGAATCATCAGGTCCAGGCCGCTGCGGGAATCGGCCACGGAAACGGACAAGGCGTCTTCCTCGGCTTCCAGCGCGGCGCGGATCGCAGCCACGCCGGTTTGAGGCCGCGCGCCAGGGAACAGCCCGCCCAGAATCGTCGCGACGTCCGGCCCGGCCCCCAGCAGACGCGGCTCGCCGGCGGCCTCGCCCAGGCGGCGCAGCACCGGCCCCTTGCGCTCGCGGGGTTCGGCGACGACCTCGACCTCGATCTTGGCGCCCTCCCCGACCCCATCGTTTGCACCGAGAGGCAGGAAACCGAACGGCTCGCCCGCGCCCAGATCGACGAAGGCGCCGCGCAGGCCCGGCTCGACCCGCGCGATACGGCCGACGCAACGCGCGCCCAGCCGATCGCTCGGTCGGTCGCTGTCGCGCTGGATGATCAGATGGGTGAAAAGCCCGTCGCGGGCGATGACGCCGCGGGTCTCGCCCGGCGTCTCATCGAGGAAGACCTCGACGTCGGCCATGTCAGTGGCTCTTGGGTCGCCAGCCGGCGCCCCGAAGCAGATTCGCCGCCTCATAGAGGGGCAGACCCATGACGGCGGGATGGCTGCCGACGATGCGGCGCACGAAGGCGGCGGCCGCCCCCTGGATGCCGTATCCGCCCGCCTTGCCGCGCCACTCGCCCGAGGCGACGTAGGTCGCGATCTCTTCGGTGGAAAGGGTCTTGAAGGAGACGCGGGTGTCGACGACACGGCAGGTCGCCTCGCCGCCAGCGATCACGACGACGCCGGTGAAGACGCGGTGATTGCGGCCCGAAAGCAGTTCGAGGAAGCGCTTGGCCTCGGCCTCGTCCGCCGGCTTTTCCAGCAGGCGACGGCCCAGGGCCACGACGGTGTCGGCGGCCAGGACGATGGCGTCGGGCGAACGCGCGGCCACCACCTCGGCCTTGCCTCGCGCCAGGCGCTCGGCCAGACGCGACGGCGTCTCGTTCTTCAACGGCGTCTCGTCGATGTCGGCGGGATCTACATGATCGGGAACCACCCCGATCTGCGCCAGCAGTTCAATGCGGCGCGGGCTCGACGAGGCCAGGACCAGCCGCGGAGCCGAAAGGTCAGGACGCGACACGCGCGTCCTTACTTGAAGCGATAGGTGATGCGGCCCTTGGTCAGGTCGTAGGGCGTCATTTCGACCAGCACCTTGTCGCCCGCCAGGACGCGGATGCGGTTCTTGCGCATCTTGCCGGCGGTGTGGGCGATGATCTCGTGATCGTTTTCCAGCGTCACGCGGAAAGTGGCGTTCGGCAGCAGTTCGCTGACGACGCCGGGGAACTCGAGAAGCTCTTCCTTGGCCATGCGGTCTCTCTCGCCCGGAAAAACGGCTTAAGGCTCGCGTCGGGCGTGAACGCGAGCCGTGAAGGAGGCGCCTAATGCACCAAAACGCCGAAATAGTCGAGTTCAGCCGCGTCGATAGACGGCGCAAACCAGCGTAAACAGCCGACGCGCGGTTTCCTTGTCGATCTCGACCTTGCCTTCAAGGCGCGCACGCAATAGTTCCGCGCCCTCGTTGTGCAGGCCGCGACGGCCCATGTCGACCGACTCGATCTGGCTGGGCGAGGAGCCGCGCAGGGCTTCGTAATAGCTTTCGCAGATCAGGGCGTAGTCGCGGATCACCGTCTTCATCGGCGACAGCGACAGGACATGGGTGCGAGCGAAGTCCGGCCCGGCGATATCGAAGGCCAGGCGGTTGTCCTGCGACGACAGGCGAAGCGCATAGGGGCCGCCCTCGGCGCCTTCCGGCGTGAAGCTGTTCTGTTCGACAAGATCGAAGATGGCGACACGGCGCTGATGCTCGATCTCGGCGGTGGCGGCCGGAAGGGTGGCGGCGTCCACCTCTATGGATGACAGCTTGTGCGGACCGCTCATGGCTTGGTCTCGTCCAGATGGGTGGGGGCCATGCGCGCAGGCCAGCGATCCGACAGGTCGGTCAGCACGGCGTCCAGGCACTCCACGTCGATACGCAGATCCCCGCCGCCGGCGAACATCAGGATGACCCGGCCGCCGGGGGCCTCGGTCGGCTCGAAGTCCAGCGCCAGCAACTCCAGCGCCGATTCGGGCAGGCGCGGCAGGCGGCGGCTCTTGACCGCCTCGACGTCTCCGAACTGCATGGCCGACATGACGCGGGTTCCGCCGCATTCCCAACAGAAGCGCGACAGGACGATGGTCAGACGCCGCGCCTCCTTTTCCCAGCGGATGTCGACAGGCCGCATGATGGCGTCCTGAAGCGCGGCCGAGATGATCTGCAGATCGACGGCGTCCTCGGCCAGCAGGCGCAGAGGCTCCATCGGGGCCAGGGCTTCGGCCGCCGCGTCGTCGTCAGAGATCGCCTCGACCTCAGTGCTCATCCGCTCCGCCTTTCACGCGCCGCACGTCGGCGCCGCAGGCTCCCAGCTTTTCTTCCATCCGCTCGAAGCCGCGATCCAGATGATACACGCGACCGACCGTGGTTTCGCCCTCGGCGACCAGACCAGCCATGACCAGGCTGATCGAGGCGCGCAGGTCGGTGGCCATGACCGGCGCCCCGTGCAACTTCTCGACGCCGCGCACATGGGCTTCGCCCGCGTGGACCGAGATGTCGGCGCCCAAACGCGCCAGCTCGGGCGCGTGCATGAAGCGGTTCTCGAAGATGTTCTCGTGGATGACGCTCGTCCCCTCGGCCGTCGTCATCAGGGCCATGAACTGCGCCTGCAGGTCGGTGGCGAAGCCCGGATAGATTTCCGTCGTCACGTTGACGGCCTTGAGCCGCTGCGCCGGGTCGCGACGAACGATGAGGCCGTCGGCGGTCGGTTCGACCTCGACCCCGGCCTCGACCATCTTGTCGGTCAGGGCGGTGATCAGGTCGGCGCGGCCCTTGGTCAGACGCACCTCGCCCCCGGCCATGGCCGCGGCCAGGGCGTAGGAGCCCATCTCGATCCGGTCGGGAATCACCGACCAGGTCGCGCCCGACAGCGACGACACGCCGGTGATGGTCAGGACGTCGGTGTCCAGGCCCTCGATCCTGGCGCCCATGGCGATCAGGCAGCGGGCCAGGTCGCCGATTTCCGGCTCACGCGCGGCGCGCTTCAGCACCGTGGTGCCATTCGCCAGGACGGCGGCCAGCAGGGCGTGCTCGGTCGCGCCGACCGAGACGAAGGGGAACTCGATCTCGGCCCCTTGCAGCCCCTTGGGCGCATGGGCGGACACATAGCCCTCTTCCAGTTCGATCTGCGCGCCCATGGCCGTCAGGGCCATCAGGTGCAGGTCGACCGGGCGCGCGCCGATGGTGCAGCCGCCCGGCAGCGAGACCTTGGCCTCGCCCGAGCGGGCCAGCAGCGGCCCCAGGACGTTGAACGAGGCCCGCATCTGGCGAACCAGATCATAGGGGGCGAAGGTCGAGGTCAGTTCGGGCGCGTGGAACAGGGTCTCCTGGCCATCCGAACCATTGCGCTCGGTCACCTCGACGCCGAACTGCTGCAGCAGTTGGCCGAGGAATCGGGTGTCCGCCAGACGCGGCATATTGGTCAGCAGCAGGGGCTGATCCGTCAGGATCGAAGCCGCCATCAGCTTGATGGCCGAATTCTTGGCGCCGCTGACCTCGATCTGGCCGTTCAGGCGGTTGCCGCCGTGGATGACGATGCTGTCCATGGAATCTTTCGCGGCCGGAAACACTGCGCCCCGGCGAACCGCTTATCTAGCAAGCCCTTACGCCCTCGCGAAAGAGGCCGATGGGCGCAGATACGATGACTTTCAGTTGCGCTCGGTCGCAGGGCGCGACGCGCCCCCTGGCGCCTTGCGACGCTTCAGGTTGGTGCGCAGGGCCGCCGCGAGGCGAATAGCCCGCTCGGCCTTGGCCTTCTGTTCGCGTGTGGGCTCCACGACCGGAGCGGCGGGAACGGCGTCTTTGGGCGGGGTATCCATGTTGTGCAGCAGAGCCCGAGCAAAGTTTTTGATCAAGCATGCATTTTCCGCTTGTGCCGCCCCGAAGTCGTTGGCTATACGGCCGCTCTCCTCGTTGAGGGCCGCCGTAGCTCAGTGGTAGAGCGCATCCTTGGTAAGGCTGAGGTCGTGGGTTCGATTCCCCCCGGCGGCACCATCCAGACCCTTGCAGATCAATGATTTGCAAGGGTCTGGGCCACTTCCCCCACAATCAGATGCGATGTCCTGGCGCGATCGAAATGTATACGTTCGACGTCTGAACGTCTGGTCAAAACCATCCCGCGCCCGCTAGACCTTCCAACCTCAGTTTCGAGGGTTTGGGGGCTTTCCATGAAGCGCAGCTTGTTGACCACCGTCGCGGCCCTGGCCGTGGCCTTCCCGGCGTTCGCGCAAAACGCACCGGCCAGCGATTCGACGGCGACCGCCGCGACCACGCCGGCCAAGCCCAAATGGGACGTCCAGAATCCGCCCGGCGCATCGCACGACGCCGCCATCGACGTCACCGAAGGCACCTGGATGTCGCTGGACATCAGCCCTGACGGCCGCGAGATCGTCTTCGACCTTTTGGGCGACATCTACGTCATGCCCATCGGCGGCGGCGAGGCCCGCGCCATCGCCTCGGGCGTTGCCTGGGACATGCAGCCCAAATACTCGCCGGACGGCCGCTCCATCGCCTTCACCTCGGACCGAGGCGGCGGCGACAACCTGTGGGTCATGGATCGCGATGGGTCCAACGCCAGGCAGGTGTCCAACGAGACCTTCCGCCTGCTGACCCAGCCCGACTGGTCCCCGGACGGCCAGTTCATCGTCGGGCGCAAGCACTTCACCTCGTCGCGCTCGCTGGGTGCGGGCGAGATGTGGATGTACCACCGCGCAGGCGGGGGCGGCGTGCAGCTGACCGAGCGCCGCACCCAGCAGAAGGACACGGGCGAGCCCGCCTTCTCGCCCGATGGTCGCTACCTTTATTTCAGCGATGATTCCACGCCGGGCGGCGTGTTCGACTACTCCAAGGACCCCAACACCCAGATCTATGTGATCCGGCGTCTGGATCGCGAGACGGGCGAGATTACGCCCTTCGTCACCGGCCCCGGCGGCTCGATTCGCCCCACCCCCTCGCCCGACGGCAAGTCCTTGGCCTTCATCCGGCGCGACCGCTACAAGTCCATCCTCTACGTCATGGACCTCGAATCGGGCCGTGAGACCCCGATCTATGACGCCCTGGACCGCGACCTGCAGGAAACCTGGGCCATCCACGGCGTCTATCCGACGATGAGCTGGACCCCGGACAACAGCGGCATCGTCTTCTGGGCGGGCGGCAAGATCCATCGCATCGACGTGGCGTCCAAGGCCGTCAGCGAGATCCCCTTCCACGTCGCCGACACCCGCCGCGTGCAGGAGGCCGTGCGCTTCCCCGTCGAGGTCGCGCCTGACCGGTTCGACGTGAAGATGGTCCGCTGGGCCCAGACCTCGCCCGACGGCTCCAAGGTGGTGTTCGAGGCCCTCGGCAATCTGTGGATCCGCGACCTGCGCAACGGCGTCGCGGGAACGCCCCGTCGTCTGACGCGACAAAGCGACCACTTCGAGCTCTATCCGTCCTGGTCCCGCGACGGCCGCTCCATCGTCTATACGACCTGGAACGATCAGGACCTCGGCACGCTGCGGGTGATTCCCGCCGCTGGCGGCGAAGGCCGCGTCATCAGCGCCCAGCCGGGTCATTACCTGGAGCCGCAGTTCTCGCCGGACGGCCAGACGGTCGTCTATCGCACCTCCAGCGACGGCTTCCTGCGCACCGCCCTGTGGAGCCGCAATCCCGGCGTCTATCGCACCTCGGTGCGCGGCGGCGAGCCGACCCTGATCACCGACGAGGGCTCCAACCCGCAGTTCGGCGCCCGCAACGACCGCATCTTCCTGACCTCGCGCGACGGCGACAAGCGGGTGCTGAAATCGGTCAACCTGTCAGGCGACGACGCCCGCACCCACCTGAGCAGCGAATGGGCGGCCGAGTTCTCGGTCTCGCCTGACGAGCATTGGGTGGCCTGGACCGAGCGTTTCAACGCCTATGTGACGCCCTTCGTCCCCACCGGCCGCGCCATCACGGTCGGCGCCGACACCAAGGCCCTGCCCCAGACCCGCGTCACCCGCGACGCCGGCGAATGGCTGCACTGGTCGGGCGATTCCAGCCGACTGCAATGGTCGATGGGACCGGAGCTGTTCTCGCGCCCGCTGAGCGAAAGCTTCGCCTTCGCCGAGGGCGCCCCGGCTGAACTGCCCGAGCCCGCCGAGCATGGAATCAAGATCGGCTTCAGCGCCGACTACGCCAAGCCGACCGGCCGCGTGGTCCTGAGCGGCGCGCGCCTGATCACCATGAAGGGCGACGAGGTCATCGAGGACGGCGTGGTCGTGATCAACGGCAACCGCATCGAGGCCATCGGCCCGCGCGGCTCGGTCACGGTTCCCGCCGACGCCCGCGTCATGGACATGGCCGGCAAGACCATCATCCCCGGCCTGGTGGACGCCCACTGGCACGGCTCGATGGGCTCGGACGAGATCATCCCGCAGCAGTCCTGGGTCAACTACGCCGCGCTGGCCTTCGGCGTGACCACCATCCACGACCCGTCCAATGATTCGAGCGAGATCTTCGCCCACAGCGAACTGGCCAAGGCCGGGCGCGTGGTCGGCCCGCGCATCTTCTCGACCGGCACCATCCTGTATGGGGCGGCGACGCCGTTCACGGCTCAGGTCAATGATCTGGACGACGCCCTGTCCAACCTGCGCCGGATGCAGGCCGTCGGGGCCTGGAGCGTCAAGAGCTACAATCAGCCCCGCCGCGACCAGCGTCAGCAGATCCTGGAGGCCGCGCGCGAACTGGGCATGATGGTCGTGCCCGAGGGCGGGTCGCTCTATCAGCACAACATGAGCATGGTGGTGGACGGCCACACCACGATCGAGCACTCGATCCCGCTGGCCCATCTGTACGCCGACGTGCATCAGCTGTGGCGTCAGACCAAGGTGGCCTACACCCCCACCCTGGTGGTGGCCTATGGCGGCAACTGGGGCGAGAATTACTGGTATCAGGCCACGGACGTCTGGAACGACCCGATCCTGACGAAATATGTCCCGCGCCGCGTCCTCGACAGCCGCGCCCGTCGCCCGGTCCATGTGCCGGAAAACGAGCTGAACCACATCGCCATCGCGCATGAGGCCAAGCGCCTGGCTGACGAAGGCGTGTCGGTGCAGATCGGCGCGCACGGCCAGCGCGAAGGCCTCGGCGCCCACTGGGAGCTGTGGATGTTCGAGCAGGGCGGCATGACCCCGCACGAGGCCCTGCGCGTCGGCACCCTGAACGGCGCGACGGCGCTGGGCATGGACAAGGACATCGGCTCGCTGGAAACCGGCAAGCTGGCCGACCTGGTCGTGCTGGACGCCAACCCGCTGGAGAACCTGCGCAACACGGTCAAGATCGGCTACACCATGATCAACGGCCGCATCTTCGACAACCAGATGAACGAGGTCGGTCAGGCCCCGCGTCAGCCCTTCTGGCACCAGACCGCAGACGGTCAGGCCTGGAGCGCCGGCGCCGCCTCCGCCGAGGCCGATGCGCACGGCCACAGCCACGGCCACGACTGACGCGCGTCAGTCCTGAATACAGAGAGGGCCCGACCATCCGGTCGGGCCCTTTTTCATGGGCTGAACATCATCCCGGAAAGCGCGCAGCGCTTATCCGGGACCACAGGAAACGCGGCGTCTTGGGCGGTCCCGGCTCTCCGCTGCGCTGCGGCCGGGATGACGGCGGCAGATTACTCGACCGTCGCCGCCAGCAGGGCCGACCGCCTGGCCGCTCTGCCCTTCAGCCAGCGCATGGCGACCACGGCGACCACGACCACGGCGGCGAAGGCGATGAGCATCAGGGTCGGACCGTGGGCCTCGCTCATGAACTCCAGCTGGGCCAGTCCCTTGGCGGCCAGATAGCCCGGAGCCAGCATGGCCAGGACCCAGACGAAGGCCGAGGTCACGTTGGCCAGCTGGAACACCCGCTGGCGCATCCGCAACACGCCGACCATGACCGGCACGAAGGCGCGCAGCGGGCCGAAGAAGCGGCCGATGAAGATGGAGGCCACGCCGTAGCGACGGCAGTAGAGCCGCGTCCAGGCGATCTTGCGACGGTGCGGCAGCAGCATGGGTTGGCGCAGGACGCCCGTGCCCAGACGGCGACCGATCCAGTAGGAGATGGCGTCGCCCATGACCGCGCCGATGACGCAGCCGGCGATGACGGTCAGCGGATCCAGAACGCCTGCGGCCACCAGACCGCCCGCGGCGACCAGCAGGCCTGTCGCCGGCACGAAGGCGCCGATGACCACCAGCGACTCGAAGAATGTGACCAACCCCAGAACGACCCCGGCCCAGACATGGTGTCTGGCGATGAAATCGGCGGCCGAACTAAGCAAGCTATCCATACTGGTCCTCTGTCTCCCGACGCATATGGGAGATCGCCGCCCAAAGGGAATGCGGCGATGGGACGCCCCGGAAGAAACCTGCCGCGCCGTGGCGCAGACGCCTCAGTTCGCAGGGAGGGTCAGAAGCGCCTAGCGCCCGCTTTGAAACATCACGCCGACCGAGTTGGTCGTGCTGTTGCCCGCATCGGGCCGAACGCGCAGCGGCGGATAGGGCCGCCCGCGGAAATAGGTCCCCTCGAAGCCAGGCGCTTCCGTGACGCCGAACGGACGGCCATAGCCGGGATAGCCCCAGGGAGAGCCATATCCGTAGCCATAACCCCAAGGACTGTTCTTGGTCTGGCTGACGCTGAGATTCAGCGTGCCGTTCTCGCCGATCGGCAGAGATACCGCCGCGGCGTAGTCCTCATAGCCGCCCGTGCCGAAGCCGACGCTGAACTCGCCGTGCATCTTGCGCTGTTCGCTCTCGGCCCAGGGGTCGACCGGCGGGGTAGTCGTCGTCTCCGCGGCGCGCTCGCCGATCCAGCGGGCGATCTGTTCGTCGGTGGACAGGCCGTGCGGGGCGGCGCTCTGCACCGTCGTGCTGGGCGAGGCGTCGCTCGTGGATGCCGCCAGGGCGGCGGCCGATGCCGTCAGCACGGCCTGCTCGCCGCGCGGCGCGGTCGCGACAACGCCGTCGGGGTCCATGTTCGCCATCAACATCGCGGCGGCGGTCAGTTCGATCATCATGCGCCCGTACTCCCGTTCACCATCACCCTAACTGCAAATGCGGCTAAGGTCAGGCGGTCCCGTCGCCGCGCCCCAGAGGATCAGGCAGAGCCTCGCCTTCCGGCACGAAGCTGAGGGCCACCGAGTTGATGCAGTAACGCAGGCCGGACGGCGGCGGCCCGTCGGGGAAGACGTGGCCCTGATGGCTGTCGCAGCGGGCGCAGCGGGTCTCGACGCGGACCATGCCATAGCTGTCGTCGCGGACGGCGCGCACATGCGCCTCATCCACCGGGACGCTGAAGCTGGGCCAGCCGGTGCCGCTTTCAAACTTGGTCGCCGAGCGGAACAGCGGCAGGCCGCATTCCCGGCAGCAGAAGACCCCGCTGCGCTTCTCGCCCAGCAGGGCGCCGCAGAAGGGCGCCTCGGTGCCGTGGGCCAGCAGGACGCGCTTTTCCTCCGGCGACAGGTCCGCCTCCAGCGCCACGCGCTGGCTCTCGCTCGGCGGCGTCAGATCAAAGCCCGAAGGCGAACGCAGCGGCGTGGGGGATTCGGTCTGGGTCATGAGCCCAAAATAGGAAGGGCCGGACGATGTTTCCACCGTCCGGCCCCCATTTGCCTCAACACGCCTTCACCACCCGAACGGGCCTCAAATAGCGCGAAGCGCGGTAGGCCCACTCATGAAATGAGCCCGAAGGGCGATAGCCCTAGAACAGAGTTCCGACCCAGGCGCGCACGGCGGCTTCATCGGTCGGGTTGCCGGTGAAGGCCAGACCCTGAGCCGGGACATGGCCCTGGTTGTTGCCGCGCTGACGCGTGGTCCAGGCCTTGTGACCGTAGCTGAGATCCGAATAGTTCGACGGCAGGCGCTGCACGGTCGGCTCGATGAAGATCGAGTCCACGGCAGTCGCCGAACCGGCCAGTTGCACGTTCGGCAGACGGGTCAGCAGGTCCAGGGTGTCCAGGCAGCCGTTGGTGCAGCCGCCGTCGACCAGAACCACGACCTTGCCCTGCACGGGGTTGGCGGCTCCGGTATCGGCTACGGCCGGACGGCCCGGCATGACGAAGGTCGGCTGACCGGCGGCGATCGCCGAGTCGAAGGCGGCGACGATGGCCTGGGTCTGCTCGATGACCGGACCCGATTCCTGCACGAAGCGCGGGTCGGCCTGCATCCGGCCCAGGGTCTCGGCGAACCACTGACGGTTGGCGGCGGTGGCGCGGTAGGTGATCTGACCAGCGTCCGGCTGGCGGCTGACGGTGAATTCCGGCGACCAGATGCGGTTGGCCAAGCCATAGCCGCGGGCCGTGGCGTTGAGGGAGTCGCCTTCAGCGCCACGCAGGTCGATGACCAGGCCCTGGCCGCCACGCAGGCTTGCCGCCTGGGCCTCCACCTGAGCGAAGAAGGCGTCCCAGCCGGCGTTGTCTTCCAGCGAGTTGACGTGAACCCACGGACGACCATCGACCTGTTCGATCGACAGCTTGGTGGCGCCGGGCGTGAAAACCGAAGCGCGATAGGCCGCTTCCAGATTGGCCGGGGTCGCGGGCTGCGGGCTCAGCGTATAGTCACGCGTGCGGCGACCGACCTGGAACTCGCAGGTCGAGGGCACGCCGCCGGCCATGGGGTTGTTGCGGTTCCACAGCAGGTAGGGCGCGGTGCGAACACGCGCGGCCTCGGTCGTCAGATCGCCCTCAAAGCGATCCAGCTTGGCCTTGGCGAAGTCGGCGATCGGCTGAAGGTTGCAAGCCTTGACCACGGCGCCGACCGGCGGCGCGCCGCGCACGCCCGGCTGGACGTAGGACACGACATATTCGCCGTTGCGCCAGGCCGTGGCCACGCCCGGCCAGCTGGTGGCGAAGAAGGCGCTGGCGCGGTCAAACGTCGGAATGGCGGCGATGTTCGAGTCGCGGAAACCGTTGGCGTAGTAGCTCAGCAGATAGGCATGGCTCTCGCCGCTATTGACCTGACCGGCCTTGCCCTGGGCCTCTTGCAGGCCGGCGTCGATCCAGGCGCGGAAGCCCTCGCTGGCGGCGCCGGGCGTCACGGCGGCAGGGTGGTTGGCCTTCAGCGCGTCGTGCATGGCCTGAAGGTCCTGGCGGGCCAGGTCGCTGAAATTCTGGGCCGAAGCGCTGCTGGCCGCAAAAGCCAGGGCGATAACAGCCGCCGAGGCGGTGAGCAGACGTTGCATGGAGGATACTCCCAGAAGGCCGTCGAAACGCGGGTTGGCCGTGTTTAAACCCAAGAAAGGGCTCCGTTAAAGCCCCGCGACGAATTGACCGCTGCGCTTGGCGCTTCGAGAGCGCTTACTTGACGCGGAAGGCCACGCTATCGTGCGGTGCAAGTCGGCTGGTCCAGACCGAAGAAATAGCGTCGGGGGGCGTAATGTCTTTAAAGAACAAACTGTTCGGATTTGAAGGCCGTCTGCGGCGCATCGATTGGTGGGTCCTGACCATCCTAATGGGGCTGGCCAGCATGCTTTTTGGGGAAACCGTCGCTCTTCTGATCCTCGGCCCCGACCAGTCGATGTTTTTCAGGGGCTTCGACGGCTCCATGCACCGGCTGATGCATCCGGTCGGGCTGTGGGTGAACCTGGCCACCACCCTCCCCTTCTTGTGGCCCTCCCTCGCCCTGGCGGCCAAGCGGGCGCATGATCGCGACAAGGACGCCCGCCTGGCCATGGCCCTGACCGTTGCCGGCTATCTCGTCGCCTTGGCGCCCGAAGGCGCCTTCACCTCCGCCGGCCAGATGTTCGACCAGGGCGTGTGGGTCGGCGGTTTCCTTCTTCTTATCGGAGTGGCGGGGACGCTGGGCAGCCTGTATCTGCTGGTGGTTCTCGGCTTCCTGGACGGTACGCCGGGTCCCAATCGTTTCGGACCTTCGCCCAAGGGCGGTGATCCGGCCTTCACCCTGCTCCAGACCGAGCCTTGATGACGTCTCCCGCCGACCTATTCCTGACGTCCAGCGGTCGCATCGGCCGGATCGCCTTTATTGCCGGGGCCGGCGTCCTGCTGGCCCTGTGGGCGGGCTTTGACCTGCGTGCGCCTCTGGCGGTGCGGGACATGACCGGCTGGTTGGTCGCGGCGCTGCTGCTCTATTGCGCCGCCTGCCTCCTGTCGCAGCGTCTGCACGACCGGGGGCGGTCCGGATGGTGGAGCGGACCGATCCTGCTGGCCTTCGCCATGGCCTGGCCCCGCCCCGCGGCCCCGCTCGACTGGATCGCCCTGGCGCTGCTGGCCTTGGTCGCCGTCGATCTGGCCCTGCTGCCGGGGCAGAAAGCCTTCAACCGCTACGGCGCGCCGGCGAAGGCTTAAAGCGGCGCTTCGCCCGTCTGAACCGGGCCGAACACCCGCTGAAACGAGGCCTTCAGCGCCCCGTCCGCCTCGTCCATGGTCGCCAGAACGCCCAGATCGACCAGGCTGGTCACGCCGTGCTCGGTGATGCCGCACGGCACAATGCCGCCGAAATGATCCAGGTCCGGCTCCACGTTCAGGCTGATGCCGTGGAAGCTGACCCACTTGCGCACCTTGACGCCGATGGCGGCGATCTTGTCCTCGCGGGACCAGCCCGCGCCCTTGCGCTCGACCCAGACGCCGACGCGGCCCTCGCGCATTCCAGCCTCGACCCCGAACTGGTCCAGAGCCCCGATGATCCAGTCCTCCAGCCCATGGACGAAGGCGCGCACGTCCTTGCCGCGCTTGTTCAGGTCCAGCATGACATAGGCCACGCGCTGACCCGGCCCGTGATAGGTGAACTGTCCGCCCCGCCCCGTCCGGTGCACCGGGAAACGGTCGGGCGCCAAGAGGTCGTCGTCCTTGGCCGAGACTCCCGCCGTATAGAGCGGCGGATGTTCCAGCAGCCAGACCACCTCCTCTGCCTCGCCCGCCGCGATGGCGGCGACGCGAGCCTCCATGGCCGCCACGGCGGGTTCATAGTCGACATAGCTGGTCGAAACCGCCCATTGGACAGGGCAGCCGTCGTCGCGGCTCAGCAAAGGTTCGTTCAGGCTTAACGGGTCGGCAAGCATGAAGCTTCAATGTGTGTCCGAACGCGGCGGCGCAAGGGCCGCGCGTTGATTGTGAGTATCGTCTTGAGCCAGATCGAAGCCGTCGATGTCGAGATTTCGGTCGTGCTGGGCCGTTCGGTCCTGCCGATGCAACAGCTGCTGCGCATGGGTCGCGGCGCGGTGATCCCGCTCGACGCCTCCGAACGCGACGAGGTCTGGATCCTGGCCAACAACCATCCGGTCGCGCGCGGCGAGATCGAGATTCGCGACGACCGCATCGCCATCACCGTGACCCGCACCGCCGACATCTATGACTTCATGGCCGGCGCGGCTTGATTTCCTCCCCATGCCATGGGGAGGAGGCGCCGCGCGACAGCGCCGTGCCGGTGAGGCGTCATTATGGCGAACCTGCGCGCCGCCCCCTCCACCGCTACGCGGTCCCCCTCCCCATGAAATGGGGAGGAAAATCACGACCTTCGCCTATTTGCGCAAAACCCCCTTTTCTTTCCGTCGCCTCTCCGCTATTGCCCGCCCTCCGATGCGAGCGGTCGTGGCGGAATTGGTAGACGCGCAGCGTTGAGGTCGCTGTGGGGCAACCCGTGGAAGTTCGAGTCTTCTCGACCGCACCATCTGATCTGACAGGGCGACACTCGGCTATACCAGGCTGACATTTCGGGGAGGCAGCACGTGACCAACACGGATACCGCCTTCCCGGCCCCTGCTCCCGAAATCGAAACCAAAGATCACGTCGCCCTGGGCGAGGACTACGCCCTGACGGCGTCTTTCGTCGAAAAGGTCGTGGACGCCGCCGACGACGGCGACGGCATGCGCCTGCGCGGCCTGCTGGAAGACCTGCACCCCGCCGACGTCGCCGACCTGATGGGCTTCCTGACGGCCGAGCACCGCGCCGTGGTGGTCCAGTGGCTGCCGCCGGATCTTCTGGCTGACACCCTGCCCGAGCTGGACGACGGCATCCGCGAAGAAGTGCTGGAGCGGGTGCCCCACCTGACCCTGGCCGAGGCTCTTCAGGAACTGGACTCCGACGACGCCGCCGCCGTGGTCGAGGACCTGGAGGATGACCAGCGCGAGAAGGTGCTGGCCGCCATGCCCGAGGTCGATCGCGCCGCGATCGAAAGCTCGCTGGGCTATGCCGAGGATTCCGCCGGCCGCCTGATGCAGCGCGAAGTCATGGCCGCGCCGCAGTTCTGGAACGTGGGCGACACCATCGACCACGTCCGCCGCCAGGGCGAGGAACTGCCCGAGCTCTTCTTCGACATCTATGTCGTCGATCCGCTGAACCACCCGGTCGGCGGCGTGGCCATCAGCCGCCTGCTGCGCGCCCCGCGCGAGACCCCCCTGTCCGAGCTGATGCAGCCGGTCAATGAGATCGACGTCGATGTCGACCAGGAAGAGGTCGCCTACATCTTCGAGAAGTACAACCTGATCTCGGCCCCGGTCGTGGACAGCGGCGGGCGGCTGGTCGGTCAGCTGACGGTCGACGACATCGTCCACATCATCCAGGAAGAGAACCGCGAGGACATCCTGCGCCTGGCCGGCGTCTCGGACGAAGACCGCTCCTCGGGCGTGTTGGAGATCGTGCGCGGCCGCGTGCCGTGGCTGGGCATCAACCTGTTCACCGCCGTCCTCGGCGCCGGGGTCATCGCCTTCTTCGAGGGCACGATCCAGCAGATCGTCGCCCTGGCGGTGCTGATGCCCATCGTCTCGGCCATCGGCGGCAACGCCGGCACCCAGGCCCTGACCGTCACCGTGCGCGCCCTGGCCACGCGCGAGCTGACCTCGTCCAACGCCGTGCGCACCTTCTGGCGCGAACTGACGGTGGGCCTGGCCAACGGCTTGGTCCTGGCGCCCCTGATCGGCCTGGCGGCGGGCTTCTGGTTCCAGGAGTGGCGTCTCGGCGCGGTCATCGCGGCGGCCATGATCCTGAACCTGCTGGTGGCCGCCACCGTCGGGGTGCTGACGCCCCTGACCCTGTCCAAGCTGAAATTCGACCCCGCCGTCTCCTCGGCGGTCTTCGTGACGGCAACGACGGACTTCTTCGGCTTCCTGATCTTCCTCGGCCTGGCGACCATCGTCCTGCTTTAACAAGGGCGTCCTGCTCTGATCCGACGCCGTTCGGAACGCGGCTTGCTGCTTCGCCTTGCGGGCGAGCGCGCCCGTTCCGAATTGGGTCAGTCCGTGTCCGCAACAACCTCCCAGCGTCTGAAGGTGTCCCGTGAGGGGCTGCTTCTGATCAAGAGCTTCGAGGGCTTTCGCCCCCGGACCGTGCGTCGTCGCGACGGCGTGGCGGTCATCGGCTATGGCCACACCAAGTCGGCCCGCCCCGGTGCGACGATCAGTGAGACCGAGGCAGAGCTGCTGCTGCAATACGATCTGCTGCCCGTCGTCGAGGCCATTAACAGCCGCGTCTCGATCCCGTTGAACCAGCATCAGTTCGACGCCCTGGCCAGCTTCATCTTCTCGGTCGGCGTTCAGCGGTTCGAAGGCTCCGATGTCCTTGAGCAACTGAACGCCGGCGCCGCCGCCCGCGCCTCGGAGGCGCTGAGCGGCTGGCCGGATCGGGTCCAGCCCGCCGTCGACGCCCCCTATCGTCGCCGCTCGGCCGAGCGCGCCCTGTTCGACACCGCTCCGGACCGCCCCGCGCCGCTGGACCTGCTGTTGACCGCCCCGGTCCAGGGGCCAGGTGCGCGCGCCGAATCTCTCGCCGAGGACGCAGCCCCCGCCACGGTTCAGGTCCTACGCCATGAGAAGCGCAGCCCCGCCCCGGCCTTGAACGACACGGGGGCCGTGGTCTTCATCGGCGGCATCGGCCTGCTGGCCTTTGCGGCCGGGATCGCCGCCTTCCGTCGCGTTCTGGCCGGCTATCAGGCCACGGACGGCACCATTCTGATCGGCGGGGTTCTGGCGCTGATCGGCCTGATCTTCATCGGCGTTGCGGGCTGGAACCTGACGCGCAAGCGGAACAATAAGCCCGTCGCCTGAGGCCGCTAGGCGAAGCGCGTGCGCGATGCTACGCCTTGCGGCATGAGCATTCCCTTCGCGCCCCAATCCATGGAATTCGGCCTCGGCGAGAACGCCGACGCCATTCGTGAAACCACCGCCCGCTGGGCCGCCGACCGACTGGCGCCCCTGGCCGCCGAAATCGACGAGAAGAACGAGTTCAAACGCGAGCTTTGGCCCGAGATGGGCGAGCTGGGCCTGCACGGCATCACCGTCGAGGAAGAGTTCGGCGGCCTCGGCCTCGGCTACCTTGAGCACGTGGTGGCGATGGAGGAAGTCTCGCGCGCCTCGGCCTCGATCGGCCTCAGCTACGGCGCCCACTCCAACCTCTGCGTCAACCAGATCCGCCGCTGGGGCACGCCCGAGCAGAAGCACAAGTATCTGCCCAAGCTGATCAGCGGCGAACACGTCGGCTCCCTGGCCATGTCCGAAGCCGGTTCGGGCTCTGACGTCATGTCGATGCGCACCCGCGCCGACAAGAAGGGCGACCGCTACGTCCTGAACGGCACCAAGTTCTGGATCACCAACGCCCCCTCCGCCGACACCCTGGTGGTCTACGCCAAGACCGACCCCGAGGCCGGCTCCAAGGGCTGCACCGCCTTCCTGGTCGAGCGCGGCATGAAGGGCTTCTCGGTCTCCAAGAAGCTGGACAAGATGGGCATGCGCGGCTCCGACACCGCCGAACTGGTGTTCGAGGACTGCGAGATCCCGGAAGAGAACGTCATGGGTCCGGTCGGCGGCGGGGCCGGCGTGCTGATGAGCGGCCTGGACTATGAGCGCGCCGTCCTGTCGGCCGGCCCCCTGGGCATCATGCAGGCCGCGCTGGACGTGGTCCTGCCCTACGTCCGCGAGCGCAAGCAGTTCGGCAAGGCTATCGGCAGCTTCCAGCTGATGCAGGCCAAGGTCGCCGACATGTATGTCGCCCTGAACAGCGCCCGCGCCTATGTCTACGCAGTGGCCCGCGCCTGCGATCAGGGCAAGACCACCCGCTATGACGCGGCGGGCGCCATCCTGCTGGCCTCGGAGAACGCGGTGAAGGTGTCGCTGGAGGCCGTTCAGGCCCTGGGCGGCGCCGGCTACACCAAGGAATGGCCGGTCGAGCGCCTGGTCCGCGACGCCAAGCTCTACGACATCGGCGCCGGCACCAATGAAATCCGCCGCTTCCTGATCGGACGCGAGCTTCTGGGCTGACGGAACTCGACGGCGGGCGGGCGGTTGGTTTTCCCAGGAAAGGAGCCGCAGCCATGCCCGCCAAGTCCGCCGCCCAGCAAAAGGCCGCTGGGGCCGCCCTGTCCGCCAAGCGCGGTGAGACGCCCAAGTCCAAGCTGAAGGGCGCCTCGAAATCCATGCTCGAATCTATGACCGAGACGCAGCTGGAAGAATTCGCCCGCACGCCCCGCAAGGGCAAGCCCGAGCACGTGACGAAACATTAAGCCGCACCCCGCGCGTCAGGGATGGCGCAGGGTTCGCGCCGCCCCTAACTTGGCGAACCTTCGCTCCCCGAGTCTCGCCTGATGACGCTTGTTTCCACGCCGCCGCCGGATGAGAACCGGACGTTTTCGGACGTTCTGGAATCTCTCGGCCATGGAGACGATCCCAAGCTGACGCTCAAGGAAATGGTCGAGGCCTTCGGCGAGCGCGGCTTCGGCGCCGTCATCCTGATGCTGTCGCTGATGGCCCTGCTGCCCTGGCCGCCCGGCGGCAAGGCGGTGTTCTCGGCCCCCATCATCCTGATCGCCGCCGAACTGGCCCTGAAACGCGACAAGGTCTGGCTGCCGCGCTGGCTCATGAAGGCCACCATCGGCCGGGAGACTTACAAGCGGTTGCTGGCGTCCCACTTCGCCGCGCCGCGTTGGCTTCGCCGCTGGGTGCTGCTGAGCGAGGTTCAGGTCGGTTTCGGTCGCGGGTCCGCCCGCTACGGCTTTTCGGACTGGGTTCGCCAAGCGGTCAGGAAGCGTCCGGGCAGTCCCACGACCCTCGAACTGCTGCGCCGCGCCGAACGCCTGACCCGGCCGCGCTGGCCCGCCATGACCGGCGAGGCCGCAGATCTGGTCATCGGAATCATCTGCATCCTTCTGGCCATGATGATGGCCCTTCCGGTCCCGTTCGGCGACGCCCTGCCCGGCCTGACCCTCGCCATCTTCGGCCTGGCCATCATCCAGCGCGATGGCGTCTTCATCATCGCCGGACTGGTCGGCACGGCCATCTGCGGCGTCTATCTGGCCCTGGTCTGGACGACGGTCGTCGCCATCGTCCACGGCATCGCTCATTGGGTCAGCACCCTCTTCTAGCGCCCACAAAAAAGCGCCGCCGGGTTGCCCCAGCGGCGCTTCATTGTCTGACCGCGAACGGCCTGACCGCTGCCTTCCCTAAGGATCAGGCCCGGGCCTCACGCGAGGTCCAGATCGCGGCCTTCGCTCGCGATTGATGACAATGAGACACTGGCCACCTCCTTTCGACTGCTGAACAGGAAGGTCAGGCTAGGACTGGTTGCGGCCCGTCGTAAAGGCCGCTCCCGCCTTCGTGATCAAACAGCCGTCAAGCCGCCTGGGCCGGCGGCGCCAGGCCCTGCATGACCATGCGATTGATGTCGATCAGGGTCTCGAAATCACCGTCCCCCCGCATCACCGCCGAGCTGTGCCGCCCGATGAACAGATCCAAAGAGATGATCTGCGCCCGCAGCGCCTGCGGCATGGCGTTGGACGGCTCGCTGCACGAGGTGGACAGGGTCGACCACAGCCGACGGTTCCAGTCGATCGCGTCGATCCGGGTGGTGATGTCCGACTTGTCGACCGTGGACGCGTGCATCAGGGCGCGGGTCACCTGGCCGAACAGCCGGTATTCCATTTCGCGCGGTGATTCAGCCCGCGTCGCCGCCGTCTTGTACGCTTGAAGCGACATTGCCGAGCCTTTGGTCTTCGTAATCGACGATCTTACGGGCGCCCATCAGGGCCTTGTAGTACTGCCGCGCCAGCACGTGCTTGGAGCAGGAAACGCACTCGGCCAGAATGTCCGGGTTGCGGATCGCCCCCATGAACTCGGTCAGGCGCAGCGCGAACTCATCATAGAATTTCGGCGCTTCCGTCTCATCCAGGTACATCATCATGACCGGGAAGTAGATGCGGCGCGCGGGCGTGGTGACGTCCTCGGGCTGCATGATGTCCTTTTCACGCAGGACGCTGGCCTTGTTCTGCAGGACCAGGACCCCGCGCCGGTCGCCGTTCTGGACGACGGCGCCGTTCAGAACGAATTTCTCGCCGGGCTTGAGCGATAGTTTCAGCGGCAAAGGGAATCTCCGTAGCGCACCGCAGCCTGAACGGTCGGCGCCTGAAGAACTGTAAAGCGACGTGGTTAACCATCCCTTCACCGGCCGTTGCGGAAAACACCTTGCGCCGCCACCCTTTTCGACAGGGCGGAACGTCGCGCCAGCCTGCGCCGTTACCTCTCAACAAGGAGGCGCAGATGAGCAGGCCGGAGATCGATTTCGACGCTCAAGACCAAGCCGAGGTCTATGACGAGACCCATATCGACGACGAGGGCGAAGGCGAGCTGTCGCTGGACGAGATCGACGATGTTCTGGACGTCACCCAGGCCGACGGCGACGCCGACGACGAGGCTTTCGACGAGGACGACCTCGACCTGGACCGCAACCTGGCCCTGGACGGCGTGGAGGCCGAGGCCGACGCCCTGCTGGGCCTTGATTCGATCCGCCTCAGCGAGGCCGACGCCAACGGCGAAGTCGGCTCTGCTCCTGACGAAGTGGAACTGGTCTATGCCGGCCTTATGCGCAACCAGCGCGGGGCCCAGGCCAGCGCCGCCCATTGGGAGGCCAAGCGCCTGTCCGACGACGACATCGAGGACCTGGGCTACGGCCCCGATAGCGAGGAGCGAGCATGAGCGACCATCACCCGACCAAGGTCCAGGAAGACGCCGACCCCAACACTCCGCCCGCCAAGAAGGCCCCGCGCGAGGAAGGCAAGCCGGATCAGCTGAAGGATCAGGAAAAGGACGCCGAAAATCGCCAGGAAGCCCTGATTGACGAAGGCGTCGAGGAAACCTTCCCGGCCAGCGACCCCGTCTCGGCCAAGCGGATCACCTGAACCGCCGCCCGGCGGTCTGTTCAGGCGCGTCTTGATAAGCTACCTGCTCTACTCCCCCCGATTGGAGCAGGTTGTTCATGAGCCGGTTCGAAGGCACGTCCAACTATATCGCCACCGACGATCTGAAGATCGCGGTGAACGCGGCGGTGGCGCTGGAGCGCCCCCTGTTGATCAAGGGCGAGCCGGGCACCGGCAAGACGGTTCTGGCCTATGAACTGGCCCGCGCGCTGAATGCGCCGCTTATCACCTGGCACATCAAGTCGACGACCAAGGCGCACAACGGCCTCTATGAATACGATGCCGTCTCCAGACTTCGGGACAGCCAACTGGGCGACGAGCGCGTCCACGACGTGCGCAACTATCTGAAGAAGGGCAAGCTGTGGGAGGCCTTCACCGCCCCGGCCCGCCCCGTCCTGCTGATCGACGAGATCGACAAGGCCGACATCGAGTTTCCCAACGACCTGCTGCAGGAACTCGACCGCATGGAGTTCTACGTCCAGGAAACGGACGAGACGATCCGCGCCGAAATCCGTCCCGTGGTCGTCATCACGTCGAATAATGAGAAGGAACTGCCGGACGCCTTCCTGCGCCGCTGCTTCTTCCACTACATCCGCTTCCCCGACGCGCAGACCATGCAGGACATCGTCGAGGTCCACTTCCCCGGCATCAAGCCGCGTCTGGTGGCCGAGGCGTTGAAGACCTTCTACGAGATCCGCGACACGCCGGGTCTGAAGAAGAAGCCCTCGACCTCCGAACTGCTGGATTGGCTGAAACTGCTGCTGGTCGATGATGTCAGCCCGGAGACCCTGCGCGAAAAGACGCCCGGCAAGCTGATCCCGCCCCTGCACGGCGCCCTGCTGAAGAACGAGCAGGACATCCACCTGTTCGAGCGGCTGGCCTTCCTGAACCGCCGCGAAGGCGCCCGTCCCGGCTCCTGAGACGACCGCCTTCCCGCCGCCGTCGATTACCGCGATTTCACTGGAATAGCTGCGCCTTGCGCGCACAATCGGACCCGAACAGGAGCCGACCATGCATCATCTCCTCTGGCCCGTCTGCGCCCTGGCGCTCATGACCGCCGCCTGCGACAATGCCGGCACGGTCCGCATCACCTCGACCACGTCCGGCAAGGATGAGGCAGGGGTGCTCAAGGTGGTCGACGCCCTGCAATGCCCGCAGACGCAAGGCGTGCTGACACGCAAGGGCTCGGCTCGCGCCGACGGAAACACCTGCGTTTACAGCGGACCGCGCGGGTCGGAAGTGACGCTCCATCTGGTGTCGCTGAACGGCGGTTCCGTCCACGACGCTCTCAAGGGGTTCGAGGACCGCCTGTCCGCCGATCTGCCCGAAGCCCTGGCCGAAGCGCGCGCCCGCGAAGAGCGCGCCCGCGCTGACGCCGCCCGCGCCGAAGCCGACGCCGCCAGGGCCGAAGCCGACGCCGATCGGGCCGGCGCCGAGGCGGAACGCGCCGCAGCCAAGGCGGAAGTCGCCGCCGAGGCCGCCGCTGATTCCGCACACATCAGCGCCCCCGGCATGCGCATCGACGCCCAAGGCGACAAGGCGACGGTCCGTCTGCCAGGCATGCACATCGACGCCGACGGCGACCGCGCCAACATCAAGATCGGCGGCATCACCATCCGTGCCGACGACAAGAACAGCCAGGTCAACGTCCGCTCCAGCGCCAACGCCACCTCCGACGCCGAGTCTGTGACGATCGACGCCAGCGACGGCGGAGCCCGCATCCGCACCAGTTCGCCCGGCGACGCCATCCGCGCCACCTTCATGATGACCGCCGACCAGTCCTCGACCACGGGCTGGCGCATCGTCGGCTATGAGGCCCGCGGCCCCTCGGGCGGCCCCATCGTCGTCGCCACCGTGCGCGGCAAGGATCGCAATGAAAACCGCGTGTTCGAGGCCGCCAAGGCGCTGGTGACGCTCAACGTCGGGGATTAACCCCCACGAATCGCAACGCTTGCCCTTGATCGGGCGTTCGGGATGGGTCACCTCACCTGCCCCATGCGCAGGACCCCGACCTTGGCTGAAGAACACGAAGACCTGGCGCCCAAGCCGAAACCCAGAACCCCCAAGCCCCCGCGCGCCTGGCAGAGGATGCTGTCCGGCCGCCGCCTGGACCTGCTCGACCCCTCGCCGTTCGATATCGAGATCGAGGACATCGCCCACGGCCTGGCCCGCGTCGCCCGCTGGAACGGCCAGACCATCGGCGAGCATGCATTCTCGGTCGCCCAGCACTCCCTGGTGGTCGAAGAGATCGCCGCCCACATCCGTCCGGGGCTGGAGCCCAAGTGGCGCCTGGCCGCCCTGCTGCACGACGCCTCGGAATACGTGATCGGCGACATGATCTCTCCGTTCAAGTCGGCCCTGGGCGCCGGCTACAAGGACTTCGAGGCCCGGCTGGAGGCCGCCATCCACGTCCGCTTCCAGCTGCCGCCCAAGACGCCGCAGACGATCAAGACCCTGATCAAGAAGGCCGACCGCGCCTGCGCCTTCTATGAGGCGACGCAACTGGCCGGGTTCAACCGTCGCGAGTCGCTGCAGATTTTCGGTGCCCCGCCCCCCGGCTACGACCTGATCATCGACCCCCTGCCCGCCTCGGTGGCGCAGCAGCGCTATCTGGACCGCTACCGTGTTCTGGCCGAAGCTGTCGGCATCCTGCCCGGCGCCGACGCCTGGCACACGGAATAGACACTGCATGACGCAAGCGGGGGCGCTTCAGGGCAAGGAACAGGGCGTGCGAATCGGTCTGTCGGCCGTGGTCATCGCCCTGCGCGCCGGTCAGGCCGTGGTCCTGACCACCCATGCCGCAGACGGCGCCCCAGCCCTGCCCTTCGGCCCCTTCGACCCGGCGCGCGACCGCACCTTCGAGCTGGCCCTGCGCGCCTTCGTCACTGAGCAGACGGGTTTTCCTCTCGGCTTTGTCGAGCAGCTCTACACCTTCGGCGATGCGGGCCGCGCCTCGCCGCGCGCCACGCCCGGCCCCGAGCGCGCCCGAGAGGTCTCGGTCGGCTATCTGGCCCTGACCGCCGACGCGCCTGAAGCCCCCGGCCTGGACGCCGCCTGGACCCCCGCCTTCGACATCTTCCCTTGGGAGGACTGGCGCGAAGGTCCCCCTGCGGTAATGCAGACCCTGACCCTCGCCCTGCGCGCCTGGGCTGCTGATGACGCTCGTCGCCTGGGCCGCATCGAGACCCTGTTCGCCCTGACGCCCGACCGCCGCTGGAACGAAGAGCGGGTGCTGGAACGCTATGAACTACTCTACGAAGCCGGTCTGGTCGCCGAATCCGCCCGCGACCACGACCGCGCCGCACCGCCGCCCCTCGGCGACTTAGCCGACCTGCCGATGGCCTCGGACCACCGCCGCATCGTCGCCACCGCCCTGGGCCGTCTCCGCTCGAAACTGAAGTACCGCCCGGTCCTGTTCGACCTGACGCCCGACACCTTCACCCTGTCCACCCTGCAAGCCGCCGCCGAGGCCGTGGCGGGGCTTTCCCTGCACAAGCAGAACTTCCGCCGCGGCGTGGAACGGGCCGGCCTGGTTCAGGCCACAGGGGTGTTTTCCAGCGATACCGGCGGTCGTCCGGCCGAGCTTTTCCGCTTCATCGGCGCCGATCCCCTGGGCGGTCCCGCCCCCGGCCTGACCCTGCCCGGACAGCGCTGAAAATTTTATCGAATTTCCTTGCTCAATGGCTTGCAGCCCGCGCCGCCTTTGACTAGAGAAGCCCCTCGCTCGACCAAGCGAATATCGGCCCCGCGGAGAGGTGGCAGAGTGGTCGAATGTACCGCACTCGAAATGCGGCGTACGTGGAAGCGTACCGTGGGTTCGAATCCCACCCTCTCCGCCACCGACCTTGATTTCATTGAACTTTTCCCCACTCGGGGGCCTCACCCATCAAACCACCCATCAAAAACTCTATGCCTGAATCCCACCTTTTCACGGCTGTTCAGGTGGCGCCATGGTGTTTCAAAGACCTTGAGGCCGCGCCGCTCTCCGCTTGATCATGCCAGATGGCTTCGCCCCCACGCCTTCGCCTCGACGAAGCCAGGTCATATAGAGATTGAACAGAATCCCCCCCTTGGCGACGCCCACGCGACGCGCGCGCCGGCCCTTGCCGCGATAGACTTCGAAACCTGCTAGTCGCCCGGTCCGCTTCGCCATCATCCGTCTCCGACTCATTCTCGCACGAGCTTCACCCATTCTCGGGCTTCCCTGAACCCACGACCGCGCGGGCCCCATCCCGTCACTCGGACGATCTTTGTCCGTCGCCCGCCACCTAGGTCGGCAAAGCGCCGATACCGTTGAAAAAGTCCGGCGACCGCTGAAACGGCGCAAACCACGGGCGGGTCCCGAAATTCCGCCCCAATGAAATCAATCGCTTAGTTTTCCGCGACGGCTCCAGATCGAGCCGAAAAGGCCGATCACGGCCGGCTCGCGGACTTTTTCAACAGTATCCGCCAGTAGCGGACATTGGCTGAACGCCTGGAGGCGGACCGTCGCTTCGAGCGAGATAGACCCTCACCGTAGGATCCTCTCCTCTGCCCGTGTCAGTCTGGCGAACCTCTTCCCGCCCCAACCTCTTAGACACGCCGCGCACTTGGGCTTGGGCGTCGCCGTTTCGGCAGTCCGCTCGGGTTGGACCAGAAGGTGAAGACCGCCAGCGATCCCAGCAGGGTCAGCGCCAACCCGGAGGCGGCGACCACAAGTCGATAGGCCAGCCCCCCGACCTTGGCGGCGTGGATCGGGTACTGGGCGTTAATGACCCACAGCCCAAGAGGCAGCCCCATGGCGTCGCGTGTTCCGACAATCCGTCCATCGGCGGGATCGAACCAGACCTGGGTCCGGCCGTTGGGCAGCCATTCCGCCGTCCGCCGCATCCGCAGGCCAATCAGACCGCCCTGTTTGGTTGGCAGGGAGACGATGCGCGCCTCGGCGTCAGGGAAGCGGGCCTGGGCCGCCGTCATCATAGCCGGCCAGTCCAGATCGGCGGACAACACCCCCCCTTCATGTTCCGGCTGGGCCATGACCGCCTTCAGGTCGGCGCCCGGCGACAAGGCCTGGGCCAATCCGTCATACAGGGGCGATAGGGCCACGATCGCCCCGGTCGTCAGGACGACGGCCAGGACCGGCGCGCTCCACACGCCCATGTCGCGATGATGCTTGACGATCCCTGGGCGCTTCCACGCCCTCGGCATGACCGCAAAGACGAAGGTGCGCCGCGTGGGCCACCACAGGATCACCCCGGTGACGACAAAGCCCAGACCCGCCAGGCCCGCGATCCCGGCGATGGTTTTTCCCGTGTCGCCGATCAGCAGATAGTGGTGCAGGTCGAACAGCCACAGCTCCGGCCGCGCCCACAGGCTTTCCCAGCGCGCTACGACCGCGCCCGACTGGGCGGCGTAGGCGCCGCGCGTCTTGTCCTCATAGTTCAGTCGGAGGACGCCCAGACTATCAGAGGCCAGGATGACCGAACGCGGACGGTCCGGCGCCGCGAACGCCTGATCCAGCGCCGCGCCAATAGCACTTGGGTCCGAAACCCGCGCCTCTGCGGCGTGGGGTACGACCAGGCGCAGCCAGTCGTCCTTAAACACCAGGACCGTCCCGGTCAGCCCCAGGACGAACAGCAGCAGGCCGATCAGCCCCCCGGTCCAGCGATGCGCCAGTCGAACCAGACGCATCAGAAGCGACGGTCCCACCCGAGGGTGAAGGAACGGCCCCGACCGGCGAAGTAGCGCAGGTTGTCGGCCGGATTGCTGGTGTCGGAGCTATAGGTCACATAGTCCTCGTTGAAGAGGTTCTGCACCGCCAGCGACACCCCGCCGAAGGCGAAGTCATAGCGCAGGTAGGCGTCCGCCACGGTGTAGCCTTCGAAATTGTTGCGCACGTCGCCGCCCTCGAAATCACGCGCCAGATAGGCCTGGACCTGCAGGCGCGCCGACAGCGGGCCGTTGGCGTAGACGGCGGCGGCGTTGATGCGGTCCGGCGAGATGTTGGCGCCGTCCAGGTCCCGGTCCACCCGGCCGTCGTCGTTGGTGTCGGTCTGGCCGCGCAGGCGGGCGTAGCCGGTCGAAACCGTCAGCCCCTCGATCGGAGTGCGGGCGCGCAGGTTGAGCTCCAGCCCCTCGATCTCGACGGCCTGGCGCTGGACGTCATAGACGCCGTCGGCGTTGCGAACGAGGAACTGACCCAGGTCCGACGAGGACCAGAAGTAGGTCGCCCCGGCTTCGAACGGACCGCGCTTCACCTCCAGCCCGATCTCCTGATTGTCCGAGACGACCGGACTGATGTCGAGGAAGCCCTCGACCGTGACCCCGTCGACGTTGATCGAACGCAGGATGCGGCCCACGTCGGGCACGGTGTAGCCCTCGGCGTAGCTGACATAGGCGCGCACGCCGTCCAGCGGTTCATAGACCACGCCGCCGTTGACCAGGGTGGCCTCGAACTTGGGCTTGCCCCCCGTGACCCGGCGCGAGCCGTAGGAGGCCAGGGTGGTGAAGTCGTCGATCGACAGTTCGACGTTCTCCTGGCGCACGCCGCCGGCCAGGCGCACCCGGCCGTCGAACAGGCGCATATTGGCCTGGACGAAGGGCGCCACGCTCTGGAACTCGGTCGGCGGCACCCAGGCGCGGTTGGTGGCGATCATCAACTGCTCGGTGCGGTCCTTCATGGCGTCCAGACCCAGGGTCGCGGTCAGGCCCGGCACGCCCGGCACAGCCCGCTCGTAACTGGCGCGCGCGCCCAGCTTGCGCGAGCGGTTCGACGACTGGTCGAACAGGGTGCCGATGGGGGCAATGCTGGCGTCCTGGAAGGTGGCCGAGCGGTCGCCTCCAAAGGTGTCGCGCGTGCGGTTGAAGAAGACCTGGGCGGAAAAGTCGCCGCCCGCCAGATCACTGTCGGTCAGAGAGGCTGACACCGTCTCAACCCGGTTCGCGGCAGGCTGTCCTTCTACCTGCCCGCGCTTGCTGCTGGCCGGACGCCCGATGAGACGATCGCCGGCCACGACCACATAGTCGCCGTCGCCCTTCAGCTCGAACCGATTGGCGAGCAGGTCCAGGCGCACCGTATCGTTCAGGTCCCAACCGAAGCGGCCGAAGAAGGACAGGGCCTTGGAATCCTGCACCTCGCCCTGGGTGTTATCGACACCGACGCGGCGACCGTTCGCGTCATAGAAGGCGCCGCGCTGGTCGTAAGCCACGCCGAACACGCCGTCGAAGTCTCCGTGACGATAGGCGGCCAGACCGCCTAGCTTGGCGCCGATCCCATCGCCTTCCGGCCCGCCCGAACTGGAGACCTGGGCCAGCATCCGGCCGCTGAGGCCGTCCGCGGTCGGGGCACCGACCGTCACCTGATTGACCACGCCGCCGGTCGCGCCGATGCCCTGCAGGGCGTTGGAGCCGTAGATCAGCTCGACCCGGTCCACGAAGAAGGGATCGATCGTATAGCCGTCACGCGAACCGTCGCGGATCGGCGTCGACTGCGGAATGCCGTTGATGGCGAAAAGCGGCGAGCGGCCGCGCAGGCTCTCGCCCGAACCGGTCAGCTTCTGTCGCGTCGGCGAAAAGGACGGCGACAGGGTCGCAACCGCATCAATCACCGAGCCGCTGATGGCGACCTGTTCCGCCAGGGATTTTCGGTCGATCACCTCCACCGTCATCGGCAGGGCGCTGGCCGGCAGGATGGTTCGGGCCGCCGTGACCACCACGTCCTCAACCGAGCTCGCCGTCTCGCCCTGCGCCTGTCGCGCCGTCTGGGCGGCGGCGGTTGATCCCAACGCCGTTCCGGCGAGCAAAACGGACATGGCGACAAGGCCGTTGCGGCGGACCGACGGAAGACGCGGCGAAAAGAACATGGGGGCTCCTGGAGGAATCCCCGTCGCATAAATGCAAATGCGAGTGATACGCAACAATAAACGTTATCGCGCATTTGGCCTTGGGCCGCCGACAGCACCACGCCGACAAGGACCGCCGCAGCCCAAAAACGAAGAGGACCCGCCACCTCGAAGGGGGACGGGCCTCCCTGCGGAGCCTATGGGCTCGACGCTGGATCAGATCGGACCTGGAAATGGAGCGAAACTGATCACCAAACCTGTAAACCGGCGGGCGGCGAAGAAGGTTGCGGCCTAGCCTACGCGGAGAAGCAAACGACAAGCCCGCCCGGCGGCGTCGGTCCGGGGACCTCATCATCGATCTCCGCAACGGGTCATCAAACTGCAGGATAAGGCGCGCGCCTAGCGAGCGCCGTCACCAGAACTATTAGTGATAGAATGGTATCATTATTTGGCACTTTGCCCTATTATCGCTCTGATGATATCACTTATCACCCCTGCTCGCGCCCTTGAGAAACTCGGCGGAAATATCCGTGAGCGCCGCGTTGCGATGGGCTTCACCCAGGCTGGTCTTTCTGCACGATCCGGCGTGCCTCTGGGGACGCTGCGTAAATTCGAGCGTACTGGCTTGGGCTCCACCGAAGCTCTTGTGAAGCTGCTGTCCATTGTCGGCGGCCTTGAGGCGACCATCGAGGCGGCCAAACCAGAAGCGTTGACGTTTGCCTCGATTGACGAGGTCCTGAAGGGTGATCCTCGCTCCAGCCGGAAGAACGGATGGCGCACATGAACCTTTCACCCGTACCCGCAGTGGCCGTTGGTCTGGACTTCGGCGAAGGCCCAATCCGCGTGGGCCGATTGGCCGCGCGCGATCGCAGAATCTATTTCGAGTACGACGCCGACTTCATCGCGAACGCCGTCGAAATTTCACCGCTCAGCCTGCCGTTGCGACCAGGCCTTCAGACGGCTGATCCCGCCCTGTTCGAAGGCCTGCCGGGCGTTTTCAATGACAGTCTGCCCGATGGCTGGGGCCGCCTCCTGTTCGATCGCGCCTTGCGCGTCCAGGGCCTTCTTCCGGAACAGTTCAGCCCGCTCGACAGGCTGGCGCACGTGGGCGCCCATGGCATGGGCGCCCTGACTTACGAGCCTGACCTCACGCCTGAAGAGGCGGCGCCCCCCCAGACGCTAGAACTCGACCGGATCGCCGATCAGGCCCAGGAGGTGCTCGAGGGTCAGGCGGATGACGTTCTGACCGAACTCATCGCCCTCAACGGCTCATCGGCGGGCGCGCGTCCGAAAGCGATGATCGGTTTCAATACGGTCTCCGGGGAGGCGTTGCACGGCGCACGATCGCTCCCAGACGGCTATGATCACTGGCTGGTCAAGTTTCCCAACAGCCATGACGGCAAGGACGCCGGAGCGATCGAATTCGCCTACGCTCGCATGGCGTTCGCCGCAGGCATCGAGATGATGGAAACGCGTCTCCTCACGACCGGCAGGGGCGCCGCCTACTTCGCCACCCGTCGCTTTGATCGCGATGGCGACAAGCGCCTGCACGCCCACACGGCCTCGGGCCTGCTTCACGCCGACCACCGGATTCCTTCGCTGGATTACGAAGGCCTCGTGGCGTTGACCGCGCGACTGACCCGCGACGTGCGCGAAGTCGAGAAGATGTTTCGCCTCGCCGCCTTCAACGTCATCGCCCACAATCGTGACGATCACGCCAAGAACTTCACCTTCCTCATGAACGCGCAAGGCGAATGGCGACTATCGCCTGCCTATGACCTGACCTTCTCCTCCGGTCCCGGAGCCGAGCAGACGACGATGGTGATGGGCGAAGGCCGGAATCCCACCGTCGATCACTTGCGGCGGCTCGGCGAAACGGCCGCGCTCAAGAAGACGCGGGTGAACGAAATCATCGACCAGACGCGCGCAGCAGTGCGCGACTGGCCCGACCTGGCCGAGGCCCACGGCGTGACCAGGACCAACATCAAGCTGATCGGCGAACGTCTGGACCGGTTCAAGTGAACAATGGGCGATGCAGGCGCGTCCTGACGCCCCCTGAAGTCACGGCTCGAAGCTCAGGCGCTGCGAAACGCTTCTCTACGGCGCAATATCATCCGGCGGCCTGGGATCCATGCAGGGACGTCGAAGCAGCGCGAACGAATAGAACCCGCTCGGACCTGATTTCTGGCTGGGCGGTGAAACCCGCCTCGGCAAAGGCGCGCTTCTGCGGCGGCGCTGACGCAGCAGCCTCCGCCCGCCACCAATCCAGGTCAGAGGACGCTTTTGGCAGAAAGCCTCCGACAATCCTCTCGATATCACGAAAGGTCAGCGTCACTTCCGGTGTCCGCTGCCGTCGCAGATACCGCACCAGGGGTGCATACTTCGCCATCGCCATCACCTCCGCCGCCCGGAAACCCCGAGACCCCACGCTACCGCAAGGCCAATATCGCCCACGGATTTAACGACATGTGCAGTGAATAGAAACGGTCCGACCAGCGCGCCAACAGGGGGTGCCAAAAGCGTGATGGTCGGACCGTGGCCCTCCCGACCTGGGGGAGGAATCCACGGAACGCGGACCATTCGTCGAAGTTCCGCAGGGCGGAGCAGACTCGCTGCAACCAAACCCCGCACTTCTGCTGAGGGAGCCGGCTACTGTCGGACCGAAGTCTGGAAGCCGAAATCAGAACCGTCTTGCTCGAGGGCGCACCGTCCTCCTATGGTTCAGCGCGTCTCCTGGGAGCCCCTATGTCGGCCGCACCTGACCTCACTCGCATCATTGTCGTGCAACGCGGCGGGATATGGCAGGTCCTATGCCCCGGACTTGAAGCCGGCCGTTTCGATTTCAGCGTCGACGCCCTTGATGCCGCCATCAGAACGGCCTGAACGCGCCTGGCCAAGGGTGAAACGGTCGAACTTCTGGTTCAGGAGAGGTCAGGACGCTTGCGAAATGTGAATCCTGAGGACGGCAGCGAACTCCACTAGCGTGGCGACCGATGGTTAAACCGCGCTGAACTTATCGGCGGCCTAGGTTCAGGAAGACACACTCGTCCAACTCTGCTGTCAGTTTCCCATTGAAGGCCAGCCAGACTGTCTTGGCCGATGTCGCCCGCTCCCTGTGATAGGGGCCGCCGGAGCCGTTCTTCACGGCGTCGTTCGATGATGATGTTGCGAGGGATCGCCCGAAGCCTGACAGTGTCGCGCATCACGGAATGACAGTTCGGCCCGCTCGGCGAGAGACGGTCCGAACTGTCCGTGAAGGCGAGGTCGGTCGCCCCCACGTCATCTTCTTAAGGCAAAGCCTGATCGCCTAAAAGCCGAAGTCGATCTGATCGACGTGGATCGGGCGGGCGCGCCGTTTTCGTTCAGGCGGTCTCGTAGCCTCCTTCGAGACCTCCGACTTCTCTTGTCGATCACAGACTCCATTCGACGCCGCCGGCGCTGAACGACCGGGCGCCCGGCGCGGCATGCCGGGCAGCCGAGGTCTCGAAGGCGGGACCAGCGCCCTCGTCGTCCCCCGCGCGCCCTTCCAGGCCGTCAGCTCGCTCTCCCACCACCCCACCCTACCCGGCGAAACCGTCACGGGCGTCGGAAATTCTCCGTTCCGCTGCATCCGCCAGGCCGTGGACCGACTGATGCCCGCGATGTCCTGGACACGCCTCCAGGGCAGCAACCGGTCCTCCGGTCCGCCTGAATCGATGAATTCTCCATCCACCCGGAAGTTCACGGCGCCAGGCCCAGGCGATGGTCGACGTCCCTGGCGAGGGCGGCATGGAGAAGACGGGCGTCATGCTCCGCATCCAGACCATCCCTTTCAGCCCATGCCTCGATCACAGCCTTGAGGGCGAAGCTCGTCGCCGGATCCGCGAGCAGTCCGTCCAACGTCGTGTGATCAATGGCGCCGATCTCACGCACGGCCCCGGCTCCTGGCCGCCGGGGGCGCGCCGGTCCGCACCTCGGTGATCTGCGCCTTCGCCCAGTCCCGCAACAGTCCGCGCGGGTAGTAGGGCCTGGAGCGGATATGGCGGCAGGGCGGACCGTTGGACGCCGTCGACCAGAGGCGCGCGAGGGTGGCGGGCTTGAGCCGGACGCCCAGGAGCGCGAGGAAGGCCGAGGCCTCCGCACGGGTCAACAGATCATCGTCGCCCTGCGGAACCATGGCGTCATCGCCGGAAACGTCAGGGATCATGGCGCGCCCTCCCGCCGGCACTGGCGTGAGTTCGTGACGACCCGGCCGGCGCTCAAGGCGAGATAGCATTCAATAACAGATTCAACGTACTGTTCGGTCTCCCTTATGCGAGGGACGCGCCCGAGGGAGGCTACTCTGGCCGGCCCGGCGTTAAACGCAGCCAGAGCCAGCCTGACGTCCTGAAAACGCCTGAGCTGGCGCGCCAGGTAGTCCGCGCCGCCGCGCAGGTTCTCAACCGGGTCGAAGCGATCCTCGACGCCGAGGTCCCGCGCTGTCCCCGGCATGAGTTGCGTCAGGCCCGCCGCTCCGGCCGGGGAGACAGCGTTCGGCCGATAGGCGCTTTCTGTCAAAACGAGAGCGTGGAGCAGCTTGGCGTCCAGTCCATGGCGGGCCGCCGCCGCCGCGATCGCCTCGCGATAGGGCGGATCCAGATCGGGAATGCGGACGATCTCCTCATCGACCGTCTCAAGGATCACGACGGTCGGCGCGCCGAACATGTCGCCCCCCGCCGCACGCCAGTCCACGCTTTGCGCCTGTACGACGCCAGCGGTCCCGGCCAGCGCGAATGAAAGGGTCAGTGCGCCCAGCCTCACCATGTCGCCACCGCCGTGAAGACGCCCCTGAGTTCGCGGCGATTCACCGGGCCGAAATAGCGGCTGTCGAAACTCTCTGCAGCCTCCCCCAGCAGGAAGACCTCATCCGCCTCAAGCCGACGGCACCCTGCCCATGCCGACAGGACAGCCCCGCGCCTGTCCTGCCCAAGCACCCTCGCCTCGCCTGCCGGGGTGAACACCCGCTCGCCCTCCCGGCAGACCACGTCGCCGTCCACGGCCGCCACCCGTTTGAGCAGGAGCATGTCGGGCGGAGCGCCCAAGCTCGCCAGGTAGGCCCGTGCGCTGTCAGGCTGAACGGAGGCCGCCGTCGCGCCTCGCTGGACGTTTTCGCCGGGACGCCGGACGTAGAGCCCTCGCGGAAGGCTCCGGGTCTCATTGATAAGGACGAGTGTCGGCAGCGCTCTGGCGGCCGCCGGGAGGCCCGGGACGGCCGTCACCGCAACCAGGACAGCCGCCCAGCCGCGGGGCGTGAAGGTCCGGATCATCTGTAAGGCTCCAGGATCAGGTCGCGGGTGATCATCACCTGGACGCGCTCGCCCGCCTGCACGCGCACCACGGGCCGCACCTCCAGTTCCCGGTCGATCAGGCGGCCGCCGACCCGCGCCCCTTCGATCGCCGCGGCGTCGCCGGCATCCCCGAGGAAGGAGCCCCCGCCACGAACGCCCTCGTCGCGCGCCATCTGTCCCAGGGTGGTGACGGCCCCGGCGAACAGGGTCCCGATCACCAGGGCGCCGAGACGCCGGTCGACCCGCCCCTGCACCCCGACGGCGCCGCGCGCGTCCACGCCCGGCTCGGCCTCCAGCACCAGGCTCTTGCCATTGGGCAGGATCAGCCGCTCCCACACGATGAAGGCGCGCCGGTCGCCATAGGCGCTATCGCCTTCATGCCGCCCGATGAGCCGGGAGCCCTGGGGCGCCAGCAGGTGCCGGCCGGCCACTGTGTCGTAAAGGTTCTGGGTCATGGCGGCGATCACCGGCCCCGGCCGCGAGGTATCCACCCCCGTCAGCAAGACCGCCGGCATGAGGGTCCCGGCCTTCAGTTCGAAGGGCGAGATAGGGGCCGTCAGGCCGTGCCGGTTGTAGACGTCGCTCCCGGGCGCCCGCCCTAAATCTCCGGTGCGCGTCGAGACCGGCTGCAATGCCGCGGCGACGGGCGCAGGACGATCCGCACCGGCCGTTTCGAACATCAGGCCCGAGCGGACGGCCAGGTCCCGCGCATCGGGCCCAGCGCCCCGGCCCTGCGTCGGCGCGTTGTAGCCGCCCGCTACGGGTTCCCTCCGATCGCGCCCACGGACATGGGTCGCCACCGGCTCGGCGGCTGCTTCACCTCTCGGAGGCGGCAGACGGTCATATGTGGCCGGCTGGTCCGTCACCTGCTCGGCCGGTCGCACAGCGCGCCGGACATCGTCGTCGCGGCCTCCCGCCACGCGGGCGCGGGACGCCTCGCGCAGCTCCGGCTGCACCACGAAGGCCCAGATCAGGGCCCCGGCGAGCACCAGGCCGGCGCTCCCGATGACCAGCTTCACCATCGACGACCGCAGCCGGACCACGGCCGGACGCGGCGCGCGGCCGTCGAGTTCCAGCGCCGGGCTCTTGGGAGCGGCTGCGGACTGGCCGACTCCGGGAGGCTGGACATCGTTCATGGCCGCGCCTCCCCGAGACGCCGAATTCGCACGATCTGCGGTCGGCGCTCCCCGATCCGCAGTTCGGCGCGATCGAACAGCCGGTCCGCGATGAAGAGGCCGCCAGACTGCCTGTAATTCACGTACTGGGCCTGTCCGTCCGGGGCGATGACGAACAGGGCCGGCGCCTCCCCGGCCTCCAGGCCCGGCCCGAAGGCGATGAAGGTGCGGCGTCCGTCGTCGAACACGGCCAGAGCCCCGCTGTTCCTCGAAGGCGCCGTCGCTCAGAAAGGCGACGAGGCCCTCCCCGCGTAGCGGCATGTGGACATATTCGAGTTCGGCGAAGCCGAGGTAGCCGCCCTCGGAGACCGCACCCGCCGTTTCCGGGCCGGAATGACTGCCGAGGGGAACCCCCGGGCGGCCATCGGGGCCGATGGCGTAGCTGTAGAAGTCGGACGCCAGTTGGGACAGGTTGGCCTCGGACCGATCGTATCGACCCTTCTGTCCCGGCGAAACGTCCCCGGTCAGAGCGTTGACCGCCTCCACGGCCGCGACGCAGTGGCCCTGGCCCATGATCCAGGAACGCGTTCCCCCAGACAGCGAATTGGCGAGCAGATAGCCGACGAAGGCGGGCGCCATGTTCAGCGAGCCGCCGGTGTGCCCCTCCGGAGACGACTTGAAGGCCTCGGCCGGCAAGGCGGCGCCCGACAGGTCAACCCGGCGTGCATAGGTCATGTGGGCCACCACCCACATGGCGGCGCTGGCCAGCCGGTCGGCCGCGGCCAGCATGCGATACACCGACTCCTCGTCGGGCCACGCGCCGCGCCGCACGAGGCGCTCGGTCGCCGCGGCCAGTCGCTCGACGGTCTCCGGGCTTCGCACAAACGCTCCGTAGCCGCCCCGCCATGTTTCCGCCCAGCGCATCGAATCCTCGCCTTCCGCAAGCGTTCCGGTCCTGATCCGGTCGCGCGTATGACGCCACTCGCCCGGAAAGCTTACGGCCCGGCCGATGATCGCGTCGGCTTGCCTGCGATCTGCCGGAGCGACATAGTGATTACCCCGCCCAACAAAAACGGATGATGAGATGTGCCTGTCGGCGCGAGCGTCACCTTACCTGATCCGGGCGATCTACCGGAAGTCGGCCGCGATGCGGGCGTCCTGCTGAGGCAGAAGCGAGGGCGTTTCATGCGATCCGCAGCTCCGCTCGGCCGCACCATCCGCGATGGTCGTCTTCCAGGGGGCGAATTCCACAAACGAGCAACAACCTTCGAACGACAGGGAAACACGGCATGCGACTGATAATTCCGCTACCCGGCAACGAAGTATTCGCGCGCCAGCTAGCCGAAGCCGGCGGGTGGGAGATGGGCGAGATCGAGACCCGGCGCTTTCCCGACGGCGAGAGCTATGTCCGCATCCTTTCCGACGTCGCGGACAAGATGGTCTGCCTCGTCTGCACGCTCGCGCGGCCCGATGACGGTTTCCTCCGCCTCGTCTTCGCCGCGGACGCCGCCCGCGCGCTCGGCGCGCGCGAAGTGACGCTGATCGCGCCCTACCTTTCCTATATGCGCCAGGACCGACGCTTCCAGGCTGGCGAGGCCATATCCTCCAAGACATTCGCGCGGCTTGTTTCCTCGACCTTCGATCGCCTCGTGACAGTCGATCCGCACCTGCACAGGTATCCAGCGCTGTCCGCGCTCTACACGATCGCCGCTCAGACGCTGCACGCCGCGCCTCTCCTTGCAGACTGGATCGCCGCAGAGGTCGGTGAGCCCTTGATCATCGGGCCAGACGAGGAGAGCGAGCAGTGGGTGTCTGAGATCGCCAGGCGCATCGGTGCCCCTTATGCGGTGCTGCGCAAGGTTCGGCACGGCGACCGCAACGTCGATGTCGAGGTTCCTGACCTCTCGCAATGGAGGGCCCGATATCCGGTCCTCGTCGACGATATCGCCTCGTCAGGGCACACCCTGATTGAAGCCGCTCGAAAACTGCCGCTTCAGGGCTTCCCGCGACCGGTCTGCGCGGTTGTCCACGGTGTGTTCGCTGAGGATTCCCATGAGCAACTGAAGGGGCTCACCGACCGGATCGTCTCAAGCGATTCCATTCCACACGACAGCAACGCCATAGGGCTTGCGCCGCTGATCGCTGCGGCGATCGCCGCTGAAGGCGCTCAGGAGGGCATCATTCGGCGCCGTCGCCCACCCGAACCCCTTGATGAAGTGGAGCGGGCGGGCGTCGACTCATTTCCGGCCAGCGACCCGCCGCCCTGGACGGGCGGCGTCGACTGACGGTCGTTCATCGGAGGCGGCGTCGCGCCGACGACGATCCTGGAACCGCCGTCGGCTTTTCGGTGCGATCAGAACCAGGCCTTGATCCCGACGACCAGGCGGAAATCTTCGGGATCCTCGCCGCGCGCCTTGGCGTAATCGGCGGTGTCGCCCAGCGACCGGCTCCACTCGACCCCGACGTAGGGCGCGAACTCCTTGCGGATTTCGTAGCGCAGGCGAAGACCCGCCGTGACGGACGTCAGGCCCGAACCGATCTCCAGCTCGGGGATGTCGCTGGCCGAAAGGGCCACTTCGACCGCCGGCTGCAGGATCCACTTCTGGGTGATGCGCTGGTCGTATTCGGCCTCCACGCGGGCGGTCAGATCGCCCTCGGTCGACAGGAAGGCGGCGGCCCCCATCTCGAACCAGTAGGGGGCCACGCCCTGGACGCCGACGGTAAGGTGGGTGGTGTCCTCGCCGTCGGGGCGGAAGTCCTGACGCACGCCCGCCTGAACGTCCCAGAAGGGGGCGACGGCGCGGCTGTAGAGGGCCTGGACCTCGGCCTCGTGCAACCGGCCGCCGAACTCGCCCTCGCCCTCGGTCTTCCACCAGAAGCGGTTGATGTCGCCGCCGGTCCAGCCCTGGGCGTTCCAGCTGTAGGTTTCCTCGCCGTCGCCGAAGCTGGCCTCGATGGAGTCGATCAACACGGCGGTCGAGCGGATGTCGCCGTTCTCGACCAGCAGTTGCTTGCGCGACGCCGCCATGACGACCGGGTCGAACAACAGGTCCGCCGCATGGGCGGGCGCGGCGCGAGCCGCAGCCGGCGGCGGCGTCTCGACCATCCGCCCCCCGACAGCGTCCACGCTGGTCGGGATGTTGGGCGCGCCGCCCGCCATGGCCGACATGTCGTGCCCGGCGTGGGGGTCTGCTGCCGGCGGAACCGCGCTCATGTCGTGGCCCGCATGAGGATCGGAGACGCCGGGCTGAGCCGGAGATGTCTGCATGGCGCTCATGTCGTGACCCGCATGAGGATCGGCAGCGGGCGCCGTGGCCGGAGCCGTCTGCATCCCGCTCATATCATGGCCAGCGTGCGGGTCGGCTGCAGCCGCCGGGGCGGAGCTCATGTCGTGACCCGCATGAGGGTCGGCGGCGGGTGCCTGAGCCGAGGCCGGCGGCGTGGCGCGTCTGGGGGCGGCGGCACGCGGCTTGGGCTTGGACGCAGGAGTCGGGCGAGCTTGCGGCGGACGGGCGGGTGCAGCTTGGGCGCCGTGGCCCGCATGTCCCCCATGGCTCTGGGCGACGGCGGCGCCGGCGGCCAGCATCAGGGGCAGGACCGCGACAGCGGCGAACAGGGCGCGGCTCATCGGGCGGCTCCTTCCAGCGGACGAACCGTGACGACGTTGAACATCCCTGCATGCATGTGCATCAGCAGGTGACAGTGGAAGGCCCAGTCGCCCGGCGCATTGGCGGTCAGGTCGAAGGTGACCTTGCCCCCCGGCGCCACATTGACCGTGTGCTTCAGCGGCTGATAGCCGTCGTGACCGTTGACCAGCTCGAAGAAGTGGCCGTGCAGGTGGATCGGGTGGGCCATCATGGTGTCGTTGACCAGGGTGACGCGGACCCGCTCGTTCAGCTCGAAGCGGATCGGCTCGACCAGCTCCGAGAACTTGCGCCCGTCAAAGCCCCACATGAACCGTTCCATATTGCCGGTCAGGTGGATTTCCATCGACCGTGACGGCGGGCGGGTGTCCGTATTGGGCGTCAGCGAGCGCAGGTCGGTATAGACCAGCACCCGGTGATCGACGTCCTGAAGCCCCTGCGGCCGTTCGCCCAGACGGTTGGCGGGCGCGGGCGCGATGGCGTCCACCCCGACGCCGACCGCCATGTCGGCGGGAGCGTTGTTGGGGTCGCGCATGCTCATGGCGCCGTGGTCCATCGGCGCGGCGGCTGCGGCCCCGGCGGCAGCGCCCCCCGCGGCTCCGTGCGCCGAATGATCCATCCCGGCCATCGAGCCGTGATCCATGCCCCCCATGCCCATATCGGCCATGGTCAGGTTCGGCACCTTGCGCAGCGGCGGCACCTCGGCCGTCATGCCCAGACGCGGGGCCAGGGTCGCACGGCCCATGCCCGAACGGTCGATGGCTTCGGACACGATGGTGTAGGCCCGGTCCTCGGTCGGGCGAACGATGACGTCATAGGTCTCGGCGACCGAGATCTGGAATTCGTCCACCTCGACCGGGCGGACGTGCTCGCCGTCGGCCTGCACCACGGTCATGGCCAGACCCGGAATGCGGACGTTGAAGATCGACATGGCCGAGGCGTTGATGACGCGCAGGCGCACCCGCTCGCCGGGCCGGAACAGGCCGGTCCAGTTCTCTTCGGGTCCGTGGCCGTTGACCAGATAGGTATAGGTCGTGCCGTTGACGTCGAGGATGTCGCGCGGGTCCATGCGCATCCCGCCCCACATCCGGCGCTCGGCCAGACTCATGCCGTCCGATCCGTCCAGCAGGCCCGCCAGGGTGGTCTTCTGCATGTTGAAGTAGCCGGGGCTCTTCTTCAGCTTGGCCAGGATTTCGTGCGGATGCATGAAGCTCCAGTCCGACAGGACCAGAACATGCTCGCGGTCATAGCCGACCGGATCGACGCCCGCCGGGTCGATGACGATGGGGCCGTAGTGGCCCATGGCCTCCTGCAGGCCCGAATGGCTGTGATACCAGTATGTGCCCGACTGCTTCAGCGGGAACTCATAGACAAAGGTCTCGCGCGGCTTGATGCCGGGGAAGCTGACGCCCGGCACGCCGTCCATCTGGAAGGGCAGCAACAGGCCGTGCCAGTGGATCGAGGTGTCCTCGTCCAGGGTATTGGTCACCGACAGGCGCACGTTCTGGCCCTCACGCATCCGCAGCAGGGGCGCAGGCAGCAGGCCGTTGATCATGAAGGCGTGGCCCGTGCGCCCGCCGACGGTGAAGCTGGCGTCTCCAACGGTCAGGTCGATGTTGGGTCCCGTCAGCGTCGGCAGATCGGCGCGCAGTCCCGGGGAACCCGTCTGGGCCCAGGCCGGCATCAGGCCGGAGAGGCCCAGTAGTCCGCCGCTAACGGCTGCGCCCCGCAACAGGGACCTGCGATCGAGAGCCATGCTCGACATATGATGGATCATCCTTCCTTGAACGCACTTCACGACCGACGACTTCGGCGTGAGCTTCACAGGGTATTACGCACCCGCACGCTCCATCCCTTGCGACAGGTCGCCACACAAGCGCTTGCGAAGTTCGCTTCAGAAGAATTCAAGGGGGTCATATGTGGAGACGCCGGAGCACCCAGGCCCCAAACCCTTGCGGCGGCCCGCGTCAGGAGCGTCGCTGTCCCTTCTCGACGACGAACGCAGCCGCCTAGAGGCGCTTCAGGATCGCCTGCATCTGAGCGATCTCATCGTCCTGGGCCCGGATGATCCGATCGCACAGGGCGATAATCTCCGGATCGCGGATCGAGGCCTGCTCGCACATCAGAATCGCGCCGGAATGATGCGGGATCATGGACCGGAGGAACTCCTTGTCGCCCACCCCCGCCTGGGTCCGCATGCCGACAAAGGCGAGGACGAACGCCGCCGCGGCGCCGCCGACGATCGCCAGATTCAGCTTTCGCGAGGGGTACATGGACCGCATGAACCAGAGCATGAGGATCGCCATGGGGGTGACCATCATGAGCGTCATGTAGACGTTGTTGAGGTTGAGGTAGAAATGATCCAGCGTGGCGATCATTGTATACATGACGAGATACATGACGATGAAATCGAGAACCAGCTCGATCCCGAACGACCGGTATTGACCCTTGTTCACGTCGCGTCTCCTACGTCCAGATTCGATTTCCCTGCACACGCAGCGCGTCAGGTCCCCCAGCTAACCCATACTAAAAATCATGGTTCCAGCCGTTGACCTTCCCATAAGGGTAAGGATTAGAACCGGCAGGCGTTCATTTTTGAAAGGTTCGCCCATGTCCGCCCATGTTCCCGGGACTTCCGATCTACAGGTGCTCCACATTCCCAAGATGCGCTGCGGCGGCTGCGCCGCCGGCGTCGAGAAGGCCATCCACGCCGTGGACGCCTCCGCCGCCGTCAAGGCCGACATCGAGGCCCGCCGCGTCGAGGTGACGACTGCCGCCGACCGTCAAACCCTGCTGACCGCGCTGGACGCCGCCGGCTATCCGGCCGAGGCCGCCTGACCATGAACAAGCTCAAGCTTTCCGCCCTCGCCGCCGGCGTCGCCATCCTCGGCGGCGCGGGCTTCCTGCTGAACGGCCTGCCGACCGTGGCCCATGCCTCGGACATGACCGTCTACAAGAGCGATTCCTGCGGCTGCTGCGGCGGCTGGGTCGAGCATATGCGCAAGGCCGGCTATACGATCCGCGTCGTCCCCACTGACGACCTGGCGCCGGTGAAAGCCCGCCTGGGCGTGCCGGAAGCCCTCTGGAGCTGCCATACGGCCGTCGTCGACGGCAAGGTGATCGAGGGCCACGTCCCCGCCGCCGCCGTCAACGCCTTCCTGAAATCGCCCGGTGCCTCGCGCGGCATCGGCGTCGGCGGCATGCCCACCGGCTCGCCCGGCATGGAAGCCCCCGGCTACGCCCCCGAACGCTATGACGTCATGCGCTTCGACGCGGGCCAGCCCGCCCGCTTCATGACCTTCGAAGGCGCGACGCCCGTCCGCTAGCCCCCCTGCTCCGCTATGACAGATGGCCCCGCCGGCTAGCCGGCGGGGCCTTTTCGTATCTCCCATCGCGGACCAGACCATCGCCTGCGGCGCCCTCTCCAGGGGGAGCCTTTAGGGTTAGATGCAATTGAGCCATCGACCTCGACCAGGTGAAAGACGCGCTTGATCGCCCGCTCAACCGGAATGTCCGGCCTACTCAGGCCGGATCGCAGTCACTTCGGGTTCGCGACCGCGCACAGTCCCATCAAACTGGATGCCCTCGCCGACCTCGCGGATTTCGCCTTCGCCCGGCATCGTTTCGGTTGGTCGCGTGTAGCCAGAACGCGCCATAGGTAGATCTTCGTGGTCGGCGACGACCAGTAGGACGAAGCCCGAGCAGTAACAGCCGTCCAGGTCGTGGCCCCAGTCGCTTCGCGCATATGACCCGTAAAGAAGGACCTTGAGGATTCTACCCTTCTCCAGGGCTCTGCGCGGCATGTTGAAATCGCATCGTCGAACGTCTCCCGGATCACCTCGACCAGCACCTCCAGCAAGCATTCGGGCCGGAAACCGTCACGCGAAAGGGCGCGGCCACTTGCGTTCCAGCACTCGAGGGAACCACGGCTTTCGCACGGGCAGATCTCGCGCGGCCTGTAAAAAAATCGTGTCGGCGCCGAGGGGGGAGCTCGCCGCGCTGCGTAAGTCGAAATAGGGGGCCGCATTTCGGCCAAAAAATTAGCGGGAAAAAGCCTTTGGCCAACATCTCTTTCAGAAGCCAGCTCGTCACGTCTTCAGTCCTTTCGGGCCTGGTGATCGCCGCCGCCACATTGCCGGCCTTGCCTGCCGCCGCCCAGATCCAAACTCCGGCCGCTCCTCAATCGTCAGACGCTGCCGTTGAAATAGACACAATCGTCGTCACCGGCTCTCGTATCGCGCGCCAAGACTACAGCGCCAACAGCCCGATCGTGACCATGACCCAGGAAGACTTTAAGGCGACGGGGTCGGTCAATATCGAAAGTCTGATCAACGATCTTCCGCAGTTCACCGCTCTGGGCAACGCCGCGTCGAACAGTCCGAACCTGGCCGGCCAGGCGAACGTCCAGCTCCGCGGACTGGGCTCGACCCGCACCTTGGTGCTGCTGAATGGCCGCCGCATAGTTCCGTCCAACGCTTCGTCCGTCGTCGATCTCAATCTGCTGCCGACGCCGCTCATCTCCAGTATCGAGACGATTACTGGCGGCGCCTCTTCGACCTATGGATCGGACGCCGTCGGCGGCGTGCTCAACTTCCTGCTCGATGGAAACTTCGAAGGCCTGCAGTTCGACGCCCAGTATGGATCCTCGGACCGGGGCGACGCCTCGACCGAAGCGGTCAGCCTGACCCTGGGCGGCGACATCGCCGATGGCCGCGGACATGCGGTGTTGTCGGCCAGCTATTCAAACCGCGCCTCCGTCCTCAACGCCAGTCGCGCCTTTTCGCTGATCGGGGGCTTTGCCGGCACGTCGCCCTTAGGCTCGACCGTGTTCGACGCCACCAACCTGCCGACGGCCGCCGCTGTCAACGCCGCCGTCCCCGGCGCCGCCCGGGGCGACACTTTCGGCTTCAACAACAATGGGACCCTGTTCACCTATCGGGGCGCGCGCGACTACGTCAGCCCAGGCGGCGTCGATTACGAAGGCTTCCGCACGCCCGGTCCGCTCCAGCAGACGGACTTCGCCTACAGCACCGTCGACCGCAATTACATGATCATCCCGCAGAAGCGGTACAATGTGTATGCGGCGGCGGACTACGAGATCAACTCTGCGGTGGAGCTATACGCCGACTTCCTGTTCTCCCAGTACGAAGCCGGCAATCAGTTGGCCTCCAACCCGGCCACCGGACCGACCACCGGGTTCCGCATTCCATCGACCAACCCGTTCATTCCCGCCGAGCTGCGCAGCGTCCTGGACTCCCGCCCGAACCCGGCCGGAAGCTTCCGCCTCGACAAGCGCTTCAACGAACTCGGCCCGCGACGCCAGTCCGAGGACTACAACGTCTATCAGATCAACACGGGCATACGCGGTGACCTCGTCGGCCTCCGCGACTGGACCTACGACGCCTATGTTTCCTATGGCCGAGTGAACAACGGCACCGTCTACACCGGCTACCTCGCTCGCTCGGCGCTGCAGCGGCTCCTGGACGCCCCCGACGGCGGGGCGTCGATCTGCGCCGGCGGTTTCAATCCCTTCGGCGTCAACCCAATGAGCGCGGCCTGCATCGCCTATGTCGGCCGGGTGGCCAAAAATGTGACCACGAACGACCAGAGCGTCGCTGAACTGAACCTGCAAGGCGGCCTGTTCACCCTGCCCGCCGGCGAGGTCCGCGCGGCCGTCGGCGCAGCCTACCGCGAGCAGAACTACAACTTTTCGCCCGATAACCTGCTGCTCAGCACATTCACCCTCAACGGCGTCACCGGGCCTGAGCTGGCCGGCAACTCCGGCCAGCCGCTATCGGGGTCGGATCAAGTGTCGGAGCTCTACGGCGAGGTCCTGATCCCGTTGCTTAGCAATCTGCCGTTTGTGCGCAGTCTGGAGACAAATCTCGGCTACCGCGTCTCGGACTACGAAACGATCGGAAGGGTCGGATCCTACAAGGCCGATCTCAGCTGGGAAGCGCTCAACGGGCTACGCTTCCGCGGCGGCGTTCAGCGCGCGGTCCGCGCGCCCTCTATCGGCGAGCTGTTCGCAGCGCAGAATCTGAGCTTCCCGTCGATCGGGGTGCCGGTTTCCTCGACCGGCGCGCGCCAGTTCTCCGGGGATCCCTGCGATATTCGCGGCGCGTATCGCACGCCGGGCGCGGCAAACGCCAATGCGGTGCGAACCCTGTGCCTGGCGCAGAATGTCCCGACTCAGGTGATCGATTCCTACACCTTCTCCAACTCTCAGGTCTCTGGGGTCACCGGGGGCAACCCGATGCTGGAGGAGGAGACCGCAGATTCCTTCACCGTGGGCGCCACCTGGCAGTCGCCGTTTGCGGCCCCGTGGCTCAGCCGGGTGTCCGGATCTATCGACTACTACGATATCACGATCGAGAAGGTGGTCGGCACGGTATCGACGACTGAACAACTGCGTCGCTGCTACAATCAGGACGGCGCGTCCAATCCGACCTACGATCCGAACAACATCTTCTGCCGCATGTTCAGCCGAGATCCGAACTCGGGACAGATCACCAATACCTTCGAGACCAACGCCAACCTCGGCACGCTGGAGACCAAGGGCATCGACTTCCAAGTCGATTGGCGAATCGACCTGGTCGATCTCGGCGCGCCGGATTGGGGAAGCCTGGCCCTGAACGTCACCGGCACGAAGCTCCTGAAATGGGAGCGGCAGGACATTCCGGGCGGCGCCTTCACGGATCGCAAAGGCACGATCTCAAACAGCTTCGGCCTGACCCTACCCGAGTGGAAGGTCTTTTCCACGCTGAACTGGAGTCAGGACCCGTGGAACGTCGGCCTGCGGTGGCGCTACCAAGGATCAGTCGAGAATTTCAACAACCGAAGCCAGGTTGTCGACGCCATCCACTACATCGACCTCAATGCCGGTTTCAAAGTGAACGAGGTCGTCTCGCTGCGGGCTGGCGTCAACAATCTGACAGACGAACAACCACCGGTCTATGCACCCGCGATCGCCGCCAACACCGATCCCTCGAGCTACGACCTGATCGGTCGCCGATATTACCTCGGACTGACCGCGCGCTTCTAGGTCCGCTGAAGGCGCCCCCTCGCCGCTGCAAGGCTAAGGGGGCGCCAGGACACTCAAACGATATCGGCCGGCGCAGACACCGGCGAAACAACAGATCAAGAGAAGAATACACGACATGAGAACGAATCTGATGGTGGCTATGGTCTCGGGCCTGAGCCTGTTCGCCGGGGCGGCCGCCGCCCACGACTTCTTCCTGGCGCCGGAGCGTTTCGTCGGGCCGATGGGACACCCGCTCATTGTCCACGCAACCTCGTCGTCGGACTTCCCTGCCCTCAACGTGGGTTCGCCCCGCAGCCGCGTCGCCGAGGTCCGGGCGGTGGTCGATGGTCGTCCGGCGGCCGTAACCGTCGGGGCCCAAGCCAAGTCCCTGCGCCTGGCGGTGTCCAGTGACGCCCAGGGGATGGCGACCGTGACGCTTCTGACGATCTGGGGCGAATCCACCTGGCGGCCTGACCAGGTCGACACCTATCTGGAGGAGCACCCCTTCAAGGCCGAGGATGTAGCGACAGTGCGCCGACTGCTGCCTGAAGGCGCGCCGCTTGAAGTGAGATCGCGCCGGCTGGCCAAGACGCTCGTCTGCTTCCAGACCTGCACCCCGACGGCGGGGGGAGCGACGGGGCTAGAGGTCGAGTTTCTCCCCGAGTTCGTGGCTGGCCAGAATAGTCCTGCGACCTTCCAACTGGTCAGAAATGGGCATCCAATACCGGCGCAACCCGTCACGATCAGGTTTGGACAGGACGAAAGGCGCGCGGTTCAAACCGACGCAGAGGGCCGGCTACGGATTCCGGACGGCGTAACCGGTCCTGTCATGTTGGTCGCCGCGACGCTGGATGCACCGACGGAGAGGGGTGGACGCTTCGTCACCAACAACGCGTCTTTGACCTTCGAGGCTGCAGTGGGTCGTGACGAAAGCGGCCGTTGACCCTGCGCCTTCAAAAGGGCCGAGCGCGAGTCAAAGATGGCGAAAACTGAAACCGTCCCGCGCCAAATATCTCGGCGCGAGCGACCTGCGTGTTTCGAAGCCGAGTGTCCGATACAGTAGGGGAAGGTGAAAACGACGTGCGATCGTGTCGTCACGAGTAGGTCCAGCATCATTGCTCCCTGCCTATGGGCTCGTTTCGTGACGCCGAAACTCAAGCTCCTTTCGCAACTATGTGGTTCCGCGAAAAGGCCGCGCGCCCCCAGAGGGCGCGCGGCGAGTTTTCAGCCTTTTCGGCTCCTGTTCGGCGCCTCGCGCGGCATGGAGGCGCCCGGCTACGCCCCCGAACCTACGGCGTCATGCGCTTCGGCAGCGGCGCCCCCGCCCCTTTCATGACCTTCGAAGGCGCGAACCCGGTTCGTCGCTAACAAGGCAAAGGCCCCGCCGATTGTGCGGCGGAGCCTCTCTTTATGCCTGGTCGGGACGCAGAACGGCCTCGACATCGGCCTGCGCCGATCCCCGCCTCGTCGGGATGATCGGCCTATTCGGGCCGGATCGCGGTCACTTCGGATTCGCGACCGCGCACGGTCACGTCGAACTGGACGCGCTCGCCGACCTTGGCCTTCTCCATCACGGCCGGGGCCGCCTTGAAGCTCATGGTCATGGCGGGCCAGTCGACGCCCGGGATCGGACCGTGATCGATCGTGACCGAGCCCGTCGTCGCATCGACCTTGGTGATCACGCCCGTTCCGACGCCCGACTTGACGGTTTCGGCCGGCGCCATGGGCGTGGCGGCCATGTCGCCGGCGGTCGCCGGAGCGGCGGCCGGCACCTCGACCGGCGCGGGTTCCGTTTTCTGGTTGCAGGCTGCGAGGCTGACGGCCAGGCCGGCCGAGAGAATGAGGGCGTGTTTCATTTGGGTTCTCCAGGGTTGAACGTGGGGGATGGAAGCTTTCGACGGCGAAGCAGGAGGTATCCGGCCGGGATCACCAGCATGGACAGCAGGGGCGCGGTCAGCATGCCGCCGATGACCGGCGCGGCGATGCGGCTCATGATTTCCGATCCGGCGCCGTGACCGATCAGGATCGGCAACAGGCCGGCGATGATGACGGCGACCGTCATGGCCTTGGGTCTCACCCGAAGCAAGGCTCCCTCCCGGACCGCCGCCTCCACCTGATTGCGATCGGGGCTCGGCCCCCGATCCCTCAGCGCCTGCTTGAGGTAGATCAGCATGACCACGCCGAACTCGGCAGAAAGGCCGGCCAGGGCGATGAAGCCGACGCCGGTCGCCACCGACTGGTGATAGCCCAGCAGGTAGAGCATCCAGATTCCGCCGGTCAGGGCGAAGGGCAAGGAGGCCATGATCAGCAGCGCCTCGTCGAAACGACCGAAGGTCAGATACAGCAGGATGAAGATGATCACGAGCGTGGCAGGGGCCACGATCTTGAGGCGGTTCGCCGCCCGCTCCAGATATTCGTACTGTCCCGAATAGGCGATTGTGACACCCGGGTTCAGACGCACGTCCCGGGCCACAGCTCTTTTCAGATCGGCGACGACGGAGGCCAGGTCGCGCCCCCGCACATCGACATAGACCCAGGTCGAGGGGCGGCCGTTCTCGGACTTCAGCATGGGCGGTCCGTCGGCGATCTCGAGTTTCGCCACTGTGCCCAGGGTGATCTGCTGGCCTGACGGCGTCAGGATCGGCAGCGCTCTCAGTTGCTCGAGATCGTCGCGCAGTTCGCGCGGGTAGCGCACATTGATCGGATAGCGGGCCAGGCCTTCGACCGTCTGGCCGATCGTCTCGCCGCCGATGGCGCCGGACACGATCGACTGAACGTCGGCGATGTTCAGCCCGTATCGGCCCGCCGCCTGCCGATCGATGTCGACATCGACATAGCGCCCGCCGGTCAGACGCTCGGCCAGGGCCGAAGTCACCCCCGGCACGGTCTGGGCGACCTTCGCCACCTCGCCGCCGATACGGTCGATCTCGGCAAGGTCGGCCCCGGAGACCTTGACCCCGATCGGGCTCTTGATCCCGGTCGCCAGCATGTCGATGCGGTTGCGGATCGGAGACACCCAGAGATTGGCCAGGCCCGGCGCCCGCACGACGCGGTCCAGCTCCTCGACCAGTTTCTCCGGCGTCATGCCCGGCCGCCACTGATCGCGCGGCTTGAACTGGATCGTGGTCTCGAACATCTCCAGCGGCGCAGCATCAGTCGCCGTCTCGGCCCGCCCCGCCTTGCCGAACACGGTCGCGACCTCGGGCACGGAACGGATCATCCGGTCCGTCTGCTGCAAAAGTTCGGCGGCCTTGGCGGTCGACAGGCCCGGCAGGGCCGAGGGCATATACAGCAGGTCGCCCTCGTCCATGGGGGGCATGAACTCCCCGCCCAGCTGGCTCAGGGGCCAGGCGGTGGTGGCGAAGGCCAGGGCCGCGATGGCCAGGGTGGTCCTCGGCCGCTTCAGAACCCAGTCCAGCGGATGACGATAGGCGCGCGTCAGTCCGCGATTGATCGGATTGCTCTGCTCGGCGGGTATTCGCCCCCGGATCAGATAGCCCATCAGCACGGGAACCAGGGTGATCGACAGAATGGCGGCCGCCGCCATGGCGTAGCTCTTGGTGAAGGCCAGCGGCGCGAACAGCCGCCCCTCCTGCGCCTGCAGCGTAAAGACCGGCACGAAGGACAGGGTGATGATCACGAGGCTGAGGAACAGCGCCGGGCCGACCTCGGCCGCCGCCTCGGTGATGACGGTCCAGCGCGTCTCTCCGGCCAGCTTCTCGCCAGGATGATCCTGCTCCCATCGTTCGATATGTTTGTGGGCGTTCTCGATCATGACGATCGCCCCATCGACCATGGCCCCGATGGCGATGGCGATCCCGCCCAGCGACATGATGTTGGCGTTCACCCCCTGGGCATGCATCAGCAGAAAGGCCGCCAGCACCCCCAGCGGCAGGGTCAGGATGGCGACGAGCGCTGAACGCGCGTGCCACAGGAACAGGCCGCAGACGAGCGCGACGATGATGAACTCCTCGATCAGCTTGTGGCTGAGGTTGGAAACGGCGCGGTCGATCAGTTGCGACCGGTCGTAGGTCGTGACGACCTCCACGCCCGGAGGCAGGCCGGCCTTCAGGGTGTGGAGCTTGTCGCGCACGGCCTTGATGGTCGCCCGCGCGTTCTCGCCCGAGCGCAGCACCACCACCCCGCCGGCCACCTCGCCCTCGCCGTTCAGTTCGGCGATGCTACGCCGCATCTCCGGGCCGATCTGGATGGTCGCCACGTCGCCCAAGGTCACGGGCGCGCCGCCGGCCGCGGTGCGGATCGGTATGGCGCGGAAGTCGTCCAGATTGGTCAGATAGCCGTTGGCCCGGACCATATATTCGGCCTCGGCCAACTCCAGCACCGAGCCGCCCGTCTCTCCATTGGCGCGCTGGACGGCCTCGACCGCCTGCTGGTGCATGACGCCGTAAGCGGCCAGTTTGATCGGGTCCAGGACGACCTGATACTGCCGCACCATGCCGCCGATGGCCGCGACCTCGGCCACCCCCGGCACGGTCTTGAGCTCATAGCGCAGGAACCAGTCCTGCAGGCTGCGAAGCTGCGCCAGGTCGTGACGCCCGCTCCGGTCGACCAGGGCGTATTCATAGATCCAGCCCACGCCCGTGGCGTCGGGGCCGAGCGCGGGGCGGGCGCTGTCGGGAAGTCTGGACTGGACCTGGCTGAGGTATTCCAGCACCCGCGACCGGGCCCAGTAAAGGTCGGTGCCGTCCTCGAACAGGACATAGACATAGCTGTCGCCGAAGAAGGAATAGCCGCGCACGGTCCTGGCGCCCGGCACCGACAGCATGGTGGTCGCCAGGGGATAGGTGACCTGGTTCTCGACGATCTGCGGAGCCTGGCCGGGGTAGCTGGTGCGGATGATGACCTGGACGTCCGACAGGTCCGGCAAGGCGTCGACCGAGGTGTTCCTGACCGCCCAGAGCCCCGCGACCAGCAGGGCCAGCGCCGCCATCAGGACGAAGACCCGCCCCTTGACCGAGGCTCTGATGACGCCCGCGATCATCGGCCCGGCTCCATCTTCGCCGTCCCATTTGCCGGGAGCGCGGCGCCGTCGATGGGCCGCGCCTCCACGCCCGACAGGCTGGCCTCGGAATCGATCAGGAACTGGCCGGAGGCGATGACCCGCTCTCCGACGCTCAGACCCGCCAGGATTTCCGTCTGGCCGCCGCCCTCTCGCCCGACCCGGACCTGGGCCGGCTGATAGCGCCCCTCGGGCAAGGCCAGCATGACAATGTCGCGCTGACCGGTGCGAATGACCGCCTCGGTCGGCACCAGAAGCGCAGGCGTGGTCGCCCCGCCGAAAACCACCCGGCCGAACATGCCCGGCCGCAGACGCCCGCCCCGGTTCGCCAATTCGATACGGCCCGTAAGGGTGCGGCTGTCGCCCGACACCTCCGGCAGCAGGGCGGTCAGGCGACCGGTGAAGCGTTCGGACGGGAAGGCCGACAGGGTCGCCTCCACGGACTGTCCGACCCGCAGCTGTCCGGCGAGGGCTTCGGGGATGGCGGCGTTGAGCCAGACGGTCGACAGGCCGCTGACCTCGGCCAGGGAGGCGCCTTGCGTCACGCTCATGCCGGGCCGGACCGCCAGGGTGCGGATCGCCCCTGCGACGGGGCTGGCGATGGTGATCGTGTCGCGCGGCCGCCCGCTGCGTTCGACCGAGGCGATCAGGCCGTCGGACATCCCCATCAGGACCAGCCGGCGCCGCGCGGCCTGGATCAGGGCGGCGTCGCCGGTGCGCCGCACCGCCAGATATTCCGTCTGCGCCCCGCCCCAACTGGGGACCAGCAGATCGACCAGGGGCGCGCCCGCAGCGACCACATCGCCGGGCGCGCGATCATAGACCCGCTGTACGAAGCCGTCGGCTCGCGACTGCACGATCGCCACATCCCGCTGATTGTAGTCGATCACGGCCGTGGCGTTCAGGTCGCCGCCCAGGGTTCCCATCCGCGCCGTCGCGAACCGAACCCCCAGGTTCTGGGTCAAGGCCGGATCGATACGCACGCCGCTGGACGCTGCGCCAGCCCCGCCCTCGTCGGCGTACTTGGCGACCAGGGGCATGTCCATGAAGGGCGACGGGCCCGGCTTGTCGAACTTTCGATCCGGATACATCGGGTCATAGTAGTAGAGGACCTTGCGGCCTCCTGCCTCGTCTGCGGCAGGAGCCCCCTCGCCGCCGGGGCCGCTGGATCGCTGACCGATCACCACGCCGGTCCCGACGCCGATCCCCACCAGCACCAGAGCGCCCAGGGCGACGCCGAGACGATTATAGCTGAACCCGCTCATCGGCCGCTCCCATAGGTCAGGGTGATTTCGGCGGCGTGGCGCATCACCGCCGCCTCCTTGTCCAGCGCGTCCAGCCGGGCGTTGGCCACGGCGGTGAAGGCCTGGACGATTTCGGAGATCCCGATCCGACCCGCGGCATAGGCGGCGGTCTCCAGGTCGGACTGTTGCATGACGGCCGGCAGGACGATGTCGCGCGCCCGGGTCCACTGATCGTGGTCCATGGCGTGTTGGGCCAGATCGCGCTGCAGGTCCGCCTCCAGTTGGCGGCGCGTCCCCTCACGTTCGGCGCTGACCCGCCGCGCGTCGGCGGACCGCGCTGCGATCAAAGGCTCCTGACGTTGTCGCTGAAACAGCGGCAGGCGCACGCTGGCGCCCACCGAGACCATGTCGCCGAACGCGGGGTCGCGGCGCTGATAGCTGGCCTCGACCGACCAGTCCGGACGCCGTCCGGCCCGGGCCAGGTCGAGTTCGGCCTTAGCCCGCCGGTCTTCGGCCTCGTAAGCCTTCAGCATGGGCAGGTCCTCGAGGCCCATGCGCAAGGCCGACGGGTCCGGCGCATCTGACGGCGGCGCGCCGTCCGTTGTGGGGGCCGGATCGCCGGTCCAGCGGGTCAATGCGGCGCGCGCGGCCTCCCTCTCGGCGACCAGCCGGCTGCGCCGATCGTCCAACGCCGCCTTCAACTGGATCGGCGCCAGGGCCATGGCCGGACGATCCGCCCCCGACGCCACCCCGGACGGCGCGGCGTCCCAAAGCGGTTGAAGCGTCGCCAGGACCTCGTCCACGGCGGCCAGCTTGCGACCCGAATAATAGAGATCGATCCAGGCCAGGCCCGCCGCGATCCGCACCTCGCGCAGCGCCGTGGCGTTGTCGGCCACCGCCACGCCGATGGCGGCCTCGGCCAGGCCGCGCTCGGCGCGACGGCGCGCCCGGCTGGGCAGCTCCTGCTCGACGCCGACCCGCAGGGCGGTGAAGTCGTCTTCACCGAACCGCCCGGCCATGGGCCCGGTCACGGGAAAGCCGTCCAGTCCGAATTTGAGGCTTGGATCGGGCAGCCGCCCGGCCGCGACCACGGCCGCACGGGCTGCATCGACGCCAAGGGCGCTGGCGCGCAGATCAGGCGCGTCCGACGCCGCGCGGGCCATGGCGGCCTCGAACGTCAGGGGCTCGGCCCGGGCCGCCGCAGCCCCTGACAGGCTGGCGGCGGCGAGCGCAAGCACGGTCGCCCTGGCCGCCGGTTTGAAACGGGGGAGCATGAAATCTTCCTTCGGAACAGCAGGCGTCGGCCGTGAACGGCGCGACGCAGGGGGCATGGCTTTCCATGGGCGTGACAGGACCCGCCGTGGGGCGCGGCCGATCAAACCAAGGGGCGGTTCAGCCCTGCTGTTGCGGAGGAGAAAATAGCGGCGCCGGCCCGGCCCCTTCCCGCGTGATGTTCAAATTCACGAAGGCGATCAATAGCGGCGCGACGGGGGGCGGGATCAGGACCAGTGGCGGCAAGGGCGCGGCTACGGCGGCGCAGCCCATCTTGGCGACGCACTCCGGCGTCATGTCCTTGCAGCAGTCGCCGGGATTTCCGGTCGTGTCGCCGGCCATGTCCATGGTCTCGGCGCAGTCCATCGCCTCCGCCCCGACCCCGGCGTTGTGAAACAGCTGGATCGGCATGGCATGAGCCGTCGACTGGCCGAAAAATCCGGCCAGGGCAAAGACGAGCAGAACTGTGCGGAGAAGGTTCCACATCACACGGTCAGGTTACACGCTTAGAGCATCAACAAGTCAAGATCGCTCTGGAAGCTCCAGTCGGCCGGGCCATGACGGGCCCGAACCGACCGGAGCGAGGGAAGTTTCTAGTGGACCATGAAGCGGGCGACCCCGCTCATAGCGTGGCCGTCGGCGCCCTCGGCCGACCAGGCCAGAACGTGATTGCCCTTTCCAAGCGCAGGCAGGGAGACTGTCGCCTTCGTGCCTGCCGCGGCCTGGACCGGAACGGCCGCCGGACGACCGCCGTCCGTCGCCAGCGTCAGGGACTTCAAGGTCATCGCATGGGGAAAGGTGATGCTGAAGGCCGTGGGCGCGCTCGAGGACATGGAGCCGTCGGCCGGCGAGGTCACCACGCCGGCTGAAGCAGGCGCAGCCATAACCATCGCGCCATGACCCGCGTGGGGATCGGCGGCCTGGGCGGAAGCGGCGCCGGCGGAAACCAGCATGGCGGCGGCGATCGCGAAGGGAATGAAGTTACGCATCTTGGTTGTCTTCCTTAGTTCGGGCTTAATTCGGAGAGTGGTCCATGCCGGACATGTCCGGCATGGACGACATATCGTGGCCCGGCATGTCATGGCCCGGCATGGGCGCAGATTGGGGCTTGGTTTGCGATGGGCTCACGTTCGGGGTCTGGGACGGACGTCCGCGCTCACGCGCAGGCGTAGCCTTGACGGGTTCGGCCGCCTTCTGAACGGCGGGCGTGGCCTGCCCCGTCGGTGCGGTCGCGGAGGCGACCTCCGTGGGGGCGACGGCCGGGACCGTTGGGGTCGCGGCCGGCCCGGCGACCGAAATCGCTTCCTTGGGTTGGGGCTGTTCGGCCGCTGGCTGACAGGCCGCCAATAGGCCTGTAGCCGCCAGCGCCGCGGCGATTTGAATCTTCATCATCTTCTCCAAAAAACTAGAACCAGGCCCTGATGCCGACCACCACTCGGGTGTCTTCGGCGCTTCGCCCTCGCGCTTCGGCGAAATCGCGCGTGTCGCCAAAGCTCCTGGTCCATTCGACCCCGACATAGGGCGCGAATTCGCGATGGATCTCATATCGCAGACGGGCGCCGACCTGCAGGGTGGACAGGCCTGACCCGATCCCCAGCTCCGGGATGTCCTCCGCAGAGAGGCTCACCTCGGCGCGAGGCTGAAGGATCAGCTTCTGGGTGATCCTCTGATCATATTCGGCCTCGGCGCGCGCCGTCAGTTCGCCCTTGTTGGACAGGAAGGCTGCGGCGTCGACCTCAAACCAGTAGGGCGCCAGGCCCTGGACCCCGACGACAAGGTCAGTCCGGTCGCCCTCGGGCCGATAGGTCTGCCGCAGACCGGTCTGGAAGTCGAAATAGGGGGTGAAGGCGCGGCTGTAGAGCGCCTGGAGCTCAGCCTCTTCGAGCTCTCCGCCGAACTCGCCCTCGCCTTCCGACTTCCACCAGAAGCGATGAATGTCCCCGCCGTACCAGCCCTGGGCGTCCCAGGCATAGCCCTCCTCGCCGTCGACGGACGTCGCCTCCAACTGGTCGATCATCACCGCGCCCACGCGAATGTCGCCGTTTTCAGCCAGCAGCACCCTGCGCGCCGCCGCCATGTCCCCGGCGCTGAAGATCTGGTCCGCCACATGGGGAGGGCCGTCCAGCGCGCCGGCTGGAGGCGGCGTCTGAGGCGGGCGTCCCGGATTGTCCGCGCCTGTCGGAACGTCCGGCGGCATGGCCATTCCGGCCATGCCGGCCATGTCATGTCCCGCATGAGGATCCGTCTGCCCCGCTGGAGCCGACGCCATGGGCATGGTCGACATGTCATGTCCCGCGTGAGGGTCCGTCTGCCCCGCTGGAGCAGGCGCCATCGGCATCATGGACATGTCATGTCCCGCCTTCGCCGGCGCAGGGTGGGCCTGCCCCATGGTCGACATGTCATGACCGGCGTGAGGCTCCGCCTGCCCCGCTGGAGCGGGCGCCATGGGCATGGTCGACATGTCATGTCCCGCCGTCGGCGGCGCGGGCTGGGCCTGTCCCATGGTCGACATGTCGTGACTGGCGTGGGGATCCGTCTGCCCCGCTGGAGCGGGCGCCATCGGCATCATGGACATGTCATGTCCCGCCGTCGCCGGCGCGGGCTGGGCCCGCCCCATAGTCGACATGTCGTGACCGGCGTGAGGATCCGCCTGCCCCGCTGGAGCGGGCGCCATTGGCATGGTCGACATGTCGTGGCCGGCGCCTGCGGCGCGGGCGGGTACGGTTCCCGGAGGGCAGGCCGAGACAGGAGACTGGCTCATCCCCGCGCGCCCCGTCGTCGTCGCTGCTGAACCCGTTGCGACGCATCCCTGCGTCGGAGGGGAAGCTTGGCGCGTCGGCGAGGTTGCGCCGTGTCCGGCATGGGTCTGCGCCAGGGCGGGCGTGGCCGCCAGGATCAGAGGAACCAGAGCAACGGAGACCCGGATCATGACGCCGCTCCTTCCATCGGACGAATGGTGACGACGTTGAACATGCCGGCGTGCATGTGCATCAGCAGATGGCAATGGAAGGCCCAGTCTCCCGGGTTGTCGGCCGTGAGGTCGAAACTGAGCTTGCCGCCGGGCGCCACATTGACGGTGTGCTTCAGGGGCTGGTGCCCGTCCGGCCCGCCCGTGACGAGCTCGAAGAAGTGCCCGTGCAGATGGATGGGGTGGGCCATCATGGTGTCGTTCACCAGGGTCACCCGTACACGTTCATTCCGTTCAAAACGGATCGGTTCGACGAGTTCGCTGAATTTTCGGCCGTCGAAGCCCCACATGAACCGCTCCATATTGCCGGTCAGGTGGATCTCCATGGAGCGGCTGGGCGCGCGTCGGTCCTTGTTGGGCGTCAGCGACACGAGGTCGGTATAGACCAGCACCCGGTGGTCGACCTTCTCCAGACCCTGCGGCCTTTCGCCGAGCCGGTTCGCCGGCATCGGCGATATGGTCTGGACTCCCACGCCCACCGCCATGTTGGGCGGCGCATTGGCGGGATCGCGCATGTTCATGGCGCCCATGGATCCGTGATCCATCGCGGCCATGGCCTCGCCAGCCGGGGCGGCGGCGCCGTGGTCCATCCCGGGCATGGCGCCGTGATCCATTCCGGTCATCGGCGCGGCGCCCATCCCCTCCATTCCGCCCATGCCGCCCATATCCATGCCGCCCATGTCCATACCCATGTCCTTCATGGTCAGGGTCGGCACCTCGCGCAGCGGCGGAACCTCGGCCGTCATGCCCAGGCGCGGCGCCAGGGTCGCGCGCCCCATGCCCGAACGGTCAATGGCCTCGGAGACGATGGTGTAGGCGCGGTCCTCAAGCGGGCGGACGATGACGTCATAGGTCTCGGCCACCGAGATCTGGAACTCGTCGGTCTCGACCGGGCGGACATTCTCGCCGTCGGCCTGGACCACGGTCATGGCCAGACCCGGGATACGGACGTTGAAGATCGACATGGCCGAGGCGTTGATGACGCGCAGGCGCACCCGCTCGCCGGGCCGGAACAGGCCGGTCCAATTCTCCTGCGGGCCGTGGCCGTTGATCAGATAGGTATAGGTCGTGCCGTTGACGTCGAGGACGTCGCGGGGGTCCATCCGCATGGCTCCCCACATCCGGCGCTCGGAGAGGCTCATGCCGTCCGATCCGTCCAGCAGACCCGCCAGGGTCGTCCGGTGGCGATTGAAATAGCCCGGGCTCTTCTTCAGCTTGGCCAGGATTTCATGCGGATGCATGAAGCTCCAGTCCGACAGGACCAGGACGTGTTCACGGTCATAGCCGACCGGATCGACGCCCGCCGGATCGATGACGATGGGACCGTAGTGGCCCAAGGCCTCCTGCAAACCCGAATGGCTGTGATACCAGAAGGTCCCTGACTGACGGACCGGAAACTCATAGACGAAGGTTTCGCGCGGCTTGATGCCGGGGAAGCTGACGCCCGGCACGCCATCCATCTGGAACGGCAAGAGGATGCCGTGCCAATGTATCGACGTCTCCTCGTCCAACTGGTTCGACACCGCAAGGCGAACATTCTGTCCCTCGCGCAGGCGAAGCAGCGGCGCCGGGAGCTGACCGTTTATCGTTGTCGCGGCGGCCGTCCGGCCGTTCACGGTGAACGGCGACTGTCCGACCGTAAGATCAATGCTGGCCCCCGTGAGCGTCGGGTAATCCGCGCGCAAGCCGGGAGAGCCCGTCTGGGCCCAGGCCGGTAAAAGGCCCTGCAAGCTCAATACGCCGCCGCCGACAACAGCGCCGCGCAGCAGGCTTCGACGATCCAGCGTCATGGCATAGTCCTCACGGCCGGTCCGTTCGGGAAGCGAACCGGGCTCTCTAAAAGGGATACGCACGCGGGACCTCCCTTCCCTCGGAAGCCTGATGCAGCAAAATCCGTGACGCCTCTTGGGTTCCGAAGGGATAGGCCTATCAGGTTTCGAGGCGCAGCAGCTGCGACAGCTTCTGGCGCGCCCGCGCCACCCGCATCTCGACCGCCTTGACCGACAGCCCGAGGATTTCGGCGGCTTCGCCATGGGACCGCTCCTCAATGGCCGTCAGCAACAGCGGCTCTTTCAGCTTCGGCGGCAATGTGGCGATTGCGGCATGCAGACGCTGCGCCTGCTCGGCGGCTTCATAGCGGTCCTCCGTGCCGGCCACCTCGTCCGCCACGGCCAGGGCCTCCGAGGACTGGAGATCGGCGCCGCCCATGAACAACCGGCGGATGTTGCGGCGACGGCTCCAGTCCCGGCATTTGTTGATGGCGATGGTCCGCAGCCAGGCCTCGAAGGATCGTTCCGGATCATAGCGGCGGATGGCCAGCCAGGCCGCGGCATAGGCTTCCTGCACCAGATCATAGGTTTCATCGGCGTCGCCGACGTAGCGGCGGACGAACCGATAGAGACCCGTCTTGGTTTCTCCCACGAGGGTTTCGAACGCCACGACGTCGCCGTGGGCCGCTTTCGTCTGCAGGGCTTGGCGGTCCGGCACGGATGCTATTGCGTGTCGGCGGTGAGCGCCTTGACAACGCTCCGGTCGAAGCGTTGAGCCTGAGCCTCGTTCATCACCGTCCGCATCTCGAAGATATGGGCGATGGTCGCCTGCTGCAGGGCCCCCATGGCGTCGTGGAAATGATCCACGGCCGGCTGGACCGTCCTGCTGTCGCCGTTGCTGACCCTGATGGCTTCGGCCAACTCGCGATTGGCCGCCTGGACGCGACCTTCCATCTGCACGCGCTGCCCGGCGAACCGGGTTTCGATCCCCTCGATCTTGGCCAGCTGCTGCGGCGACAGATCAAGATCCTCGTGGACGATCGCGTGCAGGGAGGGCGGGGCCTGCTTGTTGAGCACCCAGCTGGCGCCGGCCCATGCGCCCACGCCGCTCGCCGCCGCAGCCAGCGCGACCGTCACGGCGATGGATTTCCAGGCGATCGCCATCAACCCGCTTCCAGCCGCACCAGGGGCGATGTCGCCGCCACCGAGAAGATCGCCATCTCCGAGACGCTCGGCCGCGCGAATGTCGCCCCGAGACCGCCGTTGGCGACCCCGATCACCAGAGCCAGGGCCACTGCGGCCAGGCGAATCCGTTCGGTCGCCCGCTGGGCCTGGATCGCCTTCACGCGGCTCCAGACGTCCTCCTCGAGCCGATCGAGCGACACGCCGTCGCCGGGCGCGGAGCGCGCGAGCCAAATTCCGAGATCATCCATGATCGGTGCCTTTCGACGTTCTTACTGGGGATACGCATGACCCTGCGCTCATCCCTCACCTCGGGATCGAGCCGCTGCCTCACTGTGGCGCATTTTGAGGGGCGCAAGCCAGACCGTGCGTAGGAGAATTATAGCGGGTCTTCGCCGGGAGGGGCGAAAGCATGGTCATTGAAAGACTGGATACGGCCGTCATCGGCGGGTTCATGGCCGCCTCTCTATTCATCTCGTCACGCGCGCTCTGACCGATGGCGGCGCTCATTCCCTCATCTGGAAAGCATCCGTTTCCGGACGCCATCGCCCCGCTGACCAGCGTCCGGTTCTTCCTGGCGCTCGGCGTGGTCCTGTTCCACTACCAGTTGACCTGGACCCTCCCGCCCGAGGCCTCGGGCCTGTTGAATCGCGCGCGCCTGGGCGTCGACGTCTTCTTCATCCTCTCGGGCTTCATCCTGACCCACGTCTATCTGCAGGGCGACGCCGCACCCGATTTCCGGCGTTTCATCGTCGCGCGGTTCGCGCGCATCTACCCGGCCCACCTGTTCATCCTTCTGGCGATGCTGATCCTGGTGGCGGGAGCGGGCCTCGTCGGGGTCGCCCTGGAGGCGGGACGCTTCAACCTCCCCCACTTCCTGATGACGCTCTTTCTTGTCCAGGCCTGGTTTCCCTATCAGGACGCTGAGTGGAACGGCCCCTCCTGGTCCCTCTCGGCCGAATGGTTCGCCTATCTGATCTTTCCAGCCTACGCCTGGATCGCGCTGAGGCTGAGACGCCGTCCCTGGCTCATCATCGGCCTGGCCGTCCTCCTGTTTGTCGTTCTGGACGCGGTCTACCGGGCCGTCTTCGGCCCCGTCCTGCCCCGCGCCGAGGGCAGCATGGGCATCCTGCGCATCCTGCCGGAATTCCTCTACGGGATCGGCCTCTACTATCTCGGCCAGGGGTTTCGGGTTTCGCCGAGAGCCTCCCTCGCCCTGGCGGCGGGCTCCACAGGCCTGCTCCTGTTTGCCATGCAATATCCGCTCGACGATCGCCTCATCGTCCTGCTTGCGGGTCCCTTTCTCCTGGCGCTCGCCCTGCTCGCCAAGTCCGGCGCCCGGACCTTCCTGTCCGCCCCGGCCTGGCTGTTCGCGGGCGAAGCCTCCTTCGCCCTCTACATGGTCCACATCCCGGTTCTGATGGTCTGGCGAAACCTGGCTGAGAAGCTCCTCGGCCTGCCCTCCGACTACCGGATGGGCCTCTGGGAGCTCGCCCTGCTCCTGGCCCTATCGCTCGCCGTCGCGGCCTTCGTCCATGTGGCCGTGGAGCGGCCCGGTCGGCGCATCCTTCGTCGGCTTCTCGCCCGACGTCACCCCACGCCCCGGCCCGAGCCGGGACGTTTCGTTCAAAGCGACCAAGGAGAATCCCTTTGACCTATAGATCCATGATCATCGCCGTCGCCGCCCTCGCCGCTCCGGCGATGATCGCGGCGCCCGCGCTGGCGCAATCGACGCCCGCGCTGGCGCAGTCAACGGCTGAGGCCAAGGCCGTCGCCGTGCTGGACGGATACCGCGGCGCGCTCGAGGCGCTCAGCGCTTCGCGTGCAGAAACCTTCTTCTGGCCGGACGCCCAGGTCTTCGAGCAGGGCGGGGTCGAGGGATCCATCTCCCAGTACCTGTCCCACCACCTCGCTCCGGAACTCGAGGAATTCTCCAGCTTCACCTTTCAGGATCACGTGACGAAGGCGACGGTCGTCGGCGACATCGCCTATGCGACCGAGACCTATCGTTTCCGGATCGCGTTCAAGACGGCCGGCCGGGCTCCGGTTGAACGTCGCGGCGTCGCCACGAGCGTCCTGAGACTGCGTGACGGCGAATGGCGCATCGTCAGCTATCACTCCTCGACCCGGGCCCCGCGACCGGCGTCCTGACGACGTCCAAACCGCGCCCCAGACTGGCGCATCCCTGTTCCCAGCCTCGCCTTCAGAGCGGGGCTGGGAACAGCCTCGGCCAGCCCGACGTTGACCCCGAAGGATCAGATCCGTCGCGCTCTTGAAGGATGGGTTCGGCCGCTGGTCGAGACGCCCGTCAGGGGCCTGCGAAGGATCCATTTCGAGAGGAACTCGAATGCCCTCGCCAGACAAGACGGAATCCCCGACCTCCATCGCCGATCCCGACCGTCGGGACTTCATCCACGTCGCCGCAGGCGCCATGGCCGTCGGACCCGTGGGCATGGCCCTCTGGCCCCTGATCAACTCCATGAACCCGGCGGCCGACACCCTGGCCCTCTCGTCGGTCGAGGTCGACTACGGCAAGGTCCAGCTCGGCCAGCAGATCGTGGTCAAATGGCGCGGAAAGCCGGTCTTCATCCGCCACCGCACCCCCAAGGAAATCGCCGAGGCGGTCGCCGACGACGACGCGCCCCTGCGCGACCCGGCCACGGACGCCAGCCGCCACAAACCGGGAAAGGCCGAATGGCTGATCCTGATCGGCGTCTGCACCCATCTGGGGTGTATTCCGACCTTCGGAACGGGCGACTACGGCGGCTGGTTCTGCCCGTGCCACGGCTCCCACTACGACACAGCCGGCCGCATCCGGAAGGGCCCGGCGCCCAAGAACCTCTACCTGCTGGACTACGCCTTCCTGAACGAGACCCGGGTCAGGCTCGGCTAGGAAAGACCCTCCCCCGCGCTGACGACGCAAGGGAGGGCTTCATCGCACCGGGGCGTCCGAAGCGACGCTGGCCGCGTCGAACGCCATGGCCTCACATCATCATCATGGCGGCGGGCGGCGCGAGCGTCCCCATCACCGCCACCAGCCCCAGAAGGAGAACCGCCAGGGCCGTCTCCAGCAAGAGACTGCGTCGCAGGGCCCTGATCGCCGACGGCTTCTGGCTCTCATCCTCCAGAGAACGATGAAGACAGGGCGTCAGGACAAAGCGATTTGACGCGGCCAGGGCCAGCATGCCCACGAAGACCGTCAGTTTCGCGCTCAGCAGAAGGCCATAGGGCGTCGTCAGCAAGGCGCCCAGCCGATCGGGACCGACCAGGAACCAGGTGTTCACCAGACCCGTCGCGACCAGGAGGCCGACCGCTAGCGTGCCCATGCCGGCGAAGCCGTGCAGAGCGTCGTGGGTCAGTCGATCCCGCTCCGGATCTCCATGAGGAATGGCCAGGAACAGGCCCAAGGCGGCGAGCGCGCCCAGCCACATGGCTGCAGCAGCCGCGTGAATGATGTCCGCCCCGAGATGAACGAAGCCCGGGACGCCCTCGGTTGCGGCGCCGTGGCCGGTCCAGGCCAGACTGGCGCAAACCATCAGACCCAGAACCGTGAGGTCGATCCAGGTCGCCCGGCCAGGTCGGAGAACTAGAAGCAGCACGCCGGCCAGGGCTGCGACCAGCGCTCTCGCCACAAAGGCGCGACCGATCTCCATGTCGAACGCCATATAGGCCAGAGACGCCGGTTTCAGCGCCTCCGCCATCGACCCCGCCATGACGGCCGTCTGCAGGACCAGAGCCGCAAGCGAGGCCGCCGCGGTCACCGCCGCTGCAATCAGCAGCGTCTTTCGCGGCCATCTTTCGACGGCCGCGTCCGACGTGGGCATCCTGAAGGCGAAGAACAGGGGCACGCCCAGCAGGAGCATGGCGCCCACATACTGGGCCAGCCTCAGAAGGACGACCGCGAACTCCAGCATGGCTCAGCGCACGATAAAGGTCGTGGAGCCCGTCATGCGGTGACCGTCGGGCGAGGCCACGCGCCAGTTGACCGTATAGGCGCCGGCCGCCAGAGCGGTTCGAGGCGCCCCGCTGAGGGTCTTGCCGTCCTTGGAGACCCGGGCCTGAACCGGAATGACGGTTCCCTGGGCGTTGGCGAGGTCAAATCCCGAGAAGGCCGGAGCCATGCGCTCGCTGAAGGTGAGGCTGATGGTGCGCGGCGCCGACACCGTGGCGCCGGTCGCCGGCGTGGCGCTGACAAGGCGGGCGTGGGCGTCGGCCTGGCCCGCGAACAGGGACAGCGCGGCGGCCGCGCCGGCCAGGGTTGCGATCTTGAAACGGTTCACGTGTTTCTCCTTGAGGAAACGCCCCTCTCTCATAGATACGCAAGCCTGCGGTCTTCCCCTCAAGACCGGCGGCGCCCGGCGCTTTCGCCGGCTGCCCCCTAAAGCCTGACCGCCCGCAGACGCAGCGCATTGGCGATGACGCTGACCGAGGACAGCGCCATGGCGAGGGCCGCCAGCGCCGGCGACAGCATCAGGCCGAAAACCGGATAGAGGACGCCGGCCGCCACAGGGATCCCCAGGGTGTTGTAGCCGAAGGCGAACACCAGATTCTGACGGATGTTGCCCATGACGGCCCGGGACAGATGCCGCGCCCGGACGATGCCCTGGAGATCGCCGCCCAGCAGGGTGACGCCCGCGCTCTCGATGGCCACGTCTGAACCGGCGCCCATGGCGACGCCGACGTCGGCGGCGGCCAGGGCCGGCGCATCATTGACGCCGTCTCCGGCCATGGCGACGACGCGCCCCTCGGCCCTGAGCTGCTGGACGACGGAAGCCTTGTCCTGCGGCAGCACCTCGGCCCGGACATCGTCGATGCCCAACCTCCGCGCCACGGCTTCAGCCGTCGTGCGATTGTCGCCTGTCATCATCACCAGCCTAAGGCCAGCGGCCTTCAGGTCGCGGATGGCGTCGGCGGTCGTGGCCTTCACCGGATCGGCGATGCCGAGAACGCCGGCCACAGCGCCGTCAATGGCCACGAAGATGGCCGTAGCGCCCTCCTCCCGCAAAACCTCTGCCGCCGCCTCGAGGGGGGCGACATCGATCCCGGCCTCCCTCAGGAAGCGGGCATTGCCCAGGAACAGACGACGGCGGTCGACCAGGCCGGTGACGCCGCGCCCGACCGGGCTGTCGAACTCCGCAGCCTCGGAAAGCGTCAGGCCGCGATCGGCGGCGGCGCGCACGACGGCGTCGGCCAGGGGGTGTTCGCTGCCCCGCTCCAGGCTGGCGGACAGGCGAAGAAGCTCGACTTCGTCAAAGCCCTCGGCCGGTCGGATCGCCGTGACCGACGGTCGTCCCTCGGTCAGGGTGCCGGTCTTGTCGAGCACCAGGGTGTCCACCTTCTCGAACCGCTCCAGCGCCTCGGCGTTCTTGATGAGGACGCCGGCGCGCGCGCCACGCCCCACCCCCACCATGATCGAGATCGGCGTGGCGAGGCCCAGCGCACAGGGACAGGCGATGATGAGAACCGTCACCGATGCGACCAGGGCGTAGGACAGGCGCGGGTCGGGTCCGATCACGCCCCAGACCGCGGCGGCGACCACGGCGATGCCGATGACGGCCGGCACGAACCAGCTGGACACCAGGTCGGCCAGGCGCTGGATGGGCGCGCGGCTGCGCTGGGCCTGGGCCACCATCTGGACGATCTGGGCCAGAAGGGTGTCGGCGCCGACCTTGTCCGCGCGCATGAGGAAGGAGCCCGTCTTGTTCAACGAACCGGCGATGACCCTGGCCCCGGCCTCCTTGGTCACCGGCATGGATTCCCCGGTCACGAGGGATTCGTCGATGGCCACGCGCCCTTCGAGGATCTCGCCGTCGACCGGGATTTTTTCGCCCGGTCGAACGCGCAGCCGATCCCCGACCGCCACGAGGTCAAGCGTCACATCCTCGTCGGCGCCGTCGTCGCGAACACGACGGGCCGTCTTCGGCGTCAGGTCGAGCAAGGCCCGGATCGCGCCGGAGGTCTGTTCTCGCGCGCGCAACTCCAGGACCTGGCCGACCAGGACGAGCACGGTGATCACCGCCGCCGCTTCGAAATAGACGGGCGCGCTGCCGTCCATGCGCAGCATGGCCGAGGGAAACAGCCCCGGCGCCAGCACGGCGGCGACGCTGTAGATCCAGGCTGCGCCGACGCCGATGGCGATCAGGGTGAACATGTTGAGACGCCGGTTCAGGATAGACTTCCATCCCCGCTCGAAGAATGGCCAGCCGGCCCACAGGACCACAGGCGTCGCCAGCACGAACTGGATCCAGTTCGATGTCTGGCCCGAAACCCGGTCCGCGAGCCCGGTCAGGTGACCGCCCATCTCCAGCGCGACGACCGGCAGGGTCAGGACGGCGCCGACCCAGAGCCTGCGCGTGAAGTCCTTCAGTTCTTGATTGGGCGTAGCCTCGGCGGTGACCGTCTCGGGCTCCAGCGCCATGCCGCAGATCGGACAGGCGCCTGGTCCCACCTGACGCACCTCGGGATGCATGGGGCAGGTGTAGATCGTCCCGGGCGGCGCGGGCTTCGCCTCGGGCTTTTCGCCGAGGTATTGCCCCGGGTTCGCGACGAATTTCGTCCGACAACCCGCTGAACAGAAGACGTAGTCGTGGCCTTCGTGTTCTGCGCGATGCTGAGCGGAAGCTCGATCCACGGCCATGCCGCAGACCGGATCAATCGCCTTTTCGCCTTCATGCGGAGAGCCTTGGTGGGCATGGCTCTGGTGAGGGTCGTGGGCCGTCGGCATGGCGTCACTCCTGTCAGCGCCCGACCGGCCGAGAGTCCTGAATGGTTCAAGACGCGCCGGAAGCGTATGCTGGATGGTCTATCAAGACCGATGATGCAGTCGGAAACAAGCCTTGCTTCTGAACCAATCGGAACGCCGCCGAAGACCAGATGAGCGGCGCAACATGGATGGTGGCGGATGATCGCTGCTGCATCGACAGTCCGGCCAGGATTCAGGCGGCGTGCGCCGCCGTGCAGCAGGCTGGAAAATGAAGTCCCGGGCGATCGCCGCGACCACCAGGTCATGGGCGCCCGGGTCATGACTGCGATGACCGGAGACCTTCCCAACCCGAAGCCAGAACGGGTCTTCCGACCATGAAGTCCCGCGCCACAGGAGTTTCAGCGTGAATATCGGCCAAGCCTCTCGCGCCACGGGCGTGTCCGCCAAGATGATCCGCTACTACGAATCCACAGGACTGATCCGGCCGGCGGAGCGCACCGGAGCAACTATCGCGCCTTCGGCGATCGCGACATCAACGAGCTCCGGTTCATCCGCCGCGCCCGCACGCTCGGTTTTTCAATCGAAGACATCGTAATCCTGCTCTCCCTGTGGCGCGACCGGACGCGGCCCAGCCGGGAGGTCAGGGCCGTCGCCGAGCAGCGCCTCGCCGGCCTTCATGCCCGCATCGCCGAAATGCAGGCCATGGCTGACACCCTGGAGACCCTGGCGCGTTGTTGCGCAGGCGATGAGCGGCCGGATTGCCCCATCCTCGCCGACCTAGCTGCGGCGCGTGAAAACTGACGACCCGAGACGCCTGACATAGGGGCGCAGCACGGAGAACGGCCATGACCTACCGTGACATCATCGTCGATGCGACGCCGAGGGACGATCTCGTCCAGACCCTGGAACAGGCGCGCGATCTGGCCGCGAAGTTCGACGCTCGGCTGACGGCCCTGTGTTTCGCCTGGCCCCGGAGGTCAGCACTGAGGACGGCCGTGGCGAGTTCGCCCCTGTCAGTCCTAGAAGACACGCGAAGAATGGACGCCGCCCTCGCGGGCGCCCACGAGGCCTTTCTACAGGTGTTTGGCTCCGGCTCGAACGCCCCCGCATGGCTTTCCGGCATGGCGGAGCCGGCCCCCCTGCTGCGCCATCACCTGCTCGCCGCAGACCTGCTCGTCACCTCGTCGCCCCCGCCGATCGACTGTGCGCTTCCTCACGCCGGCGAACTCGCCATCCACGGCGGCGGCCCCGTCCTGCGTCTTGGACGCAAGGACGCGGACCTCAGTCTCGCCAATGCGGTCATCGGCTGGAAAGACGCCCCCCAGGCCAGACGCGCCCTTCATGACGCCCTGCCCTTGCTCCGGCGCGCCCGGGCCGTGACCGTGGTCGGCGTCGGCGACGAGGTCGAACAGGATCGACTTGCAGACGTCGCCCGGCATCTCGAGCGGCATGCTGTGGCGGCCGCAGTCAGCCACGTCCCGGCGACAGCAGGAACAGCGGTCGCCGCAGACCTTCTCGCCGAAGCCCGCCGCCTTTGGCGCCGACCTGATCGTCACGGGGGCCTTTGGCCGCGGGCCCTTGGCGCAACGCCTATGGGGCGGAATGACCAGCGGCCTTCAGGACGACGCCCACCTGTCCTGGCTGCTGTCGCACTAGAACAGTCCCGTGTCCGGTGCTCCGCCCTTCAGAATGCGCCGATATTCGCCCATTTTGAGAAGACCGCAGCGCGACCGCACCTCCCCCTCGATGGGAGCCAGGAGGCCCGCCGACATTCTTTCGGACGCGCACTCCAGCGCTAGGCACGGCCCCTCAAGATACTATACAGGGGTATTCTATGGCGCACACATCAACCAACAAGAAGAAGCTCGTCGCCCGCGTGCGGCGGATCGCCGGTCAACTGGGCGCGATCGAACGGGCCATCGAAAGCGACACCGACTGTTCGCAAGTCCTTCAACAGGTCGCCGCGGCACGCGGCGCCATGGGCGGGCTGCTGGAAGAGCTGATCGAGGACCACCTGCGCCATCACGTCGCCCACCCCGAACTGAGCGACGCCGAACGTCAGAACGGCGCTGAAGAACTGATCGCCATCATCCGCCGCTATTCCAGGTAGTCCACGCCCATGACCCTGTTCGATACCGAACACCTGACCCACGACCACCACTTCCTGAGCCGCGCCCATGACGAGAACGCGCGTCGAACCCTGTGGGTCGTCGGCCTGACCGCAGTGATGATGGTCGGCGAAATCATCGCCGGCGTGATCTACGGCTCGATGGCCCTGCTGGCCGACGGCTTCCACATGGCCACCCATGCGGGCGCCCTGGCCGTGGCGGCGGCCGCCTACGCCTACGCCAAACGTCATTCCGCCAACCGGCGGTTCAGTTTCGGGACCGGCAAGGTCGGCGATCTGGCCGGTTTCGCCTCGGCGCTGGTCCTCGGCATCGTGGCGCTGGGCATCGCCGGCGAGTCCGTCGCCCGGCTGCTCGACCCCCGCTCCGTCGCCTTCGGACAGGCCGCCCTGGTCGCCATCCTCGGCCTGGGGGTCAATCTGGCGAGCGCCCTGCTGCTGGCGGGCGGCGGTCATCACCATGGCCATCATGGTCATGGTCATGGCCACCATCACCATGAGGATCACGACCATCATGGTGCCCGGGAGGGTCAGCCTCATGAAGGCGGACATCGCGACAACAATCTGCGCTCAGCCTATTTCCATGTCCTGGCTGACGCCCTGACGTCGGTTCTGGCGATCATCGCCCTGGTCGCCGGGCGCTACCTGGGCTGGGTATGGCTCGACCCCGTGATGGGGATCGTCGGCGCCATTGTCATCGCCCGCTGGTCATGGAGCCTGATGCGCGACACGGCGGCCGTTCTGCTCGATACGACCGACCGCCACATCGAGGCCGAAGTGCGCGAATGCGTCGAGGGACCGGGCGACGTCCGCATCACCGATCTGCACGTCTGGCGCATCGGTCCAGAGGCCCATGCCGCCATCGTCAGCGTGACCGGCGGCGTCGACGGCGACACGGTTCGCGCCCGGCTCAGGCCGGTTCATGAACTCGGGCATCTGACCGTGGAATGCCGCTGAGGCGTCACCGCAGCCTACGGCCGAAGCCATCCCCGCCGAGCCAAACGAAGCGCATGCCTATCGTCATCGGCTGACCGGCAACAAATCGGCGTTCACCGCGCTTATGTGGAGGATGCGGCGACTTCCAGGGAGGTCGCCGCAAGTCCTCAGTGGCCGCGCGCTGCCGGAAAGGCGACCGGCAAAGGAGCCGGGCCATGCATTCGCCCCCGAATTCCAGGAACGACGTGCGGTCATCTGCGACCTCCGCAGAGGCTCTGAGCCCTATCCTCTCGCGCGTCCCGGCCGGCCAGACGTCCATCTGGCGATGCCCGCGTTGCCATGGAGCGCTCGCCTGCAGCAAGGCGACCCTCGATTGCAGGAGGTGCGGCCATGCCTATGGCCAGGTCGACGGCATCCCCGACCTGCGCGTACCGGGGGAAAGCTGGATCGATTTCGAAGAGGACCTGGCGACCGCTCGCGAGGTCGCGGCCCTGGACCTTCCGCTGGAGGATCTGGTTCGCGCGGTCTACGCTCGCCGTTCCGGGTGGGATGAAGACCTGATCGGGATGAGAACGCGTCAGGTCCTGGCGGCGCCCGAACGCCTCCATGGGGATATCTCGGGCTGGCTGGCCGAGGCCACCTCCCAGGATGTCTGGCTCGATCTGGGCTGCGGCCCGGGGATGCTCCTGGCGGCCGCTGCGGACATGAAGCGGCCCGGCTCCGGCATTGGCGTCGACGTCTCGATGACCTGGCTGGTTGTGGCCAGGCGCCTGATTCTGGCGCACGGAGGGAGGCCGATCCTGGCCGCCGGCCTTGGAGAGGCCCTGCCCCTGGCCGACGGAGCCCTATCGGGCGTCGTCTCGCTCGACGTGATCGAGCATGTCGATCGCCCCGACGCCTATCTTCGCGAGATCGACCGCGTGACCCGGCCGGGCGGACGCCTGGCGCTGAGCACGCCCAACCGCTTCAGCCTGGCGCCGGAACCCCATGTGATGGTGTGGGGCGTCGGCCTTCTGCCGCATCGCTACCAGGCTCGCTATGTCGCCTGGCGGAGCGGCAAATCCTATGTCTCCACCTGTCTCATGAGCAGCATCGGGCCTCGCCGGATATTGAAACGCTGCACGAACTTCGCAGCCAGGATCATCATCCCGCCCGTCCCGGAAGATGAGATCAGACGCTTTTCCCCCACCAAGGCCAGACTCGCCCGCCTCTACAACAGCCTTTCGGGCGAAGTGGCGTTGCGCGCGGTCTTCTTGCTGATCGGCCCCTTCTTCAGGATCACCGGCGTCAAGGAGACAAGCCTGCCCGCCTGAGGCCGCCGGATCAGCCGGATCGACAGAAGGGGTCGAGGCGTTCAGCAGGCGCCGCAAGGCGAGGCGAAACGACGTCGCCAGTTGAGTCCGTGAGCGGCGATCAGGATCAGTCCCCCGAAGACGGTGACGAGCGTCCCCCAGGCGGCCGAGGGCGTTTCCGTTGCGCCCGCAAAAAGCAGGACCACGCCGAGCGTCGCCAGCCCGATCACGATCCTGGAAAGGCCGCGCCGCTCCCGGAGCAGGGTCCAGCCGGACAGGGCTGCGGCGGCGAAGGCCAGGGCCCAGTGCGCCCATGCCGTCTGCACCCAGGCGCCCGCCAGGGACAGGGCGCCGGCGGCGACGGACAGGACCAGGCAATGGACCAGGCACAGGCTGGACAGGAGAATGGACAGGGCGTCGCCCGTCCGTCCTCCGGCGCGCCCGCCGATCCCTGGCCTTGCGGCCCCCTGTTCCACCGTCGCCGTCATCTTCGGCCTAGAACCGGTAGGCCACGCCGAGGCGCAGATTACGGCCCGGCAGGGGCGCGATGTCCTTGAGGAAGGAGACGTGCTCGCGCGCCTCCTCGTTGGTCAGGTTCCGGGCCTCGGCGAAGACCGTCACATTGCGGTCCGCCAACGGCCTCCAGGCCCCCGAGAGATTCAGCAGGGTATAGCCGTCCGTCGGCATTTCCCCCTCGGCCACCTCGTCCTGCAGGCCGACCCGGCGCACCTCGACGGCGGCGTCGAACGGCTTTGACGTCCACGCCAGGCGGGCGGTCGCCGAATAGGGCGGGATCCGCGCCGCCGGTCCCAGGTCGGTGTCGGCCTTGACGTAGTCGGCGGCGCCTTCCAGCGACAGCTTGCGCGCGCCGCTCTCCCACAGGGCGTAGGCGCCTTCGGCCTCGAAACCATAGAAGTCCGCCCCGGTCTGGACGAACTGATAGATCGGGAAGAGCTCGCCCTCGGCGTCGAAACTCTCGCCCGTGGGCCGCTCGTCGATGAAGCCGTCGTATTTGGATCCGTACAGGTGGAGGTCCCCGCTGAAGCGGCCCTTGTCGTAGTGGGCCGTGGCCTCCAGGGTCGTCACCTTCTCGGAGTCCAGGTCGACATCCCCGGCCTCATAGGCGGCCGTGGCGACGTGCAGGCCGTTCGCGAACAGCTCGACCTCGCTGGGCGCCCGCTCGTTACGCGCCAGGCTCAGGCCGAGGAAGAGGCCCGGAGCCGGGCGCAGGAAGACCGCGCCGGACGCCGACCAGTTGTCAAACCGGCGCTCCACCTGATCCGCGGTTCCCAGCGGCGTGGCCGCCAGGGTGCGTCGATCGAACCGCAGACCGCCTTCGAAGCCGAGGCCGCCGCGGTCAAGGCGCTGGACGGTGTAGACGCCCGTCTCCTCGATATCGACCGAGGGGATATAGGCCTCGGCGCCGACCGCTTCGAAGGTGCGTGACAGGCCCTGGACGCCGACCGCACCGTTCCAGCCGTTCCGTTCGCGCTGGACCAGGTCAATCCGCACTTCCTGGCCGTCCGAGTTGAACACCGTGCCCGGCTCGCCCGGTCCTTCGAACTCGGTATGGGTGTATTCGGCATGGCCGTAGGCGCCGCGGATCGCTTTGAAAGGCCCCGCCTCGAACCGGTATTCGCCGCGCACGTCCTCGCGCGTCTGGTCGAGGTCTATGAAGACATCGGGTTCGGCGACGGTGCCGTATTCGCTCTGCGTGTCCTTGTAGGAGACGCCGATGAAGCCCTTGGAGCCGATGTAGGAGCCGCCGACGCCCCAGGTCGTCAGATCGGTATAGCTGTTGGCCTGGGTCCCGCCCGGTCCGCGCTCGACGCCTTCGGCTTCGGCCAGGCGGCGAGAGATCGCAGGCGACGGGATGTCATAGTCGTCGGTCTTGCGCCGCACGCCGTCGATGTTGAAGGCGAAGGGGCCCGCGCCGATGGTGACGCGGCCGAAGAGGCTGCGTCCGTCGTCGACGCTGGAGGCCTGGGTGGAGACCACGCCCGAAAGGCCGCCTTCCGGCAGTTCCGTCGGAACCCGGTCGTCGATGATGTTGACCACCCCGCCGATGGCGGAGCCGCCATAGACCAGGGTCGCCGGCCCGCGGATGATCTCGACCCGGCTGGCCTCGGCCGGATCCGTCGCCACGGCGTGGTCGGGCGAGATGGAACTGGCGTCGATCAGGCCGATGCCATTGCTCAGAACCTGGACCCGCGGACCGGACAGGCCGCGAATGACCGGGCGACTGGCGCCGGGCGCGAAGCTGGTCGACCGCAGGCCGGGCCGCCCGGCCAGAAGATCTCCCAGGGACGAGGCCGGCGCAACGGCCAGGGCCTCTTCGTCCAGCACGTCGGTGGCGATCACGGTGGCGCGGTGGCTGACGCCATAGGGCGCCGCCGTGACGATCACGTCCGCCACCTCGACGACCTCCTCCGGCGCCTTCTGGGCCTGGGCCTGGCTCTGGGCGGCGGCGGCCCCGGCCAGGCAGCTCCAGGCGGCGGCCGTCAGGAGGAGAAGACGCGGCGACCGGACGGGGGAAAGCGATACAGACATGGGGAACCTCGGACGGCGAAGACCGCGCCGCAACCTGTTATGAGATAACATCACGACCCGTCAAGACGCCTCGACCTTCGCCCTCCTTCCGGGCCGCCCGTCGACCATTCCGTTGCGACGGACTTGCGACTGAAAATCAGCCTGCTAAGGACGAAAGCGCCCCATCGTGAGCCCATCATGACCGCATCCCTTTCCAGCCGACTGCGTCGCCTCTGGCTGGACGTCCATCTCTGGATCGGCGTGGGGCTGTTGATCGCCATCATTCCGCTCTCGACCTCCGGCGCCATCCTGGTCTGGAAAGACGGGCTGGAGCGCCTCACTCACCCCGAACGCTATGCGGTCAGCGGTCCGGACGTCAGGCAGGCGCCGTCGATCTATGTCCAGGCCGCCGAGACCGCCTTCAAGGGCCAGGCCGACTTCACCCAGCTTCGCCTGCCGGAGAAGGCGGGAGACCCGGTCGTGGTGGTGGCTCGGCTGAAGGAAGAAGACGCATCCGGCGGCCGACTGCGCAATCTCAACGTCTGGATTGATCCCCCAACCGGCAAGGTTCTCGGTCTGGCCGACGTCTCTCGCGCCTTACCCCAATGGCTGCACCGACTGCACGGGTCTCTCTTCATTCCGAAAGTCGGCCCCAAGTTCGTCGGCGGGCTGGGCTGGGCCATGTTCGTCAGTTGCGCCACCGGCCTGTGGTTATGGTGGCCGCGAAACGGCGCCGTGCTGAAGGCCCTGCGCTGGCGCCGCGGTCCGTCCATGCTGTTCAACCTGCACCACATGATCGGTTTCTGGATCTGCCTGCCGCTGGCCGTCCTGTCCCTGACCCGTGTCTACATATCCTTCCCCCAGACCAGCCGCGCCCTGTTCGGGGTCCACCAAGCCGAAGCCGGATCCTCCGCGCCGCAGGGCGACCGCTTCGCCCCGCCGATCCCCCATCCCAGTCTTGAGATCGACGCCGTGCTCCGAAGCGCCCAAGCCTCGACGGCGGGGGCCCGGATCATCAGCATCAGCGCGCCGATCATAGGAAATGAGCCCTCCTGGCGCATTCAGATCGCCCCGCCGGGACAACCAGCTCCCACAACCCTGCAGATCGTCGACGCCTCCGGCCAGATCAAGCCTGGCCAAGGTCCGACGGGCGGTGGTGATCCCCTCTCCCGCTGGATGCGCAACATCCACGACGGCGGCGACACCGGCCTGATCTGGCAGACCATCATCGTCCTGGGCGGCGTCTCCCCGGTGATCCTGTCGATCACGGGCCTGATCATGTGGCTTCGTCGGCGGGCCATGGCCCGCCGACGGGCCGAAGCGTGACGATGGCCGCGCCGCCCTCCGCCCCAGCGACCATCAGTCCGTTGCGCGGGATACGATTTTCCCCTAACGGAATTTGATCTGGGAATTTTCAACTTGCCGCGACTGATCCGCCTCCTTTGCATCTATCTCGGCGTGACCATCATGGTCGCGGTGCAGATGCATGGGGTGCTCAACAACCAGCACCGCGTCCAACACGGCACACAGTTCCCCGGCGTGTCCTATGAGGCCATGGCGGACGTGGCCCACGACCACGATCATCACCCCGATCAGGTCCAGGCCGGTGAAACGCCGGGAAGCGACGCGTCTCTCGACGCCGCCGATAATGGCCAGGACGCCCCCTATAATCATCACCACAACGGCGGCGGCGATATCCACCTCGCCTTGACCAGCCCGGCGCATCCCGCCGGATCCGGCCTCATGGCCGCCGTCGACCTGGGGCCTTCGCCTCACGCCCTGCCGCCCGGCCTCACCGGCGACGGCCCTTCACGCCCTCCAAGACACGCGCGCCTGATCGCCTGATCCTGCGCGGCCGCTCGGCCGCGCGCGCCCCTGTTCTGGAGACTATCCTTGAGACATCCCATGTCCGGCCCCGCCGGATCGTGGGCGCGTCGTGCGGCCGTTTCGGCCCTCGCGCTCACACTCGCGGCGGCCTGGCCGCCCGTCGAGGCGCTCGCCCAGGCGACGCCCGCGACCGCCCCTGCCCGCCCCCTTCCTCTGGAAGAGGCCCTACGCCGCGCCGTCGGGGCCGATCCCGCCCTGGCCGGAACCGCCGCTCGCACAGAGGCGGCGCAAGCCGGCGTGCGGCAGGCTGACGCTCGCCCGAACCCTGTCGTCGGCCTGATGGTCGAGAACCTCCCCACGTTCGGCGGAGGAGACATTCTCGGCCGAACCGAGACGACCCTCTCCTATGAGCAGCGCCTGGAGAGAGGCGGAGACCGTTCCGCCCGGGTGACGCTGGCGCGCGGAGAAACCGGTCTCGTCGCCGCCCAGGCCCGCGTGGCCCAATTGGACCGGCTTGAACGGGTCCAGCGCAACTGGTCCGAAGTCCTGACGGCCGAAGCCCAGCTGGAGATCGCCCGCGAACGGCTCGTCCTGGCCGAGCGCTTCCAGACGGAAGTGCAACGCCGGGTGAAAGCTGCGCGTGACCCGCTGTTCGCCGGAGCCCGCGCCGAAGCCGAACTGGCCCAGGCCCAGATCGACTTCGACCAGGCCGAGATCACGGTGCGCATGGCCCGCATCACCCTGGCCAAGTTCTGGGACGGCGGCGCAGATTTCGTCATCGGCGCCGCCGCGTTCGAGGACGTCAGCGCCGCCCGCGTCGCGGCGGGCGCGCCCGCCCAGGCCGATCTGGACGTCTTCGCGGCCCAGCGTTCCATCGCCGAGGGCCGCGCCCGCGTCGAGGAGGCGCGCGCTGTTCCCGACCCCACGGTCAGCGTCGGCGTCCGGCACATCTGGGACAGCGAGGTCGCCCTCGTCGTCGGCGGATCGATCCCCCTGCAGCGTTATGATCGAAACCAGGGCGCCATCGACCGCGCGCGCGCCGAAGGCCATGCCGCTCAGGCGGACATGAACGCCTTGCGCATCGACCGCGAACGCGAGATCGCCCGCCTGCAGGTCCAACTGCTGGCGCGGGCGAACGAAGCCCGACGCATCGCCGAGGAAACCCTGCCGCAAGCGCAACGCGCCGTGACCCTGGTCCGGGACGGCTTCGCGCGCGGCGGCTTCACCTACAACGACGTCATGAGCGCCCACACGGCCCTGTTGCAGACCCGGGCGCGCCGCGTGACGGCGCTTCAGGCGTTCCATCTTGATCGCGCCCGCCTTGACCGGCTGACCGGCGCCCATGCCGATCTGATCGGCCCGGAGATCCAACCATGATCCGCTCCATCTCCGCCCGCCTTCTCGGCGGGGCGGCCATGGCCGCCTGCGCCCTGGCCCTCTCCAGCTGCGGCGAGCGCGCCAAGCCGGCCGAGGGCGGCGAGGCCGAAGCGGCCGCCGCCGCCGACTATGAACGCGGCCCCCACAACGGCCGCCTGCTGCGCGACGGCGACTTCTCGCTCGAGATCACCATCTATGAGGAAGGTCCCGAGCCCCTGTTCCGCCTCTACCCCTACCTCAAGGACAAGCCCCTCGATCCCGCCCTTGTGTCGGCCGACATCGCGCTCACCCGCCTGGGCCCCAAGGTCGACCGTTTCCAGTTCACCCCGGAAAAGGACTATCTCGCCAGCCCCGGCGTCGTGTTCGAGCCCCACTCCTTCGACGTGGCCGTGAACGCGACCCAGGCCGCCAAGCGCTCGACCTGGACCTATCAGTCCTATGAAGGCCGCACGGTCATCACCCCGACGGCCGCCCAGGCCGGCGGGGTCACGACCCAGACGGCCGGCCCCGCCGTCCTCGGGGAAAGCCTGCCGCTCAGCGGGCGCGTCGAGATCACGCCGGAAGGCCAGAGCGAGGTCCACGCCCGCTACCCCGGTCGGGTCGTGGCCATGAACGTCCAGCTCGGCCAACGCGTCACGCGCGGCCAGGTCCTGGCGCGCGTGGAATCCAGCGAAAGCCTGCAGACCTACGCCGTCACGGCGCCGATCTCCGGCGTCATCCTGGCCAAGAACGCCAACCCCGGCGCCATCACCGGCAACGGCGCGCCCATGCTGGTCATCGGCGATCCGACCCGGCTTCACGCCGAGTTCTTCCTCTATCCGCGCGACGCCGAACGCGTGCGTGTCGGCCAGAGGGTGGAGGTGACGAGCCTGGCCGGCGAACACCGGGCCAGCGGCGTGATCGAAGCCATCCTGCCGTCGGATGACGTCCTGAGCCAGACCCTGGTCGCCCATGTCGAGCTGCCCTATCAGAACGGCGTCTGGCGTCCGGGTCTGGGCGTCCAGGGATCGGTCCAGGTCGGCGAAGGCGAGGCGCCGCTCGCGGTGCGGACCAAAGCCCTCCAGCCCTTCCGTGACTTCACCGTCGTCTACGCCAGGGTCGGAAACACCTATGAGGTGAGGATGCTCGAACTGGGCCGCCGCACCGACGAATGGACCGAGGTCCTCGGCGGCCTGGAGCCCGGGACCGAATATGTCGTCGACGGCGCCTTCCTCATTCGCGCGGACATCGAAAAGTCCGGCGCGAGCCATGACCACTAGGGGGCGCGCGCATCATGCTTGATCGCATCATCGCCCTGTCGATCCGCTTCCGATGGCTCGTCATGGGGCTGGTCCTCACGGCCTGCGTCGTCGGCGTCTGGAGTTTCCAGCGCCTGCCGATCGACGCCACCCCCGACATCACCAACGTCCAGATCCAGATCAATACGGAGGCGCCGGGCTATTCCCCGCTGGAAGCCGAACAACGCATCACCTTCCCCGTCGAGACGGCCGTCGCCGGCGTGCCGGGACTGCAATACACCCGCTCGGTCTCGCGCTACGGCCTGAGCCAGGTGACCGTCATCTTCGACGACGGCACCGACATCTATTTCGCTCGCCAGCTGGTGAACGAACGGCTGCAAGGCGCGCTCGGCCAGCTTCCGCCGGGGATCACACCGGAGCTGGGTCCCATCGCCACGGGGCTGGGCGAGATCTTCATGTATACGGTCGAAGCCGAGCCCGGCACCCGGAGGCCCGACGGCCAGCCCTATTCGACCGAGGACCTGCGCACCCTGCAGGATTGGGTCATCCGGCCCCAGCTTCGCAACACCCGTGGGGTCACCGAGGTCAACACCATCGGCGGCTATGAGCGGCAGTACCACGTCACCCCGCGACCAGAGCGGTTGTCCGCCTATGGCGTGACCATGGCCGAGATCGTCGAGGCGCTGGAGAAGAACAACGCCAACGTCGGCGCGGGCTATGTCGAACGCTACGGCGAACAGTATCTGATCCGGGTGCCGGGCCAGGCGACCAGCCGCGAGGATCTCGGCGCCGTGGTCATCGCTACGCGCGGCGGCGTGCCGATCCGCGTCGCCGACGTCGCGGACGTCGACATGGGCGAGGAGCTACGGACGGGGGCCGCGACCGAGAACGGCAAGGAGACGGTGCTGGCCACCGTCCTGATGCTGGCGGGCGAGAACAGCCGCGTCGTGGCCCAGGCCGCCGCGGCCAGCCTGGAGGAAGCCGCCAAGGCCCTGCCCAAGGGGGTGAAGGCGTCGCCGGTCTATGACCGGACCGACCTCGTCGAGCGGGCCGTCAAGACCGTCGAGAAGAACCTGGTCGAAGGCGCCCTGCTCGTCATCGTCGTCCTCTTCCTCCTGCTCGGAAACATCCGCGCCGCCCTGATCACGGCGGCGGTCATCCCCATCACCATGCTGATGACGATCACGGGCATGGTGCGCACCGGCACCTCGGGCAATCTGATGAGCCTGGGGGCGCTGGACTTCGGCCTGATCGTCGACGGCGCCGTCATCATCGTCGAGAACTGCCTGCGTCGCTTTGGTGAGGCCCAGCATCGTCTGGGGCGCATCCTGACCCGAGAGGAAAGGTTCGAACTGGCGGGCTCCGCCTCCAGCGAAGTGATCCGCCCCTCCCTGTTCGGGGTGATGATCATCACCCTCGTCTATGTGCCGATCTTCGCCCTGACCGGGGTCGAGGGCAAAACCTTCCATCCGATGGCCATCACCGTGGTCATCGCCCTGACGGCGGCCCTGCTGCTGTCCCTGACCTTTGTTCCCGCCGCCGTCGCCATGTTCGTCACGGGCAAGGTGGAGGAGAAGGACAGCTTCCTCATGCGCTGGGCGCGGATCGGCTATCAGCCCGCGCTCGACTTCGCCCTCAGGAGCCGCAGGCTGATGGTGGGGCTGGCCGTAGTCCTCGTCGTCATCGCCGGCTTCGGCGCTTCAAGAATGGGCTCGGAGTTCGTGCCCAATCTCGACGAAGGCGACATCGCCATGCACGCCCTGCGCATTCCGGGCACCAGCCTGACCCAGGCCGTCCAGATGCAGACCGCGCTGGAGGCCCGTCTGGCGAAATTCCCCGAGGTCGAGCGGGTCGTGGCCAAGATCGGCACCGCCGAAGTCGCCACCGATCCCGTTCCGCCGTCGGTCGCCGACACTTTCATCATGCTGAAGGACCGCAGGGACTGGCCTGATCCCCGCAAGTCGCGCGGGGACCTGGTCGCGGAGATGGAAGCCGCCGTCAGCGAGATTCCCGGCAGCAAATACGAGTTCACCCAGCCCATCCAGATGCGGTTCAACGAACTGCTGTCCGGCGTTCGCGCCGACGTCGCCGTCAAGATCTATGGCGACGATCTGGACGAACTCCTGCGGCTGGGCGCCGAGGTCGAGGCCGTCGTCGCTTCAGTCGAGGGATCGGCCGATCCCCAGACCGAGCAGATCACCGGCCTGCCGGTGCTGCAGATCACGCCTGATCGCACCGCCATGGCGCGCCTGGGCCTGAGCCTCGACGACGTCCAGTCGGTCATCTCGACCTCCATGGGCGGCACGACCGCGGGCCAGATCTTCGAGGGCGACCGTCGCTTCGACGTGGTGGTCCGCCTGCCGGAAGACCTGCGCTCGGACGTCAACGCCATCGGCCGCCTGCAGATTCCCCTGCCGGCCGCCGAGGGCCAGGCGCGCCGGTTCATTCCCCTGAGCGAGGTCGCCGTGATCGAACTCGTCAAGGGGCCGAACCAGATCAGCCGCGAAAACGGCAAGCGCCGCATCGTGGTGACAGCCAATGTCCGCGACCGCGATCTGGGCTCCTTCGTCGGCGAGGTGCAGAAGCGGATCGAAGCCGACGTGGTCGTCCCTGCCGGCTACTGGGTCACCTACGGCGGTACGTTCGAACAGCTGATCTCGGCGGCCAAACGGCTCCAACTGGTGGTGCCGGCGGTGCTGCTGCTGATCTTCGGCCTGCTGTTCGCCCTGTTCCGTTCGGTCAAGGACAGCGCCATCGTCTTCTCCGGCGTGCCCCTGGCGCTCACCGGCGGGGTCGCGGCCCTGATGCTCAGAGGCCTGCCGCTGTCGATCTCCGCCGGCGTCGGCTTCATCGCCCTCTCGGGGGTGGCGGTGCTGAACGGGGTGGTCATGGTCACCTTCATCCGCAGCCTGATCGCCGAGGGCAAACCCCTGGGCGAGGCCCTTCGCGAAGGCGCCCTGACCCGGCTGCGGCCGGTGCTGATGACCGCCCTGGTCGCCAGCCTCGGCTTCGTGCCCATGGCGCTCAACGTCGGGGCCGGCGCCGAGGTCCAGCGCCCGCTGGCCACGGTCGTGATCGGGGGGATCATCTCCTCAACCCTGCTCACCCTGCTCGTGCTGCCAGCCCTCTACAGCCTGGTGCACGGGCGATCGAAGCCTGACGGGACCACGGGCGCTGCACCCGGCGGCCTGGCCCGCTTCGATCCCCGGCGCTTCCTGCCTTTCAGCCGCCGGCCCTGAGGGCGTCCGGGCGGCGCGGCTTCGGCCGCGCCGCCCCCTTCCTCCCGCACACTCGATTTCCGCCCAAGAGGATTCACATGACAATCGCGTCCCGCCACGACCCCTGGTCCTGGCTGAAATCCCCAGCGACGGCGCTTCTGGCCGTCCTCATCTTCTTCATCATCGACGGCGCCGCCGCCCAGGCGCTCGCCCACGGCGTGGCCGAGGGCGACAAGGGCTATATCCAGGAAACCTCCGGGATCGTCTTCTGGCCGTTCGTCTATCTCGGCGCCAAGCACATGGTGACCGGGTACGACCACCTGCTGTTCCTGTTCGGGGTGATCTTCTTCCTCTACCGGCTGAAAGACATCAGCATCTACGTGACCATGTTCGCCATCGGTCACTCCACGACCCTGCTGCTCGGCGTGCTGACCAACATCAGCGTCTCCAGCTACCTGGTGGATGCGATCATCGGCCTGTCGGTCGTCTACAAGGCGCTCGACAACCTGGGCGCCTTCCAGCGCTGGTTCGGCTTCCAGCCCAACACCAAGGTCGCCACCCTGGTGTTCGGCCTGTTCCACGGCTTCGGCCTGGCCACCAAGCTGCAGGACTTCCAGCTGTCCCCCGACGGCCTGTTGGTCAATCTCGTCGCCTTCAACATCGGCGTGGAGATCGGCCAGCTTCTGGCGCTCGGCGCCATCCTCATCGTCATGGGTTTCTGGCGCCGCAGCGAGAGCTTTTTCAAACACGCCTATCTCGCCAACGTCGTCCTCATGACCCTCGGCTTCATTCTGACGGGCTACCAGCTCGTCGGCTATTTCGTCGCCTGACCGGAGACCTGAACCATGTACAACGCTGACAAACCCCGCCTGTCCGACCTGCCCACCACGGGTCAGTTGCTCCGCTCGACCGGCATCGCCGCCGTCGTCGCCGCCGGCCTGCTCGTCACTGTCGTCCTGCCGTCCGAGTACGGCGTCGATCCGACCCGGGTGGGAACGGTCTTCGGCCTGACCGAGATGGGCCGGATCAAGGTCTCCCTGGCTGCGGAAGCCAAGGCGGACGAGGCGATGGACGCCGCTGCAGCCGCGGCTCCGATCGAGGCGAGTCCAGCGCCCGTCGTCGTCGCTGCGGTCGCCCAATCCGCGGCCGCCAGCCCGGCGCCCGACGCCGCCTCCGGCCAGCGCACCGATGAAACCATACTGACCCTGGCGCCCGACCAGGGCGCCGAAATCAAACTGGTCATGACGGAGGGCGCCAAGGCCCGCTTCACCTGGACGAGCAGCGGCGGACGCCTGAACTTCGACACCCACGCGGATCGCCCCGGCGTCTCCTACCACGGCTACGGCAAGGGCTCGTCCCAGAGCGAAACCGGCGAACTGACGGCGGCCTTCACCGGCAGTCACGGCTGGTTCTGGCGCAATCGCACGGGCGCACCCGTGACAGTCACCCTCAAGACCGAAGGTGCCTACACCGAAGTGAAACGCGTCGTCTGATCCACAGGGGGTTCACGCCTTCGTCGTCGGCCGGCGGTTCCGCCGCCGGTCAATGACAGAGACAGGAGAGCGAGCGGCCTCACCGCCTGGACCACGGCCAGCGCCTGTGTCGCTCGTCGATCACATAGGGATCGGCATGCGTAGTCTCATCCGTCCCCTTGTCCTGCACGTGATCCTGCAGGTGCGGATCGCCCCGCCCGCCGCAGCAGCCAGGCTGATCGCCAGCAGTCCGCGCAGACACGGCGCCAGGGCGAAGAGACCAACGCCGTCGGTCAACCGCCGGAGGAAGGGGCGCGCGCGTCTGGCTGAGGGCCGGCAAGGTGGCGCTGACGACAAACAGGCCGATATGACGAAGCCGACCGAGGTCGCCGAGGTTGTTGTAGCTCCTGAAGGCCAGAAGGACGGCCACCACCCACACCCTATGACGGCGTAGAAATCATCGACTTAAATTTCGCAACCCATCAAACGGGGTGCACCGCTTCGGTGTCGAACAGCGCCTCGATGATGGGGCAGTCCGGCGTCGAGCCTTCGGCGCAACGGGCCACCATGTCGGAAAGAACCCGCTCCATCGCCCGCAAGCTGACGATCTTGGAGCGCACATCAGTCAGGTGCACGGCGGCCACTTCGCGGACCTCGGTACAGGGTCGATCCCGCTGTTCCGCCAAGTCCAGCAGGGCTCGAACCTCATTCAGCGTGAAACCGAGATCACGAGCCCGCCGAACGAAGTTTAACCGAAGGAGGTGCCCCCCGCCGTAGAGGCGGTGCCCCCCGTCGCTGCGAGCCGGCGCAGGGATCAAGCCGATCCGCTCATAGTAGCGGACGGTCTCGATGTTGACGCCGGTTCGGCGCGACAGCACGCCGATCGCGAACTGCGGCGTCGTGTCACGCAGGGCGAATTTGTCCATCGAAGATAAAGCCCTTGTATCTGTAGTCGCTACAGACCCTATCTTGCCTTCATCACCAAGAGAAGGAGTGGGCAATGGCCGCCTCGGACGGCATCGAGAACCCCAACGGAAACGCCGCGGCCCCAGCCGACAAGTCGTCCAGCCGTGCGTGGCTGGCGGTTGCAGGCCTTGCTGCCGCGATCGGCGCGTCGTCCTGCTGTGTTCTGCCGCTGGTGTTGTTCGCGCTCGGCGTCAGCGGGGCCTGGATCGGCAACGTCACGGTCCTCGCGCCCTATCAACCCTATTTCATCGTTGCGGCGGTGGCTTTCCTGGGTGTCGGATTCTTCCGCGTCTATCGTCGTCCTCGCACCGCCTGCGCCGAAGGCGAGACCTGCGCTCGACCGGGCTCCACCCGCCTTGTCAAGATCGCGCTTTGGGCGGCGTCCGTGCTCGTCGCCATCGCCGTCGCATTTCCCTATGTTGCGCCGCTGCTACTCGGCGCGTGAGTTCCTGGAGATCAAGGCCATGACCCTTTCCATCCGCGCCGCCCTTGCAGTTGCAGCGGCGCTTTTCACTGCCGAAACGGCGCAGGCGGCCGAACGCACGGTGACGCTGGATGTCACCAATGTGTCCTGTGTGACGTGCGCCCCTATCGTTCGACGCGCTATCTCGCGGGTTCCGGGCGTTACGGCTGTATCCGTGAACCCTGGCGACGCCGGACGGGCCGTGGCGACCGTGACCTACGACGACGTGCGAGTGACGCCGACAGTCCTGGCTCAGGCCTCGACCAACGCCGGCTATCCCGCGCGTGTTCGGGCCAGCCACTAGCGGAACCAGGTTTCGCTAGTGGGCGTCATCGGCACGAACATCGGCGGCGCCATGCAGTTCTACTTCCTGACGAGCCCACCCGTTCCGGCCTTCCCTGCCGTCGCGCCGTAGCGGGCCGCCAGGCCTGTCCGGTTGCAGGCCGCCCGCCCAACGGCGGACACAAGATTTGAAAGCACCGAGCAGTATGAGTGACTGTCGCCCTCTCTCCCGGAACGCCGCAGAGACCTATGATCTGGTCGTGATCGGCGCTGGCTCAGCCGGCTTCTCCGCCGCCATTACGGCAGCCGAAGAGGGAGCGCGGGTAGCGCTCGTCGGCGCCGGAACGATTGGCGGGACCTGCGTGAACATAGGCTGCGTGCCGTCGAAAGCGTTGATCCGCGCGGTGGAGCCCCTGCACCAGGCGCGGGCCGCAAGCCGTTTCGACGGCGTGAGAGCCACTGCTGAAATCAGCGCCTGGTCCGAGGTGATCCGCCAGAAGGACCAACTGGTGAACGCTCTGCGTCAGGCCAAATACGAAAATGTCCTGCAAGGCTACGACGCCATCGCCTACCACGAAGGCGCAGCCAGGCTCGTCTTGGGCGGCGTGGAGGTCGGCGATGTCCGGCTCACCACCGACAAGGTGATCATCGCGACGGGATCGCGACCGGCGATTCCGGCGATCGCTGGGATCGACACTGTCCCCTATCTGACCAGCACGACCGCGCTCGAACTGGAGGCGCTGCCGCAGTCCTTGCTGGTGATCGGTGGTGGATACATAGGCGCGGAATTGGCTCAGATGTTCAGCCGGGCCGGCGTGCAGGTCACGCTCGTGTGCCGGTCACGTCTGTTGCCGGAAGGTGAACCCGAGATCAGCGAGGCGCTGCAACGCTACCTCTCAGACGAGGGCGTCACCGTGGTTGTCGGGGCGACCTACGAGGCTATCGCCCATTCGGAAACGGACGTGTCGCTCACCCTTACGCAGGGCGACAGCCGGAGGGTGCTCACCGCCGAGCGCGTGCTCATGACGACAGGCCGGATCGCCAACTCGGACGGCCTGGGTCTTGCCGAGTCGGGGGTCAGCGTCTCCGAAAACGGAGGAATCGTCGTGGACGACCGGATGCGCACGACCCGCCCCGGCGTCTACGCCGTCGGTGACGTCACCGGGCGTGACCAGTTCGTCTATATGGCGGCCTACGGTGCCAGGCTCGCTGCTCGAAACGCGCTCAACGGCGACAGTCTGTCCTACGACAACAGCGCCATGCCGGCGGTCGTGTTCACCGATCCCCAGGTGGCGACGGTCGGGCTCACGGAAGCCGCCGCACGGGCGGCCGGGCATGATGTCCAAACCTCGATGATCACCCTGGATCACGTCCCGCGCGCGCTCGCGGCCAGAGACACGCGCGGGCTCATCAAGCTGGTGGCGGATCGCGGCACGCGGCGGCTCCTCGGCGCGCACATTCTTGCTCCGGAAGGGGCCGACAGCATCCAGACCGCAGCGGTGGCCATCAAGTGCGGAATGACGGTGGAGCAGTTGGGCGACACGATCTTCCCCTATCTCACGACCGTCGAGGGCCTGAAACTGGCGGCGCTGACGTTCAACAAGGACGTCGCCAAACTCTCTTGCTGCGCCGGTTGAGGGCCAAGACGCGATGCTTCCCGCTGCGACGGCTATCGGCTGCTGCGCGCCGGATCAGACGCTCTTCATCGAAACAGAGGGGTCCGCCAGCAGGACCGGATCCACTGGCGTCGCCTTGCCGATCAGCAGCCGTCCGCCCATGAAATCGGCCGGGGCGTTGACCGCTTCGACGCAAACGATGCGGTCGCCATTCAGGTGGAAGACGGCGAAAGCGCCGCTGGCCGGATCGCCACGCACCACCTGATGGTCGGCGTCAAACGGAAGGCCGGCGATCTGAAGCTTGACGTCATACTGGTCCGACCAGAACCAGGGCACTTCGGCCGCCGGGGGCGCTCGGCCGACGATGGCGGCGGCGGCCTGCTTGGCCTGTTCCAGGGAGTTCGGAACGCTTTCCAGCCGATGCATCCGCCCGCCGTGGACCGGGATGGGCCGATGGGTGACGTCGCCGATGGCGTAGATTGAGGGATCCGCCGTGCGGGCGTTCTCATCCACGACCACGCCGTTCTCACAAGGCAGACCCGCCGTTCGCGCCAGGGCTTCGCGCGCCAGGGCGCCGACGCCGACCAGAACCGCGTCCGCAGCGATCAGGGTTCCGTCCGCCAGCCGGACGCCTTCGGGGCGAACGCCGCCGCCCTCAAAGCCCGACACCTCGGCGCCGGTCAGAATCTCGACGCCGCGCGCCCGGTGATAGTCGGTGAAGAAGGCGGACAGGGTTTCCGACGCCACGCGCGCCAGCACCCGGTCCATGCGCTCGATCACCACCGCCTCGGCGCCGAGGGCGCGGGCCGAGGCTGCCGCCTCCAGCCCGACATAGCCGCCGCCGACCACGGCCAGACGCTTGCCGGGGGCGAGCGCAGATTTCAGTCGTTCGGCGTCGTTCAGCGTGCGCAGTTCCATGAGGTCGGGGCGGTCGGCTCCGGGGATGGCCAGCTTGCGCGCCATCGAGCCCGTGGCCAGGATCAGCACGTCGTAGGCTTCGACCACGCCGTCAGCGAAGGTCACCGCCTTGGCTCCCGCGTCGATGGCGGTCGCGGTGACGCCGGTGCGCAGGTCGATCTGCTGCTCGGCGTAGAAGCTCTCGGGGCGCAGCAGCAGGTCCTCCAGACCCGCCTCCCCCTTCAGCCAGGCCTTGGACAAGGGCGGTCGCTGATAGGGCGCCGCCGCCTCCTCGCCCGCCAGGACGATCTCGCCCGCAAAGCCATACTGCCTCAGCAGCGCCGCCGCCGAGCCCCCCGCGTGTCCCGCGCCGATAATCAGAACCCTGGTCGAGTTTGCAGACATTGAGCCCCTGCTTCCTGATTCCACATTTTCGTCAGAAGCGACGTCCGTCGCAGCGAATTTTGTAAATGGCGCAGGGCTCCGCCTCGCGCCGTCCGTCCGCCAGGGCCGCCATCTCCTGGAACAAGAGGCCCAGGGCTCGGTCGAGCCCGGGTCGGCGTCCTAGTCCGAAGCCTCTGCAGGGTCCGAGGGCGCGAACCGCGCTCCGAGATCATAGGCTTCCCCTGGAAAGGTCAGTCGAACGAAGGTGATGCGCTCCGCTCGCCGCCACGTCCGGCGTTCGAGGGAAAGGCAGGCCGCAGCAGGATCGATCCCTAGGGTCAGCGCGGTTGCGCGGGACACGTTCACGGCTCGGATTCTGTGCTCGGCTTCCGTCCAGGGAACGCGCTCCAGCAGCCATGTGCCGGGCGGACCCTGGGTAAAATCGGCGTCCCGGGCCTGGGGCACGGAGGCCAGGCTGATCAACCGTTCCTCGAGCGCGAAAGGACGACCGCTGCTGCGGTGGAGGCAGCGCAACTCGATCACCTCGCCGGATGCGGCGAGTGCAAGTTCTTCCGCGTCCCGCTTGTGCGCGGCCCGGACCTTCCGGGACAGGAGTTCGAAATCATAGGGTTCGCCGCGATTGAGAATCTCGGCCTGTATGTCCGGGATATCCAGCACGAAGGAATGTATCCGCGGCCGCGCCACAAAGGACCCGAAGCGTCGACGGCGTATGATCATGCCCCGTTCCGCCAGCGGCGCGAGGGCCTTGTTCACGGTCATGCGCGAACAACCATACTCCTCCATCAGCTCATGCTCGAAGGGGATGCGGAACCCGGGCGACCATTCGCCCGACAGGATGCGGTCGGCGATGTCGGAGCGGATGCGTCGGTGGAGCGTGAGATCCATGGAGTCGTTCCTCCCCGTCATGTCCGTTAATCGGGCCAAGCTTCAGCTTGGCCCGCATTGGCCGCCAATCCAACAGGAAGGCGCCGGGGCGCAGAACGCCCCGGCGCAGTCTCAACGGCGGCGCTGCAGCCATTCGATCCCGTCATGGATATAGGCGAAATCCTGGCGTCGGAAGGCGCTGAACAACATGATGAAACCGCTCAGGGCCAACCACAGACACCCGGTGGCGATGATGATGATCAGCGGATGGTTGAAACTCTGGCGATCCGTGTAGTCCATGATGTGGATCATCCAGAAGAAGTCCCAGAGCCGCCAGGTGTTGGTCTTGGCGCCCGCGACCTCGCCGGTGACGGCGTTCAGGATCAGGGTCGTCTTCTCCTTGTCCGCGAACTCGACCCGCCAGGCCGGAAGCGCGAAATCTCGCGTCTCCAGCGTCGGCTTCTCGACCAGAGCCACGGAGGTCACCGGCGCTGTGCCGTTGAAGGCTGCGACGGCCAGCGTCTTGGCGCGGGCGTCGTCGATGACGATGCGGCGACCGTCCACGGGGTCGACCAGTTGGACGCCGCTGGGCGTCGTGGCGGCGTAAACCCAGGCGTCTTGCAAGGGACGCAGCTCGATCCGGGAAATCGGCTGGCCCACCGCCTGGGCGACCTGAGCCAGCGACAGCACCCCAGCGGGCGTGGGCGACGGCGTAGAGTGGACGATGGAATCTTCACCAGCCACCTTGCGGTGATCGATCAGCGCCATGGCGGCGCCGCTGATGGCCCAGAGCAGAAATTGAAGACCCAGGACCAGGCCGAACCATTTGTGCAGTCTACGGATTAGAAACATCTGATGATCCTCACGCTGCGGCTTTGCGCACGCGGCGCTTGCGACGGAAGCTGTAGAGCAGGAGCCAGGCCCCGGTGAGGGAGGTCACCACCATCATCCAGGTCGCGACCTTGAGCAGGATGTTGTTGACGTTGTCGCGGGTCTCATAGTCCATGATGTGGAACATCCAGACGAAGTCGAACGTGCGCCACAGGTCATGACGCTTGGCCACGAGTTCGCCGGTCTGGGGCGAGATATAGAGGGTGGGCCGCCACAGGCCTTCGAACTGCACCCGCCAGATCGGCGCTGGACGCCCCCTGATCTCGCCGGGGATTTCGTACAGCAGCTCCATTTCGCGGACACCGCCATCCCCTGCGTAGATCTGCTCGGCGCGCCGCCGTGCGCCGGCTTCGTCGATCAGGGGCAGCTTCTCACCGGACCGGGCGTCGAACAGGGACCGGCCGCTCGTCTGGCTGACGATATAGACAGGCTGTCCCAGCTGCTGGTCGAGACGCAGGCTTTGAGCGCCGCCGGCAGTCTTGAGAATGACCGCAGGATCGACCAGGCCGCCCATGGAAATCGGTTCGGCGACGGGTGTCCGCACCAGATGATCGCCATGGATAATGTCGATATGGACGGCGGTCATGTAGAGGCCGCTCACGACCCAGAAGAGGGCCTGAACGCCGATGATCAGCGCAAGCCACTTGTGGGCTTTTCGCGCTACGGAAGGCCAGCGCACCATTTGATACTCACTGTTTGGGGGACGTTGAAACACCAGGCGGGAGCCATGGGGGGGCCGCCCGGTGTTTCTGGAAGTGGCAGGTTAGTTGAACTGATAGGTCAGGCGGACGTAGCCGCGACGGCCAAGCAGGTCGTAGGTCATGGTGTCGGTATTGCCGTCGGTCCAGCTCTGGATGAACGGCGCCTTCTTGTCGAAGAGGTTGTCGATGCCGAAGGCGATGTCAGCCTTCTCACCCAGGCGATAGGCGAACTGGGCGTTGTGGTAGAAGAGGTTCGGCGTCTCATAGCCGATGTCGCCCGGCGCGGCGTTGAAGTCCGTGGCCTTGCCGATCAGTTGCACCGAATAGGTCGCCGTCCAGCGATCATCGACAACCGAGGCGCTGACGTTCGATCGCCAGTGGGGATAGCCGCCGTTGCCGCCGCCGATATGGCCGTCGAAGATGATCGGATCGGCGCCCAGGAAAGGCGTCACGACATATTCGCCGAGATAGGTGGTGTTCCAGTCGAGGCTGGCGCGGCGGTCGCCGAGATCAAAGGCGTAGCGCGCCCCGATGTCGACGCCCTTCATGGTTTCCAGGCCGGCGTTGGTCGGCTGGGCCGAGAGGAAGTTCACTTCGCCGGTCAGGGGACTGCGGGTGAAGTTGTTCGGGCCGCAGAAGGGGTGGTTCATGCCCGGCGAGGCGTAGCAGATGGCCAGCTTGGTGGACCCCGGGATGGACCGGATCGCGTCTTCGATCTTGATGTCGAAATAGTCGACGGTCAGGGACAGGCCTTTGACCTGCTCGGGTTGCCAGACCAGACCCAGGGTGAGGGTCTCGGCCGTTTCGGGCGAGAGTTTCTGATTGCCGCCGACCGTGGTCAGGACCGTGTTGCCGAGTTGCACATAGTTAGCCGGCACGCCGGAAGCCTGGCAGTTGGCGATCAGCGTCGCGTTTCCGCTGGTGCTGTAGCGGCTGCACGGATCAGTCGTCGTCAGATTGCCCTCTGCAACGCCGCCGAACAGTTCGGGAACGCTTGGAATCCGGAAGCCGGTGCCGAAGGTGGCCCGCAGGCGAAGACTGTCGACGACGCTCCAGTTCAGGCCCAGCTTGTAGGTGGTGTTGCCGCCGAACAGGTCATAGTCCGAATAGCGGACGGCCGCGTCGAGCTCGAGCCTTTGGATGAACGGCAGGTCGGACAGGAGCGGCGCCGACAGTTCGACATAGGCTTCCTTGGCCTTGGTCGAGCCGGCGATGGGGTCCTGCTGGTTGGTGTTGGCGATACCCAGAACGGTGAGGGCGTCAGGATCGCGCCAGCCCTTTTCCTCGCGGTAGACGAGACCCGCCGCGGCGGCGAGCGGTCCGGACGGGAGCTGGAGCACCGTGCCGGTGACGTCGAGCGTGACGCTGCGCTGCTCATTCCCCCCGGTGTCGCGCGAGGTGAAGAGGATATAGTCGAGCACCTCCTTGCTGAGGTCTCCGGCGCCCAGATAGTCACCGCAGGGGATGGCCGCGCCCGCCGCGTTGCTGCAGACGGCGGTGTTCAGGGTTTCGCCGACCCGTTGAAGGTTGGCGATATTGGTCATCCCGTCGACGCCGGTGTTGCGTCCCCAGTTGACGGCGGCTTCCCAGGTCCAGTCGCCGGCGATGGCGCCCCGGGCGCCGCCGACGAACCGATAGGTGTCGGTTTCCTGGAAGAAGTGACGCGGCCCCGGTTCGGCGAGACGCCGTGCAATGAGGGTGATGTCCTGACCCGTCGGGTTGGTCGGATGGGACGCCGCGATCTTCAGGTTCCGCAGGGCCCCTGGCGCTGCGAGCTGGTTGCTTTCCCTGTGGGTGAAGAAGACTTCGCCGAACAGGCTGACGGTGTCGGTCAGCTGGTAGTCGGCCAGGATGGCCGTGCTGAGGCGCTCGATCGGCGACACGGCGTTGAGGAAGGGGTTGCCGTTATAGTTATGCTTGGCGGCGTTGTAGGGTTCGAAGAAGTCCCCGTCGCCGCCCGGGATCTGGTTGAAGTTGATCTGCTGGCCGTTGGGAAGCACGGCCCGGCCCCCGAGCGTCGTGGCGCTCGCGACGCAGGCCAGCTTTCCGTTGATCTCGCCCAGCCCGCAGGGAGCGCGGCTCGCCAGGTTGACGGCTTCCGTCTTCTGATAGGTCAGGGCGGCGGTGACCCCGCCGCGGTCGCCGCGCATGCCCCACAACAGGTCGAAGGAGAGGTCCTGGCCGTCACCTTCGTCCGTGACGCCATACTTGCTTGAGAGCTTGAGGCCCTCGAAATCGTTGATGGTGACGATGTTGACCACGCCCGCGACGGCGTCGGCGCCGTAGATGGCGGAGGCGCCGTCCTTCAGCACGTCCATTCGGCCGATAATGGCGGTCGGGATCATGTTCAGATCCGGAGCGCTGTTGGCGCCCGTGCCGCCGTTGACGATCCGCCGACCGTTGATCAGCGTCAGGGTCCGGTTGATGCCGAGGCCTCGCAGATTGACCTGCGCCGTGCCGTAGCCGTTGCCGGTCCAATAGGAGTTGGTCTGATTGCCGGCAGCCCCTGCGGACGACGGCAGTCGCTGCAGCAGCGCCTCCACGTTCGTGATCCCCGTACGCTCGATATCCTCGCCTGTGACGACCGTGGCGGGACCGACCCCGCTGATGTCCTGGCGCTTGATCCGGCTGCCCGTGACGACGATTTCGCCGACGTTGGTCGTCTCGGCTTCCTGCGCGAATGCGGGCATTCCGCACATGGTGGCGGAGATTACCGCACCTGCGAACAAGAGCCTCTTTTTCATGCGGTTCATGGTCATTCCCCTCGCGTTTCGGCCCAGACGAACCGGTCCTGCATCGCCACGTTCCGGTTGGGCGTCAGGGGAGTCAAGTCATGTATATACATATGAATGCCGCCAAACCGTCATGTTTCATGCCCGCATTCGACAGATGTGCGCAAAAAGATGACGCATTCCACTCAAAATAGACACAGAATCGTCACCTCGTTGGTGAGGGTGGGTTGGACGTGACTATTTTCCAACGCGCCAAATGATGACGCATGAACTCATTGTGCGTCGCACAAATCCAAAGATGACGCCGGAAGATCCAATACGCATTTCCGTACCGGAACCCTCAAAATATTTCAGGAGCGCGAGATTATTCTGGAAGGCTGGCGACTCGGGCCGTCGACGTCGCAGCGCTCGGGTCGGTCATTGCCCCGCGTCCTGAACGAGGGTCCGCAAGGTCGGAGATGTACGGACCGGTTCAACCCTATGGATGAGCGATACGCCCGTGACCCAAGGCCTCCCCCTCCCCGGCCGGCCCGGATTCGATCTGGACGGCGGCGTGATCGATGCCATGGACGTCGTTCATCTGCGCCAGAACCGCACGACGAACCCGCTCAGCGTCCCAGCCTTCGGCAAGAACCAGGTGAACGGAGCCGTTCACATCATCGCTGCTGACGCCCCAAAGGTGCAGGTCATGGACCTCGGCCACCCCCGGCACGGCGGCGATCGTCGCTCGCACAGCCTCCAAGGACAGGTCCTTGGGCACGCCTTCCAGCAGGATATGGGTGGTGTTCTTCAAGAGCATCCAGGTGCGCGGCAGCACCCACAGACCGATGCCGATCGCGACCACCGGATCAATCCAGGCCCAGCCCGTCAACATGATGAGGACGGCCCCGCCGATCACCCCGACGGAACCCAGCATGTCGGCCCAGACCTCGAGATAGGCCCCCTTCACATTCAGGCTGGCGTTCGCACCGGAGGCCAGCAGCCGCATCGACACCAGGTTCACGACCAGGCCCAGGGAAGCCACGACCAGCATCCCGACGGAGCCGACGGGTTCGGGCGCGAAAAGGCGCAGAACGCCTTCATAGAGGACGTAGCCCGCCACCAGAAACAACAGGACGGCGTTGAAGGCGGCGGCGAGGATTTCGAACCGACGATAGCCGAAGGTCCGCACGGAGTCTGCCGGCCGCTCGCCAATCTTGATCGCCGCCAGCGCGATCGCCAGCGCAGCCACATCGGTGAACATATGGGCGGCGTCCGATAGCAGGGCCAAACTCTTGAACACCACGGCCCCGACGACTTCGGCGATCAGAAAGGTCGTCGTCAGGACGAGCGCCCACATCAGGCGTTTGCTGCTGGCCCCTGCCCCATGAGCATGTCCTTCGGCCATAGCGGTCTGCTCCTGGTCAGGGCTTCCAAGCTTCGCCCTCAAATGATCATTGGCGAACACGCCTCGCCTCGCAACAATCATGATCCTGCGGGCTTCTATCCTCATGGACCTCGCCCCTATCGAAGACACGTCAAACGCACAGCTGAACCGACGTCCCGATCGTCAGGGAACAGACGCTGCGGAGTCGTTGGAACAGAGACAGGGATGCCTTGATGATCCAGCCCCTGGATGTGTGATCTGGATCAACGCAACGGCGCCGCCAATGAGCAAGCTAGACGGACATGCTCGACGCCCTGCGCCGCCGGCATGCAAGGACTGGAAAGGAGAACATCCATGACCTACCGCGACATCATCGTCGATGCTACGCCAAGGGACGGTCTCGTCCAGACCCTGGAGCGTGCGCGCGACCTGGCCGCAGGGTTCGACGCCCGACTGAAGGCGGTGTGTTTCGCCTGGCCCCGGACGTCGGTGCTCAGGACGGCTCTGGCGAGCAACCCCCTGTCGGTCCTGGAAGAGACCCGAAGAATGGACGCCGCCCTCGCCGGCGCCCACGACGCCTTCCTCCAGGTGTTCGGCTCCGGCTCGAAAACCGCCGATTGGCTTTCCGGCATGGGGGAGCCCGGTCCCCCCTTGCGCGATCATCTGCTCACCGCCGATCTGCTCGTCACCTCGTCGGCGCCGCCGATGGCCTGTGCGCTTCCCAACGCCGGAGAGCTCGCCCTGCACGGCGGCGGCCCCGTTCTCCGTCTTGGAGCGGCGGCCGCAAGCGGCGATCTCTCGAATGCGGTCATCGGCTGGAAGGACGCGCCCCAGGCGAGACGCGCCCTGCATGATGCTCTGCCGCTGCTCCGGCGGGCTCAGACCGTCACCGTGGTCGGGGTCGGCGACGAGGTCGAACAAGGCCAGCTCGAAGACGTCGCCGCTCATCTGAAGCGGCACGATGCGCCGGCCGCCGTCCGCCATATACCGGCGACCGCGGGATCCACGGGCGCCGCGGACCTCCTCGCCGAAGCCCACCGTCTCGGCGCCGACCTGATCGTAACGGGGGCCTTCGGTCGCGGTCCCCTGGCGCAGCGCATGTGGGGCGGCATGACGAGCGGTCTTCAGGACGACGCCGAACTATCGTGGCTGATGTCGCATTAGGTCCACCCATGCGCTCCACTCGCCTGGGAAACGCCGCCTTCCGTCTGCGACGGGAAACAGATCGCCTGGCGTTTCCGTGGGTCGGTTAAAGACCCTAGCCGAACGATCGGCATGAATCCTAGGGCCTCGCGGTTCCCGCCGCCGTCGGGACACTATGCTCATGAGTCCGTAGCTGGATCTCTCCGCGACCGGCATAGAAGCAAATTGTTCCCACGATCCCGAGCAGGCCAATGCAGGCCGTCGAAATCAGGGCGACGCGGTCTCGCCGCCCCACGATCAGACAGCCGATCGCCGCCATGCCCATGAAGGCGCCGTACCCGAGGTGCAGCGGAACCTTGTAGGCGCCGAGCAGGATGACGGCCACGCATAACATGATGGCGGCCGTGATGAGGCTGACGACCGCAGCCGCCAGGATCTCGAGCACCGGCCGAGGCTTCTCGAGGCGTTTGAAACCGGGACGGCGGTTCCGCTTCCCGTAACGCCCCTCGCGCCAGCGCTGGCCGCGTTCGCGGCCCTTGAAACGGTTCTTCGCCATGGCCTCAGGACCGGGCGGCCGGCGCCGCCCCTCTCTCGCGTCGCACCAGCAGCAGCCTGATCCGCAGGATCTGGGCTTCCTGGTTGCGGATCGTCTCCTCGGCGAACCCGCGTACCTCCGGGTCGTCGCCGTATTCCAGGGCGATGCGCGCCATTGCGGCCGCGCCCTCGTGACGGGCGATCAATCCCCGCAGGAAGTCCTCATCGGCGTCGCCGGTGTAGTCGATGTCCAGGCTCTGGGACATCCGGACGCTCGCCTCGCGATAGGAGCGCGTGGAGGCACTGTCGGAGGGCGCGTCGGCATGGCCCGCATGGTTATCGATCGAGCGGCCGTCCACCGCAGGCCGGGTGTCGACCTGGGTCCGCGACGGCAGCGAAAACAGGCCGAATGCAAAGGCCGAAAGGGCGAGAAACAGGGCCACGACCGACGCCCACCTCATCCGTTTCATGAGGACTTCCCCTGAAGCACGGGAGAGCCTGCGACGTCCCCGAGGTTTTCATCCCGTTTCAACACCGATATCGGGTCACGATAGCCGAGAAGACGCAAGGCGTTGATCACCACCAGCAATGTCGAGCCTTCATGCAAGGCGACCGCCGGACCTATGCCCAGGCCGAGAACTGTGGCCGGCACCAGGAAGGCGACGACGCCCAGGCTGACGACCAGGTTCTGGAGAATGATCCTGCGGGTTCGCCGACTGAGCCCGATCGTGAAAGGCAGGTGCGAGAGATCGTCGGCCATCAGAGCCACGTCGGCGGTCTCGAGGGCCACGTCGGAGCCGGCGGCCCCCATGGCGATGCCCACAGTCGCCGTCGCCATGGCGGGGGCGTCGTTCACGCCGTCGCCGACCATGGCGACCTTGGCTTCGGCGCGCAGACGTTTGATGGCGTCGACCTTGTCCTCCGGCATGAGGTCGCCCCATGCCTCGGTCAGACCGATCTGTCCGGCGATCGCCTGAGCCGCCCTCTGGTGATCACCCGAAATCATGATCATGCGCTGGACGCCCAGGGACCTCAGCGCCGTGATCGCCGACCGTGCGGCGGCTCGGGGCGTGTCGAGGAGGCCGATCACGCCGAGGTCCCGCGCGCCTCGGCGCACCACCATCAAGGTTCGCCCTTGCAGGCGCAGTTGCGTGACGACCATGGCCGCTTCATCGCTCAGCCCCGCGACGCCGTCGGCGCCGAACATCTCCGGCTTGCCGATCCAGATCGTGTCGCCTCCGAGCTGAGCCGTTACGCCTTTTCCGGTCAGGCTCTTCAGGTCAGACGCAGCCGCGATCGTCGCCTCCCCCAGGCGCTCCCCTCCGTCCCTCGCGATGGCTTCCGCCAACGGGTGGTCGCTCAGGCGTTCCACGGCGACTGCGGTGGCCAGGAGATCGCTTTCATGCGTTCCGCGCACGGGAATAATGTCAGTGATGCGTGGGCGGCCTTCGGTCAGAGTGCCGGTCTTGTCAAAGGCGATGGCGTTGAGCGAGCCGAGGTTCTCAAGCGGCGCGCCGCCCTTGATCAAAACGCCGGCCCGGGCCGCACGTGCAACCCCGGACAAGACGGCGCTCGGCGTGGCGATGGCCAGCGCGCACGGGCTAGCGGCGACCAGCACCGCCATGGCCCGATAGAAGCTGTCGCGGAACGGCTCGTCGACCACAACCCAGGCGAACAGCAGGACAAAAGCGAAGGCGAGCACCAGGGGCACGAATACCCGCTCGAAACGGTCCGTGAAGCGTTGGGTCGGCGATTTCTGGGTTTCCGCCTCGGTGACCATGCGGACCACCTTGGCAAGGGTGGTGTCGCTGGACTTGCGGGTCGTCTCGATCTCGATGGCGCCGGCGCCGTTGATGGTGCCTGCGAAGACGATGGACGCCGATCCGATCTGGGCGGTCTGGGCGCGTGCAGAAGCCAGGTCTGCGACCGGCTGCTTGTCGACCGGCATGCTCTCGCCGGTCACCGGCGCCTGGTTGATGCTGGTCGTGCCGACCACCACGAAGCCGTCGGCCGGCAAGCGTTCATTGGGCCGGACCACCACGGTGTCGCCCACCTGGAGTTCTTCGACCGGCAGTTCGACGACCTGATCGCCTCGGCGCACGCGGGCGGTGCGGGGCGCCAGGTCGGCAAGCGCCTCGATGGCGCGCTTGGCCCGCCCCATGGCGTAGTGCTCCAGGGCGTGACCGATGCTGAACAGGAACAGAAGCAGCGCGCCCTCGGCCCAGGCGCCGAGCGCCGCCGCGCCTGCGGCGGCGACAAGCATGAGGGTGTCGATCTCGAAGCGCTTGCGGCGAAGGTTCTCGAACGCCTCGCGAACGGTGAAGAAGCCGCCGAACCCGTAGGCGGCGATGAACAGACCGAGAGGCATCCACGCCGGGACGCCGGCCGCCAGCTTCTCTATGGCGAAACCCAGCCCCAGCAGACCGCCGCAAGCCAGGGCGAAGATCAACTCCGTATTGGGCCCAAGCAAGCCGCCGTGGGCATGGTCATGCTTCTCGCCCTCCATATGGGCGTGCTCATGGGAGCCTTCCTCCCTGGAGGGATGCGCCGGCGCCGAGGTTTCCGACGGCGTATCAGTAGCCCGCAGACCCTGGGACTGAATGAAGCGATCGATTTCCGACCAGCTCGCCAGCCCCCGATCGAACTCCAGATGGAAGGCGCCGGACACATCCACCGCCGCCTCGACAATCCCGTCCTGCTCCGCAAGAGCGTCTTGAACGGTTCGGGCGTGGCGTGCATGGCGCAGCCCCGTCAACCAGCCGCTGACATGCCCGAAGCGCTCGCTGATCTCCACACCCGCCTTGAGAGCCGCCTGACGCACCTGCTGCAGGGTCACCAGGTCGGGGTCGTAATGAATGCAGAGGACAGGGACACCGTCCCTATCGGCAAGATGAGCCTCGAACACGCCCTGCCTTTCGCGCAGGGACGTGATCAGGCGATCGACGCAGGCGTCAGAGCCCCCTGGCACGTCGGGCAAAAGGCGGGCAAGCGTCAGTCTTATGGTCCTGGTCATCGGCGAGCTCCAGGCGTCGAGAACAATAGGTGATCAAGCGGCGATCGATGGCCATTCGCCCTGCCCGTCGTGCAGTTCGCCCTAGCGAAAGCCGTTGCGTGAAAGTCCGTCCGGTTTCGTTTGATCACCTCGCTTCTCCCCGGTCTCACGGCAGTTGCAGAATGGCGTCGAACCAGCCGAGATGCTGCAGGCGTTCGAGCGCCTCAAACAGCGGAAGCGCCAGAAGAAAGACCAGCCCGTCGCGCACCGTCCGAACAAAAAAGGCCGGACGGATGAGCACCTCCGCCTCATCCCGCCAAAGCGCGGGGTTGGGCAGAAAACGGGGGGTCCGCGCGCAATAGGCTTGATAGGGCGCGCCAAAGGCCTCGGTCAGATAGCCTTCCTCGCGGGCGACCACGATCCGGAACACGAGCCAGCAGATGAGGGTGAACACGAAGGCGACGCTGAGGCTGCCGGACAGGGCCCCTACGCCGAATGCGCCGATGAAGCTGAAGACATAGAGGGGATTTCGACAGATTGAATAGGGTCCGGCGGCGACGATCTCCTGCTTCTTGCGCCCGCCGATGTAGAGAGAGCACCAGCTGCGGCCGATGATGCAGGCCATGATGGCGACGAGGCCGAGGTGTTCGACCGGGTGTTCAAGCGCCGGCACGGCCGTCACGAGCGTCGTCCACGCCAGGAGCGCGAGAAGACAGGCGGCGATGAAGAGCTTCCGCCATCGCTGCACGGATTGAATGTCGATCATTGATCCAAAATCCTCTTCTGGAGCGGGCGCTGTCGCCCGTTCGATCCAGGGGGAAGCGATAAGCCGCAGGGCGGGTTGGGCAGCGTCATTCGCGCGGCTCCCCGTTCGTTCCGGACCGGCCGGCTTCGCCCAGAATGTCGATTCCGCCCTTCGCAGCGATGGCGGCGACGAGGACGCCGACAAGCAGGTCCGGCCAGGCCTGTCCGAGCCACATGACCAGAAGGCCGGCGATGAGAATGCCCCCGTTCGAGGCAAAATCATTGAAGCTGAAGGTCTCGGCCGCCTTCATGTTCACGTCGCCGCTGGCCTGGCGACGGATCATCTGCAGACAGATGAGGTTGACCACCGCCGCCACGACCGCAAGACCGATCATGATGGGACCCATCGGTTCGGTTCCGGTCAGGAACCGACGCCCGGCGTCGATGAGAACGCCGCCTGCGAAGACGAGAAGCATGACGCCGGAAAGGCCCGCCGCCCCCCTCTTCCATGACTCCGCGCGGCCGATCGCCAGAAAGCTGATCAGATAGACTGCGGCGTCGGAGGCGTTGTCCACGGCATTGGCCAACAGAGCGCTGGAATCGGCGGCCCAGCCGCCGATTCCGAGCCCTGCCGACAGGCCGGCGTTGAGACCAAGAACCGTCAGCAGCGTACGACGCTGCTGACGGTCGTCCTGATTGCGAGCAATCAATCCTCGATCCCCTCCGATTTCCGATGCTTGACCGCCTTGGCGGCGAAAGTCGGCAGAACCAGCAGCGTCAGGGCTGTCGCCGTCAGCAGACCGCCGATGACCACAGTGGCCAGCGGCTTCTGCACCTCGGCCCCCGCCCCGTGCGCCAGCGCCATGGGAATGAAGCCGACGATGGCCACCAGGGCCGTGGTCAGCACCGCTCGCAGGCGACTGGACGCCCCTTCGATGGCGGCCGCGACAGGCTCAAGTCCGGCCTGCAGCCGCTCCCGGATCGCCTGCATCAGCACCAGTCCGTTCAGGGTCGCAACGCCCGACACGGCGATGAAGCCAACCGCCGCCGACACCGAGAAGGGCATCCCCCTGAGCAACAGCGCCAGCGCCCCGCCGACCAGGGCCAGAGGCACGCAGGCAAAGACCAGGCCGGCCTCCGCAAACGATCCCAGCGCCATGAACAGCAGGACGCCGATCAGGATGAAGACGATCGGGATCACCAGACCCAGGCGCTGTTCGGCCCGTTTCAGGTTCTCGAACTGTCCACCCCAGTCGAGGCGATAGCCGACCGGAAGGGCGATGTCGGCCACCGCCGCCTGGGCGTCGGTCACGAAGCCGCCGAGATCGCGACCGCGCACATTGGCCTGGACCACCATGCGTCGGCTGCCGTTCTCACGGCTGATCTGGTTCGGTCCTTCAGCCGTCTCGATACGCGCGACCGACGACAGGGGCACGATCACCCCCGTGCTCGAGACGATGGGCAGGGCGGCGAGGGTCGCCGGATCGTTTCGCGCGTCATCCGGCAGACGCACGACGACATCGAAGCGACGGTCGCCCTCGAAGATACGACCCGCCTCGGCGCCCCCGACGGCGGCCGAGACCGCCTCCGAGACGTCGGCCGCCGACAGCCCGTAGTTGGCCGCCGCGAACCGATCGACGCTGATGGTCAGGGTCGGCAGGCCGGACGCCTGCTCCACCCGCACGTCGGCCGCGCCGGGCGTGGCCCGCAGCTTGGCGGCCACCGCATCAGCCGTCTTCTGCAAGGTGTCGAAATCGTCGCCATAGACCATGACCGCGAGGTCGGTGCGGACGCCCGAGATCAGTTCGTTGAAGCGTAGTTCGATCGGCTGGCTGAACTCGAAGCTGTTGCCGATCTGCTGGCTGGCGACATCTTCAATCCGGGCGATCAGGTCTTCCTTCGACAGCTTGGGATTCGGCCAGTCCTTGCGATCCTTGAGGATGATGACCGCGTCCGAGATGTTGGCGGGCATGGGGTCGACAGCGGCCTCGGCCGTGCCCGTCCTGGAGAACATGGTCTCCACCTCGGGCTGAGCCTTGATGGCGCGTTCAAGGGCCATCTGCATGGCCAGGGATTGCTCCAAAGAGGCGGAAGGCACGCGCAGCGACTGCATGGCGATATCGCCCTCGTCCAGGGTCGGGATGAACTCCCGGCCCAGGCTCATGAAGGAGACGGCCCCCACGCCCAGCATCGCCAGGGCGGCGATCAGGACCACCTTGGGACGAGCGACGGCCGCGCCGATGGCCGGCTGGATCCACCGACGAGCAAATCGCAGGATGCGGGTCTCATGCTCCTCGGCCTTGCCGTCCGGTCCCAGATGGACGGTCTTGGGATCCCTCACCAGGAGAGCCGTCATCGCCGGCACGAAGGTGAAGGAGAAGATGAAGGCGCCGACCAGGGCCAGCATGACCGTCGCCCCCATGGGCACGAAGGTCTTGCCCTCCACCCCTTCCAGCATCAGCAGCGGCGTGAAGACCAGGAGGATGATCAGCTGGCCGAAGGCGGCCGGTTTGACCATCTGGCGCGCCGCCTGCATGGCCACGCCGAGACGTTCGTGACGGGTCAGCATCCGCCCCAGTTCGCCCCGCCGCTGGGTCAGCATCAGCAGGGTGTTTTCGATCACCACCACGCCGCCGTCGACCATCAGGCCGAAGTCGAGCGCGCCCAGGCTCATCAGGTTTCCGCTGATGCCGAAGCGGTTCATGCCGATGACGGCGAACAGGAAAGACAGCGGGATCATCAGGGCCGTGATCGCCGCCGCCCGGAAGTTTCCGAGCAGCAGGAACAGGACGACGATGACGAACAGGGCGCCTTCGATCAGGTTGCGCGCCACGGTCGAAATGGTCGAGTTGACCAGATCGCTGCGGTTCAGCACCGGCGCGGCGACCACGCTGGGCGGCAAGGTGGCCGCCACCTGTTCCAGCCGCTCGGCCGCGGCCTGAGCCACGGTTCGGCTGTTCTCGCCGGCCAGCATCAGGGCGGTGCCCAGCACCGCCTCATGCCCGTCGCGGCTGGCCCCGCCGAGGCGCGGCGCCTGGCCGATCTCGACCGTCGCCACATCGGCGACACGAACCACCAGACCGCCGCGATTGACGACCGGCGCCTGGGCCAGGTCCTCGACCGTCGTGGCCAGGGCGTCGGTGCGGACCACCAGGGCCTCGCCTGCCCGCTGGACATAGCCGGCGCCCGCCTGGGTGTTGGCCCGGTCCAGCGCCTGCACCAGATCATTCATGCCCAGGCCGTAGCGGGTCAGGGCGGCGGCGTCAGGCCGGACGGCATATTCCTTTACATAGCCGCCGTTGACGTCGACCCCGGCCAGGCCGGGCGCCGTGCGCATCTGCGGGGCGATGATCCAGTCCTGAACCGTGCGCAGATAGGTGGCGCGCTGCTGCGGCGTGGTCAGCCGCTCGCCTTCCGGCGTCAGATAGGATCCGTCGGCCTGCCAGCCGGGCTTGCCGTTGGCGACCGTGGTCTTGGGGCTGAAGGGGACATAGTCGACCGTCCACATCAGCACCTCGCCCAGGCCGGTCGTGATGGCCGACAGATTGGGCTCGACGCCTTCGGGCAGCTTCTCCGACGCCTGCCGCATCCGCTCGGCCACCTGCTGGCGGGCGAAATAGATGTCGGTCTGGTCGGTGAAGACGACGGTGATCTGGCTGAAGCCGTTGCGGGACAGGGAGCGGGTGCTCTGCAGTCCCGGAATGCCGGCCATGGCCGTCTCAAGCGGATAGGTGACCTGGCGTTCGATCTGCTCGGGCGCCAGCGCCGGGGCGACGGTCGTGATCTGGACCTGTCGATTGGTGATGTCGGGAACGGCGTCGATCGGCAGTTTGGTCAGTTCGAACAGGCCAAGCGCGGCGACGAGCGCCACGGCCAGGACGACGAACCAGCGAAAACGGACGGACGCTTCGATAAGAGCTTTAAACATATTCCGTCGCTCCTAGTGGCCGTGCTCGGCTTCGCCCTTGGCGAGCTCCGCCTTGAGCAGGAAGGCCTTGGCCCCGGCGATGCGTTCGGCGCCGGTCAGGCCCCGCACGATCTCCGTCCGGCCGCCGGCCTGGCGGCCGACCATGACCGGAACGGCGCGGAAGCCGCCTTCAACCTGGACGAAGACGACAGTACCGCCATCGACCGTCTGGACGGCCTCGGTAGGAACGGTCACGCCGTCGGCTTCGCCGCCCGTCACCAGGGCGCCGCTGACCGGCGAACCGGCCGGCGGCAAGGCTCCGCCGGCCGGCCGGGCGCGAATGACCGTCGCACCGCTCTCGCCGGCGCCGCCCGCGGCTACGCCCGTGACGATCGCATCGAATTCACCGGCAGGACCTTGAACACGCAACGACGATCCCGCCCGAACCTGGGCGGCCAGGGCCGGCGGCGCATTGAACACCAGTTCCACACGCGCCGGGTTGGTGACCTCGGCGACCACGCCGCCCTGAGGCGCGAACCCGCCCGGACCGACCAGAACCGAAGTCACCACGCCCGAGATCGGGCTGGAGACGCTGATCCGCCCCGAGGCATTGGGCCCGCCTGCAGCAGAGGCGCGGGCGCGCGCGGCCCGGGCCGCGGCGTCGGCGCTGAGCGATTGGGCGCGCGAGGTTTCGACCTCCTGGCGCGCCACCACGCCCTGGGACGCCAGGCTGTCGTTCCTCTGATAGGCGCGCCGCGCCGCGTCAGCCGCCGCAGCGGCGGCGTCGGCGTCGGCGCGGAAGGTGGCGGCGTCGCCGCTGACCAGCACCGCCAGGGCCTGGCCGGCGCGTACCGACTGGCCCGGCGCCACCAGAACCCGCTCGACCCGGCCGCCCACTGAAGCGGCCACGGCGGCGCGCGCATCGATCATGGGTTCAACACGGCCGGCAAGGCGGGTCTCCCCGCCTCCACCGCGCCCGACCGCCATAACAGTGATGCCTGAAGCTTCGATCTGCGCAGGGGTCAGGTTGATAACGCCCTCCTCCGCTTCGCCCGCGGCTTCGCCTTCATGGCCGGCTTCTGCGGGCGCCTCAACCGCCGGCGAGGGCGCAGGCCCGTCGCGGGTCATGAGGAAGGCCGCGCCGCCGATGACGATGACCGCAACGGCGGCGCCGGCCATCAGCCAGGTCTTTCTGGTCTTGATCAGGGTGTTCACAGGGCGGCTCCAAACGGGATGCGGCCTTGCAGGCGCGCGAGGTCGATTTCCGCACGGACGCGCGCGAGGCGGGCGTCAACGGCGGCGGTGCGGGCGGAGATCAGGGCGGCGCGGGATGCGCGCAGTTCAAGCTGGGAGATGCGTCCGGCTTCGAAACCCAGCCGAGAAAGGCGATAGGCCTCCTCGGCCGAGGTCACGCCGGCGTCCGTCGCTCCCACGCGACTGACGGAGGCGTTGAGGCGCGCCAGAGCCGCGCTTCGATCGGCGGCTTCTTCGAGGCGAGCGCCGTCGAGACGGGCTTCCGCCGCCCGGAACTCAGCCTGGGCCGCCTGGATATTGCCCCGATTTCGATCGAACAGCGGCAGGGGCATGCTGACGCCGAACGTCAATGCGGTGGCGTCTTCGGCTTCGTAGCGCCTCACCCCGACCGAAGCGCTGACGTTGGGACGAGCATTGATCCGCTCCACCCGGATACGCCGTTCGGCCGTGTCGCGCTCCGCTTCCGCCACGCGCACGACGGGCGAAATCGATCCGGAGGGCTCCGACGCCGATGGCGTGCGATCCAGAACGCCTGCGTCGATGGAGGTGACGGCCGTCGGCAACATCGCCGTCGCCGTCAACCGCGCGAAAGCGGCCTCGCGTTCAGCGCCGGCCTCGTCTTGCGAAGCACGCGCCGAGGCCGCCTCGGTTTCCGCCTGAATGCCGCGCAACAGGGGTTCTCGCCCCTCTTCCACCAGCAACAGGGCGGCGCGAGCGTCGGCCAGGGTGATGGTCAAGGCCTCCTTGGCCAGTTGAAATCGACGATCAGCCGCCTCGGCCTCGGCGTAAACCAGCGCCAGCCGACCCGCAGCGTCTACGCCGGCGAGATCGCGGCGAAGAGCGGCTGCGCCGGCTTCCCCGCGCGCGACCTCCACCCTGGCGCTGCGACGCCCCCAGAGTTCAAGGTCCTGGGTCACAGCCAGGCTGGTCTCGGCATTGCTGTAGCCGTCATAGGGACCGCTCCCCAGGACGCCGTCGACGCTCAGGCCGAGTTGAGGATTGGGGCGCACGCGCGCCTGACGAACGCGCGCCTCGGCGGCGTCGAGCAAGGCGCCGGCCTCGACGTTGACCGGCGTCTGGCCGATGCGTCCGAGCAGGGTTTCATAGCTTGGCGCAGGATCAGCCCAGGCAGGTGCAGCGGCCGCTGTCGCTACGGCGACCACGGCGCAGCCGGCCGCCAGGAGCGGCGACCGACGATGTGAGGAAGACATGGTTCATTTCCCAGATTTCTGACGGATGGGCGCACGAAGGCGCGGCATTCGAGTCAGACTCTGGGTGGGCGGTCCGGGCCGGCCGGCGTTCGGGACGCCATCTGGTCGCACTTCGGCGCCTTGGGGCCGCCAGTCTTGTCCAGCTTGGCCGGAACAGCGATCGACAAAGGCTGTATGCCGGTTGAGCCGTGGTGACAGTGACCATGGGCGCAGCCGCCGTGTTTTAGGTCGCCGCCCTTGCCCTGTTCCTGGTTCTGCTCGGGCGAGGCCGAAAAGGATGAGGCCGCGGCATCAGCCTGGGCTTCCGGCGCGCAGGTCGCCGCCTCCGCGGCCGGCAGGAAACCGAACACGACGATGATGAGCGCAAGAAGCGCCCCCGCCAGAAGTGTCCTGTTCGACCATTCAAACATGATCACTTCCTAGCACAACGCAGGCGAGCGGCAAACGAGAACGAGGCATCAAACGCCGCAAGCCCAGCCTTGTTTCAGGACCGATCGTCGACGGACGTGAAACGTCGCGGGTCACCTCGGCTTCCATCGCAGCAAACGCATGGCGTTGGCGGTCACCAGCACGGTCGCCCCGGTATCGGCGAGGATAGCCGGCCACAGACCGGTGACGCCGATCAAGGTCGTGACCAGGAAGACGGCCTTCAGGCCCAGGGAGATGGTGATGTTCTGACGGATGTTGCCCATCACCCCGTTCGACAGGACGATCATGTCGGGAATGTCCTGGACCCGACCGTGCAGCACCGCCGCGTCAGCCGTCTCAAGAGCCACGTCGGCGCCGCCGCCCATGGCGATGCCGATGTCGGCGGCGGCGAGTGCTGGCGCGTCATTGATGCCGTCGCCGACCTTGGCGACGACAAGACCTTGGGCCTGGAGTTCCTTGACGATCCTCTGCTTGTCCTGCGGCAGCAGTTCCGCGCGCGCTTCGACGCCGAGGCCGCTGGCGACCGCCTCGGCGGTGCGCTGGTTGTCCCCCGTCAGCATGACAGAGCGAACCCCCATGGCCTTCAGACGAGCCAAGCCCGCCGCTGCGTCGGACCGCGCCTCGTCCCTTATGGCCAGGAAGCCCACGACCCGGCCGTCGATCACGACGACCGAAACGGTCTTGCCCTGCGCATTGAAGCGCGCGACCGCCTCATCCTGAGACGCAGAGAGCAAAGTCCGCCGCGCGGCGGCCTGAGGCGAGCCCAGGAAGACCTCTTCGCCCCCCACGGTCCCTTCCACGCCCTCCCCCGCGATCGCCCGGGCCGCCGAAGCGGGCAGGATGGACACGCCCTCGGCCTTGGCGCGATTGAGTATGGCCACGGCCAGGGGGTGGCTCGATCCGGTTTCCAGCGCCGCCGCCAGCGCGAGCATCTCGGCTTCCGGACGTGCGCCGGCCACGATGTCGGTCACCAGCGGCTTGCCGGACGTCAGCGTTCCCGTCTTGTCGAAGGCGACGGCGGTGATCTTGCCGAGGGTTTCGAGCACGGCCCCGCCCTTCATCAGCAGCCCCCGCCGTGCGCCGGCGGACAAACCTGCAGCGATGGCCGCCGGCGTCGAGATCACCAGGGAACAGGGACAGCCGATCAGCAGGATCGCCAGGCCCTTGTAAATCCATTCGCCCCACCCTGCCCCGAACACGAGCGGCGGCACGGTCGCGACCAGGGCGCCGACGACGAGAACCAGGGGCGTATAGATCTTCGAGAAGCGGTCGATGAAACGCTCGGTCGGCGACTTGGATTCCTGCGCCTCCTCCACCAGACGCACGACCCGCGCAATGGTGTTGTCGGCGGCGGCCGCGGTGACCCTGACGCGCAGGACGCCGCCTACATTGATGGTCCCGGCGTAGACAGGGTCGCCGACCATTTTCCGCTTGGGAACGCTCTCCCCCGTCACCGGGGCTTCATCGATTTCGCCTTCGCCTTCAACGATGTCCCCATCCGCCGGTACGCGGTCGCCGGGCCTCACCAGGATGACAACGCCGACCGCCAGGCCTTCAGCCGGAACTTCGCTGACCTGACCATTGACCTCGACAAGGGCGGTCTTGGGGACCAGGTCGGTCAACCCCTGGATGCTCTTGCGAGCACGGCCTGCAGCGACGCCCTCCAGCATTTCACCGACCAGGAAGAGAAGGACGACGACCGCCGCCTCTTCCTGAGCCCCGATGAACACGGCCCCGACCGCAGCGATCGTCATCAGCATCTCGATCGAGAACGGCGACCCGAACCGGGCGGCGGTGATCGCACGCCAGCCGACCGGGACAAGACCGACCGCCAGGGCGACCAGAAAGGCCTCGCGTTCGACGGCGGGGAACAGGTAGCCCAAGACATAGGCTGCGATCAGGGCGACGCCGCAGGCCGCCGTCAGCTTGGCCTTTCGGGTCCACCACCACGGCCCCTTCGCCGCAGGCGGGTTGTCGGCGGGAGAGACGATCTCCGATCCCGTCGTCGAGGTCGGCGGAGCGAGCGTCTCGACGCCGTAACCCAGATTGCGGACCTGTCGCATCGCATCGTCCCCAGCGAAATCGGGGCCGTGCTGAATCTTCAGGACGCCGGAGGAGACCGCCACCGCAACATCGATGACGCCCGGAAGTTTGCGCACCGCCGTATCGACCTTGGAGCCGCAGCTTGAGCAATCCATGCCGGTCACGCGATATCGGGTTTCCAGGGTTTCCGCCGCCACGAGCGTGCTCCTTGTTTCAAACTCCAGCCGACGCTACTTCCTCTAGCGACTAGAGGAGCAAGCGGTAAAATGAACCAGGGCGTGACGATCGGCCAGGCGTCGAAGGAATGCGGGATCAAGGCGCCGACGATCCGCTACTATGAACAGATCCAGCTCCTGCCTTCGCCCCCCCGCACGGAAGGCAACCGGCGCCTCTATGACGACGGCGATCTGCGTCGTCTGCGGTTCATTCGACACGCGCGTGAACTCGGTTTCGAGATCGAACCGATCCGCGAGCTTCTGGCGCTGGCCGGTGATCCGAGCCGCCCCTGCCACTCGGCTGACACCATCGCCCGGTCCCACCTCGCCGATATCGACCACAAGATCGCGCGCCTCACCGCCTTGAGAGCCGAGGTCGCCCGCATGACGCAATGCGTCCAGGATACATCTTCAAAATGCCGGGTCATCGAGGCCCTCGGCGACCATGGCAACTGCCTGCACGACAGACACTAGGATCCTGAGGACGGGCCTGCTCCCGACCGAGCCGACCTCGAATCCGCCCCTGCCTTTCGCCCTACAACTGAAGCCCGAAGCGCGACGCGACCAAGGTCATCACCACGTAGAGAACGATGGTCAGGGCGCATCCAGCCGCCAACGCGATCCAGAATGACACTCCCTGCCGCAGGAGGGCCGGGATCAGAAGGAACATCGGCAGCGACGGCAGGACATACCAGAAGGTCGCTTCGGCGTGAGCCGCCATGTTCCCGGCGTCCGGTCTGTCCCGCCATAGCCAGATCATGCCTAGAACTGAAACAAGCGGCAGGGAGGCCACCAGGGCGCCGAACCCGGGATAGCGCTTGGCCAGCGTCGAGACAGCGGCGATCAGAAGGCCCGAGATCGTGGCTTTGAGGACGAAATACAACATGAGGCGACCCTGCGCCTCAGCGGCCAAGGTTCGCAATGGGGTCGGTCACCGACGTATCCAGAACTGAGCGCCCGGACAGGCGGAGAAGGTCACCGTCGCCCGCTCGCGCCATGGAGATGAGGTCAGGCCCCGGCCTCCGCGTCCCGCGCGAGCTCCGCGATCCGCTCATTGCTGGCTGCGGCGACCAGGTTTCGGAGCCGGACCACGGATTCGAACTGGAGCGCCAAGTCCTCAGCATTGACGTCGTACTCGTCGGAATAGCGCGCTTCGACATAGGCGCGCTTCAGAAGCTCAAAGCGCCGTCTGTCGGCACGCTCCTCCCTCGGCCAAGCGCCGGTCAGTCGCTTGTCGGTGTCCTCAGCCAACGACCGGAGGAACTTGATGTTGTGGGAGCGCGGAAAGTAGAAGGTGTGAACCAGCAGGAAGCAGACGTAGGCACGTTCAACCGCCTGATGGAGTGAAAATGCAGCATCCCTTCTCCACCCGAGATCGGATTCATTCGCCAGTTGCCCCTTGGCGGTCTCCAGGGACCTGTCGACGCTCCCAATCCACTTTGCGAAATGCCGCTGGGCGGCGTCGCATGCTTCCATGGCCGTCATCGGCTTCGGCTGAGCGAATGGATGTCCCGGCAACTCATACAGCACCACGCCGTCGCGCAGGATGTCGGTCCAGAAATACTCGCCCCGGGTCAGGGCCTGGTTCACCTCGGCCATGGTGTGGACGATGATGTTGACCGTCCGCCCCACGGCGGGGTCGCGCAGGATCTTGTCCTCGGCGACGTACCAATAGTCGGCGATGTCGGTCAGCTTTTCGTGGCTGACGATCACCAGCAGATCGAAGTCGGACAGGTAGCCGTTGTCGGGTTCGTCGACCCAGTCGGTGCGGGCGTAGGAGCCAAACAGGATGATCTTCAGCACCCGGCCGTCGCGCCGCCAAGACTGGGTGCCCCCGCCCCCGCTCTTTATTGCGGCGTCGAACTCGGTCAGCAGGGTCGTACGAACGCGCTCCAGCTCGCGCTGCTGTTTGGCCGGCAGATGGTCGAGATCAGCCCGCATGGAACTGCCCGTCCTGCGATCGGAGCGTCGTCGGATCGATCATGCCTGCCAGGTTCGTTCGCATCCGCGCCTCAAATCACTTCTGCAAAAGCCTACCTCGCCGCCACGCCAAGCGCCACAATGAGGGAGGGTGTCCGCCGGGCTGTTAAGAACACGAGAGCTCGCGCGCCGACGCCTTTAGCTTTCGCCTGGACATAGCGACGGCCATCCGAGCGGACAGGCTACTGTCACCGGAACGGCGTCCCTAGGCAAGCAAAACACTCCCATCAGCTTCGCGTCACACTCAGGAGCAAGATGTGATCCCGATCGGGATCATGCCTTTGCATTCCGACGCCCCACGCTCTATATGTGTTCCCGTACGGGAATTTGACCATGAGCAAGACCAGACCGCCCCAGCTCCCCGTCGGCCTCGCCGCCGCCTCAACGGAGGCGCGCTCGCGAGTGGGCGGCCTGTCCAGCCCCGGAAAATTAGGCAAGACCTCGCGCCTTGTTCGATACCCCACCCAGTCGAACGCGCTCAGAGCCCTGCTGGACGACACCGGCGCCCGCGAGATGAGGATCACCTTCAAAGCTCGGGCGGGGCAAATGCTCAAGCCAGGCGTTTCTCGCGTGGAAAAGCCCTCCCCTTCGGAAAGGTCAAAGCCATCAGCCGGCGCCGTTGCGCTGATCCTGAGCGCCCTGAAGTCGTCCGGACTGGAAAGCCCACCCGCGGGCGGCGCCGCCCGGCCGCTGCCGCCCCGGATCGAACCCATACCGCTGCTTGACGGCGCCGCCCTCGGGAACCTCGTTCGCACAAAGCGCCTGGCGCTCAAGCTCACCCAGCAGCAGTTGGCTGAACACGCTGGCGTCGGTCGCCGGTTCGTCAGCGAACTGGAAGCCGGAAAGCCCACGATCGAACTCGGCAAGGCGCTGGCCGCCTGTCAGGCGCTCGGCCTCACGCTGACAGCGCAGGACTCTCATGGCTGAAGACGTCCTCGCCGTCTGGATGGACGGCTTTCCCACCCCGGCGGGGCGGCTCGCAAGAACCGCACATGGCGACACGGCCTTCCTCTATGACGCCGACTATGTCGCCGCCGGCGGCGCCCCCCTGTCTCTCTCCCTGCCGGTCGAGGACGAAGCATTCGGCGACGTGGAGACACGCGCCTTTTTCGCCAACCTGCTGCCGGAAAATACGCAGCTGCAGCGGATCATGGAGCGCGAAGCGCTGGCCCGCGACGATGTAGTAGGCCTCCTGAAGCATCTGGGCGTGGATTGCGCCGGCAGCGTCTCCTGCCTCCCGCTGGATATGCCGCCGATCAAGAGTCCCGGCGTCCTCGCCGAGGACTATGAACCCCTCGACGACAGCTCCCTGCTGAAGATCGTCAAATCGCTACGCGACGAGCGGCGGCTTCCAACGGAGGTCACAGACCCGTCTCCGGTCGCCGGCGTGCAAAGCAAGGTCGCCGTCACCCTCCTGCCCAATGGCGCCTTCGCCCTGCCCAGATACGGGTCGCGCGTGCCCACGACCCATATCCTGAAGGTGCCGGCGCGCCGCGACGCGCGGGACGCACGTTATGAAGAGGCCGCCGCCATTCTGGCCTCGGCCGCTGGCCTGGATGTCTCCGTGCCTACCGCGATCCGGATCGGCGATGTCGACGCCTTGCTGATCGAGAGGTTCGACCGCCACGTCGCCGACGGGGTCGTCACCCGAATCCATCAGGAGGATTTCGCCCAGGCGCTAGGCCTGCCTTCAGAGCTCAAGTACCAGAGACGGGGTCAACCCGGCCGCTGGTTCGACGTCAGCGCCGCCATCTCGGTCCTGGACCAGACGCGCGACCCCGCCGCCAGCCGCCTCGCCTTCCTCAGAACCACCATCTTCAATCTCTGCATCGGCAATACGGACAATCACGCCAAGAACCACGCCATCCTTTACGATGCGCCTGGCGCCCCTCGCTTCGCCCCCCTCTATGACCTTCTGCCCATTCGGCTAAGCCGGCACTTCACCCATGAGCTGGCTTTCCAGATTGGCGCGGCGAAGCATTTCGACGAGATGACGGGCGAGGACCTGAACGCCTTCTTCGTAGAAATGGGCGTCGAAGAAGCCGATTTCGACCTGCTGCTCGAGGGCGAGATCACCCCCATGATCGTGGCTCTCGAGAAGGCCTCGCCCCGGCTGAAATCGGCGGGACTGAAATCCTTCAACGACCTCCTTGGACGGGAGATGGAAGAACTGACGGAACGATTGGAACTCGCCACCCCTGTCGAGGCCCGAGACTATTTTCCGGCCGAAGGCGTCTGATCGGAACACATTCGCGTCAGGCCATGCGGGGCTCGGCCGCAGCCGAACCTATCTCGATGGCGTCCGCAGGTACTTCACCAGCGCCGCGATCCCCAGCACAGCCAGCACGACGGCGAGGAGCCATTGGACGCCCATCGCCAGCATCATCATGCCGCCCATGCCGCTCATCATGTTCATGCAGTTCATCATTGCTCGCGTCCTGACATTCTGTCGGCGGGGACCAGTCCAACCGGCCGTTTAAATCTAAGCGTCTGATCCCATTCAGGGCGCCCATCGCCCTGGTCGGAATCGGGTTGAGAAGCAGCCGTTCAGTGAGGGCCTATTCTTTGCGTTTCGGGTCGGGGTCGATCTTACGCTTCGGAGCGTCCGTCTTCCCTCGGCGAAGGCTCCTCACGATCATGGGCGCCACGCAGCAGATGAACAGCATCAAGGCTATGATGGTTATAACGAAGTTCTGATCCATGACTGGCTCCTAGGTGGCCTTTCCTCCCGGCCCGGGTGAAGCGATCCATCGAATCAACGAGCGCCATGCGGCGACCCTCGGAATGAACATCGGCGTCTGGCTGCAATATCGCCTGTAGTCATCGCCGTACTGGCTGAGCAGTTGGCGCTCCTCGCTCCTGGCGAGCCATGCGTAGGCGATGACAATCACCGGAAAGGCCGCAAGGGAGAAGACGGTGGGCCAGTGGATCACCCCCTCGCCCAGGATCGCAATGAACAGTCCGGAGTATTGGGGGTGCCGCATATAGGCGTATGCGCCCTGCGTAACGAGCCGACCCTCCCTGACCCCCGCGTGCAGTTGCCGCCAGGCGACAATGATCAGCATGATCCCAAGGGCCGCAACGCCGTATCCCACGATCATCGACACGTACATGATCTCGGGAACGCCGGTCAGGTAAACCCAAAGATTTCCGCGCCAAAGCCCACCTCCCGCCTCGAGACCGAAGACACGGGTGATCACGTACAGGGTGAGCGGAAACCCATACATCTCGGCGTAGAAGGCGATGAGAAAGGCCTGGAGGACACCAGCGCGCGTCCATTCTCTCCACGTGCGGGGCGCGAGGTAGTGGTAAAGAAGCCAGGAGACGACGGCGATCGATATCGCCGCTACTCCCCAATAGGTACGGTCAGGCATCAGGCGCACCTTTCTGCTCGGACCTGCTCAATGATCAGCAATACCTGATCATCAAGGTTTGGTTTCAAGGGAACCCGTCTACGAGGCCATCGTTCCGCTGGCCGCCTCTCGCGGACCCCCGCCTCAAGGGCGGCGACCACACTAAATCCGTCGATCGTCCAGGACAGACTCAGGATTCACATCATACCCAGAGGGCGCGCATTGCCGCACATAAATACCGTAGCCGCCGAATAGGCGACGTTGGTCGGGCTCGAGAGGCCCTTCAGCGCGGGAAGGATGTTGATGATCGGTCGAGGTTTGCGAGCGGTCCCTCGCGGCGTCTGGGCTTTGGGGTTCGTATCCCTGTTCATGGACATCTCCTCGGAGATGATTCACAGCCTGCTGCCCGTCTTCCTCGTCACCACCCTGGGCGCCAGCGTTGCCCTGGTCGGCGTGATCGAAGGCGTGTCCGAAGCCAGCGCATCCATCACCAAGGTCTTCTCCGGCTGGCTCAGCGACCGGTTGGGCAACCGCAAACTGCTGGCGGTTCTCGGCTATGGCCTCGGCGCCGTGTCCAAGCCCTTCTTCCCCCTGGCGGTCACGCCGTTCGAGGTGCTGGGCGCCCGTTTCGCCGATCGGATCGGCAAGGGCGTGAGAGGGGCCCCACGCGATGCGCTCGTGGCTGACATTACGGAGCCCGGGACCCGAGGGGCCGCGTTCGGGCTTCGTCAGTCGCTGGACACGATCGGCGCCTTCATGGGTCCTGTGATCGCCATTCTGCTCATGCTGGCCCTGGCCGGAAACATTCGCGCCGTGTTCGCCTGGGCCGTCGTCCCGGGCGTCATCGCCGTGCTTCTGCTCGTGTTCGGCGTCGAGGAGCCGAAGAAGCATGGCGAGGCCAGGGCTGCTCGCTCGCCCATCCGATGGAGCGAGGTCAGGGCCATGGGGCGACCCTTCTGGTCGGTCGTGGCCGTCGGCGTCGTGTTCACCATGGCTCGGTTCAGTGAAGCCTTCCTGGTTCTGAGGGCTCAGGACGTCGGCCTCACCATGGCCCTGGTTCCCGCCGTGATGATCGTCATGAATGTGGTCTATGCCGCCGTGGCCGCGCCCGTCGGGGCCTTGTCCGACCATCTGGATCGGAGAATGCTGCTGGTCCTGGGCCTGGGCGTTCTGGTGCTGGCCGACCTGGCCCTGGCGTTCGCTACCTCAATTGGAGTCGTCCTGATCGGGGTGCTGCTCTGGGGGCTCCACATGGGCATGACCCAGGGGCTGCTGGCCGCCTTGATCGCCGACACGGCCCCCGCTCGACTGCGGGGAACCGCCTTCGGCGTTTTCAATCTCGCGACCGGCGTCGCCTTGCTGGCGGCGAGCAGCCTGGCAGGCGGCCTTTGGTCCCTGGCAGGGCCGCAGGCGGCCTTCCTGTCCGGCGCCGTCTTCAGTCTTGTCGCCATGATCGGCCTGGCGTCGCTTCATATGCGAGCGAGGCGATCAAAACCTCCTCCCTCCCAACGCCTGCCGGGCGCCTGAGCAAGGGGGAAGGGCGGTGCGTCCGAGAAGCAACGGGACCGGAGCGTTCAATGTTGACTGTGACGCGCACTCGGTTCGGTCACCCCCGCCAGCGCTGCGGCGGCCTGAGAGCCGTTTCCCCCGGCCTGGCTGATGTCGCCCAGGGATATGACCCCCACAAGGCGTTTGCTTCGACTAAGGACAGGGAGCCGGCGGACTTGCTGGGCGCCCATCTGGGAGGCGACGTCGTCGAGGCTCTCGTCGTCAAAACAATAGAGGACCTCGGCGCTCATGATATCCCGTACAGGCGTGTTCGGACCCCGATCTTCCGCAACCCCGCGAACCGCCAGATCCCGATCCGTGATCATCCCTACCAGGCGATCATTCTCACCGACCGGCAGGAAGCCGGCGTCAATCTTCTTCATCATCCGCGCGGCGTCGGCCATGGTGTCGCCTGGCGCGCAGACCTGCACGTCCGTGCTCATGCATTCGTTGACTTTCATCACCCGGCTCCTTGTCGATCGCCTTGCCTCGCTTCGGGAACAGCCCCCGAGCGCAAGGGACGATCAGTGCTTTTTCCCTTGGCGCAGTCTCGACCCACCCACGCCCGGGAGGGCGTCAAATCTGATGGTCGGAACCACAGTCCTCGGAAGGCCTGAGGACCACATTGAAACCGACCAGACCTGCCTCAGGTTCCGGCGCCATGCAGCCTTCCCGCCAATGTCGTGGCCGCAGTACGCTGACGCGGGACTTGCACGCCTCATTAATTCTATTATCTTGGAATTATGGAATCAGAACCCGCCATCCTCGCTCTGGCCGCCCTGGCGCAGCCGACGCGCCTTGAGACCTTCCGCCTGCTGGTCCGGCACGAACCCGAAGGCCTGCCCGCCGGCGAGATCGCGGACGCCCTCGCGGTGCCGGCCAACACCATGTCAGCGCACCTCGGGGTTCTGTCCCGCGCCGGACTGATCAGTTCGGAGCGCCGCAGCCGCTCGATCATCTACCGGGCCGGCCTCGATCGCCTTCAGGCGCTGGTCCTGTTTCTGCTGAAGGATTGCTGCCAGGGCCGCGCCGAATTGTGCGAGCCGCTGCTGGCCGAACTCTCACCCTGCCGCGCCTGAGGTCATCATGGACGTCGTCATCTATCACAATCCCGCCTGCGGGACGTCGCGCAACACCCTGGCCCTCATCCGCCACGCCGGGATCGAACCGCACGTCGTCGAGTATCTGAAGACGCCGCCCAGCCGCGCCATGATCCTGGGGCTGGTCGAGCGCATGGGCGTCCCGCTGCGCAGCCTGCTGCGCGAGAAGGGTACGCCCTTCGCTGAACTTGGGTTGGGTGATCCCGCCTTGACGGACGATCAACTGCTGGACGCCATCGAAGCCCATCCGGTTCTGCTGAACCGTCCCATCGTCGTGTCCCCACTGGGCGTGAAGCTGTGCCGGCCGTCCGAGGCGGTTCTCGACCTTCTGCCGCCGGAAGGGCTCAAGCCCTTCACCAAGGAGGACGGCGAAGTCGTCATCGACGCCGAGGGCCGGAGGGTCCGCTGATGGTCGAGGCCGTCATCACTGATCAACCGAAGCGCCGCCTGGCCTTCCTCGACCGCTGGCTAACGCTGTGGATTTTCGTCGCCATGGCGCTGGGTGTGCTGCTGGGTACGGTCGTGCCGGCGCTGCCCGGCTGGATCGACGGCCTGTCGGTCGGGACGACCAATATCCCGATCGCCGTCGGCCTGATCCTGATGATGTATCCGCCGCTGGCGCGGGTAAAGTACGAGGAACTGCCGCGCGTCTTCGCCGACAAGCGCGTGCTTGCCCTGTCCCTGTTCCAGAACTGGGTGCTGGGGCCGGTGCTGATGTTCGCCCTGGCGGTGATCTTCCTGCGCGATCAACCGGAATACATGACCGGCGTCATCCTGATCGGCCTGGCCCGCTGCATCGCCATGGTGCTGGTCTGGAACCAGTTAGCGCGCGGCGACAACCAGTATGTGGCGGGCCTGGTCGCCTTCAACTCGATCTTCCAGATCGCCTTCTTCAGCCTCTACGCCTGGCTGTTCCTGACCGTGCTGCCCCCCCTGTTCGGGCTGGAGAGCAGCGTGGTCGACGTCAGCGTCTGGACCATCGCCGGCGCCGTCCTGGTCTATCTGGGTCTGCCCTTCCTCGGCGGCTTCCTGACCCGGCGCACCCTGGTCGCGAGGAAGGGGAGCGATTGGTACGAGACGCGCTTCCTGCCGCGCATCGCCCCGATCACCCTGATCGCCCTGCTCTTCACCATCGTCGCCATGTTCAGCCTGAAGGGCGGCGACGTGGTCGCCCTGCCGCTGGACGCCCTACGCATCGCCGTCCCGCTGACGATCTACTTCTTCGTCATGTTCGTGGTCAGCTTCCTGATGGGGCGGCTGATCGAGGCGGACTATCCGCGCACCACGGCCCTGGCCTTCACCGCCGCCTCCAATAATTTCGAACTGGCGATCGCCGTCGCCATCGCCGCCTTCGGCCTGGCCTCGCCAGTGGCTTTCGCCGCCGTCATCGGTCCGCTGGTCGAGGTGCCGGTGTTGATCCTGCTGGTGTCGGTCGCCCTGTGGCTGGGCCGCCGCTACTTCCCCGACACCGCCCCGAAGAAGGACGCCTGCTGATGGCCTTCAACGGCGTGGCTTTGTCCGCCCCCACTCCCGACCTGACCGCAGCGCTGGAGACCGCGGGACTGCCGACAGATGATCTCCGCGAACCCGGCCGCAGCTTCTACCGCTTCGAGGACGATGCCGGACTGATTGGCTACGGCGGGCTTGAGCAGGTCGGCTCCGACGCCCTGATCCGCTCCATCGTTGTCATCGACGACCGTCGCGGCGAAGGCCACGGCTCAGCAATCCTGTCCTGGCTGGAAACTATGGGGGCCGAGCAGAATGCGTTCGCCCTCTACCTGCTCACGACCTCGGCGACCGCCTTCTTCCAGCGGCACGGCTACACCGCCCTTCCCCGTTCGGCGGCGCCGCCCGCCATAGCCGCCTCCCGGCAGTTCAGCACCCTGTGCCCGGCCTCGGCGACTTTCATGTTCAAGGAGTTGCGCCCCCAATGACCCGCCTTCGCGTCCTGCCCGATCCCGACCACATGCCCGCGCTCGACCCGGCCTACCTGTCCAGCCAGCCGGCGCTCGGCCTCGGCCCGAACGACCATCCGCCCCGCATCCTGCTGCTCTACGGCTCACTGCGGGATCGGTCCTTTTCCCGACTGTGCGTTGAGGAGGCCGCGCGCCTGCTGCGCTTCATGGGCTGCGAGACACGCATCTTCGATCCGTCCGACCTGCCGCTGACCGACCAGGTCGACCACGACGACCACCCCGCCGTCCATGAACTGCGCGAACACGCCCTGTGGTCGGAAGGCATGGTCTGGAGCAGCCCGGAGCGCCACGGCCAGATTTCGGGGATCATGAAGCTCCAGATCGACCACCTGCCGTTGAACATGGGCGGCATGCGCCCGACCCAGGGCCGCACCCTGGCCGTCATGCAGGTCTCCGGCGGCTCTCAGAGTTTCAACGCGGTCAACACCCTGCGCCTGCTGGGCCGGTGGATGAGGATGATCACCATCCCCAACCAGTCCAGCGTCGCCAAGGCCTTCATGGAGTTCGACGACAACGGCCGCATGAAGCCCTCCAGCTACTACGACCGCATCGTCGACGTGATGGAGGAGCTGGTGCGCTTCACCGTCCTGACCCGCGTCCACGCCGGTCAGTTGGTCGACCGCTACTCTGAGCGGAAGGCTTCGGGCGTGCCAATCGATGCGGCCAACGACCTGTCCGCGATCGCCATCAGGACCGCTTAGCGCCAGCATACGCGCCCCCGAGGCCGAGGCTTCGCCACGTCGGCAGACCGTCGCCAACTGTGGCGACGAAGACAAAATCCGGCGCCGTCATCGAAGAACTAGGTTCGAGCTAAAGCAGACGACCCGTTGCGCCCGCTATTTGACGAACCGACTCCGATCCGCTGCCACGGATCGGAGTCCCGTCCTGGCTCAGGCGGCGTGCGCCCGGTTCGCCCAACCATTCCGCTGGAGATGATCGAGCGCCGTGCGGATGTGAGGCTCTCGCATCACAGCGGCCTTCCGAGAATTCCAGGCGTGCACAGCCTGAACCACGCGATCCGGGTCGCCGGACGCTTCGGCGTCATGAACCAGGACCCAGTGGACGGTAGACAGGAGTTCGAGACCGTAGGGGGTCTCGAAACCCGCGATGAGCTCGGCCACGCGGTCGAGACGATCCCGGGCGGCTTCATCGCCGGCGAGGTAGGCCTCGGCTTCCCTACGGCCGCCTTCCAGTACAGCGATCTCCGCCGCTTGGCTGCGATCGCCGTACCCTCGAATGAAGTGCCCCTCGATCCGCTGAAGCACGTGATTGAGATTCTCGGCGTAGGGGCCGTACTGGTACTTCTGGAAGCCCAGCTTGAGATCCTCGCCCGCCGCTTGCAGGAAGTAGGTCAGCTTCTGCACCTCAAGGAGGCTATGGCGGTAACCCGCTGCCCCATAGAGACCCAGAAGCGTCAGCACGAGCGCTCGTCCACGGCTCATGTTGGGGCGGGTCGTACCCACTCTCATCTCATCGACTTTCGGCGCTGCTCCAGGAGCGAAGAGCCGAACATCCACTTCATTGAGGTCGCCCAGGGCGCGGCGGATCACAGGCTCAACCTCAGCCCAGTCCAGACCGCCGTTGCCGCATCCGAGCGGCGGCACGGCGATCGAGCGAATTCCATTCTCGAGGATCACTCGCTTCAGATCCTCAAGGCCGGTCTCGATGTCGGACAGGCGGGATTTCGCCTTCCAGTGACCCTTGGTCGGAAAGTTGATGATCCAGCGCGGATTGATCATGCTTCCGGTATCGAAGACGAACATCTCGCCCAGACGTACTTCGCCCGCGTCGCAGGCGCGCCGGTACGCATCATAGTTGCGGGGGAAGGCCTGCTTGAACTGCAGGGCGATACCCTTGCCCATCACCCCGACGCAGTTGACCGTATTAATGACGGCCTCGGCGCCGGACTGGAGCAGGTCGCCTTTCGAGAAGGTGATCATCGTCGGCTCCCTAGTAGTACCAGGCGGATTTTTCCACCACTTTCATTCTAACGCCTCGGCGCTCCAGAAGAGCCTCGACTTCGGCTTTGCGAGCCGCGGACTGCACCGCCAAGCCGCTGAGAAGCGTAACCGGGAATGCGTCCCGCACGAGAAACTCGGCCTGCTTGCGGCGTTTGCGGTCGCCGTCCTCCAGCGTATCAGCCCATTGTCGACTGCCGACCACATCCCAGTCGACCTCCCCCAGCCGCCCCAGATCGTCAAAGAAGCTGGAGTAGGTCATGATTCCGTGACCGTCGGTAAACGCGAAGCCCAGGCCGGCTTCCACGACCTTCTGGGCGGTCGACACCAGGTGCACCAGCGCGCCCTGCCCTCCCTCGCACGGCACGTTGCCACGATGGATGGTGTAGAGCATCGGGCTGCGCGTCGTGAAATAGAAGGGCACGTAATCGTGCAGACAGCCGCCAGGACCGCACGGGACCTGCCGCGCTGCACGCTGCGCCTGGATCGAGCTGTAGGCGATATTGTTATACCGCGCGTCAGCAGCCTGCAGGCGTGCGGTAGAACTCAAGGCGCCCTTTGCGAGAATCTCGTCAAGGTTGCCGATGTGGGTCATGTGAATGATCGGCGTCGGCTGAGGAACGTTTCCAGGCATGCTCCTTCAATCGATCAACCGCCCTCCATTGTCCAGCCAAGCTGCAGGACCGCTACGGCTCTGATCAACCTAGAACCGAAACGGGAACATTTCAAGAACACCATTCCCAGCAACTTCGGAAACGACGCTCGATCAGGATCAACAAACCGCCACCGCACATCAAGCTGAGCCGCATGACCGGCAGCCCGCTTCGAACATTGCTTCGTCGCAACGAGTTCCGCCGTTCGGACTGAACCGGCCTGTCACGCCTTACGGATGGCTCGTAGAATCCGACGCGTTTCTACGGTGAGCAACATCTCGTCGTCCTGGGTAATCATTCGCGCATGCATGGTGGCGATTCTCACCGGATAAAGCCGCTGAAAGGATTCCTGAATATCCGTGGACCTGTTGAAGACCGGAGCGAAGACGGTTTTCCAGTTCTGCTTCTTCTCAATGATCGCTCGGTAATCCGTAAAGTCCGCGAACTCGATCAGAGGCTTGATCGCTCCGGTCGCCTTGGCGTCCGTCGCCTGCTTCTGACGCCAATTGTCGCTTGTGCCTTCCGGCGCCTGGGTGATGCACCAGTCGGGACCGAAGGCCTCGGTCATCCGCTCGTCGATGAAACGGCGCAACGCCACCTCAAAGCGTTGCAGCTGGTCAAACGCCGATCGATTTCTTGCAAACGAAGCTTCCAACGTTTCGTCCGCATCGGCCTCGTCGTCATCAAGATCTTCGGACGAGTCCAGGTCCAGACCCGCATGATGCATGCCCTCGACGAAGGCGCCGCGTGGAAAAGCGGTCAGGTCAGGACTGTAGCCTTTGTCATAGTAGAGAGCAGTACGCGCCACGGGATCCATCAGGACATCCACCGTAGGCATGACCACCTCACGCCAGTCGCCTAAAGCCGGCCTGAGCAGGTCGCCTATATCCGCACCGAACGGATCCGAGTGACGCAGCACTGCGCCGATGGTCTGCATCTCCATCATGCCGAGCACGGAGTGATCGAGCATGGCGTCGTTGAGCCAGGGCCTGGTCATGGACGTCATGGCCGCCATGATTTGCCCCGGCTTGTCATGGAACAACATCGATTGGCCCTGCAGGGCGTCGACCTGTTCCTGATAGAGCCGCGCGGTCTCCATTGCCGATGGTAGCCGGAAAGCTTCTTCCCAGCGCTGATGGAGGCTCGCAGCTTCCACGGCGAGCTCACTGATGCTCCTGCCGTGGAGGCCCGCGGCTTCCCGGGCGAGAGCATCGGCTCGCTGCATCTCCTGCATCAAGAGCTCAGAGCCTGTCGGCATCCGCTGGAAAAGGTCGAGAGCGAGGTTGCGGTGCTGGTCGGGAGACAGGAAGCCCGCCGCGCGCGCCTCAATATCCGCCCGATCCCTCATCAGGCTCATCACGTCCAGTTCGGCGGCGGCCCGAACGATTGAACGTTCATAGGCGCCCAGGTTGGCGCCCACTTCAGTTAGCGGATTCATGAGCCGGCTGAGTTCACGCTCTCGCTCAATCAGGTCGCGGAGTGGGTCGGACATGGCAGCTCCAGATGAGACCTGTTGAGAATGTAGCTCTGACATGGTTCGAGCCGGACGTCGCCACATCGGCGCAGGGCAAGCTGATCCCTAGGGGGTGCAGCGTTCACTGAAGCAGCCCGACTTGATCAGAATCAGATCCCGCCGAGCGACCAGAGCTCTGGCAATCGCTAGTGCAGCTCCGACAGAAAATCGCGGATCGTAGGGGCCAACGCCTCTGCGAACCCTTCGGCCGTCTCTATGTCCTCGGACATCGAGATAGGCGAGAGGCGTCCGTTTGGGACCAAGGCGGCCACACGAGCCGCCAGCTCGGGCGGATGCGGTCCCTTCCGATGGCGGCTGCAGCAGCTACGCTGGCGGCGTTGGAGCGAGGGATAGCGTCTTCCACCATCGCTCGGATGACGGGCGCAAGGGAAGGCAGGATCGCCGCCTCGCAAGCGTGGCTGGACGCCCTGGCTATTCAGACGCCCCCAGGGATCAATGAAGCCGAGCCCCTGCAGATGCTCACGGACCGCACGCCAGTCCGCCGCTCCGAAGCCGTGGATCACGACCCGGTCGCCGTCGAGGAGAAGGGAGACGGACCGGTCGGCGCGGCTGTGGCCCGGGGCCGGCACATTGGCGCTTCGCCCGCCGGAATGGATGTCCCCGCCCAGGGCGGCGACGATGAGCCGGAGCGACATGACGCGGGGCCTCAGATGAGACCGAGGGCGCGAAAGCTCTGTTCGCCCTCCCGGCCGACCACGACATGATCATGGACCTGGATGTCGAAAACCCGGGCGGCCTCGATGACCCGGCGGGTCATCTCGATGTCCGCGCGCGAGGGTGTCGGATCGCCCGAGGGATGATTATGGACGAGGATCATGGCCGAGGCGGACAACTCCAGCGCACGCCGCACCACTTCCCGGACGTAGACAGGGGCATGATCCACGGTGCCGTCCGCCCGATGCTCCTCGCGCATCAGGATGTTGCGCTTGTCGAGGTAGAGCACGCGAAACTGCTCCCGGGGCTCGTGGGCCAGCGCCCCCCGGACATAGGCCAGCAAGGCCGTCCAGGACGAGATCGAAGGCCGCGCGCAGACATCGGATCTAATCAAATGAACGCAAACCTGTCGCAGCAGCTTGAGAGGTCCGCGACGGCGGCGACGTCCAGGCCGGGCGTTCGGGCCAGCTCTGACGCGTCCGCTGCGACAACCGCGGCCAGGGCGCCGAAGCGATCCAGGAGATCCCCGGCGAGACGATGAGGGTTGGTCGGAAGCGAAGCCCGCTTGAGCATCAAGGCCAACAAGGTTCGCTCATCCATCAACTCGATGGCCGGGAGGCCGGCGCCTGCAGCAAGGGCGCGGGCGTGTTCAAGGTCGGGTTTGGGGATCGATCGCATCGCGAACTCCTCGGTCGCTATCCGCCTCCTCATGGGAAGTCGACCGAAACCCGCCCTCCCCAATCCTTGAATTGCGCCGCAAATGATGGGCCGGCTGACTGGATCGGCTCACTCTCCGCCCATGGATTGCCTCTTGACGCTAGCCGCCCCGGGACGCTCCGTCAGAGGCCCTTTGTATGTTGATCTTTCGGGCGCCTTCGAGAATCTCGAGACCGCCCTTCGCGGCGATTCCGGCGACGATGACGCCGACCACCAGGTCAGGCCAGGACTGCTTCAACCACAGGACCAGGGCGCCGGCGACGAGGATGCCCCCGTTTGAGGCGAAATCGTTGAAGCTGAAGGTCTCGGCGGCGCGCAGGTTTACATCGTCGCCCTTCAAGCCGCGCAGTAGCTTTAGGCAGATCAGGTTGACCACCGCTGCGACGACGGCCAAACCGATCATGGTCCAGCCAATAGGCTCCGTTCCTAGCCACCATCGGCGGCCGGCGTCGATCAGAACGCCTGCGGCGAAGATCAGCAACAGCACACCCGAGGTTCTCGCGGCGCGCAGCTTCCAGGCGAGAGCGCGGCCAACCGCCAGAAAGCTGATCAAATAGACAAGGCTGTCGGAGGCGTTATCCAGCGCATTGGCGAGCAAGGCGCTGGAGTTGGCCAGCAATCCGCCGAGCCCGAGCCCGACGAACAACAGACCGTTCAGGATCAGCACGATCATCAGCGTTCGTCTCTGACGGTCATGCTCAGCGTTCGATGTCTTCATGGACGCCCTCCTGTTCCGGGCTCGGCCGCCCACGTTGACTAGTTTCGGAAAACAGCGCGCATTGGCAGGCAGTGGTGAACATTGGAGCCGTCATTGAAACACGGTCTTGCCAGACTGCCCATGCGACGATCTTGAGATCCGAACGGCCGCTCGTCCAGACCGACGAGCCCAAGCGACGAAACCGGCCGCAAGGCCCCACCGGATCCCACGACGCGCAGCCGCCGGCATTGCCTGGTCAGATCCCAACGCCAAAGCCACCACATCAGCCTCAAACGCACCTTTCCTTCAGCCAGCCCCGGATTGAGAAAAGCGTCTGCCCTGCCCCTGCGGCAGGGGCTTGATCCTCCAGTAGCTAGAGGATGCATAAGTCGTCGCATCAACAGGAGAACTCACGATCATGGTGTTCACGGAGCGCCGAGGCGCCAGGGTGCTGAACGTCCGCGCGATGGCTATCGGCCTCGCCGTGACGGTCATTGTTGTGGACCAGGCCACCAAGGCCATGGCCCGCGGGAACCTTGAGGATGCGGTCAATGTGACATCCTTCATCGCGCTTCGCCTCGGGTTCAACCCAGGGGTCACCTTTGGCCTTTTCGCCGGCTCCGGGGACATGGGGCGCTGGGTTTTGAGTATCGTCTCGCTGCTGATCATCGCCGTGCTGTCGATCTGGGCCTGGCGAACACGCAGACCTCTTCTTGCCGCCGGCCTGAGCCTTATGGTCGGCGGCGCGCTCGGGAACCTGCTGGATCGCCTGCGTTTCGGGCACGTGACCGATTTCATAGATCTTCACTGGGGCGATATGCACTGGCCCACTTTCAACCTTGCCGATGCGGCGATCGTCTGCGGCATCGGCTTGCTTCTGTTGGCTTCGCGAAGCGGGGCCGAACCCGAGACGTCGTCCCCCACGATCGAACCCACCGTTCGATGACCGGGACTGCCGAAAAGAAGTCCATCGGCGTTCGCTCCGTCCTGGCTTTAGGCGTGACCGCAGCCAGCCTTTCGGCTACCTGGCTGTGGCTTCCTCCCGCGCTATTCGGCGCCGAAACCGATATGGCGACGGCCGATCGCCTGGCTTACGCCCTCAAGTGGGAGTTGCCGGTGCTCGTGTGGCTCGCCGGCTGCCTGCGGCTTGTCGCCAGCATTCGGTATCGGTCGGATGAGGACCGGCCAGGCGCCGCCTACGGCCCGCCCAGCGCTCGGCTCGCCGTGCCTGCGGCCGTGTTGCAGAATTCCCTTGAGCAGACCGTCCTGGCCGTCGGCGCACATCTGATCCTCGCCGTTGTTTTGCGAGGCGAGGAGTTGATCCTGATCCCCGCTCTGGTGACGCTTTATCTCCTCGGTCGTGTGATGTTCGCGATCGGCTACGCCAAGGGCGCCGCCGCACGCGCTTTCGGCATGGCGCTTACCGGCGCCTCGACGCTTGCCGCCATGGCCATCGCCATCGTCCTGTTGTTTCTCGGCCGGTAGCATCCGTACGCGCTTCCTGCCCGTCTTTCCGCCCCAGTCTCTAGGACCTCGACCCATGTTTGAGCGATGACACGCCCCTCGCCCACTTCGTCCGGACCTCGCAGCATCGGCAAACTCGCCGCCGCCACCGGCATAAAAATTCCGACGATCAGATTCTACGAGCAGATCGGATTGGTGCCGGCGCCGCCCCGAACCGCCAGCGACCGCCGGATGTATGACGATGACGCCGAACAAAGGCTGACCTTCATCCGGCATGCACGCCAACTTGGCTTCGACCTGGATTCGATCCGGTCCCTGCTGGATCTCTCCGATCATCCCGACCGCGCCTGCGACGAAGCCAACACCATAGCCGAACGTCATCTCGCCGAAGTGACGCAGAAGATCACCCAGTTGCAGGCCCTCCGGCGCGCGCTTTCGCGCATGACCGCTGAATGCGCGGGCGGACGGGTCTCGGCTTGCAAGGTGATTGAGGCCCTGCACGATCATTCGGCTTCACAATAAACCACGACACACGCGCTGTTCGAGTGCTAATGCGAGCGGCTCACAACTAGGTTTCCGATGCGCCCTCTGCTCAGCCTGTTCGTCCTCCTGCTCACCCTTGGCATGACCGCCCCCGCGCTGGCCCAGACGGCTTCGGCCTCGGAGGCCCAGGTCGCGTGGCGGCTGCTCGACTACGTCGGGGTCGACTACGCCGGTGCGGTGGAGAACGGCCAGGTGACCAATCCCGCCGAATATGGAGAGATGGTCGAATTCAGCAGCCAGATTCTGACCCGCCTGGAAGCTCTGCCCTCCACGTCGTCCAAGGCCGATCTGGTTCGGGACGCCGTCGCCCTTCAAGACGCTATCCGGAACAAGAGCGATCCGCGCACCGTCGCCGGCCAGGCCAAAACCCTGGCCGGTGCGGTCCTGGCGGCCTATCCAAGCCCGCTGGCGCCGTCATTTCCGCCCGACCTGGCCAAGGGGGCCGCCCTCTACGACGCGCAATGCGCTGTCTGCCACGGCGCCACAGGGCGCGCCGACGGCGCGGGCGCGCAGGGGCTCGATCCCGCTCCAATTGCATTCGCGGACGTCGAGCGCGCCCGCCAACGCAGCGTCTTCGGCCTATACCAGGTGATCGACCAGGGGCTCGACGGCACGGCGATGGCCAGCTTTTCCCATCTGCCGGCCGAGGACCGCTGGGCCCTGGCCTTCTATGTCGGCCGTTTCGCCTTCACTGACGCCGAAGCAGTCGAAGGCCGGCGTCTTTGGGAGAGCGACCCGGCGATCCGCGCCGCCTACCCGGATCTGGCTGCCGTCACGCAGGCGACGCCGGCGGAGCTGGCGGCCCGCATCGGCGAGACGAAGGCGCGGGCGGTGACGGCCTATCTGCGCCGCCACCCGGAGGCGGCGGTTCGCCCCAAGGGATCGACCCTCACCCTGGCTCGGACGCGTCTGGCGGAGAGTGAAGCAGCCTATCGTCGGGGAGACCGAAAGGCCGCCACCGACCTGGCGCTGTCGGCCTATCTCGACGGCGTCGAGCCGGTCGAGCCGGCGCTTGGCGCGCGAGACACCGCCCTTCTACGTCGCATCGAGACGGCAATGACCGATCTCCGCGTGTCGATCAGCAAGGGCGCGGCAGAGACGAAGGTCGCGGACCGGATCGCTCGTCTGAACGCCCTGTTCGACACCGCCGAGCGGGCCCTGGCGCCTCAGAAGGCGGACAATCTCGCCAGCTTCATCGGCGCCTTCACGATACTGCTTCGCGAAGGACTGGAGGCGCTGCTCATTGTGGTGGCGATGATTGCCTTCCTCAGGAAAGCCGACCGGCCTGAGGTGTTGCGTTACGTCCACGGAGGATGGGTGGCGGCTCTGGTCGCCGGCGGCGCCACCTGGGCGGCTGCGACCTTCTTCATCTCCATCAGCGGGGCCAGCCGAGAGCTCACTGAAGGGTTTGGCTCGCTTCTGGCGGCGGTCGTGCTCGTTTCCGTCGGAATCTGGATGCACGGCAAGTCGCATGCCGACGCCTGGCAGACCTATATTCGCGACAAGCTCTCCAAGGCGCTCTCGAAGCGATCGGCATGGTTCCTCTTCCTGTTGGCCTTCGTCGTGGTCTACCGGGAGGTCTTCGAGACGATCCTGTTCTATGCGGCGATCTGGAGCCAGGGCGGCCATGTCGGCATGCTGGCCGGCGCGCTTACCGCAGTGGCGATCCTGGCGTTCGCGGCCTGGGCGCTGCTCGCCTACAGCAAACATCTGCCGATCGGTCGGTTCTTCTCACTGAGCTCAATCCTCATGGCCGTCCTGTCGGTCGTTCTTGTCGGGAAAGGCGTGGCGGCGCTTCAGGAAGCGGGTTGGCTCGATGTCCACCCGATCACCTGGGCGCCGCGTATCGAGATTTTGGGCATCTACCCCACCGTGGAAGGCGTCGGGGTCCAGCTTCTAACGCTCGTCGTGCTGGCAATCGGGTTTGCGCGTACCTCCGGTTCGAAACGGCAGGGCTCGGCCAAGGCCTAGCTGGTCATCTCCGATTGTATCGAACCATCCAGGCCGGAGGCTTCACTCTGGGGCGGAATGCGAGCCCCGGGCCAGGGCCGAAACCCCATCAAGGCTCAGAGTATCGGTCAGGTCTCTGCCGGTCCGCATCGACAAGGACAGTCGCCGAGTTGCCTGGCCCTCATCGGGCAGGCGGGATATCAATGAGGGACAGGCCCGCGGCCGGCTCCAGCCCACCGCCGTCAGCGCCAGTTCCGGCCTGAACGGTATCGTGGTCGATGTCGTGGACGTCGTTCATCTCCGCGAGAGCCGCGACGAACCTGATCAGCCCCGGCCTTCGGCAACCGCGCCGTTCACATCGTCGTTGCTGACACCCCATAGGTGAAGGTCTTGGGCTTCAGCCATCCTTGGCACTGCCGCAAACTTCGAAAGGGAGACCGTGAGCGGCGATCATCGCCGCCCACGGTCCGCTGGCAGGAGTGTGTTCAGTCCTCGATCCCCTCCGATTTACGATGCTTGACCGCCTTGGCCGCAAAGGTCGGCAGGACCAAAAGCGTAAGGACTGTCGCGGTCAGAAGGCCGCCGATGACCACGGTGGCCAGAGGCTTCTGAACCTCGGCCCCTGCGCCGTGAGCCAGCGCCATAGGGATGAAGCCGACGATGGCGACCAGGGCCGTGGTCAGCACCGCGCGGAGACGACTGGACGCGCCTTCGATGGCCGCCGCTACAGGCTCCAGGCCGGCCTGGAGCCGCTCCCGGATCGCCTGCATCAGCACCAGACCGTTCAGGGTCGCGACGCCGGAGACGGCGATGAAGCCGACCGCCGCCGATACCGAGAACGGCATCCCCCTGAGCAGCAGGGCCAGAGCCCCGCCGACCAGGGCCAGCGGCACGCAGGCGAACACCAGTCCCGCCTCCGCGAATGACCCGAGCGCCATGAACAGCAGCACGCCGATGAGGATGAAGACGATGGGAATGACCAGTCCCAGCCGTTGCTCGGCCCGTTTCAGGTTCTCGAACTGGCCGCCCCAATCCAGCCGGTAGCCGACCGGAAGAGCGACCTCGCTCACCGCCGCCTGTGCGTCGGCCACGAAGCCGCCGAGATCGCGCCCGCGCACATTGGCCTGGACCACCATGCGCCGGCTGCCGTTCTCGCGACTGATCTGGTTCGGTCCTTCGGCCGTCTCGATGCGGGCGACGGAAGACAGAGGCACGATCACCCCCGTGCTCGAGACGATGGGCAAGGCTTTCAGCCGGCACTTCGCTGACCTGGCCATCGATCTCGACCAAGGCGGTCTTGGGCACCAGGTCGGTCAAACCCTGGATGCTCTTGCGGGCCCGCCCCGCAGCGACGCCCTCCAGCATTTCACCAACCAGAAACAGAAGGACGACGGCTGCGGCCTCTTCTGCAGCGCCGATGAAGACGGCTCCGACCGCCGCAATCGTCATCAGCATCTCGATCGAGAACGGCGTCCCGTACCGTGCAGCGGTGATCGCACGCCAGCCAACTGGGGCAAGGCCGACCGACAGGGCGACCAGGAAGGCTCCACGCTCCATCGCCGGGAACAGGGCGCCGAAAATGTAGGCCGCGACCAGGGCGACGCCGCAAGCCGCTGTAAGCTTGGCCTTGCGGGTCCACCACCATGGACCGCTGGCCGCCCGGTGGTCGTCACCGGGAGGGGCCATCGCCGAACCCGCCGAAGGCTGCAGCGGCGCGAGGACCTCGACGCCGTAGCCCAGGTTGCGAACCTGACGAAGCACGCCCTCCCCCGCAAAATCGGCGCCGTGCTGAACCTTCAGAACACCCGAGGAGACCGCCACAGCGACATCTGTGACGCCTGGCAGCTTCCGCACCGCAGCGTCGACCTTGGAGCCGCAGCTTGCGCAATCCATACCGGTCACGCGATATCGGCTTTCCAGGTTTTCCATTGTGGCGAGGGGCTCCTTGTTTCGAACGCCGGGCGACGCTACTTCCTCTAGCGACTAGAGGAGCAAGCGATAAAATGAGCCAGGGCGTGACGATAGGCCAGGCGTCCAAAGCGAGCGGGATCAAGGCGCCGACGATCCGCTACTATGAGCAGATTCAGCTCCTGCCGTCGCCGCCTCGCTCGGAGGGGAACCGGCGCCTCTACGATGCAGACGATCTGAGACGCCTGCGGTTCATTCGACACGCGCGCGAACTCGGCTTCGAGATCGAACCGATCCGCGAACTTTTGGCGCTGGCTGGAGACCCGAGTCGACCCTGTCAATCGGCCGACAGCATTGCCCGCTCCCATCTTGCCGATATCGACCACAAGATCGCGCGCCTCACCGCTTTGCGGGCCGAGGTCGCCCGCATGACGCACTGCATTCAAGAATCGGCTGAAAAATGCCGAGTGATTGAAGTTCTAGGTGACCATAGCGGCTGCTTGCACGACAGACACTAAGCTCTGCTTGCTACCGTCCAAGGCAACCGCCTTGACCCGTGCCCATGCCAGTCAAATGGCGGGCCTATATTCCGAGTGAAAGGCGTCGGGCGTGCCGATCGATGCGGCCAACGACCTGTCCGCCATCGCCATCAGGTCGGCCTAGCGCCGGCGGCCATCTTACGATGGACGAAAGATCGACGCCCCGCGTTCACCTGGCCTGGCGACGCGGGGCTTCGGTCAGATGCAATATTCCTAGCCGCAGCAGCCCTTGCCATCCTCCTGGATCGGCGGACAGGGCACATTGGCGTAGGAGCAGAAGACGCAGCAATCGCCGGGCAGGGGCTTCAGCTTCACGCCGCAGCCGAGGCAGTCGTAGAACCAGATGCAGGCGTCGGTGGGCATGGTCTCGGTCGCGACATGACCGCATTGCGGACAGGTCAGCGTGGACTGGAGCAGGACGGGCGCCTTCATTTGACGGCCGCCAGTTGAGGCAGGAGCCAGGGCTCGACATAGGGCTCCCAGGCAAGGGAAAGCACGATCAGCAGCGTGGCGAAGACAAGCAGCCAGAAGGCCAGCGGTGAAGGTCGTCCGCAGGCCGTATCGCGTCGGCACATGCGAGAGCGGCGCCAGTGCAGCAGCCACCCGAGGGCCAGAACCACGGCGGCGATCGGGGTCAGCCAATGGCGCGCCCCGGCGAACACGGCGACGCCCGCGAAGGATACGCCCGCAATCGACAGCACCAACGGCAGGACGCAGCAGGCCGCCCATGCAAGAAGGGAAGCGAACCCGCCGACCGCCGCTGAGGCGCTGACGGCGACTTCGGGAATGCGGGCGCGGTTTGGGTCGGTCGCCATGGGCTATCCTGTCTGACTTCTGATACAGCCTACAACCCGTAGCCACTACGGGATCAAGAGCGTGTCGAGACAAGATCTGACCATCGGGCGCCTGGCGCTCAGCGCCGGGGTGAACCTGGAGACCGTGCGCTACTATGAACGTATCGGGCTGATGCCTGCGCCGGCCCGAACCCAGGGCGGACATCGTTGCTACGAGCCTGAACACGCCCAGCGACTGAGATTCATCCGCCGATCGCGCGAACTCGGGTTCGGCATAGACGCCATTCGTCGGCTGATCGCTCTATGCGAGCCGACGGCCCAATCCTGCAGCGAAGTGCGCGACATGGCTCAGGACCACCTTGTCAGCATCGAAGCGAAGATCGCCGACCTGCAACGCCTTCAAGCCTTGTTGAAACAGACGGTCTCCGACTGCGGCGACGGAAGACGAGTCCGGTGTCCGGTCATCGAAGAGCTCGGCTCAAGCTAGATGCCCCCCTCATTCAGCGGCTAGGCAGTTCCGAGGCGACTGCGATTGATATCCGCCCGGAACAGCAACAAGAACAGACAGGCGCGAATGCTAACCACAGGGCTAACCTAGGCAGAACTCCGCCCAGTCCTCCATCAGCCGAAATCGCTTCGCCATCATGTCTCCACGACGATAGGCCGCCTCAACCTTGCTGCTCACAGTGTGCGCCAACGCCATCTCGGCGGCTTCTTGAGGATGCGCGGTCTTCTCCGACACCCAATCCCTGAACGTCGACCGGAAGCCGTGCGGCACGGCTTCGACCTTCATGCGGCGAAGCACGGAAGCAAGAGTCATGTTCGAGAGCGCCTCGCCATCGATATTGGCGAAGACCAGATCAGTGTCCGGATTCCGCCGCGTCGCAGCGAGAAGCGCGAGCGCGCCTGACGAAAGCGGCACACGATGCGGCCGCCCCGCCTTCATCCGCTCACCCGGCACGACCCACAGGGCGGCCGGAAGATCGATCTCGGACCATCTGGCGCCCCGCACCTCGCCCGAGCGCGCTGCGGTGAGAATGGTGAACTCAAGCGCCCGCGCGCCTGTCCCTTTTTCGTCAGCAAGCCTGGCCATGAAGGCAGGCATTTGGTCGATGCCCAAGGCCTTGTGGTGAACAACCTTCGCGACCCTGGAGGGTTTGGCGAGGAGTTTGTCCAGATGCCCCCGCCAACGTGCGGGGTTGGGGCCAGATCGGTATTCCCGCGCCGCGGCCCAATCCAGCACCATTTCCACACGCCCGCGAAGACGGCTCGCGGTCTCGGTCTTGATCGTCCAGATGGGCTCCAGAATTCGCATGACGTGCGGGAGGGCGACTTCCTCCACGCCCAGGTCGCCGATCACCGGATAGACATAGGTTTCAAGCGTGGCCGCCCACTGCGCCCTGTGTTTGGGATTCTTCCAGCTAGCCTCATGCGCCGCCATATAGGCCTCTGCGGCCTTGCGAAACGACACCGCAACGACGGCGGGCGTTCTCACCGCTCGGCGCGCCTCACGACCTGCTTCGACCGGATCAATACCGCGCCGGATCTGCTCCCGCGCGTCGCGGGCGGCCTCGCGCGCTCGCGCCAGGGTCACATCGGGATACCCCCCGAGACCCAGATCTCTCCTCCGCTTGCCCATGGTTGCGCGCAAGATCCAGCTTCGCCCGCCGCTTGACAGCACTTGCAGGGCTAGCCCCGCTACGCCGCCAACAAAATGCAGGCCTGGTTCGCGTAGCCGCGACACCGCCAATGGTCCTAGTTCATCTGCTTTCCGGGGCATTTCCCACCCATCCAACAACCCATCATAAAACCCATCAACTCACCCATCAAAAAATCTGCGCTTGAGTGCAACAATATGCAACGTCCTGAAGCGACCAAACTCAAGCCACACCTGGGTTCAACCTACCTCTGAACAACGGTGAATAGGGCTGAAAAGGGCCGAAATCCGACACCCTCTCCGCCACCGGCCTTTGATCAAAGCAGTCGCCCTTCGGGGCAGCGCCCCTGCGATCGCCATGCCCCTGTCAGCCGACGATGGCCGCATAGAGGCTGACGCCGAACGCCACGAGCACCGCCAGGGCGGACAGCACGGCTCCGATAGCGCCTATGACCAGCATGACGATGAGCAGGACTTCCTGCAGCGACGAAGGCTTCATCGAGAAAGCCTAGCTTTGCCGTCGCGCAGCGTCGAGCCCTTCAACCCGCGCCGCCGCCGATCCGGTCGATGATGATCACCGGCACGCATTTCGATCGGAATTTCGATCACGTCGAACGAAAAATCAGCCACTTGCAGCCAGGCCAAAAAGGGCTTGTTGCGTAATCCATAATCAGGCCCACTCACTTTCGAGCGTTCGCGGCGGCGAGCGATGAGGATGAGCAGAGGTTGATGGTCGCGCCCTTTCCTACCGATCAGGTCTTTATCGGCGGCGCCTGGCGCGCGGCGAGCGGCGGCGTGACCCTGCCCATCGAAAACCCGTCGACGGGCGACCTCATGGGCGCCCTGGCCGCCGGAAGCGCCGTTGACGTGGACGCCGCCGTCCGCGCCGCCCGCGCCGCCTTCGATGGAGACTGGGGCCGGATGACGGCGGTCGAGCGCGGCCGCATCCTGGCCCAAATGGGCCGAGAGGTCGAAGCCCGCATCGACCTGCTGGCCGAACTTGAGGCGCTGGACGTCGGCAAGCCGTTGAAACAGGCCCGCAATGACGTAGTTGCCCTGGCTCGCTATCTGGAGTTCTACGCGGGCGCGGCGGACAAGCTGCACGGCGAGACCATTCCCTTCCAGGACGGCTACACCGTCTACACCCTGCGCGAGCCCCACGGGGTGACGGGCCACATCATCCCGTGGAACTATCCGATGCAGATCATCGGCCGCTCGGTCGTGGCGGCCCTGTGCGTCGGCAACGCCGTGGTGCTGAAGCCCGCCGAGCAGGCGTCTTTGACCGCCCTCGCCTTCGCCCACATCGCCGAGGACTGCGGCCTGCCCGCCGGTGCCCTGAACGTCGTGACCGGCACGGGCGCCGAGGCAGGCGCGGCGCTGGCGGCCCATCCGGGGATCAACCACCTGTCCTTCACCGGCTCGACCGGCGTGGGCGTCGCCATCCAGCAGGCGGCGGCGGTCAACGCCGTGCCGGTGACGCTGGAGTTGGGCGGCAAGTCGCCCCAGCTGGTGTTCGACGACGCCGATCTGGACAATGCCCTGCCCTTCCTCGTCAACGCGGGCGTCCAGAATGCAGGCCAGACCTGCTCGGCCGGATCGCGCGTCCTGGTCCAGCGCGGCGTCTATGACGAAGTCGTGCGCCGCATGGCCGAACGCTTCGCCGCCCTGACTGTCGGTCCCGCCATGGACGACCGCGACGTCGGTCCGTTGGTGTCGAAGAAGCAGCAGGCCATGGTCGAGGGCTTCATCGACAAGGGCCGCGCCGACGGCCTGATCGTGGCGCAGGCGACTCTGGCCGACCTGCCGCCCGGCGGCGCCTATGTCGCCCCGACCCTGTTCGCCAACGTCGCGCCCGATCATCCGCTGGCGCAGCAGGAAATCTTCGGCCCCGCCGTCGTCGTCATCCCGTTCGAGACGGAAGATGACGCCGTCGCCATCGCCAACGGCACCGACTACGGCCTGGTCGCCGGGGTCTGGACCGCCGACGGCGGGCGGCAGATGCGGCTGGCGAAACGGCTGCGGGCCGGACAGGTCTTCATCAACAACTACGGCGCGGCGGGCGGGGTCGAACTGCCCTTCGGCGGCGTCGGCAGGTCGGGTCACGGTCGCGAGAAGGGGTTCGAGGCGCTCTACGCCTTCACCACCCTCAAGACCGTCGCCGCCCATCACGGATAGCGCAAGGGAGTAGCGTCTTGGGGGAGAACAGATCGAAGCGGCTGGAGGGCAAGCGAGCGATCGTCACGGGCGGAGCCTCCGGCTTCGGCGCCGGAATCGCGCGCCGCTTCGCCGAGGAAGGCGCCCGCGTCATCGTCGCCGACCTGAACGGTGACGCCGCCCGCGCCCTGGCCGCTGAATGGGGCGACGCCGATCTGGGCGTTAAGGTCGATGTGTCCAGCGCCGCTGACGTGGCCACGCTCGCCGAGACCGCCAACCGCCTGCTGGGCGGGGTCGATATCGTGGTCAACAATGCCGGCGTCGGCCATACGCCCCAGCCGCTGGACGAACTGTCGGACGAGGCCTTCGACCGCATCGCCAGCGTCAACATGCGCGCCATCTATCTGATGTCAAAGGCCTTCGTCCCGGCGATGAAGGCGCAAGGTTCCGGCGCCATCCTCAACATCGCCTCGACCGGCGGGGTAAGCCCCCGGCCCAATCTGACCTGGTACAACGCCTCAAAGGGCTGGGTCATCACGGCGACGCGGGCCATGGCGGTCGAGCTGGCGCCCTTCCAGGTGAGGGTGAACGCCCTGAACCCGGTGGCCGGCGACACCCCCCTGCTGAAAACCTTCATGGGCGCCGACACGCCCGAGGTGCGGGCCAAGTTCCTGGCTTCCATCCCCATCGGCCGTTTCTCGACGCCCGAAGACATGGGCGCCGCCGCCGCCTTCCTCTGCTCGGACGACGCCTCGATGATCACCGGCGTGGCCATGGAGGTGGACGGTGGCCGCTGCATCTGACCGCGTCTTCAAGCTTCTGGTCCTGCCGGGCGACGGCATAGGGCCGGAGATCATCCGCGAGACCCTGCGCGTCGCCGACTGGTTCGGCCGCAACGCCGGGCTACGCATTGAACTGAGCGAGGGACTGGCGGGCGGCGCCAGCATCGACGCCGTCGGCGCGCCCATCGCCGAGGATGTGGTGCAGCAGGCGCTAGCCTCCGACGCCGTCCTGTTCGGCGCCGTCGGCGGGCCGAAGTGGGACCACCTGCCCCGCGCCCAGCGGCCCGAGATGGGCATCCTGCGCCTGCGTCAGGCGCTGGACCTCTACGCCAACCTGCGCCCCGCCGTCTGTTTCGACGAACTGCTGGACGCCTCGGCGCTGAAGCCCGAACTGATCCGGGGCCTCGACATCCTGATCGTGCGCGAGGCGACGGCCGGCGTCTATTTCAGCCTGCCCCGCGCCAATGAAGTCGGCCCGGACGGCCAGCGCCGCGCCTATGACACCCAGGCCTATACCGAGGCCGAGATCGCCCGCGTCTGCCGTACGGCCTTCGAGCTGGCCCGCACGCGCAAACGCCGCCTCTGCTCGGTGGACAAGGCCAATGTCATGGAGACGGGCGCCCTATGGCGGACCGTGGCCACCGAGGTCGCCGCCGACTATCCCGACGTGGAGCTGTCGCACATGTACGCCGACAACTGCGCCATGCAGTTGGTCCGGCGCCCGGACCAGTTCGACGTCATCGTCACCGACAACCTGTTCGGCGACATCCTGTCCGATGCCGCGGCGGCCCTGACCGGATCGCTGGGCCTGCTCCCCTCGGCCTCCCTGTCCGGCCTTGGACAAGGCGGGCGCAGCCGGGGCCTGTATGAGCCGATCCACGGCTCGGCGCCCGACATCGCGGGCCAGGGCGTCGCCAACCCCATCGCCGCCATCCTGTCCTTCGCCCTGTGCCTGCGCTGGTCCTTTGACCGCGCCGATCTGGCCGACCGACTGGAGCGCGCCGTGCGACAGGTCGTGTCCAGCGGCGTCCGCACGCCCGACATCGCCGAATCCGGCGTCGCCCCCGTCTCCACCCTTCAGATGACCGACGCGGTTCTGGCCGCGCTGGACGCGCAGTTCGCGTGAGGATCGACCGATGAGCGCCCCCACCTTGCAGACCGTCATGGACCTGATCGACGGCCGCACCGACGAACTGGTCGCCCTGACCCAGGACCTGATCCGCTTCCCCACCATCAACCCGCCGGGCGAGGCCTATCGCCCCTGCGCCGAATACATCGGCGAGCGGCTGAAGAAGCGCGGCTTCACCGTCGAATATGTGCGCGGCGAGGGCTCGCCGGGCGACAGCGACCAGTATCCGCGCACCAACGTCATCGCCCGCTGGACCGGCAGCGAGCCCGGCCCCTGCGTCCACTTCAACAGCCACATCGACGTGGTCGAGGTCGGCGCCGGCTGGACCGTCGATCCCTTCGGCGGCGAGGTGAAGGACGGCCGCGTCTATGGCCGGGGCGCCTGCGACATGAAGGGGGGCCTGGCCGCCTCCATCATCGCGGTCGAGGCCCTGATCGATTCCGGCCTGCCCCTGCCCGGCGCGCTGGAGATCTCCGGCACGGTAGACGAGGAATCGGGCGGCTACGGCGGCGTGGCCTATCTGGCCGAGCGCGGCTGGTTCTCGGAGCCGAAGGTCAACCACGTCATCATCCCCGAGCCGCTGAACGTGGACCGGGTCTGCATCGGCCACCGCGGCGTCTGGTGGGCCGAGATCGAAACCAAGGGCCGCATCGCCCACGGTTCCATGCCCTTCCTGGGCGACTCGGCCATCCGCCACATGGGCGCGGTGATGGAGGAGTTCGAGAGCAAGCTCTACCCCGCCATGGCTGCCCGCCATTCCGACATGCCGGTCGTGCCCGAGGGCGCGCGCCAATCGACGATGAACATCAACTCCATCCACGGCGGTCAGGCCGAGGGCTTCGACGGCCTGCCCGCGCCCTGCGTGGCGGATTCCAGCCGCATGATCATCGACCGCCGCTTCCTGATCGAGGAAACCCTCGAAGACGTGAAGGGCGAGGTGAAGGCTATCCTCGACGGCCTGGCCGCCCAGCGTCACGGCTTCCGCTATGAGATGCGCGACCTGTTCCAGGTGGCCCCCAGCATGGCCGACCGCGACGGTCCCGTCGCCAGCACCACCGCCGCCGCCATCGAGACGGTGCTGGGACGCAAGGCCCAGTTCGTCTGCTCGCCCGGCACCTATGACCAGAAGCACGTCGACCGCATCGGCAAGCTGAAGGACTGCATCGCCTACGGCCCCGGCGTGCTCGACCTGGCGCATCAGCCCGACGAATGGGTCGGCATCGACGACATGACCAACTCGGCCAAGGTCATGGCCCGCGCGGCCTATGACCTGCTGACCCGCAAGCGAGGATGAGCGAGATGGCGCGCGGCGACATGGAAGACGAGAACATCATCGGCCCGCGCCTGCGGGCCCTTCGGGACCGGCTCGGCCTGTCGCAGCGCGCCCTGGCGCGCAAGGCGGGCGTGCCCTCCAGCACCGTCAGCCTGGTCGAAAGCGGCCGCACCAGCCCCTCGGTCGGTTCGCTGAAACGTCTGCTGGACGCCGCCGGCGTGTCGCTGGGCGAGTTCTTCAGCTCCGAGTTCGAGACCCCGACCAAGCACTTCTATCGCCACGACGAACTGACCGACATCTCGCGCGGCGAGGTCTCCTATCGCCAGCTCGGCTCGGGTCAGGACAGCAGCCTGCAGATCCTGCACGAGACCTATCAGCCCGGCTCGGACAGCGGCCGCGTCATGCTCTCCCACGAGGGCGAAGAGGGCGGGCTGATCATTTCCGGCCGTCTGGAAGTCACCGTGGACGGCCAGTCGCGCGTGCTGAAAGCCGGCGACGGCTACCTCTTCCCCAGCACCCTGCCCCACCGCTTCCGCAACGTCGGCGACGTCCCCTGCGTCGTCATCAGCGCCTGCACCCCGCCGACCTTCTGACCCCGCGTTGCACTTGCTCAGAATACTGAGCGAGAAAAATAAAATTACCCGCCTTCTCAGCCCATTGACCTCCTGAAGAAACAGACTTGTCGATCTTCCCATTTCGCCAGCTACTTCGTGCACGACAGTAGCGTGACACCGGGAGGCGGCCGAGGGAAACGCAAGGCTTGCTGCATTGCACAACGCCCCAAGGCCGAAGATAGTTAGCGGGTGGCGGGACCGTCGTTCCGCCTCGGCCGCAACGAGACCGCTGAAGAAAGGTCCGTGCGGCGTCATGGGAGGGATGAGACGATGAATCGTCTGTTGGTCAGCGTATCCGTCGGGGCGCTCGCAGCCCTGTGTTCCACCACCGCCATGGCCCAGCAGGCGCCGCCTGACCGGGCCACGACGATCGACGAAGTCATCGTCACCGCCCAGCGCCGCGAGCAGGCCGCCCAGGACGTCGGCATCGCCCTGAGCGTCCTCAGCGGCGAGAGCCTGGTCCAGCAGGGCGTCACCAACGTCAACCAGCTTCAGAACGCCACGCCCAACCTCGAGGTCGAACCGGCCTTCGGCGGCGGCGCGGCCCAGTTCCGGATGCGCGGCGTCGGCTTCCAGGACTACGCCTCGAACAACTCGCCCACCGTCGGCGTCTATGTGAACGAGGTCGCCTATCCGGTGCCCGTCATGACCCAGGGCCTGATCTTCGACATCGACCGGGTCGAGGTCCTGCGCGGGCCGCAAGGCACCCTCTACGGCCGCAACACCACCGGCGGCGCTATCAGCTTCGTCACCAAGCGTCCGACCGAGGAACTGTCGGCCGGCCTGATGACCGAATGGGGCAGCCACGACCTGTTCCGCGCCGAGGGCCATGTCTCCGGCCCGCTGGCGGGCGGCCTGCGCGGCCGTCTGGCGGTCTCGACCGAACAGGGCGGCGCCTGGCAGCGCAACCGCACGACGGGCGAATCGCTCGGCGACGCCGACCGCACCGGCGCCCGCGCCCTGCTGGCCTGGGATCCGAGCGAAAGCCTGTCCCTGCTGCTGGATGTCCACGGCGGGATCGACAAGTCCGAGAACCTGGGCCTCTACCTGCTCAGCGACCTGCGGACGCGCGGCGGGACCGGGCCGACCATTCTCGCGGACAAGGATCACTCCAAGACCGGCTGGGGCCTGTCGCCGCGCTTCGCCGCCTCGATCGGCCGCGACGTCACGGACAAGCCGGGTCGCGACAACTCGTCCTGGGGCACGTCGCTGAACGCCAACCTGGCGCTCAAGGGCATGAACCTGACCAGCATCACCAGCTACGAGACCCTGGACCGCAGCGAATACGGCGACTGGGATTCCAGCGCCTCGGTCGAGGCCGACACCTTCTTCGGCAGCGACGTGGACGTGGTCTCGCAGGAACTGCGCCTGGCCTCGGACAACGACAGCGCCCTGACCTGGGTGGCCGGCTTCTACTATTCCAAGCAGGACCTGAACGAGCGCTACTTCTCGGACTTCATCGACATCTACGGCACCTACGCCCAGGTCACCTATGACCAGTCGGTCGAGTCCTGGAGCCTGTTCGGTCAGGCCGAATACGCCTTCGCCGAGCGCTGGAAGGCCATTCTGGGCCTGCGTTACGAGGAAGAGACCCGCGAACTCGCCGGCTTCGGCTCGGCCTTCGGCGGCGCCACCGCCCTGCCCCCGACCACGGTCGACACCAAGATGACGCCCCTGACCGGCAAGGCGGCGCTGGAGTTCAAGCCAACCGACAACGTCCTGATCTACGGATCGGCCAGCCGGGGCGCCAAGTCAGGCGGATTCACCACCTACAACACCGGCAACCGCAGCGGCATCGAGCCCTTCAACCCGGAAATCCTCTGGGCCTACGAGGTCGGCTTCAAGGCCGATCCGTCACGGGCCGTTCAGATCAACGGCGCCGCCTACTACTACGACTACACCGACCAGCAGGTCCTGTCGGCGGTCTGGGGCGCCAATGGTCCGGTCGGGCGCTTCACCAACGTGCCTTCATCCCACATCTGGGGCGCTGAACTGGAGGCGGTGCTCAAGCCGATCCAGGGCCTGCGGATCAGCCAATCGCTCAGCTACAAGAAGGGCGAGTACGACGAATACGAAGCGCTCGACGTGCCCGCGTCACGCGCCGCCAACATGGCCGTCTTTGAAGACAAGGCGGGCGACCCGATCCTCTTCCCCGCCTGGAGCTACGCTGGTTCGATCAGCTACGACTGGACCGTCAGCGGCTTCGCCGTCACGGCCGAGACCAACTACTCCTTCCGCGACGAATACCCCTCGTGGCTGGGCGTCAAATACGACGTGCCGGACTACTGGCTGGCCAACGCCAGCGTGACCGTGGGGCCCGAAACGGCGAACTGGTCCGTCACCTTCTGGGCGCGCAACCTGTTCGATCAGGAATACGACCTGACGCGCAACTTCTTCACCAGCGCCGACATCGCCCAGCCGGGTCGGCCGCGCACGATCGGCGCACGCCTCAGCCTGCAGTATTGAGGATCGCCGCCGGGCTGGAAGGTGTCCGTACGCCTTCCAGCCCGCCCCTGATCGGAGCGCCCACTTTCCTGATCGCGCGACGCTCAAATCATAACAAATCAAAGACTTACGGCGCGCGAATAACAGGCTTCCCTTCCCCCGACATTCATCGACTACTGGGCGTTCTGAAAGGATGTCTGCATGACCGCACGGGCCGCCAACGACCTTGATCCCTTCTGGATGCCGTTCACTGCGAACCGCAGCTTCAAGGCGCATCCGCGGCTGTTGGCCTCGGCCAGGGACATGCACTACTTCACCCCGGACGGTCGCCCGATCCTGGACGGCACGGCGGGCCTGTGGTGCGTCAACGCCGGCCACGCCCGACGCCCCATTGTCGAGGCCATCCAACGTCAGGCCGAGGTTCTGGACTACGCCCCGACCTTCCAGTTGGGGCACCCCCTGGTTTTCGAACTGGCCGCCCGCCTGGGGATGCTCTTCCCCGCCGACATCAACCACGTCTTCTTCGCCGGCTCGGGTTCGGAAGGCGTCGACAGCGCTCTGAAGATCGCCCTCGCCTATCAGCGGGCCAGAGGCTTCGAGAACCGCACCCGCCTGATCGGACGGCAGAAGGGCTACCACGGCGTCGGCTTCGGCGGCATTTCCGTCGGCGGGCTGGAGAACAACAAGCGCGGCTTCCTGACCCTGCCGGGCGTCGACCACCTGTCGCACACGCTGAACCTAGAAGAGGCCGCCTTCTCGCGCGGCCAGCCGACCTGGGGCCTGCATCTGGCCGATGAACTGGAGGTCCTGATCGCCGAGCACGAGGCCGAGACCATCGCCGCCGTCATCGTCGAGCCCATGTCCGGCTCAGCGGGCGTGATCGTGCCGCCAGTCGGCTATCTGGAGCGGCTGCGCGAGATCACCCGCCAGCACGGCATCCTGCTGATCTTCGACGAGGTCATCACCGGCTTCGGCCGCGTCGGCGGGGCCACGGCATCCGAGACCCTGGGCGTCATTCCTGACCTGCTGGTCTGCGCCAAGGGGCTGACCAACGGCGCCGTGCCGATGGGCGCGGTCGGCGTACGCAGCGAGGTCTATGACGCCGTGGTCAATCAGGCCGCTGCGCCGGGCATCGAGTTCTTCCACGGCTACACCTATTCGGGCCACCCGCTGGCGGCGGCCGCAGGGCTCGCGACGCTGGAGGTCTATGAGGACGAGGGCCTGTTCCAGCGTGCAACCGATATGGCGCCCTACTGGGAAGAGGCCGTGCACAGTCTGAGGGGGCTGCCGCACGTCATCGACATCCGCAATCTGGGCATGGTGGCGGCTATCGAGCTGGCGCCGCGCCCCGACGCGCCCGGCGCCCGGGCCATGGAAGTGTTCCACACCGCCTTCGACGAAGGAATTCTGATCCGCGTGACCGGAGATGTCATCGCCCTGTCGCCTCCGCTGATTATCAGCCGCGCGCAGATCGATGAGCTTATCGATCACCTGTCACAGATCATTCGTCGAACGACATAAATCAAGCATCGACGACGAGGGGGATAATATGAACAAGTTACTGCTCAGCGCTTCCATCAGCATCCTGACGATTGCTGCATCGTCTGTCGCGTCGGCTCAATCTACTTCAAATAACAATGATCAAAACGCAACAACGATTGGCGAAATCATTGTTACTGCTCAACGCCGCGAACAGGCCAGCCAGGACGTCGGCGTCTCGCTGAGCGTCATCGGCGGCGAGCAACTGGATGAAAAGGGCATCTCGGTCGTCAACGACCTGGAGAACGCCGTCCCCAACATGGAGGTCGACAGCCAGTTCGGCGGCGGCCAGCCCCAGTTCCGCATCCGCGGCATCGGCGCCCGCGAATACTCCTCGAACAACGCCTCGACCGTCGGCATCTATGTCGATGAGGTCGCCCACCCCTATACGGTGACCACACAGGGCGCCCTGTTCGACATCGCCCGGATGGAGGTGCTGCGCGGGCCGCAAGGCACCCTCTATGGCCGCAACACCACCGGCGGCGCCGTCAACATCATCACCAACGCCCCAACGGCCGACTTCCGCGCCGGCTTCAACGCCGAGTACGGCACGTTCGATCGCTACAAGGTCGAGGGCTATGTCTCGGGTCAGATCGCGCCCAACCTGCTGGGCCGCCTGGCCGCCGTCACCGAACAGGGCGGTGCCTGGCAATACCACCGCGACACCGGCGAGAAGCTGGGCGACCTGAACAAGACCGCCGTGCGCGGCCGCCTGACCTGGGACGCCAGCGAGGACGTCACCGTCGATCTGGCCGCCACCTATTCGGTCGACAAGTCGGACGGCCGCGGCTTCCGCCTGCTGGGCCCGTACGCGGTCTCGGGCGGCGCCGTGACCTATCCCAAGGACACCGCCTGGCGCATCACCGGCTGGGGCATCTCGCCCGCCATGGCCGCCGTCGCCGGGGTCGGCCTGAACGCCAAGCCCTTCCGCGACAACGACGGCTTCGACGTCAGCGCCCGCATCAAGGCCAATCTCGGCTGGGCCGACCTGACCTCGATCACCGCCTACCAGACCTTCTCGCGCAGCGAGTTCAACGACTGGGACGGCACGCGCTTCAACGAGTCGAACGTCTTCTTCTACAACGACATCGACGTCTTTGCTCAGGAGCTGCGTCTGAGCTCCAATGACGACGGTCCGCTCAGCTGGATGGTCGGCGCCCACTATGCCGACGAAAGCATCGACGGCGGCTTCTATACAAACTTCCGGGGCAACGCGAACCTGATCAACACCGGCTACGGCCAGTCGGTGTCGGCCTTCGGCATCTTCACCCACAACTCCTATCAGGTGAACGAGCGGCTGAACCTGATCGCCGGCCTGCGCTGGGAAACGGAAGAGCGGACCCTGGACAGCGGCGGCACCTTCGTGGCCCCCAACCCGCCCCCGCCGACGACCAGCTACGACACCGACCTGAACGAGGTCTCCGGCCGTCTGGGTCTGGAATACAAGCTGACCGACGACGCCCTGTTCTACGCCAGCGTGGCGCGCGGGGTGAAGTCGGGCGGCTTCACCACCTACAACGCCACCTCGGCGACCCCGTTCAAGCCGGAAATCGTCATCGCCTATGAGGCCGGGATCAAGTCGGACCTGTTCGACCGCCGCCTGCGTCTGAACGGCGCCCTCTTCTACTACGACTACAAGGACCAGCAGGTTCAGGGCCTGGAATACGACCGGATCACCGGCCGCCTGGGCAAGATCACCAACGTGCCCAAGTCGCACATCATGGGCGGCGAGATCGAGCTGACCTGGGTCCCGCTGGACGGCCTGACCATCAGCCAGAACATCGGCTACAAGACCGGCGAGTATGACGAATACTTCGCCATCGACGGCGCCAAGACCGACGCCGCCAACCCGGTCAACGGCCCCTGGGACGTCATCATCGCCAACGACCGTTCCGGCGAACGCCTGTCCTTCCCCAAGATGAACTACGGCGGCTCGATCGCCTATGACTGGGGCATGGGCGGCTGGGATCTGCGCGCCGAGACCAACTACAACTATCGCGACGAGCTGTATTCGGTCAGTTCCTCGTCGATCATCGACGCCTACTGGTTGTGGAACGCCAACTTCAGCGTCGCCCCGACCGGGGCCAACTGGCGCGTCGGCCTGTGGGGCCGCAACCTCTTCAACACCTACTACGAAGAGACCCGCAACGGCTTCAACGGCTCGGCCCGCCCGACCACCTCGCCCAGCCAGGGCCGCACCTACGGCGTGCGCCTGTCGATGGACTTCTAGTTCCTGTCTCCCCGAAGGGGCGGGTCGGCTTCGGCCGGCTCGCCCCCGCTTTTTCCCGTTTCCACGGACCCGTCTGTTTCCATGAGTTTCCCGTCCTCCCGCCTTGATCGCCGCGCCCTGCTGACGGGCCTGGTCGTCGCGCCCGCCGTGCTCAGCTTCGGCCGGGCCCAGGCGGGCGGCGCCTATCTGTTCCCGCTCGGCGTCGCCAGCGGCGATCCGGCTCCCGACGGCTTCGTCATCTGGACCCGCCTGGCCGCCGATCCGCTGGCCGCCGACGGTCTGGGCGGCCTGTCCGCCGCCGTTCCCGTGCGCTGGGAAGTCGCCGCCGACGACCAGTTCCGCCGCATCGTCGCGGCTGGAGACACCACCGCCTCGGCCGAGGCGGCGCACAGCCTCCATGTCGAGGTCGCGGGCCTCGCCCCCGGCCGTCCCTACTGGTACCGCTTCACCGCCCAGGGTCAGCAGAGCCCGACCGGCCGCGCCCTGACCACGCCCGCCCCGAACGCCCAGGCCGACCGCCTGCGTCTGGCTGTCGCCTCCTGCTCGCACTGGGAGCGCGGCTATTTCAGCGCCTATGGCCACATGGCCGACGAGGCCCCGGACCTGACCCTGTTCCTGGGCGACTACATCTATGAATACAGCCTGGGGCCGGACCGCGCCGATCAGGTGGTGCGTCCCTACAATCTGGAAGAGGCGACGACGCTGGCGGGCTATCGCAACCGCTACGCCCTGCACCGCACCGACGCCAACCTGCAGCGCCTGCACGCCGCCGCCCCCTGCCTCGCCGTCTGGGACGACCATGAGGTTCAGGACGACTATTCCGGCGTCTGGTCCAAGGTGTCCGGCGTCGCCCCGACCGACTTCCTGCAGCGGCGCGCCGCCGCCTATCAGGCCTTCTACGAGGCCATGCCGATCCGCCGCACGCGCCTGAGCGCCGCGATGCAGATGCCCATCTATCGTCGCGTCCGCTACGGCAAACTGGCCGAGTTCTTCATGCTGGACGGCCGCCAGTACCGCTCGAAACAGCCGTGCAGCGACGGCGCCAACGGCGGCAAGGGCCAGATCGTCACCGACGCTACCTGCACCGACCGGCTGGACCCGTCGCGCACCTTCCTCGGCTTCGAACAGGAGCGCTGGCTCTACGACGGCCTGGCCCGCGCCGAGGCGCGCTGGAACATCCTGGGCCAGAACCTGGTCATGGCGGGCCTGCGTCTGGCCCGCAGCCCGGCCGAGGAGAACCGCTACTGGACCGACACCTGGGACGGCTTCCCCGCCGCCCGCGATCGTCTGACGAACGCCCTGTCCGAGCTGAAACCGTCCAACCCGGTGGTGCTCAGCGGCGACTATCACTCCTTCTGGACCAATGACGTGAAGCTGGACAGCCGCGACCCGTCGTCGGCCACCGTGGCGACCGAGTTCGTCGGCACCTCCATCACCTCGACCGGCCCCAGCTACGACGGCCTGATGGCCGTCATGCCCAACAATCCCCAGGTGAAGTTCTTCGACAGCCGCCCGCGCGGCTATATGTCGATCGACGTGCGCCCCGACCGCATGGACACGCGCTATCAGGTCATCAGCGACGTGCGCGATCCCAAGGCCAGCCTGTCGACCCTGAAATCCTGGACCGTGGAGTCGGGCCGCCCCGGCGCCGTCGCCGCATGATCCCCTTCCACCGGAGCTTCCTCATGACCCAGCCGCGCCTCGCCTCCTCTCTCGTCGCGATGAGCCTGGCTCTGGCCCTGAGCGGGACTTTGGGCGGTTGCGCCGGCGCGGTTGCGTCTCAAACGGCCGCCGTCGATACGCCCGCCCCCGTGACCTTCTGGACCGGCTTCCGCGACCATCCGCACGGCTATCTGACCGCTGAGAACACGCCCAACGCCGCCAACTTCCTGCCGCCGCCGCCCGCCGAGGGCTCGCTGCGCGAACAGGCCGACATCGCCGCCTATCGCGAGATGCGCGCCCTGGAAGGCAGCGAGCGCTGGGCCATCGCCCGCGCCGACAATGAGATCGAGACGCCCGGCGCGCCGCGCGCCTTCGACTGCGCCCTCGGCTTCAAGTTCGAGCCGGAGAAGATGCCGACCCTGACCCTGCTGATGGGCAAGATGTTGGGCGATCTGGAGATGATCCAGACCCCGGCCAAGCGGGGTTACTTCCGCAAACGGCCCTTCGTGGTCGAGCCTCTGCCCACTTGCATCGCGCCGGAAAGCTGGCTGGGGGCCAGCGGCTCCTATCCCTCCGGCCACTCCGCCTTGGGCTGGGCCTGGGCCCTGGTGCTGGCCGAACTGGCGCCGGACCGCGCCGACCAGATCCTGCGTCGCGGCCTGGCCTATGGTGAAAGCCGCGCGGTCTGCGGAGTCCACTACCCCAGCGACGTCGAGGCGGGCCGCATCGTCGGCGCGACCATCGTCACGCGGCTGAAGGCCGATCCCGCTTTCCAGGCCGACTTCGCCAGGGCCAAGGTCGAGTTCGAGGCCGCCCGCGCCGCAGCGAGCGAAGCTACAGCCGCCTGCCCCGCCTCGCTGGCGCGCCAGCCGTGGTGAGGCGTGCTTATTCGATGGCGTGAGACGAAATCCATGACGTAGGCTGACAAAGATCGGCCGCGTCGCCGACGGGGGAGATCAAGGCAAGGTGACGAGAACAGGGGCGAAGACTTCGGTGGTTGGGCGGACGCGACGCGGGCTGGCGGCGCGGCTGCTGTTTGCGCTGACGCTGACCCTTTCGCTCGCCCTGCACGCCGTCCCGTCTCACGCCCAGACGCCCGCAGCCCGCGACCGGCTGGTGCTGGGCCTGCCGCTGGAGCCGCCCAACCTCGACCCGACCTCGGGCGCGGCGGCGGCGGTGGATGAAGTCGTCTACGCCAACGTCTTCGAGGGCCTGACCCGGCTGACCCAGAACGGCGCCGTCGCGCCGTCTCTGGCCGAGACCTGGGAAGCCGCGCCCGACGGCCTGACCTGGACCTTCCATCTGCGACGCGGCGTCACCTTCTCGGACGGTTCGCCCTTCGAAGCCTCGGTCGCCAAGTTCTCGCTGGACCGCATCACGGCCGAGGGCTCGACCAACGCCCAGAAGGCCCTGTTTGCGCCGATCCAGCGCGTCGAAATCGTCGATCCGGCGACCCTCCGCATCCATCTGTCCCGCCCCATGGCGACCCTGCCCTATGTCCTGGCCTGGGGCGACGCGGTCATGGTCTCGCCCAAGAGCGCCGCGACCAACGCCGTCACCCCCATCGGCACCGGCCCGTTCAAGCTGCAGAGCTGGCAGCGCGGCAGCCAGCTGACCCTCGTGCGCCGCGACGGCTACTGGGGAACGCCGCCGCGCCTCAACACCGTCGTCTTCCGCTTCATCAGCGACCCGACCGCCGCCTTCGCCGCCGTCAGCGCCGGCGACGTGGACGCCTTCCCCAACTATCCCGCGCCCGAAAACGTGGCCCAGTTCCAGCGCGACCCGCGCTTCCGCGTCGTCGTCGGCGCTTCGGAAGGCAAGGTCATCCTGGGCATCAACAACACCAAGCCGCCGTTCAACGATGTCCGTGTGCGCCGCGCCCTATCCTACGCCATTGATCGCAACGCCCTGATCCAGGGGGCCATGTTCGGCTTCGGCCAGCCGATCGGCAGCCACTATTCGCGCCAGGCGCCGGGCTATGTCGACCTGACCGGCCTCTATCCGCACGACCCGGCCAAGGCGCGGCAGTTGCTGGCCGAGGCCGGCTATCCCAACGGCATCGACGTGACCCTGCGCCTGCCGCCCCGCCCCTACGCCCGGCGCAGCGGCGAGGTGCTGATCTCGCAACTGGCCGAGGCGGGCATCCGGGCGAAGATCGAGAATCTGGAATGGGCCCAGTGGCTGGATCAGGTGTTCAAGCGCCGCCAGTTCGACCTGACCATCGTCGAGCACGTCGAGCCGATGGACTACGACATCTATGGCCGCAAGGACTACTACTTCGGCTACGACAGCCCCGCCTTCGACGCCCTGCTGGCCCAGGTCAACGCCGCCCCGGACGAGGCGACGCGCAACCGCCTGCTGGGCGATCTGCAACGCCGCATCGCCGAGGACGCGGTCAACGGCTTCCTGTTCCAGTCCTCGCGCATTGGCGTGTGGAAGGCGGACGTCAACGGCCTGTGGATCAACGGCCCCATCGCCGCCAACGACGTCACCGGCGCCTACTGGACCGGCTCGATGGCCGCGGGCGCCGCGAACGCCGAGCGCGCGGGCGGCGGCCTGCCCTGGGGCTGGATCAGCCTGATCGCGGGCGTCGCGTTGGCGGCCTTCGTCGCCTGGCGCTTCGGCGCGGCCTGGCTGCTGAAGAAGCTGGGCGGCCACGCCCTGACCCTGCTGGCGGCGACCGTGGTCATCTTCCTGCTGCTTCAGGTCGTGCCGGGCGATCCGGCCGCTTACATGATGGGACTGAACGCCAGCCCGGAGGCCATCGTCGCCCTGCGCCAACAGATGGGCCTCGAAGGTTCAGGCCTTGAGCGCTACTTCGCCTGGCTCGGCGATCTGCTGACCGGCAAGTTCGGGACCAGCTACACCTATCAGGTGCCGGTCGGCGGCCTGATCGCGGAGCGTCTGGCCGTGTCCGCGCCGCTGGCCCTGATGGCCACCGTCCTGTCGCTGCTGGTCGCCCTGCCCATCGGCGTCACCGCCGCCAGCCGCAGGGGAACCGCCGTCGACACCGGCCTGATCGGCGTCACTCAAGTGGGCGTCGCCCTGCCCAACTTCTGGATCGCCATGCTGCTGATCCTGCTGTTCTCGGTGAACCTCGGCTGGTTCTCGGCCGGCGGCTTCCCCGGCTGGAGCAGCGGCTTCTGGCCCGCCTTCAAGGCCCTGATCCTGCCCGCCGTGGCCCTGGCCGCGCCACAGGCCGCCATTCTCGCCCGCGTCCTGCGCACCGCCCTCTTGGACACCATGAACGAGGACTATGTCCGCACCGCCCGCGCCAAGGGCCTGTCGGTCAATCAGGCTCTGTGGCGTCACGCCCTGAGGAACGCCTGGATCCCGGTCCTGACCATTCTGGGCCTGCAGTTCCCCTTCCTGCTGGCGGGCGGCATCATCATCGAGAACGTCTTCTCACTGCCCGGCCTCGGGCGACTGGTCTTCCAGGCCATCACCCAGCGCGACCTGATAGTGGTGCAGAGCGTGGTGGTGGTCCTGGTCTTCGCCGTGGTTCTGGTCAGCTTCCTGATCGACCTGGCCTATCTGTTCGCTGATCCGCGCCTGAGGGGACGCCGCGCATGACCGACGCCCCCGCTATCACCGCCCCCGCCAAACCGCGCGTGCGCTGGCCCCTGTCGCTGATCGTCGGCGCAGGTCTGACCGCCGTCGTCCTTCTGACCGCCCTGCTCGCCCTCATCTGGACGCCCTATGACGTCGAGGCGGTCGACATCGCCGCCAAGCTGGCCGCCCCCTCGGCCGCCCACCCGTTCGGCACCGACCACTTCGGCCGCGACGTCCTGTCGATGATCATGGCGGGGGCGCAGAACTCCCTCGTCGTGGCCTTCGTCGCCGTCGGCATCGGCGTCGCGATCGGCACGCCTCTGGGCCTGACCGCGGCGGCGCGCGGCGGCTGGATCGACGAACTGGTGATGCGCGGCAACGACCTGATCTTCGCCTTCCCCGCCCTGCTGCTGGCCGTGATGATCACCGCCGTCATGGGACCGGGCGCGATCAATGCGATCATCGCCATCGGCGTCTTCAACATCCCCGTCTTCACCCGCGTGGCGCGCGGCGCAGCGCAGGGCCTGTGGACCCGCGAATACGTCCTGGCCGCCCGCACCGCGGGCAAGTCGAAAGCCCTGATCTCGGTTCAGCACATCCTGCCCAATCTGATGAGCCTTCTGGTCGTGCAGGCGGCGATCCAGTTCGCCGTCGGCATCGTAGCCGAGGCGGGCCTGTCCTACGTCGGTCTCGGCGCCCAGCCGCCCGCGCCCAGCTGGGGCCGGATGCTGGCCGAGGCCCAGACCATGATCGGCTTCGCGCCCTGGCTGGCGATCATGCCGGGCCTGGCCATCTTCGTGACCGTGCTGGGCCTCAGCCTGACCGGCGACGGTCTGCGCGACCTGTTCGACCCGCGCGTGCGGCGGGAGCGTTGACCATGACCGTCCTCGACATCCGCGACCTCAGCCTGTCGATCGGCTCGACCCCGATCCTCAAAAACGTGTCCCTGTCCGTCGCCCCCGGCGAGATCCTCGGCCTTGTCGGCGAGAGCGGCTCGGGCAAGTCCATGACCTCGCTGGCCGTGCTGGGCCTGACGCCGCCGCGCGCGCCCCTGACCGGCGAGATCCGTCTGAACGGCCAGTTGGTCTCGAACGCCCCCGACGCCGTGATGCAGCAGGTGCGCGGCCGCGACGTGGGCATCATCTTCCAGGAGCCGATGACGGCCCTGAATCCCGTCATGACCATCGGCGATCAGGTCGCCGAGACCGTGCGCCTGCACAAAAAAGCCTCGCGCAAAGAGGCCCTCGCCGTCGCCCGTTCCGTGCTGGATCGGGTCGGCCTGCCCCCCGAACGCTTCCCCCTGAGCCGCTATCCGCACGAGTTGTCGGGCGGCCAAAGGCAGCGCGTCGCCATCGCCATCGCCATCGCCCTGACGCCCAAGCTGCTGATCGCAGACGAGGCGACGACGGCGCTCGACGTCACGACCCAGGCTCAGGTGCTGGACCTGCTGAAGCGGCTGGTGCGCGAGGACGGCATGGGCCTGATCCTCATCACCCACGACCTCGCCGTCGTGGCCGAAACCGCCGACCGCGTGGCGGTGATGAAGGACGGCGAACTGGTCGAGGAAGCGCCGGTCAAACGCATCCGCACCGGCATGGCCCACCCCTATTCCCGGCGCCTGCTGGCCAACGCCACCCACGCCCCGACGCGTCACAGCGTCCCGCAGGCCGACGCCGCCCCCGTGCTTCAGGTCGAGGGTCTGGTGCGCGAGTACGGCGGCGCGCCCGCCCTGTTCGGCAAGTCGAAGACCTTCCGCGCCGTCGATCAGGTCAGCCTGTCGATCCAGCCGGGCGAGAGCGTCGGTCTGGTCGGCGAAAGCGGCTGCGGCAAGTCCACCCTGCTGCGCGCCATCCTGGCGCTGGAGACGCCGCAAGGCGGCCGCGTCCGGGTCAAGGGTCGCGACATCACCGCCGCGCGCGGCGCCGCGCTGAAGTCCATCCGCCGCGACATTCAGGTGGTGTTCCAGGACCCCTACGGCAGCTTTGATCCGCGTTGGAAGGTCAGCGATCTGGTCGCCGAGAACTTCCACCTGCTGGACGCCCGCCCCAGCCCCGCCGAGGCCCGCCGCCGCGTCGATGAAATGCTGGAGCGCGTGGGCCTGACCAGCGCCGCCGCCGACCGCTATCCGCACGAGTTCTCGGGCGGCCAGCGCCAGCGTATCGCCATCGCCCGCGCCCTGATCACCGAACCCTCGGTCATCTGTCTGGACGAGGCGGTGTCGGCCCTGGACGTCTCGGTCCGCGCCCAGGTGCTGGACCTGCTGGCCGACCTGTCGGATCGCCTCGGCCTGTCCTACCTCTTCGTCACCCACGACCTCAGCGTGGTGCGCACGGTGACGGATCGCCTGCTGGTCATGCAGGCCGGAAGGATCGTCGAACAAGGCGCGACCGCCGCCGTCTTCGCCGCCCCGTCCCACCCCTATACGCAGAAACTTCTGGCGGCGACGCCGGATCTGGTCCGCAATCACGCTCTGGAAAAGGAAACCGCCGGATGAACCGCAGAACCGTCCTCGGCTCAGCCCTGATCGGCGCCGCCGCCTCCGCCGCCGGCGTCGCAAACGCCAAGCCCGCCGCCCAGAGCGCCGCCCGCGCCTCAGGCCGCACCGGTCCGCTCAACCTGATCACCGACGTCGAGGGCATCAAGGTCGGACAGGCCCACGACGCGGGCGTCCGCACCGGCGTCACCGTCATCCTGGCCGAGAAGCCCGCTGTGGCCGCCGTGGACGTGCGCGGCGGCGGTCCCGCCGGGCGCGAGACCGACGTCCTGCGCGCCGAAAACCTGGTGCAGGAAGTGGACGCCATCATCCTGTCGGGCGGGTCGGTCTATGGCCTGGGCTCGGCCGACAGCGTCGCCGCCTGGATGGGGATGCGCGGGCGCGGCTACGGCATGGGCGGGGCGCCGGGCGTGCCTCCCTCGCCCATCATCCCGACCGCCTGCCTCTATGACCTGGCCAACGGCGGGAACAAGCGCTGGGAGATGGAGCCGCCCTATCGCCGCCTGTCGGTTCAGGCGCTGGAGGCCGCCAGCGACCGCTTCGACCTGGGCACCGCAGGCGCCGGCTATGGCGCCGAGGCCGGCGCGCTGAAGGGCGGGATCGGCTCGGCTTCGGCCGTCATGGCCTCCGGCTGGACGGTGGGCGCCATCGTGGCGGTCAACAGCGTCGGCTCGGTCGTGGCGCCGGGCGGCAAGAGCTTCTGGGCCGCCCCCTATGAGATCGGCGACGAGTTCGGCGGCCTCGGCTCATCCGGCCTGCACGCCTCGGCCGAGGACTGGGGCCTGTCCAAGTTCGGCGCCCGTCCGCGCGAGAACACCACCATCGCCTGCATCGCCACCGACGTGGCCCTGACCCGCGTCGAGCTTCAGCGCATGGCCATCATGGCCCAGGACGGCATGGCCCGCGCCATCCGCCCCGCCCACGCCCCCTTCGACGGCGACACCCTGTTCTGCCTGTCCACCGGCAAGAAGGTCATTGAGAACCCGGCCATGCGTCAGGTCGCGGTGGCCCAGCTCGGCAACGTCGCCGCCGACGTTCTGGCCCGCGCCGTGGCGCGCGGCGTCTATCACGCCACCAACTATGAGGGCGTCACCGGCAAGACCTGGCGAGAGATGTGAGCATTCTTTCCTCCCCATTCTATGGGGAGGGGGACCGCGAAGCGGTGGAGGGGGCGGCGCGAACGGTTGACGTGGAGTCGCCCCCTCCGTCTCATCGGCTGCGCCGCCGATCCACCTCCCCATTCGCTACGCGAACAGGGAGGAAAGAGATCTCGTCAATGCCACTCGCCGCCGCCAATCGGGGCGCCCGGCGGCACAGGCTGAGCGACCGGCAGGGTCTCGCTGAGCGCCTTCAGCCCGTCGACCGGCCCGGTCAGAGCCTCGGCCAGCCAGGCGCACTGGGCCGTCTCCAGCCGGTCGCCGCGGCAGCGCTTCAACTGCTCGCCAAAGCGCCGCGCGCTGTCGCGCACCGTCCCTTGCGCCGTGGACGACAGGTCATTGCCCTGGATCAGGGCGGCCAAATAGGCGGCGTAGCGCGCCCGCGTCACGCGGCGCAGTTCAGCCTGACGCCGGCTCAGCCCCGCGCCCGGCCCGACCGCCGTCGCCACCCGGTCAAGCACCTCGGTCAGACCCAGCTGCCCCGCGTCTCGACGCTGCTGCTCGACCAGACGGTTCAGACGCTCGGGCGCCAGCAGGGTCTCGAACACGACTTCCGAGGCCGCCGCCGCCGCCGATGACGGGTCGAACACGGCGTCGGTCTTGCCCTCGAACAGCTCGATCTGCATCTGCCGATCGGGATTGCCCGACTGGGCCGAGGACAGCAGGTCGATCAGGTCGTCGCGCAGGTCCAGCTCGGCTGGCGCCAGCGCCTGCATCAGGGCCTCCAGCGCCGCCCGCTGCCTGTCCGCCGACACGACCTCGGCCCGCTCATGGCCGTCGCCGCTGATGGCGTAGCCATAGTCCACGCCGCCGATCTGCCGCCCGACCGCCGTGGTCTGATAGCGGTGATAGAGATAGATCGGCACGATGACGCGCCGCAGGTCCGCCGCCGGCGCGCCCGCCGGCAGATTGGCCAGGCCGAAGCGCGACAGGGCGATGCGCCGCACCGCCATGACATTGGCGAATTCGGCGACCGGGTCCGTCCCGTTGTCCCACATGGCGGCGTAGGGCTGCAGACTGCCCAGGGGCCGGGTGTCCGTGTCGTTGACGAAGCGATAGCCCTTGGCCTGCGCTTCCGCCGCCAGTCCGGCGCGCCGCGCGACCGGGTCCTGCCCCGGCGCATCGCCGTACAGCCAGTCCACCACATAGCGGTCCCAGGCCCCGACCCCGGTCGTATAGGCGCGGCTGAAGTCCAGACGCTCGCCGTCGGCGATCACCCAGGGCGCCGGATAGTCCATGACCGAGGCCCGGTCCTCGAAGGTCGAGGCGGCGAAGTTGTGGGCGATGCCCAGAGCATGGCCGATCTCGTGCGCCGACAGGTGACGCAGGCGCTGATAGGCCAGACGGTCGGGATCGTCCTCGCCGCCCGTGCCGGCGCGGTCGGCGCCGACCAGCCCCTCGAAGATCATCTTGTCCTGACGGTCGCGCAGCGAGCCCAGTTGCACCACGCCGCGCACGATCTCGCCGGTGCGCGGATCGTTGACGCTGGTGCCGGTGGACCAGCCGCGTGTCTCGCGGTGAACCCAGGACACGATGTTGTAGCGCGCGTCCATCGGGTGCGCGCCCTCGGGCAGCAGCTCGACCCGGAAGGCGTCCACGTATCCTGCCTTATCAAAGGCTTGCGCCCACCAGTTGCCGCCCTCGATCAAGGCTTGGCGAATGGCGGGCGGGGCGGCGCGATCGACATAGAAGACGATCGGCTTCTTCACCGTCGAGCGCGCGGCGGTCGGATCGGTCTTCTCCAGCCGGAAACGACGCGCCAATCGGCTGACCACCGGCTGGTCCAGATCGGCGGCGAAATCCGTCACCGTCACCTGGGCCGAGGTGCCCGAGCGCGGATCGTGCAGGACGGTCTGGAAGCCGTCGTCCGGCAGACGGATGAAGGAGTGGCGCACCGTCAGGGTGACCGAACGCGATTCCGGCGAGACGCGCGACAACTCGGCCCCCGGCTCGTCGCTGGTGAAGGTCTGGACGGTTTGGAACTCGACGTTGTCCGGGAAGACCAGGGTCTGGTCCGCCTCCAGATAGCCCAGGGTCGGCGCCGCCTTGAACGTGCCCAGCCGCGCCCGCTTCAGGCGACCGACGGCGTTGACCGCGTCACGCTCAAGGAAGCCCGACAGGTCGACGCTGACCGATCCGTCCGCCCCCGTCTCGACCACCTCGCCGGACCAGACCACCGACGGGGCGAAGGAGGCGGCGACCGCGTTCACCTGATCGGCGTCGGCGTCCACGGCGCGGAACCGGGTGTTCTCGAACGCGGCGAAGACGCGATTGCCCACCTTGCGGAAGGCCACGACCTGGGCCGAGCCCAGACCCGACCGGTCCAGCCCGGCCCCGTCCATGCCCAGCCCCGCCGACAGCCCCGGCTGATAGAGGTAGCGACCCAGCACCCCGTCCGCGCCCGGCGCCGGCAGACGCACCGTCGCCTTGCCCTTCTGCCGATCCAGCTTCACCCCGAACAGGCCGTCCTGCCAGGCGGAAGCCGACGACGCGGCGGCGGCGGGGCTTCCCGTTTGCGCCAGAACCGGCGCCGCCCCGGCGGCCACGACCAGACCGGCGACGCTCGCCAGCAGAACCTTGCGCAACATGAGCCGCCCCCCGCGGTTGACTGAGATCTACTGGACGCCAAGCGCCAGGGCGTCGGGCCGACGGGTATCCGCCGCGCCCAGGAATCGATCGCCCTCGATCATGATGGACTGGGTGCTGCCCATTGTCATGGACGGGCGGACCGTGTGGCCGCGCTCGCGCAGCAGGCGCTCGACGTCGGGTGAGAAGCCGCCTTCCAGCTCCAGCGGGCTGTCGCCGCCGCCCTGATTCAGGCGCGGACGCATGGCCGCCTCGGCGATGTTCAGCTGATGGTCGATGACGTTGGAGATCAGCTGCACCATGGTGGCGATGATGTAGCCGCCGCCCGGCGTGCCGGTGACCAGCCAGGGCTTGTCGTCGTCAAACACGATCATCGGCGTGATGGTCGAGCCCAGACGCTTGCCCGGCGCCGGCGAGTTCGGCTCGTCCCGCGTGCCCCACGAGAAGTTGTCCAGCGAGTTGTTCAGCAAGATGCCCGTCCCCACCGGGGCGACATGCGCGCCGTAGGAGTTGGACAGGGTGTAGGTGTTCGACACCGCATTGCCGTGGGCGTCGGCCACCGAATAATGAGTCGTGTCCTGGCTCTCGTAGGGATAGGGATTGCCCTCGGGGATGTCGGCGGCGGCCAGGGAGCGATCCATGCGGATCAGCTTGACCCGCTCTGCGGCGAACTCCTTGCTGGCCAGCCCCTGCGCCGGCGTCGTCCACTGGGGCGCGCCGCCGATCAGGCGACGGTCCGAGGAGACGATCTTCATCGCCTCTGAAATCAGATGCAGGCTGTCGACGCTGCCCCAGCGCAGGTCGCGCATGGGGAAGTGCTCCAGCAGGTTCAGCCCCTCGGCCACGCTGACGCCCGAGGCGGTCGGCGGCATATAGGCGATGCGGTGATCGCGATAGGTGGACCAGATCGGGGCGGTCACGTCGGCGCGGTAATCGGCCAGATCCTGCGCGTCCATGATGCCGCCGCGCGCCTGCACGCCCTCGACGATCTTCTGGGCCAGCGCACCGCGATAGAAGGCGTCGGCGCCGCCCTGCTGCACCTGACGCAGGCTCCAGGCCAGTTGCGGCTGCCTGAACAGCTCGCCCGCGCGATAGGGCGTGCCATCGGGCTTCAGATAGGCCTCGCGTGCGCCGGGATCGGTGGCCAGGACCGTGGCGCGACCGGCCGTGGCGTCGGCCTCGCCGTCCGAAAGGATCACACCGTCCTCGGCCAGCTTGACCGAAGGCGCCACCACCTGGGCCCAGGTCAGGGCGCCGAACCGCTTGTGCGCCTCCCACATGCCCGCGACCGTGCCGGGCACCGAGACGTTGCGGAAGCTCGACGGCGCGCGGCGGTCGAACTTGCCGCTGTCGTCCAGCAGGAAGTCCGGCGTCACAGCGCGCGGCGCCGTGCCGTAATAGTTGATGGCGATGTCCTGGGCCGGGCGATCCGCCGTCGCCGCCATGTGGACGATCATGTAGCCGCCGCCGCCGATATTGCCCGCGCGCGGCAGGGTCACAGCCTCGGCGAAGGCCACGGCCACGGCGGCGTCCACCGCATTGCCGCCCTGCTTCAGAATGTCGACGCCGACCTGGGTCGCCAAGGCGCTCTGGCTCACCACCATGCCGCCGCGACCGATCGTCGGGCTGTGGATCTGGCCATAGTTGATGATGTCGCCGCCGCTGCCGACCGCGGGCCGGGTCTGAACCGGCGCCTGCTGCGCCATCGCGGGCGCCGCCGCCAACAGAGCCGCCGCAGCAACCGCCAGAATTTTCACGTGAGAACGCATAGCCACCCCGTCACAATTCGCGTCAAATTCATCGAAACATGAAGCCTGAAACCAGGCCGCGCTCGACGAAGAACGCCCGATCAGAGCGATAGCATTGCCGAAAGAGCGAACTCAAGGCCATTTCAAGGTGATTACCTTGCTCAAAATCTTGAACAACAGCAATATTTGACCTTGAACGGTTGACGACGCGATTGTGGCGGCTTCTAGTCCACTCTGAGACGGACCCTCCGGGCCAAGCGCAATCTCAAGCGTGCCGCCCGGCGTGCGTTTCACGCCTGCCATAAAGACGACCGCCACCGTTCGGGCCTCGGGGGGATACCGAGTCCGATGACCACTACAGGGGATAACCAGACCATGCGTGCAGCCTTCGCTCGTCGAAACTTGAAGACGGCCATGTTGGCCACCACGGCCCTGTTCGGCGCCGCGACCGGCGCCGTCGCTCAGGAAGCCCCCGAAGAACAGGCCACCCAGATTGACGAGATCGTCGTGGTCGGATCGCAGATCCGCGGCGCCAAGGTCACCGCCGCCCTGCCCGTCACGGTGGTCGGCGAAGAACAGATCCTGGCCTCGGCCGCCACCTCGGGCGATGAACTGCTGCGCTCCATCCCCCAGATGGGCGATGTGACCTTCAACGCCTCCTACCTGCCCGCCACCTCCAACTCGGCGCGCGGCGACACCGGCTCGGTCAACCTGCGCAGCCTCGGCATCGGCAACACCCTGGTGCTGCTGAACGGGCGCCGCGTCGTCGGCCACCCCACCAGCCAGGCCAACGAGCACCTGGTCCCGGTCCTCACCTACAACACCAACGCCATCCCGGTGTCGGGCCTGAAGCGGCTTGAAGTCCTGCGCGACGGCGCCGCCGCCATCTACGGTGCGGACGCCGTGGCCGGGGTCATCAACACGGTCCTGCGCGACGACATGACCGACTGGACCGTTTCGGCCCAGTACGGCTTCGCCGAAGGCACCGACATGTGGGAGACCAACTTCTCCCTCTACGGCGGCCAGGACATCGCCGAGGGACGCGGCAACGTCTCGCTCTTCTTCAACTACGACCACCGCGACGAGCTCTCGACGCAGGATCAGTCCTTCACCGCCTCGGACGACAAGCGGCCCCTGTTCGACGGCACGGGCTTCAGCGGATCGGCCCTGAACGGCCTGTCGTCGCTGACGCCCTGGGGTCAGTTCACCCTGCCCAGCGCGGCCTCCTACGGCGGCCAGAGCTTCACCACCTTCACCATCCAGCCGAACACCCTGGCGGGGTGCGCCGCCGCCCTGGCCGACGGCCTGTGCCTGAAGCGGACGACCAATGTCGACGCCTCCCTGCTGGCGGACACGGCCCAGGAAGACCTGACGGTCATGCCCGAGGTCGATCGTTTCAACCTCTTCCTGACCGGCCGCTATCAGATCAACGACGCGGTCGAGGCCTTCGGCGAACTGGGCGCCTACTACGCCCAATCCCACGCGCGTCAGGCCCCGATCAACACCCTGTCGTCGGTCGTCATGACCATAGCCGGGACCAACTACTACAACCCATTCAAGCGGGATGTGCGTCTGACCGGCTATCGCTTCAACGACATGGGGCCTATCAATGTCGAGGTGACCAACCAGCAGTATCGCGCCCTCGGCGGTCTGCGCGGCGAATGGCGCGGCTGGAACTGGGAATCGGCCCTGCTCTGGTCCGAGGCCACGGCCAAGGACGTGTCCGACAACATCTCGACGACTCGGCTGGCCGAATGGGCGGCCAAGTCCACGCCCGACGCCTACAACTTCTTCAACGGCGGCGACCCGGCCAATCCGCGTTTCGGCGACGCCACCCCGTCCAATCAGGAAGCTCTGGACGCCATCCGCGTCGACATGGTGCGCAAGACCAAGACCGAACTGGGCCTGTGGGACTTCAAGATCTCGCGGCCTGACCTCTTCACCCTGCCCGGCGGTCCGGTCGGCATGGCCGCCGGCATCGAGGCGCGCACCGAGACCCAGCTGGACGATCGCGACAGCCGGATCGACGGCACGATCCGCTACACTGACAAATCCGGCGCGACCTACAGCGACCTGATCAACTCCTCGGAAAACCCCGACACCTACGGCGAGCGCGACGTCTTCTCCGCCTATCTGGAGTTCGCCGCGCCCCTGGTGTCGCCGGAGATGAACATCCCCCTGGTTCACAATCTGGAGGTGCAGGTCGCGGGCCGCTTCGAGAACTATTCGGACTTCGGCGACGTGGCCAAGCCCAAGGTCGCCGCCGCCTGGGACATCGTCGACGGCTTCCGCGTTCGCGGCTCCTGGGCCCAGGGCTTCCGCGCGCCCAACCTGGAGCAGATCAACGCCACGGTGATCACCCGCTCCAACAGCTCGAACGACTACATCTACTGCGAGGCCCTGCTGCGTCGCGGGGCTATCACCAGCATGAGCCAGTGCGGCGCCAGCACCGTCTCCGGCATTCCCAACAGCTTCGCCGACAAGGCCAGCGCCAGCCAGACCCACGTCCGCAAGCTCACGGCCGAGCGCCGCTCCGGCAATCCCGACCTGCAGCCGGAAGAATCCGAAACCCTGTCCTTCGGCCTGGTGGTCCAGCCGCGCTTCCTGCCCGAACAGTTCGGCGACTTCACCTTCACCGCCGACTGGTGGCAGGTCGAGCAGACCGGCATGGTCGGCCTGTTCCGCGGCCAGAACGCCCTGATCCTCGACTATCTGCTGCGCAAGCAGGGCAGCTCGAACCCCAATGTCGTGCGCGCTGATGCGACCGCCGCCGATCAGACCATCTTCGCCGGCACCGGCCTGGCCGCCGTCGGCGAGGTGCAGTACATCACCGACGCCTACACCAACCAGCAGCCCCAGACCGTCGAGGGCCTGGACCTGGGCGCCATGTGGAGCCTGCGCGACACGGCTTACGGCGACTTCAGCCTGAACCTGAACGTCTCGCACCTGCTGAAATACTATCTGGAGCTGGCGCCGGGCGCTCAGGCCCTGGTGGACGCCAAGGAGAAGGGCGACATTGATCCCTCCATCTCCCTGGGCGGCAGCATGGGCGACATGATCCGCGATCTGGGTCGCCCGGAATGGAAATGGTCCCTGTCGGGCACCTGGCGCAAGGATGCCTGGACCGTCGGCGCCTTCACCCAGTACATCTCGTCCCTCTATGACGACAGCCTAACCAACTCGGCGGGCGACTACTGGACGGTGGACGCCACCATCACCGCCAACCTCTATGGCGAGTATCAGTTCGACGAGGGCCGTCTGGCCGGAACGGCCGTGCGCGTCGGCGTGCGCAACCTGACCGACGAGGAACCGCCCCTCTCGGCCGCAGGCTTCGTCGGCACCGTCTATCAGCCCTACGGACGCTACTGGTACGCCAGCTTCCGCAAGACCTTCTGATCCGGTCTTGATCCTCTCGGGCGGAAGGCGAGCCATCGCCTTCCGCCCTTCGTCTATTCGCCGTCTGTTTGTGGAGTTCCCGATGAAACCCGTCTCGATGCGCGCCCTGGCGCTCGCCGCCGCCCTGTCCGGCCTCAGCCTCCCGGCCCTCGCCGGCGAACTGTCGCCGCAGGCCCGCGCCCAGATCACCAGCACGGTCGAGCGCAACCAGCCCGCCCTCGATCACGCCGCGCTGGAAATCTGGAAGTTCGCCGAGCTGGGCTATCAGGAGACCCAGAGTTCGACCCTGCTGCAGGGCCAGCTGCGCGAGGCCGGCTTCCAGGTCACGCCGGGCATCGCCAACGAACCCACCGCCTTCCTCGCCAGTTTCAAGAATGGCGACGGCCCGGTCATCGCGGTCCTGGCCGAATACGACGCCCTGCCCGGCCTGTCGCAGACCCTGAACCCGGTGCAGGAATCGGCCGGCGGCCACGCCGGTCACGGCTGCGGCCACAACCTGTTCGGCGCCGCCTCCGTCCATGCCGCCATCGCCGTCAAGGACTGGATGGTCGCCAACAACATCAAGGGCGAGCTGCGCGTCTATGGCACGCCCGCCGAAGAGGGCGGCTCGGGCAAGGTCTACATGGTCCGCGACGGCCTGTTCAACGACGTCGACGTCGCCGTCCACTGGCACCCCGGCAACGTCAACAGCGCCCGTCAGGGCGACACCATGTCCAACGTCTCGGGCAAGTTCCGCTTCTACGGCACCGCCGCCCACGCCGCCGCCGCGCCCGATCGCGGCCGCTCGGCCCTGGACGGGGTCGAGGCCATGAACGCCATGGTCAACCTGATGCGCGAGCACGTGCCCGACCGCACCCGCATCCACTACGCCATCACCGACGGGGCCAAGGCGCCCAACGTCGTCCCGGCCTTCGCCGAGAGCTATTACTACGTCCGCCACAACGACCCGCAGATCGTCCGCGACGTGCTGGAGCGGGTGAAGAAGGCGGCCGAGGGCGCGGCGCTGGGCACCGGCACCCGCGTCGAGTTCGAGGCCATCGGCGGCGTCTATTCCATGCTGCCGAACGAGGCCCTGATGAACGTCATGGACCGCAACCTGCGCCATGTCGGCGGCATCACCTGGACGCCCGAGGAAATCGCCCTGGCCACCGAGATCCAGAAGACCCTGCCGACCAGGCCCGACCTGGCCAGCGTCGGAACGATCGAACCGGCGGTGATCGGCGGCGACTTCGGCGGCTCGACCGACGTCTCGGACGTCTCCTGGGTCGCGCCGACGGTCGGCCTGTCCACCGCCACCTTCGTCCCGGGCTCGGCGGGCCACTCCTGGCAGAACGTGGTGGCCGCCGGCTCGACCATCGGCCTGAAGGGCGCCCATCTGGCCGCCAAGACCCTGGCCCTGACCACCGCCGAACTGTTCCAGAGCCCGGACACCATCGCCACGGCCAAGGCCGAGTTCGAGCGCCGTCGCGGCCCGGACTTCAAATACGAGGCCCTGCTGGGCGACCGCGCCCCGGCGCTCAACTACCGCGACTAAGCTCCAAAGCCCCTTCTCCCCTTGTGGGAGAAGGTGGCCCGTCAGGGCCGGATGAGGGGTGTCGGCGCAATCGTGAACAGATCAACTCGCCTGGCATCCCTCTCCAACCCCGATAAAACACGGCGATTGCGCGTGTCTTGCCGCGATAAGCCCGCCGCCTCCCGTCCGTCCGCCATGATGCGCGCTTCGCCAGCGGCCCGGAGGGATTTCAGACGATTCAGACGAATTGGACTCTGTTTTTCAGGTCTCGCTCTCCGCCGCGCGCCTGGCCGGTCGGCTCCTGACCGGCCGCGCCGGCTGCCCCGCATGGATGTCGCGCCCGCGCCGCTCAACCTCCTGCAGGATGACCGCCAGCTCCTTGTCGGTCAGGTGCTCGATGCCGATGAAGCCCGCGTCGGCCTTCTTCACCGCATAGACCAGCTCGTCCAGCTTGGCGTGCATGGCCGCCGCGTCACGGTTCTGGGTGTTCTGGATCAGGAAGACCATCAGGAAGGTGATGATGGTCGTGCCGGTGTTGATCACCAACTGCCAGGTCTCGCTGAATTTGAAGACCGGGCCCGTCACGGCCCAGCCCAGCACCAGCAGCAGACACAGGATGAAGGTCCACGGACGACCCGCCACCTTGGCCGTCGTATTGGCGAAATGGTTGAACAGCTTTTCCATTCCGGCGGAACGGCGGCGCTTGCCGCTTGTTCCGCCGGAACGGGACCGGATCAGTTCGCCTTTTCAGCCGCCCGCGTTCCAATCGTGCGATCCAGGAAGTCGAGGTAGGTGCGCCACAGGTGCAACTGACGCTCGTTGCCGCGCACGCCGTGGCGCTGACCGGGATAGAGCATGGTCTCGAAGGGGATGCTCTTTTCCTGCAGCGCATTCAGCACGCGCGTGGTGTTCTCGAAGATGACGTTGTCGTCGGCCATGCCGTGCAGCAGCAGCAGGCGCCCGGTCAGGTTGTCGAGACGACCCAGCACGTCCGAGGCGGCGTAGCCTTCCACATTGGCCTGCGGCGTGGACATGTAGCGCTCGGTATAGGCGGTGTCGTAGAGGCTCCACTCGGTCGGCGGGGCGCCGGCCAGGGCCGAGGCCAGACCCATCTTCGGCTCGGTCAGGGCCATCAGGCTCATGAAGCCGCCGTAGGACCAGCCCATCATGGCGATGCGGCTGTCGTCGACATAGGGCAGCGACCGGAGATAGTCGGCGGCGATGACCTGATCCTCGATCTCGGGCTGGCCCATCTTCAGGTAAAGCGCCTGCTTGAAGGCCGCCGAACGCTCACCCTCGCCCCGGTTGTCCAGGCGGAAGACGATGTAGCCGGCCTCGGTCAGCAGTTGGTTGGTCGCGCCCTGCCAGGCGTTCTTGACCCCGCCGCCCGACGGGCCGCCGTAAACCTGCATGACGACCGGATAGGTCTTGGTCGGATCAAAGCCCGGCGGCGTCGTCATCTGCCACACCAGGGTCTCGCCGTGGCTCTGCAACGTGCCGAAGGTCGGCTTCTGCTGGCGCTCGGCATAGGGCCAGAAGGGATGGCCGGGCTGGAGCTTGTTCTCCTCGATCCAGCGCAGACGCGTGCCGTCGATGCCATAGAGAGCCGACTGCGATGGCGTGTTCACGTCGGTATAGTTGCCGACATAGGCCGTGCCGGTCCGGTTGACCGAAGCGCTCCACCAGCCGCCGCGCGGGGTGATTTCCGTCGGCGTCGTGGTCCGCTTCAGGCTGGCGCGGAACAGCTGCTGCTCGATCGGGTATTCCTTCCCATCGCGCATCGAGGCGGTGAAGAAGACCTCGCCCGTCGCTTCGTTGACGCCGTCCAGCGCCTTGACCGGATAATCGCCGCGCGTGATCGCGCGCAGACGGCGACCGTCCCTGTTGTAGAGATACAGGTGCTTCCAGCCGCTCTCTTCCGACGCCCAGATGAAGTCGCCGTTCGTCAGCGGCTTGAAGTCGTGGGTCAGCGGCACCCAGGCGTCCGAGCGCTGGGTGGAGATGACGCGGCTGGCGCCGGTCGTCGGATCGACGCTCAGCAGGTCCAGGGTCTTCTGGTCGCGAGACAGGCGCTGGACGTACATCGTCCGTCCGTCCTTGGCCCAGTTGACGCGGGCCAGATAGATGTCGGTGTCGGCGCCCAGGTCCACCTTGACCCGCTTGCCCGCCTGCACGTCCTGCACATAGAGCTCGACCACGGCGTTGGGCCGCCCGGCGCGCGGGTAGCGCTGCTCGATAACCGAAGCGCCGCCGCCGGTGATGTCGAGGCGCGGAATGACGTCGACCTGGGTCTCGTCGGTGCGTTGCAGGGCGATGAAGCGCTCGTCCGGGCTCCACCAGTAGCCGGTGTCACGATCCAGCTCTTCCTGGGCGATGAACTCGGCCGTGGCCCAGGTGATCAGGCCGTCGCCATCCGTGGTGATCGCCTGTTCGGCGCCGGAGGCCAGGTTCAGCACGACCAGATCCTGATCACGCACGAAGCTGACGAACGAGCCTTTGGGCGAGACCTTGGCGTCGATCTCGTCCGCCGTGGTTTCCGTCAGGCGACGCACGGCGCCGTCAGCGCGATTAGCCAGGAAGATGTCGCCTTCCAGCGGGGCCAGGATATAGCGGCCCTGCTCGTCCCACGAATATTCGACCACGCCGCGCGCCGAGATACGCATCCGCTCGCGGCGCGCCTTCTCGGCCTCGGACAGTTCGCCGGCGTCGGGCACCAAGGCGCGGGCGTCGATCAGCTTGAACGGCTCGCCGCCCTTCACCGGTGCGGCCCACAGGTCCAGCACATCCACATCGTCGGGACGCGAGCGCAGGAAGGCCAGCAGTTCGCCGTCGGGCGACAGGCTGACGCCCTTGGCGACGGGCCCGGCCAGGGACGGATTGGCGAAGACCCGCTCGACCGTCAGGATCGAGGACGCGGGGGCCGTGGCGGCCGGCGGCGTCGCGGGCTGCGGAGCGGATTGAGCGAAGGCCGAGGTCGCAGCCATCAGGATCGTCGAAGCAAGAAGGAATGTGCGCATGGCGGCGAAGCTAGAGGCGGATTCTTCCGCCGTCATCCGCAAATCTGCGCGGCTGCGACGCCCGCGAGCCTTTCGCATTCGCCCGCGACCGCCTAGTTAGGCCCCATGTCCGACGCCTCCCTCGCCGCGCCCCCCGTCAAGGCCAGCCCTTTCCACGACCTCGAGGTCCTGTGGGTCCGCCACTGGAACGACCAGCTGTTCAGCTTCGGCGTGAAACGGCCCGAGGATTTCCGCTTCCGCTCAGGCGAGTTCGTCATGATCGGCCTGCCCGGCGAAGACGGCAGCAAGCCCATCCTGCGCGCCTATTCCATCGCCTCGCCCTTCTGGGCCGAGGAGCTGGAGTTCTTCTCGATCAAGGTCGAGGACGGCCCGCTGACGTCCCGCCTGCAGAAGATCCAGCCGGGCGACAGCGTCCTGATGGGCAAGAAGCCGACCGGCACCCTGGTGCTGGACGCCCTGACCGGCGGCGAGCGTCTGTGGCTGATCGGCACCGGCACGGGCCTGGCGCCCTGGCTGTCGGTGGCGCGCGATCCCGAGACCTATTCGCGCTTCAAGCAGGTGATCGTCTGCCACACGGTGCGCAACGTCGCCGACCTGGCCTACCGCGACTTCTTCAGCCACGAGATCCACGACGATCCGCTGATCGGCGACGAAGCCAAGGCCCAGCTGACCTATTATCCCACCGTCACCCGCGAGCGCTTTGAGACGCCCGGCCGCATCACCGACCGCATCAAGTCGGGCGACGTCTTCGCTGACCTGCAACTGCCCATCGGCTTCTCGCCCAACAGCGACCGCGTCATGCTATGCGGCTCGATGGCGATGATCAAGGAGACCGGCGAACTGCTGGAATCCTACGGCCTGAAAGAAGGCTCGAACGCCGAACCCGGCGACTATGTTCTGGAGCGCGCCTTTGTCGGCTGACCTGATGACCGCCCCCCGCTCCGTCGCCATCGACGACCGCAAGGCCCCGGAAGACTGCGTCACCATGATCGACGTGCGTCAGGGCGTGGACGCCCTGGACCGCGCCCTGGTGACCCTGCTGGCCGAGCGTCAGCGCTACATGGACGCCGCCGCCCGCATCAAGCCGAACCGCGACGCCGTCTTCGACCAGGCCCGCATCGACGACGTGGTGGCCAAGGTCCTGACCGCCGCTGAACCCGCCGGCCTGTCGCCCGACATCGCCGAGCCGGTCTGGCGCCTGCTGATCGACCGCTGCATCGCCCACGAGTTCGCCAAGTACGACGCCACGCGGGGCTGACACCCCTTTCCTCCCCACGCGTGGGGAGGGGGACCGCGTAGCGGTGGAGGGGCTGTCGCGCCTGTGGATACGGCCCCTCCGTCTCGACCGCTGACGCGGCCGATCCACCTCCCCATTCATGGGGAGGAAATCACCCCTTCAGGCCCCTCAGCATCAATTCGTGGCGATAGGCGGCGATGTCGCCCAAGGCGACGTCCAGCGCCGTCCTGACCCGCTCCAGCCCTGCCGCGGCCAGCGCCTGCTCGCCGTGCTCGACCTCATGGCAGACCGCAGCCAGATCACGCGCGCCGATGCCGGCGCTGGCCCCGCGAATGGTGTGAACCGCATCGCGCCAGCCCTCGGACGCGGCGTCCAGCAAGGGCGACCACAGGGCCGCCTGCTGGACGAACAGGCCCAGGACCTCTTCTGTGACGTCGTCCATGCCGCCGGTCATGGTCTCGAGGACGGTGAAATCCACCGCCCCCGTCAGATCACGCGCCGCCATCAGGCTTCCGGGCTCTTGGCCAGGCGGGCGTTCTTGGACGACCACAGCAGATAGATGGCCAGGCCGAACAGGTTCCACAGCAGGAAGTAGAACTGGGTCGAGGCCTTCAGGCTGAAGAAGAAGACGATGCAGCCGATGATGGCGACGCCGCCGACCAGCCACCACAACGGCGCCTTGAACTTGCGCTCGCGGTTCGGCTCGCGCACGCGCAGGACGATCAGGCTGACGCCCACGGCCATGAAGGCCATCAGGGTGCCGGCGTTGGCCAGCGAGGCCAGTTCGTCCAGGCGCATGATGCCGGCCAGGAAGGCCACGACGATGGCGGTGAAGACGGTCACGACGACCGGGACGCCGCGCTTCGAGATCTTGGCCAGGCGGTTGGGCAGCAGGCCGTCGCGGGCCATGCCCAGGAAGATGCGGCTCTGGCCGAACAGGAAGGCCAGCAGCACGGTCGGCAGGGCGATGACGGCGGCGGCGGCGATCCACTGGGCCGCCACGCCCTGCCCCAGACCGCGCATGATCAGGGACAGGGGTTCAGGGCTGTCCGAGAAGCTGGCGACGGGCGCAGCGCCGATCGCGGCGGCGGCGACGACGATATAGAGGACGGTGCAGACCACCATCGAACCGATGATGCCGATGGCCAGATCGCGCTCGGGCTTCTTGGTCTCTTCCGCCGCCGTGGCGATGGCGTCGAAACCGTAGAAGGCGAAGAAGATGATGGCCGCCGCCGCCATGACGCCCGTCTGGACGAAGGGCGCGCCGAAGCCGTGCGGCATGAAGGGGGTGAAGTTGGCGGCGTCGAAGTGCGGCAGGGCGATGGCCACGAAGGCCACCAGAGCGGCGATCTTCACCAGCACCAGGATCGCGTTCAGCGTGGCGCTCTCCTTGGTGCCCATCAGCAGCAGGCCGGTCACCACGGCGATGATGAAGACGGCCGGCAGGTTGATCAGGCCGCCCTCGACGTGCGGGCCGACCGTCAGGGCCAGCGGCAGGTCGATGCCCAGCCCTGCCAGGAAGGGAATGGCGTAGCCCGACCAGCCCACGGCCACCGCCGAGACGACCAGAGAATATTCCAGGATCAGGCTCCAGCCCACGACCCAGGCGAAGATCTCGCCCAGCGACGCATAGGAATAGGTATAGGCGCTGCCCGAAGCCGGCATGATGGTCGACAGCTCGGCATAGGCCAGGGCCGCGCAGGCGCAGACCAGACCGGCCAGGGCGAAGCTGATCAGCACCGCCGGCCCCGCCAGCCCCGCCCCGACCCCGATCAGCGTCAGGATGCCGGTGCCGACGATGGCGCCGACGCCCAGGGCCATCAGGTGCGGCCAGCTCAGGGTCTTCTTCAGCGCCGGCCCGTCATGCGGGGCCAGCATGGCATCGATCGATCGCCGACGGTTCCAGAACGCCATGTGCTCATTATTCCCCAAGGCCGCTCTACCGGCGGCTGATTCCGGCCGCGACCTTAGCGCGCGGAACAAACTTTAGAAAATCCCGCAATCAGCCCTTGCGCCCGCTCCGCTTCCTGAGTAATAGGACGGCCCTTCGGGCAACCCAGCGGGTCGCTGCGAAGAGCCGGCGCCACACCAAGGGCGCAGACGACGGTACGGGTGATTAGCTCAGTTGGTAGAGCAGCTGACTCTTAATCAGCGGGTCCACAGTTCGAACCTGTGATCACCCACCATCGAATTCCTTGAAAACATTGAAACTTCCCCTTTCGGGGAGACGTGCGTGCCAGAACATTTCGGCAACCGTGAGACCTTGGCGAAGTCTCACGTGAGACCTTGGCGACTTTCGTTCTTCTTGCGTTCACCTCAGGGCCAGACGTATTCCATCTCGGCCGCGCCGATGCTCGGCCGGCCCCTGAACGCCTTGCCCAGCACCCGGTCCCAGCGCAGGTATTCGGTGCAGACGTAGGCGGCGTCGGCCACCCCGTCGTCCTCGGAGAGCGACACATAGCCGTTCCTGTCCGTGCTGTTCCACACCAGGACGGGCGCATCCGCGACGATCCTCATGAACACCTGCTGACCATTGGCCGCCAGGGCGTTGAAGACGACCAGCGAGGGCATGGCGTGCTGGACCGCGCGGGCCACGGCCGAAGCCGCGTAAAATCGATCCAGCCAGCTGGACCCGAACATGGCGCCCGTCGCCGCCGCCGCCGTGGTGCGAAAGGCGCCGCTGCCCACAAAGGCTCCCGCCCACGTCGCCACGCCCTGCGCCGCCAGGGTCGCGATATGGGCGTCGAACTCCGCCTCCGTCCGAGCGGGCGCCCCGCCGGCGTCCGGCGCAGCCATCAGATAGCCCGGCTGGACCAGCATGGTCAGGCCACCGGCACGATCAGCAGGAAGCCGTCCGCCGTCGCCCGCAGGGCCGCAATCTTGTCGCCGCTCTTGATCTGCAGATGGAACTTCTCGCCGGCCTTCAGAGGAATGCCGGTCGTCGCCGCCGCCGTCGGCGCGGGACCATGGTCGAAGACCAGGTCCGTGGTGGCGCACAACAGCACCTCGTCCGCCGTCACGACGGCCGAGGCGGCCGAGGCCGCGCCCACGGCCAGGCGCTGACGAACGGCCGCCACGCCATAGGCGCGCGTGGTCTGGCCCTGAATGGCGGGCGGGCGAGGATTGGGTCGGTTCGGGGCCATGGCCTCAGTCTCCTTGCGTCGGGCAGGGCTCGCCCGTGTGAAATTGGATCAGTCGGCCCAGCTGGCCGTTCACCTCGCGATAGCCGCGCGCCAGGCCGATGATGCTTTTGCGCCAGGCGGGCGGGATCGTCGCCTCGCCCTCGCGCGGCAGGCCGGACGGCGCGATGGGACAGCGCAGCAACTCGGCCGGCGGCTTCTCGATCACCGTGCGCACCACCACGACCGGCTCGGGAGGGCTCGGCTCAGCGCCGGTCGTCGCGCAGGCCGCCAAGCTCATTGACAGCAGCAGCCCAGCCAGGGCCGACCCGGTCGTCTTCCTCAACAGCCGCATCGGCCGCCTCCATCCGTGCGACGACCTGGGCCGTCCGTTTCGACATCGCCGCCGCCAGGGCGGCGTCCGCGGCTTCCCTGCCCTCGCGCCGCTCCAGATCGGCCAGCAGGGCGTCCAGCGACCCCTGCTTCAAATCCTTCTCGACCTGCGCCAGCCGCCGGATCTCGCCCAGGCAGGCCGCGCCCCACGCGCGCTTCTTCACGCCCTCGGGCCGGAACGGCGCGCCCGCCGCCTCGCAGGCCTGGTCGCCCCAGCGGGTCAGGCCGTCGCGGTCATGCGCCGCGATCTCGCCGCGCACATAGAGACCGCCCGCCACCCCCATGACGACCAGCAAGGTCAGCAGCTTGCGCCCCGCCTTCACGCCCTCGATCATGGCGGCGATCCCCGCCATCAGGGATAGGCCTTCCGGTCCAGTTCGAAGTGCGGACCGTCTCTCAGCGACGTCCAGTCGCCGCCCCAGATCAGGGCCACGCGCTTCTCCAGGGCCGCCTGTTTGAAGGCCGCCGCCACCTGGGCGTAGAGCGGCCAGTCCCAGCGCACCTGTCCGTCGACCAGGGCGGCGACGTCCACGGCGTGGCCGGTCAGGTGACGACTGTTCATCGTCCGGCTGGCCCCGGCGGCGAAAAGCTGCTTCTGCCGCGTGACCGTGCGCAGGCCTTCGGTGACCACGAAATCCAGCGGGCTCAGTTCCAGCGCCCGCGTCACGACCGCGACCAGATCGGGGTGAACGCCCTCAAGGTTGCGCTTGGATCGGGCGGAAAAACGGAACGGCTTCACTGGCCTTCCTCCTTCGGTGCTGCAGGCACCACGCCCGGTCGGCGCAGCCAGCTGCGCACGGCCCCGAAGGCAATGGCGCCCACGATGAAGCCCACGGCGTTGGCGACAGGCTGCCCCCAGTGCAGGACAGGGGCGAACCCCGGCTCCACACAGGCGGCCAAAACGACGGTAATCAGCGAGGCGGTCATCAACCCTCTCCTTCCGTCTTAGGGGGTTCAGGAACCACGCCCGGTCGGCGCAGCCAGCTGCGCACGATCTCGGGCAGGGAGCGAAAGGCCCCGGCGCCGCCCTCGATCGCCGCTTCGCGCCAGCGGCCCACGGCCTTGAAGGCGATGGTGGCCACGACGAAGCCCACGGCGTTGGTGACGGGCTGGCCCCAGTGCAGGACATGGCCGAACCCCGGCACCACATAGGCCGCGAAGACCACGCCGACCGTCCACTGGATCAGGCGGTCACGCAGGCCCAGCCCACGTTCCCACGCCTGCCCCACGGCCGCGCCCATGGCGGCCGGGATCAACGGCTGGACCCACGCCCAGACCGGGGACAGCATCTCGATCAGCGCGGGTTTCCAGCCGGCCATCAGGCGGTCACGGCCGCCCGGACGCTGGCGCACAGGTCCAGGATGGCCGTGCGCGCCGCATCATTGGTCTTGGCGTCGACGTCCGGGAAAATGGCCATTAGCGCCATGTCCCCATAGAAGGGATTGACCGTCCCGCCGCCGACCAGCACGGACCGGTCGCCGCCTGCGATCGGGCCGACCGCCATGGCCGGTCCGGTGTCCGCATGGACCCCGTTCTTCCAGTAATCCGTGTGCGACACGCCGCTGGCGCCGGCCTTGACCGACACCACGATGGACAGCCAGGCCCCGGTCCGCAGGGCGGCGGCCCAGCCAGCGACGGTGACGCCGGCCTGCTGCACGATCAGGTCGCCATTGGTCTTGTTCAGCACGTGATACCAGCTCTCGCTGGCGCACTCGAGAACCGCGCCGCCCGAGGCCCACAGTTCCGGCGGCCAGGTGCCCGTGCCTTCGGTCCCCGACGGGGGCATCCGCACCACATAGGCCGCCGTATAACTGCCCGAGGTCGGCATGACCGCCTGGCCGCCCGGCACGGCCAGACCACCCGGCGCAGACGCCGCCCCCTCCATGCCGAAACGCAGGGCGTGGGCCGAGCCGTGGGCCACCAGTCGCGGCGCGCCGCTGAAGACCGGGCGATAGCCCCGCCCTGCAGCCCGGCACAGGGTCTCGGTCACATCGCCTGACGCCTGCCGCACGCGGGCGGGCGACGGCTGTATCCACAGCGACGGCCGAAGATCCATCGCCGCCTGCTCGACGGGCGACGGCGCCGGCAGGACCGGCCCGTCCTGCTGCGTGAACTGGGATTTGCCTTTCAGGACGATCATGTCGCTTCCTAGGGTTTGCCGATTTCGAGGATGAAGGCCGGGCACCAGTTGCGGGACGGCTCCCCGCCGTAGATGGACGTGACCGAGGTGCTGTCGCGGATCAGGCCGCGCGCCCCGCTGACCGGCCCGTCAGAGGTCCCGCTGGTGCGCGCGACGGCGTATCCGATGCGCCCGCTTCGGCCGGTCGGGGCGCTGGCCAGGGTCAGCTTCAGGCTGCGGTTGGCCAGCACGGCCACGCTCGACACGGCGGGCGCCGCGCCGGAACGGTCGTCGAACACAAAGCCCGCGCTGGCCGTCAGCCCCGTCGTGTTGACCACGGCCCCCGAGGTGTCGATCACCAGGGGATAGGTCGGGGCGTCGAACTCGATCACCACCTCGGTCGTGCTGGCCCAATAGGCGTTGACCGGCTTGATCGCCCGCCCGCCGGTGCCGAACCACTCGGCCAGTTCCAGCCGCGCCAGGTCCTGCCCCAACCGGTTGTAGCCCAGGGCGTTCAGGTGAATGCTGTCGCTATAGGGGTGCTGATAGTGCGGCCCGGCCAGTCGGACCCCCTCCTGACCGTCAGCCCTCACCGCCCCCATCTGGACGTCGCGCGCCCAGATGTCCGCCGCGGGCGTATAGGCGCATTGGCAGACCAGCAGGACAGGCGGCTCGGCCTGCCCCGTCCGGGCCTGCGCATCGGCGGCGAAATGCCGGGCCATCTGTTTCAACTGGCGCTCGACGGTCGCGGGCGTGGTCTGGCCGGTGTCGGCGTCGCCCTCCGACCCCAGCCATGCGCCCGCCGTCACGACGGGGATCAGCCCCTGCGCCCGGCACAGGCGCGCCGCCTGGTCCAGGGCTTCCAGCATGGCGGTCCAGGCCGGCTGTCCGCGCTTGAGGCCCGCATAGGCCTGCGCCCCCTGCGCCGCCACGATCGTCAGGGTGGTGATGCGCCGGCCGGTCGCGGCCTCGACATCGCGGGTCAGGGTGTTGGCCCAGGCCGAGGCCGGGGTTTCCTTGGCCGGGTTGACCGCGCCATTGTTCTTTTCGACCAGGGGAACGAAGCCGGTGGCGCCCATGCCGATCAGGCGGCGCGGCCCCTCATTGGCCGAACCGTCCAGCATCAGGGCATGGTCGGGATAGAGGGGCGTCGCGGCGATGATGGCGTCGCCGCTGCTGGTCTGGCCGGTCGCCAGCGACTGCCCCATCAGGACACGGATGTAGCAGACCTCGTCCTGCGCCGTGTGGATCGCGGTCCGGTTGAACGGCGCCCAGGCCTGCGCCCGATAGGTCAGGGGCTCGCTCGCTGCGACGCCCCCGGCGCCCGCCACCAGGTCGAACACCCCGCCTTCGCCCAGCCGGTATTGCTTCTGCTCCGCCGTCCAGAAGGACAGGACGCGCCGCGTCGCCACGTCGATCACCACCTCGACCGGCGCATGACCGTCGATATAGCCGAAGCCCGGCTCGGCCATGCCGCCCAGGTCGCGGGCGGTCGGCACACGCTCCAGCTCGCCGTCCTCGGCGATCTGAACCAGGCGGCGATCCACGTCCATGATCGGGGCGAACCGCCCCTCCCGGTCCTGCAGGCCGAAGGCGATGTTCCGGGTGTCGAAATCGGCGTGCGGCTGATCCTTCAGGAACATGCCGGCCTCTTCGCGGGCGGCGGCGCTGATGCTCTGCTGCACCGACTGCGGCACCAGATCGTCCAGCCAGGCCCAGGCGGACCCGTTGTGTCGCCAGACCCCGTTGCCGCCCGGCACATCGCCCGCCGGGTCCTTGCGCACCTCGGCCCGCGCGCCCGCCGTGAACGGTCCCGGCAGGGCGGCCAGCGCCGCCGCCGTGGACACGACAATCGTCGTGCCGGCGTTCTCGACCTGATCCTTCAACAGCCCGAGTTCGGCGATGGCCGCATCCGTCTCGTCCTTGCGCGCCTGCGGCACGCCGCCCAGGGTCACCCCGTCGCCGATGCGCAGGCGATGCTCCGTCACATCCGTCGCGACCTCGCCCGCCAGCAGCAGGGCCTGATCCAGCGTATTCTTCGGGCCATAGGGCAAACGTCTGCGGGCCATCAGGCGAACGCTCCATCGTCATAGGTCAGGGGGTCCGAGGCCGCGCCCCAGGCGCCGTCGTCCTCAAAGGTCGCGCCGATGCTGTTCAGCACGTCCACGGCGGGCATGACCCTCAGGTCGCCGTTGTTGTCGAAGATCGGCATGGTCTCGATGCGCGCCGCCGTGGGCGGGAACGACTGCCCCGCCTCGCCCGGCGGAAAGGCCGCCGCCCGCGCCGCCTCGACGCGGTTTTCCTGCGCCATCCGCGTCAGCCGGTCATAGGCCTGCTCGCTTTCCAGCGGCTTGAAGTCTTCCAGGTCCCCGAACGGCTTGTCCTGCCGCACCGGCGAGCGCCGCTGACGCAGCACGCGCGCCCCGGCGGGCGGGCGACGGCCAGGCGCGAACACCAGCTCGGCCCCGTCGTTCAGCCAGTCCCCGGCGGCGACCGTGAAATCCACGCCGCGCACCTGCTCGACAAAGGCGCCCTTGTCGTCCGGCGCCACGAAGACGCGCACCTCCTCGACCTTCTCAAAGGTCCAGACGGTCGGATAGGCGTCGGTCTCGCCGCTGGCGACCGACACCTGTTCGGGATCTTCGGGCAGTTGGGCCATGGCGCATCATCACGGCCCGCCCCTGGGGGTGGATAAGTCGCGGCGGGCCTAGCGCCCGGTCACGGCCTCGGACGGATCGATCAGGAAGTCCGAGCCCTCACGGTCGCGCACCCGCTTCTCATAGCGCTCCAGATAGCCGGGGCTCATCTGCTCCTGCATCCGCCACATGACGGCGTAGTCCAGCGCCCAGCGCGTGTAGAAGAGGTTGGCCCCCGGCGCCGAGGTGATGGCGAACTTGACCGCATCACCGCCCGCGTCCGCCTTCTGGTCCTCGTCGCCCCACACCGCCTTGTTGACGATGGCGAACAGGCGCTCCGCGTCGGACACCGCCGGCCCGGCGAAGCTGGACAGGGTGGCGGGCAGGCCGTTGCGGTTCGCTTCCCCGAACAGGAAGTCGCCATAGAGGCCCAGCCCCCCGCCCTGCAGCAGGCTGGCGATGAACAGCGACCCCGCCAGGCTCTCGCCCTCCTCGTTTTCCAGCGACCGGGGCGTGCGCCCCTTCACCAACTGCTTCATCTGCAACGACAGATAGCCCATGGCCGTGGAGGCCACGATCAGGTGCGCCATCAAGGCGACCGGCGACTGCCCGGCATAACCGCGCGCGGCCGGCGCCATATGCCGCCCGATCACCGTCTGACCGAACGACAAGAACTGCGTGAAGAAGCGAAACGCCTCCCCCGCCACCGTCCCCGGCTTCAGCCCGCGCGTCAGGCTGACGGTCTCGCGCGCGCGCGGCTCGGTCAGGGCGTCGTCCAGCACGCTGGCGGTCAGGGTCTGGAACCTCAGGCGCAGATCATCGCGCGCCGCCGTCGCCGCCGCCTCGCGCGGCCCCTGCCCCTCGACCCAGCCGGACCAGGCCAGAAGGTCGGCGTCATCCACTGCATCCACGGCGTCAAACGTCAGATACCGACGCCCGTCTCCGCCGTCCGCCGCATGGCGCCGCAACAGCTCCCATTCCGGCGCGCCCAGGCCGAACCTTTGAAAATCCTCCTGCGTCCCGACTTCCAGCGCCGACCAGGCCCGGTCGCTCTGTCGCCCCCAGATGCTGGCCAGCATTTCCGCCAGGCCCGAACGCGCCCCGTCCATCCAGGCTTCCAGGCCATTGACCCGATAGAACAGCCTCTGCGCATAGCTGGCCCAGCCCATGGGTCCGTCGGACGCCGCAAACCGCGTCGTCAGGTGCGCCGCCGCGCCGCGCGCCCCGACGTCCAGCGCATCGGCCACGGCCCTGCCCTGCTCGCCCTGCATCCGGGTCACGCCCTTCAGCATGGCCTGATAGCCGTCCAGATAGGTCCCGCCCGCCCGCTTCATCCGCTGCGCCGCCAGCGACCCGTCCGACAGGGCCGACAGCACCACCCCGCCCAGCTTGGACAGGACCTCCATCAGGCGGATCGTCCGCGCCACCGCCGCCAGCCTCAGGTTCTCGGGCGCGCTGCCCGCCCCGTTCAGGGCCTCGAACTCGGCCTGCCGCATCCGGTTGTGCAGCTTGCCGACCGCGCCTGTGTCGCCGCGCGCCAACGCTGCCTGGCTCAGCCGCTCGATCTCGGCCGCCCGCGCCGCCTCGGGGCTCGGCCCCCATCGCGCCATCAGGGCGCTGTTCTTGGCTGCCCGGTCCAGATCCCCCATCAGGGCGCCGTAAAGCCCGCCCTGGCTGAACCGCTCGGCGTAATCCATCCAGGCGTCCGGCCCGTTGAACTGCAGCACCCGCGACTTGGACACGCTGCGCGCCTTGCCGGCGGGCGGGCGGAACTCACCCAGGTCCGACATGCCTTCCAGCACCTCATGACGCCCGGTCACGATGTCGGACCAGACGCGATAGAGGAAGACCTCCGAATTGTCGTAGATGTCGTCGATCAGGCCCGCCGCCTTCAGCTCGCGCGCCTGCGTCGGGTCCCATTCCACCCCCTCGAACGTCGCCTCGTCCAGCAGGGGCCTGATGAAGTCGCGCCATTCGCGAAACGCCCGGCGGCTGGCCGCCAGCCGCGCGGCGGGCCAGTCGGTCACCGCCCCGCGCAACCCCGCCGCCTTCAGCTCGCGCCAGAAGCCGCCCGCCACCCTCAGCCGGTCATGGCTCTGACGCCCGATATAGCCGGTGATCTTGCCGATCCACGCCCCCTCGGCGTTCTGCATCCGCCGCCCGGCTTCCAGGGCCTCGACGAACAGTCGGGCCGCCTTGACCGCCCCCGCGTCGCCCGTGGCGGGAATGTCCGCCCCGTTCAGCCGCGCCATCTCGCGCGCCACCATCCGCTCGAACTCGGGATCGGATCGGCCGCGGATGTTGGACACCAGCCGACTGCGCAGAACCGGATCGTCGCTCAACCCCTTCTCGACCATCGACCACAGGGCGATGGACCGCGCCCGCCCCTCGGCCTCGACGCTGGCCCCAGCCCATTCGCCCTGACGCTCCGTGCCGATGTCATAGGCCCGCAGCCTGTCCGCCTCGTCCCCCGGCAGGGCCGCCAGCCGCACCGCCCGCGTCTCGCGCGCCCGCGCCGCAAAGACCTGCAGCCGCTTCTCCATCAGGGCCGCCGTCACCTCGTCGCGGGTGATCTCGCGCGCGGCGGCGTCAAAGGCGGCGTCGTTGTGCAGCAGGGGATCGGCCTTGCGGGCGCGGTCCTTAGCCCGCTGCAGCCGCGCCAGCACATCGTCTATCTCTTCATCGGACCAGGCGTCGCCGACGACGCCCCGCACAGTCCCACGGCAACGGTCGGTCATACGCCACCCTTCAGACAAAAGGCCCCCGCCGCAACGGCGTCGGCTATGGTCTCAGGGTCCTGCGCTGCGCCGCCCCCGGTCATAAGTTCTGCTGGGTCCACCCCGGCGCGCAGCAGGGCGGCCTCCGTGTCGGCGCGCAGGGCGGCGACCTCGGGATCGGCATAGGGGTCGCCCTTGGGCGGGGCTGGCTTCTGGCCTTTGGCGACCTTCGGCTTGGCGGTTTCGCCTAGATCGCGCGCAGCTTCGTCGCGAGAATTTTGTCCCCCGACGACCCGCCCGTCATCCCCGCCATCCGGTCGAACATCCCCGCCAGCGCCTGACGGCGAAGCCGCCCCGCTGCTTCCGGGTTCAGGGCCGAAGTCAAGGCCGGGCGGCGGTCCGTCGTCGCCGGTTCGGGCGAACCAGCGGCCAAGGCCGTCGAGAAGCTGTCGTCCTGTCGCGGCATCGGCGACCTCTCCGAACAGATTGGGACCGGGATCGGCCTTCCTGATCTCCCCGGCCATCCAGCGCAGGCCGTCAGCCAGGCTCGCCGCCGACCGGGGCGACCGCCACAATGTAGCCCCTTCGGCCGAGGTGCGGAAGAAGCTGCGCACAAAGCCTTCCGTCTCGGGCGTCATCGCCGCCCCGTTGAAGGCGTCGAACTGACCGATGGTCAGGTCCATGGTCTCGGCCAGATTGGCCCCGCGCTGGCGCACATGCCGCACGAAGGCGACCGCCGCCGTCAGGGCCTCGGTCGGGTCCAGTTCAGCCGGAACCTCCCCGCGCGCGATCCCCGCCCGCATGGCCGCCCATTCGGGCGCCGCCGCCGCCAGCGCCCGCCCGATGGCCTTGATGTTGTTGTCGGTCGCCTCGAACAGGGCCTCGACCAACGCCCGGTCGCCATAGGCCCGCGCTGTCAGGGCCGCGCTGATGCGGTCCAGCCCCGCCTCCGACAACCGCCCGTCCCCGGTCGTCATCCGGTTCAGGTCATCCCCCGCCACCCTTTCCAGGAAGCCGCGCACGAAACGGCGATTGGCCGCGCCGTTCAGGTCCGACCCCTCGATCATGTCCATCAGGGCGTCGTCCAGGGCCTCGGCGTCGGCGCTGGCCCGCTCGGACGGCGAATAGGCCTCGGTCGCCTCGGCGTTCATCTCGCGCGTCAGCCGCACCCGATCCTCGCCCGACAGCGCCTCCTGGCGCACCCGCACCAGAACCGGAGCCTCCATCCCGGACACGTCCAGGCCGCGCGCTTCCAGCTCGGCCCGATAGCGGACGAAGGCGGGCGAGCCGCTGCGGGCCGAACGTCTCAGGGCTATGGTCCGCCCATTGCCGCTTTCCACCACCCCGTCGGCGCTGATGATCGGCGCCCCGGTCTCGGCCCCCGCCTCGCTGATCAGGCGGCGCGGGTTCAGCTCGGCTTCCAGCATCCGGTTGCGCGCCTGCGCCCCCGCCCGGTCGCGTTGGCGCGGCTGCAGCACCTCGGGATAGTCCACATTGCGGAACAGGTCGTCGTCGTGGCTGGTGATCAGATCCTCGGCCTCGACCAGGGCGAAGCGCACCGGCACCTCGCGCCCGCGCGGCGTCACCGCCGTCGCACCGAACCGGTCATCGACGCCCCGCATCGCGACCCCGCCCTCCATCGCCGCCGTGTCGGCCATCTGCGCGGCCTGCTCGACCGGCAGGCGCCCCGCCTCGCGCAGGCGCGCCTCCTGGGCCAGCATGGGGGCCAGGTTGACCGGACGGTCCTCGACCACGGCGTCCAGAGCCTCGGCGAAGGCCCCGGCCCGTCCGTTGTCGCTCAGCTGCTCGACCACGACAGGCGCGCGCCCCCGCGTCCGCCCTTCCCACCAGCCCCCGGTGCCGCCGATCGCCGCCCCCAGCAGGCCGCCGAACACCACATTGGCCGCCGCGTCCCCCAGGTCGTAATCCGTCGCCGCCTCATGGTGCAGCCACAGGTTCGCCCCCTCAAAGGCCAGGCCGCCGGCGATCCCTTCCAGACCGCCCGTCAGCGCACCGCGCGACACGGACCCCATCCGCGCCAGCCGCGACGCCGTCGCCGCGCCCCTCAGCGCCCGCCCCGTCGCCAGTTCGGGAACCAGCCACAAAGGCAGGCCCGCCGGGTCCAGGATCGACCCGGCGATCCCCGCCCCCATCAGTTCCAGCGCCCCCACCTCGGCGTTGCTGATCACCTCGTCGCGGAAGGCCTCGCGCTGATGGATCGTCTGCCGCCAGGCCGCCATGGCCTCGCTGATCGGCTGGTCGAACTTCAACCGCCCCTCGACGCCGAACCTTTCGGTCGCCTCCTCGGCCGACAGGGGCGCGCCCACGTCTGCGCCGAACACGCGCTGGCGTTGACGGTCGAAGGCCCTCTGACCGTCGGCGTCCAGCCAGCCGCCCAGCCGCTCCGTCAGTTGCGCGTCGCTGAACGCCTCCGACAGGGCCAGCCCGCGCGACGCCTCCATGAAGGGCGCCTCCCGGTCCACCCGCTCGCGGTCGGCCTGGGCCGCATACATGCCGGGGTCGATGGGCACTTGCGGGGTATATGCGGTGTCGCTCATCGCCTCATCCCCTGACGCGCGGCCTCGGCCACCATGGCGGGCGAATAGGGATGCACCCCGTTCTCATGACGGATGATGGCGGACATCAGCCCGGCGCGCACACGCACGTCTGACGGGTCCAGCCGCGCGGTCGGCGACACGCCCAGGGCGCGCGATACGGCGGCGACATAGGCGCGGGTGTCGTTCTCGCTGTCCGGCGCATACTCGGTCAGGATCGCCTGCACCGAGGTAAGGCCCCGCGCCATCTTGGTCCCCAGGTCTCGCGACAGGGCGCGCAATCCATGCTCGGGCGTCTCGAAGGTCACGAAGCGGCCGTCATGCCCCTTCTGCCCCTGCCAACGGATATTGTCCCTGAACTCGATATTGCCGGGGTTGTGGTTGCGGATGCCGCGCGGGTTCCGCCCGCTGGTCACGCTCTCCCCGCCCGGACGGCGAGGCCGCCCCGTATCCTGCAGCTGCGCCCAGGTCTGCTGGATCGGCCGCCCGCTGCGGTCCAGCGCCGCCGTCCAGCGCCCGTCCAGCGTCGGCTGCATCAGCACCAGCCCCTGATCGTCGGGCGTCGTCATCCATCGTCCGCGCAGGGCCACCGCGTCGGCGTAGCGCTCGCGTCTCTGCGCCTCGGTCAGGCCGCGCCCGCCGCTGTCCGCCGGCGCATAGAAGCCCGCCCCATCATTGGCGGTCAGGCTGGCCAGCAGTCGTCCCGCCCCACGCTGGACCAGGGTCTGCACGGCCTCCCGCCCCGGCCCGTCGCTCCTGCGTTCGGCCATGGCCTTCGGCATCCGCCAGCCGTTCTGGCCAACATAGGCGTAGCGCTCGGTCAGCACCGCCGCGCCCTCCGCCGCCGCCTCGCGCACCGAACCGCCGCGCGCCAGGGCGTCCGCCGCCAGCCGATGCGCCATCGCCCGCCGGCCGCCGGTCAGCACCGTCCCCGGCGACATCCCCGCAAACGACCGAAGATAGGGGGCCAGGGCCGCGTCGGTCGCGGCTTCCAGCGCGACGCGATCCTTCCGTTCCATGCCTTCCAGCGCCCCGGTTCTTGTGGCGGCCGCATACCGCCCCATCCGCACCGGATCGCCGGCCAGGTCCAGCGCCGCCGCCAGGTCGCCGTTGTCCGCCCCCGCCTTCTGCAACTCGTTCAGGATCATGGTCTGGCGATGCATCGCCCCAGCGATGGTTTCGCCGCTGGCGCCGGGCGGCGGGGCGAAGGCCTGAACCACCTGGCCCAGGCCGATCAGGCCCTGGGTCCGGTCCGGGTTGTTCTGCGCCGCCGCGACCAGGGCGCTGGCCGTCGCCTTGGGCAACAGCCTCTGTTCAGCCAGGGGAAGCCCCGCCGCCTTCTGCAACTCGATCTGCGCCAGGCCATAGGCCCCGGCCTGACGCCGCGCCGCCGCCGCATCCCCTGATCCCAGGGCCGACAGCGAGCCGGCCAGGTGCGGCGCATTGCGCACGGCCCAGGCGGCAGGGTCCTCCGTTCGCGCCTTGATCTCCGCCTCGGCCGCCCGGCTGGCCGCCTCATATCGCCCCTGCGCCTCGGCGAACCCCGCCTGCCCCGGCTCGGGTTTCAGGCTCTCGATCTGCGCCCGGATCTCGGCGGGCGTCATGGCGGCGTATCCCGACACCGCCTGGTGCGCCTCCTTCGCCTGGTTCAGCGCAATCTGGTATTCCGCCGCCTCGCGCGGCCCCAGAACGGCCGCCACCGTGGCGAGGTCCACACCGACGCCCACGCCCGTCGCCGCCGTGCTGGCCAGATCGTCCCGGATCTGCTCGTTCAGCGTCAGCCGCGCCATCCAGTCGTTGACGTCCAGCGCCTCGCTCTTTTGCTGCGCCTGGTTCAGCAGCCGCGCCTTGGTCTCCGGTTTCAGCCTTGTGTCGAACTCGCCGCTGTTCAGGCGCTGCAGCGCCGCATCCTGTTTGCCGTCGCGGATCAGCGCGCCCAGAGCGCCTTCGATCAGCCCGTCCTGCAGCCCCGACAAGGCCGCCCCGCGCGCCCCGGCGGGCAGGCCCGCCACCGCTGCCGTCGCCTGCGTCAAGGCATCGTCCAGCATGGACGGCGCGGTCTGCACCGCATTGATCAACTGGTCGCCGATGGCCCGCGACTGACTGGTCAGATAGGCCTGCTCGCTGCGCACCCCCACATCCAGCGCCTGCCCCATCAGGGCCATGCGCTGCTGTTCCATCTGCTGTTGCACGCGCGGCTGCAGGGCCGCGGGAACCCCCTCGAACACCTTGGCGGCCACCTCGGCGTGCGCCGCCATCACCTGCTCGACGTAATCCCCGGTCGAACCGTCATAGGCGTTGTCGATCGCCGCCCGCCGCTCGGCCATCTGGGTCATGTATTGCCCCATGACCCCGCCGACCGCCGCCGTCTGGCGCGCCGCCTGCTGCTCGGCCGCCACCTGGCCGCGCCGCTGCGCCTGGAACTGGATCGCCCGCTGCGCCGTGGCCTGCTTGTATTGCCCGATCCGCCGCGTCAGGGCGTCTCTCTGCCCCGGCGGCAGGTCCTCGCGCCCCATCAGGGGATCGGCGGCGGCGTCCAGCGCCCCCGTCACCCCGCGCGCAAAGCCGGGACTGACCCCGTCCCACGACGCCCCCGCCTCGCTGAAGGCCGGCTCAAAGGTCTCGGTCAGGGCGTTGAACAGGGGCTCGATCGCCTTGTCGTCCTCGAGCTTCTGGACCTCCTCTTCCAGCAGCTGCGTCTGCTGCACCTCGCCCTCCCATTCGGCCACGTCGCGCGCGACCGCGCCCAGGCCAAGGTCGGTCGGACGCACCGTCGCCATCGAGGGACGCTCGGCCCGCTGCGGGCGCTTCTGGATCTCGGGCAGGATCATCGACCGGCTCCCGACACGTAGAGCTTGCGGCGATAGTCGCGCTGCTTGGACTGCTCCGCCTGGTTCATCCGGCTTCCGGCGATGCTGGACGAGGCCTGCAACACCGACGACAGCAGGGCGAAATTGCCCTCCTGCTTGGCCACCTTGGCCTCATACAGCCGGTTCGCCGCCTCGACATTCCCCGACCATATGGCCGACCGCGCATTGAACAGGCCCGTCTGTTCCAGGTCCTGCAGCACCCCGTCGAACGATCCCTCGAACCCGCCGCCGCTGGCCGCGCCGCGCACCGCCGCCGCCGCGCCCGCGCGCTCGGCCTCGTCGGTCGCCATCTGGGCCTCCATGCTGGCGCTGCGCCGCGCCTGCCTGGCCGCCGCCTTCAGCGCCGCCGCCTGCGCCCGGCTGGCCTGAAACGCGCCGAACCCCGCCACGATATTGCCGACGGCGGCGATCGCCGCCGAGCCGCCGCCCCCACCGCCGCTGCTACCGCCCCCGCTTGATCCCGCCATCTAGTGCAACTCCCGCGTCATCACGGCGTCCCCGCCTTCCTGGCCGGTCAGGCGGAACCCGACCCGACCCATCATTCTCGCCGCGCCGGGTCGATCGCCCGCCGTCAGCACATGCACCCGACGCACGGCGTGCCGCTGCGCCCAGGCCAGCCGGTCCCGCACGGCGTCCAGCGCCGCCAGCCACTGGCGGGCGCTCAGATCGGCCGACAGGAACCACCCCAGGCTCGCCGCCGCCCCCTCCGCTTCCAGCCCGCCGATCCCCAGGACCCTCAGCTGGCGCTTGTCGCACAGGGTCCACTTCGGCCCCTCGGGCAGGCGCCGCCCCTCGGCCGTCCAGGCCTCGGCCATGTCCGCGCGCGGCGCAAACCGCGCCTCATCCCCCGAACGATAGACGTCCAGCCAGAACCGCCCGCAGGGACTGGCCCACACGGCGCTCACTTCGTCACCTCGGCTTCCAGGCGATAGGAACAGATGACCAGATCAAACGGCGCGGTGGCCTCGATCACGACCCGCCGGTCGCGGTCCGCCCCGCCGCCCAGCGCCACCCTTTGCTTGACCCGTCGCCGCCCCGGCCGCGTCAGGTCATCCGGCTTGCGCGACTGGACCCGCGCCGCGCCGTCGTCCGCATCGCTGCCGACAAAGGCTTCGACCGCATCCAGCGTCACCGTCGCATGGGTCGGCAGGATGGTCCGGCCATTGGTCGATCCCGCCCCCTGCAGGTCCAGAGGCAGGGTCTTGAACCGGCGGCGCATCGGCAGGCCCACGGTGACCTTCGACGCGGCGAAGGGCAGATCCACCACCCCGCCCACGACCGTCCGATCCTTGACCCGCGCCCCGTCGGCGACAACCGCCACCGTCTCGCCGTTCAGGTGCGCCAGCCCGGACACCGCATCCACCGGCGGCCCGTCATAGGCGGCGGCGGCGTCGACGAAGACGCCCTCGCTACGGTCCGCCAGACGCCAGACGCGCCTTTGCGGCGCCCCGTCCTTTTCCCGGACGACCGTCGCCATCACCACATCCATGCCGCTCGGCGACGGCGCGCAGGCCAGGCTCTCGACCCGGAACCCGCCCGGCAGGGGCTGACGCGTCGTCCCCACCACCTGCTGCTCCATGTCATAGACCATGACCGCCAGACCGCCGTCGTCCAGCCTCAGCCACACCAGGTTGTGCGACTGCTGATGCGCCAGCTCGGCCACGCCCCGCCCGAAGATGTGTTCCGCCAGGATCGACAGATTGCGGCTCTCGACGCTCAGGTCCGGCGCGATCTTGGTCTCGCGCAAAACCTTGCGACTGCGCAGGACATGCAGGATGGCCGGCGGCGGTCCCTCGACCAGCAAGGGCGCCACATCGGCGTTGCCGAAGGCCGAGACCGGCGGCGCACGCCGCACCTTCGGCGTCATCGGCTCGTCCTGCTGCGCCCCCGACAGCACATATTCCCCGTCCGTGCATCCCGCGACCAGAACACTGGCCGACAGCAACCACACCACCCGCGAGGTCCCGCCCACGTCCAGCCGGATCGCGTCATCATCCACCACCCGCCCGGTTCCCAGTCCCGGCTTGAAGTCGCCCCAGTCCGGCCGCCACCCGGCGGTCCGGGTCAGGTCCACCGTCCCACGACGTTCCAGGCTCGACGCAAAGGCCAGACGCTCCTCCCGCTCCTCGATCAGGGCGCGCGGAAACCCCTGCGCGGCGGAATAGGCCTGCTTGGCCCAATAGCGCGTCGCCAGGTCCGTCGGCAGGCGCCGCAGCACCGTGCCATGCACCTGCTGGGCGTTGACGAAGCTGTCGATGCGCACGACCCCCGCCCCGTCATGCAGATAGGTCCACTTCACCGCCCCGTCGCTCAGGGTGCCTGACTGATGCACCGGGGGCGTCGTCCCCGCCGTGTCCTCGCCGAAATGCTCGCGCTGATAGACCCGGCCGTCATACTGAACCTGCTGGCCGCCCACATAGTCTTCCTTGGACGTCCAGGTCTGCAGGCCGGGATTGCCGTCGCCCTCGCGAATACGGATCAGCGACCCGACGTCCTCGGACTGGAACACGCTGAGGCTGGCGTCCAGCGTGACCAGTCCGGTCAGGCCCGTCGCCGTCAGGGTGACCGCCTCATTCTGGTTTTCCGTCAGCCATGGCCCGTCGCGAAACTCGAACAGGCCGACCTCCCAGTCGTCGTCCGCCAGACGCTTGATCACCCGCGTCGGCCCGCCGTCCATGTCCGTCACATACAGAACGTCGCCCTGCTGCTTGAACCACAGCCGGAACGCCTGCGCCCCCGTCCAGGGCGTGTCGAACCCATAGGGCAGTCCGCCCGACTGGATCAGGTCGCCCGAGGTGGTCCAGACCCGCGCCGTCTCGTCGCCGAACTCGATGAACAGGGCGTCGTCCGCCGCCCGGATGAAGGCCACCATGCGCGCGGCCGTCGCCGGCGCCGTCGTCGCCCCCCGGTCCCAGAAGCCGCCCCGGCTGGCCAGCGGCCCCGTCACCAGGCCGATCAGGTTGAACGCCTCCTCGCAGCCCTTGGCGTGCTGCTGCAGGTCAGAACGTTCCCACGCCTCCTCGCCGATCTCCCCGGCGGTGAAGGCGTTCACGAAGTTGTCGGACTTGGCCATGACGCATCATCACGGCCCCGGCTGTCAGGTGGATAATCCCGCCTCAGGGCGCGCTCAGCCGCGCCGCCGCCAGCGGCCCCATGGGAATGACCGGCTCCTGCCCGCCGATCTCCGTCGCCTCGGTCGACGACGCCAGGACATAGGCCTTCTCCGCCTGCTTGGCCGCCCACTGGGCCTTGTCCTCGTTCGACTGGATCGGCCCCGCCAGCCGCGACGCCAGCTCCCACGCCAGGGCGTCGGCCAGCAGGGGCGTCAGCGCCTCGACCGGCCGCCTGACGATCAGGTCGGCCATCAGCGGGCCGGGATGATCGGCCCGGATCACCCGGCGCACATCGCCGTCCGCGCCGACCACCACCCCCGCCTGCCAGGCGAAGTCGCCCGCCACGCTCCATATCTTGATCGTTCCCGCCGGGCAGGTGAAACGCCAGCGATAGCGCCAGTCCTGCGCCGCCTCGGCGGCCGACGACAGGTCGGCGTCCAGCCTCGGGCTGATCGTGGCGCACAGCCACGGCGCCATGGCCAGGGCCGTCTCCAGAGCCTGATCCCATTGCGCCAGGGCCTTGACCACGCTCGGCAGGGGCGGATCGCCCGCCAGATCCCGCACCAGCGGCTCGCCCAGATGCGCAAAGGCCAGATTGATGATGTTCAGCTTGGTCGCCATCGCCTCAGTCCCGGATAGTCCCTGGCCTCAAGCAGCGCGAGGCGCGGTAGGCCACAAAAATAAAAAACGGCCCGGCAGGGGAAGGACCACCCGCCGGGCCGCGATCAGGCCGCCAGCATCGAGCAATGCGGAGAACGGCGGCCTGAAGGCTTATCGCGACTGACCTTTGAGCGACCAGACGACCGTGCCGGTCGCGGCGGCGCCCTTGATGGTCAGCAGCAGTTCGATGTTGCCGCCCGGATCGGCCGCCAGGCCCAGCACCTGCCACAAAGGCTTGAACCAGTTGGCGATGTCCACGCTCTTGAACAGGCTGACATTGCCGGCGCTCGAGGCCGCATGGGCCGAGAACAGGGCCGCGTCCGAACCGGCGATCCCGGCGTTCAGCGTCACGCTGGCGCCCAGGGCGTCGTAGTGGACGGCGCATTCCAGCGGGTCCAGCACCGTGTTGGACGGCACGACCAGCAGCGACACCTGGTCGTTGACCGGCGCGGCCGTCAGTTCGATGCGGTCACGCCGCAGGATGTGGTCCGTGCCGCGCTCATGGGCCGAGCTGGTGGCCTTGGCGACCGCGCCCCCGGCATAGGCTGCGCCGACCAGAGTTCCGAAAAGTTTCGCCATCTCGATGGCTCCCTGAATGAAGGATGGAAGGGTCGGCCGAGGCGTCGCGCCCCGGCCGGTTCAGCCTCAGATCTTGGCCTGGATCTCGACCACGGCCTCGTCGTAGCGACGGCCGGCGGCGTGGCTCGTCTTGTAGAAGGCCTGCGGCGTGTCCGACTTGTCGTTGCGGATCGAGATGCGGGCGTTGGTGACCGGGCGACCGCGATAGGCGATGGCCCCCTTCACCCAGGCCATCAGGCGACGGTTGCCGCCGATGATGGGGATGCGCTTCTTCGACAGGCGCTTGACCTTAAAACCGAGCAGGTGGTCGATGCTCCCCGAATGGAGCGCCTTGATCTCCGCGTAGTTGGCGTTCGTGGTCGGGGTCCGCTGCAACAGGCTCGCGATTTCATCCGACGTCAAAACAACGAAACGATCACCTTCCAGCTCACTTTCATCCAGCAAAGCATTGGCTTCGATCAGCTTGCCAATCGACATTCCATAGTCAGAGTTGTCGGACGGAACCGTCTCATCATCGTGCGCACGCTTGACGCTGTTGGCCGCAACGATCTGGGACGCGGGCAGGCTGACCGGCAGCAGGGCGCCGGTCGCGGCGTCCTTCTCGAACGTCAGGCCCAGGCCCGCCTCGATGATCTTGGTGTCCACCTTGCGCCAGCGGCCGGCCATCAGGGCCGCCATCTTGGTGTTGGTCGGGTCTTCCAGCAGCTTGGCCTTGTCCACATTGTCCAGCCAGGCGCTGTCCTGGAACTCGGTGAAGTTGGCGACGCGGCGGCGGCCCTCGATGTGCTTGTCGGGCGTGTCGGCCACGCGGGTGGCCACGTCCTCGGGCTCGCTCTCGCCCATGTCGTCCAGGTTGAAGCCCTCGCCGGGCTCCGAATAGTTCATGTCCGCGTCCACGGCGTCCAGCAGGTGGGTGCGGGTCTGTTGCGGCGACAGCGCCAGGTTGGCCTTGAAGCCCGGCACATAGCGGGCCAGCACGGCATTGGAGTCGTTCGACATCTGGGTCATGGTTCGTCTCGCTGCACGGCCACGCACACGCGTGGCGTCGATCAATGGGGATCGGGCTCAGGCCCGTTTCATGATCGGCAGCGACCCCCGGCTTCGAGGCCGGACGCGAACCTTCGCTTTACGCCCGCCGGCGTCCCCCCGTGCCCGTTCCTCGTGTCGAGGGCGCCGTGCCGTGGAAGAGATGGGGCTGTTTGACCGGACAGCCCCGAACCGGAAGACTTATTCGAAGACCTGATTTGCGCGCGCCGTCAACCCTGCTCGGCTTCCAGCAGCTTGCGGCGCTCGTCCATGACCGACTGGTGCATCGGATGGCTGTTGTCGCGCAGGGCCGCGCCCTTGACCGGATCATTCTCCAGGTTCAGGCGCGCCGCCTTGGCCTGCCCCGGCGTGATCCCGCCCTGCGCGCCCGAGCCGGTGCCCTGGCCGTGAACCCCGCCGCTCTCGCCCAGACGCTCGACCACCTTGTGCAGGGCCAGCATCAGCCGCGGATTGTCGCCCGCTTCCGAGGCGTTCAGTTCGGCCGCCAGTTCCTCGCCGCCCAGGTCGGTCAGCAGCTTGCCGACCGCCTTCATGTCGGGATCATAGGCCTGTCCCAGCTCGGCCTTCAGCAGGGCGACGCCCTCGGCCTGACGGGCCTCCGCCTCCGCCTTCAGCGCCGCATCGGCGCTCAACGTCTCGCCATTGATGAACTCGACGGCGGCCTTGACCATCTGCGGCGGGAACGGCCCCTTGTCGAACATGGTCTGGGCGAAGCGCTGCGCCAGAGCCTTGTCGTCATCGGTGGCGTTGTCAGGCAGGCCGAGGCCGTAATCCTCGGGCTTCTCCGGGGCGCCCAGGGCGCGATAGACGTCCGCGAACTCCTCGTCCTTCGTCGGCTTGCGGATCAGCTGGTCGGCCGGCACGCCGAGCCGCTTCTCGGCCCCGATCAGGGCGCGCACCGCGTCCTCGACCGTGGCGTGGCGCGTCACATGCCCCTGCCCCTTCAGGTCGTCGGGCAAGCCGTCATACCAGGGGGCCGCCGCACCCTCTCCGCCCGCCCCGGCGTCCGCGCCAGCGCCTGCCGGGGCCTGGGCCTTACCGCCCTTGCCCTCGACACCCGCCGCTGGCGTCTTCGCCCCGCCCTCAGTCGAACCGGGGGTCGGGGTCTGAACCGCCCCAGCCGCCGCTTCCGCCCCCGTCGTGGTCGCGCCCGTCGTGTCCGTCATGGTCCTGTCCTTCCAGAACATCGGCGGCCACGGCATGAGCGGCGCTCATGGCGCCGAAGCCCGCCAGGTTGAGAAGCGTCAGGGCGTGATCCGCCCTGCCGTCGTGATAGCGGCTGTCCTCAGCCGACATGCCCGGCCCGCGCGGCGAGCCGACGCCGGCTTCCGCCAGCTGATGCGTCAGGACCAGGCGCCCGACCTGCGAACTGAAGACCTGGGCATAGGCCCAGGCCACCGCCCGGCCGTCCTCGGCCTTCAGGTCCGTGACCAGCCGCGCGTGATCGACAAAGACATAGGCCTGGCTCATGCGGCGGCCGCCATCTCGGCTTCATCGCCGCCGCCCATGGCCCCGGCCAGACTGGCCATGCCCTGAGCGCCGTCGCGCAGGGCCGTGGCGCCCTGCTGCATCTGTTCCATCTGCGCCGCCTGCTCGGCCTGCGCCTGCTGTTCCTCGACCATGGCCGCGACCTCGCCGCGCGGGCGCAGGGTGCCGATCGGCAAGCCCTCCGCCTCGGCGCAGGCGCGCAGCCCCTCCATGACGTTCAGGACGAAGGGCGCGGACGGGTCCAGTTCGCGCGCCGTCATGGCGCGCTGGAACATCCGGTCGAAGGCCTCGGCCTGGCGCTGGCGCTGCGCCCGCGCCAGAGGCCCGGCATAGTCCCAATCGACCCGCGCGCCCGACAGCTCGGACGGCGGATCGCCAAGGTCGCCCTCGGCCATCATGATTTCAGCCGACCGGTCCGCCACCACGCCCATCCAGTCGCGGTCAATGCCGGGAACGTGGGCGCTCATGATGCCGACGCGCAGGTTGCGGCGCTCGACGATCTCTTCGGCCGTGACGTTGCCGGTCTCGCGCAGCCGCATCCAGTCGACCAGCATGGCGCTCTCGACGTTCTGGGCCAGTTTGTCGTGATAGGTCAGGCCGACCCCGATGTCCCCGGCGATGTCCAGCGTCTGGAAGGCCTCGCGCGCGGCCATGAAACCCAACTGACCGCTGTCATAGAGGTTGGTCGCCCCCGGCCGGCGGTCCAGCGGCTTGCCGAACATGCGGCGCGGCATCATCGTCGGCGGCGAGACCTTCAGATCCACCGCGTTTTCCACGCCCTGCTGCAGCACCGACAGGCCGATGGCGTCCGGCAGGGCATACCAGCACCGCCCCGTGCCGTAATCCGACCCGTCCTCGACCTCCAGGCGCGGCACCGCATAGGGGAAGCTGTCATAGCCGCCCTCCTGCAGCACGACCCGCTCCTCAAGGCACAGATAGCGCTCCGAGAAGGGCTTGCGCTCCTTCGGCCCGCCCTTCTGCCCGTTCCGGCGCGGCTCGACCGCGTGCAGGATGGTGATGGGCTCGTTCAGCTTGGTTTCGTCGTCGGCCTTGGCCCGCCACTTGTCGACATATCGCGCGTCGGGGAAGGTCTCGAACACCCGCCACAGGGGCATGGTGAACTCGTAATAGACCGTGTCCACGATCCCGTCGCCGTTCGAGGCGATCCAGCTGCTGCGCAGGGGCCTTGTCAGGTAGATGGGGCCGAAACCGCGCTTGTGGCCGATCCACTGGATGCCCGTGCCGAAGGCCCAAAGCTCGATCGACAGGCGCGCCGCGCTGGTCAGGAAGCCCGACTTGGGCCGCATCATCCGGTCGAAGATGCCCCAGCCCATGTTGTCCAGGAAGTCGCTGGCCTCGGCGCCCATCCGCGCCAGACGCCCCGCCGCGACCATCGAACCCTCGGCGTTGGGCTGGATGAAGGGCTGGGTCGGGTCGATCAGGTAGCTGACCAGCATGGCGGCAGAGTTGCGCAGGGCCACGGCGGGCGTCGATGTCGTCAGACGCCGCTTGCGCAGTTCGCCGGGACGCCCGGCGCAGCTGAAATCCTTGCGCGGCGTGAAATGGTCGGCGATGGCCTGCCATTCGGGCTCACGCGTCAGCCGCTGCGCCTTCATCTCGTCGAAGCGCCGGCCGACCAGCTTGACGGGATCGGTCGTGATCATCGGCTATCGGTTGATCCCGGTCAGTGTGGCCGAGGGCGCCGACGACGACCGTTCCATCGCCTGGGCCAGCAGGGTGGACTGACGACCACCGCTCAGCAGACGCCCGCGTCGCTCGCTATTGGCGCGGTTCGCCGTGTCCGACGGGTCCGGCATCGGCCCCGCGCTCTCGATCTTGGGTCGTCTGAACATGATTTCCGGCTCAGTCCGGCAGGATCGCCGCCATGTCAGCATCTTCCGCCCATCCCGAGCGGGCGGAGTTATCGCCCCCCAGCGGCCCGCAGCCGTTCAGGCCCATGGCGCCGTAATGCCCCGCCTCGGCCACGTGGCTGGCCGGCCCCTTGTCGGGGATTTCGGACACCTTGTCGCCGCTGCGCTTGAAACGATACTCACCGGACATGGCGGCCATGTATTTCGGGCAATGCGGGGCCGAGATCATGAAGGCCGGCACGCCTGGCGCGGCCTGTTTCTTCAGCAGCTGGTCCACCGCGCCGCGCCGCAGCGACGGATCGTTCGACGGCGCGGGCCGAACCGGAAACCCCGTCATCTGCTGGATCATCTGCACCCAGCTGATGCCCCGCTTCGCCGCTGACTGCCCCCGCGCCGCCGGATCGACCACGATTTCAAAGCTGCTGCAGGCCGCGAACCGCGTCTCGGCGATAGCCTTGATGGCCGCCGAGGCCTCAACGATGTCGGTCTGCTCATCGGGCGCGAACTCACCCAGACAACGCGTCTGGCCGCCCCAGGTCCGCTGCAGGAAGACCGCCGCGTGGCGCAGGGTGTTCGACCCGGCGTCCATGCCGATGACCACCGGCAGGTGCGGATCAGGCTCGAACCCCTCCGCCGACGCCATGGTCAGGGCGTTGAACAGCGGATGCACCGGCTTGCCGTGACGGCTGTAGCCCGGCCGGTTCTTCAACAGGCGCTCGACGTCGTGTTCCTCATGCGTCGCTGCGCGGTCGCGGTAATAGGTCCGGCTGATCTTGCGCAGGTTCACCTGGTTCTCGGCCTGCGGGTGGAAACCGTCCGGCGATCCCTCGTCGAAGCCGGGCGGCTGCAGATACAGGCTGTCGGACGGCCGACGCTTCAGGAAGAAGCGCGTATGGAACCACGACCCGATGCGCGGGGCGTTGGCGTCGCCGTAGATCCCGGCATAGGCGGTCGGCAGGTTGGGGTCGTCAGGCCGGTCGTCGGGCTCGGGGTAACGTCCCACGCGGTTGGACGCCAGCGACAGCATGTCCTCGGTCTCATGGGTGTCCATTTCCGGGAACCAGAAGGCCGTGGCCTCAAGCCCCCGGAAGAACTCCTCCAGATCGCCGTCCCCCGGTGCCCTGAACAGCACCTCGACATGGCACTTGAACGCGTTCCCGGTCAGCGGGTCCCGATACTCGAAGTCATAGATGTGTTCAGCGGGCTCGCCGGTGCCGCCCTTCCAGCCCGGCTTCCACCAGGTGATGACCTTCTTGTAGCTGGGGATCACCTGGTCCCAGAGCTTGCGATAGGTCGGCGCCAGAACGACGATCCGGGCCTTGCGTATCCCGTCGCGCGGGCTAGGGTGCTGCCATAGAGCAATGCGGACAGTTCGACGGGCGCTTTCCGTCGTCTTTCCCCCACCAGTCGGCCCCACGCAGACGACGATCGGCCCCCGACCGTCGCCATAGGCCCCCGCTACCGGACCCGCCTGGGTCCAACCGAAGGCGTTCTGCGTCGTGTCCAGGCTCATGCCATCCCCTCACCCCGACCCTGAGCCGGTCCAGTGAGTTTCGCCGCTACCCACTTGCGGGGTATAAGATCGGCCAGACATGCAATGCGTGTCGGTGTCGGCCCCCCTGAGTGAGAGGCCCCGGCCTCGAAAGGGGGGTGGGGGGTCTGACCCCCCTGGGGGGTCTGGCGCGGTCCAGGGGGAAACCGGCCAGCCGCGCCGCTGATATTTCATCAGCGGGACCACGGCGACAGCCGCTTGAAATCCCTAGGCTTCTTGGTCGTTGTGAGACCCTGACGGTAAGACCTTGAACGCGGGCGCTTCGATAACCCCTTGATTTTGCTCAATTGGGGCCGATCCGACTGCGCCCATGATCACCACCGCCGGCGCGAAGCCTTCGCCCTTGGCGTGGACCACCTGAGGCTGACGCTGATCGGTGTAGGGCATGAGCGCCCGGCGCTCCTCGGCGATGGCCTCGACCGCCGCGCGCAACGGCAGGCGGCCCGCGTGGACCTTCAGCCGATCCACGGCCTGCCCGACCAGGCGCAGCACGTCCTTGGCCTTGGCCTCCTCGGTCTCGTCCAGCAGCAGCCGCAGCTCCTGCCGGATCAGGTCCCGCACGCCCTGGTCCAGCCGCGCCGCCTCGGCCTCATAGGCCGCCACGTGCTGGGCCGCCTTCGCCAGCACCGCCTTGGCGTGGTCGCCGCCCGCCGCCTTCAGCTCCTTGACGGTGACCAGGCACAGCTGGGCCGACTGCATCGCCGCCGTCGATCCGGTCTGGACCTTGATCCAGCCCGCCAGGTCCGCCGCCCGCTTGTTGGTCGAGCCCGGCGGCCGCCCCCTCTTGCGAGGTGCAGCCGGAACGCCGCCCAGAAGGTCGGTCCCGCCTGTCATTAAACGCCCCTTTTTTATTCGCCTTCCACGCCTTCCACGGCGCATTCCATGATTATCGGCGGATTTTCAGGGCCTTGGGTAAGGTGGAATGATGGAATGTATGGAATGTGGGGTTCTTCACATTGCGCGAGAGATCAGCCGCTTTCTCTACGCGTATGAGGCCCAAGGCACATTCCACGCATTCCACGCTTCCACGCGCGGCAAGTCGCTGACGCTATTCAACTTTCGATGGAATGAAGGATGGAAGGCGGTGGAATGTCCCCCGGACCCCGCCGCGAGGCTCCCCCGCGCCCCATGCATGTTATCGGCGGGAGGGGTGGGGGTGAGGGTAAGAGGCTGTGGAACAGCGTCAGGCGCGGCTCTATCCGGCGTCCGGCGTCTGGGGTCAGGGTCAGGGTCAGGGCAGAGAGGCGGCAGTCCGCGCGCACCGCGCCCTGCGGGCGCTGCGCGGCCACATCACGCCCGCCGTCGCCATGGGCGACGACGTTCAAGCGGAGCGACGCCTGGTCGGCGTCGCCGCCAGCCCCGCCAGCTGATCGCTGGCGAGGCCGTCTCATTTGCGATTGGCGGCCGCCAAGGCGGCCTCGGCAGGCAGAACGGGGCGCGCCTAGGCCGCCTCCCGCGTTTCATCCTCGTCCAGATCGGGGAAGGCCTTCGCCAGCCCCACGAACAGGCCCCAGCGCTTCTTGTCCAACCCTGCCCCGCTGGCGCCGGTCCAGATCATGTCCTGCGGCGCCCGCTGCAGGGTGGTGGCCCAGACGCCGGTCGCGCCGGCCACGCCCTCCCAGGTGGTGCCGATGAACTGCTTGCGCGTCTCGGGGTGCGATCCGGGAATGAACAGCCGCGCATTCTCCCACGTCGGCAGCACCCCCTTGGGGAAGGACAGCCCCAGCCCCATCATGGTGCAGATGTCCCGCAGCTCGTCCAGCGGCGGCCCTGACGCGCAGTCCTTGCGGAACGCCGCCAGCCGCATCCCCAGGGTCGGCAGCTTGTGGCTCTTGTTCTTCAGCCCCTCGGGGATGACGTCGCACAGGTGGTTCAGGCACTCGCGCCAGTCCTCGGTCTTGTTCGCCGTCTCGCTCATCTGCGACGCCTTCAACCGCACCGCCCACAGGCTCAGCTGCTCCGGGGTCGGGGCGGCGTCATGCTCGGCGATGTGCGCGGCGGCCAGCAAGGCCCCGAACTGCTCCGCACCCCGCGCGTCATGCCCGCCCTGCTTGATCAGGGCCTCCTTGAACGTCACCAGCGTCTTCTGATAGCGCGGAAACCCGTCCAGCATCCGCCGCAGCAACTGCCGGCCGATCGTCTCCATGGTGTCCCACGGGATCTTGGGATCGGCCTCGGCCTCGGCGAACTGGTCCAGGTTCAGGATCGCGAACCGGCTCTGGTCCTGGCCGCGCATCGCCGGGATGTTGATGGACGTGCAAACGAAGGCCGACCGGCACTCGAACTCCTTGGCCTGGCCTTCGCTGGACCCCCGCCCGACCTTGTCGCCCGACGACGCCATGCGGATCAGCTCGATCACCTTCTGCGCCGACGCCCCGCCGTTCGACGGCTGGGCTTCCAGTTCGTCGATCACCACGGGAATGCAGTCATGCGCCAGCTTTTGATAGAGGTAAGCCCCCGTCGTATTGCCGGTCTTCAGCAACCCGCGCCCGAACACGTATTTCAGCAACTGCAACAGCGTGGACTTGCCCGATCCCTTCTCGGCCGTGATGAACACCATGGCCCGCCAATCCAGCGCCCCCGCGATCATCGCCATACAGGCCCACCCCGCCAGCAGGTGCGGATCAACCTCTTTGCGACGCCAGTTCCACGTTTCCAGCACATCTTTCAACTGCTCGAACGGCCCATGGCGGCCGTCCTTCACCTCGGTCGGCCACGGCGCCCCGATGCGCGGCCGGGTGGGATAGACCCAGCCCTCATGCCGCCCCGGCGTCTTCCACGCCCCGTCGACGAACACCCGGTCGCCGGCGTGATAGGTCAGGCCGCCGCGATCGTCGCGCCACGCCCCCCGCCCATGCATCAGGTCGGGATCATAGGCGCCGGAAAACGCACAGGCGTCCACCAGGGCCTGACGCGCATTGTCCGCCTCCCAGCCGACTACCCGCCCGCGCGGGTTGGCCTTGGACGGCTTGGAAAACCGGGGCCACGCCCATTCCAGATACCGCGACCGCCCGGCGAACAGGCCGCCGATCGGTCCCTTGCCGCTGCTGCTGTCCTTCAACTCGGCCAGATCGCCCATGGCGTCCAGGAAATGGCTCATGCCCTTGGTCCGCCCCAACGGCACCACGGGACACAGCGGCGGCAGGCCCGTCCACTTGTCGGCCAGCCCGCCCCACGCCCCCGGCTCAATGTCCTCGCCGTTCACCTCCAACGGCGTGTCGGGCAAGGGGTCCAGCCGCGACCGCTCGCGCAGGTCCATCATCTGCCAGTCGTCTGACGACGGCTCCGCCGGCGCCAGCGCCGCGCCGATGGCGTCGAAAGGATCATTACTCACGCTGTCGCCCCTCGCGCCCAATCGTTCAGGTCCTTGCCGACGTCGGCCCGGACCACCTTCAGCGGACGGCCCTCGGCCATCGCCTTCCATTTCGCCTCGACCGCCTCAAAGGCGGATATGGCCGCAGGCTTCAGCCAGTCGTTGTCCGCCACCAGCACCACGGACGATGCGCATTTCGGCCACGCCAGTTCGCCCAGCAGGCTCAGCGACCCCGCCGCCCAGCACCGGTCGGACGGCCGCGCCAGCGCCGCCGTCAAGGCGTCCTCGATCCCTTCGGTGATGATCAGCGGTCCCGTCACGCCCCGGCGCGCCGCCTCTTCCGGCGTCAGGCCCGTCTCGCCCTTGCTCAGGCGGATCGCCGCGCCCTTGGCCACGCCGCGCATCTTCTTCGGCTTCTCGACCGGCGCCTTGTCCGACCCGTCCGGCCTCAGCCAGGTATAGTGAACCGCCGTCACCGCCCCGTCCGGTCCCGACATGGCCGTGGTCATGCACGGCCACTCGGTCACCTCGCCGGTCGCCTTGTCGAAATGCTCGACCTCGGGCCGCCAGCGGATGGCGCCCGGCAGGTGATCCATCCGTTCCAACGGCAAGCCTCGCGCCTCGGTCAAATAGGTCCAGACCGGCGACGGGGCTGACCAGTCCGGTGCGCACTCGTTCAGCCAGAAGGCCCGCTGCCGCGCCGCCTTGGCCGCCTGATCCGCCTTCTCCCGTGCCAGCGCCGCCCGGCGCTCGCGCTCGGCGTCCTCGCGGTCCTGCTTCACCTGGTCCGCCGTGCGGACCTCATGCCGCCCCCAGCCGAGGAAGTTCAGCGACCACCAATAGGCGTCGATCCACCGGTCCAGCCGCTCGACATACTGGATCAGGCCGAACACATCCCCCTTCTCATTGGTGGCGTAATCCTTCCACGACCCGGCCGACCGCGCGATCCAGATGACGAACGACCCCGGCCGCCGGTCCTTGCGGCGCGGGTTCAACGGCGTGATCACCCCCTGACGCGGCAACTCCCTGAACCCCAGCTGCAGACAGACGCCCTCGATCCGCGCCTGCAGCGCGGCCTTCACCACCTGTTCGTCATGGGGCAGCGGCTGACGCTCACGCCTCACGCCGCCACCCCCATTTCCACCCCGCCCAGGCTGGCCATCACCAGGCTGCACGCCCGCCGGATCATCCGCTCGCGCAGATCGTCCAGCAGCCGGTCCATCCCCGGTTCGTCGCGCATGTCCTCGACGTCCTGCAGATGGCTGTGCACCGTCTTGCGGTTCAGGTTCGCCGCCCGCGCCAGCGCCGCCGGCTGGCAATCCGCCACCGTCACCGCCAGGTAACAGGCCACCTTGCGCGCCAGCGCCGTGCGCGCGTCCGACCCCCGTCCGACCTTGCCCGGCGTGTCATAGATCCGCAGGAACACCGCCCCCTGCGACGCCTCCTCGGCCAGGTCGGCCGCCAACAGCCAGGCCGTCCGCGCCGCCTCGTTTTCCGATGATCTCGGCACCATGGCTCTATCCGTAAATGTCCAGCCGCGGCTGACGCGGCGGGGTGTCGGGGTCCGGCATGGGGACAGGCATGGCCTGGGCTGCGGGTGCGGGCGGGTGCGGATCGCTCGCCGTCCCGCCGACATGCGGCGCCAGCGCATCCGCGAACCGCGACAGCGTCTCGGCCGCCGCCGCCCGGCACGGGTTCCCCAGCGTCGGCCAGGTCTCGGCCAACCGGATGAAGGGCGAACACACCGACAGCTGCAGCTCGCGGGTCGGGGCCACGGCCTTCCTCGCCGTCGCCGCCGCCGCCCTCAGGTCGCCGCCCGCCCCGCGGCGATCCTTGACCGCCGCCCGCGTCGCGCGGATCAGCCGCCGCCACTTGCGGAAATCGGCGGCGGTGGGCTGGAGGGGGCGCAGGGCGGTCATGCGAACACCCCCACACGCTGGCTGAACCGCTCAAGACGCCCTTCATGGGTCAGGGCATAGAGCGGACTGTCACCGGTCCACCCCACCTGATCGAGCAGGCCCAGCGTCACCAGTGTCTGAAAATGGCGACGATGCGCCTGGCTCTTCCATGACCTCGCCAACAAGGCCTTTGCGGCCCGAATATCCACGGCGACACCGTCGAGCCCGAGCGCCAGAATATGAATGGCCTCAAGGATCATCACCTGGGAACGGGTCAGCGCGCCTTCGTCAGGGCTTGCCAGATCAGGAATGATCAGCAAATCCCGACGGATCTCGGCATGGGCGAAATCCCTCATGCCGCCATCCCCCGCAGGATGTCCGCAACCGGCGGGCTGAAATCTTCCGGCCGGACAAAGCCGCCCGTCTGACGCACGATCCGCGTCAGCAGATCGCGGCCGGGCCGCTTGCGTTTTGGATCGGCGAACGGCCGCCGCATGGCGTTGACCATCTGCTTGGTGCAGCCGAACAGCGCACCGGCCGCTGCATCATCCAGATCATGGTCACGGCACCAACGATCCAGCGCCGGACGCGGTCTTGCGACCGGAACTGACGGAACGCCGTTTAATGAAGTCTCTCGCACCTTGTCGGTCCATTCCAGGGTTCTGACCGGTGCAGTTCGCCCCTGATTTGGTTTCCTCCGTCAACCCGTTTCGTATCTATTTTGTGGACTTTCGCTACAGCTTCGCTTTTACATCGTGGCCATGTTGTCGCTGGCCGCCCGCTCCGAGCCGTGGATACCGCTTCGTATGGTCGATACGACGGAACACGACAGGCTTGCCCGCGAACGCGCCGGCGCCGCGCTCAAGATCCTGCGCAAGCGCGCCGGCATGACCCAGGAAGATGCGGCAGGCGCGGCCGAGCGCATCAGCCTGCCCAGCTGGAAGAACTACGAGCGCGGCCTGCGCTTCATGGACAACCCCACCCTGGCCCGCGCCCTTCGCGCCATCGGATCGACCCCCGATGAACATGCGCTCGAGATGCAGCGCCTGGTCGGCCCCGTCGCCTTCCCCGACCGCCCCGACAGCTTCCGCGCCGGGATGGAGGAACGTGGGCGCGTCATGGCTCTACCTGTCGGCGGCATCGCACACGGCGGCGCCCTGCGCCCCAACATCTACGACGACGGCGGCGAGGCCGAGGTGATCGACTTCGCCCAGTTCTTCGCCCCCGGCACCCGCGTTCTGCGCCTGGGCGGCATGTCCATGGTTCCCTATGCGGAACCCGGCGGCTTCGTGACCTACAACCCGCGCCAGCCCGCACGGCGCGGTCAGGGCTGCGTCATCGAAATGAAAGACGGCTCCTACGCCGTAAAACGGTTCGAGCGGACAGACGAGGAAACCCTCTACGTCACCGAACTCTACCCCGAGGAACGCGAACTACAGTTCCCGCTTCGCGACGTGCATGGGGTTTATGCCATCGGCCTGCGCGGCGACTAAGGCAACGGATCACCGCGAGGCTCGCCACAACTGCGCGCCTGAACAAATCCCGCCCACATATGGATCAGCGCCAGGTCGTCGTTCTCCTCGCCGACCAGCTCGGCCAAGGCTGGCAACCGCGACTGGATAAAGGCCGCTTGCCGACAAGTCGCCTGACGATCCTCAAGCACTCGACGAACCTTGTCCGCCACCGCGAACGGCTCACCGGACAAGAAGGCGACTGGCGCTTCCCATCTGCTCGGCCCCGCATCGGCCGCCGCCGCCTCCGCGATCGCGGCACGCTCCTCAGCGGTCGGCAGATCGCTCGCCTGCGCCTGAACCAGAACCATGAGCGCCAATAAGGTTTTCATTGAGCCATGTTCGCCAGAAAGTTCGCAACACACCAGCGACGCTTTCGCGCCGTCAGATACGTCATGTCGTATCTTTTTTGTATTCTTTGTTGACGGCAGAAACCAAATCAGCTTCGTATTGCAACGTTCGCGTTTACGCCGCGTCTCGTTTCCACACGGAGCCACCCCATGCCCTCGACCGCCACGGTCATCCCCCTGCGGCCTGCTGATCCGACGCCGCCGCGCCCCGCGCCGATCATCGCCCTGTGCGAACCGGACATCGCCCAGCGCCTGACGGCGGCCCTGTTCCGCCCGCGCGCCCTGGACCGCCTCGAAACCTGCCCCGCCGCGGTCAAGCGCGTCGGTCAGGCCTACCGCCCCACCGTCATCGTCATGGTCGATGACCGCGAACTGATCTTCTCGGCCGACGCGGCCCGCCGCATCGCCCTGACCATCGACGCCGCCGGCAAGCGCGGCGCCGCCCTCGACCTGCTGCAGGTCGCCGACACCGCCGAGGCCCTGGCCCGCAAGCTGGAAGGCGGGCTGCACTGATGGCCGACGATCAAACCATCACCGCCGACGTCCTGACGGCCACGGCCCAGGGCCGCCTGCGCTCCATCATCGAACGCGTCGAGCGCCTGGAAGAGGACAAGCAGGCCGTCCTGACCGACATCAAGGAGGTCTTCGCCGAAGCCAAGGGCGAGGGCTACGACGTCAAGGTCCTGAAAAAGGTCATCGCCCGTCGCAAGCAGGACAAGGCCAAGGCTCAGGAAGAAGAGGCCATCTTCGACCTCTACCTGTCCGCCCTGGGCGAGGTCTGATCCATGACCGCCGCCGCCGAAACCCCCGTCCGCTTCCCGCGCCGCGCCGCCGCCAAGGCGCGCACCCGCGAACGCATCCTGACCGCCGCCCGGACCTTGTTCAAACACTACCCCTATGCGGACGTGACGATCCGGGGCGTCGCCGCGACCGCCGGCATGTCCACGGGGGCCATCTTCGCCACCGTCAAGGACAAGGCCGACCTGTGGCGGGCCGCGATGGAATGCGAACCCCCGCTGGACCGCGCCGAAACCCGCGCCGCCCCGCTCATGCTGGACGCCCTGCGCGGCCTGATCCGCGTCCGCCCACGCGACTGGAATGAGGGCGACGACCCCGAGTTCACAGCCGCCTGGGCCGCCGCAGAAGCCGCTCTCGCCCTGGCCGAAGGCCAGAACGCCGCCGACGACCAGCAGAAGGCCGCCTGACATGGCCAAACCCATCATCGCCTGGGCCGTCGTCCGCCCCGTCTTCCCCTGCAGCGCCCGCGAGCTGGAGATCATCGGCGTGACCTCCCGCGCCGGCCGCCGCCTCTATGGCCGCGACAGGGACGGCGCCCCCACCAACCGCGCCGAACGCGACGTCTTCCACACCTATGAGATCGAGGCCGAGGCCGAGGCCGCGCGTCAGCGCATCGCCGACGCCCGCGCCCACTGGGCTCCCGTCGTGGCCCAGGCCGAAACCGCCGCCCGCGACCTGCGCGATCGCATGGCCGCGGCGATCCAGGCGGCGGCCATGCCGCCGGTCCAGCAAGGGGCGGCGGCATGAACCGCCCCACCCCTCCTGTGCCGGGCCGCCCCGTCCCCGGCCGCCTCATGCAGCTGACGCGTGCGGTCATCCTAGTCTTCGTCGCGGCCTTCGCCCTGGCGCAACTGCTGGATCTCCTCGCATGACCGCCGCCGAGGTCACCCAGGCCGCGCGCGACCACGGCCTGCCCGGCTGGAAGGCGGGCGTTCACGCCCACCCCGAGATCGCCGGCCGCCGCGTCGCCGTCCTCACCAGCCCCGACTACAACCCCGTCACCGGCGCCGGACGCATGATCGCCGCCGCCGGCCGCGACGACGCCGACGCCTTCGCCCGCGCCCTGGAAAGGGCGCGCGGGGCGCTGGACTGACTTCAGGACCCGCCATGACCTTTTTCGACGCCGCCGCCCTCGACACCGTGGACATGAAGACCGCCGCCCGCGCGCGCGGCGTGGTCTACGAGGTCTTCCGCAAGCGCTGGCGCGCCTATGTCCGGCTTGAGGGCTTCCCCGCCCCCGTCTCCTCGACCGCCCCCTATCGCTGGCGGCCCCAGCCCCTGCTGGACTGGCAGACCCGGCGCGAGGCTGAAAACCGCGCCACCCTCCTGCGCCCGCCCGAACCGGACCGCCCCGCCAACCAGAACCAGGCCGAACCCCGCGCACCCGTCCGCACCGCCGACCGGCAACGCAACGCCGTCCTCGCCCTCATGACGGGCGGCTGACCATGTTCCAGCGCCCCACGCGCCCCGCCCGCCGCCTGCTCACCCCGCGCGGCCAGGCCCTCGCCCTGTTCGCCGCCGTCGCCATCGTCGCCGCCGCCCTCCTGTTCGGCTGACATGACGACCCTCCTCATCCTCGCGCACCGCCTGCTGCTGCGCCTCGCCCGCAAGGAACGCCTGCTGTGACCGACATCTTCGCCCCCTACACCCTGCCGCTGCGCCGCGAGGGCGACGCCGCCATCGTGGACGCCGCCGGCGAAACGGTTCTGGTCATCGACCCGGATCGCCACCTTGAAGACGACCAGGCCACCGCGATCGCCGATTATGTCTTCGCCCTGTCCGCCCCCGCCGCTCCCCAAGCCGCCGGGGTGGGGGAGCGCGAGCGACCGTTGTGCGTGATTACCTTCCGTGAAGGTAAGCGCGAGCCTGAGTTGATCAGTTGGGACCGTATGCCTGTCGGAGAGCACTGGCTATACAGTGAAGCTCAGAACCTTGGTTTCCTGATCGACACCGACGACGGGACGGAGTGGGTTGACGAAGACCCGCGTCGTTGCGGCATTCCCGAGCATTTCGAGAACGTTCGTCCCCTCACGCTGCAAGTCGCCAAAGACGAAATGCTTTCGGCCTGGGAGGTTCGATCTGAACTGGAGGCAGCCCTCCGCGCCCCATCGCGCGAGCCGGAAGGCGGGGCGCGCCGTTTCCGTCACTGGGCACGAGGCACGATTTACACCGAAGTCGGAGAGGCCCGCCTTCAGCAATCCGGTCAGTTCGGACCCTGCGAAGGTGATGCGATCACCGTCTATCGAGGAGAAGACGGGCAGCTTTGGGCGAGGGCGTCTTCTGAGTTCCACGACGGTCGTTTCGAGGAACTGCCCACCCTCGCCACCCACGAGGAAGCCCCGGCAGAGGCGGGGGAGGTCGAGTGTGATGGATGCGATGGCGACCGCTGCGTCTATGTCGGATCGCTGTGCAATCCCAGCGCCCAGCCGCCAGCCCGCGAGGACGCGCAGCCGGTGGCGTGGCGGCGTCGAGCGCCGAGCAATCTATACTGGACGCTGTTCGACAATCCGAAGGACGCGCAGTTCTATCTCAACTGCGACGCGGACGGACGATACACCGTCCAGCCCCTCTATACCCACCCCGCCCCCGACGCGCTGCGGGCCGCGGTGGAGGAGTTGGGGCGGGTGCTTGATGCGGTCGATGAACCCGCGCCGAAACCCCTCCCTGAACAGCCCTCACGCGCCGCTGAGGCGATGGCGGGAAAGGCTGATGATGAAGCACGCAGCCGATGGGAGAAGCGCGTCTATGCGGCGAAGAATGACCTTGTGTTCAAGGTCCGCCAAGTCCTCGCCGCCCTGCAAGGGGCGAAGTGATGGCTGACTGGGATGACATCAACGAGTGCGATTGTGCTGACCGTGTTCCGGCCGACTTGGCCGAGGACGACGTTTGGCAGTGTCCGAAGTGTGACGCTCAATGGTTCGGTGGACCCTCGGATAAGGAGGGCGGGGAGTGAGCGATCGCCTCACCATCGTGGACGCCACCATCGCCATCCAGAAGGGCGACCGCCTGGAACACACCCAGATCGCCGTCGCCTTCGACCACATCACCACCCAGGCCGCCGCCCGCAACGCCGGTCGCCAGATCGGCGAAGCCATGGGCGAAGCCCTCGCCCTGCAGCTGCAGCACAAGCGCTCGCTGGCGTCCTGATCCGCCTGCATTGACGCCGCCTGCGGGCGGCGTCACCTTTTCCGACACTGGCGACGGAGAACCGCCCGTGACCACCCGGTCCATCAAACCCCCGGCGCGCATGCGCCGCCACGCCGACGCGCCCGCCAACTGGCAGTGGCGCCCGCGCCCTGACGGCACGGGCCGCCCGCGCTGGATACCCTCGCCCACCCTGCGCAACGCGGGCTGGAAGGCCCGCGACCTCAAGGACGGCGACGGCGCCTTCCTGTCCGAAGGCCTGTCCCGCGACGCGGCCCGCGACATCAACGCCGCTGTCGCCGCCTGGCGCAGGGGCGAGCGCGTCTCCGCCGACTTCGCCGCCATCGCCCCGCCCGGCACGGCCGAAGAAGGATGCTCCATCCTGCCCCAGGCCGTCGACCGCCTGTCGATCGGTCGCCTGATTGACGCCTACTTCGACAGCCGCGAGTTCCAGGGCGCCGCCGACGCCCACGGCCAGCAGACAGGCGGCCTCAGGCCCTCGACCCAGCGCGGCTACCGCACCAGCCTCAAACGCCTGGTGGACACCCTGGCCGGCTTCGTCGCCCTGCCCGCCGCCGACGATCCCGATGCCCTCGACCGCTACACCCTGGCCGTCGCCACGGTCCGCGCCGCCCACATCTCCATCCTCAAGCCGGTCGAGACCAAGACCGGCATGGTGAACCTGCTCTACACCGCCTACTGGAACCTGCACGAACAGTCGGGCCAGCATCAGGCCTACGCCGTCCTCGCCGCCGCCAGCGCCTGGCTGAAGTGGGCGCAGAAGCATCAGAGCGACACCGTCCGCCAGTCCTGGGCCTCCGAGGTCAGCCGCACCACCCCGCCCGGCCGCATCCGCCCCCTGACGTGGGAAGAAATCAAGGCCCTGGTCACGGCGGCCGACGCCATGGGCCTGCCCTCGATCGGCGACGCCGTCATCCTCGGCCTGGACCTGTCGTGGTCACAGATCGACCGTCTGTCCCTGACCTGGGACCGGCTCAAGAACGGCCGCGCCTTCACCGGATCGACCGGCCGCATCAAGACCGGCCGCGTCGGCGGCGCGCCCCTGACCAGCCTCGGCCGCGCCCGCGTCGCCCAGATCCTGCAACGCCAGCGCGCCATGGCCGCCCGCCCCACCCACGTCCTGTGGTGCGAACTGACCGACCGCCCGTGGGAGGGCGACCACTTCCGCAAGCAGTTCGCCAAGGTCCGCGAGCAAGCCGCCAAACAGGTCCCCAGCGTGGCCAGCGCCCGCGACCAGGACCTGCGCGACACCGCCTTCACCTGGATGAAGAACGCCGGGCTCAGCGACGACGGCATCGCCAGCCGCACCCTGCAGTCCCGCCAGCACATCGCCCAGCTCGGCGACGCCAACTACGGCGCCATCGGCCCCGAGATCGCCGACCCCGCCATGCGCCAGTTCGAAGCCTACCTCGACAAGATCGGAGCCGTCCTGTGATCCCGACATTACATATGCCCGGCCAGATCATCTCGAACGAAGCCGATGCGGACGCCGCAATCTCTAAGTCGATCATCCTCATGCAGCACGCCTTGGTCGGGGCGGCTGTCGCGCTTCAGGACTTTGAAGCGGCGCAGGAAGCGGCGCTCGAAAACATGGCCGCCTTCTACAACGGAGATGCCCAATCCCGCTCGGACCGGCTTATGGCTCAAACCCGCCCCCTGGTGCTCGCCAACGCCTTCGCCGTTTCGCTGGACCGAATTTACAAGACTATCGGAACGCTCTCCACACATGAGGCCGACATGAAGGCCGCCTGCGATGAAGCCGAGGCGGTCATCGACGCCGCCTTGCCGGGACTTAAGCAGGTTCGCGACGCCGCCTCCCACATCGACGAGCGCAATCTCGGCCTGCATTACGGCAAGACCATCCCCGTCAAAGGCCTGAGGTGGATGGAAGGACGCATCAATGATCGGCTCATACTGACGGCGCCGACCGGCGATCAGGCCGAGCTGCACATACATCAGGACAGCATCGACGCAGTGGGCGCAGCGGTCCAAATCATAGTTTCAGCCGCGCCATGGGAAGGTCAGGAAAGCACTTGGCCTCAATAGAAGGTCTCACGTGAGACTTAAGCAGCCGGTCAGACCCGCAGTTAGCCGCCATCAACCGGTCCTAAGTTTTTCAGGTATTGAAATTACTGACCTTTTTACGGGTCCTAGTTTCTCTTAATCAGCGGGTCCACAGTTCGAACCTGTGATCACCCACCATCGTTTTCAATGACTTAGCCGGAATGTCTGGACGGACACTGGGATTCTACTGGGGCTCCTACGGCCTCGGGCTAAACCTCGGTGCGGCAAGCTCTTTTCACAGCTCCCCTACGGACACTTAATGAAAAGAGCTTCGCGACCGCTCGCTGTCAGTGTCTGCAAAAAGCCCGTCTGACGGTCGCCTCTCGTCTCCATATGCTGGCACATCGCAACGAAAACCCCTCTGATGTGCCAGCCCATATCGCCTCACCGCCACACGATCGCGGGGGTTGCGCGAGTCCCTACGGATGAGCCTCGAGAGTGTCTCTAAACTGGGATCCTGCTTGATCCCAGTTTGCGACCAAGACTTATCGCTTGACATATAGACCCAATCGCTCATCCATGCACGGGTCGATAGGCAACCCCCTGTGCGGGCGCCTTCGCCCTTCCAAATTCATTGCTGTTGCCACGCCCTAACTCCGAACGGGCGCCGCGCCACTTCGCTTCGGTTCCCGGAGATGGCCGCCCATGCGCATTCCGAACTCTAGGCGGACGTCCGTTAAGCGGCCGCCGCCAGCAGCGACCGCCGCCTTGTCTGCGCCAGATGGCGCACAGGCGACCACCACCCCCCTCTTCGAATGCGAGTACGACTTTCGCGAACCTTCCAGTCTCTCCGAGGCCTACATCTTGTCGATCTTGCCGGATCACTTGCTGGAGATACTGGCGCGAAAGGCCCCGCTGGAAGCGTCGTGACAGAAACTCACACTCCATAGGACGCGATCAGATGCACCAAAGCTTCAAGCCCCTGACAGACGCAATGATTGAAACGTTACGAAGCTCTGTTGGAGACGGTCCCAGAGTCGAGATTAGCGATAAAATGCAAAAGGGGCTGCGCCTGCGCTTAGGACCGCGAAGCGCCACCTGGTCAATGGTCCTGGAAGTCGATGGAAAGCGCACGCGACACGCCGTCGGGGACTGGCCCGAAGTCGGCGCCGAAGAGGCCCGCCGCATCGCCAGAATGGTCGGCCAACCGCAACGCGGTCGTGCAGCGCCGGCAACTGTCGATGCACTGCTTGCCGACTATGCCGCGGTGAAGGCTCCCACGTTAAGACGTGAGCGCTCTACAATGAACTCCCTCAAGGATGCGATCAGCTCGATCCGGAATCGCCACCCAGCGACTCTTTCGCGACGAGACATCGCCGACATCGTGGCGCGCAAAGCAAAATTCGCCCCCTCGCACGCCAATCGGCAACTTGCATATCTCAAAGCTCTATTCAGTTGGGGCGTTTCGCAAGGATTGATCGACAACAACCCGGCTCAAGGCGTTGGAAAACCTGCTCGCGAAGCCGCGAGAGAGCGGACGCCGACCGTTGATGAAATCGCAGCCATTTGGAATGCGTCCATTTCGCGCCCGCATCCCTACGGGCCTATCGTTCAGATGCTGATCCTGACAGCTTGTCGCCGCCAAGAGGTTGCAGAAATGCGATGGAACGAAGTCCGTCTCCCCCCGGATTCCGCGACTGGCGAATGGACCATCCCTGCGGCTAGGACCAAGACTGGGCGCTCTATCCTCATTCCTCTCTCGGCTCCCGCGCGTGAGATTTTGGATGAAGCGAAAAAGTACAAGAGCGGCGAACTGGTCTTTGCAACCTATGCCGGCGTCTCGTTTCAAAGCTGGTCAAAAGCAAAAATCGCCCTGGATCGCGTCATAAATTTTAATAACGGAAACGTACGGGACTGGACCCATCATGATTTCAGAAGAAGCTTCGCCACCTACGCCTGCGACGAGCTCAACACGCCTCCCGAGATCGTCGACCGCTGCTTGAATCATATTGGTGCAGGTACTTCTTCCACAGTCGCTCGTGTCTACGCACGCGGACAACTCCTTCAACAGCGACGATTAGCTCTGGAGGCGTGGGCGGACGCCATTATGAACGCGGTGGAACAGCAGTCGGGGCCGCTGCGTCAAGCACGGGAGACGGACTGAATATGGCCACAAACGAGCCGCAGGCACCGCCAGGCTGGATCCTGATCGAACAAGACGGCGCGCTAAATAGGGGACCAGGTCGCGGTAGCCCCCTGGAGATTTGGAGCCGAGCCAGCGATTGGAAATCCTACCCCCGGGGGACCGAAAAACGTCGAATGGGGCAGGGAGATATCGACTGTCGAAGCGCGCCGGTTGGCCTCCTGTGATGAGAGCGCCTTGGCTCAAGCACCATTGATGAAAGGAGCGCGATCTGATCCAGGCGTCTGAGGAGTCTGGATTATGAGTGACCTGCATTGGCTGACGGACGAGCAGATGGCTCGGCTGGAGCACTTTTTCCCCAAGAGCCACGGCAAGCCTCGGTTGACGACCGCCGGGTGCTGAGCGGAATCATCTTCGTTAACCGCAACTGCCTGCGCTGGCAGGATGCGCCGGCGGCCTATAGGCCGCACGGACAACATCCCCCCAAGACCATCGCGCCGATCCTGATCGAGAACCTGAGACGCGAGACGCGATTGATGACCACGAAGCCGGTCACTACCTGAACGTCGACCGGGAATTCATCGACCACGGCGTCGTTCGGCACGGGCGGGACGAGTACGTTTCCCCAACGGACCGCACGGTCCAAATCCAGACGATCGAAGGGTTTTTCTCGATCTTCAAGCGCGGCATGAAGGGCGTCTATCAGCATTGCGCCAAGAAGCACATGCACCGCTACCTCGCCGAGTTCCTACTCGAACCGGATCGCGCTGGGCTGCGGTGACGCTGAGCGGATGGACCGCATTCTAGCGGCGATAGGCGGAAGGCGGCTCATGTACCCGGAGATGTGCGGGGCGTCGTGACGGCACCATGAGTGCATGCTAATCGACACACATAATCTCTTCGCCGATGCGGACATGGATGTGGCCGTGGCGCACTTCATTTGCGGCATGTCGCAGGACAAGATCGAACACCTTCAGGCCCGAAAGCGTCTCCCACGATATTCGTGGAACTGGCTGCATGCCTCGCAAATATCCTACGACCTGGACCGGCTTGATGAAGGCTGGCTGCGTCGCTTCCTTGATCATGTCGCGCGCTTTGTACCAGACGGAGCCATAGAGGATAGACGCTGGGACCGCGTAGCGAGGGCAATCACTTTGCCTCAGTTTGTTTGCGAAGGGGCCCTAGCCACCATAAGCCCCACGCACCTTGACAAGGTGCGTAATGTGCTGCCGGTTCATCTCCTCAGTCTGACCAAGACGTAAGTCGTGGTGCTCGGACCAAATCTCGTTTGAGAAGTTTTCTATGTGGCTCTCACCGCGAGCATATTCAGGCCTGCTGCGCCAAAGCATGAGCACATTATTTTCCAGCACATCACGCTCCTGCGCCTTCGTCCGTTAGGTCATTTCGCCCCCTCCATGATCTATACTGGCACATAGGAGCGAGCCATGCTGCAGCCGAAACGCCAAGAGCAGGAACAGCCGGTCGAGCTGGACAAGACGGTGGACTTCGACGCCATCGCGCGAAAACTGCTGGCGTCGAAGCCGAGGCCTGCCGTTGAGCCGGCCCCTCGCCGCAAATCGGTCTAGTAGCGAACCGCAGCGACCTCGTCGTCTGGGCCGCCGATACCCATGAATTGGATCGTCACGCCGACCTGAATGCCTGCGTCGGGGTCGTAGATCGGCAGCGACGGATAGTACCAACTGCCGTCAGAGTCATGGACAACGAGCGGCTTGCCGAATTGGCGTCGCACCTCTGCTTTGGTGAGGCCGTAGGTGTACGAGGAGAACTCCGCCTTCGTGAAGCGCTCCGGTGTTTGCGGCGCCTGAACTGGTGGTGCAGCAGCGGCCGCGTCTCTCGCGGCCGCATCAGCGTACCAGGCGGCGTCCTCAGGGGGTGATGGACTGGGCTTAGGCATCACCGCCGAAAGCGCCGCCCCGGTGACGTAAACAATACCCAGAATGGACGCGACAATGGTCGCGCCGGCGAACAGCCTGCTCATGTGATTCCCCGTGTTTCGTCACGGCTGGCGCCGGGACGGTTGAACACGCGCACACAGGGAACGCGCCTCCCGTATTCCCTACGGGAGGTATTGTATTTCGGGAGCCGCCCGACAAAGCGGGGTCTCCTGTGTTCCACGGCATGCGCGGTCGCGGACGGTGTTCAAGCCGAGCCGCGACGTGGGCGTTAGATCATGAATGCGGTTGGTGGGCTAGATGCGCTAAGCGGACACCAGATATGGTGCGCGTGGTGTCAAATGCACAATCGCCATGACGTGCCCCTGAATTTTCATCCAGCGGCGACCAGAGTCCTTGGGTTAGTGATCCGCCCCCGTTCTCTGGAGCACCCGAGGCTAGAGTTTTCCGGCCCGAGTCCGGGTGACAGGCTGGCTATGTCACCCGGATTCATCAGCGTGATCGGCGTCTTGTTGCCAATGGCCCCATGGGGCCGATCCTCGTTGTAGTATCTACGCCAACCCTCCAACTTTTCGGCCGCGTCGGCAAGCGTCAGGAACCAGTGGGCGTTCAGGCACTCGGCCCGGAAGCGGCCGTTGAAGGCCTCGATGAAGGCGTTGTCCGTCGGCTTGCCCGGACGAGAGAAGTCCAGGGTGACACCATGGGCGTAGGCCCATAGGTCGAGGTTTCGGGAGACGAATTCCGTGCCCTGGTCGACCCTGATGGCTTTGGGATAGCCGAGCTTCGCGCAGGCCTTGTCGAGCGCTTCCACGACGTTCTCAGACCGGTAGGTGAAACGGGGATCGATCACCGGCGAGAACCGCGAAAAAGTGTCCACCATGGTCAGAATGCGGATCTTGCGACCGGTTGCCAGCTGGTCGTGGACAAAGTCCATCGCCCAGGTTTCGTTCGGCCGCGTCGCCTCACAGCGATCCTCCCGGAGCTTGGCCTTCACCCGCCGCTTGGGCGTCTTGTTTCTCAGTTGAAGGCCCAAGGCTTTGTAAATCCTGTGGGTCTTCTTGATGTTTGTCCGCCAACCTTCGCGCTGGAGGAGCACATGCACCCGGCGATAGCCGTAGCGCACGCGTGTCTCGCAAATCGCCTTGATGCGGGCTTCGAGGCCGGCCTGGTCGGGGCGGCGGGATTTGTAGTGAAAACTCGAAGTGTCCATTTCCAGAACCCGGCAAGCCCGCCGGATCGACACGCCCCAGTCACCACAGACGCCCGCCACCAGCTCGCGCTTGCGACCAGGCCTCAGAGCTTTCGCCGGATGACGTCCTGCAGCATCTCCTTGTCCAACGACAGGTCGGCCACGATCCGCTTCAAGCGACCGTTCTCGTCCTCGAGCTGCTTGAGCCGCTTCATCTCCGTTGGCAGCAGACCATCGTATTTCTTCTTCCAGTTGAAGTAGGTCGTCGGACTGATCCCAGCCCGGCGACAGATCTCCGCCACCGGCACGCCGTCAGCGCCCTGCTTCAGAATGAACGCCTTTTGGACGTCCGAGAAAGCCGATGCTTTCATGGTTTCCGCTCCTTCCCAGCCAGGGAAATCTCAGCGGAAAACTCTAACGTCCCGTGATCCAGTTTTCGGGGAGCAGATCACCCTCTGAGCCAGCCGAAGCCAGCTCAGAGAACAGGTTTTATGCAGGCTCAAGCAGCGAGTATTTCGTCTGCCGGACCAAAGAACTCGTAATGAATTCGGTCTGACGACACGCCGGCAGCCTTAAGATCGGACACTAGGGCGCGAAGGAAGGGACGCGGGCCACAGAGGTAATATTCTGCCTCGGCAATAGGTGTCTGGCTGGCCACCCATTGACCCGAAATCATGCCTATTTGGTCATAGTCTGAGTGTTCGGCATTGTTGGCGACTTCATAGAATACAGTCTTTTGGGCCTTCGGATGGGCCGCAACAAGATTGTGGATGTGAACTCCCATGGCGTGAGCCTCGGCGTCACGGGCACCATGAACATAATGCACTTGTGCTTCGGGGTGTGAGGCGACGATGGTTTCAAGCATGGACACCATCGGGGTTAGGCCAACGCCGCCTGACAGCAGGACAACAGGCCGCTCTGGGGTGTCAGACAGGAAGAAGTCACCGGCAGGCGCACCTACCTTGAGGATAGTACCGACGCGAGCCTGATCGTGCAGCCAGCCGGAAGCTAGACCCTGATCTTCGCGCTTGACTGAAATCCGGTAGGTTTCGTCATTGGGGGCGTTGGAGATCGAATGGTGCTGTCAGTCTAACGATAAAGGTGCTCCACTTCGAAGGCTGCAAGCCATTGGTGGAGAAGGCGTTTTATGAAACCGCTATCGTTTAAGCGACACCGCTTCCCAAGCGAAGTGATCCGTCATGCCGTGTGGTTGTACTTTCGCTTCAATCTTAGCTTCCGCGACGTCGAGGAACTGATGGCGCAACGCGGAATTGACGTCAGCTACGAAACGATCCGGTGCTGGACGATCAAGTTCGGGCCTCTGATTGCACGGCGGCTCAAGAAGCGGAGAGTGCCTCCGACAGGCCGTTGGCATCTCGATGAAATGGTCTGCAAGATCGGAGGACGGCGCATGTATCTGTGGCGCGCAGTCGACGACGAAGGCGAGGTTTTAGACGTCGTTGTCCAGCGCCGGCGGGACACAGAGGCGGCTTTGAAGCTGATCAAACGTCTTTTACGCAACCAACCTATCGAGCCGGAAACCATCACAACGGATGGGCTGGCATCGTACGGTGCGGCGCTTGATCAGTTGGAACTGCGGCACCTTCATCGCCCTGGCCGGCTACGAGACAATAACCGCGTTGAGAACTCGCATCTGCCGATCCGACGACGGGAACGACAGCAGCAGAGGTTCAAATCTCAAGCCTCAGCGCAAAGATTTCTCACAACCCACGCGGCGATCTACAACACCTTCAACATCCAACGTCATCTGATCAGCAGGTCCACGCTTCGTCGCTTTCGTGCCGATGCAGATACTGCTTGGACGGCGGCTGTCGTCTGATAACGCGTGGGGTGGTGCTGTCAGTCTAACGCTAAAGGTGCTCCACCTAAAAGGTGGCAAGCCACTGGTGGAGTAGGCATTTCTATGAAGCCCTTATCGTTTAAGCGACATCGTTTTCCAGCTGAGGTGATCCGTCATGCCGTGTGGCTGTACTTTCGTTTCAACCTGAGCTTCCGTGATGTCGAGGAGTTGATGGCGCAACGCGGAATCGACGTGAGCTACGAAACGATCCGGTGCTGGACGATCAAGTTCGGGCCTTTGATTGCACGGCGGCTGAAGAAGCGACGTGGGTCACCCACAGGCCGCTGGCATCTCGATGAGATGGTTTGCAAGATCGGTGGCAGACGTATGTATCTGTGGCGCGCTGTTGATGATGAAGGCGAGGTTCTAGACGTCATCGTCCAGCGTCGGCGGGACACAGAAGCGGCTTTGAAGCTGATTAGACGTCTTATACGTAACCAACCTGTCGAGCCGGAAACCATCACAACGGATGGGCTGGCATCCTACGGTGCGGCCCTCGATCAGTTGGAACTACGGCATCTTCATCGTCCCGGTCGACTGCGTGATAATAACCGCGTTGAGAATTCTCACCTGCCGATCCGGCGACGAGAGCGGCAGCAGCAGAGGTTCAAATCCCAAGCCTCAGCCCAGAGATTTCTCACCACCCACGCGGCGATTTACAACACCTTCAATATCCAGCGCCATCTCATCAGCAGATCCACACTTCGTCGTTTTCGCGCCGATGCGGATGCCGCTTGGATGGCGGCGGTAGCCTGATATTTTGCAGGGTTGGGGGCTTTTTGAATGTGCTCAGTTAACCTGACGGTTCCGACTAGTTTCGCACGCGGCGCCGTCAGGTAAGCGCAGCGAACAGGCCCAGCGCAATCAGTATAACGGCGGCCGACGTGGCCGCACGATCGTTGATCAGCCGTTCCAGACGCTCAAGCCCCTCGGCGATCTCCGCCAAGAGCTGCCCGTTTTCGCCCGGCCTCTCCGATCGGCCCGCCAATGCGGCTGCCCGGGCAACGGCGGCTGCCCTCGCGCTGAGCCGGGCTGCCGGGCCGAGCAGGTCGCCTTCGGCCAGCGACGGGGCGCGCAGTCCGGTTCCCAACGCGGCGATGACGAGAACTGCCGCGAGCCCAAGGGGCCAGGCGCTGATGCCGAGCGCCAACAGGTCGATCGCCTCGTAGGGCGCATTGCCCGTTGCCCGGGCATAGAGTGACCACGGCAGGCCAAGCGCGGCGGCTGACAGCGCTACCAGCGGCACGACCATGAGACCGGGCGGGCCGCCAGATTTTGCAGGCGCGGGAAGGGTGAAAAAGTAGCGCACCAGCAACAGCCCTGAGGTCAGCGCCGAGAGGCCGATTAACGTCGCGCCAAAGTCGCCTGCGGGACCCTTGATCGCCGATTTCACAAGCGCGCCGGCGGTTAGCGGCAACCCGGCCACCGACAAGGCGGCCATTGCCAGTGCCGCGATCACCAAGCCCCGCGCCACGCCCCGAGCCTTGCCGACCACGCCGACGCCCAGGAACAGCGCCCCCTTGGCCAGCCCGTGATGCAGCGCATAAAGCGCTACCGCCGGCAGAACCGAAGCCGCCGGCAGGCCCGCCGCCAGCGCCGCGCCCATCACGCCCATCAGAAGCCCCATCTGGCTGACTGTTGAATAGGCCAGCACCGTCTTTGGATTGCCCTGCATCGCCCCGTAGAGCGCCGCCGTGAAGAGCCCGCCGAACCCCGCAAGAGCCAGCAGCGTTCCACTGATCGGCCAGGCGCTGCCCCAAGGCAGAAATGTGACCAGCCCGAAGATGCCCGCCTTCACGATGGCGCCAGACAGCACCGCCGAGGCCGGGACCGGCGCCGCCGGATGTGCCACCGGAAGCCAGACATGCAGCGGGACCAATCCCGCCTTGATGCCGAAACCCGCAATCAGCAACCACAGCACCAGCGGGTCGGCCCCCGGGTCGGCGAGCCTGTCGCGAACCCCCTCTATGAGGATCGTTCCCCCTGCCGCATGGGCGATCATCATGAAACCGGCCAGCAGCGCGGTTTCGCCGACAACTGCAAGGATGATGTAGACCACGCCGGCCCTCATCGACGCGGGTTTGCGATCGTGGATCACAAGCGGATAGGCGGCCAGCGACACCAGCGCGAAGGACACGTAGAAGGTCGCCAGATCCGCTGCCAGAAACACACCCAGGTTTCCAGCGAGTACCAGCATCCAGAACAGGGCAAAGGTTTGCGCGCGGGAATCGCCGCGCATGTACCGCAGGGCATAAACCCCAGCCCAGAACCACAGCAGCGCGGCGCCGCCCAGAAACAGCACCCCCGTTTCGGTCAGTCGGAGTCCGCCATCGAGCAGTACCCCAGGCACGCTCAGGGTCTGGTCTCGCGGCGCCAGGAACACGGCGGCGAGTGCCGGGAGCGGCCCAAGCGGCAGCGCCAAAAGCATCCTCGGCCCCAGCTTCGGCAGCAGGCACAGAAAGGCGAGAAAGAGTGGCCAGAGGATCACGACCAACAGAAGAAGGCTGGGTGCGATTGTCATTTCAGATAGCCACTCTCGGCGATCAGCTCGGCCCATTTCAGCGGGCTGAACGGAAAAGTCGCAAAGGCTCCGGCCGCCAATGTTATCAGGGCGGTCACCGCGGCGGGGAGGACCAGCATCCTGTTCCACGCGCCGTCCAGTTCGCGTACCGGCGCCAGCTCCTTCGATGGCGGAAGCAGCCAGGCGCTGTAGAGCAGCGGCAGGAAGTAGAGCGCATTCAGAAGTGACGATCCCGCCAGAACGGCGATGACCCAACTCGCCTCGGACTGCAGCCCTCCCATCCCCAGGTACCATTTCGAGATGAAACCTGCGGTCGGCGGAATGCCGATCATGCCGAGCGCGCCGATGCTGAAGGCTGCCATTGTCACCGGCATCGCCCGCCCGGCACCGTCGAGATCCGCCACCAACTTGATCCCCATCCGGTTGTCCAGCGCCCCTGCGCACATGAAAAGAGTGATCTTCATGATCCCCTGATGCACCAGATGCACCAGCCCGCCGATGATCGCGAAGGGGCCGATCAGGCTGGCCCCGAGAATGATGTAGCTGACCTGGCTGACCGTCGAATAGGCCAGCCGCTTCTTGATGTCGGTCTGCATCACGGCGCGGAACGAGCCATAGAGGATGGTCGCTCCGGCCCACAAGGCAAGCGGCGTGCCGAGGCCAAGCTCCGATACCGTATCGATTCCGTAAACGTCGTAGATCATCCTCAGGATCCCGAACGCGCCGGCCTTGACCACGGCCACGGCGTGGAGCAGCGCGCTCACCGGAGCGGGCGCGGCCATCGCCTCGGGCAACCATACGTGGAACGGGATGAGCGCCGCCTTCACGCCGAGCCCGCCGATGCAAAGGATGAAGATCAGCGTGAGTTCCAGCCGCGGGATCCCGGTCAGATCAGGCGGTGCCGTGAACTCGATCGTGCCGACGAGCGACTTCAGCCAGACGATGCCCGCCAGAAAGGCGGCGCTGCCTGCCAGCGTATAGATCAGGTAGATGCGCCCCGCGCGGAGGGACTTCTCGTCACCCTTGTGGACGACCAGCGGCCACGTCGCCAAGGTCAGGAGTTCATAGAAGAGGAAGAAGGTGATCGCCGTGCCAGAAATGGCCACTCCGGTCGCCGATAGGACACAGAGGTTGAAGAATCCGAAGAAGCGCCCCAAGTGCGGTCCGCGCTTGAAATAGGCGATCGCATAGACGGTGGTTATCAGCCACAGGAAGGCAGAGAGAGTGACAAACAGCAATGAAAGTGAATCCGGCCGGAGGATGAATTCGTGTCCCGGCAGGAATTCGTAGCGCCATTCCGTGATCGTGCCCTCGCGTGCTGCCAGCAGCAAGGCGCCCACGAGCGCCAGCTTGCTCAGGGCGAAGCCGATGTTGATCGCGTCGCGCCAGACCGCGAGGCGGTCCGGCAGGGCAAAGCTGATCAGCGCCGGAACGATTGTCAGCGAGACCAGCAGCAGGGGTAAAAGACTGTTCACGGGACCTCCCCAACCGCAGCCGCCGGAGGCCCTGCCTGGGACACCCCTGCAGAGATATCGACCATCGCTTGTCCGGCGAACCCCAGCGACACTGCCAGAAGCCCCAGCGCCAGCGGAGCGGCGGTTTGCAACGTGTCCTTTGCCTCGGTAACCGGTGTGTCTCTGCCGGCGAAGGTCCTGGATAGCGGATTGAATAGGTAGACTGCGGCCATCAACCCGCCAACGAGCAGGATGGCGGCCTGGAACACGGCGCCTTGCTCCAGCGCAGCCTCGAGCAGGAGGAACTTCGCTATGAAGCCGGCCGAGGGCGGCAGGCCCATCAATGATATCGCGGCCAGCCCGAAGGCAGCCACCGTCAGCGGCATTACCCGCACAAGGCCACTAAGGTCCTCCAAGCGGTGGCCGTTCACCGCCTTGAGCATAAGCCCGGCCGCGAGGAACATCGCAGCCTTCGCAAGCATGTGGGCTATCGCATGGATTGTCATTCCGGCCCAAGCCCGGTCGGACCCTGCCGCTGTCACGACAAGCGGAAAAGCCAGCAGCAGATAGCCGATCTGCGCCACGGTCGAATAGGCCACGAGGGGTTTCAGGGTTTCCTGCCGGATCGCCTGGATCGAGCCGTAAAGTACCGCCAGCGCACCGAGCCAGCCAAGCACATCGAGTGCCGCAGGGGCTACGATGGCCGGGAAGGCCTCGAACCAAAGGCGCAGCAGGATCACGAATCCTACCTTGACGACAATCGCGGAGAGCAGGGCGCTGGCGGGTGCGGGTGCTGCGGCATGGGCTGGCGGCAGCCAGCCGTGCAGCGGAAAGACCGCCGCCTTGATCAGCAGTCCCGCCGTCATCACCGCCAGTGCGACCTTGGTCGCAAGGTCCGGCCTCGCTGTCCCGGCCAGCAGTGTGATGTCCACTGTCGCGTAATTGGCAAACAGAAGCGCGACGCCTAGCAGGTAGGCCAGCGATCCGACCAGCGCGACCACGAAGTACTGCAGCGCGGCGCGCAGCGAGCCCATCGCCGCCATCGCCACCGCGGCAAGGCTGACCATTTCCAGCGCGACATAAAGATTGAAGAGATCGGTGGTCAGGAATCCAGCATTTGCTCCGCCCCACAACAGGTAGAAGAGCGGCCAGAAGGCATAGCCGTGGGCGGTCTCCGACCCGCTCGGCCCGGGCGCGAATTCGCGCAGCGCGTACAGTCCAATGATCGAAGCGCAGGCTGACGTGGCTGCCACCAAAAGCTGTGCCACCCCATCCGCACGCAACAGGATTCCCAGCGGCAGGTTCCAGTCACCCACTATATGGGCGGTACCCTCTGGCAGTAGCAGCAGCCACACCGTCAGACCCGCCATGACCGGAATTGCCGCCAGTAGCAATAAGCGTCCCCGGCTCCCAAGCAGCACCGCCGCGATCATCAGAGCGAGGGGCACTGCGACAAGCAGGTCAAGCGGGCTCATGCACTGTCGCCGGTCGCTTCGACCGCCGCGGTGTCATCTCGTGCCCGCTCCTCCTCGGCCACGCGTACAACCAACGCAGCACCGAAAGCGGTGAGCGCCACCGCGACGACGATGCCGGTGATGACCAGCGCCTGCGGGAACGGATCGGTCGAAGCGGTGCCGCGCCCGAGTCCACCGAGGATCAGGAAGATACCGGCACCAACCACATTGACGGCCAGAAGCTGACGCAACGGATGACGCAGGGTCACGATGCCGTAGAGGCCGAGCCCCACCAATGCCGCCCCTGTTAGCGGGTAAAGATGCATTAACGTTGGCATGCAGTAGTCAGCTCCTATGATCCGGCGCTACCGACCGACCCGCCAGTAGCAGCGCGAGGGTCGCGCCGATCGACAGCGCAAGGCTGTACTCGATCGCGACGATCATGGCCTTCGCGAAGCCTGGCGGATAGAACAGGAATCGGCCCAGTGCGATTCCCGCCAGGCCGATGATGAGAAAGACCCCCGGGCCAAGCACAAGCACCGCGCGGAGAATGCTGTTGTCGGCCCGCGGCCATGCGACCGCTCCGCCGATCGCGGCGATGATCAGACCGCCGGCAAGCACGGTTCCGGCCTGAAACGCTCCACCCGGAAAGTCCGACCCGGCCCAGACCAGATAGGCCGCCATCACCAGCGCCAAGGGCAAGAGCAACCGTCCGAAGGCCTGAGCGACGCTTCCCCCCCCGCTTTCCGCCAGGTTCAGTGACGCGGGCGGGCGCGGCCATGCATTTCCCGGGGCGAGCGACCAGACTGCGACAAGCGCGCCCAGCAGGACGAATGTTTCCAGCAATGTGTCATAGGCCCGGAAGGCCAGAAGCACGCCAGTCACCGGGTTCTCGATGCCAAGCTCCGGCAGCAGCGCGGCGATTGGCCCGCCCAAGTCGTCTGCGGGCGCGACACTCAGGACCGCGGACCCAACCAGCGCCGTCAAACCAGTGCAGGCCAACACCGCGCCGGCACGTAGCCAGCCGGGCGTCTCGGCGCTGACCAGATCGTCACCAAGCGCCATCAGCCGTTGCCGCGTCAGTATCAGCAAAACTCCGGTGATGCCCGCGCCGATGGCGATCTCTGCCATGGCGACATTGACTGCGTTCATAGCCAGCCATGCCAGTCCGAGCAGATTGCCGAAAACGATGAAAAAAACGATTGCCGCCAGCGCGTTGTGCGTGAGAAGCGCTGCGGCTGCAGTACCGACGATCATCAGGCAGAGGATGAGGTCGAATGCCAGCGTCATCGGTCCGTGCCCCGCTCGGCCGCAGTCTTCGCGCGGCGCGCCATCAGTTGTGCGGTCGCTCCGGCGGCCATGAGCGCGAACAGCCAGACGGCGGCGATCTTGAAAGCGACAGCCACCGAACCCCAGTGCAACGCGGCGGCAAGCGCCACGAAGCCCAGACCGACGTTGTCGGCCTTGGTAAGCGCGTGCAGCCTTAACTCGGCATCTTGAAACCTGAGCAGCCCCAACGATCCGGCCGCATAGAAAAAGACACCGATGTAAAGAAGCGCAGGGACCAGGTAATCGGCCAATGTCATGGCTTTCGGTCTCCGGGCTCGTCCGCATCACTCTGGCCGTCCCGCACAAAAACGAGAATTGCCACCGAGGCCAGCACTGTGCCAACCAAGGCCGCATCCAGCATCGAAGCGTCGTCCCTGGCCGCGCCCAGCGTCAGCGCCACGCCGACCCCGCTGGTCGCGACGAGTTGCGCTGCCATTACGTGGTCGATCGCCCGTGGCCCGAACCAGGCACGAAAAAGCGCCAGCGCCAGCGTGAGCAGAAGAACGACGGCGGCGACCATGAAATGGTCAGCTGCGTCCACGATTTTCTCCTGCGTAGCGAGGGGTAAAGACAGGCATACCAAACAAGCGTAGCACGCGGCGTTCTTCTGCCTGAAGGCTGCGCAGGTTGAAATCTTCGGTGTCAAGCATGTGAACCTCCAACGCGCCATTGCGGATCCCTGCGGCCAATGAGCCAGGCAGAACGCTGACGACCCCGCCAAGGACGGCATTCACCTCAGCGATATTCGTCAAGAGCGGCACCCGGCGCCAGCCGGGCCGGACGGGCAGACGTGGGTCGAGCACTCGCCGCGCGACGTCCAGACCACCTAAGAAGCCGCGGAGCAGGAGGTGCGGCACGTACAGGACCGCCCACCACAGCCGAATCCCCGGTTGTGTCGCCGGGTAAAGCGCAAGGCTGATTGAGGTTGTCAGCAGGACCGCTGGCGCCCCGTAGTACAGCGCATCCATTGCGCCCCCTGTCAGCGCTAGCCAGAACGTTGAGAAGGCCACGAGGCGCACTGATGTCGCAAGCATTTTCATGCTCTAATCCCCACTATCTCATCTAACTGGCTCACGGCCGCCAAATCATGATGCGTGGATTTTGTTTACTGTAGTTGTTGGCCGAACGATAGGGCTTACTGGTGCGGTGCTGTCAGTCTAACGGTAAAGGTGCTCCACTTCGAAGGCTGCAAGCCATTGGTGGGGTGGGCGATTTTATGAAGCCTCTATCTTTTAAGCGACATCGTTTTCCAGCTGAGGTGATACGTCATGCCGTGTGGCTGTACTTTCGTTTCAGCTTGAGCTTCCGCGACGTCGAGGAACTGATGGCGCAACGCGGAATTGACGTCAGCTACGAAACGATCCGGTGCTGGACGATCAAGTTCGGGCCTCTGATTGCACGGCGGCTCAAGAAGCGGAGAGTGCCTCCGACAGGCCGTTGGCATCTCGATGAAATGGTCTGCAAGATCGGAGGACGGCGCATGTATCTGTGGCGCGCAGTCGACGACGAAGGCGAGGTTTTAGACGTCGTTGTCCAGCGCCGGCGGGACACAGAGGCGGCTTTGAAGCTGATCAAACGTCTTTTACGCAACCAACCTATCGAGCCGGAAACCATCACAACGGATGGGCTGGCATCGTACGGTGCGGCGCTTGATCAGTTGGAACTGCGGCACCTTCATCGCCCTGGCCGGCTACGAGACAATAACCGCGTTGAAAACTCGCATTTGCCGATCCGACGACGAGAGCGACAGCAGCAGAGGTTCAAATCCCAAGCCTCAGCGCAGAGATTTCTCACAACCCACGCAGCTATCTACAATACCTTCAACATCCAATGCCATCTGATCAGCAGACCTACACTTCGTCGCTTTCGTGGCGATGCGGATGCTGCTTGGGCGGCCGCTACCATCTGAAAATGAGCAGGGTAGGGACTTTTTTGCCAATGCCTAATTAACCTGACGGCACCCTTCGCCTCGCGCAGCAGCTCGCTCGCGGTCCTGAAATCGAACAGCTCAGAAGTCTCAAGTTCAGGTTGAAGCAGCGCATTCGTCGCTTTGCCGCAACCCCCGCACATTCGTAGCGCGCCATTGCAGCGGCCCGGACCCGCGCGCATGCAAACAGGAATACTGACATGAAAAGAAAGATGATCTTCGTGGCGGGCGCAGCTCTTGCACTTGCCGCATGTGGCGATGCCGCCAAGCAGGCTGAAGAACTGCGCAGCAAGGCCGACGCAGCAATCGAAGGGCAGGGTGTAGTGGATGCTGTTGCTTCGGCGGTTGACGAGGAGGCCATCAAGGGCATGGCACAAGGTGCCGTAAGGCAGGCTCTTGGCGAGGCCCTTCCAGCCGAAGAAATGGCGGCTGTCGGCGCAGTGATCGACGAGGAGGCCCTGATCACCGGTGTCGACAAGGCAGTGGATGGTGAAGCGTTACGCGGAGCCGTCCGCGAGGCGGTCAACGGTGCCGCCGATCGGGTAACACAGCCGCCTGCAGAATAACGTACCGCTTCGCATCCGCTTAGCTGTGTGCTGTCTCTGGCAAGTCGATGAAATACGCACGACTACAATGGAAGCTGTCGGGGTAGAAGCACAAGGCAGGCGATGCCCCGGCACAACCCCAGTGACAGCCGCAGGGCATCACCCTACTGATCGACGCTAATTTCCCGACAAAGGTTGCTGTCACATCATGCTTGCTGATGCATTTTTCCTGTTGCTGGGCCTTGTTCTGCTGATTGCAGGCGGCGACCTGTTGGTCCGCGGTGCCGTGCGGATTGCCGAAAGACTGAGTCTGTCACCGATGCTGATCGGCCTGACAGTTGTGGGCATGGGCACTTCTATGCCTGAACTTGCCGCAAGCGTGCAGGCCAGCCTTGCCGGATCACCAGGGATTGCCATCGGCAATATCGTTGGATCGAACATTGCCAATGCCCTGTTGATCCTCGGAATAGCTGCACTGATCACACCCATCGCGGTAAAAACCCGTACCCTTTGGCGCGATGGCGGTATTGGCACCCTCGCCGTTCTGGCCTTGCTCGCCGCCGGCGCGACTGTTGGCCTCTCCCGCGAGGCTGGCATCATCTTCCTGATCGCGATGGGAGGGTATGTTTATTATGCCTACCGCCAGGAACGATTGGGAGCGCCCCACAGTGCCGCTTATGATCGTGCCGTGGCGATGGAAGAAATCGACCCGGCCCTGATCCCGCAGGAGCAATCCGGCGGGAGGCTCTCGGTGGCCATTCTCCTTTTTCTGGTTGGTCTCGTATTGATAGTGAGCGGCGGATCGCTTTTGGTGGATGGTGCCATCAAGATTGCAGAGCAGCTCGGAGTGAGCGACGCTGTCATCGGTCTGACAATCGTGGCGGTTGGAACGTCCTTCCCGGAGCTGGTCACCTCTGCCGTGGCTGCCTATCGCAAGGAAGGTGACATTGCTCTGGGCAATGTCCTCGGCTCCAACATTTACAACATCTTGTTTATAGGCGGCATCACTGGCGTGGTGGCTCCCACCGAAGTACCTGCCAGCATGATGGCCTTTGACCTCCTGTTGCTGGTGGCGGTGTCGCTGGTTGTCATGGTTTTCGCCTTCTCCGGAGGCCGGTTGAGCAGAAATGAAGGCTTCGCCCTCGTCGCATCTTACGCTGCATACACGGCCTATACGGTCGGCATGTTCTGACAGCCGGCACATCTTTGCTGGGTGGACCCAGTCATCCGATGAATAATCTCCAGAAAGCGGTCAGTAAGTATCTGCACAAATAGGCTTTTATGGCTGGACTTATATGATATTTTAGTCGTCGCCTTCGCCATTTCAGGAGGATGTGATGGCGACTACTGCTGATGATGACGAATCGTTCTTGGTGAGACTGGAGGCGATGTCGTTGGCATCGCTCAGGGATGAATGGCGACGGCGTTGGGGGCCGCCCCCTGACGTGTGCTCGAAGCGTCTAATCCGGCATATTATTGCCTGGCGGATCCAGGCCGCTAAGCACGGTGACCTCACGGCTGATGATCGCCGACGGCTCAAGTCGACCGCGACGCCCACGCTCCAGCCGCTTCAACCCGGCAGTCGTGTCGCCCGGGAGTACCGAGGCGTGGTTCATGAAGTGATCGCGGAGGGGAAGCGGTTCCGCTATCGCGACCGTGATTACCGGAGCCTGTCCGCCATCGCTCGGGAGATCACCGGCGTGCGTTGGAATGGTCCGCGTTTCTTCGGTCTGCGGCCGGGGGCTCGTCATGGGCCATGAGGCGAGGGTGCGGTGCGCGATTTACACCCGAAAGAGTTCAGAGGAGGGGCTGAGCCAGTCGTTCAACTCGCTCCATGCGCAGCGTGAGTACTGCGAAGCCTACATTAAATCCCAGGGCGGCGAGGGCTGGACGATCGATCGTCGGCGATATGATGACGGCGGCTTTACAGGCGCGTCGATGGCGCGACCCAGTCTCAAACGATTGCTCGCCGACATCGACGCTGGATCGATCGATGCCGTGGTCGTCTACAAGGTCGACCGCCTGACGCGGTCATTGGCCGACTTCGCGAGAATACTGGAAGCGCTCGATAAGCGGGATGTCGCGTTCGTCAGCGTCACCCAAGCGTTCAACACCAACAGCTCGATGGGCCGGCTGACGCTCAATGTGCTGCTGTCCTTCGCGCAGTTCGAGCGTGACGTCACCGGCGAGCGGATACGCGACAAGATCGCCGCATCGAAGGCGAAGGGCATGTGGATGGGCGGCGTCGTCCCACTTGGCTACGACGCACCAGATGGATCGGGCGATCGCCGTCTTCGTGTGAACGAGGTCGAAGCATCAACCGTTCGGCTAATCTTCGACCGGCTGATTGCCTGCCGCTCATTTTATGATCTTCAGCAGCAACTGGCGGAGGAGGGGATTCGGTCGAAGGCTGGCCAGTCTCGACGCGGCCTCACCTATCCCAGCATGCCGTTCAGCCGCGGAGCACTGCGCCATCTGCTCCAGAACCCAATCTACCTTGGGCTGATCTGCCACAAAGGCACGACCTACCAGGGCCGGCATGACGCCATCGTGGATCAGCAGACATTTGACGCGGTCCAGGCGCTCCTTCGCCAGAGGAGCGCAACGTGGAAGGCTCGCGCACCCGACCTCAAGCGCGCGCCTCTGAGGGGGCGGGTTTTCGATGAGCTCGGACAATCGATGCGGCCGACGTTTGCCCGGCGAAAGGGGCGGCGATACAGCTACTACGTTGGGCCCGGCCCGGTGCTGGGCATGGTCGGCCCAAACCGCACGGACCTCCTTCGTCGCGTTCCCTGCGACGTGCTTGAGGGCATCATTCGTCGACGCCTTGGGCAGCTGATCGATAGGGATGAGCGAGCCATCACCATCGAGGAGTTGCGGCAGATGGTGGCTCGCATCGAGATCAGGAGCGACTGCACGCATGTCGTGCTCGCTCTTAGGGCCCTGCATGATCATCGCCGCGATCTAGACACGGTGGCGGCGGTGGAGGCGCGGCTGGTGTCCGGTGATAGAGTGCTCGTCGAGGGGGCGAGGCCCGGCCATGTTCGGATCGTTATACCGGTCCGCATGAAGTTCTCAGGTGGCCGGACCTGGATTGGAAAGGAGCAGCAGGAAATTGATGCCGATGCCAAGGTATCCAAGTTGCGCGCGCGTAAGCGATTGAGGCTGGCTCATGCCGCCCTTGGCCCCGCGCGTCCCGCGTTCGCCGCCCACCGCCATGTCGTGCGAACCGCGATGATGGCGTCGGCCGATTACGACCGCTTCGCCTGGGCTTTCCTGGCCCCTGACATTCAATCCGCCATTCTGAATGGGCGGCTCTCGACCTCGGCTATCGCCACGCTCGAAAAACAGACGGCGATTCCGTTGAATTGGGATGTGCAACGCCGACTATTGGGGACGACTTATGCGAAGGGAGAGGGGGTGGTGAGCGCGTCGACATGATCGCAAATTCGTCTCCAATAGTGAGGTAGTTGCTTGGAGACTTGCCGCCTGACTGGGTGGGGTGCTGCCAGTCTAATGCGAACTTGTCTCCACAATAACTGCGCCTGGAAGGCGCGCGTCGGGCGCCCATAGGTCGCGCCATGGGACTGCTTCCTCCGGTAAAGAAATTCGCCGAAGTGGCGGTATCTATCGAGAAGGGGCTTCGTCGATCAGATCGAGGAGTGACTTCAAACGCTCTCGCAGCGCCGGCACGTGAACGCCCGACAAGGCTGACCTTCGTCCTGAGAGGGCCAAAACGGTTTCGAAGACGGCGTCCGAGACGCGGATGAGGGACACGAGGTTTTCTCCGCTCGGACCGTTGCGGCCCTCGAACCAGTTGCGGACCGCGCGTTCATTGGCGCGCGTGATCCGTCCGACCTCTTTCCGTGCCGAGGGCGTCGCCCCCCACTCGCGCCGCATGGCCGCGGCGATCTGCTGCGAGAAGCTCTCCATCCTACGCCTCTTCCGTGTGAAAAGTTTTTCCTGTTTTGGACTGAAGTTTTCAGTCCAATTTCTGAAACGACTTTCACGTCGGAGGGCGCTTACGGTGTCGGTCCAACCGTGCCGCCAAGGCGGCGAACGACCGGCAGGGCGATGCAGCGACCGAGGGACCAGTGCGGAGGTGAATGCGGGACGCTGGTGCGTGCGGCTCAGTACGTGCGCATGTCGACCGAGCATCAAAAATACTCCACCGAGAACCAATCGGAAGCGCTTGCGGCCTACGCCGCACGGCGGGGATTTGAAATCGTCAAAACCTATGCCGACGCGGGGAAAAGCGGCCTGAAGCTGGATGGACGCGCCGCGCTGCAAGGCTTGATCGCCGACGTGCGCCGCGGCGTCGCCGACTTCGACGCCATCCTCGTCTACGACGTCAGCCGGTGGGGCCGGTTTCAAGACGCCGACGAGAGCGCCTACTACGAGTTCATCTGCCGCGAGGCCGGCATCGCGGTGCACTATTGCGCAGAGCAGTTCGAGAACGACGGCAGTCTCAGCGCCACCATCATCAAGAGCATGAAACGCGCGATGGCCGGTGAGTATAGCCGCGAGCTGTCGACCAAGGTGTTCGCCGGCCAGTGCCGGTTGATCACCCTCGGCTTCCGTCAAGGCGGACCGGCTGGGTTTGGATTGCGCCGCCAGCTGGTCGATGAGCTCTGCCATCCCAAGGGGGAGCTGGCGCGCGGCGAGCAGAAGAGCCTGCAAACGGATCGCGTGGTCCTAACGCCTGGACCGCCGCAGGAGGTGGAGGTGGTCCGCCGCCTTTATCGGCTATTTGTCCTTCAGCGACGCTCGGAAAGCGAGATCGCCGCCCTGCTCAACGCCGAAGGCGTGATGACCGATCTCGGGCGACCGTGGACGCGATCGACGGTCCACCAGGTGCTGACCAATGAAAAATACATCGGCAACAACGTTTACAATCGACGCTCCTTCAAGCTGAAGGCCAAACGGGTTTTGAACACGCCTGATATGTGGGTGCGCAAGGACGGCGCTTTCGAAGGCATCGTCGAGCCCGACTTCTTCGAAGCGGCGCAGAGAATCATTCAGGACCGCAGTCGGCGCTTCTCCGACGAGGAACTGCTCGGCCAGCTGTCGGCGCTCCTGGAGCAGAAGGGCTGGTTGTCGGGATTGGTCATCGACGAAGTCGAAGACATGGCGTCGAGTTCGACCTTTCGTCAGCGCTTCGGCAGCTTGGTGCGCGCCTACGCCCTGATCGGCTACGCGCCGGCGAAGGATTTCCGCTACATCGAAACCAATCGCGCGCTGCGCCGCCTCCACCCGGATATCGTGGCCCAAGTGATCGACGGGGTGGCGCAGGCCGGCGGAACGGCGGCGCGTGACGAGACCACCGACATGATCACCGTCAACGCGGAGTTCACCGCCTCCATCGTGCTCGCTCGGTGTTGCGAAACCGCCGCCGGAGCGCTGCGATGGAAAATCCGCCTGGATCAGGGGCTTCGACCGGACATCACCATCGCCGTTCGGATGGAGGCCGGGAATGCGGAAATCCGCGACTACTACCTTCTGCCCTGGATCGAGGGCGGCGCCGATCCCAGCCTCAAGCTGTCGCCGGAAAACGGGGTGCGGTTGGACGCCTTTCGTTTCGACGACTTGGACGGATTTTACGACCTCACGCGTCGGACGGAGCTGCGAGCGGCATGAGTGATGTTCCCGATATCCTGATGATCCCGGTGAGCGCCATCACCGTTCTCAATCCCCGGGCGCGCAACAAGCGCGTGTTCCAAGAACTCGTGACCAGCATCGAGCGGTTGGGCTTGAAGAAGCCGATCACGGTCAGCCAACGCCCCGGACGATCTCGCTATGATCTCGTCTGCGGGCAAGGAAGGCTGGAGGCCTTCATGGCGCTTGGCCAGGAATCGATTCCCGCTGTCGTGATCGACGCCGCCGAAGACGACTGTTTCGTCATGAGCCTGGTCGAAAACCTAGCTCGGCGTCAGCACACGCCGCTGGAGTTGGTGCGCGCCATCGGCGCCTTGCGCGAGCGCGGCTACGGCCATGGGGAGATCGCGGCCAAGGTCGGCTTCAGCCGCGAATATATCTACGCCATCTGTTTCCTGCTGGAGAACGGAGAAGAAAAACTGATCTCTGCAGTGGAGCGCGGGGTCATTCCGCACACCATCGCCATGGAGATCGTCCAAGCCAAAGAAGGTGATGTTCAGCAGGCCCTCGCCCAGGCCTATGAAGACAAGTTGATCCCTGGAAATCAGATCTTGGCGATCCGCCGTATCATCGAACAACGCAACACCAGCGGAAAGGGCATGAACCCGCGCAGCCGCGGCGTTCGCCCCGCTCAGCCGGCCACGCCGGAATCGCTGATCCGCACCTTGGAGCGCGAGACAGAACGTCAAACCGCGTTTGTCCGGCGGGCGGGCCTGACACGGTCGCGTCTCGACTTCGTCGTCAGCGCCCTTCAACACCTCCTGGCCAATGACCTGTTCGTCGCCCTGATGCGGGCGGAAGGATTCAACACGTTGCCGACCGCCTTGGCGGCGCGCATTGGACAGGAGCGCCTCTAGATGGAGCCGGTCCGAATCGCCTTTGAGCCGCGGGTTCGCGTGCTGTCGTTAGACAAGCTCCTGCCATCCAAGATCTTGCCGGCAGCGGTCATGGAGTCGGTTGATCCGCCCCCGTTTTCTGGCGCACTCGAAGCTGGAGTTTTCCGGCCCGAGTCAGGGTGACAGGCTGGCTGTGTCACCCGGATTCATCAGCGTGATCGGCGTCTTGTTGCCAATGGCCCCATGGGGCCGATCCTCGTTGTAGTATCTACGCCAACCCTCCAACTTTTCGGCCGCGTCGGCAAGCGTCAGGAACCAGTGGGCGTTCAGGCACTCGGCCCGGAAGCGGCCGTTGAAGGCCTCGATGAAGGCGTTGTCCGTCGGCTTGCCCGGACGAGAGAAGTCCAGGGTGACACCATGGGCGTAGGCCCATAGGTCTAGGTTGCGGGAGACGAACTCCGTGCCCTGATCGACCCGGATCGCCTTCGGATAGCCTAGTTTTGCGCAGGCGCTGTCGAGCGCTTCCACGACGTTTTCAGACCGGTAGGTGAACCGGGGATCGATCACCGGCGAGAAGCGCGAGAAGGTGTCCACCACGGTCAGAATGCGGATCTTGCGGCCGGTCGCCAACTGGTCGTGCACGAAATCCATGGCCCAGGTTTCGTTCGGCCGCGTGGCTTCACAGCGGTCCTCCCGAAGCTTGGCCTTCACCCGCCGCTTGGGCGTCTTGTTTCTCAGCTGAAGGCCCAGGGCGTTGTAAATACGATGGGTCTTCTTGATGTTTGTTCTCCAGCCCTCGCGCTGGAGAAGCACATGCACCCGGCGATAGCCGTAGCGCACGCGCGTCTCGCAGATCGCCTTGATGCGGGCTTCGAGGCCGGCCTGGTCGGGGCGGCGGGATTTGTAGTGAAAACTCGAAGTGTCCATTTCCAGAACCCGGCAAGCCCGCCGGATCGACACGCCCCAGTCACCACAGACGCCCGCCACCAGCTCGCGCTTGCGACCAGGCCTCAGAGCTTTCGCCGGATGACGTCCTGCAGCATCTCCTTGTCCAACGACAGGTCAGCCACGATCCGCTTCAAGCGACCGTTCTCATCCTCGAGCTGCTTGAGCCGCTTCATCTCCGTCGGCAGCAGGCCGTCGTACTTCTTCTTCCAGTTGAAGTAGGTCGCCGGACTGATCCCGGCCCGGCGACAGATCTCCGCCACCGGCACGCCGTCCGCGCCCTGCTTCAGAATGAACGCCTTTTGGGCGTCCGAGAAAGCCGATGCCTTCATGGTTTTCGCTCCTTCCCAGCCAGGGAAATCTCAGCGAAAAACTCTAACGTCCGGTGATCCAGTTTTCGGGGAGCAGATCAGCGCTATCTAGGCATCGAGGTAGACGATGCCTTGGAGATGTCGGAGCAGATTGATCTGTGACGTCTGTGCCAGGCTCGGGAGCGGGCCCGGCAAACGCCGCGTAAGCGTCGGTTTGAGAAATCAGCCGATGACCGGAAAGCGGACCTTCAGCTCGTTTCGGAGTGTCGTCGTTCGGGCAGTATGCCAATGACCGCTATTGATGCTGTGGACGGCTCTCCAACCCACCGGCGGCGTTAGGCCTCCGGCAGAGCTGGAGGAGAGCCATGGGACAGGTATCCACGATTGGTTTGGACATCGCGAAGTCGGTGTTTCAGGTGCACGGCGTCGATGCTGAGGGCGGCGTCGTCATTCGACAGAAGCTGACGCGAGCGCGGCTGCTGAAGTTCTTCGAAAAGCTGTCCCCCTGTCTGGTCGGGATCGAAGCTTGCGGAACGGCGCATCACTGGGCCCGCGAACTGATTGGCCTGGGCCACGAGGTGCGGCTGATGCCGCCGAGCTATGTGAAGCCGTACGTGAAGCGCCAGAAGAACGACATGGCCGACGCGGAGGCGATCTGCGAGGCGGTCACCCGGCCGACGATGCGCTTCGTGCCGGTAAAGTCGCCGGCGCAGCAGAGCGTGATGGTGCTGCACCGGACTCGGTCGATCCTGATCCGACAGCGCACGCAAATTTCCAACGCGATCAGGAGTCACATGGCGGAGTTCGGCATGGCGGCGGCGATTGGCAGGCAAGGCCTCCAGAGCCTTATCGAAGTGGTCGAAGATCCGGCCGACGAGCGCGTGCCGCTTGAGGCGAGGGGGTGCCTCGCCATGCTCGCCGCGCAGCTGCGGCTGGTGAACGAGCAGGTCCTGGAGACCGATCGGCTGATCCGGACCAACGCCCGATCGACCGAAGTCGGGCGCCGGCTGATGGAGATCCCCGGCGTGGGCCCGCTGCTGGCCAGCGCTCTGGTGGGCACGATCGCCGATCCAAGGGCCTTCAAGACCGGTCGCAATCTCGCGGCGTGGATCGGCCTCGTTCCGAAGCAGAATTCCAGCGGCGGCAAGGAGCGGCTGGGCGGGATCACCAAGCAGGGCGACCGATATCTGCGACAGATGCTGGTCGTCGGCGCCTTGGCGGTCGTGCGCTATGCCGTGAGGAACGGCACGCGCCGGCCGTGGCTGGTCCAGTTGCTTGCTCGGCGAACGCCGAAGGTTGCGGCCGTCGCTCTCGCCAACAAGACCGCGCGAATGGTCTGGGCGATCATGACTTCGGGTGAGCGCTACAGGGAGCCGCTGGCGGCATAGAGACAGGTCGAGGCTTAACGCGGAGACCGACGAACTTGGGAAGGGCGGACAGGATGTAATGCGACAGCCGGTCGAAACCGGAAGGCGGGAAAACCCACATGCGCCATAGCGCCTCGAGCGCGTGCTTTTGGTCGGGACCCACCTTCGCGGAAGGCATTATGGCCAGCGGTCATGCGTGCCGCACTAACAGGTCGAACACATGGCCGCTCCGACCAGGCTCAGCAGAACATCAGATCAACCCTTGCCAACGGGGAGCCGTCCACACATGGCGCATTCGCGACCTGCGCGCTTCCTCTGGACTTCCAGCGCCACGCGAGCGGTAGTCGCGGACATGACGCGCGATGATCTCGACCGAGACCCCATGCTGGATCCCGACGACGCTCTGGAGGCCAAGCTGCGCCTCGGCGTCATGGCTTCGGCCATTCTGGACCATGCCCATATTCTGAGCACCGACACGAGCCTGTTGGCGCTATCCGAAGCGGGGTCTGTGCTGAAAGGCTACGCAGAGGACTTTCAGAAGCTGGCCGCGGCTATGGAGGTCCTGGAGCGTCGTTCGGTTGTCCGCTCTATTCGAAGCTAACCAGGTCGGGCAGGGAGGTTTTCAGCCCCTGGGCCAGCTTTTCCAGCACCGTCACCGTAGGGTTGCGCACGCCACGCTCGACGCCGGACACATAGGTGCGGTGCAGGTCGGCCCGGTCCGCCAGCTCCTCCTGAGACAGGCCCTGAGCCTGTCTCAACCGCTGTACGCGGGCTCCGAGTTTGCGGCGGACGTCCATGGCCGCAGATGAGGCGGATGCAGCCGATCGAGCGACAGACGATGAGTCTCATTTCGGGTTGACTGAACCTGACGTTCAAGCGACCAGCGTCATGTCATTGAGACTCATGGAATGCATAATGATTAGGACTGCCTTAGCGTTTTTGGCCGCGTCGGCCATAGCCACACCGGCGTTTAGCCAGGCCGAAGAGAATGTTGAAGGCGCGCCAGCGGCACAGAGCGCGGGGCTCTTCTCGGATGCTGCGGTGGATCTCGAAATTGAACTGACGCGGTCGTGGCTGGAGCTGTCTCTGGTTGATTATGAGAGCGCCAAATTTCGAAATGTCCGGGTGGTGCTGACGCCTGTAAATCGACGGAACCCACGCGAAATCGGCCTGGCGGTTTGCGGCCTCGTCAATGCCCGAAACCGAATGGGCGGCTACAACGGCTTCAAGGCTTTTTACTTCAGCAGCCGTTTTCCCGAAGCGTTCAGAGGTGGGATCGAAGGTTTCGCGGATACGGTCTGCGGGCGGGCTAACTCGCTGAATGCGACGGATTACACCGACCGATTGGTTGCGGGCGATGCAGTGGAGACGGCACGATGATTAGGTCATGTGCGATCATTCTAGTCGGCGGACTTATGGCGGCGGCTTGTAGTTCTGTACCGTCTTACCGTCCGGCACCGCTTCAAACGGCGTCAGGTAAATTAGGCTTTTCCGTTTCGGGAATTGCGTCATTCACGCGGGACGAGGCGAAGGTGACGGAAGAGGTTCGCGCGATGCTGGAAAAATCGTGCGGCGGGGAAGTCGAGCTGCAGAGTATCGTGTTTGCCGACGCCACAAGCCGCGGCGGCGTTCCGCATCTGGCCTATACGGCGCAGGCTGAATGTAAGAGCTGAACGCCCCAGAGGACGGGTCACAGCGACGTCCCGGAGGGGCACCGCTGTTTTCCTTCTAGGCCGGCCTGGGCCCGTCGCGACGCGCATGACCGCGGAGCGTGTTCCGCCCACCGCGACCGATGGCCCAGTTGAGGAACTGACTGACACTATCCACCTGGTCGTCGTGCTTGGCGTTGGGGAAGGTCAGCATTTCGCGCCGTAGATCCTCCAGCCAGGGCGCGTCCCGGGGTAGCTTAGCGAACCCCGAGTAAAGCCGCTCCACCGAGCTGTAGAGGCGTTCCGCCTTAGGCAACCGGGCGTCTGCTCCAATCCGCATGCAGGACGGGGCGTGGTGGGCCCGGTCGCCAATGCCGCGCATGTCCCGCCCTAGGTCTTCCAGGAGGGCGGGGCCTAGGGAGGACTTTTCAACCAGGATGACATCGGCGCGCCAGCGCTGCCGCTCCGAACGGACCCGATCCAGGAGGTCGGCATAGGCCAGCCGGACGCGGATGATGTCGAGCAACAGCCAACTAGCGCCGTCATGACCCCAGACCGTACCGACGGAATAGTCAGCGGACGGGTCAGTGGATGCCGCTGGATCCCAGCTATGCACGATCTTGTGGAGGCCATGTCGCTCTGGACGTTCATCGTAGAACTGGATCCGATCCCAGCGGACATAGTCGCCTTCCGTCGGGGTGGGGTTCTGCTGGTACTGGGCTTCGAAGGCGCGGCCGCCCATCTCTGCGCGGATCCGCTCTAGGACCTCGCGGGATTCCCGGGCCGGGTTGAGCACGTCCCCAATCCGCCGTGCATGGCTGCGGCCATGGGTGAGAGAGATGATCTCATCGCGAATGGCGATGGCCGGCAGGTCCAGGTGGCGAAAACCGCCCTTAGCTGTCAGATGGGCCGAGACGTCGTCCTCGTGCAGACGCTGCTGTATGGCGATGATGGCCCCGGTCCGCTTATCGTCCAGACGGCTGAGAAGGGTCTCGTCGACGAACCTCTGGGCCTTGGCCCGAGCCTCCGGGAAGGTGGCGTCCTGAGCCTTCATCAGGTCGTCGATGATGATCAGGTCGGCGCCCAGGCCGGTCACCGTGCCGCCGACCGCGGTGGCGTAGCGATAGCCGCCTTGGCGCGTGGCCAGGTCGGCTTCGGTGTCGCGGACGATGGAGCGAGCGGTCTCGGGAAAGACCTGCGCGTACCAGGCCGAGTTGATCACCTTACGGAAGTTGCGCGACAGGGCGGCCGAGAGATCTTGGCCATAGCTGGCGCAGATGATCCGCGTCTCCGGACGGCGCCCCAGCAGCCATGCGGGGAAGGCCACTGTCGTCATTACCGACTTCAGATGCCGGGGCGGTACGGTGATCTGAAGGCGGCGGTTAGAACCGTCGGCCACATCCTCCAGCGCCCGCATCATGGCCGAGAGGTACCAACCGCGTGCGAGGGGCGTGCCGGGATTGAGGGTTGGGAAGACCAGATCCAGAAAGACGCCGAAGTCCCGTCGCGCTAAGGCGTGGACCATGGCGTCGGCCGGCAAGGGAAGGGTCATGCCGCCCTCCCTTCGCTCAGGTCTGCGAGATAGCGCGTGATGATCTCGTCGTACTCGGCCGGCTGAAGTTCGCTCGCTGGCGCCGCTGCCTGCTCGCGGGCGACGGCCGCCGCATCCTCCTGGGCGTATTTCATCAAGGCGGCGAAGGCCTTGGCATCCCCCTTGGCGGCTTTGTCGACCTGCTGGATGACCGCGACCCGGGCCTTAGACATCATTTGTGTCCGGCCATTCTGAGTGACAGGGATGGAGCGCTCCAGTTCTTCGCGAAACAGGGTGACGAGGTTCTTGGCGCCTTTGGGCCGGCCCTTGGGGTTCCCGGACTGGCCGGGCTTGAACTGGGCCGCCTGGGGAGGCCGGCCGTAGCCGACCTCATAGTTGCCTGACGACTTGGAAGATTTGGACATAGGACATCTCCCTTAAGCGGCCGCACGCGTGCGTACGCGCGCAGCGGGCAGGGTGATGATCGACGATACGGCCTCAGCTGGGGCAAGATGCGCTTTCAGCCGTTCCGCGCGGACCTGACGGAAAGTCTGGCCGGTGGAGGCCAGCCGAGCCTCCCGGCCCGTGAACTCCTGCCAACGGATGACGCCGACGTCGACATACTGGGGATCGAGTTCGGTGGCGCGCCCACGTCGCTTGCTCTGTTCAGCGGCGATCAAGGTAGTGCCGCTGCCGCTGAACAGGTCCAGCACGACATCGCCTCGCGCCGAACTGTCGAGGATGGCGTCGCGGATCAAGGCCAGGGGTTTGACCGTGGGATGCATTTCCCGGGCTTTGGCCTTGGCGGCCCCGAAGCCGTTGACGCCCTCATAGGTCCAGACGTTGGCGCGGTTGCGGCCATGGACGCCCAGCTCCACCCGGTTGAGGTGCGGCGCGCCGGCCTTGCGGAAGAGGAAGATAAGCTCGTGGCGTGAACGATAGAAGCTGCCCATGCCGCCAGCCGTCTTGTCCCAGACGATCAGGTTGAGCAGGTCCAGCTTGGCGGCTGCCGCGGCCGTGAGCGTGTGGCTCATGTGGCGCCAGTCCATGCAGTAGTAGCAAAGGCCGCCGTCCATCAGGACCTCGGCGATGCGCATCTGCACCTGGGTGCTGAAGCCGGTGAACTCGTCGTCGCTCATTTCGCCGGACGCCATGACGAACTCGCCGTGCTTGCCGCCGCTGGTGACATGACCGGCCACGGCGACGTTGTAGGGCGGGTCGGTAACCACGACGCGGACCTTTTCACCCTCCAGCAGAACAGCGAAGCTCTGCGGGTCAGTGGCGTCGGCGCACAGCAGCCGATGATCCCCCAGCAGCCAAAGGTCGCCGACTTGGCTGACCGGGGTGTCGGGCAGATCCGGCAGGCGATCGCCCTGGTCGTCGCGGTTGCTGTCGCCGCCGAGAATGATGGCGTCGATCTTGGCGGGGGAGAAGCCGGTGACCTCCAGGCTGAAGCCAAGGTCGAGGTTTGACAGCTCCTGCAGTTCGATCTTCAGGGTCTCGGCGTCCCAGCCGGCCAACTGTCCCAGCTGGTTCTCGGCGATGGCGAAGACGCGCAGGGCGTCGTCGTCCAGATGGCTGACGCGGATGCAAGGGACGTCGGTCATGCCGAGCTGGCGGGCTGCTTCGACCCGGCCATAGCCGGAGATGATCTTGTCGTGGGAGTTGATCAGGACCGGGACGAGGAAGCCGAACTGTTGAATGGCGCCGGCCAGGGCTGTGATGGCGCTCTTCTTGTGGATACGCAGTTTGCGAGACAGAGGCGCCAGGCCCGCGATGGGCCGGTTCTCGATCGCCAGGGCGAGGGTAGGGGGAAGCGAGGGCGCGATATCGGTCGCGTGGCCGTAACCCGAGGACATGATGATCTCCTGCAGTTAGGCGCGCGCCCGCAGTCGTGCGGGCACGGGATCCTGTGATGGGATTGAGGGGGAAGCGATGGCGATGGCTAGGAACACGGCCTGCCCGGCATCTATGGTCAAGGCTTCGAGAACAGCCTGATGCTGCGCAGCTAGGCAGCAGCTTTAAGTCCTGCAAGGCGACGCTTCGAATATTCCCACAAGCGGCTGGACTTGCGCTGCATTGGAAGCGGTAGTGATCCTGTTCCCGCCCGGCCTTCCGGGCTCAGGTCAGTAGGGCGCAAGCCGCGCCCGCAAACCTGAGGAAAATCCTATGTCATCGTCCAAGACGCCCGCTAACGCTGCGGTGGCTGCCCCGACCTCCAAACTCGATCGTCTGATCGTCTTACTACAACAGGCCGATGGGGTGGGCATGCCGGCCATGATGGCGGCCACCGGCTGGCAAGCGCATTCGGTCCGCGGCGCCCTGGCCGGCGCCCTGCGCAAGAAGGGCCATGTGGTTCGGAGCGAGAAAACAGACGCCGGTCGTCTCTGGCGCATCATGCCGGCGGAGCCGCAAGCATGAGCGCCGATCTGGCTCAACTGCTGGCGGCGATCCAGGACATGGGCGTGGAGGGCCTGAGGTCGGTATGGAGGGAGCGGCTCGGCGAGCCGCCCCCGATCCGCTCGCGCGACATCCTGCGCCGGGCGCTGGCGGAACAGCTTCAAATGGCGGGTGCGGGTCGGGATGCAGTGCTGGATCGGCGGCTGGCCAAGGTCGCCGCCCAGCATCGCACCGGATGCAAACCCAAGGTGCGGACCACGACCTTCAAGCCGGGTTCGACCCTGGTGCGGGAATGGCAGGGGGAGCGCCACCAGGTCGAGGTGGCCGCCGACGGCTACATTTGGAACGGGCAGAAGCACGCCAGCCTCTCCAAGGTCGCGCGTCTGATCACAGGCGTGCGGTGGAACGGACCTCGGTTCTTTGGTCTGCGAGAGGGAGAAGCCGCATGAAAGCGCCCGCCCGTCAGATCCGCTGCGCTATCTACACCCGCAAGAGCACCGAAGAGGGGCTGGAGCAGGACTACAACTCGCTGCACGCCCAGCGCGACGCCTGCGCCGCCTACATCCTATCCCAGGTCGGCGAAGGCTGGACCCTACTGCCAGAGGTCTATGACGATGGCGGGTTCAGCGGCGGCAATATGGAGCGGCCGGCGCTGAAGCGGCTGATGGCGGAGATTGAGGCGGGCCGGATCGACGTGGTCGTGGTCTATAAGGTCGACCGGCTGACGCGGGCGCTCACCGATTTCTCTCGGATCGTGGACGTCCTGGACAAGACTGGGGCCAGTTTCGTCAGCGTGACCCAGGCCTTCAACACCACCACCTCCATGGGGCGGTTAACCCTGAATGTGCTGCTGTCCTTTGCCCAGTTCGAGCGCGAGGTCACGGGCGAGCGCATCCGCGACAAGATCGCGGCGAGCAAGAAGCTGGGTATGTGGATGGGCGGCGGCGTGCCGCTCGGTTACGATCCGGACGGCCGCACGCTCGCCATCAATCCAGCCGAGGCGGAAACCGTGCGCGGTATCTACTGCCGCTACCTTGAACTGGGTTCTGCGCACCTGTTGTGCCGTGAACTAGCCGACCAGGGCGTCCTGTCGAAGCGGACCATCAGCAAGGCCGGTGTAGTGCGCGGCGGGGTTCCGATTGAACGGGGGGCGCTGTTTCATATCCTGCGCAACCGCATCTATATCGGGGAGATCCCTCACAACGGCGCCCATTACCCAGGCCAGCATCCGGCCATTGTCGATCGCGACCTGTTCGACGCGGTCCAGGCCAAGCTCGGCGAGAAGCAGCGTCGGCCACGAGCCAAGGGGCAGCCACGCCGCCCCCATACGGGCGCGCCCCTGACGGGGTTGATTTACGACAGCGCCGGCAACCGTATGTCCCCCGTCAGTTGCTCGCGTAAGAACGGGGCGACTTACCGCTATTATGTTTCGGCCGCGATCCAGTCGGGGGCGCCGGATAAGGCGGGCGCATGCCCGCGGGTGTCGGCGCCGATCGTGGAGCAAGGTGTCGCGGACCACCTCCAGAACTTGGGACTCTGCCGACCGATCGACCTTGCGCCCGACTGGCCTCGCGTCCGCGACCTGGTCGATCGGGTGGAGGTCGGCGCCGACGCCCTGACGGTCGTGCTCGATGCTGAGAGGCTCGATCTGGCGACACGCGATCTTCAGGGGCGTGAGCGTCTGGTCCTGGAGCAGCTTGAGCGGAGAGAGGACGGGAGTGTGATTACCATCCCGATGCGCATCCAGCGACGGGGCGGGAGCAAGATCGCCGTCGGCCCTCAGGGACAGTCGCCGTTGCATAAGGCGGCGGTGGATCCAGCCCTGAGTTCCGCCCTGATCCGCGCGGAATCCTGGAAACGCAAGCTGCTGGCCGGCGACGCCGACAGCCTTGAGAGCATCGCCAAGGCCGAGGGGGTAAAGGCCGCATACGCCGCGCGCCTGATCCGAACCGCCTTCCTGGCGCCCGATCTGAAGCAGGCCATCCTTGACGGTGATCAGCCGGAGGGCCTGACCTTGCAGAGGGTGATGACCCAGGACGTTCCGCTCGACTGGGATGCGCAGCGACAGCTCTATCGCGCCTGATGCGTTGGACGCCCTCGATCCCTGTTTAGGGCGAGGGCGTTCCCTGTTCCGCGAACAATTTTCCCTGTTACGTCGTTTTGAATTCCCTGTTCCTGTTGCGGGAATTTGAGACGTTGGACCTGCGCAAATGGCCGCCGTGCCTGGGTTCTCGCGGCGGCAGCGTCGTTGCAGCTGCCCTGCGAATTGACGCGATTCCCTGTATTTCCCTGTAATCAGGCAACGCGGCCCTGTCCGGGGAAACCTAACCGACCATCGGCAAACGGAGACGGGGCACGATAATGGCCGCTGAACAGGCGTGTTCAGTCGCGCCGGAGACGCCAGAAACGTCTCTGCTTCCGCGCAGGCTGCGGTAATGTCGGGGTAATTTTCAGTGAAACAGCAAACCGTCAGTCAGCGACTGACGGCGTGGCGGGGACATTAAGATTCTAATCGGAGATATGTTTTTGGCTGCAAGCTGCGGAAATGTCGCGACTAAAGTGCAGTAAAAGTAACCTAGAGGTTTTTGGCGAAATTAGTTCCAAGAATTATTGGAAGTATATTCGCTGCTTGCTGTCTCTGTGGTGTTGTTTCTATCAACAAGGCTAGGCGGTACTTAAAAAGTACTTCCTAGTTGTTGATGAGTGTGTGGCGGGGACATTAAGATTCTAATCGGAGATATGTTTTTGGCTGCAAGCTGCGGAAATGTCGCGACTAAAGTGCAGTAAAAGTAACCTAGAGGTTTTTGGCGAAATTAGTTCCAAGAATTATTGGAAGTATATTCGCTGCTTGCTGTCTCTGTGGTGTTGTTTCTATCAACAAGGCTAGGCGGTACTTAAAAAGTACTTCCTAGTTGTTGATGAGTGTGTGGCGGGGACATTATGATTCTAATCGGAGATATGTTTTTGGCTGCAAGCCGCGGAAATGTCGTGACTAAAGTACAGAAAAGACAACCTAGAGTTTTTGGCGAATTCTATTCCAATTATTATTGGAAGTTTCTTCGCGTTTTACTGTCTCTGTAGTGTTGTTCTATTCAACAAGACTAGTAGGTACTTAAAAAGTACTTCCTAGTTGTTGAGGAATGTGTGGCGGACAGGGTGGGATTCGAACCCACGGTAGGCTTCCACCTACGGCGGTTTTCAAGACCGCTGCCTTAAACCACTCGGCCACCTGTCCAGCGCGAGTCGAGACAGCGCGCGGGGGCGTGCATAGCCTTAAGTGCCGTGTCGCCCAAGCACTAAAGCGTGCATGGCTTCAGGCTTTGTCGGCGGTTGAGGAGCGCGTCACCAACCAGATGCCAGCGCAAACCAGAACCAAAGCCGCGAAATAGCTCCAGCGCAGCAGGGATTCGCCCAGGAAGATGGCCGAGAGGGCGACGCCGAAGACCGGGATCAGGAAGTTGAACGCCGCGATCATGCCAACGGGATTATGCTTCAGCAGCAAGCTCCAGACGGCGAAGGCCACGGAGGAGAGCAGGGCCATGTAGAGCAGCAGGCCGCCGGAGCGGATGTCTAGACCTTCCAGTTCACCGCCGCCCATCTTGCCGATCGCCATCAGGATCGCGCCGCCGACGAAAAGTTGCCAGCCGGTCATGACCATGGGGTCCAGGTCGGCTGACAGCCGCTTGCCGTAGATGGAGGCCGCCGCCAGAACGAAGGCGGCGATGATGACAAAGCCTTCGCCCAGCAGGCTGAAATCGAAACCCAGGGCGCCGCCGCCCAGGTTGACCACCACCACGCCCATGAACCCGATCAGGCAGCCCAGCGCCTTGCGCGTACTGAGCCGATCATTCGCATAGATGAAGTGCGCCAGAACCACGCTGAAGAAGACGCCGGTGGCGTTCATGATCGACGATTTCACGCCGCTGGCGTGGGCCAGGCCGATATAGAAGAAGACATACTGGATCGCGGTCTGGGTCAGGCCCAGCAAGGCGACCTGACCCATCTGCCGACCGCTCAGCGCCAGGATCGGCTTCTTCATCGCCGAGGCGACCAGCAGCAGGATCAGGCCCGCCAAGGCGAAGCGCCAACCCGCGAACAGCATCTGGCTGGCGATGTCGCTCGGCGCGATATGCAGCAGAGCATAGCCGTTCTTGATCGCCGGATAGGCGCTGCCCCAAAGGATGCAGCACAGTGTCGCCAGGGCGAAGACGCCCGAACGGGTCTGATAGAGGGAGGGTTTCAAGGTGCTCGCTTCAAGAACTGGGCGCGGGCGCGAAGGCGTCGCCACACGACGCGGGGACGCATAGCCTCAAACCCCCTGTTAACCAAACCGGAAACCTCATGGGCGATGATCACTTCGAGTGAACCGGAGTGCGTACGGCCATGTTGGCGAGAATGCTGAAGGGCGCAGTGGTCGCCGCCGCCTTTTCCACCCTGGCGGCCTGCGCCAGTTTCGGCGGGGGGCGGGATGCTCCGTTGCGTCCGCCCGTCGTGACCGATCCCGCGCCCATCGTGTCCGGCACGATGCGGCCCTATCAGATCCGGGGACGCTGGTATCGACCGGTTGAGCAGCCCAACTATGACGAAGTCGGGCAGGCGTCCTGGTACGGATCACAGCATCACGGCCGCCCGACCTCGACCGGCGAACGCTTCGACATGAACGGCCTGACTGCGGCGCATAAGACCCTGCCTCTGCCGAGCCTGGTGGAGGTGACCAACCGCGCCAACGGCCGCCGCGTCATCCTGCGCGTCAATGACCGTGGTCCGTTTGTAGACAGCCGTATCATCGACCTGTCGCGCGCGGCGGCCGAAGAACTGGGCCTGTTGTCGCAAGGCGTCGGCGAGGTTCGGGTTCGCTATGTCGGGCGCGCACCGCGAACCGGCGGCGGAATGGCGATGCAGCGTGCGGAGGGCGCGCCATCATCACAGCCGCGAACCTATAGTCAGCCCTCGGAGCCGACCGTTCCTGCGGTTTCTGATGCTTCCGCATACTGGGTTCAGGCTGGGGCCTTTTCGGATCGTCGCGCCGCCAGGCGAATCGCAGACCGTCTGGGCGACCGGGCCTCGGTTCAGGACATTCGCAGCGACGGACAGTCACTGTTTCGAGTGATCGTCGGTCCCTGGCCCGACGCCAATGCCGCTGAACAGGCCCGACAGGCTGTCATCGCGCGCGGGTTTGGCGACGCCCTGTTGATATCAGGCGGTTAAGGCTTGCCTGACGCGCCGGGCTCGCCATTGTGCGCGGGTGCAGCGCGGTAAGTTCATCACATTCGAAGGCGGCGAGGGAGCCGGCAAGACCACGCAGGCGCGCCTGTTGGTCGAGCATCTCCGCTCGCTTGGAATCGACGTCATCCAGACGCGCGAGCCGGGCGGCTCGCCCGGCGCCGAGGTCATTCGCAACATTGTCGTGGCCGGAGACGTCGAGCGCTGGTCGCCGCGCACCGAGACCCTGCTGATGTATGCCGCGCGCTCGGACCATCTGGAACGCACCATTCGCCCGGCGCTGGACGCCGGCAAATGGGTGGTCTGCGACCGCTTCGCCGACTCCAGCCGCGTCTATCAGGGCGCGGGCGGCGGCGCGCCGGAAAGCCTGATCGAGGCGCTGGACGCCGCCATCGTGGCCGAGGACCAGCCGGATCTGACCCTGGTGTTCGATCTGCCGGTCGAGGTCGGCCTGGAACGCGCCTTCGGTCGCGGCCTGTTCGAGACGCGGTTCGAGTCCAAGGGCCTGGCCTTCCATCAGAAGCTCCGCGAAGGCTTCCTGGGCGTGGCGCGCCGCCACCCGGAACGCTGCGTTGTGATCGACGCCACGGGCGAGCTGGAGGCCGTTTCCGAACGTCTGCGGAGCGCCGTCGCCGAGCGGCTGCTGTGAGCGAACACCCGCGCGACCGGTTCGATCTGGTCCCGGACGTCGCCGCCGAGGAAGCCTTTCTGGATGCCCTGAACCGGGGGCGTCTGCATCACGCCTGGCTGTTGTGCGGTGTCGAGGGCAGCGGCAAGGCGACCTTCGCCTATCGCGCCGCACGCCGTCTCTTGGGGGCGGCGCCCGACCCGTCGCGCGGGCCGCTAGGCGCTGCGCCCTATGATCCGGTCAGCCAACTGGTCGCCGCTCAGTCCCATCCTGACCTTCTGGTGATGGAGCGGCTGATCGAAGGCGGCAAGCAGAAGAAGACCATTTCGGTCGATCAGGCGCGCGATCTGCCGGGTTTCTTCGCCAAGAGCCCGTCCCAGGCCGACTATCGCGTGGCGATCATCGATGCAGCCGATGACCTGAACGTCAATGCCGCCAATGCCTTGTTGAAAATTCTTGAAGAACCGCCTGAGCGCGGCGTCCTGCTGTTGGTGACCCATGCGCCGGGTCGGCTGCTGGCCACGATCCGCTCGCGTTGCCGCCGCCTCAGCTTCCCGATCTGGACGCCTGATCAGCTGGAGACCCTGGTGCGCAATCGCACGGGCGCCGATCCCGACGACGCGCGACTGGCCGCCGACATGGCGGGCGGATCGCCGGGCGCGGCCCTGGCCCTGTCGTCCGGCGCCATGCAGGAAGTCGACGCCCTGGCGCGCAGCTGGGTCTTGGGCGATGCCGTTGATCGCGCCGAGCAACTGGCCGTGGCCGACGGGTTTCGCGGGGCGGAAGGTCAGGCACGGTTCGAGGCCCTGATGGACCGGCTGATCGCGGCGGTGAAAACGCGGGCGCTGGAAGCGCCGGCGGGGCAGGGCGCGCGTTGGGCTGAACTGTGGACCCGCCTGGCCGACTTGCCGGACCGCGCGGCGGCCATCAACCTGGACCGGGCCGACGTAATGGCCGGCGCCCTGGCCGACATCGCCCGCACCAAGGCCCTGAGATGATCATCGACAGTCACGTCAATCTGCACGCCCCCCAGTTCGACGAGGATCGCGACGAAGTCATCGCGCGCGCCCGAGCGGCCGGCGTGCGCCTGATGGTCGAGATTTCGGACAAACTGTCGACCTTCGAGGCCACGCACGCCCTGGCCATGGCGCACGACGACATCTGGTGCACGGTCGGGGCTCACCCGCATGAAGCCAAGGACCATGTCGAACTGACCGCTGATGAACTGGTCGCCCTGGCCCAGCGGCCGCGCGTCATTGGCATCGGCGAATGCGGCCTGGATTTCCATTACGACCTCAGCCCGCGCGACGAGCAGGCGGCGGTCTTCCGCCAGCACATTGACGCCGCGCGCCGAACCGGCCTGCCGCTGGTGGTGCATACGCGCGAAGCCGACGACATGATGGCCGCCATCCTGCGCGAAGAGCACGCCAAGGGGCCGTTCAAGCTGCTGATGCACTGCTACACCAGCGGCATCGAACTGGCTGAAACTGCGGCGGAACTCGGCGCCTGGTTCTCCGTTTCCGGCATCGCCACCTTCAAGGCGGCGGAAGACGTGCGCGAGGTCATTCGCCGGATGCCCGAGGACCGGATCATCGTCGAAACCGACTGCCCCTATCTGGCGCCGATCCCGCATCGCGGACGCCGCAACGAACCGGCCTATGTCGGTCTGGTGCTGCAGAAGCTGGCTGAGATCCGGGGGTGGTCGCCCGAAGAAGCCGACCGGCGCACGACCGACGCCTTCTTCGCCCTGTTCGACCGCATCCCCCGGCCCGCCGAATGAGCAAACCGGGCGAGTTTGAGGTTGTGATCCTTGGCTGCGGCTCGTCCGGCGGCGTGCCGCGCGGCGACGGCGACTGGGGAGATTGCGACCCCCATGAGCCCAGGAACCGGCGAACCCGTTGCTCAATGTTGGCGCGGCGGCGCGGACCTGATGGAACCACCAGCGTCCTGATCGACACCTCGCCTGACCTGCGGATTCAAGCTTTGGCCGCCGGGATCAGCCACGTCGATGCGGTCCTCTATACCCACGACCATGCCGATCAGACCCACGGCATCGACGATCTGCGGGTCTTCGCCATTCATGCGCGGCGGCGGATTCAAGCCTGGATGGATCCCGCCACGCATCACGCCCTGACCCGGCGGTTCGACTACATCTTCGAGAGCCAGCACGGCTATCCGGCCATTCTGGAGGCTCATCGCATTCCGCCCCATGGAGAGGCCTGGCGCGTCGACGGTGCGGGCGGCGAAATCCCTGTCGTCACCTTCGATCAGGCCCATGGGCCGATCCGCTCGGTGGGCTATCGGTTGGGTCCGGTCGCCTATTCCAGCGACGTATCCGATCTGGACGAGGCGGCGCTGGAGGCGGTGCGCGCCGCTGACCTCTGGATCATTGACGCCCTGCGCTACACGCCCCACCCGACCCATGCCCATGTCGACAAGGCTCTGGAGTGGATTGCGCGGGCGGATGTGGGGCGAGCGGTTCTGACCAACCTGCACATCGATCTGGATTACAATCGCTTATCCGCGTCTCTTCCCGATCATGTCGAGGTCGCCTTCGACGGCTGGAGCCGCTGCTTCACGATGTGAACCGGGGTTAGGCGCGGCGGATGGCTTCGAAACCGCCGGTGAAGACGGCTTCCATGGCGTCGCAGATGGCGGCCATTTCCGAGGACTTGCACAGGCCGCCCGACAGGACGTCGATACGGCCGGTCTGGGCCAGCGACAGGGTCAGCGACCCTGACAGCAGGTGATAGAACCAGTAGATCTGGCGTGGCGGGGTCTCTGGCGCGATCCGTTTCAGCACGCCGATAAAGCGGTCGATCACCGGGTCGAAATGCTGGTGCATGGTGTCGCCACCCCAGACTGGGGTGTTGTTTACCTGGGCCACAAGCGCCGCGTAGTTCAGCCAGGCCTTGTCGCCGTTGTCGAACAGGACGAACAGCGGGCGCAGGAAGGCGTCGATGGCGCCGCGCACCGTCATGGCGTCGCCGTGTTCGGCCTCGTAGCGGTCCAGACTGTCGAGACGCAGTCGGTTCACCACCTCGGCGCGACGGCCGAAGACGGTCGAGAACAGCCGGTTCTTGTCGTCGAAATAATAGTGCAGCAGGGCTGTATCGACGCCCGCCTCCTTGGCCACGGCCTTCAGTGTGACGCCGTGCAGGCCCTCGCGTGCGAACAGGGCTTCGGCCACGTCGAGGATGCGGGTCGTCGTCTCCTCGCGGCGCTGGGCCTTGGGTTTGGGCTGCGGCTTGGCATTCGCCTTGGGGCGCGGCTTGGTCTCGGTAGCGGTCATCGCGTGACTTTAGCCGAGAACAGGGTTCTCAGGCGATCCCGGGCGCGCAGCAGCAGGATCAGCAGCCCGCCCTTGCGGCCGTGGTAGTCCAGAGCGGCCTTCCACCAGCCGCGCGTCACCTCGCCGCCGGGCATGTCGTTGAACACCATCCAGGCGTCATCGGTGGGGGTATAGGCGGGCCAGTCGGCCCCCGGCGCGCCCGTCCTGGCGAAGTCCACCCAGCGCGCGTGCATGGCGGCGCTGACGGCGCGGTCGGTCTCGGTCGCCGGTGGGGCGCCGTCGGGACGGTGATCCAAGGTCTCGAAGACGTGGAAAATTTCGGCGGCGTGGTTGGCGCGCGGCATGACCTCGCGCCGGGCTTCCTCCACATAGTCAAAGGCGTAGAGCCAGGCTTTCGAGCGACGCGGACGGGACGCCACCCAGCGCGCCGGAGCGGCGAAGGCGAAGTCGCGGAAGCCCAGGCGGATCAGTTGTTCCTCGTCGCCTTTCGCTTCGGGATAGAGGGCGGCCAGTTTGGCGTTCGGCTTGATCAACTGACCGAAGCGTTTCAGCCCGCCGCCATAGTTGAGCAGGGAATCCTCGCCGCTGTTGACCCCGATCATCAGCGGCACGTCGGCGAAGTCGCCGCGCGCGAAGGCGCTGATCGGATCGCGGTCCAGCAGGCGCCCATCTATGACGGGACCAAAGGCGCCCTCTACATCTGTCAGTCGCCGGGACGCGACAGCGCGCAGGGCAGGGGCGTCAGGCATGGCCAGGCCGAGCGCCGTCGCGGCGGCCACGCCGCGTTCCTGCGCGGTCTTCAGCGGCGTGGCGGGCAGCCAGCCGCCGCCGGACTGGACGATCGCCTTGTGGAACAGGCCGCGCGCCCGCTTGGCCGTCATCAGGGCCAGGATATCGAGACCCCCGGCGGATTCTCCGAACAGGGTGATGTTGGCCGGATCGCCGCCGAAGGCGCCGATATGATCGCGCACCCATTCCAGCGCCGCGATCTGATCCAGCAAGGCCTGGTTGCCTAGCGGTTCATCAGGCTCCGCCTCAGTCGTTAGCGCCGGGTGGGCGAAGAATCCGAGCTGGCCCAGGCGATAATTGACGCTGACCAGAACCACTCCGTCCCGGGCGAAGGCGGCGCCGTCGTAGAAGGGCAGGGAGCCGGCCCCCATGCGGTTCGACCCGCCGTGCAGCCAGACCATGACCGGCGCGGGCGCTGCGGTCTCGATGGGGGTCCAGACATTCAGCGTCAGGCAGTCTTCGCCTGTCGGTTCCGGCGCGCCGCCGATGGACACGATGTCGGCTACGTCGGCAGGACCGGCCTGAGGCGCGGATAGGCCGAACTCCGCCGCTTCGCGTACACCGTTCCAGGCGGGGAAGGACTGCGGCGCCTTCCAGCGCAACTCGCCGACAGGCGCGGCGGCGTAGGGTACGCCGCGAAACACATTGGCCGGACCCTCGCGGCGGCCGCGCAGATCGCCGGACGGGGTGTGCGCGACAGGAGACGTCGCGGCTCGGTTGAGCTGATCCATCATTCTTCCTCCAGGCGCGATCTTCGCCGCACTCGTTCATTTGAGAATGAACAACGCTCGCTCGACTGTCGAGCCGCTGAATGAAGTTTCATTCATGCGAGAATGAATGATGTTGACAGCGAGGCCGTTCGCGGATCACCGTCTGTCCAACACAGATCAGCGGCGATTAAACGACCGCGCGTGGAGAGGAAACGAGAATGCGAACGACAGGACAGTTGCGTCTGGCGTTGATGAGCAGCGTCTTCATCACGGCCTCGATTTGCGCGGCGCCGAGCTTCGCCCAGCAGGCGACGGAGAGCGAACAGGCCTCCAGCGTCGACGACATCGTCGTCACCGCCCGGCGTCGCGAGGAGAGCCTGAAGGACGTGCCGGTCGCCGTCACCGCCGTCAGCAGCGAGCGCTTGGAACAGACCGGCGCCGCCGATATCACCACCCTGCAGCAGCAGACCCCGAACGCCACAGTTCAGATCGCACGCGGCACCAACTCGACTTTGACCAGCTTCATCCGCGGCGTGGGTCAGCAGGACCCGCTGTGGGGCTTCGAGCCCGGTGTCGGCCTCTATGTCGACGACGTCTATGTGGCCCGGCCGCAGGGCGCGGTGCTGGACATTTTCGACATCGAGCGACTGGAGGTTCTGCGCGGTCCGCAGGGCACCCTCTACGGCCGCAACACCATCGGCGGTGCGATCAAATACGTCACCAAGCGCCTGGGCCAGGACCCGGAACTGACGCTGAAGGGCGCCTACGGCAGCTATAATCAGGTCGATCTGATCGCCTCGGGCTCGGCGCCCCTGACCGACACCCTGCGCATCGGCGGGGCGATTGCCCGATACACCCGCGACGGCTACGGCACGAACCTGACCACTGGCGCCGAACACTACAACAAGGACGTCACGGCGGGCCGCCTCAGCGTCGAATGGACCCCGACCGACGACCTCTTCTTCCGGCTGGCGGGTGACATCACCGAGGACGAGTCCAATGCTCGTCACGGCTATCGCCTCAAGGCGCCGATGACCGACGGCATCTATGACACCCGCGCCGGCATCGGGGACGACGGCTATGTCCGCACCCGTGGTCTGTCCTTCACCGGCGAGTGGAACGTCAATGACACCCTGACCTTCAAGTCGGTCACGGCTTGGCGCGACGGCGACACCAAGGGCGACGGCATCGACTTCGACGGTCTGCCGCAACCGATCCTCGACATTCCCGGCTATTACGCCGACAGCCAGTTCACCCAGAAATTCCAGCTGCTGTTCGAGGGCGAGCGCTGGCAGGGCGTGGCGGGCCTCTTCTATATGGACGCCTCGGCCGAGGGGGCGTTCGACACCGTCATCGGCCTCTATCCCAGCATGGGGCCGGGTCTGCCGGCGGGCCTGACGACCTTCACCGGCGGCAAGGTGGACACCGAGAGCTTCGCCGTCTTCGCAGACTTCAGCTACGACCTGACGGATCAGTTGTCGTTGTCGGTCGGCGGTCGCTGGACCCAGGACAAGAAGAGCGTCGACCAGCTCCGCCAGAACTATCTGGGCATCAAGAGCCCGTTCTTCGGCAACAACGCGGCCATCCCTGCGGGCCGCCCCTCGACCGACTACACCAACTCGGACACCTATTCGGAGTTCACGCCCCGGATCAGCGCCAGCTACAAGCTTACGCCGGAACTGACGGGGTACGCCTCCTACGGGCGCGGCTTCAAGTCCGGCGGCTTCGACATGCGCGGCGACGCCTCGCTCTACCCCGAGACGATCAACGGCTATCAGCCGGAACTGGTCGACACCTACGAGGTCGGCCTGAAGGGCTCGCTGCTGGACCATAGGGTCAACTTCGCCACGGCCCTGTTCAAGTCGGAGTACACCGACCAGCAGATCACCTCGCAGTTCTTCATTCCGCCCGCTTCGGTCGTCAGCTTCGTTGACAACGCGGGTTCCAGCGAGATCTGGGGCTGGGAGCTGGAAGCCAGCGCGCGGATCACCGACAGCTTCATCCCGCGCCTGACGCTCGGCTACCTGGACGCCAAGTTCAATGAGTTCGTCACCTTCAACCCGCTGACCGGCAAGCGCGAGAACATGGCCGATCAACGCCACTTCCAGAACACGCCGGATTGGACCGCCAATATCGCGCTGCCTTACAGCGTCGATCTAGGCGACCGCGGCTCGGTCATCTTCACGCCGATGGCGTCCTATCGCGGGGCGACCCAGATGTTCGAGACGCCGATCCCGCTGCTCGATCAAGGCTCATATTGGCTCTATGACGCGACCTTGATGTGGACCGCTCCGGACGCTCGCTACCGCGTCAGCCTGGCGGGCAGGAACCTCGGCGACGAACGCTACCGCGCCGGCGGCTACAACTTCCCTGGGGCCATCACTGGGGATTCCGTTATCGGTTTCTACGGAGCGCCCCGCACCGTGACGTTGAGCGTGACGGCGAACTTCTAGAAACGAGGCTGCAGTTGGGCCGCCCGTCAGGCTTTGCGCCGAACGGGCGGCTTTGGCGGGCCTAATCGTCAGCGCCGTCGACGGCGTTGGCGACCAGGTCACGCCAGGTAGGATCGGTGTCGTCCACCAGATCGACATCATCCATAAGCGCCACGGCTCCGCTACCATCGGGCAGGATGAGGCCTAGAACCTCCATGGTTTCGCCATCTGACCCGACGTGCGCTTCGGCCTGCACGATCACGGCCGCCTGTTCGCCTTCGTCTTCCCACCAGATCACCGGCTGGGGCAGTTCCATGTCGATGGTCGAGGGTTGGTCCGTGTCGCCCAGCGCGAACACGGCTCGGCGCGCCTGGACATCTTCCAGGGTCGCCACGGCGCCGATGAAGGGGGGCAGACGGGACCAGTCGTCGACGTCGAAGCCGCCGCCGTCTTCGTCGATATCGTCATAGTCGTGGGTCATGCCAGGCTCCATGGTTTGGAGGCTCTCTAACCCTGCCATCGCCGAATGTAACGGCCAGAAAACGCCCTCCGACCATGAGGGTGGAGAGCATCTCCTGGCCAGAGACTGCCTAGCGGCGCGTCGCGGTTGCGATCGTGGTGCGCGCCTGGGCGATTGCGGACTCCGTTGTGATCTCGCCGTCCTGAATTTTCTGGGCCAGATCCATCAGGGGCGGGCCGGTGATGACGCCGGTCTGGGCTTCTTCCTCCACATAGACGCCGTTGTCCTTGGCGATGGCGGCGTCCCAGGCGTCGCGGACGGCGGCCCAATAGTCCTTGGTCGCAGCCCAATAGTCGTCGCCGGCCTTGGGCGAGTAGCTGGTCGAACGGTCATAGGTGTTGACCACATCTTCCTGGACGATGGCGATGGGTTCGCCGCCCGCTCGGCCGTTCATCTTCATATTGTCCTGGATATGGACCCAGCCGTTCGGCGTCAGGGCGTGACGGTTGGTTCCCAGATATCGGTCGTAGACAGGGTTCTGCACCGCGTCGCGTCGCGCCAGGGGACGCCAGGTCGGTTCGGATGTCCAGACGCTGAGTCCGTTGACATAGGTCCAGCGCCCGACGCCGCCGTAGCGGGGTGAGTCGTCCGTCTGCCATACCGTCTGCGACCAGGCGGCCGCGCCCTGATCGGCCGATACCGGCGACAGGGTCCACTGGTTCGGTCCGGCGTAGGTCAGGACGTTTTGCGGTTGATAGACCCAATCCTGACGCCAGTGCTTGATGACGATGGCCTTGCCCTCGTGCTCCATGACCAGGATGTGCTGCAGGCTGATCTTGTCGCCCTTGTCATAGACGACGCGCACGATCTCGCTGCCGCCCGAGAGTTTGCCTTCCATCGGGTCGTAGTCGGCGTTGAAGCTGACGTTCTCGCGCATGTCGAAGTGGACACGGAACTGGCCAGCCTGGGCCAGGATGGACTGACGGTCACGCTCGAACTGACTGGCGGGCGCAGCGGCGTTCGCGGCGGGCGCCGTCTGGGCCAGGGCGCTCGCCGCAGGAACGGCGCCGGCCAGCAGGGCGGCGGCGATGAGAATGGCGCGCATGGGTTTTTCCATAATGAGAGTCGTTTGCATCTTAGGGGTCTGTCTCAGTAGCGCAAGTTGACCGAGACGCCGAAGTTGCGGCCGGGCTGGGTGAAGGCGTCCAGCGTCGCGGGGCGGGCGTCGACGGCCGGGCGGCTGAGGCCGCGAACGTCGCTCCACCAGGCGTATTTTTCGTCGAAGACGTTGAAGACGCCGGCGCGCAGGGTGGCCTTCTCGGTGACGTTCCAGAAGGCGGTCAGGTCCAGGATAGCGAACTCCTCGCCCTGCCAGCAGTTGCCGCCGCCGCAACCGGCTCGATCCTTCTTGCCTGACCAGGTGACGGTGGCCGAGCCGCCCCAGACGCCCGAGGGCGCGGCATAGTTCAAGCCACCGACGACCTTGATCGGGTCGATGCTGGTCAACTTGCCCTTGGCGCCGTCCGTTTCCTGATCACCGTCGGCGAACGAGGCGGCGACGATGGCCGAGAAGCCGTTGTCCCAGCGGATGTCTCCACGCGCTTCCAGGCCCCAGATCTTCACCTCGGTCAGGTTGACGTACTGATAGATCAGCGGATCGACACCGGGCACGCCAGTCCCGCGCACCACCACCTGGTTGATGAAGTCGTCGTAGCTGGTGTGGAAGGCCGTGGTCGACAGCGACAGGTTACCGCCGAACATGTCGAGGTTGCGGAAGCGCACGCCGCCCTCAATGCTCTCACTGGTTTCCGGCGTCAGGTCCGGGTTGGGAATGGATTCATAGCCGAACACCGGGTTGGCGAAGAAGTTGTTCACCTGCATGGGCGAGGGGGCCTTGAAGCCCTGGGCGTAGTTGGCGAAGACGCTGAAATGGTCATCGACCCAGTAGATGGCCCCGATCTTTGGCGACAGATGACTATCGCTCTGGCCCTCCGACGGGGCCGGGAACAGGGCGTCCGCCTTGGGCGTCAGCTCGTACCAGTCATAGCGCAGCGCCGGGATGATGCTGAGGCGGCCGCCCAGCAACTCGATCTCGTCCTGAATGAACAGGCCGGCCAGATCATACTCGGTCTTGGGGAAGGGGCGGGCGGGGAAGGGCTCGCCCATCGGCGGCACCGTGCCGTCGCGGATGCCTTCTTGCGTAGTGCGCGACCAGTCGCCTCCGACGGTGACGCGGTGCTGGAGCGTCTCGCTGCCGAAGGTCTTCGACCCCTGCGCCGCCATGCCCCAGACCATGTTGTCGAAGGTGACGTCGCGGGTGCGGTCGACCGCCGGGATGCGGTCTTCATAGGTGAACTGGCGCGTCGTGGCGTCCTGCCAGTAGGCCGAGACCGAACCGTCATCCAGACCGAAGACATCGTTGAAGTGCCATTCCAGGCTAACCCGGTCGCGCTGGGTCTCGTCCTGGGCGGTCAGACCGATGACGGTGGCCGAATAGCTGCTCAGCGCCTCGCCCTCCATGTCCTGATCGAAGTGGTCGTATGTCAGGCGGACGGTGTGGTTGGCGTTGGCGTCCCAGACCAGCTTGGCCAGGATCGCGTTTGAGGCGAACTCCTGCGGGTTCGGCTGGGTGCGCGCCGAGCCCGTGCCACCGACCTCTGCCATGTTCTCGGTCTCATGGGCGTCGCGGCGGGTATAGGCCAGCAGGCCGGACAGGCTTCCGGTGCGGCCTGCAAGGGCGACGCCCTCGGTCCAGCCTTCGTCAGCCGAGTTGTAGCCTACCCGAGCGCGGGCGCCGAAGTTCTCGCCGCTGGCGATGAAGTCCGACGGGTCCTTGGAGGTGAAGCTCACCGCGCCTGCGATGCCGTCCGAGCCGTACAGAGCCGAGGCCGGACCGCGCAGGATCTCGACCGACTTGACCAGATCCAGGTCATTGTAGCCGCCGCGTCCGACGCTCTGGGCGCCGAAAGCGAAACCGTCCGGCACGCGCACGCCGTCCTGAATGATCAGAACCCGGTTGCCGCCCATGCCGCGAATGGTGAAGCCCGAGTTGCCGTCGCGGCCGGCGCCCGAGAGAGCGGCCGAGAAGCGAGCGGGGCTGGTCGGGACGCTGACGCCCGGCTCGAACCGGATCAGGTCCTTGATATCGGTGACCAGATTGGTCTCGATCGTTTCGGCGGTGATGATGCTGATGCTGGCCGGGACATCATCCACGCGGCGCTGGGTGCGGGTGCCGACCACCGTGACCGGCGCGACCGGCACAGCTTTTTGCAGATCGACGACCTCTTCCGCCATGGCGGGGAAGGCAGCGGCCGAAAGGGCGGTCAGCCCGGCGGAGAACATCAGAAACGAGCGCATGGTTACGGCCCCGGTTGGAGAGGGGTGCGCAATTACTGCGAACGATTATCAGAATCAACCTCAATCGTAGGGGGAGCTTGAAGTGGTGCAATCAGGGCATCGGTTCGATATCGGACGGAAAGTCGCTGAACTGAAGCGCCAGCTTCACTGTGGATTTGCGGAGGCGTCGTGGGTGCGACACCGACGCCCACTACGCCTCCCGGACCTTCAAGGGGGATGCGATGATGAAATCCGTGGCGAACAAGGCTGGCCTGCTGGCGGGCGCGGCGATGCTGGGTCTGATGGCGGGCGGCGCGGCCCAGGCCCAGAGCGCGGCCCAGGACCATGTCTCGACGGTGGACGACGTCATCGTCACCGCTCAACTGCGAACCCAGGACCCTGTCGAGGTGCCCTTCGCCCTGACGGCCTATAGCGGCCAGTTCCTCGAAGACCTGGGCGTTCAGGAGTTCGAGCAGTTGTCGGCCTTCGTGCCGGGCTTCCTGGTGCAGAACCAGTCGCCGAACAATCCGGGCTTTGTCATGCGCGGCATCACCTCGGACTCGGGCGCGGCGACGGCCGAGCCGCGCGTCTCGGTGTTCCAGGATGGCGTGTCGATCTCCAAGTCGCGGGGCTCCTATGTCGAGCTGTTCGATCTGGAGCGGGTCGAGGTGGCCAAGGGGCCGCAGTCGACCCTCTATGGTCGCGGCGCCCTGATCGGAGCGGTCAACCTGGTGCAGAACCGCGCCCGACCGGGCCAGTTCGACGCCGAAATGCGGGCCGAAGTCGGAGACTACGGCTATCGCTCGGTCGAGGGCTTCGTGAACGCTCCGGTGGGCGAAAACGCCGCCCTGCGTCTGGCCACGCGGATGAAGACCCGCGACGGCTCGGTCGAGAACCTGCTGGGCGGCGAGGACTACAACGGCATCGAGACCCAGGCCTTCCGCCTGTCGGGCGTCTGGACGCCGAGCGATAGGCTGCGCGCCGACCTGATCGCCAACTATCAGACTGATGACGCCTCCGGCACCTCGTTCAAGTCCATCGCCTATGATCCGGCCGACCCGACGACGGGGGCGGTGCTGGGCGGTCGTGCGCCCTGGGAAGGCGCGGCCCTGACGCCAGGCGCCGTTTTCGACGGCGGCAAGAGCCTGGGTCTGGACCGCAAGGTCTGGGGCGTGACGGGTCTGGTCAAGTGGACGCTGACGCCGTCGTTGTCGCTGAATTCGACCACCGCCTATCGCCAGTTCGACTCCTACGAGACCTTCGACGCCGATGGTCTGTCGCTGCCGCTGCTGACGGCGGCGGAAGAGGCCTATGGCGAGCAGTGGAGCCAGGAGTTCCGCCTGAACTGGGACAACGGCGGCCGTCTGTCGGGCTTCGCTGGGGCCGGCTGGTTCCGCGAGGAGGGCTATCAGCGCACCCCGACCCAGTTCGACGAGCGCATCGCCCTGGCCCAGTTGGCCGGGCTGCTGGACGGATCACCGACAACGACGGGCCGCAACACCCTGCCGGTTTCAGCCTATCCGACGGTAGCGCGCCAGTTCCTGCAGGCGACGCTGACGCCGCTGGGCGCAGGGGCTCTGGCCGCGCCGATCGCGGCGAACCTGAAGTCGGCCCATATCGAGATCCCGACCAACAGCGCCGAACTGACGTCGTATGACCTGTTCGCCGATCTGACCTTCAAGGCCACTGACCGGCTCGAGTTCGCGGGCGGGGTTCGCTACACCCGCGACGACAAGACCACGGGCTACGCCAGTTCGGTCGCCAACGGCCGTTCGATCGCGGGCGGGCTGCTGGCGGTGCTGCAGGGTGCCGTACCGCCGGCCCAGGTTCCGGCCCTGCTGGGCGGCCTGGCCAACCCCAACGCCGTCAACTTGCCGGCCTCGGTCCTGCCTCTGTTCGGTCTGACGGCGCAGCCGACCGCCAACAACGGCGACTTCGTCTATGCGGATCACGAGGACGACGGTTTCACCTGGCGTCTGACCGCGCGCTACGCCCTGTCGGACGAGGCCAGCCTCTACGCCAACTATGCGCGTGGCCGTCGTCCCGAGGTGCTGAGCGTCAGCGGCCCCTCGGCGCCGCTGGGCGCGCCGACCTTCAAGGTCATCGAGGCCGAGACGGTCGACAGTTTCGAAATCGGCGCCAAGGCGGCGCTGATGGATGGTCGCCTGCGTCTGGACGGCGCGGTCTTCCACTACGCCTATGACAACTTCCAGACGACAGTTCAGGAAGGCACCCGCTTCATCACCACTAATGCGGGCGAGGCCAGCGCCTATGGCTTCGAGGGGCAGGTCTTCTGGGCCGCCGCCGAGAACTTCGATCTGTTCGGCACCTACGGCTACAACCACTCGCGGTTCGAGGCGGGCCTGTATGACGGCAACCATTTCCGGCTATCGCCTGACAACATGGCCTCGATCGGCGCGATCTGGCGTCTGCCGGTCGCGGGCGGCACGGTCGAGGTCCAGCCGACCTGGACCTGGCAGTCCAAGGTCTTCTTCGACGACAACAACGACATCCCGGCTCTGCAGACCCAGAACTTCGTCGCAGACACTATCCAGGACGAATATCAGGACAGCTATGGTCTGTTGAACCTGCGTGTTCGCTACGCCCCGGCCTCGGGGAACTGGGGCGTCGAGGCCTTCGGCGAGAACCTGCTGGACGAGGAGTACATCAAGGACGCCGGCAATACGGGCGACGCGCTCGGCCTGCCGACCTTCATCGCCGGACGCCCCGCCAGTTACGGCGTGGCCTTCACCGTTCGCTACTGAGGGGCCAGGCGCATGACCATGAACCGTCGCGGCCTTCTGGGCCTGTTCGGGGCCGGAGCGGCGGTCGGCGCGACGCCGGTTGCGGCGAAGGCGGCCGAGGTCGCCTTCGCTCATGGCGTCGCCTCGGGCGATCCCGGAACGGATCGGGTGATCTTGTGGACGCGCGTCACGCCGGGCGATGGCTTCAACGGGCCGATCTCCGTGACCTGGCGCGTGCTGGATGGGGAAGCCGTAGCGTCTCAGGGCCGGTTCGAGACCGGTCCTGAGCGCGATTACACGGTCAAGATCGACGCTGCGGGCCTGCACCCCGGCCGCGACTATCACTATGATTTCGCGGTCGGTGAGATCCGCTCTCCGGTCGGACGCACGCGCACCCTGGCCGCCGAGGGCGATGCGCCGGTCAATCTGGCGGTCGTGTCGTGCCAGCTCTATCCCGGCGGTCTGTTCAACGCCTATGAGGCCATAGCCGCCCTGCCGACGCTGGACGCTGTGGTCCACCTGGGCGACTACATTTACGAGTACGGGGCCGAGGCGGACGCCTATGGCATGGTCACCGGCGCCGCGCTGAATCGCGTGCCCGAGCCGCGCCATGAGATCGTGACCCTGGCCGACTATCGGACCCGTCACGCCCAGTACAAGACCGACGCCGACCTGCGGGCCGCCCACGCGCGCGCGCCCTTCATCTGCGTCTGGGATGACCATGAAACGGCCAACGACGCCTGGCTGCACGGCGCCGAGAACCACCAGCCCGAGACTGAAGGCGACTTCGCCGTTCGCAAGGCCGCCGCGCTGAAGGCCTATTACGAGTGGATGCCGATCCGCGAGGCGGCGCCGGGGGCGCTGAAGGAGGCCATTTATCGCAGCTTCCACTTCGGCGATGTGGCCAGCCTGATGATGGTCGAGACGCGGCTGACAGGGCGAACCGAGGCCTTGGACTACAGCAAGGACCTGACCGCCAAGGACGGCCCTGACGGCGAACCCGTGCTGGACCTCGACGCCTTCCGCGCCAGGCTCAACGACCCTGAACGTGATCTGATGGGAGCGGAACAACGCGCCTGGCTGACGCGCGAACTGGCGGCGTCCAAGGCGGCCGGCCGTCCGTGGCAGGTGCTCGGCAACCAGGTCGTGACTGCCCGCGTGGCCGGACCGGACGTATCGCGCACCATGACGCCGGAGCAGGTCGAGGGCCTGATGGCGCGCGTGCCCGAGGCCTTCTGCGAACAGTTCGAGCAGGCCCTGTTCCTGTTCAAGATGGGGTTGCCGTTCAACCTTGACGCCTGGGACGGCTATCCGGCGGGGCGGGAGCGCCTCTACGCCGCCTTTGCCGAGGCGGGCGTCCAGCCCATCGTCCTGGCGGGCGACAGCCACGCCTTCTGGGTCAATGAGCTGAAGGACGCGAGCGGCGCTCGTCGCGCGATCGAATTCGGGACCAGCGCGGTTTCGAGCCCGTCGATCGGCGACGCTATAGGCGGTTTCCCGTTGGGGGCGGCGCTCATGCAGGCCAATGACGAGGTCGTTTTCTGCGACCAGTCGGCCAAGGGCTTCATTCTCTTGACGCTTACCGATGAGCGGGTCGAGGCGGCATTGATGAAGGTGTCCACGCTTTTCGCAAAGCCGTTTGAGGTCTCGACGCTCAAGCGTTTCGGCGTGGGGCTGCACGGAGTGTTGGTGGAAGGCTAGACCTCAACAACTGGCTGAACGCAGGTCCAGCTTCATGCCGGCCACGATCAGGCAGGCGCTGTCCGCGATTGACGCGATCCGCTGGTTCAGTCGGCCGGCTTCGTCGCGGAAGCGGCGTCCCAGGGCGTTGTCGGGGACCAGGGACCAGCCGACCTCATTGCTGACCACCCAGACAGTGGCGGGACAGGCGGAAAGCGCCAGGGCCAGATCGTCGACAGCGGCGGAGAGATCGCGGTCTGCCAGCATCTGATTGCTGAGCCACAGGGTCAGGCAATCGACCACGACCACGTCCTCGGCCGACAGGTCGCGCAGCGCCGCAGCCAGTTCGAGGGGCGCTTCAAGCGTGCGCCAGTCGTCGCCGCGATCGGTCCGATGCCGGTCGATTCGATCGCGCATCTCTTCGTCGAAGGCCTCGGCGGTGGCGATCATCAGGGGAGGGCGGCCGGTTCCGGCCGCCACCTGTTCAGCCTGTCTCTGGGCATAGGCGCTCTTGCCCGAGCGGGCGCCGCCGAGGACCAGGGTGATGGCCATGCTTCGTCTCTCCGGTTGACCTGAACCGCGCGCGGTCCTACTGCCACGGTCGCGTCAGGTTCCCCGAAAGGGGATTGAAAGGGAACGGAGTGTGAAACTCCGGCTGTTCCCGCAACTGTAAGCGGCTAGCCCGCGCGTCATACGCCACTGGCGGTCCGGAAGGCCACGGCCTGAAACGACTTCTGGGAAGGCGACGCGCACCGGCCTTGATCCGCGAGCCAGGAGACCTGCCTGTCGCCGTCGTTCTCCGCGCGGTCGGGATGTGCCGAGCGGTCGAGGCAACTCGTGTGACGACAGTCGTAAACCAGCCGCGTCAGCGGCCGCTTTCGCTCATCCGGGCGGAGGCCGGTCCGGCGCGGCGTCGTCATATGGAGAACCGGAATGAACCGGACCGCATTCGCCACCCTGGCCGCCGCCAGCCTTCTTGCCGCTGCCCCCGCCTTCGCCGCCGAAGTCACCGACCAGCAGGCCGCCGCCCCCGACGTGGCCGGCCGCGCCGGCGCCACCGCCGTGGCCGACGTCATCGTCACCGCCAACCGCTCGGCCCAGCCGATCGAGCGCGTCGGCGCCTCAGTCACCGTCCTGACCCAGGCCGCCATTGAGGCGCGCCAGACCCCGGCCGTGGCCGAGCTTCTGGCCCAGACGCCGGGCGTCAGCTTCACTCGCAACGGCGGCGTCGGCACGTCCACGGGCGTCAACATTCGCGGCGCCGAGAGCCAGCACACCGTCGTCCTGATCGACGGGGTCAAGCTGAACGACCCGTCCTCGACCCAGGGCGGCTTCAACTTCGGCAATCTGCTGGTCGGCGACACCGCCCGCATCGAAATCCTGCGCGGCGCCCAGTCGACCCTGTGGGGCAGCCAGGCCATCGGCGGCGTGGTCAACATCGTCACCGCTGAGCCGACCGAAACCCTGCAAGGCAGCTTCGACGCCGAAGCCGGCGCGCGCGGCACGACCTATTTCCGCGGCGGCGTCGGCGGCGCCAATGACCGCCTCAGCTGGCGTCTGGCCGCAAGCCGCTATGACACCGACGGCTTCTCGGCCTTCGCCAAGGGGACCGAGGACGACGGCTACACCAACACGGGTCTGTCGGGCCGCCTGAACCTGAAGATCACCGACGCAGTCTCGCTGGACCTGCGCTCTGTCTGGTCAAACGGTCAGAACGACTTTGACGCCTTCAACGGCGACAGCCGCGAGTACGGCAAGACCAAGGAACTGGTCGGCTACGCCGGGCTGAACTTCGACCTGCTGGACGGCCGTTTCCGCAACCGGATCGGCTATGCCTACACCGACACCAACCGCCTCAACTACAACCCCGCGACTGCGGCCCAGCCGTTGACCTTCGACGCAGCGGGCGAGAACCGCCGTTGGGAATACCAGGGCACGTTCGCCCTCACCGAGACGCTGAACGCCACGTTCGGCATCGAGAGCGAACGTTCGGAAATGCGTACGCGTTCGCCCTCGAGCTTCAACCCGAACCCGGCGTTTGCGCGCGGTGAAGCCGACCTCGACAGCGCCTATGCCCAGGTTCAGTGGACGGTGCTGGACGGCCTGACCCTGACCGGCGGCCTGCGCTACGACGACCACGCCCAATACGGCGACAACCTACTGGGTCAGGTCGCGGCGGCCTGGGCTCTGAACGACGGCGACACCGTGGTGCGCGCCAGCTGGGGCCAGGGTTTCCGCGCGCCGGGCCTGTATGAGCTCTATAGCGAATACGGCAACCTGACGCTGCAGCCGGAAGAGTTCGACAGCTGGGAAGTCGGCGTCGAGCAGCGCCTGTTCGACCGCGCCGTGGTCTCGGCGACCTACTTCAACCGTCAGGCCGACAACGAGATCCGTTACAACGGCTGCTCGACGCCCTCGACCGATCCGCTGTGCACCGTTAACGGCGTCGGCCGTTGGGGCTACTACCGCAACGTCCAGAAGACCGAGGCGCAAGGCGTTGAACTGATCGGCCGCGTGGACGTGACCGAGCGCCTGAACCTCAGCGCCAACTACACCTGGACCGACGCCAAGAGCGCCTCGGGCGCCACTGACGGCAAGCGCCTGACGCGTCGCCCCGAGCACATGGCCAACTTCGCCGCCGACTATGCGTGGCCGGTGGGTCTGAAGACCGGCGTGGCGGTGCGCTATGTGGGCGAGACCTTCAACAACGACGCCAACACGGTCGTCGTGGGCGAATACACCCTGGTCGACATCCGCGCCTCCTATCCGATCAACGACAACCTCGAAGTCTATGGTCGGATCGAGAACGCCTTGGACGAAGAGTATCAGACGGTCCTGAACTACGGCACGCCGGGGCAGGGCGTGTTCGGCGGCGTTCGCGTCCGGTTCTGATCCCATGCATGACGCCGCGTTTCTGACGACGGCGACCCGGCACGGCGGCGGTCTGATGAAGGCCGCCGCCGCCTATCCCGACGCGCCGAGGCCCTGGCTGGACCTGTCCACCGGGATCAATCCCGAGCCGTGGCGCGGCCCGCGCGCCCCGGAGGCGGAGCTGAACCGTCTGCCCGATCCCGCCGCCCTGGTCGCGCTGGAGACGGCGGCGGCGGCGGCCTTCGGCAGCGCGCCGGAACGGACGGCGGCGGCAGCGGGGGCCGAGGCGGCGATCCGCCTTCTGCCCCTGCTGCTGGGCGTGCGCTCGGTCGAGATCGTCGGTCCGACCTACGGCGCCCACGCCGAGGCCTGGCGAGCGGCGGGCGTGGCGACGCGCCTGATCGCAGCCGATCAGGCAGCGACGTCGCAGGCGGGCGTGCTGGTCATCGTCAATCCGAACAATCCCGACGGCCGTCTGACCCGGCGGGCCGACCTGATCGCCATGGCGCGCGAGCGTTCGGCCGCGGGACGTTGGCTGGTGGTGGATGAGTCCTTCATCGAATGCGCGCCGGGCGACAGCGTGTCGAACCTGGTCGAACCCGGCCTGATCGTCCTGCGCTCGTTCGGCAAGTTCTATGGACTGGCTGGCGTGCGGCTGGGCTTCATGCTGGCCGCGCCGGGTCTGATTGCGCGTCTGCGCGCCCTGCTGGGCGACTGGCCCGTCGGGGCCGACGCCTTGATGATGGGGCGGGGGGCCTATGCCGACGCGGATTGGCGGCGGCGCACCGAGGCGGCCCTGGCCGAACGCGCAGACCGGCTGGACGATGTTCTCGCGCGGGCCGGGTTCCAGATCATTGGCGGGACCAGCCTGTTCCGCATGACCCGCACGCCGCACGCGGCGCTCTGGTTCCAGCATCTGTGCCGCTTGGGCGTTTTGACCCGGCCCTTCGATCATACGCCGGACGGTCTGAGGTTCGGCGTGCCGAGCGAGCGCGACCTGCCGCGCCTGATGCGTGCGCTGGAGACCTTCGCATGAGCGCGACGCGGCGACAGGCGATGGCGGGCGCTCTGGCCGGCGCGGGGGCGGCCATGGTCGCCGGCCCCGCCGCGGCGGGCGCCGCCCCGCGACGGGTTGTGTCGCTGAACGCCTGCCTTGACGCCATTCTGGTTCATGTCGCCGACCGGGGCCAGATCGCAGCCCTCAGTCACTATGCGCGCGAGCCGGTCGGCTCGACCATTTCCGAGGTGGCCAAGACGCTGCCCTTCACCTGGGAGACGGCCGAGGAGGTCATCGCCCTGCGACCCGACCTGGTGCTGACCAGCCGCCACAGCGCCCTGGCCACCCGCAACGCCCTGGGGCGGATGAACATCCCGACCGAGCTGTTCGCCGTGCCCGACAGCGTGGCGACCAGTCTGGACCAGGTGCGCGAGGTGGCGCGTCTGGTCGGCCGTCCGGCGCGGGGCGGGGCCCTGATCGCCCGCATAGAGGCCGCCATCGCCGCCTCCGCGCCGCCGCCGGGATCGCCGCCGCTGAAAGCCCTGATCTATCAGCCCAACGGCTTCGCCGCCGGGCGCGGCACTCTGATGGACGAGATGATGGCCCGCGCCGGGTTTGAGAATGTCGCCGAGCGCTATGGCCTTGGCAAATGGGGCAATGTCCCGGTCGAGCGCCTGCTGGCCGATCCGCCGCAGGTCCTGCTCAGCGGCGTGCCCGCGCAGGGCTCGCGCACCTGGGCTGACCGGGTGATGCGTCACCCGGCGCTGGCCTCGCTGTCCGGTCGGATGGTGCAGGCGCGACTGGAAGAGAAGCTGCTCTATTGCGGCGGGCCGGTGCTGATCCAGACCGCCGCCGCCCTGGCTCGCGCGCGCCGCACGGCGATGGAGGCCCTGACATGACCCTGCCGCGTCCCTTGATCCTGATCGGGCTTCTGGTCCTGATCGCTGTCCTGTCCGTCGCCAGCATGAGCGCGGGGCGCGTCTGGGTGCCGTGGAGCGATTGGGCTAGCCAGCAAGGCGACCCCGCCTGGGCCATCCTGTTCGAACTGCGCCTGCCGCGCACCATTCTGGCCCTGATGGTCGGGGCGGTGCTGGGCCTCACCGGGGCGGCGCTGCAGGGCTATACGCGCAATCCGCTGGCCGATCCGGGCATGCTGGGCGTCTCGACCATGGCGGCGCTGGGCGCGGTACTGACCTTCTATCTGGGCGCGGCGGCTAGCGCGCCCTGGGTGCTGCCGGTCGCGGCCATGTTGGGCGCCGGGCTGGGCGTGGTCTTCTTGTTGGCGCTGGCGGGGGCGACCAGCAGCGTCGTCACCTTCATCCTTGCAGGCGTGGTGATCCAGACCATGGCGGGCGCCGGGGTGGCGCTGGCGCTGAACCTGGCCCCCAACCCCTGGGCGGTGAACGAGATCGTCAACTGGCTGATGGGCTCTCTGGCCGACCGCAGCGTCGTCGAGCTGAAGTTGGCGGCGCCCGGCATGATCCTCGGCTGCCTGCTGCTGATGACGCAGGGGCGGACGCTGGACGCCCTGACGCTGGGCGAGGCCGGGGCGCGATCATTGGGGGTGCGGCTGGATTTAGGACGGTTGGTATTGGCGCTCGGGGCCGCCCTGGCGGTCGGTTCGGCGGTGTCGGTGACGGGTTCGATCGGTTTCGTCGGCCTGATCGTGCCGCATCTGCTGCGCCCCCTGATCGGGGCCCGCCCCGGCGGACTGCTGCTGCCCTCGGCCCTGGGCGGGGCGGCTCTGGTGCTGGCGGCGGACATATTGGTGCGGCTGACGCCTTCAGCGTCTGAGATCAAGCTTGGCGTGGCCATGGCGGCCCTGGGCGGCCCCTTCTTCCTGGCCCTTCTGATCGGCATGAGGAGGAAGCTGGCATGAGCCTTCTGAGCGCGGAAAACCTGTCCGTCCGACTGGGCGACAAGGCGGTTCTGAACGGCGTCAACGCGGCCTTCGCGCCGGGGCTAGTGACGGCGGTGGTCGGACCGAACGGGGCGGGCAAGTCCACGTTGCTGGACTGTCTGGCGGCCTTGAGGAGGCCCGACGCGGGGCAGGTGACGCTTGACGAACGCCCCCTGCGCGACCTGCCATCGCGAGAACGGGCGCGCCGTATCGCCTATCTGCCCCAGAACGCCGAGATCGCCTGGGCGGTGGACGGTCGCACCTTCGTCGGTCTGGGGCGCACGCCCTATGTCGGCGCCTGGGGGCTGTCGGCGGAGGATCGCCTGGCCGTGGATCGCGCCATGGCCGTGACCGGTGTTCAGGCGTTCGCCGACCGCGTCGTCTCGACCCTGTCGGGCGGCGAGCGGGCGCGGGTGCTGATCGCGCGGGCCCTGGCGGGCGACCCGCAATGGCTCCTGGCCGACGAGCCCCTGGCAGGGCTGGACCCGGGCCATGTGCTGGATGCCTGCGACCTGTTCCGGCGGCTGGCGGATGAAGAGGGACGAGGCGTCATCCTGACCCTGCACGACCTCGATGCGGCTCTGCGCGTGGCCGACCGGGTCATCGTTCTGGCCGACGGACGCGTACTGGCGGATGCGCCGCCCCGTGAGGCCTTGTCGCCCGAGGTGCTCAAGGCGGCCTATGGCGTCGAGGCGCACACCCTGGCCGGCGTGCGCGGCCCCGTGCTGGAGATGGTCGGCCGTGCCCGCTAGCGCGCCCACGCCATGGATCGTCGCCGGAGCCCTCCTGCTTGAGGGCGCGGTCGGCTGGCCGCGCCGCCTGCCGCATCCGGTGGTCTGGGTCGGCGGTCTGATCGCGGGGATGGAGCGAGCCTGGAACGGGCCGGAACGTTCGGAGAAAGCACGACGGGCGTTCGGCGTCGCGACCGTTCTGATCCTGATCGCCGTGGCCGGCGGCGCCGGGTGGGGATTGGAACGACTGGCCGCGTCCGCACCCTTCTGGCCGGGACTGGCGCTGGTTCTCGTTTGCGGGGCGACGGGCCTGGCGGCGCGCAGCCTGCTTGATCACGTTCGCGCTGTCGCCAAGCCTCTGACGGCGGGCGATCTGCCCGCCGCGCGTCTGGCGGTCAGCATGATCGTTGGCCGGGATGTAGAGGCGATGGGCGAGGGCGAGGTGGCCGTCGCCGCCCTGGAAAGTCTGGCCGAAAGTTTTTGCGATGGGGTGGTTGCGCCGGTCTTCTGGTTCCTGGTCGGCGGCCTGCCGGGTCTGTTCGCCTACAAGGCGGTCAACACGGCTGACAGCATGATCGGCCACATGGAGGAACGCTGGCGCGCCTTCGGCTGGGCCGCGGCGCGGACCGACGACGTGATGAACTGGATCCCGGCCCGGATCGCGGGCGGCCTGATCGCACTGGGCGGCTGGCAGGGCTGGCGCATCATGTGGCGCGACGCCCGCAAGCACGCCTCGCCCAATGCCGGCTGGACCGAGGCCGCCATGGCGGGGGCGCTGAGGGTGAGGCTGGGCGGGCCGGTTCGCTACGACGGGGTCGTCGCCGATCGCCCCGACTTCGGCGACTGGGCGCCGCCGCGCGCCCATGATCTGCGGCGTGGTCTTCGTGTCTATGGCGTTGCCTGCGCCGTCCTGATGCTGCTCTTGATCGTGGGAGGCTTCGTATGGCCGCGCTGACCCTGACCGACCTGTTCGCCGTGCCGGATCTGGATCGGTCCTTACAGCCTGCCCTGCAGCAGGCGCTGGACGGCAAGGCCAAGCCGCCGGGCGCCCTGGGGCGGATCGAGGAACTGGCGCTGACGCTGGGGCTGATCCAGCGGCGACTGAAGCCCGCCGTCGAGCGGCCGGTCCTGCTGGTCTTTGCTGGGGACCATGGTCTGACGCGCTCGGGCGTGGCGGCCTTTCCGTCCGGCGTCACCGTGGCCATGGTCGACACCCTGCTGGCGGGCAAGGCCAGCGCCAACGCCTTCGCCCGCGTGGTCGGGGCCGAGGTGCGGGTCATCGACGCGGGCGTGGCCGCCGACCTGTCGGGTCGCGAGGGCCTCGTTCATGCCAAGATCGCGCCTGGCACGGCGGACGCCTCGGTCGAACCGGCCATGACGGCGGCGCAGGCTGAGGCGGCTCTGCTGGCCGGCGCGCAGGTGGCGGAGGACGCCATCGCCGATGGCGCCGACCTGCTCGCCCTGGGTGAAATGGGCATCGGCAACAGCGCCTCGGCGGCTCTGCTGATGCACCGCCTGGCGCCCGCGCCGCTGGACGACTGCGTGGGCCAGGGGGCGGGTCATTCGCCGGAGGGCATGGCGCGAAAGCGAGCCGTTCTGGCTCAGGCGGCGGCGCGGTCGGATGCGACGGCGCCGTTCGAGGTGCTGACCCAGTTCGGCGGCTATGAGATCGCCATGATGGCCGGGGCCGTGCTGGCGGCGGCCAGGGCGGGGGCTCCGGTTCTGATCGACGGTTTCATCGGCACGGCGGCGGCGCTCTTGGCCATTCGGCTGGCGCCCGCCGCGCGGGGCTATTGCCTGTTCGCCCACGCCTCGGCCGAGGCGGGGCATCGCCTGATGCTGGAGGCCTTGAACGCTCGACCCCTGCTGGGGCTGGACATGAGACTGGGCGAGGGGACCGGCGCCTTGCTGGCCGTGCCTCTGGTTCAGGCGGCCTGTGCCCTGTTGTCCGAAGTTGCGGAACTGTCGGACGTGCTGGAGGCCGCAGGGTGATCCGGCATGAAGGGCGGCTGGTCGTCTGTGCGGTGCAGTTCCTGACCCGTATCCCGACGCCGCAACTGGCGGCTTTCCGGCCGGAATGGATCCAGCAGAGCGCGCGCTATTACCCGCTGGTCGGCCAGATCGTTGGCGGCGTGTCGGCCCTGATCCTCTATGGCGCGGCTCAGGTCTGGGGCCCGTGGATCGCGGCCCTGCTGGCCGTGGGCGCGGGGATCGCCCTGACCGGCGGTTTCCACGAGGACGGGCTGGCCGACACCGCGGACGGGCTGGGCGGCGGGCTGACCCGCGACCGTCGGCTGGAGATCATGAAGGACAGCCGGCTGGGCTCCTATGGCGCGCTGGCGCTGGGGCTGACCCTGGCTCTGCGTGTCGCGGCTCTGGCCATGCTGGCGCAGGTCTCGCCCCTGTTCGCCGCCGTAGCCTTGCTGGCCTCGCATGGTCTGGGCCGCGCGGCGGCGGTCGGGGCCATGACGATCATGCCCTATGGCGGCTACCCCGGCATGGCCAAGGAGGGCAAGCCTGATCGCGCCTCAGTCGCGGGGCTGGCGGTGGCGGTTCTGATCGCCCTGTGGCCGCTGGCCTTCTTCTCGCCGGTCACGGGGGCGGGGGGCGTCGCGCTGGGCCTGCTGGTCGCCGCCGTTCCGGCCTGGCTGGCTTGGCGGTTGATCGGCGGACGTACAGGGGATGTGCTGGGCGCGGTCGAACAGGCCTTCGAGGTCGGCTTCCTGCTGGCTGTCGCCGGGCTGGCGGCCGGATGAAGTTGATCGTCGCCCCTCTGCACGAGGTCGCGGGGCTGGCGGTGCGTCATCAGCCGTCGCATCTGATCAGCCTGGCCTCGCCGGGTCATGTCGATGCGCCGCTGGCCGACACACCGCCGCATCGGCTGGATCTGAGATTCAACGACATCGCCGAGCCACGTGAGGGGCTGACCCCGCCGACCGAGGCGGACATCGCCGCCCTGCTGGTCTTTGCCGACGGCTGGGACGGGACGCAGTTCTTGTTGATCCACTGCTGGGCGGGGGTCAGTCGCTCGACGGCGGCGGCCTATGTCGTCGCCTGCGCGCGGTCCGAACCGGGTCGGGAGCAGGCGTGGGCTGAGCGGCTGCGCGCTGTCGCCCCGACCGCCACGCCCAACCCCCTGATCGTGGCCCTTGCCGATCGCCTGTTGAACCGCGACGGCGCCATGATCAGAGCCGTCGCCGCCATCGGGCGGGGCGTCGAGACCGCCTGGGGGGCGCCATTCGAACTGGACTTGTCGCCGCAAGGAGCCTCGCGCTGATGACCGAAGCCGATCTGAACGCCCGCCACGCCGAGAAGATGAAGAAGGTCCAGGCCGCTCGCGACCGGATGATGGCGACCAAGACGGTCGAGCGCGGCCTGGTCATCGTCCACACCGGGACGGGCAAGGGCAAGTCGACGGCGGCCATGGGCATGGTCTGCCGTATGATCGGTCACGGCATGAAGACCTCGATCATCCAGTTCATCAAGGGGGCGATGGAGACGGGCGAGCAGACCCTGTTCGACGCCTTTCCCGATCTGGTCGAGATGCGGCCCATGGGCGAGGGCTTCACCTGGGACACCCAGGACCGCGCGGCCGACATCGCCAACGTCCGCCGCGCCTGGGACGCCGCCAAGGCGCGCATCATGGCCCCGGACTGGAAGATGGTCGTCTGTGACGAGCTGAACATCGCCCTGCGCTACGACTACCTGCCGGTCGAGGAGGTGCTGGCGGTTCTGGCCGCGCGCCCCGCCGACACCCACGTCGTCATCACCGGCCGCAATGCGCCGGACGCTTTGATCGAGGCGGCGGATTTGGTGACGGACATGCAGATGGTGAAGCATCCGTTCCGCAGCGGGGTGAAGGCCCAGGCGGGGGTCGAATTCTGATGACGGCGCGTCTGGTGGTCTGCACGACCTGCCGCTTCTCAAGCGAGGAGCCGGTGGACGCAGACGGCCTGTCGGGCGGCCAGGCCCTGCTCAAGGCGGTCGTGACCGCCGTGGAGGCGACAGGCGCTAACGCCCTGCAGGTTGAGGCGCAGGCCTGTCTCTGGGCCTGTCGCAGTCATTGCGTGGTCTATTTGGCCCAGCCCGGAAAACCAGCATACGTGGCGGGAACCTTCGCTCCCACGAACGACGCCGCCAAAACGATCATTGATTTCGCGCGACGCTACGCCGCCAGTTTCGACGGCGCCGTGCCCTATCGTGAGTGGCCAGAGGGGATGAAGGGCCGGTTCATCGCGAGATTGCCCGAATAGAGCGTGGGCGGCACGCGTTAACTCTAATTTCAAACCGCTGGTATTTGAGTGGTGCTCGAAAGGCAGGGTCAGAAGGACCAAAGCCCGGAGAACAGGCTATGACTGCGCACGAAACCGCGCCTGAGGCTATCGAAACGGCGGCTTTGCCGCTCCCCACCATCGATATGGACGGGGACGCTCTGTTCCGGTTGGGACTGGCCTATTCGGCAGGGCTGGACGGTTGTCCCATCGACCGTGTCTCTGCCCACATGATCTTCAATCTGGCGTCCATGAAGGGCTCGGTCGAGGCGCGCGAATATCGCCGCGACCTGAGTCAGGAAATGGAGCATGACGAGATCGCCGAGGCTCAGCGCGCTGCGCGCCGCTGGATCGACGCGGGTTCCAGCACTCTGGCCGCCTGAAGTCGCGGGCGACGGCTGGACCGGGCGGCGACGGCGGGCTATGGACCCCGCAAGACTAGTCGCCGAAGGATTCCGCCCATGCTCGCTCGCATCTATCGCCCGGCCAAGACCGCGATGCAGTCGGGCAAGGCCAAGACCCACGACTGGCGTCTGGAATTCGAACCGGCCACAGCCCGTACCCAGGACCCGCTGACCGGTTGGACCAGCACCAGCGACATGAACGGTCAGGTCCGTCTCAGCTTCGAGACCAAGCAAGAAGCCGTTGAATACGCCGAGCGCCATGGCATCGCTTTCCGCCTGCACGAACCGCAGGACGCGCCGTTGATTCTCAAGGCCTACGCTGACAATTTCGCCACCAATCGCAAGCAGTCCTGGACCCACTAGGTCCGGGCTAGGCTGCGGTTCAGGCCGAAGCGCCCTTAGCTCAACCGGATAGAGCACCCGCCTTCTAAGCGGGATGTTGCAGGTTCGAGTCCTGCAGGGCGCGCCAGGCCTTTATGGGTATCCGGCCCCTAGAGTTTTACAGCTGAAGGCGGACGCTCTCGCTGGCCAGGAAGCAGACGCTCTAGATGTCCGCCAAGGGTGGAAAGCGGGAGTCAGAGGCCGAGGATGCTGACCGGCGTGTCTTCATCCGGGCGTTCCTCCAGCCAACCGGCCAACGCGCTGAACAACGCGTCTTTCGCTGTCGCCTCGTCGCTGTCACTGACGACAGATCGTAGGCTCTTGGCCAAGCGTGCTCGGGCGCCGACGCTCAGCTCAAACACGCCGTATCTATGCCCAATGGTCCAATCGGGCGCTACGGCGCGAAGATGAGGCTCAATGAGGTCGAACGCGTCCTCCCTGATCGCGATGCCCGCGCCGATTTCTCCCGGCCAACCCCCGTCGGCGAACTGAACGGTGTCACCCCCGACAAGTCCGGTTGTGAGGGTGAAGTAATCGGCCTTCTGCACGCAGCGATCTCCATCAGATCAGGCATCATGGCTCGTTCCCTGATGACCGCAATGGGTCGAAAGCTGCCGTTACCACTCGAGCGGAAATCTGACTCACCTCTCTAGGAGGCGAGCGGCTTTACGTCCGCAGCCTAAGTGGTTGTTTCGTATGAGGTCGATGAGCGTCCTACAGGGTGCGCGAGCCTTGGGCGCTTACAAGCCAATCAGCCCAATGAAAGCAGCGCCTTGGTCGCCGCTTCCACATCGTCCTGACGCATCAGGCTTTCACCGACAAGGATGGCCTGGGCGTGGGCGTCGGCGACCCGCTGGACGTCGTCGGCGGTGAAGATGCCGCTTTCGGCCACCAGAAGGGCTTTCACCGGGCTGAGCATGGACAGGCGCTCGGTGGCGTCGAGGTCGACCTCGAAGGTGCGAAGGCTGCGGTTGTTGATGCCGACCAGATCGCCGCCCAACTTGCAGGCGCGGGCCATCTCGGCCTCGTCGTGGGTCTCGATCAGGGCGTCCATGCCGAAGCGCTCGGCCTCGGCCAGCAGGTCGGCGGCCAGTGCGTCGTCCACCATGGCCAGGATGATGAGGATGCAGTCGGCGCCCAGGGCGCGGCTTTCGGCCACCTGCCAGGGGTCGACCAGGAAGTCCTTGCGCAGGCAGGGCAGGGCGACCGCGTTGCGCGCGGCGGCCAGGAAGGCGTCGTCGCCCTGGAAGCTGGGGCCGTCGGTCAGGACGGACAGGCAGGTCGCGCCGCCGCGCTCATAGGCTTTTGCGAGGGCGGGCGGGTCGAAGTCGGCGCGGATCAGGCCCTTGGACGGACTGGCCTTCTTGATCTCGGCGATCAGGGCGGGTCGGCCGGTTTCCTCGGCCACGCGTGCCAGTGCGGCGCGGAAGCCGCGCGGGGCCGTGGCCTGGGCGGCGACGGCCTCGATGGCGGACTGAGAGGTCGCAAGCTTGCGGGCCGCCACGTCTTCGCGCTTGTAGGCGGCGATCTTCGCCAGAACGTCGGTCATGCGGCCTCGTCGGGGTCGATAGGGGTGTTGGTGACGCGCGCCAGGGTCTCGAGCGCGGCGGCGGCGCGACCGTCGTCGATGACGGCGGCGGCCAGGTCGGCGCCTTCACCCAGGTCGGCGGCGCGGTCGGCCACGACGAGGGCAGCGGCAGCGTTCAGCACGACGATGTCGCGATAGGGGCCGCGTTCGCCCGCCAGCAGGGCCTTCAGCGCCGCCGCATTGTACTCGGCGTCGCCGCCGCGAAGGTCGTCCAGTGTGGCCAGCGGCAGTCCGGCGTCGGCGGGGGTGACGGTGAAGCGGCGGACGGCGCGGTCCTTCCATTCGGCCACCTCGGTCGGCCCCGTGGTGGTCAGCTCGTCCAGACCTTGACCGTGGACGGTCCAGGCGCGACGCGCGCCGAGGCGGCCCAGCACCTCGGCCAGAGGCTCCAGCAGGGCAGGATCATAGACGCCCATGACCTGACGGTTCGCATGCGCCGGATTACAAAGCGGCCCCAGAAGGTTGAAAACCGTACGGAAACCAATCTCGGCCCGCACCGGACCGACGTGGCGCATGGCCCCGTGATAGGTGGGGGCGAACAGGAAGGCGATGCCGGCTCGATCCAGGGCGCGGGCCTGTTGGGCGATGGTGGCGTCCAGATTGACGCCCAGGGCGGCCAGGACGTCGGACGACCCGGACTTGGAGCTGATGGCGCGGTTGCCATGCTTGGCGACCTTGAGGCCCGCGCCCGCCAGGACGAAGGCGGCGGCGGTCGAGACGTTGTAGGTGTGCTGGCCGTCGCCGCCGGTGCCGCAGGTGTCGATCACCTCGTCGAACGGATGATCCAGCGACAGGGCGGCGTCGCGCATAGCGGTGGCGAAGGCGACGATCTCGTCAACCGTCTCACCGCGGATGCGCAGGGCGGTGACGGCGGCGGCGACCTGGGACGGGGTCGGCTCGCCGCGCAGGCAGGCAGAGAAGAAGGCGTGGGCTTCATCCGGCGTCAGGACGCGCCCGTCGACCAGCTTGCCCAACAGAGGCTTGAAACCGTCCATGGGCTCAGACCGTCGCCAGACGCTTGACGCCCGCCAGATCGAGGAAGTTGGCGATCATGTCGTGGCCATGCTCGGTGGCGATGGATTCCGGGTGGAACTGCACGCCGTGGATCGGCCGGGTGCGGTGGGCCAGCCCCATGATCTCGCCGTCGGCGGTCCAGGCGGTGACTTCCAGCTCATCCGGCAGGGTCTCGCGACGCACAGCCAGCGAGTGATAGCGGGTGGCGGTGAAGGGCGAGGGCAGGCCCTTGAACAGGCTGCGGCCTTCGTGCTCGATCGGCGAGGTCTTGCCGTGCATCAGGGTCTTGGCACGGATCACTTCGCCGCCGAAGGCCTGACCGATGGCCTGGTGGCCCAGGCAGACGCCGAAGATGGGCATGTCCAGCGGCGCGGTGTTCAGGATAGGCAGGCAGATGCCGGCCTGATCGGGCGCGCAGGGGCCGGGCGACAGCAGCACAGCCTCAGGCTTCAGCGCCCAGGCTTCTTCCACGGTCAGGTCGTCGTTGCGGACGACATGCGTCTGGGCGCCCAGCTCCGCGAGGTAGTGGACGAGGTTGTAGGTAAAGCTGTCGTAGTTATCGACGACGAGGATCATGGCAGGGTTCTTAGGACGGGAGGGACAACGCGCCAAGCGAAGGCGGACCGAAAGCGGACGTTAAGCTGTCCGCGCGATACAAGGAGCATCGCCATCGGAAGAAATCCGTCTTGACCCGCTTAGAAGCCATCCGCGACGCCCAGGCCCTGCTCGATGAGCCGGCCACAGAACAACCCAAGCCGTTGCGCCTGCTGGCGGCGGCGGCCTTCGCCGCGACGGCGGCGGTGATGCTGGCGGGGACCATGGTCGTGGGCCCCGGCGTGTCGTTTGACCAGGGTTCCACGGTTTCCAATCCTTAGATCTTGCCGTCGGCGCCCTGGCCGCGAATGGTCGCGGTGAATCGCCACGCGTCCTCGGCCGCCTTCATCGGGGCGCGGGCCTTGGCCAGGGTCTCGGCGTATTCGGCGGCAGGGTCGCTGTCGGCGACGACGCCGGCGCCGGCCTGAACGAAGATCTGGTTGTCGGCGAACATGGCGGTGCGCAGGACGATGCAGATGTCCGCCTCGCCATTGGCCGAGATATAGCCCACGCCGCCGCCGTAACCGACGCCGCGCTTCTCGGCTTCCAGTTCGTCGATGATCTCCATGGCCCGGACCTTGGGCGCGCCGGACAGGGTGCCGGCGGGGAGGGCGGCCAGAAGCGTATCCACCGCGTCGAGCTTGGGATCAGCCGCGCCGTGCACGTTGGAAACGATGTGCATGACCTGGCTATAGCGTTCGACGACGAAGCTTTCCGTCACCTCGACCGAGCCGGGCGATGAGACCCGACCCACGTCGTTGCGGCCCAGGTCCAGCAGCATCAGGTGCTCGGCTCTTTCCTTGGGATCGGCCAGCAGCTCGACCTCCAGCGCCTTGTCCAGCTCCGGCGTGGCTCCACGCGGGCGGGTGCCGGCCAGGGGGCGGATGGTGACGCGGCCGTCCTTCAACCTGACCAGGATTTCCGGGCTGGACCCAGCCAGTTGGAAGTCCACGTAGTCGAGGAAGAACAGATAGGGCGACGGGTTGCCGCGACGCAGCGAGCGATAGAAGGCGAAGGGGTCCTGGCTCCACGGCGCCGAGAAGCGGTGGGCCAGCACGACCTGGAAGATGTCGCCGGCGGCGATGTAGTCCTTGGCCCGGGCCACCATGGCGTCGAAGCCGGAGGCGTCGACGGGCGAGTGGAAGTCGGGGGCGGGAACCGGTTCGGCTTCACGCTGGATCGCCAGGGGGCCGCGTAGGCGATCCTCGAAGTCGTCGAGGCGGGCGAGGGCGGCGCTGAAGGCCGTGTCCGCATCGGCACCGCTGTCGGGATAGGCGGCGGCGATCAGGACGATCTCGTGCTTCACCGAATCGAAGATGGCCACCAGCGACGGGCGCGCCATGACGGCGTCGGGCAGGTTCAGCGGGTCGGGGTTGGCCGGACCTAGCGGCTCCAGCAGACGCACCATGTCGTAGCCGAAGACGCCGAACAGGCCGGCGGCCATGGGGGGCAACTCGCTGGGCAGGTCGAACTTCGTCGCGGCGATCAGGGCGCGAAGCGATTCCAGCGTGGGTCGGTCTTCGGCCGTGAAGCGGCCGGCCAGGACAGCTTCGCCGCGCGCGATCTCGGCCTGACCGTCTCGGCAGCGCCAGACGACGTCGGGGGCCAGGGTGACGATCGAATAGCGGCCGTTGACCGCCCCGCCTTCGACCGACTCCAGCAGACTGGCGTAGGGACGCCCGTGACCTACCTTGAGGAAGGCCGAGACGGGCGTCTCCAGATCGTCGATCAAGCGGCGAACGACGACCTGGGGGCGGCCTGATTTCAGGCCAGAGACAAACGCGGCGCGTTCAGCTTCCTGTCCGACGCCTGCGCTCATTTCTTGGCGGGCGCGGGGGTCGGAGCCACCGGGGCGGCTGCGGGAGCTTCGATGCCCAGGGCGGCGATGGCGGCGGCAGGGTCGTTCTTGGCCTTCACGCGGGCGGCGGCGGCGGAGAAGCCCTGCTCGACCATAGCGTTGGCCAGAGCCTGGGTCAGGCGCGGACGAACCTGCTCGACCAGGGGCGCGGCCAGGGCCGGAACGGCGGCGTGGATGGCGTCGACATGACCGACCACGAAGCTGTTGGCCGACGCGGCGCCGGTGAAGACCTGACCCTTGCCCTGGCCGAACAGGCCGCGCAGGACGCCTTCGCCCAGTTCGGTCTGGCTGGCCTGGCTCTGCTGGACGGCGGTGCGGGTGGCCAGTTGAGCGCCGGCCGAAGCGGCGACCTTGGCGATGTCCTCGCCGGCGCGGACGCGACCGGCCAGTTCCTCGGCCTTGGCCGACAGACGGCGAGCATTTTCACGCAGGGTCCATTGCTGGGCCAGAGGCGCGCGCACTTCGGCCAAGGTCGGCAGCGAAGCCGGGCGAATGTCGTCGACGCGGATGGCGAAGTACTGACCTTCACCGGCGTCGATGATGTCGCTCTCGCCGCCCTTGGACAGGGCGTAGGCAGACTCGAAGATCTGGCGCGGCGCGTTCAGCGGCTGACCGTCAGGCAGGCGGCCATCGGCGGTGAAGGGCGGCAGTTGCACCAGGCGCGCGCCGACCGACTGAGCGGCGTCGGCCAGGTTCTTACCTTCCTGGCGAGCCTTCTCGTACTGCTCGACCTTGGCATAGGTCTCACCCTTCACGTCTTCGGCGCGCAGTTCCTGAACCAGGGCGTTGCGGACGCTTTCCAGCGTGGCGGGCGCGCCAGCAGTGACGCCGGTCACCTTGGCGACGGTGAAGCCCAGGCGGCCCTGGATCGGGTTGGAGACCTGGTTGGCGGGCAGGGCGAAGACGGCGGCGCCGACGGCCGGGTCGCCCAGGGCGCTCTGCGGCGTGTCGTTATAGGTGCTGACCTCGATCTTGTTGGCGGTGGCGACTTCGGCGGGGGTCTTGCCGGCGCGCAGGTCGGCGGCGACGCGGTCGGCGGCGGCCTTGTTCGGGACGGTCAGCGTGACAAAGGTGCGCTTTTCGGCGTTCGACAGTGCGGCCTTGCGGAACTCGAAACGTTCGCGAATGCGCTCTTCGGTGATCGGCTTGGGCTGGCTGTTGGGGCCGGGGTTGAACAGCACGATCGAGATCATGCGGAATTCAGGACGGCGCAGCTGGGCGGCGTTCTCATTGAGGAAGGCGGTCAGTTGAGCGTCGGTCGGCGCGCCGGCGGCCCCGGCCATCGCCTGGGTCACGGTGAACCAGCGCCCGTCGCGCGTTTCCAGAGCCTGACCTGCGAGCAGGGCGCCGTAGATGCGCGGCACGCGTGCGCCGGCGAAGACGCCCGCGCCAAACTGGCTGGCGACATACTGATCGCGCAGGTCCTGTTCCAGCATTTCCGAGGTCATGCCCTGGGCGGCCAGGGCCTGCTCGTAGCGGTCCTGATCGAACTGACCCGACACCTGGTTGAAGAAGGCCGGGATCTGGCGGATTTCCTTCAGCACCAGTTCCTTGCCGGGGCGAATGCCCGCATTCCAGGCCCAGGCGAGGAAGCCCATGCGCTGGGTCTGACTTTCCAGATACTGGGTGTGGATGTTCTCCTTGACCATGTCGTCGAACGACACGGGGCGGCCGGCCTGCTCCTGCAGGTTGGCGCGGACGCGCTCGAAGTCGCCGCGGAACTGCTGGGCGCCGATGCTGCGGTCGCCGGCGTCGATGACGTGTTTCGGCCCGAGGCTCGAGAACACATCCGACTGAGCGCCCACGATCAGGAAGCTGAGGATGATCAAGGCGAACAGGCCCGCAGCCCATTTCGACTTGGAGAAGTTGCGGAACAGCGTGATCATCGAGACAAGAACCTGACGAGGGCCGGCGTCAAAGGGGCGCCACGCTCGCCTATAAGGGCAGTCCCTAGGGCGCCGCAAGCCGAGGCCCCGCAACATCTTGGCTTCCGCGGCAACGGCGCCTAAACAGGCCGCATGAAACAATCTGTGAAGCTGGTCGCCGGCAATTGGAAAATGAACGGCCTGGGCGCGAGCCTGGGCGAGGCTGAGGCTCTGGCGAAAGCCTTGCAGGAACAGGCTGCGGCCTGTCGCGTGGCTCTGTGCCCGCCTGCGACGCTGATTGAGCGGATGGGGCGCGTTCTGGCTGATACGTCCGTCGAACTGGGCGGTCAGGACTGCCATGCCGAGGCGTCGGGCGCGTTCACGGGTTCGGTGTCGGCAGACATGCTGGTCGATGCTGGGGCCGCTCTGGTGATTCTCGGACACTCGGAGCGCCGTGCCGGTTTCGGCGAAACCGACGCTGACGTCGCCGCCAAGGTGGAAGCCGCGCTGACCGCCGGTCTGGAGCCCATCATCTGCATCGGCGAGACCCTGGCTGAACGCGAAGCCGGGCAGGCGGTCGAGGTGGTCAGCCGCCAGGTGGCCGGTTCGCTGCCGGCCAGCCTGTCGGGCAAGGCCTTCGCCGTGGCCTATGAGCCGGTCTGGGCCATCGGCACCGGCCTGACGCCGACGCTGGAGCAGATCGAGGAAGTCCACGCCGCCGTGCGCGCCGCCATGGTGGCCAAGCTGGGCGAGGGCGGTCGTTTCGCGCCGATCCTGTACGGCGGCTCGGTCAAGCCTTCGAACGCGGCGGAGATCCTGGCCGTGGCCGAGGTCGGCGGGGCCTTGGTCGGCGGCGCTTCACTGAAGGCCGAGGATTTCCTGGGCATTATCCGCGTCGTCTAGGCGAGGATTTTTCGCCACAGTTCGTTCGGCGTTTGCCCCGGTCCCCCATCGGTGTTAGACGCCGCCGCTTGATCGGCGCATCTGCGCGCCCACATGATTGACACTATGCTCCAGACCATCTTGCTCGTCGCCATGATCCTGATCTCGGTCGCCCTGACGGCCGTGATCCTGCTGCAACGCTCCGAGGGCGGCGCCCTGGGCATGGGCGGAGGCCCGTCGGGCTTCATGACCGCGCGCGGCGCGGGCAACCTGCTGACGCGGGCCACGTCGATCCTGGCGATCGCCTTCTTTGTCTGCGCCATCAGCCTGACCATCGCCGGCAACTTCGCTCGTGGTTCGCGTTCGGTGATCGACGCCGACGCCGTCGGCGCCATCGCCGTGGGCAACGAGCAGCCAGCCGCTTCGACCGACCAACCGGCTTCGACGCCGGCGGCGCCTGCCGCCCCGTCGCTGGACGATCTGGAAGCCAGCCTCCCGGCAGCTTCCGCTCCGGCCCCGGCGCCCGCACCGGCGCAGTAAGCCGCCGACAGATACGAAATCCCCGAAAGCGCGCCGCAGGGCGCGCTTTCTTCTTATGTTCAACAGTTGTTTTGCGTCGGGCCATGCTCCCGCCGCGAATCATGGAGTAAGGTGTCCGCCCATGGCTCGCTATGTGTTCATCACCGGCGGCGTGGTTTCCTCGCTAGGAAAAGGCCTCGCCTCCGCCGCTCTCGGCGCTCTTTTGCAGGCACGAGGTTACAAGGTCCGTCTGCGCAAGCTGGACCCCTATCTGAACGTCGATCCGGGGACGATGAGCCCCTATCAGCACGGCGAGGTCTTCGTGACCGACGACGGAGCCGAGACCGACCTCGATCTGGGCCATTATGAGCGCTTCACGGGCGTGTCGGCCGCCAAGTCGGACAACGTCACGACCGGCCGCATCTATTCGACCATCCTGGAGAAGGAGCGTCGCGGCGACTATCTGGGCGCGACCGTCCAGGTGATTCCGCACGTCACCGACCAGATCAAGCAGTTCTGCCTCAGCCCGGCCAAGACAGACGACGGCGAGGATGTGGACTTTGTTCTGGTCGAGATCGGCGGCACCGTCGGCGACATCGAGGGCCTTCCCTTTTTCGAGGCCATCCGCCAGCTGGGTCAGGATCTGCCGCGCGGCCAGTCCTGCTTCGTCCATCTGACCCTGCTGCCCTTCATCAAGACGGCCGGCGAGATGAAGACCAAGCCGACGCAGCACTCCGTCAAGGAGTTGCGCTCCATCGGCATCCAGCCTGACATCCTGCTGTGCCGCTGCGAACAGCCGATCCCGGCTGAGGAAAAACGCAAGATCGGCCAGTTCTGCAATGTGCGCGAAAGCGGCGTGATCCAGGCCATGGACTCGGCCGATATCTACGCCGTGCCGCTGGACTATCACCGCGAGGGCCTGGACAGCGAAGTCCTGGCCCACTTCGGCATCACCGACGCGCCGCAGCCCGACCTGTCCGGCTGGGAAGAGATCGTACGCCGTCGCCTGCACCCGGACGGTGAAGTCACCATCGCCGTGGTCGGCAAATATACGGTCCTGAAGGACGCCTATAAGTCCCTGATCGAGGCCCTGCAGCACGGCGGCGTGGCCAACAACGTCAAGGTCAATATCGATTGGGTCGAGGCCGACACCTTCGAGGGCGATCCGGAGGCCTGCGAGACCCGTCTGGCGGGCGCCCATGCGGTCCTGGTCCCGGGCGGCTTCGGCGAGCGCGGGGCCGAGGGCAAGATCGAGGCGGCGCGCTTCGCTCGCGAACGCAATATCCCTTACTTCGGTATCTGCTTCGGCATGCAGATGGCGGTGATCGAAGCGGCACGGAACCTGGCGGGCTTCCCCAAGGCGACCTCGACCGAGTTCGGTCCGGCGGAAGAACCCGTCGTCGGCCTGATGACCGAATGGACGCAAGGCAACCAGCGGGTCCTGCGTCAGCAAGGCGGCGACCTGGGCGGCACCATGCGTCTGGGCGCCTATGACTCGACGCTCAAGGCGGGCTCCAAAATCGCCGAAATTTACGGTGCGACCGAGATCAGCGAGCGTCACCGTCACCGCTACGAGGTGAACATCAACTATCGCGATGCGATCGAGGAGAAGGCCGGCCTGACCTTCGCCGGTCTGTCGCCCGATGGCGTCCTGCCCGAAACGGTCGAGCGTGCGGACCACCCGTGGTTCATTGGCGTTCAGTACCACCCGGAACTGAAGAGTCGCCCGTTCAAACCGCACCCCCTGTTCGCCAGCTTCGTCGGCGCCGCCGTGGTGCAGAGCCGCCTCGTCTAGGAACGGGGTTCACGCACGCTTGTTGCAGTGTTTGTCCAGTATTGTGCCAATATGGGTCGCAATCACTGGGCAGACGCAGATGGCGGGTGAAATTCTCTACTTTCTTCATCGGCACTTCAAGGCCGTGCTGGTCCTTGGCTTGATTGCGAGCGTCGGCGTCCTGGGCGCTGTCGCGAGCGGCGTGCTGCGACTTTTCCATTCGGGCGCCTGATCGCAGCCGAAACGGTCCGCACCAGACCTTTTTTGCGACGTCTTGAGGGATGAGCGCCAACGGTGCGTATTCGTCACTGGGGACGCGAAAGGCTTCGGTCATGGAAGATCTGGGATATTGGCTGGCGCGTGCCTCCACGGCCGAAGACGCTTCGCTTGATCGTCTGGAAGACGGTGTCTGGAGCCGGGTGAAGGCGATCCAGGCGCAGAGGGCGACCGAGCGGATGCGCGTGGTCGCGGTCGCCATGGCGCTTCTGATCGGCGTGGCGAACGGCGGCCTGGGCGCGAAGTTCGCGCAGTCGATGTCCTCTTCAGAAATGCAGGTCTTCACGTCCGCCGCCATGTCGCCGTTGGCGCGCCTGGAGGTCGGCTGATGGCCGTGGCCTGGAAATCCATCGCCGTGACGGTGACATTGGCGGCCGTCGCCAGCGGGGTCGGAGCATGGGCGGGCGCCACCTGGGTGCTCAACAAGCAGGCGCAGCCGTCTCTGCACGAGATCGTCCACAAGGACCTCGATCTTTCGCCAGAGCAGCACCGCAAGATCGAAGGCATAGAAACTCGGTTCGCCGAGCAACGCCTTGTGCTGGAAGGCCGGGTTCAAGTCGCCAATCGCGAGCTGGCCGAGGCGATCAAGGTCAGCAACGGCGACAGTCGGGTGGTTCAGCCGGCCGTCGATCATTTCCACGACGCCATGGGCGATCTGCAGCAAGCCACCATCGCCCACATTTTCGAAATGCGGTCTGTGATGACCGACGCCCAGGCGCGTCGCTTTGACCGAAGCATGGTCGAGGCGCTGTCCGCCGACGCGCAATAGCGGTCGTGTCCGAACGTGAGGTCCTGCAAGCGAACGCGGCGGCAGGCGACATAGCGGCCTTCGACACTTTGATGCGAGAGACCAAGGCGGGGCTTTATCGTTTTGTCAGGCGCTATGTCGGCGACGCGGAAGAGGCCTATGATCTGGTGCAGGAGGCCTATGCCGCCGCCTGGCTCGCCATGCGTCGCTATGATCCGAACCGGTCCTTCGAGGCATGGCTGAGGACGATCGCCATCAACAAGTGTCGGGACTGGAGCCGGCGTCGCCGCGTCCGCCGGTTGTTGTTGGGCGGGTTCGATGTTCATTCGCCCGAAGCCTTGGCCGTCGCCGATGGCGCGATCCCCCCGGAAGATCGCCATGACGCCGACGTCATGACGCGGCGCTTGCATGTCGCCATCGCCGCCTTGCCATCGAAGTTGAAGGAGCCGCTGCTGCTGACGGCGATCGAGGAACGGAGCCAGGCGGAAACGGCTCAAATTCTGGGCTTGTCAGTCAAGGCCGTTGAAATGCGGGTGGCGCGAGCGCGTCAGAAACTGGCGGCGCACCTCGAGCTCAAATCCTGATAGCGCACCCGGAAAGGCCTCCGGCAGCGAACGACCGGAGGCCTCGGCGGTGCCTATCAGTCTCGTTGCTACGAGCCGGCGCGTTCGGCGCCGACGAAGGTCATGAAGCGGGCGGGGGCCCCGCTGCCGAAGCGCATGACGTCGTAGCGCTCGGGGGCGTAGCCGGGGGCCTCCATGCCGGGCGAGCCGGTGGGCATGCCGCCGACGCCGATCCCGCGTGCGGCGCCCCGCGCCTTCAGGAAGGCGTCGACGGCGGCGGCCGGAACGTGGCCCTCGATCACCTTTCCATCGACGACAGCGGTGTGGCAGGCCCACAGGGATTCCGGCACGCCGAGGCGGACCTTGACCGGGGCCAGATCGTCGGTCGGGACGACGCGGATGGCGTAGCCGGCCTTGCGCATATGCTCGACCCAGCCGCCGCAGCAGCCGCAGGAATCGCTCTTGTACACGGTCATGTCCGAGGCCTGGGCCACGGTGGGCAGGCCGTTCAGCAGGATGCCCGCGCCGCCGAGGAGAGCGGCGCCCAAGGCGAGGGTGGCGATCTTCATCCTGTTCATGGTCAGGCCGCCTCGGCCGGATAGCCGGCGTCGTTCAGAGCGGTCATCAGGGTCTGGCGGTCGGCGCTGGTGGCGACCTCGACGCGACGGGCCTCGATGTCGGCCTTGATTGCTGCCGAGGCGTCGACGCCGTGAATGGCCTTCTCGACGCTGGCGACGCAGCCGCCGCAGCGGATCTTGGGAATGGTCAGGGCGATCATTGGGGAACTCCTTGGGAAACAGCGGCGGACGAACCCGCCAGGTCGGACAGGATGGGGCAGTCGGGGCGGTCGTCGCCGGCGCAGCAGTGCGACAGATCGCGCAGGGCGTCGGCCATGGCCTGCATTTCCTTGATGCGGGCGTCGAGGTCGGCGACGTGCTTCTCGGCCATGGCCTTGACCTCGCGGCTTGGCCGGTTGTGGTCGCGCCACAGCGACAGCAGGCGGCTGATCTCCTCGACCGAGAAGCCCAGGCTGCGGGCGCGGCGGATGAAGCGCAGGTCGTTCAGGTCGCGCTCGCTGAAGTCGCGATAGTTGCTCTCGGTCCGCTCCGAGGGGCGGATCAGGCCGACGGACTCGTAGTAGCGGATCATCTTGGCCGAGACGCCGGTGGCTTGAGAGGCCTTGCCGATGTTCATTGGACGGCTCCGGGAATGTGGGGCTTGAAGGCGCGCAGGCGCAGGGCGTTCAGCACCACACTGACGCTGGACAGGGCCATGGCCCCCGCCGCCAGCATGGGCGACAGCATGTAGCCGAAGGCCGGATAGAGGACGCCCGCCGCGACCGGGATCAGCAGGACGTTGTAGCCAAAGGCCCAGGCCAGGTTCTGGCGGATGTTGCTCATGGTGGCGCGCGACAGGCCGACCGCGCTGACCGCGCCGCGCAGGTCGCCACCGGTCAGGACCACATCGGCGCTTTCGATGGCCACGTCGGCACCGCCGCCGACCGCCAGGCCGACATCGGCCGAGGCGAGGGCAGGCGCGTCGTTGACCCCGTCGCCGACGAAGGCGATGCGACGACCGCCGGACTTTAGGGCGTTGATGGCGGCAACCTTGCCGTCGGGCATGACCTCGGCGTGGACCTCGTCGATGCCCAGCAGGCGGGCGACAGCGGCGGCGGTGCGGCGGTTGTCGCCGGTGATCATCGCCACCTTCAACCCCAGACCATGCATGGCCTGAATGGCGGCTGCCGTGGTCGGCTTGATCGGATCGGCCACGGCGATGACGGCGGCCAGTCGGCCGTCGACGGCGGCGTAGAGGGGCGTCTTGCCCTCGTCGCCCAGGCGGGCGGCGGCGTCAGCGAAGACGGCGACGTCGTGGCCCAGCTCGGCCATGTAGCGGTCGGCGCCGACCTCGATGCGGCGACCCGCGACCGTCGCCGCCACGCCCTTGCCGGGCACGGAGGCGAAGTCTTCGGGGCGGGCCACGCTGAGACCGCGCGTGGCGGCGGCCGCGACCAGGGCGCGGGCCACGGGGTGTTCCGACTGGGCCTCGACGGCGGCGACCAGGGCCAGAACCTCGTCCTCCGCGAAGCCTTCGGCCACGGTCAGGTCGGTCAGTTCGGGGCGGCCTGCCGTCAGCGTGCCGGTCTTGTCGAAGGCGATGACCTCGACCCCTTGCAGCGCTTGCAGCGCCTCGCCCTTGCGGAACAGGACACCCAGTTCGGCGGCGCGGCCCACGCCGACCATGATCGAGGTCGGGGTGGCCAGACCCATGGCGCAGGGGCAGGCGATGATCAGCACCGCCACGGCGGCGACCAGGGCCATGCCCAGCGCCGGATCGGGCGCGAACAGATACCAGACGGCGAAGGTCAGGATGGCCACGGCCATGACGACCGGCACGAACCAGCCGGTGACGCGGTCGACCAGGGCCTGAATGGGCAGCTTGGCGCCCTGGGCGGTTTCGACCATGCGCACGATCTGGGCCAGCACGGTCTCGGCGCCGACCTGCTGCGCCTTGAAGCGGAAGGCGCCCGTGGTGTTCAGGGTGCCGCCGACGACCTTGGCGCCCGCGCTCTTCTCGACCGGGATGGGTTCGCCGGTCAGCATGGATTCGTCGAGCCAGGACGAACCCTCGGTCACCACGCCGTCGACGGGAACGCGCTCGCCGGGGCGCACCACCACGATGTCGCCGGGCTGGACGCTGTCGATGGCCACATCCTGCTCAAGGCCGTCACGCACCACGCGGGCGGTCTTGGCCTGCAGCGACATCAGGCGGCGGATGGCCTGACTGGTCTGGCCTTTGGCGCGGGCCTCGATCCACCGGCCGACCAGGATCAGGGTGACGATGACGGCGGCGGCCTCGAAATAGACGTTGGCCGTGCCCTCGGGCAGCAGGGCGGGGGCGAAGGTCGCCACGGTCGAGAAGACCCAGGCCGCGCTGGCGCCCAGCACCACCAGGGAGTTCATGTCCGGGGCGCGGCGCAACAGGGCGGGCACGCCCTTGCGGAAGAAGATCAGGCCGGGCCCGAACAGGACGAAGCTGGCGAGGACGAAGCTGATGAGCCGCCAGTTCTGCACGCCGATGGTTTGTTCCAGCCAGTGGTGCATGCCGGGGATGAAGTGCGAGCCCATCTCCAGCACGAACAGGGGCAGGGTGGCGACGCCGGCGATCAGGACGGCGCGGCCCAGGTTGCGGATGTCGGCGGCGCGGGCGGCCTGTTCACGGTCGGCGGCGTCGAGGCCGGCCTGTTCCGGTTGCTCCAGAACATAGCCCGCCTGCTGCACGGCGGCGGCCAGATCGCGGAAGGCGACGGTTCCCGACAGGAAGCGCACGGTGGCCCGTTCGGTCGCCAGATTGACGCTGGCGCTGAGGACGCCGGGCACGGCGGCCAGGGCCTTCTCGACGCGACCGACGCAGCTGGCGCAGGTCATTTCCCGCACCGGATAGACGACTTCTTCCTCCAGCGGCTCATAGCCGGCGGCGCGGATGGCGTCGGCGACAGCGGCAGGCGATCCGCCCGCGTCCAGCACCACGTGGGCGCGCTCGGCGGCCAGATTGACGCTGGCCTCGGTCACGCCGGGCACGGCGCGCACCGCCTTCTCGACCCGGCCGACGCAGCTGGCGCAGGTCATGCCGAGAACAGGCAGATCAAGGGCTTTCAGGGAGGCGTCGGACATCGGCATTGCCTTTCGTCGTTTATAGCCTGAACCTTCTAAACCTTCCCGTCATGGTAAGGTCAACACGCTTCGTGAGGGCGTGATCGAGCCGACGCGTAAGGCTCTGGAGAGCTGATTTTTCAACGGAGCGCCCCATGTCCCTGTTTCGTCTTCTGCCCGTCACGGCTGTCGCTGCGGCCCTGATGCTGCCGTCCGTCGCCGCCGCCCATGCCCGTCTGGTCAGTTCGACCCCGGCGGCGGGATCGACGGTGGCCTCGCCGCGCGCCATCTCCCTGACCTTCAGCGAGAAGATGGCCCCGGCCTTCTCCACCTTTGAGGTGGTCAACGCTGCGGGCGTGAAGACCCCGGTGCGCACGACCGTCAGCGAGGACGGCAAGACTCTGAGCGCGCCCGTGGCCCGGCCTCTGGCCGCGGGCGCCTACGTGATCAACTGGCGTCTGGCTTCCAGCGACGGCCACCGCATGACGGGTTCCGTTCCCTTCACCGTGCGCTGACCGTGGAGGCCTGGCTGATGGGGCTGCGCGCGGCCCAGTACGCGGCGGCCGCCGTGGTTCTGGGTCTGCCCGCCTTCATGATGTACGGCGGTCGCGTCGTAGGGGGGCAGCAGCCCCGCTGGGCGCGTTCGGCCCTGGGATGGAGCGCGGCGACTTTGGCCCTGCTGGCGGCGGCGGCTCTGGCCCTGCAGACCGGGCTGATGGCGGGGGCGCTGGATCAGGCGTTGAACCGGGAGGCTCTCGGTTTCGTCCTCGGCGGCACGGCGCTGGGCGCGGCCTATGCGGTGCGGATCGGAGCGGGGCTCTTGCTGCTGGCCGTTCTTGCGCTGCGAACGGGGCGCGGGCTGTGGCTGGGGGGGCTGACCCTCGGTCTGGTCGTCGCGGCCAGCTTTGCCTGGACCGGCCACGGCGCGGCGACCGAGGGACCGGGGCATGGCTTGCATCTGGCATCGGACATCGCCCACGCTGTCGCCGCCCTGACCTGGCTGGGCGCCGTCTTCGCCTTCGTGGCGCTGGCGACGCGCCGGATCGAGAAGGATGCGGCGGTGAAGACTGAGCTGGCGACGGCGCTGGGCGGCTTCGCGGGGGTGGGGACGCTCTGCGTCGCCGTCCTGCTAGTGACCGGCCTGATCAACAGCTTCTATCTGGTTGGGATTGAGCGGGTCTTCAGCCTGGGCGAGACCGCCTATGGCCGCCTGCTGACGGTCAAACTGGCGGCCTTCATCGCGATGCTGGGGCTGGCGGCGCTGCACCGGTTCCGGTCGACTCCGGCCCTGGAGCGGGGCGAGGGCGGTCTGGCGGGGTTGAGGTTCAGTCTCGGCGCCGAACTGGCGCTCGGCGTTCTGATCCTGGCTCTGGTCGGGATGATGGGGATGTTGGCGCCGCCAGCATCCCTCTAGCGCGCTAGGCCTTATGCGCTAGCTTGCGGCGGGTGGCCTGATGCACCGTCCAGTCCCGCGCAAGCTTGATCCACAGCAGGATGAAGCCGCTAACCACCATGCTGAGCGTCAGGATGGTGATGATGATCAGGGTCGGATGGTTGAAGTTCTCGCCGTTCTTGAAGTCGAGGATGTGCAGCCGCCAGAAGAAGTCATAGACGCGCCAGACGCCCGAGCGCCGGGTGACGACCTCGCCGGTTTCGGGTGACAGGTAGAAGCTGGTGTGTTCGAAATCATTGAAGTCGACGCGCCACAGCGGGCCCTCGCGGCCCGTTTCGCGCGGGGCCTCGTCGAACAGGGTGGCCTTTTCGGCCTGGGCCTCGCCGCGATAGGCGGCTTGGGCCAGACGCAGGGCCTCGGCGCGCGTGAAGGCGGCGAAGGGCTTGCCGTCCAGAGCCGACAGGATGACCGGCTCGCCGCTCTTGGGCGTGAAGACCCAGGCCGGGCCACGCGGGGTGTGGCGCAGTTCGGCTTTGTCGATGGGCGCCGACAGACGAGCCGCCGCCGTCTGCATCGGGATCAGGGCGTTCATGGAGAAGGCGGGATAGTCCGGCTTCTGGAAGCGATGCTCGCTCCGGACGGTCTCGATGGGGATGGCGGTCATCACCAGCCCCCCGCCGACCCAGAACAGCACCTGCAGGCCGATGACCAGAGCGACCCATTTGTGAATCTGAGTCGAAAGCCGAAGCAGTTTCATTGACGATAAATCCCCTCGCGCCACGACGCGTCCCTATATGACCCTACGCGAGGGGGAGGGCGATCCCTCGCCCATCCTGCGGGATCACCTTGATGGCCTTGGACGCTTCTGTGGCGTCCTGTCGCAAGGGGCGTTTGGCGGCGCTGCGTAATAGGCTGTGAAGCCCGCGTCGAAATCTTCAGGCGCGGTACGGTACAAGAAGGATGATCCCCCTATGTCGAGCATGGCTCTCGATCGCAGATCCCTGTTGCGCGGCGCGGCCGCCGGCGGCGGACTGCTTGGTCTTTCGGGGCTGATGCCGGCCTGGGCCCAATCGGGTTCGCCCGGGTTGCGCGCCGATCTGCCCACGCTGACGGGGCCGAACATCGACCTGACGGTGGGCCATTCCAACTTCACCGTCGGCGGTCGCACCGGCCACGCCTTCACCGTCAACGGCCTGCTGCCCGCACCCCTGCTGCGGATGCGCGAGGGCCAGAACGTGCGCCTGTCGGTGACCAACCATCTGGACGAGGACACCTCGATCCACTGGCACGGCCTGCTGCTGCCCTTCCAGATGGACGGGGTGCCGGGCGTCAGCTTCCCCGGCATCAAGCCGCATGAAACCTTTGTCTACGAGTTCCCGATCAAGCAGTCGGGCACCTACTGGTATCACAGCCATTCGGGCCTGCAGGAGGCTATGGGCCACTATGGTCCCATCGTCATCGACCCGGCGGGCGTCGATCCGGTCGGCTATGACCGCGAGCACGTCCTGGTCCTGTCGGACTGGAGCTTCCTGCACCCGCATGAAATTCTGGCCAAGCTGAAGAAGAGCCCCGGCTACTTCAACCAGCAGAAGACCACCCTGGCGGGCCTGCTGGACGGGTCGGACCGCATGAGCCTGGCCGAGCGCCGGATGTGGGGCGGGATGCGGATGGACCCGCGCGACATCCTGGACGTCAACGGCACGACCTACACCTATCTGGTCAACGGCCACGGCCCGCAGGAGAACTGGACCGGCCTGTTCCGGCCTGGCGAGCGGGTGCGTCTGCGCGTCATCAACGCCTCGGCCATGTCGATCTTCAACGTCCGCATTCCCGGTCTGGCCATGACCGTGGTTCAGGCCGACGGCGAGCACGTCCGCCCGGTCGAGGTGGACGAGTTCCAGATCTCGGTCGCCGAGACTTACGACGTCATCGTCCGCCCGCTTGAGGACCGCGCCTACACCATCGTCTCCGAAGCCATCGACCGGTCGGGCATGGGCCGCGCCACCCTGGCCCCGCGCCTGGGCATGACGGCCGAGGCGCCGCCGCTGCGCAAGGTGCCGAACCTGACCATGACCGACATGGGGATGGGCGGGATGGATCACGGCAGCATGGCCGGGATGGACCATTCCGCTCATGGCGCCGCCGCCGGAGCCGCCGCCGCCGCGCCGATGGACCACGGCGACATGAGCATGCGCGACCCGAACAACGCCCCTGCCGACATGGCGGTCGGCGTCGGGGTGGACGCCATCGCGCCCGCGCCCGCCAACCGTCTGGGCGAACGGCCGCAGGGGCTTCAGGACGTCGATCACCGGGTGCTGGTCTATACCGACCTGCGCTCGCTGACGCCCAATACGGACACCCGCCCGCCGTCACGGTCGATGGAAATCCACCTGACCGGCAATATGGAACGGTTCATGTGGGGCTTTGACGGGCGCAAGTTCTCGGAGCTGGTACGACACCATGATGGCCCACCCGATCCACCTGCACGGCCACTTCTTCGAGCTGGTCAACGGTCACGACGGCTATCAGCCGCTGAAGCACACGGTCAATGTGGCGCCGGGGGGCAAGGTCACCTTCGACCTGACCGCCAATGCGCCGGGCGACTGGGCCTTCCACTGTCACCTGCTGATGCACATGCATGCAGGGATGTTCAACGTCGTCACGGTTCGTCCGCTGGAAGGAGCCGCCCGATGAGCCGCGCCCTGTTCGCCGCCGTCGCGGTCCTGCCCCTGATGCTGGCCGCCGGGTCCGCCGTCGCTCAGAGCCACGGCGGCCATGCCGGTCACGGCGCCCACGCTGCGCCCGCCCGCCCGCCGCAAGCCCGCCCCGCGCCCAAGCCCAAGCCGCGCGCGGCTGCGCCTCAACCGCGCCGCGTCGCGCCAGCCGCCCCGGCGGCGGCTGATCCGCACGCCGGTCACGACATGGGCGGGATGCAGACTGCGCCGGCCCAGACGCCCGCTACCGATCCGCACGCGGGTCATAACATGGGCTCGACCCCGGCGGCTTCGGCAGATCCACACGCCGGTCATGACATGAGCAGGATGCAGATGGCTCCGGCCCAGGCGTCGGCTGACGATCCCCACGCGGGGCATGACATGAGCGGCCACGATATGAGCAGCATGTCGGCGGCTCCGGCTGCCGATCCTCATGCCGGTCACGACATGGGTGCGGCTCCTGCGGCTGATCCCCACGCTGGTCACGACATGAGCGGTATGCAGACGGCGCCCGTAGATCCTCATGCGGGCCACGACATGGGCCAGACGCCCGCCGCCGATCCCCATGCCGGTCATGACATGGCGGCCATGGCGGGTGGCGCGCCCAATATCCCGACCAGCGTGGACGCGGTCGGCGGACGGATGGTCGAGACCCCGCCGCCCGCCGCCGCCCGCGCCGCGCCGGCCCATGCGGCGGACCTGCTGTTCGATCCCGCCGTCATGGCGGCGTCGCGTCGGCAACTGCTGGCCGAGAACGGCGACGTGCGCACCACGGCGATCCTGATCGACTCCATTGAAGCCGGCTTCGGCGACGGCGAGAAGAGCTACAGCTGGAACGCCCAGGGTTGGACCGGCGGCGACATCAACCGCTTCTGGTGGAAGACCGAAGGCGAGGGCGCCTTCGACGGCAAGTTGCACGACGCCGAGCTTCAGGCCCTCTACAGCCGCGCCGTCGCCCCCTTCTGGGACGTGCAGGCGGGCATCCGGCAAGACTTCCGGCCCGATGGCGACGACACGACCCACCTGACCGTCGGGGTCCAGGGCGTGGCGCCCTACTGGTTCGAGATGAGCGCCGCCGCCTTCCTCTCGACCGAGGGTGATCTGACCGCCCGGGCTGAGGCCGAATACGACCAGCGCATCACCCAGAAGTGGATACTGCAACCGGCCGTCGAGGTGGCCTTGTCGGCCAGCGACATTCCGGAGCTGGAGATGGGTTCGGGCCTGATCTCGGTCACAGCGGGCCTTCGCCTGCGCTACGAAATCCGCAAGGAGTTCGCGCCCTATGTCGGGGTCGAGTGGAGCCGCTCGTTCGGCGACACCGCCGACTACGCCAGGGCGCGCGGTGACGATGCGGACGCCACGCGCTTCGTCGTAGGCATCAAGGCCTGGTTCTAACTTGGCGAGGGGCGGCGACGGCCTGGATCGTTCGCCGCCCACCTGCTTCCATCAGGAATTTTTGCGACGCGCCAAGGCAGGACGGCGTTCATCAACAACGACGAGACGCTGAAATATAGAAAAAGGATGTTGGGGAGGGCGGTGTGCGCCATTCCTTTCGCTGAAAGGAATGGCGCGAGTGACGGGGCTCGAACCCGCGACCTCCGGCGTGACAGGCCGGCACTCTAACCAACTGAGCTACACCCGCGTTCCCCTCCGCGAGGAGGAGAAGTGCGGATTAAGGGCGACTCAGGATGGGGTCAAGCGCAATATGCGAGGTTGCTGAAATTATCTGCGAATTCAGCTTCTAGCGCCCGCAATCCAGGCCGGGGGCGTCCGGCGCCGCGGTTGCTCCGAGGCCAAGGGCCTTCTGCATGAAGACGACGTCGCGCCAGGCGTCGAACTTCCATCCGGCGGCGTGGAAGACGCCCACGTGCTCGAAGCCGGCGGCGGCATGCAGGGCGATGGAGCCGGCATTGGCGCTGTCGCCGATCACCGCCACCATCTGACGCATGCCGATGGCCTCACAGGCGCTCAGCAGGGCGTCCAGCAGAGCCTTGCCGACGCCGCGCCCGCGAAACGTCTCCGACACATAGATCGAGTCCTCGACCAGGAAGCGATAGGCGGCGCGCAGGCGGTAGGGGCCGGCGTAGGCGTAACCCGCGACCTGACCGTCGATCTCTGCCACCAGCACCGGCAGCCCCAGGGAGGCCGGAACGGCCAGCCGCGCGCTCATCTGCTCGGCGGTGGGGACGTCCAGCTCGAACGTCCCCGTGCCGTTTAGCACGCTGTCGGCGTAGATGGCTGTGACGGCGGCCAGGTCGGCGTCCGTGTACGGCCGGATGATCACGCCTTTTCCCAGCCCTTCTCAACGGCCCAGACGGCGAAGGCGTAGTCGTGGGCGATGTCCTTCAGATAGTCGAAGCGGCCCGAGGAGGCGAAGTGACCGGCCTCCATGTTGATCTTCAGCAGCACCGGCTTGCCCGAGGTCGAGGCGGGGCGCAGCTTGGCCACCCACTTTTCAGGCTCCCAGTAGGTGACGCGCGGATCGGACAGGCCGCCGGTCGCCAGCAGGGCCGGATAGGGCTTGGCCTCGATCTGGTCATAGGGGCTGTAGCTCAGCATGTAGTCATAGGCGGCGGGGTCCTCGATCGGATTGCCCCACTCGGGCCATTCCGGCGGCGTCAGCGGCAGACTGGTGTCGCTCATGGTGTTGATGACGTCGACGAAGGGCACGCCGCCGATGACGCCGGCCCATAGTTCGGGCCGCATATTGGTGACGGCGCCCATCAATAGGCCGCCCGCCGAGCGACCCTCAGCCACGATGTTTCCGGCCTTGGTGTAGTTCTTGGCGATCAGGTGGTCGGCGGCGGCGGTGAAATCGGTGAAGGTGTTCTTCTTGGTGAAGCGCCGCGCCGTCAGGAACCAGTTCCAGCCCTTGTCCGAGCCGCCGCGGATGTGGGCGATGGCGTAGATGAAGCCGCGGTCCACCAGCGACAGCCGGTTGGTCGAGAAGCCGGCCGCCATCGGGATGCCGTAGGAGCCGTAGCCGTAGAGCAGCAGGGGCGCCGAGCCGTCGACCGGCGTGTCCTTGCGGCGCAGCACCGTCACCGGCACCAGCTCGCCGTCGGAAGCCGGGGCGTTCAGGCGCTCGACCACATAGTCGGCGGGGTTGTGGCCGGACGGGACCTCCTGAACCTTGCGCAGGGTGCGCTCGCGGGTCTTCAGGTCGTAGTCATAGGTCGAGGTCGGCGTGGACGGCGAGTTGTAGCCGTAGCGCATGACCGTGGTGTCGAACTCCGACGCCCCACCCAGCGACAGGGCGTAGGCCGGTTCGTCCACGGCGATCTCGTGCTCCGTGCCGGCGCGGTTGCGGATGACGATCCTGGTGTTGGCGTCGGCGCGTTCCTGGCGACCGATGAAGTCCTTCACGAGGGCCACGCCCTCGATGAAACGGCCCGGGGTGTGCGGAATTAGGTCCTTCCAGTGCGCCTTGGCGGGCGCGGCGGTCGGAGCTTCGACGACCTTGAAGTCGATGGCCTCGTCGGCGTTGGTGCGGATCACCCAGCGGTCGCCCCAGTGGTCCAGGTCATAGAGGCGGCCTTCGTGACGCGGCTCGACCACGACCGGCGTCGCCGTGGGCGTCGCACCGGGGATGATGCGGCCTTCCGAGGTCTCCTGATTGCCGATGCCGATAATGATGAAGGCATCGTCCGAGGTGCGGCCGACGCTCTGGAACATGCCGTCGTCGGTTTCTTCATAGACCAGGGTCGTCTCACCGCCGCGCGCCGGGCGACGAAATATCTTGTCCGGGCGGCCATTGTCGTCCCGGTTGGTCCAGAAGATCCACTGGCTGTCCGGTGAGAAGGTGAAGTTTTCGGTCGCCGATTCGATGGGGTCGGGCAGGACCTCGCCGGTGGCCAGATCCTTGACGTAGATCTTGAAGACCTCGGAGCCCTGCGCGTCCTCGGCGTAGGCGAACAGGGCGTGGTCGGGGCTGTGCTCGGTCGCCGAGACTTCGGAATAGGCCTTGCCCTCGGCCAGTGCGTTGCAGTCCAGCAGGAGCTGAGGCGTCGGGGCCTTGACGAAGTTCTTGGTCACCGGCTGGCCGTCGACCATCCAGGTTCCCTGGCGCTCGACCCGCATATAGCGCGGGTGCTGCTCGCCCGTTCGGTACTCGGTGTAATACTCCCAGGCGCCGTCGGCGGCGGGGACGGAGCTGTCGTCCTCCTTGATCCGGCCCTTCATCTCTTCGAACATCGCGACCTGCAGCGGCAGGGTCGAGGCCATCATGGCTTCGCGATAGGCGTTTTCGGCGGTCAGGTGGTCCTTGACGTCGGCCTTGATCAGCGACGGGTCGCGCAGCACGGCCTGCCAGTTGTCGTCCTTCATCCACTGATAGTCGTCGACGCGGACGCGGCCCAACTGCTCGATGCGGACGGGGACCTTCTTGGCGACGGGCGGTTGGGGCAGGGACATCGAGGCTCCGGTAGTCGAACGGGCGAGTGCAGGGGAGGCGGCGGTCAAGCCGAGGGCGGCGGTCGAGGCGATCAGTTCGCGGCGATTCATGGATAGGGCTCCCCAATGGTCGGGCGGACCTTGTGCCCGTGAACGGGCGGCGTCAAATGGCGGGATGATCACCCAGGACGTTCCGCCCGCACCGCCCGCCGCCGTCGCTCCCGTTCCTTGGGACCTGACCGTCGGCATGATCAACGCCACGGTGCAACTGGATCAGCCGTTGAATGAGAGCTCGCGCAAGGTCGGCACGGGCTTCCTGATTTCCGCACCTAAGCCGGACGGCACGCCGCGCGTGGTTCTGGTCACGGCCGCGCATGTTTTCAACGTCATGCCGGGCAGCGAGGCGCGCATCGGATGGCGTACGCCCGAGGCGGACGGAGCGTGGAAGTTCACGCCGGGCCCTCTCGCCATTCGCGACGCGGCCGGGGCGCCGTTATGGACCCAACACCCCGAGCGCGACGTGGCGGTCATGGAGATCACCGCGCCCGACGCCTTCGCTCAGGCCGCGATTCCGCTCGGCTGGCTGGCGGATGAGAACACCTTCGACCGTTGGCGCGTCGGGCCGGGCGACGAACTGATGGCCCTGGGCTATCCGCATGGGCTGTCGGCGAACAAGGCTGGCTTCCCGATCCTGCGTCTCGGCCGCATCAGCTCCTGGCCGCTGACGCCGATCCGCCACTTCCCGAACTTCCTGCTGGATTTCGCGGTGTCTCAAGGCAACTCGGGCGGGCCGGTCTTCTGGACACCCGCGGTCGATCGCCTGCCCGGCTCGCCGACGCCCGATCACCCCTACATCGCCGGGGTTCTGGTGCAGGAGGTCCAGGGAGGCGGCGAAGGGCTGGAACTGGGCGTCGTCGCCCATGCCCAGTATGTGCGTGAGGCGATTGCGCTGCTGGATCAGCCCTCGGCTTCGACCGCGCCGTAGCGCATCTTGCGGCCGCTGAAAGGCGCTGAGCGCCTTCCGGTGGACGACGAGGGTTAGCCAGCCAGTGCTTCCACACTGAGCCCTTGCAGCAGTTCGCCACCCTGACCCACGGCGGCCAGGCGGCTGGAAACGTGGCCGAGGACGTTGGCGGCGTAGAGCTCATAGAGGTCCAGCTTGCCTTGCAGCCAGACGGGATCGCCGTTGCCGGCGTCGAGGCGAGCCTTGGCGGCCAGGGCGCCCTTGGCCAGCATCCAGCCGCCGACCACGTCGCCCATCAGCTTCAGATAGGCGTCGGCGCCGGCCAGAACGTCGGCGGCGCCTTCCGCGGCGGCCTTGCGGTCCAGCAGCCAGAGCGTGGCGTCCTCGACGGCTTCGATGGCGGTGGCGAAGCGCTCGACGGGCTTGCCTGTATAGAGGCGATCGATCTGGGCCAGGGTGTCTTTCATGTCGGCGATCAGGGCCTTGGCGGAGTCGCCGCCGTCCATCGACAGCTTGCGGCCGACCAGATCCATGGCCTGAATGCCGTTGGTGCCCTCGTAGATCGGGGTGATGCGGGCGTCGCGGTAGTATTGGGCCGCGCCGGTTTCCTCGATGAAGCCCATGCCGCCGTGGACCTGAACGCCCAGCGAGGCGACCTCGCAGCCGACGTCGGTGGACCAGGCCTTGGCGATGGGAGTGAACAGATCCTCGCGGCCCTTCCACAGCTTGTGCTCGGCCTCGGTCGCGGCGTGCTTGGCCAGGTCGGCGGCGACGCCGGTGGACAGGCAGATGGCGCGGGCGGCGGCGATCTTGGCCTTCATGACGCCGAGGGTGCGGCGCACGTCAGGATGGTCGAAGATCGGGGCGTTCTTCTCGCCGGTCCAGACGCTGCGGCCCTGACGGCGCTCCAGGGCATAGGCCAGGGCGTGCTGATAGGCGCGCTCGGCCACGCCGACGCCCTCGACGCCGACGGCCAGACGCGCGGCGTTCATCATCACGAACATATGGGCCAGGCCCTCGTTCGGACGGCCGACCAGTTCGGCGCGGGCGCCTTCATAGGCCATGACGCAGGTGGGCGAGGCGTGGATGCCCAGCTTGTGCTCGACGCCGACCGGGTGGAAGGCATTGCGCTCGCCTAGCGAGCCATCGGCGTTGACCGCGAATTTCGGCGTCAGGAACAGGCTGATGCCCTTGGGCCCCGCCGGGGCGTCGGGCAGGCGGGCCAGCACCAGATGGACGATGTTGTCCGTGGCGTCGTGGTCGCCCCAGGTGATGAAAATCTTCTGGCCGTTCAGGGCATAGGTCCCGTCGCCGTTCGGCGTGGCCGTGGTGGTCAGGGCGCCCAGGTCCGAACCGGCGTGGGGCTCGGTCAGCACCATGGCGCCGGTCCATTCGCCGCTGACCAGCTTGGTCAGATAGGTGGCCTTCTGATGTTCGGTGCCGACCTGCTCCAGCGCCTCGATCGAGGCCAGAGACAGCATGGGGCAGAGGCCGAAGGCCATGTTGGCGGCGTGGACGGTTTCATAGGCCGCCAGTTCCAGCGCCTTGGGCAGGGCCTGGCCGCCAGCCTCGACCGAGGCGGTCAGGCCGGTCCAACCGCCCTCGGCGAACTGCTTGTAGGCGTCAACGAAGCCGGGGGCGGCGGTGACGGCGCCGTCAGCGTATTTAGCGCCGGCCAGATCGCCGGGGCGGTTCAGCGGGGCTAGGACCTGTTCCGAGAACTGACCCGCGGCCTCCAGCACCGCGCCCATGACGTCGGCGTCGTAGTCGGGATAGGCGCCAGTGGCGGCGACCTGATCGATGCCGGCGACGGCTTCCAGGGCGAAGGCGAGGTCACGGACGGGGGCGCGGTAGCTCATGGCGGTCTCCAGAATCTTCAACATGCTTCTGACGCCCCGGCGGTCTGTGATGCAAGGGCGCTTGGACTTTGGTCGCGGTTCGCGCCACTGTCTGCCCCAGTGCCGTCGCGGAAGGAAAGACCCTTGGCCGAGCCTCGAAATCGTTACTCCAGCGTGTCGCTGATCCTGCATTGGGTCACCGCCCTGGCCGTGGTCGCCCAGGTGGTGCTGATCATGGCCCACGACGCGACCGAAGGTTCGCTGTCGCGCGAGTTCGTGCAGGTTCACAAGGCGGTCGGTCTGACCATTCTGGCGCTGACGCTGGGGCGAATCGGCTGGCGCCTGGCCAATCCGCTGATCGCCTTGCCGGTCGAGATGCCGAAGTGGGAGCGCATCCTGGCGCGGACAACGCAGATCGCCTTCTATGTGGTGCTGCTGGCCATGCCGCTGACCGGGTGGCTGGCGTCCTCGGCGGGCGGGCGTGAGATCAACTGGTTCGGTCTGTTCCAATGGCCCTTGCTGCCGGTCGGCGGCGGGCGCGAGGCGGCGGGTCAGTTCATGGATATGCACGGGGTCGTGGCCAAGCTGCTCTATGTGCTGATCGTCCTGCACGTCGTGGGGGCGCTGAAGCATCAGTTCATCAACCGGGACAATGTGCTGCATCGCATGATCCCGATGATCCCGCGTCGGCCATGAAGGGCGACACCCCCGAAATCGCCGCCGAGGCGCTGAAGACCGGGCGACTGGTCATGCTGCCGACCGAGACGGTCTATGGCCTGGCGGCCGACGCCTCGAACCCGCAGGCGGTGGCGCGCATCTTCGAGGCCAAGGGAAGACCGCGCTTCAACCCCTTGATCGCGCACGTGGCCAATGCCCTGGACGCCGAGGCTGTTGCCGTCTTCGAGGAGCGGGCGAGGGCGCTGGCTGAGGCCTTCTGGCCGGGTCCGCTGACCATAGTGGCCCCGGTGCGTGACCGCGAACGGGTCTGTGATCTGGCGCGGGCGGGTCTGGACAGCGTGGCTGTGCGGGTGCCTGGGCATCCACGGGCGCGGGCGGTCATTGCGGCCTTTGGCGGGGCTGTGGTGGCGCCCTCGGCCAATCGTTCGGGCCGACCCAGCCCAACCACATTCGACGACGCCCTGGAGGAGACCGGCCAGTCGGTCGGCGCGGCCGTGGATGGCGGGCCGTGCGCGGTCGGGGTGGAAAGCACGGTCGTTTCCGTGCTGGACGGGCAGGTCGCCCTGTTGCGTCCCGGATCGGTGACGCGCGAGGAGATTGAGGCCGTCGTCGGCCCGCTGGCCGAGAACGGGCAGGGGCATCGCTCGCCCGGTCGCCTGGCGCTGCACTACGCCCCCGACGCCCCGGTGCGGATCGAGGCCGAAGCGGTGAATGACGGCGAGATCCTGCTGGGCTTTGGCGCCGGTGTAGGCGATCCACGCTGGAGCCTGAGTTCGACCGGCGACCTGCGCGAGGCGGCGGCTAATCTGTTCCGGTTGTTGCGTGAGGCGGATCGGGCCAAGCCCGTCGGCATCGCCGTGTCGCCGATCCCGCACAGAGGTCTGGGCGAGGCGATCAACGATCGGCTGCGCCGCGCCGCGGGCTTTGTCGGCTAGAGAAAACGGGCCTTCAGATCGACGCTGGAGGCCTGGCCGACCTGAGGCGCGCAGGTTTCCAGCCATTGCTCGGCCGCTTGGCGCCCGCGCGACTTCAGGTCGTTGAGGAAGCTCCACTCCGTGTCGAACTTGGTCGACAGCGACAGATTGCCCAGCCAGTCGTCGGCTTCGATCGCGTGCATGCGGACGCCGCGATAATGATGCTCGTTGCGGCTCAGCTTGCCCTCGGCGATCAGGTCCTGAACGAAGGCGACGGCCCGCAGTTCGGCGACCAGAGGCGCGTTGAACAGGATCTCGTTCAGGCGATCCATGATCTCGCCCGCCTCGCGCGGGGCCTCGTCACGGACGAAGGGGTTGAGCGGCAGCAGCAGGATGTCGTCCGGCGTGTCGGCATAGAACAGCGGCCATAGCGCCGGATTGGCCAGATAGCCGCCGTCCCAGTAGGGCTCGCCCTCGATCTCGACCGCCTGGAACAGGTGGGGCAGGCAGGCGGAGGCTAGCAGGACGTCGGGCGTGATCTCGGCCGAGCGGAACAGGCGCGACCGCCCCGCGCGGACAGCCGTGGTCGAGACGATCAACTGAATGTCGGAGCCGCGCACCGCGTCGAAATCGACGGCGGTTTCCAGCACGCGCTTCAGCGGGTTCAGGTTGAAGGGGTTGAACGCGTAGGGGCTCATCGACATGGCTAGGGTCTCCCCGGCCTTCCACATCGGGCTGTCCTTGAGCCAGCCGGGCGTCAGAGCCTTGGACCAGATGGCGCTGTCGCCGAAGACGTTGCGGCCGCCGGATTGATTGACCTCGCGCCATAGCTTGTCGAGCGCGGCGCGACCGCCCTCGGCGCCGCCCTGTTCCAGGCCCGTGATCAGGGAGGCGGCGTTCATGGCGCCCGCTGAGGCCGCAGTGACGGCGCGGATGTCGAGGATATCGGCCTCCAGCAGCCGATCCAGAACGCCCCACTGAAAGGCGCCGTGCGAGCCGCCGCCCTGAAGGGCAAGGCAGATGGGGCGGCGGGCTTTCGACTTGGCCATCATCCGCCCTTCAGATTGCTATTGCGCCGTCCAGCCGCCGTCGACCGAGTAGTGCGAGCCGTTGGCCGAGGCCCCGAGGTCGGACACCAGATAGAGGAAGATGCCGGCCAGTTCGTCGGTCGTCACGAAGCGCTTGGTCGGCTGCGAGCCGAGGATGACGTTCTTCATCACGTCCTCGGGCGTCATGCCGCGCGTGCGGGCTTGATCCTCGATCTGCTTGGCGACGATGGGGGTTTCGACGAAGCCGGGGCAGATGGCGTTGCAGGTGATGTTGTCTTGCGCCAGTTCCAGGGCCACGGTCTTGGTGAAGCCGATCACGCCGTGCTTGGCGGCGACATAGGCCGACTTGAACGGACTGGCGACTAGGCCGTGGGCCGAGGCGATGTTGACGATGCGGCCGCGCCCCTGGGCCTTCATGATCGGGATCGCCGCCTTGGTGGCGTAGAAGGTCGAGGACAGGTTGATCGAAATGATCTTCTCCCACGCCTCGGCGGGGAAGTTTTCGACAGCCTCGACGTGCTGGATGCCGGCGTTGTTGACCAGGATGTCGAGACGGCCCAGCTCGCGATGGGCGGTGGCCACCATGTCGGCGATTTGATCCGGCTGAGTCATGTCGGCGGGGTGGTAGAGGACGCGAACGCCCGTCTCAGCCGCCAGATCGGCGCGGGTCTGTTCGATGGCGGCGAGATCGCCCAGACCGTTCAGCACCACGTCGCCGCCGCATTGGGCGACGGCCCGCGCCAGAGCCAGGCCAATGCCGGAGGTCGAGCCGGAGACGACGGCGACCTGGCCCTTGAGATCGTTCATGGCGAACATGCGGAGAGAACCCGTGAATTAGCTATGCTGCGACGCAGCCTAACCGCAGTCGTTCAATCTGGCGATCAGGAATTTCCCTCTCTGATGAATATCCAGTCCGCATCCGTCGAAAGCGCCTTGTCGAAGCGATAGCCGTCGCGGTCGAAGGCCTTGAGATCCTCGGCCTTTTCAATGCGGTTCTCGATAGCGTAGCGGGCCATGGCGCCGCGCGCCTTCTTGGCGAAGAAGGAGATGATGCGGGCCTCGCCGTCCTTGCGTTCCTTGAAGTGGGGCGTGATGACCGGCAGCTTCAGCGCCTTGGCGTCGACCGCGCCGAAGTATTCCTGGCTGGCCAGGTTGATCAGGGTGCGGTCGGGCAGGGGGGCGGCGTCCTCGTTCAGACGCAGCGAAATCCTCTCGCCCCAGAAGTCATAGAGGTTGGCGCCGCGCTTGGTCTTCAGGCGCGTGCCCATCTCCAGCCGATAGGGCTGGATGGCGTCCAGCGGACGCAGCAGGCCGTAGAAGCCCGACAGGATACGCAGGTGATCTTGCGCCCAGTCCAGATCTGCCGGGGCCAGGGAGCGGGCGTCCAGCCCGTCATAAACGTCGCCGGCAAAGGCGAAGACGGCCTGCAGCGCGCCCTCGGCCGTCTCGTTGTCGAAGGCCTGGAAGCGTTCGTAGTTGAGGTCGGCCAGGGCCTCGGAGATCGACATCAGGCGGCGCAGATCGGCGCGGCTCAGCTTGCGGGTGACCTTCGCCAGCTCCGCGGTCTCGTCGGCGCAGCGACGCGGGGTCGCGGGCACATCGACGGCGGGGGGCGTGAAGTCCAGCCGTTTGGCCGGGGACAGGACGATCAGCAAGGCGACACAGGCTCCGAAGCATCGGGAAGCGGGCCTCATAGGCCGCTTCCGTGACGATTTGAACCGTCAGCGGCGTCACATGCGGTCGTGACGCCTAAAAGAGGACCGCCGGATTCATGATCCGCTGAGGGTCGATGGCCAGACGGATCGCCCTCATGGTCGCGATCTCCAGCGGCGACTTATAGCGACGCGCCTCGTCGGTTTTCAGCCGTCCCAGGCCATGTTCCGCCGAGATGGAACCGTTGTAGCGGGCCACGACATCGTGGACGACTTCGGAGCCTTCCATCCAGCGGGCGATGAAGGCGGGCACGTCTTCGCCGACGCCAGGGATCACGTCATAGTGAAGGTTGCCGTCGCCGACATGACCGAAGACCGAGACGCGGCAGCCGGGGTGGAATTTCTCAACCGCCGCCGTGGCCTCGTCGATGAAGTCGGCGATGCGCGACACTGGGACGGACACGTCGTGCTTCCAGCCGCCGCCTTCGGGCTTGAGGCCTGCCGAGTGTTCCTCGCGCAAACGCCAGAAGGCGGCCTTCTGGGCGTCGTTCTGGGCGATAGCGGCGTCGACGATCAGGCCTTCCTCGAAGGCGTTGGTCAACAGTCGCTCCATGGCCGAATCGGCGCCGCCGGGCTCGCCCGAGGTCAGCTCGATCAGGACATACCAGGCGGGCGTCGATTCCAGCGGCTCGCGCGTGTCGGGAATGTTCTTGAGCACCAGGGCCATGCCCAGGCGCTTCATCAGCTCAAAGGCCTCGACCCCGCCGCCGGTCTCGGCCTTGGCGCGGGCCAGCAAGGCGACGGCGGCGTGATGGCTTTCCAGCCCGACGATCGCCGTGGCGCGGCTGCGCATGATGGGAAACAGCTTCAGCGTCGCCGCCGTGACGACGCCCAGCGTGCCCTCGGCGCCGATGAACAGCTGCTTCAGGTCATAGCCGGTGTTGTCCTTGCGCAGCCGCTTCAGGCCGTTGAACACCTGACCGTCCGGCATGACCGCCTCGATGCCCAGCACCAGGTCGCGCATCATGCCGTAGCGCAGGACCGCCGTGCCGCCAGCGTTGGTCGAAATGACGCCGCCGATAGTGGCCGAGCCCTCGGCTGCGAGACTGAGAGGGAAGAATCGGTCCTTCTCCTTGGCCAGTTGCTGAGCCTCCAGCAGGGTGACGCCGGCCTCCAGCGTCATGGCGTCGTCCAGCGGCGTCACATCGCGCACGGTCCGCAGCTTGCGCGTGGACAGCAGGACTTCGCCGAACGGAATCTGGCCGCCGACCAGGCCGGTGCCGCCGCCCTGGGCGACGACGGCGACGCCGTGACGGGCGCAGATCTCGATGGCCTGGGCCACTTCCTCGGTTGTGCGCGGCTGTAACAGGATGGGGGTTTCGCCCGTCCAACGCCCGCGCCATTCGGTCAGCCAGGGCGCCATGTCGTCGGCGTCCGTAGTCCAGGCGCCGGGCAGGGCGGCTTTCAGCTCTTCGAGGGCAGCGGGCGTGGGGAGGGTCATATCCGCCTTGTGGCAAAAGGCGCGGCGTGGTGGAAGCGCAAAACCCTGCCTTCAAGGGCTCAGTTTGCGGAGAAAACATGATTCCGACCCCGGCCGTCGGCGTGGTCTGCCTGAAGGGCGACGAAGTCCTGCTGATCCGGCGCGGCACGCCGCCGCGTCAGGGCGAATGGAGCCTGCCGGGAGGGCGAATCGAGCCCGGCGAGCGACTGGCCGATGCGGCTCTGCGTGAACTGCGCGAGGAGACGGGCGTCGAGGCTCAACTGATCGGCCTGATCGACGTGGTAGACGGCCTGTTTCCTGAAGCCGGACGACACTATGTCCTGATCGACTACGCGGCGATCTGGACGGCCGGAGACCCGATGGCGGGTGATGACGCGGCGGAGGCCGCTTTCTTGCCGATCGAAGAGGCGTTGCGAAGGGTGGATTGGTCCGAGACGCGTCGGATCATCTGTCAGGTTCACGCCATGGCGGCGGATCGCCGTGCTGACGGCCTTGTCATCGTCGGTGAACCGGATTCTGTGGCGTAGGGGGCGGGCGACCGTTAAGCTGCGCACCAACCGGAGGGGCTTATGGATTTCTCGCTTATCTTCTTTGTGATGTTCGCGGCCTTCGCGATCATCTTCCTGTTCAGTGTCATCAAGATCGTGCCGCAAGGCCGTGAATTCACGGTGGAACGCTTCGGTAAATACACCAAGACGCTGAAGCCGGGCATCAGCATCCTGACCCCGTTCGTCGAGCGCATCGGCAAGCGGATGAACATGATGGAGCAGGTGCTGGACGTTCCGACCCAGGAGGTCATCACCAAGGACAACGCCATGGTGAAGGTGGACGGCATCGTCTTCATCCAGGTGATGGACGCCGCCCGCGCCGCCTATCGCGTCGATGATCTGCCCTACGCTATCGCCCAGCTCTGCATGACCAACCTGCGGACCGTGGTCGGCTCGATGGAGCTGGACGAGGTGCTGTCGCAGCGCGACGCCATCAACACCCGTCTGCTGCATGTCATCGACGCCGCGACCGAACCGTGGGGCGTCAAGGCTAACCGGATCGAGATCAAGGACCTGACGCCGCCGACCGACATCACCAACGCCATGGCGCGTCAGATGAAGGCCGAGCGTGAGCGCCGGGCCGTCATCACCGAGGCGGACGGCGAGAAACAGGCCGCCATCGCACGCGCCGAGGGCGCCAAGCAGGCCGCGATCCTGGAGGCCGAGGGCCGCCGCGAAGCCGCCTTCCGCGACGCCGAGGCGCGCGAGCGTGAAGCTGAGGCCGAGGCCAAGGCGACGGCCATGGTGTCGGAGGCCATTGCGCGCGGCGACGTCAATGCCATCAACTACTTCGTGGCTCAGAAATACGTCGAAGCCTTCGCCGAACTGGCTCGCAGCCCGCAGCAGAAGACGGTCATCGTCCCCGCCGAGATGGGCGGTCTGGTCGGCACTATCGCCGGTCTGGGCGAATTGGTCGGCCTGGCCAAGGAGCAGCAACATGTCCGCACTGAGACGCGTGCGGTCGCTCGTCCTGCCCCGGCGCCCGCTGCGCCGGCGCGCCCCGCCCCGCGTCGCCCTGGCGGCGCCGTGCCGACCACGGAGTAGGTCATGGACTGGCTCTTGAATCTCTACGCCGCCCAGCCCTTCTGGCTGTGGCTGGCAGTGGGCGTGGTCCTGCTGGGCATCGAGGCGGCGGCCTCGACCGAATGGCTGCTGTGGCCTGCGGTCTCGGCCGGGATCGTGGCGCTGATTTCAGCCCTTGCGCCCGATCTGGGCCTGCCGGTCGAGATCGGGATCTTCGCCGCCCTGACCGTAGCCTCGACGGTCCTGTCGCGTCGCCTGATCAAGCGGGTGAACCCTGCCGATGAGCCCGACATCAACGACCGGGATCTGCGCCTGGTCGGCGAGCGGGCGCGGGTGGTCGAAGCCTTTGTCGATGGTCGCGGCCGGGTCTTCGTTTCGGGCGCCGAATGGCCGGCCGAGATCGAGGGCGCGGCGCCGCTCGCGGGCGAAAGCGTGGTGATCGAATCGGTGGATGGCCCGCGCCTGCGGGTGCGCCCGGTCTGAGGTTCTAGCGGCGTCGCATCTCGTCGACGCCGCGATTCGCCAGGGCGTCGGCCCGTTCGTTCAGGGCGTGGCCGGCGTGTCCCTTCACCCAGTGCCATTTGACCTCATGGCGGCTGCGGGCCTCGTCTAGACGGCGCCACAGGTCATCGTTCTTGACCGGCTTCTTGTCGGCGGTCTTCCAGCCGCGGGCCTTCCAGCCGCGAATCCATTCGGTGATGCCCTGCATGACGTATTTGCTGTCGGTGTGCAGGTCGACGCGGCAGGGGCGTTTCAGGGCCTCCAGCGCGGCGATGGCGGCCATCAGCTCCATGCGGTTGTTGGTCGTGTTGGGCTCGCCGCCCCACAATTCCTTCTCGTGACCGCCGCCGGTCTGCAAAATGGCGCCCCAGCCGCCAGGGCCGGGATTGCCCTTGCAGGCGCCGTCGGTGTGGATGATGACGTGATCGACCAGACTCATGGCGGGATGCCTACAGCGTCCCTTGGCGCGCCGCCATCAGTCAGCCTATATGACACACAACAATCAGTCGGACAGGACCGCGTTCGTGGTCCTCTTGAGGAGGTAACGCCATGGGCTCCATGAGCATCTGGCACTGGGCCATCGTCATCGTCGTCGTCGCCCTTCTGTTTGGCGGACGCGGCAAGCTGTCCGGCATCATGGGTGACGCCGCCAAGGGCATCCGCGCCTTCAAGGACGGCCTGAAGGACGACACGGATTCCAAGGGCGGCAAGGACGGTGTCAGCTCGCTGCCGCGCACCGAGGCCGAAAAAGAAGAACTGAAGCGCTGATCGCCTTCGCGGAAAGACGCTGAATCATGGGTGGTCTTGGCCCCGGAATCGGCGGGTTCGAAATCCTTGTCATCGGTCTCGTGGCCCTGCTTGTCGTGGGGCCCAAGGATTTGCCGATGCTGATGCGCAAGGTCGGTCAGTTCGTCGCCAAGGCGCGCGGCATGGCCAACGAATTCCGCGCCAGCTTCGATGAAATGGCTCGTCAGTCCGAGCTGGACGACCTTCGCAAGGAGGTCGAGGCGCTGCGGACGGGGCAGGGCATGCACCCGCTCGGCGCCGACGCCGAGGCGGCGTTCAAGGATATCCGCAAGGATCTTGAGGCTCCGCTGGACGCCCCGGCCCTGGCCGCGCCTGCCGTGGTTGAGGCCGCGCCGGTCGCCACAGGCGTGGACGAATGGCCGGACGAGTTCCAGTCTGCGGCTGAACCGGTCGCTGCGACCGTCGCCGCTGAGCCCAAGGCCAAGGCGGCTGCAAAGCCCAAGACGGCGCCGGCAAAGAACACTGCCAATTCCAAGGTCAGCGCTGCCGTCGCCGAGACTGCGAAGCCCAAGACCGTGCGTAAGAAGAAGGTCGAACAATGACGTCGCTCGACCGGGACGAGGCCGACATCGAGGCCTCGCGCGCGCCCTTGATGGATCACCTGATCGAACTGCGCGGGCGGCTGCTGATCTGCGTGGTCGCCTTCGCCGTCGCCTTCATCGGCTGCTTTGCCTTCTCCGAAAAGCTCTACCTCTTCCTGGTCCAGCCCTATGTGGTGTCGGCGGCCTTCCACCAGACCGTGGGGGCGCATGGTCATGTGTCGCCGTTCGATCTGATCTTGGGAACTGCACGCCTGATCCCCGTGCCGGACGTGGACCACCAGAGCGTCAAGCTGATCTACACGGCACCGCTGGAAATCCTCTTCACCAAGATGAAGCTGGCCGGTCTGGGCGCGGTCATCGTGGCCTTCCCGGTTCTGGCCTGGCAGCTGTATCGCTTCGTCGCGCCGGGCCTGTACCGCAACGAGAAGGGCGCCTTTCTGCCCTTCCTGATCGCGGCGCCGGTGCTGTTCCTGCTGGGCGCGGCGCTGGTCTATTATGTCATGCTGCCCTTTGTCATGTGGTTCTCGCTGAGCCAGCAGATCATCGGCGAGGGCGTGGCGGCGGAACTGCTGCCGAAGGTATCGGATTATTTGAACCTGGTGACGGCCCTGATCCTGGCCTTTGGCCTGTGCTTCCAGTTGCCGGTCGTGATGACCCTCCTGGGACTGGCCGGTCTGATCAGCTCCCAGGTCATGGCCAAGGGGCGTCGCTACGCCATCGTAGCCGTGGTCGTGGTCGCCGCCGTGGTCACCCCGCCGGACCCCATTAGCCAGCTGATGCTCGCGGTGCCCATGGTGCTGCTCTACGAGGTCTCGATCTGGTGCGTCCGCATCATCGAACTGCGCCGCAAGAAGGCGGATGTGGACGAGGGTCTGGCCGCCTGAAGGCGTCCTAGAAGACGTTGATCTGAGCGGGCTCAGCCGGCTGGTTCGTGCCGGTGGCCGTGGCTCGGCTGTTTTTGACCAGAGCAATGCCGACAGGCCCTGCGCCGCCGGTCTTGGTGAGGGTGCCACTGCCGTTATCGCCCGGAAGGCGTCCGCGTTGTGGACCTTGCCCGGCGCGGGTCAGTCGATTCGCCCAGTGCTGACGATCATACTGGCCCATATGCATGGTGACGGGGCTGAAGCCGCAGGACAATCGCCATGCTGCGCCTTGCGGCGCGGCTACCGACCAATGAAGCCCGTCGTGGTGGTTCACACCAACGTCGGTCTGACCGGGCGCCGAAGCAGGCCACGCCGCTATCGTCAGAAACAGCACAACCGCCACTGATGGCTTCATCACCGCACCTCTGCAATGAGTGATGATCATCCAAGCGGCTTCATCCGGCAAGGCGGGCTTCGGCCGCGCTGGCGTGACCCGCCAACGAAAAAGGCGCCGGACGTTTCCGCCCGGCGCCTTGATCGTCAGCCTGATCCGGGAATCAGCAGCTGTAGTACATGTCGAACTCGACCGGGTGCGGGTGCAGTTGCAGACGGGCGACTTCTTCCGATTTCAGCGCGATGTAGCTGTCGATGAAGTCGTCATCCATGACACCGCCCTTCTTGAGGAAGGCGCGGTCGGCGTCGAGGGCCTCAAGGGCTTCCTTCAGCGAACCGGCCACCTCGGGGATCGAGCCGCGCTCTTCCGGCGGCAGGTCGTAAAGGTTCTTGTCGGCAGCCGCGCCCGGATCGATGCGGTTCTCGATTCCGTCCAGGCCGGCCATCAGCAGGGCGACGAAGGTCAGGTAGGGGTTGCCCATCGGGTCGGGGAAGCGGGCTTCCAGACGCTTGGCCTTGGGCGACGAGACGTGCGGGATGCGGATCGAGGCCGAACGGTTGCTGGCCGAGTAGGCCAGCTTCACAGGGGCTTCATAGCCGGGGACCAGGCGCTTGTAGGAGTTGGTGGTCGAGTTGGCGAAGGCGTTGATCGCCTTGGCGTGCTTGATGATGCCGCCGATGTACCACAGGCATTCCTGCGACAGGCCGGCGTACTTGTCGCCGGCGAACTGGGGCTTGCCGTCCTTCCAGATCGACATGTGGACGTGCATGCCCGAGCCGTTGTCGGCGAACATGGGCTTGGCCATGAAGGTCGCCGACTTGCCGTAGGCCGCGGCCACGTTGTGGATCACGTATTTGTAGAGCTGCAGACGGTCGGCCATGGTCAGCAGGTCGCTGAACTTCAGACCCAGTTCGTGCTGCGCCGGGGCGACCTCGTGGTGATGCTTCTCCGGGTCCATGCCCAGGTCTTTCATCACGCCCAGCATCTCGCCGCGCAGGTCCTGTGCGGAGTCAACCGGGTTGACGGGGAAGTAGCCGCCCTTGTGACCCGGACGGTGGCCCAGGTTGCCCTCGGCGTATTCAGCGCCGGTGTTGGACGGCAGTTCGATCGAGTCGAAGCTGTAGCCGGTGTTGTGCGGGGCGGTGTTCCAGCGCACGTCGTCGAAGATGAAGAACTCGGCTTCCGGGCCGAAATAGACCACGTCGCCCACGCCCGAGGACTGGACATAGGCCAGGGCCTTCTTGGCCATCGAGCGGCTGTCGCGGTTGTAGGGTTCGCCCGTGTCGGGGCTCAGAACGTCGCAGAACAGGAAGAGGGTGGTCTGCTGATAGAAGGGGTCGATGTAGGCGCGCGTCAGGTCCGGCTTTAGCAGCATGTCGGACTCGTTGATGGCCTTCCAGCCGGCGATCGACGAACCGTCGAACATGGTTCCTTCTTCCAGGAACTCCTCGTCGACCATGTCGATGTCGAAGGTCACGTGCTGCAGGCGGCCGCGCGTATCGGTGAAGCGGATGTCGACGTACTGGACGTCCTTTTCCTTGATCTCTTGGAGGATCTTTTGGGCGGCGCTCATTCTCGAAGTCCTGTCAGTTCGGGGAGGAGAAACGAAAAGCGGCCGTCCATGCTGGACGGCCGTGGTGGTGGGGTCAGATAGCCTGGGCGCCGGTTTCGCCGGTGCGGATGCGGATCACGTCCTCGAGCGAGGAGACGAAGATCTTGCCGTCGCCGATCTTGCCGGTGCGGGCTGCGGTCTGGATGGCGTCGACCACGGCGGGGGCCAGATCATCGGCCACGACGACCTCGATCTTGATCTTGGGCAGGAAGTCGATGACGTACTCGGCACCGCGATAAAGCTCGGAATGACCCTTCTGGCGACCGTATCCCTTGGCCTCCAGCACGGTCATGCCCTGCACTCCGATATCCTGGAGGGCGTCTTTCACTTCATCCAGCTTGAACGGCTTGATGACGGCTTCAATCTTCTTCATGGCGAGTCCCGAGCCGGCTCCCTAGTTGGTCCGACGCTCGGGGGGTAAAGGGACATTGCATCGCACAATAAGGCAAGCAATTTTCGTGCGTAGAGGCCATCCGTGAACGGAATTCGATCATGAACCCGATCAATGACCCCATGACATGGCAAAGCCGACTGCCCTGGCCCGCTCCCGAGGCGCACAAGCATGCGCGCGGGCGTCTCGGCGTGGTGTCCGGCGGCGCCCTGTCAACGGGAGCGGCCAGGCTGGCGGCGCGGGCGGGCCTGAGAATCGGAGCGGGGCTGGTGAAGGTGTTCTGTCCGCCGGATGCAGCGCCTGTCCTGGCGCCCACGCTCGAAGCGGTGATGCTGGCCAGCTTCGTATCGGGAGATCAACTGGCGGAGCTAGCCCAATCCATGGACGCCGTGGTCATCGGGCCAGCGGCGGGTCTGACCGATGCGACAGGCGCCAATGTGGCGGCCCTGGCGCGGACCGGGGCGGTCCTGGTGATCGACGCGGACGCCTTGACCCTGTTCCGAGACCGACCCGGCGATCTGTTCGCCTGTCTGGACCGCGATGATGTCCTGACCCCGCACGAGGGGGAGTTTGAGCGCCTGTTTCCCGGTTTGCTGGCCAGGGGCCGCGAGACGGCGGCGGTGGAGGCTGCCGGGCGTTCGGGGGCGGTCGTGTTGCTGAAGGGCGCCGACACCGTCATCGCTGCGCCGGATGGCCGTTGTGTCGTCAACGGCAACGGCTCCCCCTGGCTGGCCACGGCTGGAAGCGGCGATGTTCTGGCAGGGATGATCGGCGGCCTGCTGGCCCAGCACATGGACAGCTTCGACGCGGCCTGTGCGGCGGTATGGATGCACGCGGATGCGGCGGGACGGTTCGGGCCGGGGTTGATCGCCGAAGACCTGCCGGGACTGATCCCTGCGGTGCTGACCGGGCTCTATCCCAGTTGAACCTTTGGTGCGGATGAGAGGACTCGAACCTCCACGCCTCTCGGCGCCAGAACCTAAATCTGGTGCGTCTACCAGTTCCGCCACATCCGCATAGGTAGGCGCTGGCTGTAGGCGAGGGCGCGCGATAGGGCAACCGACATAAGCTTTGCTGCATCAAAAAAGGCCTCGGATTTCTCCGAGGCCTTTCTTGTTGTGCGGCCTATCGGCCAGACCGATCCGGGGATCAGTCCTTCTTGTTGTCGACGCCGTGGCCGATAGCCTCCACGGCCGTTTCCAGCGTGGTGTCCTCGGTGATGTCGATGCCCTTGGCCAGCTTGGAGTGCCAGAAGCCGTAGGCGGCGTAGATGACTGCGCCGATAACGGCGTAACCGCCCAGCAGCATCAGCGGCAGGGGGTTGTCCTCGGCGGCGTGCTGGAACATCGGGATCAGGTTCTGGCTGGCCAGGAAGAGGCAGGCCAGGATGCCCAGAACCGCGGTGAAGATGCCGCCCGGCACCTTGAACGGACGCTCCATTTCCGGGTGCTTCACGCGCAGGACGATCACCGACAGGCAGACGATGGCGAAGGCCGTCGCGGTGCCCAGCGACACCAGGTCGCCCAGGATCGAGATGGGCAGGAAGGCGGCCGCGATGGCGATCAGGATGCCCAGGACGATCGTGCCGATCCAGGGGGTGCGGAACTTCGGGTGCACCTTGGCGAAGGACTTCGGCAGCAGGCCGTCGCGGGCCATGGTGTAGAAGACGCGCGTCTGGCCGTAGCAGAGCACCAGCATGACCGAAGACAGACCGGTGATGGCGCCGATCTTGATCAGGAAGGCGATCAGGTTCAGCTGACCGCTGGGCGAGGCCGCCAGCGGAACATTGGCCCATTCCAGACCCATGCGGTCGATGGCGACGGCGATCGGAGCCGGCGACGCCAGTTCCAGATAGGGCACCACGCCGGTCATGACGGCGGCGACGGCCATGTAGATCAGGGTGCAGACGAACAGGGCGCCCAGGATGCCGATCGGCACGTCCTTGGACGGGTTCTTGGCCTCGGCGGCGGCGGTCGAGACCGCTTCAAAGCCGACGTAGGCGAAGAAGATGATGGCTGCGCCGCGGAAGATGCCGCCGACGCCAAACTGACCGGCCTGACCGGTGGGCTCGGGGATGAAGGGGACCCAGTTGTCCGGGTTGATGTACTGGATGCCGACGGCGATGAAGGTCAGCAGGACGATGATCTTGATGACCACGATGGCGTTGTTGATGTTCGCCGATTCCGACACGCCCAGCACCAGCAGGCCGCAGACCGCGGCAATGCCGACAGCCGCGACCAGGTTGAAGGTGCCCGTCATCGGGAAGGAGGTCGCGCCGGCGTTCTGGACCAGTTGGACCAGGGGCGTGGCCCACTGGGGCCCTTCGCCGCCCGCATACTGTATCGTCGGGAACAGACTGGCGCTGAGGCCGAAGTCGTTCATGATCGACACGACATAGCCGGACCAGCCGACCGCCACGGTCGAGGCCGCGACGCCGTATTCCAGCACCAGCAGCCAGCCCATGATCCAGGCGAAGACCTCGCCCAGGGTGCCGTAGGCATAGGTATAGGCCGAGCCGGACACAGGCATGGTCGAAGCCAGTTCAGCGTAGCAAAGCCCGGCGAGGGCGCAGGCGAAGCCGGCGACCACGAAGGACAGCATGATGGCCGGGCCGGCGTTGGCCGAGGCCACCTGGCCTGTCAGAACGAAGATGCCGGCGCCGATGATCGCGCCGATGCCCAGGCTCATCAGATTCAACGGACCGAGGGTCCGCTTCAGCTCGCTCTTGGCGGCTTCCTTCTGGATCTGAGCAATGGACTTTTTAAGGAATAGCCGGTTGCCGGCTGGCTTTACGCCGTCTGCGGACATGAAGTCGCGCCCCCAATTACGCAACGACCCCTCCCGGGTCGTCTTCTTGGGGGCGGACGCTAACCATCCAAGGGGCTGCGCGCAACGCGGTTTCGGTTGGATGAAGCGCAGACGACGCTTTCGTGACCGGGGGCGTTGCGGCTAGAGCCCATGTGATGCTGCCGATTCACGCCGTACTGGAGCCGCTGAAAGCGGCCTTGGCCTCGACCCATGCGGTCGTTCTGGCCGCCCCGCCGGGGGCGGGCAAGACCACGGTCGTGCCTCTGGCCCTTCTGGATCAGCCGTGGTTGGGCGATCAAAAGGTGCTGGTGCTGGAGCCGCGTCGGCTGGCCGCGCGGGCGGCGGCGGACCGGATGGCGACGAGCCTGGGCCAGAAGGCGGGCGGCACCGTCGGCTATCGCACCCGGCTGCAGAGCCGGATCGGCCCTGACACGCGCATCGAAGTCATCACCGAGGGCGTCTTCACGCGGATGATTCTCGACGATCCGGCTCTGGAAGGCGTCGGCGCCGTCCTGTTCGACGAATTCCACGAACGGAGTCTGGACGCCGACCTGGGTCTGGCCCTGGCGCGCGAGAGCCAGTCGGTGCTGCGCGACGACCTGCGGCTGCTGGTCATGTCGGCCACGCTGGATATCGCGGGGGTGTCGAAACGGCTCGACGGCGCGCCTGTGATCGAAGCCGAGGGGCGGATGTTCCCGGTCGAGACCCTCTATCTGGGACGCAACGTCGCCGAGCGATTCGAAGACGCCGTGGCGCGGGCGGTGATGCTGGCGCTGGGTGAGCAAACCGGATCGGTTCTGGTCTTCCTGCCGGGGCAAGGCGAGATTCAGAGGACGGTCCAGCGGCTGAACGAACGCCTGCGCGATCCGAGCGTGGATGTCGTCGCCCTCTATGGGGCGCTGGACAAGGGCGAGCAGGACCGGGCGATCGAACCGGCGCCGCCGGGCCGCCGCAAGGTGGTGTTGGCGACCTCGGTGGCGGAGACCAGCCTGACCATCGAGGGCGTGCGGGTGGTGATCGACGGCGGCTTGTCGCGCGTGCCCCGGTTCGAACCGTCCAGCGGCCTGACGAGACTGGCGACGGTCAAGGTCAGTCGGTCCTCGGCGGAACAGCGGCGGGGCCGTGCCGGTCGTGTCGAGCCGGGCGTCTGTTACCGCCTGTGGGATGAGGAACAGACACGTGGTCTGGTCCCGCATCAGCGGCCCGAGATTCAGGAAGCCGACCTGACTGCCTTTGCGCTCGATCTGGCGCGTTGGGGCGCCAAGTCGGTCGAGGGGCTGGCTCTGCTGGACCCGCCGCCCGCCGGGGCGCTGGCCGAGGCGAGGAAGGTGCTGACACGGCTGGGCGTGCTGGACGCCAAGGGCGATTTGACGGCGCACGGACGGCGTTTGACCCGCATCCCCTTGCCGCCGCGACTGGCGCACATGGTGGCCGTGGCCTCGGATCAGGACGACGCGCTTAGTGGAGCGAAGATTGCGGCGGTGTTGAGCGAACCGGGGCTGGGGGGGAACGCCGTCGATCTGCACGACCGGTTGAAGGGGCTGGAGCGGGACCGTTCGCCACGCGCACGTGACGCGATGAAGCTGGCTGAACGCTGGGCGCGGGCGGCGGGCGGAGGAAACGGCGGCGAGACGGACGCGGGCCTGCTGCTGGCCGAGGCCTTCCCGGAGCGGATCGCGCGGGCGCGGGGCAAGCCCGGTGAAGTTCTGCTGGCCTCGGGGCGCGGGGCCTTCCTCGATCCGACGGAACATATGGCGCGCGAGCCCTGGCTGGCGGTGGCGGAACTGGGCGGCGGGGACGCGCGCGATCGCATTCGACTGGCGGTGGCGCTGGACGCGACGACGCTGGAGGCCGATCTGGCGCACCGGATCGAGGTCGAGGATCGACTGGCGCGAGAACCCTCGGGCAAGCCGGTGATCCGTCGCATCCGCCGGATCGGCGCCTTGGTGCTGGACGAAAAGGTCGTCGGGGCGCCGGACCGGGCCACCATGACGGCGGCGCTGAAGTCCGAGGTCGAGGCGGACGGTGTGAAGGCGCTGAACTGGGGCGAGCAGTCGGGTGGGTTACGGGCGCGGCTGGCCTTCCTGCGCGGACTTGACGCCACATGGCCTGACGTGGCGGATGAGGGCCTGCTGGCCCTGCGCGAGGACTGGCTGTGGCCGTTGCTGGACGGGGTGCGGTCGCTGGGCGACATTGGCGACGGCAAGCTGGCCGAGGCCTTGCGCGGGCTGGTGCCGTGGGATTTGCAGCGCAAGCTGGAAGACCTGGCCCCGCCGCGCCTGACCACGCCGCTGGGCTCGGCCTCTATCGACTACGCTGCTGAGGGGGGGCCGCGCGTCGAGATCCGGGTGCAGGAGCTGTTCGGGGTGAAGACCCATCCGACGGTCGGCGGCGGGCGCGTGCCGCTGACGCTGTCTCTGTTGTCGCCTGCGCGGCGGCCGGTGCAGGTGACGAAGGATCTTCCGGGCTTCTGGAGCGGCTCGTGGGCGGCGGTGCGCAGTGAGATGCGCGGTCGCTATCCGCGCCACCCCTGGCCGGAAGACCCCGCTAACGCCGAACCCACTAGCCGAGCCAAGCCGCGAGGAACTTGAGGCCTCGCCTTGACGATGGCGCGCGAGGCAGCGCAATGACCGTGCAGCAATGCAAGGATTTCGCGTGGCCGACGCTGCACTCTCACCGCCTTCCGTCTCCAAACGGAGAATTCTGTTCGCTAGCCTGATCGGCACCACAATCGAGTTCTTCGACTTCTACATCTACGCCACGGCGGCGGTGCTGGTGTTTCCGGCCCTGTTCTTCCCCGGCGAGGACGCGACGACGGCCATGCTGTCGTCTTTCGCCACCTTCTCCATCGCCTTCTTCGCGCGGCCGGTCGGGGCCGTCGTCTTCGGCCACTTCGGCGACAAGGTGGGGCGCAAGGCGACCCTGGTCGCAGCCCTGATGACCATGGGGCTGTCGACGGTGGCCATCGGCCTGCTGCCGACCTGGCATTCCGTCGGCGTGATCGCGCCCCTGCTGCTGGCCCTGTGCCGGTTCGGTCAGGGCCTGGGGCTGGGCGGCGAGTGGGGCGGCGCGGTGCTGCTGGCGACCGAGAACGCGCCTCCAGGCAAGAAGGCCTGGTACGGCATGTTCCCGCAGTTGGGCGCGCCGATCGGCTTCATCCTGTCGACCCTGAGCTTCATCATCCTGACGGCGACGCTGAGCAATGAGCAGTTCCTGGCCTGGGGCTGGCGCATTCCCTTCATCGCCAGTTCGCTGCTGGTCTTCGTCGGCCTGTGGGTGCGGCTGCGCATCACCGAGACGCCCGAGTTCAAGAAGACCATCGACAAGGCCGAGCGCGTCGAGACGCCGATCCTGACCCTGCTGGCGCGGCACAAGTTCGCCCTGCTGACCGGGACGCTGGCGGGGATGGCGACCTTTGTCCTCTTCTACCTGATGACCGTCTTCGCCCTGGGCTGGGGCACGACGGCGATGGGCTACACGCGCGAGCAGTTCCTGCCGATCCAGTTGCTGGGCGTCTGCTTCTTCGGCCTGTTCATTCCGCTGGCGGCGCTGGCGGCGGACCGCTGGGGGCAGGGGCGGACGCTGCTGGTCACCTCCATCGGCATCGTCCTGTTCGGTCTGGTGCTCGCGCCCCTGTTCGGCAGCGGCGGGTTGGCCGGGGTGGTGGCCTTCTTCATCATCGGTTTCAGCCTGATGGGCTGCACCTACGGGCCGCTGGGGGCGGCGCTGGCGCGGCCCTTCCCGACGGCGGTGCGCTACACCGGCGCGTCGATGACCTTCAATCTGGCAGGCATTCTGGGGGCGTCGCTGGCGCCGTTCGCGGCGACCTGGCTCGCTGCTCACTACGGACTGAAGGCCGTCGGCGCCTATCTGGCCGTCGCCGCCGTCCTGACCATCCTGGCCCTGCTGGGCATGAATCGGATCAGGACGGAGGGCGAGGCTTAAGCGTTAGATATCCGTTCCGTAGGCCGCGTCGGTCACGGCATAGACCATGATGCCGGTGGCGATGGCCAGGTTCAGGCTGTCGGCCCGGCCGCGCATGGGAATCTTGACGTTCAGGTCGCAGGCGGCGGCCAGTTCGTCGGTCAGTCCGGCCTGTTCATTGCCCATCATGATCAGGGCCGGATGGCGCACGGGGCTGTCGCGATAGCCGTGCTTGGCGTCCAGACGGGTGCCGATGACGCTGCCCGGCCACTTGGCGCGCCAGGTCAGGAATTCCTCGCGCGTCGCCTTGCTGATGGTCACGGCGAAGACCGAGCCCATGGTGGCGCGCACGGCCTCGACCGAGAAGGGGTCGACGCAGTCGCCGATCAGGATGACCCCGCCGCAGCCGGCGGAGTCCGCCGTACGGATGATGGTGCCCAGATTGCCCGGATCACGGACCTGCTCCAGCGCCACCCAGCAGGGCTTGGCGTCAGGCTGGATGGCGTCCAGCGGCGTATAGACCTGCTCGAACACGCCCAGCACGGTCTGCGGGTTGTCGCGACGGCTGATCTTTTCGAGGATGGCGTGAGTGACGACGATGATCTGGCCGCCAGCCTTGATCGTCTCGGCCTTGGCGCGGTCCAGCAGGGGGTGAGGGCGGGCCTCGTCGCCGACCAGCAGCATGACCGGGGCGCGGCCCTGATCCAGAGCCTCGCCGATGAACTTCAGTCCCTCGGCCAGGAAGCGGCCGGTCAGGTCGCGTTCCTTGCGCATATGAAGGGCGCGGACCGACTTGATGGTGTCGTTGGTCAGGGAGGTGATGACGCGCTCGTACATCAGGCGCTCCACCGGGCGAAGAAGGACAAGCCGATGGCGCGGGCGTCGGAACCGTCCTCGGACAGGGCCAGTTCGCCCCAGTCTATGCGCCCGCCGCGATCATGGGTCGCCTCGGCCATCATGTGCGCCAGAGACAGGCCGGAAATTCGCGCTGCATAGGCGTTGAGCAGCAAGAAGGAGGCGTCGTCCGACAACAGGGCAGCGCAATCCTTCAGCAGTTCGGGCATATCCTCGAACAGGCGCCAGACCTCTCCATTGGCGCCGCGTCCGTATTTCGGCGGGTCCAGAATGATGCCGTCATATTTCGAGCCTCGGCGGACCTCGCGCGCCACGAACTTGCGAGCGTCTTCGACCAGCCAGCGGATCGGGCGATCGGCCAGGCCGGAGAGCTCGGCGTTTTCACGGGCGTAGGCGACGGACTTCTTGGACGCATCGACGTGGGTGACGTGCGCGCCAGCCGCTGCGCAGGCCAGGCTGGCCACGCCGGTATAGCCGAACAGGTTCAGGATCCTCGGCTGGTCGAGGGTGCGGACGCGCGCGTCCAGCCATTCCCAGTTGGCCGCCTGCTCGGGGAAGAAGGCCAGGTGGCGGAAGGGGGTGAAGCGACCCATGAAGCGCACGTCGCGCCATTTCAGCGGGAAGGCGTCGATGGGGCCGTGGGCGTCGAAGCGCCAGCGGCCGGAGTCCTCTTCCTCCTGCTGCGGGTCGAACACCGCGTTGGCGCGCTGGAAGGCGCCTTCGTCGTGAGCCTTCCAGAAACACTGGGGCTCAGGGCGTACGACGGTGTAGCGGCCGTAACGCTCCAGCTTGCGACCGTCGCCGCTGTCCAGCAGGGCGTAATCCGACCAGCCTCGCGTGACGAGGGTTTCGGGGGAAGGAGAGAGAACCGGAGCCATCAGCGGCTGATAGGCGCTCAGGCGGCTGCTCGTCCAGCGTCGGTGACCAAGGGCTCCAGGAACTGTGCGGATTCTTCGCGCGCGACGTCGGGGCGATGGGCGGTCTTGTCCCAGCGGTGCGGCTCCGCGATGAGGCGAACAAAGGCATGAGCGAAGGCCAGGCTGAGCAGCGACCAGTAGAAGGGGGCGGCCAGCATGTCCCGCGGACCATATGGCGTTCCAGCGCGTCGGGCCCCGATAGCGGTGCTCAGGAGAGCCGCGGCTGTCCCGCACAGCAAAATGCTCAAACCCAGCCAGGGCGTCGCAAGCAGACGCCCCGTCATCAGCGTCATCAGAAGAAAGGCGCCCAACCAGGCGACGGACAGGGCATGCAGGGCGGCCGACGCCAGGCCGGCGCCGAGGGTCATGGCCATTGCGCCCCAGCCCCGCCACCCCATCCCTGAGGCAGATCGGGTGTGAGTCGCCAGGGTCTGCATGTAGCCCTTCAACCAGCGCGTGCGTTGCGGCAACCAGTGCGCCAAGTCGCCGGGCGGCGTCTCGTACGTGGGGCGGCTGAGCACGTCCAGTCGCCAGCCACGACGCCAGATGCGAAAGCCCAGATCGGCATCCTCGGTCACATTCCAGGCGTCCCAGCCGCCCAAAGCGCGCAGGGCCGAGACCCGAAAGTGATTGCTGGTGCCGCCGAGCGGGAAAGGCAGCCCCATCCGCGCCATGGCCGGCAGTGTGATTTCGAACAGGGCCGCATATTCAGCGGCGAACTGCCGATCAAGGAAGGGCGAGGCGTCGCGGCTTTTGTCCAGCCGACGGATTCTCAGCGGCGCCTGCAGGCAGACAAGGTCGCCATCCTCGGCTGCAAAGCGGGCCGCCGCTTCGCGGAGTTGAAGCGGGTCGGGATCGTCTTCGGCGTCATAGATAGTCAGCAGTTCCCCTCGCACGATGCTCAGGGCGTGGTTCAGGGCCCGTGGCTTGGTCGTGGGGACGCCTGGGGGGACTACAAGGACGTGCAGCCAGTCAGGTAGCGTCAAAGCCTCGGCGGCGCTGATGGTCGCCCGATCATGCGCCTCTAGAGCCAGGTAGCCGTCCAGAAGCTCCGTGGGATAGTCGATTCTCGCCAACCGGTTAACCAGTTGAGGCAGAATGGCAGCTTCATCATAGAGGGCCACGACGATCGAATATCGGGGCAGGTGCGCCGGCGGAGAATACGACGTTGGCGGACCAATGGGGCGCAGCAGAACCAGCACAGTCAAAAGCCGCCACGCTACTACCGCAAGAAAGCCGACCTGCAACGACAACAGCAGGACGCTGCTGACATGGGGCCAGGCTAAGGCTGCTAGCGTCATGACCATGCAGAGCGACCCGCCCACCAGGATTTGCGCAGGCGTCACCGTAATTTTCGCCGCATCTGCCGCGATTGTGGCGCTCGCCCCCCCGGGGAAACGTCCGTGCATCGCAGCCCCCCCTGATGTGCAAAAGTTAACACTCATTAATACCCTTGTTCTCTCAGTGGCAAGTGGTTGGCGATTCGGAGAGGTTGCGGCTATGCAGTGGGCGTCCCGTCATGGAGTTCTGGATTGCCCGGCGACTCGACCCCTACACCGCGCTCGGCCCGCAAACCCAAGGGCGAGGGCCATGTCCGGCGCGCAGAAATACTGGCTGCAGCCGAGCGTATCTTCGTGGAACACGGCTATGAGGGTGCGACGATCCGCAAGATCGCCGACGAGGTCGGCCTGTCGTCGACCGCGCTCTACATGCACTTCGCTGACAAGAGCGAGATGCTGCACGAAATCTGTCGCGGCGCCTTCGAGGCGCTGATCGCCTCTCATCAGCAGATACTGGCCGAGGATGAGCCGCCCGAGGCACGTCTGCGCCGCATGATCGAGGCCTATATCAAATTCGGCTTCGACAACCCTAACGCCTATCGCCTGACCTATCTGACGCGCCCCGTGGAGGCGCGCGAGGGCGCGCAAACTGTGGCTCAGGAAACCGGATTTGAGTTGTTCAGGGCCTTCGTCGCCGTGGTCGAGCAGGCAGTCACGGCGGGACGGATGCGAGGTGACCCCGCCACCATCGCCCAGGCCATCTGGGCCTGCGGGCATGGCATTGTCTCCCTGAGGATCACCAAGCCCTATTTCGAATGGGCCGATCGCGAGGAGTTGACCCGAATCACGCTCGACGCCCTGTTTGGCGGCTTGCTGAAATCGTGACGTCCTTGCGCGGAGCCTTGCTGGCTCTTGTGGTCCTGGCCCCTGGAGTGGCCGAGGCGCGTCCCTTGCGGGTGCTGTCTTTGGACCAATGCGCCGACCAATATGTCCTCGCCCTGGCGCCCGAAGCTGATCTGGCCCTGTCGTCGCGCGCGGACGACCCGGATTCGTGGATGCGTCAGGCGGCACGCGGGCGGGCCCGGGTTCGGCCGACATTGGAGGCGGCGATCGGCTTTCAGCCTGACGTCGTGGTCCGCTACTGGGGCGGCGAGCCGCGCCTGCTGGCGGCGCTGGAGAAGCGCGGGACGCGGGTTCTGAATATCGACGACGCGACCGACATGGCCGGGGTCCGCGAGAACCTGAGGGCGGTGTCGCAGGGCTTGAGGCAGAAGGCGCGGGGCGCGGCCCTGATCGCCCATATGGATCGACGTTTGGCCCATGCGGCGGGCGGCGGACGCGGACGCGAAGCCGTCTATGTCACGCCCGGCGGCTATACGACCGGGGCGGGGTCGCTGATCGATTCCATCCTGAAGGCGGCGGGGTTCCTCAATGGAGTGAGCGGGCCGGGCTATCAACCGCTGGGGATCGAGAAGATTGCGTTGAGCCCGCCGGCTCTGTTCGTGCGGGGCTTCTTCCAGCAATGGCGATCCGACTGGCGCGGGCCGGGACGGCATCCGGTGGTGGCGCGCGCCGCCAAGGGGCGGACGGTGGCCGACCTGCCGGCCTCGACACTGAGTTGCCCCGCCTGGTTCGCAGCTGACGCGGCGGCCCTGCTGGCGGAGGCCGCGCGATGAACAGACATTTGAGCCTGAACCTCGGACTGGCGGCGGCGATCCTGCTGGCTCTGGGCGGGGCGGTCCTGCTGGGCGAGACGGCCCTGTCGTCGGCCCAGTATGGGCAGGCCCTGGCTGATCCCGCGTCGGGGCCGGGCGAGGTGCTGTGGCAGGTGCGGGCGCCGCGCGCGGTCTGCGCCCTGATGGTTGGGGCGGCGCTGGGGCTGGCAGGGGCGGTGCTGCAGGGCCTGCTGAGGAACCCGTTGGCGGATCCGGGCGTGCTGGGCGTATCAGCGACGGCGGCGCTGGGCGCGGCGGGGGCCATCGTGCTGGGGGCTGCGGCCATTCCCGGACTGGTCGAGGGCGCGGCCCTGATCGGCGCGGCGCTGGCCGGTCTGTTGCTGGTTGCTATCGCCGCACGGGTGCGAGCGCCTGAAGCGCTGATCCTGTTTGGGGTGGCGCTGTCGAGCTTTGCGGGGGCGCTGACGGCCCTGATCTTCAACCTGTCGCCGTCGCCGATCGCCTCGGCCGAGGTGATGAACTGGCTGCTGGGCTCGGTGCAGAACCGCAGCTGGATCGATGTGGCCTGGGTGGCACCGGCGCTGGTCGTGGCGACTGTCTTCGCCGCGGGCGCGTCGCCGGGTTTGCGGATGCTGACCTTGGGAGAAGAAGCTGCGCGGGCGTCGGGCCTGTCGATGGGACGGATGCGTGTTTTGGCTCTGATCGCGTCGGCGGTTGCCGCAGGCGCGGCGGTAGCGGTCGCGGGCGTGATCGGCTTTGTCGGTCTGGCGGCGCCGCATCTGGTGCGGGCCGCAGTGCGTGGCGATCCTGGGCGGTTGCTGCTGCCCTCGGCGCTGGCGGGCGGACTGATGCTGGTGCTGGCCGATCTGGCGGCGCGACTGATGCCGACGGATCAGGAGTTGAAGCTGGGCGTGTTCACGGCCCTGGTCGGGGCGCCGTTGTTTGCGCTGATCGCCTGGCGCGCGGCGCGGGAGTGGCGGCTGTGAGCGCCTTGCTGGAACTGGACGGCGTCGTCGCGCGGATGGGTTCAGCCACGGTGCTGGACGGGGTCAGTCTGTCGGTCGAGGCGGGCGAACTGGTCGCCCTGTGCGGGCCGAACGGGGCGGGCAAGTCGAGCGCCATTCGGGCGGCTCTGGGCCTGACGACCTTGCGGAGCGGCGTGGCCAAGTTGGGCGGCGAGGAGGTTCATGGCCTGTCCGAGCGCGAACGCGGGGCGCGGGCCGCCTATCTGCCGCAGGAACGGCATATCGCCTGGAATCTGCCGGCGCTTGAGGTCGCGGCGCTGGGCGCGCCCTTCCTGTCGGGCTACGCGGCGCTGGAGCGGGCGCGGGCGGCGCTGGGCGAGGTCGGGGCCGGACATCTGGCCGAGCGCGGCGTGGCCGAGATGTCGGGCGGCGAGCGGGCGCGGGTGCTGCTGGCGCGTGCTTTGGTGGTTCAGGCGCCGCTGTTGCTGGCCGATGAGCCCATCGCTGGATTGGACCCGGATGCGCAACTGCTGGTGCTGGAACGCCTGAGAGCGCGGGCCGATGCGGGCGGGGCCGTGTTGGTCAGTCTGCACGACCTTACGCTGGCGGCGCGGATCGCGGATCGCGTTGTGGTTTTGAACGCTGGACGGGTAGTGGCGGACGGACCGCCGGTCGAGGCCCTGTCGCCCGCCGTGTTGCGCGCGACCTTCCATCTGGATGGCCGCTGGGTGGAGGCAGAAGACGGGCCGCTGCTGGCGGCCCGTCGCGTGTCACCTCAGGGCTGATAGGCGCGGGGGCCGCTGTTGGGCGGTGTGCCGCGCGCAAGGTCGGCGGACGGCGTCAGCGGAGCCGAGCCGCCGTTCAGCCGAGCGCGATAGACCTGCATGTTCTCCATCACCCGCATCATGTAGTTGCGCGTCTCGGTGAAGGGCGCGCACTCGATGAAGTCGATGGGATCGACCTGGTTGCTGCGCGGGTCGCCGCAACGGGCCACCCACTGCGGGGGACGCGCCGGACCGGCGTTGTAGCCGACCGTCGCCAACAACGGCGAACCGCCGAAGTTGTTGATCAACTCTCCCAGGTGATAGCTGCCCAGCCGCATGTTGGCGTCGGGATCCCAGAGCTGTTCCGCCGAGTATCCGATGCCCATGCGGCGGGCCACGCCCTGACCCGTGGCGGGCAGGAGCTGCATCATGCCGCGCGCGTCGGCGTGCGAACGCACCAGTGGGTCGAAGCTGGATTCCTGACGCGTGATGGCCAGAGTGAACTCCAGCGGCGCGGCGCCCGAGGTCTGGGGCGGCATGCGAACAGGATACATGCGCTCGGGCATGACGAAGCCGCGCTGGCTGGCGGCGCGGCCGACCATCATGGAGCCGAACTGGTCGCCATAGCCCTGCATCAGGTCGAACAGCTGAGTCAGGTCGTAGGGCGAGGGCAGGGTGTCGTCGAGGTGGTAGGCGAAGACCCGCATCAGGGTCTTCTCGCCCGCCGCGCCCAGAATGCGGGTGGCGCGTACGACCTCATTGCCCTCGAAGCGGTTGACGTCCTCGGGCGTCGGAGCGGGTTCGCCGGGCAGGGTCAGGGTGGTGATCCCGGCCTTTTCGGCGGCCAACTGCCCGTAGAAGGTCTGCCAGTGCTCGGCGCCGGCCTGATACCAGCGCTGAGCGCCGGCGCGGTCGCCGCGCGCCTCGGCAGCGCGGCCCAGCCAGTAGAGGGCGCGGCCCTGGGTGATCGGGGTCGAGGAGCTGTTGCGCAGGACCTCGAAATGCTGCGCTGCGGCGGCGGGATCATTCAGCTTGGTCAGAGCGACCCAACCGGCGAAGAACTCTGCGTCCACCTTGCGCTCGCCCGAGGGGAAGCCATGGCCGTTCATGGCCGCGTAGGCGGCGCGGGGATTGCCCTGTTGCAGGGCGTCCAGGAAGTAGTTGCGGCGCTCGCTCCACAGGGTGTCCTGACCTTCCTTGTGCGAAGGCGCGGCGGGCAGGGCGGACAGGAGCGGGAAGGCCTCGGACTGGCGGTTGGCGGAGCGAAGTAGGCGCACGCGCTCCAGCACCACGGCCGGATCATTGGCGATAGCCGGGCTCAGGCCTGCGACAATGGAGTCCGGCGAATAGGCGGTGCGCAGGGCCATGGCGGCGCTGGCGACCGCCTGGCGGTCGGCGGGGACCATGGCGGTCATGGCGCGGGTCGCCGGGCCGTGCGGGCCAAGCAACAGCATGTTCAGGCGGGTAACGTGGTCGTCGGTATTGAGCCATCCGCCCCAGCGGTTGGCGATGACGGACTGTTGCGCTTCCTCGAAGGAGCGGGTGCGCCACCAGTCGCGGATCAGATCCTGGGCTTCGCGGCGCTGGCCCTTTTGTTCCATCGCGCCGGCAAGCGCGATCGCGCCCTCCGCCGTAGTCGGGGCGGAGCCGTTGAAGAAGGCGAGAACCGTGTCGGGCGAGGCGTTGGCCATGCCCAGCGCGCGTTCGCCAGCGGCCCGGCGCGAATCACCGCGCGGCCAGTTGGCGAGGTCGGTCTGGGCGCGGGCCAGATCGGCGTAGGGAAGCTGTTTGTCGGACGTATCGACCAGGGCCCACTCGACCAGCTTCTTTGCCGTGGGGTCGGAAATCCGGCTCATGATCGACTGCGTGCCGATCACGTCGCGGGCGCGGGCCGAGGCGAGCCCTTGCTGGAACAGGGCCATGTCCTGGCCGCTGATGACACCATTCTGGCTGGAGGCGTAGGGCGCAGGCGTGCTGTTCAGCACGTCCTGGGTCGGCGGAGTCAGAATCGCCAGGGCGGCGGCAACAGTCGTCGCGATCATCAGATGTACGATCCTCATTCATCACTGGTTGCGGCCGAGCGGCGAGCAACCTACGCTCCCTGCCTCTTGAAAGGGCGGCATGCCGCCCGAAACTCCGCGCAGGTATCTTGTTTCAATGACCGCCCCCTTGTTCAAGGGCGTGATCACCGCCTTGATCACACCTCTTCGTGACGGAAACGTGGACGAAGGGGCTTTTGAAAAACTCCTGGAACGCCAGATCGCTGCTGGCGTCCATGGCGTCGTCCCGGTCGGAACGACCGGCGAGAGCGCTACCCTGAAGATGGACGAGCACAAGCGTGTCATCGAGCAGTGCGTGAATATTGCGGCCGGTCGCGTGCGCGTCATCGCGGGCGCCGGATCGAACGCCACGCATGAAGCCATCGAGCTGTCGTCCTTCGCCAAGGAGGTCGGCGCCGACGCGACCCTGGTGGTGACGCCCTATTACAACAAGCCTTCGCAGGAAGGCATGATCGCCCACTTCGAGGCGATCTCCGACGCCGTGCAGATCCCCATGCTGCTGTACAACGTCCCCGGCCGTTGCGGCGTCGATCTGTCGAATGAGGCGGTCGCCCATCTGGCGAAGAATCCGAACATCGTCGGCATCAAGGACGCCACAGGCGATATCTCGCGGGTCAACTGGATGCGCCGCCATATCGACGGACCGTTCGACCTGATCAGCGGTGATGACACCACCTGGCTAGGCTATGCCGCCAGCGGCGGCGTGGGCGTGATTTCGGTCACCTCCAATGTCGCGCCGGAAGCCATGGTGGCCATGTATGACGCGGTCGCCGCCGGCGACTACGCCACGGCGCGGGCCTGGCAGGATCGTCTGATCGACCTGCACAAGGGGCTGTTCCTCGATAACTCGCCTTCGCCGGCCAAGTATGCCCTGGCCAAGCTCGGCCTGTGCAGCGAGGAGGTCCGCCTGCCGCTGTCCCTGACCCGCGACGCCGTGAAGCCCGCTATCGATCAGGCCATGGCGGAGGCCGGAGTCATCTGATGGCTGCTGATGCGCCCAAGAAGGTGATCGCCGAGAACCGGCGCGCGCGCTTCGACTATTTCCTCGAGGACTATATCGAGGCCGGGATCCAGCTGCTGGGCACCGAGATCAAGGCGCTACGCGACGGTCGGGCCAATATCGCCGAGAGCTATGCGGCGGTGGAGGGGCGCGAAATCGTCTTGGTCAACTCGGACATTCCGCCCTACAAGCAGGCTAACCGGTTCAACCACGAGCCGCGTCGCCACCGGAAGCTGCTGCTGCACCGCAAGCAGATCGACAAGCTGATCGGCGCCGTCCAGCGCGACGGGCGGACGATCATTCCGGTGCGCCTGTACCTCAATGAAAAGGGCAAGGCCAAGCTGGAGATCGCTCTGGCCAAGGGCAAGAAGCTGCACGACAAGCGCGAGGCGTCGGCTGAACGCGACTGGCAGCGCGACAAGGCTCGGCTGCTGCGCGACAAGGGCTGAGTTTGCGGTTCCGCTTTGCGGCGAGACCGACGCGCGATAAACGACAATTCCTGGGGCGCGTCTTGCGGAGTTCATGGTGAAGATAGCCGAACGCTGGTTCGTGATGGCGGGCGTCGCCCTGCTGGGCGGCATCGCCGTGGCCGGTCTGGTTGTGGCCATCTATGCGGCCTGGGTCCTGCACGACATGCCGGATGCGTCGGAACTGGCGGACTATCGCCCGGCGACGGCGACGCGCGTCTTTGCCGGCGACGGCACCCTGATCGGCGAATTCTCGGACGAGCGGCGCATCTACGTCACCTATGACCAGGTGCCGGAGCGGGTGATCCATGCCTTCCTGGCGGCCGAAGACAGCCACTTCTTCCAGCACGGCGGCATCGACGTGTCCGGTATCGGCCGGGCCATGTTCAAGAACGTCTTCAACGTCCTGTCGGGCCGACGTTTGGAGGGCGGCTCGACCATCACCCAGCAGGTGGCCAAGAACGTTCTGCTGACCAACGAATCCAGCCTGAACCGCAAGCTGAAAGAGGCGATTCTTTCCAGCCGTCTGGAAGCGACGCTGACCAAGGAACAGATCCTCGAACTGTATCTGAACGAGATCTACCTGGGCTATCGCTCCTATGGCGTGGCCTCGGCCGCTTACAACTATTTCGGCAAGTCGCTGAATCAGCTGACGCCCGACGAGGCGGCCTTCCTGGCGGCCCTGCCCAAGGGTCCGAACAACTATAACCCCAAACGCCACCCCGAGGCCGCCAAGGGCCGCCGCGACTGGGTGCTGGGCGAGATGGCCGACAACAGGTGGCTGACGCATGAGGAGTTGACGACGGCTCTGGCTCGTCCGCTGAACACCCGCTCTGCGCCGCGTCGCGCCGAATACGCGGACGCCGACTTCTTCGTCGAGGAAGCGCGCCGACGCGCTATCGGCCTGTTTGGCCAGGAAGAGGTCAACCGCGGCGGCTACTACATGCGCACGACGCTGGACCCCCAGTTGCAGTCCGCAGCCCGCGAAGCCCTGATGAACGGCTTGGAACGCTATGACCGTCGTCACGGCTGGCGCGGGGCATGGGGCACGACCGACTTCGCTGCGGGTTGGCAGGCCGAGGCGTTGAAGAAGAACTCTCCGCCCGAACGCCGCACCTGGCAGGCCGCCGCCGTCGAGAGCGTGGTCGGCAACAATGTCCGTATCCGCACGGCCAAGGACGACCGCACGGGGGCATTGGTTGTCTCGGACGCCGCCTGGGCCAACGCCAACCGACCGCTGAAGCGCGGCGACTTGATCTTCGTCGAACCACAGGGCGGCCAGTTCGCCCTGAAACAAGTTCCCACAGTAAACGGCGCCCTGGTGGCCATCGAGCCGCAGTCGGGGCGTGTCCTGGCCATGGTGGGCGGCTATTCCTACGCCCTGTCCAGCTTCAACCGTGCGACCCAGGCCCGTCGCCAACCGGGTTCGGCCTACAAGCCCTTCGTCTATGCTGCGGCGCTGGAAGGCGACTTCAACCCGACCAGCATCGTGCTGGATGCGCCGATCAGCTTCCCGGGCGGCGCCAACGGCGGTCGTTGGACGCCAGAGAACTACAGCCGCCAGTATTATGGGCCGCAGACCTTGCGTCGTGGCCTTGAGCTGTCGCGCAACGTCATGACCGTACGTCTGGCCCAGGCCGTGGGCATGAGGAACATCGTCGATCTCTCCAAGAAGATGGGCGTGGTCGACGACATGTCCCCGAACCTGGCCATGTCGCTGGGGGCAGGGGAGACGACGCCGTACCGCATCACCGCCGCCTACGCCGCCTTCGTCAACGGCGGGCGCAAGATCGACCCCTATCTGATCGAGATGGTGCAGGACCGGAACGGCCAGACCATTCACCGGGCCGATCGCCGTCAATGCCGCGACTGCAGCCGCGGCTTCAGCGGCCAGGAATCGCCGCGTCTTCAGGATCGTGGAACCCAGGTGATCGACCCCATCACCGCCTATCAGATCAGTTCAATGCTGGAGGGGGTGATCCAGCGTGGCACGGGCGCTAGCGCACGCGGCCTGGGTCGCTGGGTGGGTGGCAAGACCGGCACCACCAACGAATATCGCTCGGCCTGGTTCGTCGGCTTCTCCAGCGATGTCGTGGTCGGCGTCTTCGTCGGCTTTGACGACAACCGCTCGCTGGGCGGCGGCGAGGCTGGGGCCGCGACGGCCGTTCCGATCTTCACCGACTTCATGCAGGTTGCGCTGAAGGAGCGTCCGGCCCGGCCCTTCGTCCGGCCCAAGAACGCCGTCTTCCGTACGGTCAATGGTATCGAGGAAGCCTTCCGTCCAGGCACCGAACGTCATGTCCGCGAGGATGCGCCGCGACCGGTTCAGCCGGAAGGGCCGCAAAACTATTACGACGTTGTTCGCCGCGAGCAGGAAGCAGCCAAGGGGCCGGCGCCGTCCACCGCGGTTCCCGCACCCGTGGCGCCGCCTCCGCCCAAGAAGGAGCCCGCCGAGGACTTGAGCGGACTCTACTGAGGCTCTAGTTAGACCCATCAACCGGCGCGCCTGTCCGCAGGCGCGCCGTTTATTTTCGTTGCTTTCCCTATCGGTCCGCACGCGATGCGGCCTTGCTTGAGGGAAGGTGTTTGTTCGCAGGAGTTTGCGATGAGACCGGATGTCGAGGCCATGAAGGTCGACATCGAGCAGAGCGTCGCTCTGCTCAGGAGGCGTCTTTGACTGGGATGTCTCACTTCGAAAACTGGATGAGCTGAACGCTCGGGTCGAAGATCCGACCCTTTGGGACAACCCGGAACAGGCCCAGGCCGTCAGCCGGGACCGTTCGCGCCTGGAAGGTCAGATCAACAGCGTTCGTGCGCTGGAAACCGATCTGGAAGAGGGCGTCATGTTGGCTGATATGGCCGACGAAGAGGGCGACGAGGCCACCCTCGAAGATGCGCGCGAACTGCTGCGCGGGGTCAAGGATCGCGCCGCCCGTGCCGAACTGGAAGCCCTGCTGTCCGGCGAGGCCGACGGCAACGACGCTTATCTGGAAGTGAACTCCGGCGCCGGCGGCACCGAGTCCAACGACTGGGCTGGCATGTTGCTGCGCATGTACTCGCGCTGGGCCAAGGCCCACGGCTACGAGGTCACCATCGAAGCCCACGAAGAGGGCGAACAGGCGGGGGTCAAGTCGGCCACCATCCTGATCGAGGGCCCGAACGCCTATGGCTGGTTGAAGTCGGAATCGGGCGTGCACCGTCTGGTTCGCATCAGCCCCTATGACGCGGCGGCCAAGCGGCACACCAGCTTCGCCTCCATCGGGGTGTCGCCGGTCGTGGACGACACGATCGAGATCGACATCAACCCGTCCGACGTGCGCACCGACACCTATCGCGCGTCCGGCGCAGGCGGTCAGCACATCAACAAGACCGACTCGGCCGTGCGTCTGACCCACGTTCCGACCAATACGGTTGTGGCCTGTCAGGCCGGACGTTCTCAGCACCAGAACCGCGACATGGCGTGGAAGATGCTGCGCGCGCGTCTGTACGAATTGGAACTGCAGAAGCGTGAGGCAGCGGCCCAGGCCCTGGCTGACGCCAAGACCGACATCGGATGGGGTCACCAGATACGATCCTACGTCCTGCAGCCGTACCAGATGGTGAAGGACCTGCGCACCGAGGTCGAGACCTCGGACACGCAGGGGGTTCTGGACGGCGACCTGGACAGGTTCATGGGCGCAGCCCTGGCCGCCCGGGTCGGCGAGACCCGCGACGGGAACTAAAAAAGGGGCGGCCTGCGGGCCGCCCCTTTTCATTTATCCGATCCGCCAGTTCAGGCGGCGGGCTTGGCCTCGACCTTGTCGGGCTTGGCGTTGGCGGCGGGCTTTTCAGCCTGGGTCGGCGCGTCCAGCATATTGGCGCCCGGCGTGTCGCGCTTGGCCTGGGTGCAGCGCCCCTGGAACCAGGCGCCCTGTTCGATGGACAGTTGCTCCTGGGTGATGTCGCCCTCGATACGAGCGGTGGCGAACAGCTTGACCTGCTTGGCGACGATGGCGCCCGAGACGCGGCCGCGCACGTCCAGAACGTCGGCGTGGACAGTGCCCTCGACCGAGCCGCCTTCACCGATGGTGACGCGCACGACGCGGATGTCGCCCTTCAGCGAGCCATCGACCTGAAGCTCGCCGGCGCCCGAGATATTGCCCTCGTATTTCACGCCGGCCGACAGGGTCGACAGGCTGGACGAGCGCGAAGCCGCTGGGCGCGAAGGCTCAGGCGCGCGCGGCGCAGCAGCCGGCGAGGGCGTGGCGGCGGGCGTCGGCTCAGGCGCGGGCGGGATGCCCAAGCCGCTGGACGGGCCGTTGTCGAAGGGTTTGCTCTTGTTGAACATGGTGCGCTCCGCATCTCGCCAGCAAGGCCGGCCTAATCCTACTGTAGCCCCTTGGCGGCAGTTAGGATCAGGTCGGCGACGGAGGCAAGCTTGGCCTCAGAGCATTCCGCGGATCAAAGCTTCTGGGCCGCTTCCAGCACCTGTTCGGCGTGACCCTTGACCTTGACGCTGCGCCAGACGCGGCGAACCATGCCCGCGCGGTCAATCAGGAAGGTGGCGCGTTCGACGCCCATGTATTCGCGGCCGTAGAGCTTCTTCATGATCCACGTGCCGTAAGCCTCGCAGACCACGCCGTCTTCGTCAGAACCCAGCACCACCTTGAGGTTGTGCTTGGCCTTGAAGCGGTCCAGCTTCTTCACTGCATCGCGCGAGACGCCGATGACGACGGCGTTGGCGGCGGCGAACTGATCGACCAGGGCCGAGAAGTCCAGGCCCTCGGTCGTGCAGCCGGGGGTGTCGGCCTTGGGGTAGAAGTAGAGGACGACCGACTTGCCCTTCAAACCGTCCAGCGTGACGCGGCCGTCGCCGTCGATGGACAGGTCGAACGCGGGGGCGGCTTGGCCTTCGGTGATGACGGTCATCCTCTTTGCTCCTTAGACCGGCCGCACCAGGACGATCTTCTTCTTGCCGGCCGCCAGCTTCAGCACGCCGTCGGCATTGACGTCCGCGTCTTCGATCAGGCGCGCGCCGTCGGCGATGGCTTCATCGTTCAGCCGCAGGCCGCCGCCCTGGGCCAGGCGACGCGCCTCGCCGTTGGACGTGGTCAGACCCGCCTTGGTCACAACAGCGGCGATCATAGCGCCGATCACCTCGTTGCGCGCCAGTTCGACGGTGGGCAGGTCAGCCGACAGCTGGCCCTTCTCGAAGGCGGCCTCTGCAGCGGCGCGGGCGGCCTGGGCGGCTTCCGTGCCGTGCAGCATCGAGGTGGCTGCGTCGGCCAGGGCCTTCTTGGCCTCATTGATCCCGGCGCCTTCCATAGCCTCAAACAGGGAGATCTGATCAAGCGGCAGGTCAGTGAACAGGCGCATGAAACGGCCGACATCGGCGTCCTCGGCGTTGCGCCAGAACTGCCAGTAGTCATAGGGGCTCAGTTGCTCGGCGTTCAGCCAGACGGCTCCTTGCGCCGTCTTGCCCATTTTGCCGCCCGAGGCCGTGGTCAGCAGGGGCGTGGTCAGGCCGAAGGAGGCCTTCTGGTCCACGCGGCGCACCAGGTCGACGCCCGAGGTGATGTTGCCCCACTGGTCCGAGCCGCCCATCTGCAGCGTCACGTTCAGCGAACGGTTCAGTTCCAGGAAGTCCACCGACTGCATCAGCATGTAGTTGAACTCGAGGAAGGTCATCGGCTGCTCGCGCTCAAGGCGCAGCTTGACCGAGTCGAAGCTCAGCATCCGGTTGACGGTGAAATGCGTGCCGTAGTCGCGCAGGAACTCGACGTAGCCGAACTTGGACAGCCACTCGTCATTGTCGACCATGACGGCGTCGGACGGGCCGTCGCCGAAGGTCAGGAACTTCTCGAACACGGTCTTGATCGAGGCGATGTTGGCCTGGATCGTTTCATCGGTGAGTTGCGGGCGCGAGGCGTCCTTGCCGGTCGGGTCGCCGACCTTGGTGGTCCCGCCGCCCATCAGGACGACGGGCTTGTGCCCGGCCTGCTGCAGGCGACGCAGCATCATGATTTGGATCAGGCTGCCAACGTGCAGGGACGGGGCCGTGGCGTCGAAGCCGATGTAGGCCGTCACGATCCCGTTCGAGGCGGCCTCGTCCAGCTCCACCGGGTGGGTCACCTGGTGGATGTAGCCGCGCGATTGCAGGGTCTTGAGGAAGTCGGACTTGAAGGCTTGGTCGGTCATGGACGGCTCCGTAGCAGGGATGCCGGCGGCCGTCTTCCTTTCGGGAAGTCGTACCGCCAGCGAAGGCGGCACGAGATCGCGGCCGCTCGCTAGCTCAGCGAACGGTAATACAGGCCGGAAATGGCGCGGACGGCGATCATGGGCGCTAGCTACGGCGTCCGCGACGTGGCAGTCAACCCGCCATGACGACCTCCTCCTCGACCAAGACCCTTCGTGTGCTCGGCTTCATGACCGGCACCTCGCTCGACGCCGTGGACATGGCGGTGATCGAAACCGACGGCGAAAACATCATCAGCTTCGGCCCGGCGGGCGAGATGAAGCTGGACGCCGAGACCCGCGCCATCGTCGAGGACGCCATCGAGGACGCCCTGGACTGGGAGCGCGAAGAGGAGGAGCCCGACAGCTTCGAGGACGCCCGCATGGCGGTAGCGGACGCCCACCTGGCGGCGGCGCTCGGCTTCATGGCGGTGAACGGGGTCAAGGCCAGCCAACTGGACCTGGTCGGGGTGCACGGCCAGACGGTTCTGCACGAAGCGCCGACGCCGGAGGCGCCGGGCCGCACGGTGCAACTGATCGACGCCCTCAGCGTGGCCGAAGGGCTGGGCGTGCGCACGGCCTATGATTTCCGCAGCGCGGACGTCGCGGCGGGCGGGCAGGGGGCCCCGCTGGCCCCTGTCTATCATGCGGCCCTGGTGAAGAAGGCGGGTCTTGTCGGGCCGGTCGCCGTGCTGAACCTGGGCGGGGTCGGCAACATCACCCTGATCCGCGCCGACGGCGGTCTGGAGGCCTTCGACACCGGCCCGGCCAACGGCATGGTCGATCTTCTGGTCCAGTCGCGCGGCAAGAAGCGCATGGATGAGGGCGGCGAGCTGGCGGCGGCGGGAGCCATCGATCAGGCGGTGCTGGACGCCTATCTGGCCCATCCCTATTTCGCGGCAACGGGCCCGAAGTCTTTGGATCGGTTTGACTTTTCGCTGGACCCGGTCGCGGGTCTGTCGCTGGAAGATGCAGCGGCGACGCTGACGGCCTTTGCCGCCGAGGCTGTAGCTTTGGGCGTGGCCCGTTGTTCCGAGAAGCCGACCAAGGTCGTGGCCTGCGGCGGCGGGCGGCACAACCCGGTCCTGCTGGCGGCCATCCGCGAGCGGGCGGGGGTGCCGGTGACGACGGCCGAGGACGAGGGCTGGCGTGGCGATTCCATCGAGGCCGAGGCCTTCGCCTTCCTGGCCGCACGCTGCCTGCTGGGCTTGCCGATCAGCTTCCCCGGCACGACGGGCGTGCCCGAGCCCATGACCGGCAGCCGCATCGTGGAGCCTGGCGAACAGTGAGCCTGATGCAATCCCAGCGCTTCTGGGGCGTCGCCAGCGGCATGGCGGCGGGCGCTCTATGGGGGCTCGTTTTCTTGGCGCCGAAGGTCGCGCCCGAGGCTTCGCCGCTGATGCTGACGGCGGGGCGCTACCTCGCCTATGGCCTGATCGCGGCCCTGTTGATCGCGCCGCGCTGGCGGCGGGTGACGGCGGCGCTGGATTTCAAGGCATGGCGGGCGCTGGCCTGGCTGAGTCTGGCCGGCAACATCGTCTATTTCGCCTTCCTGGTGGTCAGCGTCCATTTCGCGGGCGTGGGAGCCTCGGCCCTGATCGTGGGGATGGTGCCGGTCGTGGTGGCGCTGTGGGGCTTGAAGGACAAGGATTCGCCGCCCCTTGCTCGCGTGGCGCCGCCCATCGCGGTGGCGGCGCTTGCGGTCGGCCTGATCGGCTGGGAAGCCTTGAGTCAAACCGGAAGCAGCGCTCACGGCGGGGTTCAGACCCTTATCGGCCTAGCCTGCGCCTTGGCGGCCCTGCTGTCATGGTCGGCCTTTGCGGTCGGCAACAGCCGCTGGATGGGCCGCTTGCCCGATGTCTCGCCGCACGACTGGTCCTTGCTGACTGGCGTGGTGACGGGCGGGTTCGCCCTGCTGCTGGCCGTTCCGGCGGTTCTGACCATGGGCGTCTGGTCCGGCGAGGCCTGGGTGCGCTTCCTGGGCGTTAGCATCGGGGTGGCAGTCGTGGCCTCCATCATCGGCAACGCCTTCTGGAACCAGGCCAGTCGTCTTCTGCCGCTGACCATGCTGGGCCAGATGATCGTGTCCGAAACCCTGTTTGCCTTCCTCTACGGCTTCCTCTGGGAAGGGCACGGACCGACCATTATCGAGATCGTGGCTATGATCCTGATGGTGATCAGCGTCGTCTGGTGCGTGCGCGCGCATCGCCCGGCGGCGGTCGCTGCGGCGGAAGGGGAACACTAGGTCGCAGTCGGGTGGCTGAACGACCTCGCTGTTTCCGCGTTGGCTTGTCAGCGGACCGGGCCCCTCTGGCGACCTTGTCGTGATGTCGGGCCGCGCCGGTCGCCTGTTCGGGCGTCGGCGGCGTTAATGGTCCAGAGGCGCGGATGGAGTTTCTGACGGTCGAATGGATGGGCAAGCCTGCCTGGATGTGGGCGGCCTTCCTGGTGGTCGTGGTCGCCTTGCTGGCCTTTGACCTCGGCGTCTTGCATCGCAAGGCGCACGAGATTGGGGTGCGCGAAAGCTTGCTGCTGTCGGCTTTCTACATCGGCGTGGCGCTGTTGTTTGGGGTCTGGGTCTGGCTGCGGCTGGGGGTGGACAGCGGGCTGGACTACCTGACCGGCTACGCCATCGAGAAGAGTCTGGCGATGGACAATGTCTTCGTCATCGCCATGATTTTCAGCGCCTTCGGCATTCCTCGCCTGCATCAGCACCGGGTGCTGTTCTGGGGGGTGCTGGGGGTCATCGTGCTGAGGGCCGTGATGATCGCGGCGGGGGCGGCCCTGGTCAGCCGGTATGAGTGGGCGCTCTATGTTTTCGCCGTTTTCCTGATCTTTACCGGCGGACGGATGATCGCCACCAGCCCCAAGGAAGAAGCCGCAGCGGGACGTGGCCTGATGAACTGGCTGATCCGACGTGTGCCAGTCACGGACCAGTTGCACGGCGCGCGCTTCTTCGTGCGCGAGGACGAGGCGGGGCGATGGGTCTGGCGCGCGACGCCCCTGTTTCTGGCCCTGGTGACGATCGAGTTCGCTGACGTGATCTTCGCGGTGGATTCCGTGCCGGCGATCTTCGCCATCACGACGGACCCCTACATCGTCTACACGTCCAATATCTTCGCCATTCTAGGCCTGAGAGCGCTGTATTTCGCCCTGGCGGCGGTGATCCACCGCTTCGCCTATCTGAAGCAGGCGCTGGCGATCCTGCTGGTCTTCATTGGCGGGAAGGTCATCGCCGCGCCGCTGATGGGGCTGGAGAAGTTTCCGCCGGCGATCTCGCTCGGCGTGACGGCCGCCATCCTGGCCGCAGGCGTTCTGTGGTCAATGTGGAAGACCCGGGCCGAAACCCGGGTCGATACATGAAGTCCGGTCAGGCTGGGTTCTCGGCCAGTCGCTTGTCCAGATAGGCGCCGACGCGACGGTCGACGGCGTCGATATGGTCCTGCCAGAAGTGGCTGGCGCCTTCTTCCAGTTCGTAGTCGATGACGATGCCCTTCTGGGTGCGCAGCTTGTTGACCACGCGCTCGACCTCGACCGGCGGCACCACGGTGTCAGCCGTGCCGTGCAGGAACAGACCCGAGGCCGGGCAGGGGGCCAGGAAGCTGAAGTCGTACATGTTCGAGGGCGGCGACACCGAGATGAAGCCGTCCGTCTCGGGGCGGCGCATCAGAAGTTGCATGCCGATATAGGCGCCGAACTGATAGCCGGCGACCCAGGTTTGCGTCGCAGCGGGGTTGTTGGCCTGCAGCCAGTCCAGGGCGGTGGCGGCGTCGGCCAGTTCGCCGATTCCGCTGTCGAACTCGCCCTGCGACTTGCCGACGCCGCGCGAGTTGTAGCGCAGGGTGGCGAAGCCACGCTGGACGAACAACTGGTGCAGCGTCACCGCCACCGGGTTGTTCATGTGCCCGCCCGCCTTGGGGTGTGGGTGCAGGATCAGGGCGATCGGCGCGTTGGGGCGCTTGCCGGGCGAATAGCGGCCTTCGATACGGCCCGAGGCGCCGGGAAGAATGACTTCAGGCATGGATCAGCGGAATCCTGTCTTCAACTGTCGTTTCGCGGGCGGACAATACTTGACCAACGCAGTAGGACTTTCTAAGTCCGCTCGGCGTGGCGCACTTGTCTGCGAGGGCGCGGGTTCTAGCACATGAGCCCCGAAAAGCGTGAAATTTTTGAGGGCTTTCTATGCGCCTGTCGACAAAGGGACGATACGCCGTGATGGCGATGGCCGATCTGGCGCGCAATGGCGCGGACCGGGCGGTGTCGCTGGCCGAGATCGCCACGCGTCAGGAAATCTCCCTCAGCTATCTGGAACAACTGTTCGCGCGCCTTCGGAAAAGCGGTCTGGTCAAGAGCGTGCGCGGTCCTGGCGGCGGCTATCGCTTGGCGCGCGAGGCCTGCGAGACCGCCGTGGCCGAGATCGTTCTGGCGGTCGACGAACCGATCCGCGCCACCCGCTGCGTCGGCGCCGGATCGCCCAAGGGCTGCATGATCAAGGGCGAACGCTGCATCACCCACCATCTGTGGGAAGACCTGGGTCAGGAGATTCATCGCTATCTGGCCAGCGTCAGCCTGGAGGATGTGATTCAGAACCGCACGGGTCAGGCGCGCATGGGCGCCGCCCCGGTGGCCGCAGGCATGGAGGCGGCGGCGTGAGCGTCTATCTGGACTACAACGCTTCGGGGCTAGTGCGTCCCGATGTGCAAGAGATCATGGCCAAGGCTCTGGCCGACAACGGCAACCCGTCGGCGGTTCACGCCGCTGGTCGCCGGGCGCGGGCGCGCATTGAGACGGCTCGGGCGCAGGTGGCTGAGCTGGTCGGGGCTGACCCCACGGCCGTGGTCTTCTCCTCGGGCGGCACGGAATCCAATGCTCAGGCCATCGTCAGCGCCCTGGCGGCGGGCTGCGAGCGGCTGATCGTCGGCGCGACCGAGCATCCTTGCGTGGCCGAGGCGGCGACGGCGTCGGGTGCGCCGGTCGAGGTGCTGCCGGTCGATGCGAACGGCGTGGTCAATCTGGTCTGGCTGGCCGGGGCGCTGGCGCGTCCGGGTCGGGCCGTGGTGGCCATCCATCACGCGAACAACGAAAGCGGCGTGATCCAGCCCATCGCCGAGGCGGCGGCTTTGGTGCGCGTGGCCGGCGGCTGGCTGCACGTCGACGCTATCCAGTCGGCGGGCAAGGTCCCGGTCGATATGCGGGCGCTGGATGCGGACAGCCTGACCTTGTCGGCGCACAAGCTGGGCGGGCCGCAGGGCGTGGGCGCTCTGGTGCTTAAGGAAGGCGTCGCGGCCGTGCGGATTTTGCATGGCGCCGGTCAGGAACGCGGCCTGCGCGCCGGGACCGAGAACGTGCCGGGCATCACCGGGTTTGGAGCTGCCGCCGATTGCGCCGCGCGTGATCTGGATGAGGCCATGGCGCACGTCGTCTGGCGCGATGCGGCTGAAGCCAAGGTCAAGGCGGCGGGCGCGACCATCATCGGCGGAGCGGTCGAGCGCCTGCCCAACACCCTGTTCATGGCCGTCGAGGGTTGGGACAGCCCGCAACAGCTGATCACCCTTGATCTGGTCGGGGTCATGGTTTCGGCCGGTTCGGCCTGTTCGTCGGGCAAGGTCAAGCCATCCAAGGCGATCAGCGCCATGGGCCTGGATCTTCTGGCGACCGGGGGCGTGCGCGTCTCCGGCGGTTGGGGCACGACCGAGGCCGACTGGGACCGGTTCGCCGAGGCCTGGGTCACGGCCTGGAACAAGCACAAGGCGCGCCTGTCTGAGCGCGTGAAGGAAGTCGCGTAAGTCATGGCTGCTGTTAAAGAAACCGTCGAAGCTGTCGCTGCGCTGGAAAAGTATGCGCACGGCTTCACCTCGGACATCGAGCAGGAGTTCGCGCCCAAGGGGCTGAACGCCGACATCGTCCGCTTCATCTCCGAAAAGAAGGGCGAGCCGGAGTGGATGCTGGAGTGGCGTCTGGCCGCCTATGAGCGCTGGCTGGCGATGGAGGAGCCGACCTGGGCGGCGGTGAAGTACGAGCCCGTCGACTATCAGGACCTCCACTACTACGCCGCGCCGAAGCAGAAGGAGGGGCCGAAGTCGCTGGACGAGGTCGATCCCGAAATTCTGGAGGTCTACAAGAAGCTGGGCATCCCGCTGAAGGAGCAGGAGGTTCTGGCCGGCGTTCAGGGCGCGCCCAAGGTGGCCGTGGACGCCGTGTTCGACAGTGTCAGCGTCGTGACCACCTTTAAGGAAGAACTGGCCAAGGTCGGCGTGATTTTCATGCCGATTTCCGAGGCTTTGCGCGAATATCCTGATCTTGTTCGTCAATATCTCGGCTCGGTCGTTCCGGTGTCCGACAACTATTTCGCGGCCCTGAACAGCGCGGTCTTTTCCGACGGATCCTTCGTCTACATCCCGCCGGGCGTGCGTTGCCCGATGGAGCTGTCGACCTATTTCCGCATCAACGCCAGCCAAACCGGCCAGTTCGAGCGGACCCTGATCATCGCCGACAAGGGCAGCTACGTTTCCTATCTGGAAGGCTGCACCGCGCCGATGCGCGACGAGAACCAGTTGCATGCGGCGGTCGTGGAGATCGTGGCCCTGGACGACGCCGAGGTGAAATACTCGACGGTCCAGAACTGGTACCCCGGCGACGCCGAGGGCAAGGGCGGCATCTACAACTTCGTCACCAAGCGTGCGGACTGCCGCGGCGACCGGTCGAAGGTTAGCTGGACCCAGGTCGAGACCGGCTCGGCTGTCACCTGGAAATATCCGTCCTGCATCCTGAAGGGTGAGGAAAGCTCGGGTGAGTTCTACTCGATCGCCATCACCAACGGACATCAGCAGGCCGACACCGGCACCAAGATGATCCATCTGGGCAAGAACTCGAAGAGCCGGATCATCGCCAAGGCGGTGTCGGCGGGCAAGTCGGACTCGACCTATCGCGGTCTGGTCTCGGTGCATCCCAAGGCGACGGGCGTGCGCAACTTCACCCAGTGCGACAGCCTGCTGATCGGCAAGGAGTGCGGCTCGCACACCATCCCCTATATCGAGGCCCGCAACGGCTCGGCCCAGCTGGAGCACGAGGCGACGACGACCCGCCTGTCGGAAGATCAGCTCTTCTACGCCCAGCAGCGCGGCCTGTCGGAAGAAGAGGCGGTGGCCCTGCTGGTCAACGGCTTCGTCCGCGACGTGATGCAGAAGCTGCCGATGGAGTTCGCCGTCGAGGCGCAGAAGCTGGTGGCGATCAGCCTTGAGGGGAGCGTGGGGTGACGCTTTCTCCACGCGATCAAATGGAGTCCGAAGAGTGGACGCAAGATGGGGCGTTCGCTGGTAGCGATGGTCGCCTTGTCCGCTGCTATGACGACGTCATCCTGTCTCGCTCAATCCCTGTTGAAGGCGGCGTAGGGACCGACGTCGAAGAGGTGCCGCCGGGCACCATTGGGACCGTGCTGTTCTATTCCACCGGCCCTGTCGGAGTAGCCCAACTCGAGTGCTACGTCGGCGAAGACGCTTTCACCTTCGGCTACGAGGAGCTCTCGAAGCTGAAGCTACACATGACGAACGAAGAGAAGTACGCGCGTTGACCCTCTCTATCTCTAACCTCCACGTCTCGGTCGCTGATAAGCCGATCCTCAAGGGCCTGACGCTCGAAGTGCCGGCGGGCGAAGTCCATGCCGTCATGGGGCCGAACGGGGCCGGCAAGTCGACGCTGGGCTACAGCCTGTCGGGGCGTCCCGGCTATGAGGTCACCGACGGTTCCGCCTCGTGGAACGGTCGGGATCTGCTGGACCTGGACCCCGCCGAGCGTGCGGCGGCGGGCGTCTTCCTGTCCTTCCAGTATCCGATGGAGATCCCCGGCGTGCCGGCCATGACCTTCATCCGCACGGCGCTGAACGCCCAGAAGCGCGCGCGCGGCGAGGAGGAGGTCTCGGCCCCCGCCTTCCTGAAGCAGGTCAAGGCGGCGTCGCAAGCGCTGAAGATGGACTTCGACATGCTGAAGCGGCCGCTGAACGTCGGCTTCTCCGGCGGTGAGAAGAAGCGGATGGAGATCCTGCAGATGGCCCTGCTGGAGCCGTCGCTGCTGATCCTGGACGAAACCGACTCGGGCCTCGACATCGACGCCCTGCGCATCGTGTCGGAAGGGGTGAACGCCCTGCGCCGCGCGGATCGGTCCATGCTGGTCATCACCCACTATCAGCGCCTGCTGGACTACATCAAACCGGACAAGGTGCACGTGCTGGCCGCCGGCCGCATCGTCGCCTCGGGCGGTCCCGAACTGGCGCTGGAGCTGGAGGCGGAAGGATACGACAAGTTCCTGCCGACCGCGGCATGAGCGCACCGCCGCAAATCGACCTCACCAATGCCGAGACCTTCCCGTCGCGGCGCACGGAAGCGTGGAAATACAGCGACCTGAAGCGCTGGCTTCGCGAAGCACCTGAGCCGTCGGGCACAGCGCTGGTCGGCGCGCCGGGGCCGTTCTACGACCTGGGCGGCGAGGCGATCGTCTTCGCCAACGGGCGTCCGGTCGGGGTCACGGACTTCATCGCCTCGGGCGTGCAGACCCTGCGTCTGCGCTTCCTGTCGAACGCGGTCGGCACCGGCCATACCGCCTCGGCCCGCATCGCCGCCCGTCCGGGCGCGCGGCTGCTGCTGCTGGAGACGCACGAGGGGAAGGGCTCGGCCTATGTCGCGCACAACAAGATCGAGATCGACGTCGCCCGTGACGCCGAGGTCACGCGCATCGTCCTGATTGAAGAGCCCGAGGACGCCATTTCGGTGATCAACGCCGAGGTGCGGCTGGAGGCGGGCGGCCGCTATCGTCAGACCGTGGTCACGACCGGCGCCAAGCTGCAGCGCATCGAGACGCAACTGAGCCACGGGGCCGAGGGCGCTGACGCGCGTCTGGACTGCCTTTATCTGCTGAAGGGTTCGCGCCACGCCGACCTGACGACCGTGGTCGATCACCGGGCCGCCGACGGCACGACCAGCCAGCTGACCAAGGGGGTCGTCCACGACACGGCGCGCGGCGTGTTCCAAGGCAAGATCATCGTCGAGCGCGGGGCCGACGGCACCGACGCCCGCATGGCCCACAACGCCCTGATCGCCAGCGAGCGCGGCGAGATCGACGCCAAGCCCGAACTGATCATCTATGCCGACGACGTGCAGTGCGCGCATGGCAATACGGTTGGGACGCTGGACGAGAGCGCGCTCTTCTACATGCAGCAGCGCGGCATTCCGGCTGACGAGGCGCGCGCCCTGCTGGTCCAGGCCTTCTTGTTCGAGGTCGTGGATCGCATCGAGGACGAGGCGGCCAGGGAGGTTGTGCGCGCATGGCTGACGGCTCGCTTGTGAAGACCTTTGATCCCTACGCCGCGCGGGCGCAGTTCCCGATCCTGTCGCGACAGGTGAACGGCAAGCCTCTGGTCTATCTGGACAACGCCGCATCGGCGCAGAAGCCGCGGGCGGTGATCGACGCCCTGGTGGCGTCGATGGAGGGCAGCTACGCCAATGTCCACAGGGGTCTGCACACCCTGTCGAACGAGGCCACCGAGGCGTTCGAGGCGGCGCGCGAGATCGTCGCCCGCTTCCTGAATGCGCCCTCGGCCGAGAACATCGTCTGGACGAAGGGCGGGACCGAGGCGATCAATCTGGTCGCCAACGGCATCGGGCTGAGCATCGAACCGGGCGACGAGATCATCGTCACCGAGATGGAGCACCACTCCAACATCGTGCCGTGGCACCTGTTGCGCGAGCGCAAGGGCGCGGTCCTGAAATGGGCGCCGATCAACGACGACGGTTCGCTGGACATGGACGCCTTCGCCGCCCTGTTGGGGCCGAAGACCAGGGTCGTCGCCGTCACCCACATGTCGAATGTATTGGGCACCATCAACCCGATCGCCGAGATCACCCGCCTGGCCCATGCGGCTGGCGCGCGGGTGCTGGTCGATGGCTGCCAGGGCGCGGTTCACGCCACGCCGGACGTTCAGGCGGTCGGCTGTGACTGGTATGTCATCACCGGCCACAAGCTGTACGGCCCGACCGGCGTCGGCGCCCTGTATGGCACGACCGAAGCCCTTGAAAGCCTGCCGCCCTATCAGGGTGGGGGCGAGATGATCGAGACGGTCGAAAAGGACCGCATCACCTACGCCACGCCGCCGCATCGGTTCGAGGCGGGAACGCCGCCGATCCTGGAGGCCATTGGTCTGGGCGCGGCGCTGGAATGGCTGTCGGGCTTTGACCGTCAGGCCGTGGCCGCGCATGAGATGGCGCTTTACGACCACGCGCGCTCGCGACTAGCCGACGCGGGTTGGCTGCGGGTGCTGGGCGAGGCCGAAGGGAAGGGCGCGCTGCTGACCTTCGCCGTCGAGGGCGCACACGCGCATGACGTGGCCCAGATCATGGACCGTTACGGCGTCGCCGTGCGAGCGGGTCTGCACTGCGCCGAACCGCTAGCGAAAAGACTAGGCGTGACCTCGAGCACGCGCGCCTCCTTCGCCCTATATAACACCGTGGAGGATACAGACGCCTTCGTGGATGCGCTGATCAAGGCGCGGAACTTCTTCGTGTGACGAGTATGGACGACGCCAAGACCGAAACCGCCATCAGCGACAGCGACGCCTTCGCCGCCAGCTGGGACGAGCCGCAGAAGAGCGCCCTGTCTCAGGCCGAGCTGGACAGGCTGACCGACGACCTGATCGAGGCGCTGAAGACGGTGTACGACCCGGAAATCCCGGTCGACATCTATGAGCTGGGCCTGATCTACAAGGTCGACGTGTCCGATGACCGCGATGTCCTGGTCGAGATGACGCTGACGGCGCCGGGGTGTCCCGTGGCCGGCGAAATGCCGGGCTGGGTCGAGGCGGCGGTCATGAAGGTCGAGGGCGTGCGCAGCGCGCGGGCCAATCTGGTGTTCGACCCGCCGTGGGACTCCTCCAAGATGAGCGACGAGGCCAAGCTGGCCCTGAACATGTTCTGAGGACGCATCCATGACCGAGCTTCAGACCGCCACCCGACCGCGCCGTCCCCGACCTAAGGCCGTGACCCTGACCGACGCCGCCGCAGAGCGTGTGCGCGAGATCATGACCAATGCGGAGAAGGACTACGTCGGCCTGCGCGTCGGGGTGAAGAACGGCGGCTGCGCCGGGCAGGAATACACCTTCGCCTATGCCGAGCAGATCGAGCCGTTGGACGAGGTGGTCGAGGACAAGGGTGTCACCATTCTGATCGAGCCCAAGGCCGTGCTGTTCCTGATCGGCTCGGAGATCGACTACGAGACGACGAAGCTGGCCTCCAAGTTCGTGTTCCGCAATCCGAACGAGACCGACGCCTGCGGCTGCGGCGAGAGCGTGACCATCATCCCCGCCGCCGCCCTGGATGCTGACTGACATGATCCGACTGGAGGGGGTGACCCGGCGCTATCGCAGCGCGGCGGGCGAGCGCACGGCGCTTGACGCCGTCGACTTGACCATCGGTCGCGGCGAGGTGTTCGGCGTGGTCGGACGCTCGGGAGCCGGAAAGTCGACCCTGATCCGCGCCATCAACCGGCTGGAGACGCCGGACGGGGGCCGCATCTTCGTCGACGATCAGGAGATCACTGCGCTGAAGCCCGTCGAGCTGCGGGCCGCGCGGCGTCGGATCGGAATGATCTTCCAGCATTTCAACCTGCTGAACGCCAAGACCATTGAGGACAACGTCGCCTTTCCCTTGCGGCTGGAGGGGCGGCCCGAGGCCGAGGTGAAGGCGCGCACGGTGGAACTGCTGGCCCAGCTGGGGTTGGCCGAACACGCGAAGAAGCATCCGGCTCAACTGTCAGGTGGCCAGAAACAGCGCGTCGGCATCGCTCGCGCCCTGGCCTGCGGTCCCAGCGTCCTTTTGTGCGACGAGGCGACCAGTGCGCTGGATCCGGAGACGACCGAGGACATCCTGACCCTGCTGGACGGGCTGAACCGCGACCTGGGTCTGACTATCGTCCTGATCACCCACCAGATGGAGGTGGTGCGCCGCGTCTGTGATCGAGTGGCCGTGCTGAAGGACGGCCGGATCGTGGAGCAGGGCGCGACGGCGGACGTCTTCCTGCACCCGCAGAATCCCGTGACCCGCGCCATGCTGGCCGAGGGCGAAGAGGCGTTCGACGCCTCGGTCGTGCCTGCCGGCGCGCGGATGGCCAGGCTGACCTTCCGCGGCGGCTCGACCTATGAGCCGGAACTGAGCCGTGTCGCGCGAACGGTGGGCGTGGACTATTCCATCCTGTCGGGGCGGATCAGCCGCATCCGGGGCGAGCCCTATGGCCAGCTGGTCGTGGCCTTTACCGGCGGCGACGCCGAGGCGGCTGTGGCGCAACTGACCGCGCGCGGCGTGACGGTGGAGAGCGTCTGATGTTCGACAACGTAGATTGGGCCGAGATCGGCCGCGCCACCGTCGACACCCTGCTGATGTTGGGCGGATCGCTGGTGCTGACCGTCATCCTGGGCGTGCCGCTGGGCGTGCTGCTGTATCTGTCGGGCAAGGGGCGGCTGGCGGCCAATCCGGTGCTGAACGCCCTGCTGTCGCTGATCGTCAACGTGCTGCGTTCGGTGCCCTTCATCATCCTGCTGATCGTCATGCTGCCGGTGACGGTGCTGCTGGTCGGAACCTCGCTGGGCGTTGCCGGGGCCATTCCGCCACTGGTCGTGGGGGCCGCGCCCTTCTATGCGCGTCTGGTCGAGACGGCCCTGCGGGAGGTGGACAAGGGCGTGGTTGAGGCGACCCAGGCCATGGGCGGTTCGACCTTCCAGATCGTGACGCGGGCTCTGTTGCCCGAGGCCAGGCCCGGCATCATAGCCGGGGCCACGGTCACGGCCATCGCCCTGGTCAGCTACACCGCCATGGCGGGCGTGGTGGGCGCGGGCGGCCTGGGCGACCTGGCCGTGCGCTTCGGCTATCAGCGCTTCCAGACCGACGTCATGGTCGTGACCGTAGTTCTTCTGCTGATCCTCGTACAAATTCTGCAGATGATCGGCGACCGTCTGGTCGCTAAGGTCTCGCACCGCTGAGTTAGAGAGCCTGCCATGATCCGCCGTTCGCTTCTGCTGTCCGCCGCCGCCGTCCTGATGCTCGCCGCGTGCGGGCAGGGCGCAGAGAAGAAGGCGGGGACCGCCCCGCTGCTGGTCGGCGCGACTGCCGTGCCGCACGCCGAGATTCTGGAGGTGGTGAAGCCGATATTGGCCGCCGAGGGCGTGCCGATCGAGATCAAGGTCTTCAACGACTACGTTCAGCCGAATGTGCAGTTGTCTGAAAAACGGCTGGATGCGAACTATTTCCAGACCAAGCCCTATCTGGATGAGTTCAACATCGCGCGCGGCGCCGATCTGGTGACGGTGGCCGGCGTCCACGTCGAGCCGCTGGGCGTCTATTCCAAGAAGCACACGACGCTGGCGGCGATCCCGAACGGGGCGCAGGTGATGTTGCCGAACGACGCCTCGAACACGGGGCGCTCGCTGCTGCTGTTGCAGAGCGCCAGCCTGATCACCCTGCGCGATCCGACCAATCCGCTGCAAACCGTTCGTGACATCGCGACCAATCCCAAGGGACTGAAGTTCCAGGAAGTCGAGGCCGCCACCATTCCTCGTATCCTGCCTCAGGTCGACGCGGCGGTGATCAACACCAACTATGCGCTGGACGCCGGACTGAAGCCCAAGACTGACGCCCTGTCGCTGGAAGGCGCCGACAGCCCCTATGTGAACTATCTGGTGGCGCGTCCCGACAACCAGAACGACCCGCGCGTTCAGGCCCTGGCGACGGCCCTGCGCAGCCAGGCGGTCAAGGACTTCATCGCCAAGAAGTACGACGGCGCGGTGATCCCGGCGGCTTAAGCCGCCGCAGCCGCCGTCGCGAGCGCGGCCTCGTTGGGTGTTGGGACCTGAATGGCCGCCGTGATCGGATGGCCGGTGGCCTCGGCGATCAATTCGGCGGTCTTGTCCTCGATGGCGGCTTCCAGCCGGGCCAGGAACTCATCCTTGGGCAGACCGGTCGGGATAGGATCGAGGAATTCCAATGTGGCCGTTCCCGGCGTTTTCCGCGCTTCCTCCTGCGGCCAGAACAGGCCGAGGTTGGTGGCCAGGGGCACGACCGGCATGTCGAAGTCGCGGTACATATGCCAGACGCCGGAACGATAGCGGAACTTCTCGCCGACCTTGGCCAAATGGCCCTCGGGGTAGATCAGGATCTTGCGGCCTTCCTTGTGGGCGTCGGCGGCGCGTTCCTTGAGCGCCGCGCGGGCGGTATGGCCGCCGCAACTGTTGACGACGATGGCCCCGAGCTTCCTCAGCACCGTGCCGAGCAGCGGAAATTTCTCGAGGTGGTCGCCGGTGACGAAGGCCAGGTCGTCGAACTGGTCATAGGTGGCGAAGCCGTCGCCCCAGCTCTGGTGTTTAGAGGCGACGATGAAGGCGCCCTGCGGCAGCCGCTCCTTGCCGCGAACCCGAAGCTCGATGCCGGCGAACACTGCCATGGCCTGAACCATACGGCGCACATAGCGGCGGATGACCCAGGTTGTCGCGCGACGGCCAGGCGCCAGGGCAGCGAAGGCCGCAACCAGGCAATAGCCGATGGACAGGACCCAATAGGCGACGTTGAACGTGAAGCTTCTCATCCTGCCTTTATGACACGGGCGAGGGGCTGTTCGGCAATGACCTAGGCCGCGGCCTGGGCCATCACCTCGGCGTTGGTGACGCAGTTGCGGCCGCCGCGCTTGGAGGCGTAGAGGGCCTCATCGGCGCGTTCCAGCACGCTCAAGGCGGTTTCGCCGACGCGACGTTCAGCAAAGCCGACCGAGATGGTCACGGCGCCCAGGTCGTCATTGGTGGAGCGGCGACGCAGCGAGCGCGAGCCGATCTCTTCACGGATGGCATTCAACGCCGCTTCGACCGTACCGGTCGTTTCGCCAGGGAAGATGACAGCGAATTCCTCGCCGCCATAGCGGGCCGCGACGCGCGGTGCGCGCGAGATACGACCCAGGACGCTGGCGACGTAACGCAGAACCTGATCGCCAGTCTGATGACCCCAGGTGTCGTTGAAGCGCTTGAAATGATCGATATCGACGATGGCCAGGGTCAGGGGCTTGCCCTCGACCTCGGCCTCTTCGCAAAGGCGAGCGATCTGCTCGTCAAAGGTCTTGCGGTTTGCCAGGTTGGTCAGAGCGTCCGTCATGGCGTCGCGTCGCACCTGTTCGAGGTGCTCGCGCAAGCGAACGACTTCACGGTTCGAAGACTCCAGGCGTTTCTCAAGTGCCGAGGTGTGGCGTTGGACCTTTCGGGTCGCGGTGGACAGAGTGCTGACGATTTCCGTCAGATCCGTCGGGCGCTCGGTGTCCTGCATCTTCGCCGATGCATGGCTCAGCGTCTCACCATAGGCGGTCTGGGTCTTGCGAGCATTGTCGATGGCCTCAGCCACGGCGGCGAGTTCGCGATTCAGTACAGCGCCGACGTCGCGGATTTCCTCCGACAGGCGGCCGCGCGGCAAGAACTCGGCCGCCAGCATTTCTGCTGTGGCATCGGTGAAGGGCGCGTCGCCGGCCAGAAGGCGTTGAAGCTCGCGCCCCAGCGCGCCCTCGGGATCGCTGACATAGTGCAGCCACAGCTCGAAATTCAGCGGCGTCGGCCAGACCGAGGCCTGCTGCATGGCGTCCACGATGCGGTGCGCCAATGCATAAGCCTCCGGCCCCCGAAGGGCGGTTTCGACCTGCGCCGTCATTCTGATTCTCGCGCCCCTAGTTCTTAGTGGGCGAACCCTAGAACATCGATCCGTAATGACCGGTTAAACCGTAGGTCGACACTGTTGATCTTAGTCGTGGAAGACGACGGGACGACGCAGGAAGGCCGGAATATCGTCGCCGAAACCGCCGCTGGCGGCGCGCAGGGGCTGGTCCTTCTGCGGCTCAGAGCTGCGGGCTTCGCGCGGCGTCTGATCGCGATTGCGGTCGCGGCGCTGATTGGCGGGCTTGGCCGGAGCAGCCTCGACTTCGACCTCGACGGCGGCTTCGGGCGCTGCAGCGGCAACGGCTTCAACGGAGAATTCGGACTTGGTCGAGCGGCGGCTACGCGAGCGGCGCGGGGCCTCCTCGCGGGCTTCCTCGACCTTTTCTGCGCGAGGGAGCGGCGCGGTGATCGGCTCCATCGAAGCGACATTGTCGCTCTTGGGGATGGGACGCGGACGGTCGCTGCGGCTGCGACCACGCCCCTTGGAGTCGTCGCTGCGCGGGCGATCCTTGATCGCAGCGAAGTCGATCCCGTCCAGCGTCAGCTCTTCCGGCGCCATCTTGATCAGCTTGAGCACCTTATCCAGCGACTTGTCGTCGGACGGGGTGACGATCATGAAGGCCTCACCCTTGCGACCCGCGCGGCCCGTGCGGCCGATGCGGTGGACGTAGTCGTCGGCGTGGTGCGAGACATCATAGTTGAAGACGTGGCTGACGTCGGGGATGTCCAGGCCGCGAGCGGCGACGTCCGAGGCCACCAGGATCTTCAGGTCGCCCGAACGGAAGTCCGCCAGGGTCTTCATCCGCAACGACTGGTCCAGGTCGCCGTGGATCGGCGCGGCGTCGAAGCCGTGCGTCTTCAGCGATTTGGCGACGATATCGACTTCCGACTTGCGGTTGCAGAAGACGATGCCGTTCTTGACGTCAGCCCGTTCGATCAAGGCGCGAAGCGCCGTGCGCTTAGCCTTGGGATCGCTGGTCGGGATGCGGACCAGATACTGGGTGATGGTGTCGGCGGTCATGGCCGGACGCGAGGCCTCGATCCGGGTCGGATCCTTGAGGAACTGCGTGGTCAGGCGCGTGATCTCGGGCGGCATGGTGGCCGAGAAGAACAGGGTCTGGCGACGCGGCGGCGTCAGTTTGAAAATTCGCTCGATATCGGGGATGAAGCCCATGTCGAGCATACGGTCGGCTTCGTCGACGACCATCATCTCGACGCCGGTCAGCAGGATCTTGCCGCGTTCGAACAGGTCCAGCAGACGGCCCGGCGTCGCGATCAGGACGTCGACGCCCTTGTTCAGCAGCGCCACCTGGTCGCCCATGGACACGCCGCCGATCAGCAGAGCCCAGCTAAGCTTGGTGCCCTTGGCGTATTTGGCGAAGTTCTCGGCGACCTGGTCGGCCAGTTCGCGGGTCGGGGCCAGGACCAGGGCACGTGGCATGCGGGCGCGGGCGCGGCCCGAGCCGAGGCGGTCGATCATCGGCAGGGTGAAGGCGGCGGTCTTGCCGGTGCCGGTCTGGGCGATCCCCAGAACGTCGCGGCCGGCCAGGGCCACCGGGATTGCGGAGGCCTGAATGGGGGTGGCTTCGGTGTAGCCCGTATCGGCGACCGCTTGCAGGGTCGTGGCCGACAGGCCCAGCTTGGTGAATTCTGTCATGTAACCTTGAGGACGGAGGAAACGTCGTAACGTCTTCAGCTTACGGAACCGCCCCTCGTGGGCGAGTGGGCGGCGCGCATCGCCAGTCCTATCCCGAGCCTGCGGCGGTATATGGAAACCCCTACGCCTCAGTCAAGTATTTCTGTTCGGGAACCGGGCGGTTGGCAAAGCCTTACAGGTCTGTAATGTCGCCTTGGGGAAGGGAAGGGTTGTCGTATGCGTATGAAAACGCTTGCGTTCGCCTTGGCTGCTTGCTGCGCGATCGCGCTGCCGGCTCAGGCGGATATGGAATCGGCATTCGGAAACACCGTCGTGTCGCACTATCCAGACGGGAGTTGGGTCAAGCATCTGTTTGATCGCGACGGGAGTTATCGCGCTGTATTTTCCGATGGGCGTCGATTGACGGCACGCTGGGCCGTCGAGGGCGACCGTGTCTGCCTGAACGGAATCCGGCCACGCATGCTGTTGTCGCGCTTCTGCACGGCCATGGTCGAGGCGTCGGTGGGGCAGACCTGGCCAGGGCGCGATCCGCTGGGCCGCAGGGTGCGCAACGAATTGGTGGCTGGACGCTAGTCCCTCCCGATCCGCTGAGCGGACCGGGAGGTCATTGCGATTTTACTCGGCGTCAGCCGACTTCTTGGGTGCAGCCTTCTTCGCAGCCGGCTTCTTGGCCGCTGCGGGCTTCTTCTCAGCAGGGGTCTTGGCCGAAGCCTTCTTTGCGGCAGGCTTCTTGGCAGCCGCCTTTTTCTTCGGCGCTGCGCCTGCCTTGGCGGCCAGCAGTGGCAGGGCTGCTTCCAGCGTCAGGTCTTCGGGCGTCATGCCCTTGGGCAAGGTGGCGTTGACCTTGCCCCATTTGACGTACGGACCGAAGCGACCGGCCATGACCTGCACGGGGGCTTCGTCCTCCGGGTGCGCGCCCAGTTCCTTGAGCGGGGCTGTGGCCGACCCGCGGCCCGGACGACCGGCGCGCTTTTCAGCCAGCAGGGCGACGGCGCGGTTGATGCCGACCTCGAACACCTCGTCGATGTCCGAGACGTTGGCGTAGGTGCCGGCGTGCAGCACGAAGGGACCGTAGCGGCCCAGACCCGCCGTGATCATCTTGCCGTCCTCGGGGTGAACCCCGACCTCGCGCGGCAGGGCCAGCAGGCGCAGGGCCTGTTCCAGCGTCAGGGACGCAGGGCTCCAGCCCTTGGGCAGGGACGAGCGTTTCGGCTTCTCCTCGCCGGGCGGCGTGGTTTCGACATAGGGACCGAAGCGACCGATCTTGAGCTGCACGGGCTGGCCGGTCGCCGGATCGACGCCCAGTTCACGGTCGCCGCCGTCAGCACCGCCCTCGGCGCCGTCAGGCGAAGCCACCGGGCGGGTGTATTTACAGTCGGGATAGCGCGAGCAGCCGATGAAGGCGCCGAAGCGGCTGGTCTTCAGGCTGAGCTGACCCTGATGGCACAGGGGGCATTCGCGCGGGTCCGAGCCATCGCCCTTGTCCGGGAAGATGTGGGCGCCCAAGGCATCATTCAGGTGATCCAGGATGGCCGTGGTGCGCAGTTCGCCCGCAGCCTGGGTCGCCGCGTGGAAGTCGGTCCAGAAGCTGCGCAACAGCGCCTTCCAGTCCAGATCACCGGCCGAGACTTCGTCCAGCTGGCTCTCCAGCGCGGCGGTAAAGTCGTATTCGACCCAGCGCGTGAAGAACTGTTCGAGGAAGGCCGTGACCAGCCGTCCCTTGTCTTCGGGATAGAAGCGGTTCTTGTCCATGCGGACGTATTCGCGGTCGCGCAGGGTCGTCAGGATCGAGGCGTAGGTCGAGGGGCGACCGATGCCCAGCTCTTCCAGCTTCTTGACCAGGGTGGCTTCCGAGAAGCGCGGCGGCGGCTCGGTGAAGTGCTGGTCGGTGCGGACGGCTTCGACCTTGGCCTTGGCGCCTTCCTTCAGCGCAGGCAGGCGGCCGCCCTCATCCTCGTCGTCCTCGGCCCCTTTCTGCTTCTCGTCGCGGCCTTCTTCATAGGCGGCGATGAAGCCGTCGAAGACGACGACCTGGCCGGTGGCGCGCAGGCCGGTCTGGCCGTCAGGTGTTTCGATCTCGACCGTGGTGCGATCCAGACGCGCGCTCTCCATCTGCGAGGCGACCATGCGCTTCCAGATCAGTTCATAGAGGCGCTGCAGGTCGCCTTCGAGGCGCAGGGACTCGGGGTGGCGCGCGATATTGGTCGGACGGATGGCTTCGTGCGCTTCCTGGGCGTTCTTGGCCTTAGTCTTGTAGTATCGCGGCTCGGCCGGGACATAGGCGGGGCCGAAGCGGTCGCCGATGACCTCGCGCGCCTGGGCGATGCCCTCCGGCGTCACATAGAGGCCGTCGGTACGCATGTAGGTGATCAGGCCGCCGGTGTCGTCGACGCCCTCATACAGTTTCTGCGCCGCCTGCATGGTGCGCTGGGCGGTGAAGCCCAGCTTGCGCGCGGCTTCCTGCTGCAGGGTCGAGGTGGTGAAGGGCGGGGCGGGCGAGCGCTTGGCGGGCTTCTTCTCGACGGACCTGATGGTGAAGTCGCCGGCCTTGATGGCGTCGCGGGCGGCGAAGGCCATTGCCTCGGTCGGGATGTCCAGGCGCTGGATGCGCTTACCGGCGTGCTTGACCAGACGGGTGGTGAAGGGCGGGCTGTCAGCGACCAAATCAGCCTCGACCGACCAGTATTCCTGCGCCTTGAACTTCTCGATCTCCATCTCGCGATCGACAACGATGCGCAGGGCGACCGACTGCACCCGGCCCGCCGAACGGGCGCCGGGCAGCTTGCGCCACAGGACGGGCGACAGGTTGAAGCCCACCAGATAGTCGAGTGCGCGGCGGGCCAGATAGGCCTCGACCAGTTCCATATCCAGCTGACGCGGATTGGCCATGGCCTCGAGCACGGCGGCCTTGGTGATGGCGTTGAAAGTGACGCGCTGGACCTCGGTGTCCTTCAGCGCCTTCTTCTTGTTCAGGACTTCCAGAACGTGCCAGCTGATCGCCTCTCCCTCACGGTCGGGGTCGGTCGCGAGAATAACGCGGTCGGCGCGCTTGGCCGCCTCCGCAATCTCGGACAGGCGCTTGCTCGCCTTGGCGTCGACCTCCCATTGCATGGCGAAATCTTCGTCGGGCAGGACGGAGCCGTCCTTCGACGGCAGGTCGCGGATATGGCCAAAGGAAGCCAGCACTTCGTAGCCGGAGCCCAGGTATTTATTGATGGTCTTGGCCTTGGCGGGGCTCTCGACGATGACGAGATTCATGGCGCTCTATTCGGGAAATCGGGGCGCGAACGTGGTTGGCGTAGAACGGGAAGTCAATCGCATGGATTCTACAAAACCACCTGAAGGCGTTTCCGCGACTTGTAAAACTACTAAAGGTTGTTTATTGCCTGTTTCTGCAATCAGGAGCGAGACGATGTCTAGCCAAGGCGTTGGGGTGCCGCTGCAGCAAGATGTTTCGAGGATCGGGCGCCCTGCGCCGGATCTCGCCGACTATCCCGTTCGGGAATATGTCACCTCCATGGCGCGGGAATTGGCCCGAATGGCCCGTTGGGACGGCGACGAAGCCCTGGCGGGGGCTCTGGAAGCCGCATCGACCATGGCGTCCGCTCCGGCCAAGTAGCCCGGTCAGGACGACGCCAGTCCGCCGGACAGAAGCGTTGCCCGACCCGCCAGGCTCAGTTCCAACAGAGCGGCGGCGACAAAGCCGATTGGCAGGTTCAAGGCCCGCGCCAGTTCGTCGCGAGGGGTTGGCGCGGGCGACAGGAGGGCTGCGACCCGTTCGACCAAGGCGTCGTCCAGGTCGTCCGGAGCGCCGTCGAAAGGCGAATCGCTCGATGGCTCACGCAGGGTCCTCAGGGTGGTGAAGGCGCGTTCCACGTCCTCCAGCCCCTCGCACAGGATGGCCCCTTGCCGCAGCAATTCGTTGGGGCCTTTTGAGCGAGGGTCCAGCGGCGATCCCGGCACGGCGAAGACGTCGCGACCCTGTTCATTGGCCTGACGGGCGGTGATCAGTGAACCGGAGCGGATTTCGGCCTCGACCACGATGACGCCACGCGACAGGCCTGAGATGATACGGTTGCGGCGCGGGAAGTCTCTGGCTTGGGCGCGGGCGCCGACGGGGCTTTCCGAGACGATGCAGCCCTGCTCGACGATCTGGCGATAAAGGTCGGCGTTGTCGGCCGGATAGATGTCGTCCACACCGCCGCCGAGGACCGCGACGGTGCCGGTCGGCAAGGCGCCGTAATGGGCCGCCGCGTCGATGCCGCGCGCCAGACCCGACACGACGACGTGGCCGACCTCGCCCAGTTGTTGCGACAGGCCGCGGGCGATGCGCTGGCCGCCCGCCGAGGCGATGCGCGCGCCGACCACGCCGATGCAGGGACGCGACAGCAGGCTGGTGTCGCCGCGCGTCCATAGCAGGGGCGGGGGCGGATCGACGGCGGCCAGCATGTCGGGATAGTCGGCGTCGCCCAGCAGGATCAGCCGCGCGCCGACACGCTCACCCGCCGCCAATTCGGCCTCGATACGCTCGACGGGGGGCAGGGCGTAGCCGTCGCGACCGCTGCGCCTCACCAGATCAGGCAGGGCGTCAATGGCGCGAACGGCCGAACCGAAACGCTGCAGCAGTTGGGAAAAGGCCACGGGACCGACACGGTCGGTGCGGGCCAGCCGAAGCCGGGCGAAACGCTCGGCGTCGGACAGGGGGCTCAAGCCTTCTTGGCCCCGATCTTGGGCTCGGCGCCTTTCAGCAGCCGGGCGATGTTTTCATGGTGGCGGATATAGATCAGGACGGCGGTGAAGATCGCCAGGATCAGGATCGGCGTGGGCGCGGGAAGGCCCAGCGCGGGCAGGGGCAGCAGGGCGTAGAGCGGCGTCAGCGCCGCCGCGACCAGGGCGGCCAACGAGGAATAGCGCAGGGCGAAGGCCACGATCAGCCAGGTCGCCGCCGCCAGCAGGCCCAGAGGCCAGCAGGCCGCAAGGATCAGGCCGAAGAAGGTCGCGACCCCCTTGCCGCCCTTGAAGCCCAGCCAGACGGGGAAGAGGTGGCCCATGAAGGCCGCGCCGCCGGCGATGGCGCCCGCCACTTCACCGAACAGATAGCGCGCGATCAGCAGGGCGACCGCGCCCTTGCCTGCGTCGAGGATCAGGGTGGCGATGGCCAGGTCCTTGCGGCCCGTGCGCAGAACGTTGGTCGCGCCGATATTGCCCGAACCGATGTTGCGCACGTCGCCCGCGCCTGCGGCGCGCGTCAGGATGACCCCGAACGGGATTGAACCGAGCAGGTATCCGCCAATCGCTACAAGCCCGAGCGTCAGAAGCGCCGGTGCGGCCAGATCCTGCAAAGTGATTCGCTCCCGTTTAGCGTGCGTCGTGGACGATGCGTCCCCCGACGACGGTGAGCAAGACCTTCCCTTGCAGACGACGGCCGTCGAAGGGCGAATTCTTCGATTTGGAGCGAAGCGTGGCCGCATCGACCACAACCGGAGCGCCCGCATCGAACAGGATGAGATCGGCGGGCGCGCCCTGGGCCAGAACCCCGGCGTCCAGGCCCATAAGACCGGCGGGGCCCTGCGTCAGCGGACGCAGGACGTCCAGCAGGTCCAGACCGTGCTCGTGGTGCAGCATCAGGGCGGCGGGCAGCAGGGTCTCCAGACCCACGGCGCCGGGCGCGGCCTCGGCGAAGGGCCTGCGCTTGTTCTCGGCGGGTTCAGGGCAGTGAGCCGAGGTGATGGCGTCGATCAGGCCGTCGCGGACGGCCTCGACCAGGGCTTGCCGATCGCTCTCGGCGCGCAGGGGCGGGTCCAGCCGGTAGAAGGTCCGGTAGTCGCCGATATCGATCTCGTTGAAGCAGAGGTGGTTGATCGACACCGAGGCCGAGACCTCAAGACCGCGCGCCCGGGCGCGGGCCAGGGTCTGCAGGGCGCCTTCGGTCGAGATCTGATCGACCAGGAAGCGGGCGCCGGTCTGTTCGACCAGGGCCAGGTCGCGCTCCAGTTGGATGCGCTCGGCGATGGCAGGGGCGCCGGACAGACCGAGGCGCGTCGCCAGTTCGCCCGAGGTGGCGACCGCGCCCTCCGACAGCCAGGGTTCGGCCGGGCGGCAGGCGATCAGAGCGTTGAAAGCGGCGGCATAGCTCATCACCCGTTGCAGGGTGCGGGTGTTGACGATGACGCGGTCGGCGTCGGTGAAGTATAGGGCGCCCGCTTCGTGCATCAGGCCGATCTCTGCCATGCGCTGGCCGTCGCGGCCTTGCGTGGCGGCGCCCGCTGCACGGACGTTGACCAGTTCGAGGGCTGCGCCGCGTCGCTGGATGTGGTCGATCAGGGCGGGGTCGTCGATGGCCGGGTCGGTGTCGGGCTGGACGACGATGGTGGTGACGCCGCCCGCCGCCGCCGACAGGCTGGCTGACTTCAGGGTTTCCTTGGGTTCGTTGCCCGGTTCGCCGGTCTTGACGCGGATGTCGATCAGGCCGGGCGCTAGGCAACAGCCTTGCGCGTCGATGACGGTCACGCCTTCGGGGCGCTGGGTCGCCTGGCCGTGGACGACTTCGACGATGCGGCCGTCCTGGATCAGGACCGCGCCGGGGCCGTCATAGTCGGTCGCGGGGTCCAGCAGGCGGGCGTTGACGATGGCGAGCGTGTTCGGAGCGGCGGTCATGCGGCGGCTCCCGCGCGGCGATGGGCGAGGGCGGCCAGAACGGCCATGCGCGCGGCGACGCCCATCTCGACCTGATCCTGGATCAGGGAGACGCTCAGGTCGTCGGCCACGTCGGAGTCGATCTCGACGCCCCGGTTCATCGGGCCGGGGTGCATGACCCTGGCGTTGGGCGCGGCCCAGGCCAGCTTCTCGCGGTCCAGACCCCAGAAGCGGAAGTATTCGCGTGTCGAAGGGATCAGCGCGCCGGTCATGCGCTCCAGCTGAAGACGCAGCATCATGACCACGTCGCATCCGGTCAGACCTTCCTTCATGTCGTGGAAGACCTCACAGCCCCAGCGGTCGGCATCGCCCGGTACCAGGGTCGGCGGACCAACCAGGCGCACACGCGCGCCCATCATCGACAGCAGGGCGACATTGGAGCGCGCCACGCGGCTGTGGGCGATGTCGCCGCAGATGGCCACTGTCAGGCCGCCGACGTCGCCGAAGGCCCGGCGCAGGCTCAGCAGGTCCAGCAGGGCTTGCGTGGGATGTTCATGGCGACCGTCGCCGGCGTTGACGACCGCGCAGCCAACCTTTTGCGACAGCAGGTCCACTGCACCCGAAGACGAATGCCGGACCACCAGGATTTCCGGCTTCATGGCGTTCAGCGTCACCGCCGTGTCGATCAGGGTTTCGCCCTTGGCGACCGAGGAGGCCGAGACCGGCATGGTCACCACGTCGGCGCCCAGACGCTTGGCGGCGATCTCGAAGGAGGAGCTGGTCCGGGTCGAGTTCTCGAAGAAGAGGTTCACGACCGTCTGGCCGCGCATGAGGTCGATCCCCTTCGCCGACTGTCGATTGAAGTCGACGAAGGCGTCGGCGAGATCCAGCAGCGCCAGAGCGGCGGGCGGGTTCAAATCGCCGGCGGCGAGGAAGTGGTCGCGAGGGAAGGGCGACAGCCGTTCCTCGATGGTTTCGGTGACGGAAGCGGCATGGGTCATCGAGACGCCGCTATAAGCCCGACTCTGCGCGAGGGGAAGGTCAGGCGCGCAGACGGTCCAGCGCGCCCTGCAGAATCCAGGCGGCGGCGGTGCGGTCCACGACGTCGGCGCGGCGTTTGCGCGTCAGATCCAGCTCGTCGATCAGGAAACGCTCGACCGCCGTGGTCGACAGACGTTCGTCCTGGAAGGCGACGTTGACCGGGCGCAGACGCTCCAGATTGCGGGCGAAGGCGCGGCAGGACTGGGCGCGGGGGCCCTCGGTGCCGTCCATGTTCAGCGGCAGGCCGATGATCAGGGCCGAGACGTTGCGGCCGTTCATCAGCTTGATCAGCTGCTCGGCGTCCTGGGTGAATTTCGTCTTGCGGATCAGCTGCAGCGGACTGGCGATCATGCGGCTGGTGTCGGACACCGCAACGCCAATGGTGTTCTCGCCCAGGTCCAGCCCGATCCACGGGGTGTCGGGCGGGCAGGCGGCGGGCAGATCTGTGAGGTCGAATACGGGCACGGCCTCCCCATATTGCAATGCGGAACGCTTGTCGAAGCCGCATCGGGCGGTTAACCCACGATAGGAGTCAGTCTGGGCGACTCCCTTGCGCCCCGGCTGGATGAATTTCGGAGATTTCCATGGCTATCGACGCCGCGACGGTGAGGCGTGTCGCCCACCTCGCCCGCATCAAGACCCCCGAGGACCGCCTGGAGCCGCTGGCCCAGGAGCTGAACGGCATCCTGAACTGGATCGAACAGCTGAATGAGGTCGACGTGCAGGGTGTCGAGCCGATGACCTCCAACGTCGCTCAGCCGCTGCGTCTACGCGAAGACGTCGTCACCGACGGCGCCAAGGTGGACGCGGTCCTGTCGAACGCCCCGAAGGCCGCTGACGGCTTCTTCGTCGTGCCCAAGGTGGTCGATTAAGCCATGACCGATCTGACCAAGCTTACGCTCAAGGACGCCGTCGACGGCCTGAAGGCCAAGACCTTCTCGTCGGAAGAGCTGACCCGCGCCTTCCTGACCAACATCGAGGCTTCAAACCCGAACCTGAACGCCTATGTCGAGGTGACGGCGGACAAGGCGCTGGAACAGGCGCGCGCGTCCGACGCCAAACTGGCCAAGGGCGAGGGCGGCGACCTGGAAGGCGCGCCGCTGGGCATCAAGGACCTGTTCTGCACCGAAGGCGTGCAGACGACGGCGGGCTCCAACATGCTGCGCGGCTTCGTGCCGCCCTATGAATCCACCGTCACCGCCAATCTGTGGCGTGAAGGCGCGGTCATGCTGGGCAAGCTGAACATGGACGAGTTCGCCATGGGATCGGCCAACGAGACCTCGGCCTTTGGTCCGGTGAAGAACCCGTGGAAGGCCAAGGGTTCGGACGCCGAACTGACGCCGGGCGGTTCGTCGGGCGGCTCCGCCTCGGCGGTGGCCTCTGATCTGTGCCTGGCCGCGACGGCCTCGGACACCGGCGGTTCGATCCGCCAGCCCGCCGCGTTTACCGGCACGGTCGGCATCAAGCCCACCTATGGCCGCGCCAGCCGTTTCGGCATGGTGGCCTTTGCTTCGTCGCTGGATCAGGCCGGCCCGATCACCAAGACGGTGACGGACGCCGCCATCCTGCTGAAGTCCATGTGCTCGTTCGACGCCAAGGATTCGACCAGCCTCGACATCCCGACCCCGGACTGGACCCAGTCGGTCGGCCAATCGGTCAAGGGCCTGCGCATCGGCGTCCCGGCGGAATACCTGATCGACGGCATGTCCGAAGAGATCAAGGCGCTGTGGCAACAGGGCGTCGAGTGGCTAAAGGCCGCCGGCTGCGAGATCGTCGAGATCAGCCTGCCGCACACCAAATACGCTCTGCCGGCCTATTATATCGTGGCCCCGGCCGAGGCGTCGTCGAACCTGGCCCGCTATGACGGCATGCGCTTCGGCCACCGCGCCGAGGACTTCTCGTCGCTGGACGACCTCTACGCCGCCTCGCGCGCCGAGGGCTTCGGCAAGGAGGTTCAGCGCCGCCTGACCATCGGCACCTATGTGCTGTCGGCGGGCTTCTATGACGCCTACTACGTCAAGGCCCTGAAGGTGCGTCGCCGCATCGCCGAGGACTTCGACAACGTCTGGGGCAAGGTGGACGCCATCCTGACCCCATCGACCCCGACGGCGGCGTTCAAGCTGGGCGACAAGCAGATCGACCCGCTGACTATGTATCTGAACGACGTCTTCACGGTGACGACCAATCTGGCCGGTCTGCCGGGCATTTCGGTGCCCGCGGGTCTGAGCAGCGATGGTCTGCCGCTGGGCCTTCAGGTCATCGGCAAGGCCCTTGATGAGGCGACTGTCTTCCAGGTCGCGGCCGCACTGGAAGACTCCGCTGGTTTCGTCGCCAAACCGGCCAAGTGGTGGTGAGCATGTCTGAGAACAAAACAGTGATCAAAGGTCGCACCGGCGACTGGGAAATCGTCATGGGGCTGGAAATCCACGCCCAGGTGGCGTCGAACGCCAAGCTGTTCTCGGGCGCGGCCGTGGGCTTCGGCGCCGGTCCGAACGAGCAGGTGTCGCTGGTCGACGCCGGCTTCCCCGGCATGCTGCCGACCCTGAACAAGCACTGCGTCGAGCAGGCGGTGAAGTCGGGTCTGGGCCTTAAGGCGCAGATCAATCTGAAGAGCCAGTTCGACCGCAAGAACTACTTCTATCCTGACCTGCCGACCGGCTATCAAATCAGCCAGCTGTATCACCCCATCGTGGGCGAGGGCGTGGTCGAGGTCGAAGCCGAGGACGGCAGTTTCTTCAACGTCGGCATCGAGCGTCTGCACCTGGAGCAGGACGCGGGCAAGCTGATCCACGACCTGTCGCCGACCGAATCCTACGTCGACCTGAACCGGGCCGGCACGGCGCTGATGGAGATCGTCTCGCGCCCTGACATCCGTTCGCCGGAGCAGGCGGTCGCCTACGTCAAGAAGATCCGGACCATCCTGATCTATCTCGGCACCTGCGACGGCGACATGGAGAAGGGCAACCTGCGCGCCGACGTCAACGTCTCGGTCTGCCGCGTCGGCAACTACGACAAGTTCAAGGAAACCGGCGACTTCGGCTTCCTGGGCACGCGCTGCGAGATCAAGAACGTCAACTCATTCCGCTTCATCAGCCAGGCCATCAACTACGAGGCGCGTCGCCAGATCGAGATCCTCGAGGACGGCGGTTCGATCATTCAGGAAACCCGCCTCTATGATCCGACGGCGGGCGAGACGCGTTCGATGCGTTCCAAGGAAGAGGCGATGGACTATCGCTACTTCCCCGACCCCGACCTGCTGCCGCTGGAGATCGAGCAGGCGTGGATCGACGAGATCAAGGCCAATCTGCCGGAACTGCCGGACGAGAAGCGCCGCCGCCTGATGGCCGACTACGGCCTGTCGCAGTACGACGCCGTGGTGCTGATCTCGGAACAGGCCAAGGCCGACTACTTCGAGGCGGCTGCGAAGGGCCGTGACGCCAAGCTGGTGTCCAACTGGGTCACCAACGAGGTGTCGGCGCGCCTGGCCGCCGACGGCAAGGACTTCAGCGAGAACCCGCTGCCCGCCGCGCATGTCGCCCAGCTGGTCGAACTGATCGAGACCAACGTCATCTCGTCCAAGATCGCCAAGGAGGTGTTCGACTACGTCTGGAACGGCGAGGGCAGCCCCGCCGAGGTGGTCGAGAAGCACGGCCTGAAGCAGGTGACGGACACCGGCGCCATCGAGAAGGCTGTCGACGACATCATCGCCGCCAACCCGGACAAGGCCGCAGCCGTGGCCGAGAAGCCGCAAGCCCTCGGCTGGTTCGTCGGTCAGGTCATGAAGGCCACGGGCGGCAAGGCCAACCCGGCCGCCGTCAACGATATCCTGAAGGCCAAGCTGGGATTGTAGGGCTGAGCCTTAGGATCGCAGACCAATGGAAAAGGCCCCGGAGATCGCTCTCCGGGGCCTCTTTGTTTCGGCGTGGGCTACCAGTTCCAGGCGTCGCGGACGACTTCGATGATGTAGCCGTCGTACTCGTCGATCAGGTAGATCGAGTTGTCGACATAGACCCAGCGGGTCCCTGGAGGCGGATAGCCAAGGCCATAGGTCCGCCAGTCGTTGACCTGATAGCGCCAGAAGATGTCCGGCAGGTACTGACCGACGTAGTACTGGCGGTTCCAATAGCTGCGCGGCACGCTGTAGTAGCCGTAGCCCGGCGCGAAATAGAAGCCGAGCCGCACGCCGTTCCAGCCCCGGAAGCGGTTGTCGTTGCGCCACCAGTCGCTGCGGTGACGACGATCCCAGTCACGCCGCCACTGGTCGCGGTTCCAGCGATTGTGGAAGTCGCGATAGTCGCGGTCGTTGTTCCAGTTGGGGCGATCTGGGCGGTTGGGTCGATTGGGCTGATCGGGACGATTCGGCCGATCCGGCCTGTTCCAGTCCGGCCGGTTGGGACGGCCCGGTTGTTGCGATCCGGGACGGTCGGGCCGGTTCCAATCCGGCCGGTCTGGGCGGTTGGGCTGCTCGGGACGGCCAGGACGATCAGGTCGATCGGGTCGGCTCGGGCGATCCGGCGCTCCAGGCTGATCGGGGCGACCTTGATCTGGACGGTTCGGCCATTGACCATTCGGGCGGTCAGGCCGTCCCTGATCGCCCGGACGATCTGGACGATTGGGTCTGTCGGGGCGACCTTCGCCGCCGGACCACTGCGGGCGGTCAGGCCGGGAATTGTCGGGTCGCGTCTGCGGACGCTCCGGACGGGATGCGCGGGGTTCGTCCCGGCGCTGCTGCGGCGACGCCGCCTGATCGCCGCGCTCGGCGCGTCGCTGGACGCGCGGCGAATCTTCTGCCTGAGCCTGCCGGTCCTGTGCCAACGTCGCCGCGGGGGCGAGCGCGGGGAGGGCGAAGCTGGCGATGGCCGTGAACACCATCAGGGAACGTTTCATGGTCTTCTTCCTCGCACGCCGGAAGAGGCGGCTTATGCGCCAATCTGGGGTTTGCGCCATGAACCGCGGCTGAACACCGATCGATGAAAACCAGCAAGAATTTAGAAATAAGCCCCACAAAGCAGAGCTCTGTGGGGCTAGCTGAAAGTTCTGCCTGAGATCTAGTATACGTCGTGCAAAACGCTGGCGATTAGGCCGGTGGCGACAGCGATCAGCAGGATGTCATTGTTGGCGTGAACGTAGCGATAGCCGCGAGGGGCTGGCCGCAGACCATAGTAGTAGGGATCGTCGACATAATAGCCGCGATAGGCCGAGGGCAGATAGCCGCCCTGACGCCAGCGATAGCCATAATAGCGGGGATCGACGCGGTAGTAGCCTCGGCCCGGCGCATACCAATAGCCGTTGCGAGCGCCCCGATAGTCACGAAACTCGGGCCTGCCGCGCCACCAGTCGCGGTTGTTGCGGTCCCAGCGATCATAGCGGCGATCCTGTCGATAGTCGCGGCGATCATCCCGACGATCCTCGCGCCACTCACGACGATCATAACGGTCATCACGGCGATCATCCCGACGATCCTGACGCCATTCACGGCGTTCATGACGATCCTGAGCTTGCGCAATGAGGGGCGCAGTCGTCGTGGTCAGAGCCAGGGCGATGATGGCGGCCTTGGTCAGGCGGTTCATCGATGCGTCTCCTTTATCCAGGCGCCGCAACGGATGTTACGGACGCTGCGTTGAAACAGGAGCCTAGGGTCGGCGCACGCGAATGAACTGCCCCTGAACAACGACTTCATATATCGCCTAAGATATATTATGCGAAGGAAATGCCAGTTCGGTAGTGTTGCTGTCAGTGTTCCAGGTTCTTGAGACTCTGGGCCTGAGTGACGGTTTGGTTCCGGGTTCGTTGGACTCCGGTTCCAGGTTCGTTGGACTCAGGCGCTAAGCGGCTTCCGCATTCGCGCTTTCCAGCACGTGGCTGACAGCGGTGAACACTAGCTCATTCGGCGTCACCCGTCGACCGAGCGCAGCATCCCGAACAGTATGAGCAAACCGGACCGGCACGTTGACGCTGATGTGCACAGCGTCGTTCTCGATCGCGAAAAGATGCCGGTAGCCCGCCATATGGTCCCGGATAAAGGTCTCCACGGCCTCAACGTAGAAGTCTGCGGCTTTCGACCCGCGGCGGGCCGCTAACGTCTTCATGGCTTCGTGCATCGGCCTGGGCAGACGAAGACTCATCGAACGATGGCCGCTTTCCTCGACGGATTGGGCGTCGCTTGAGATCGTCACATTCGCTCCCTTAGGCAGTTGATCCGGGCAGATTCGCAAACCCGGACTCTGTCGTCTAGAGCGGCAAAATATATACTATTGTATATAAAGCGCGACCGATGCCGCTGCAGCAACGCGGTTGATCAACGGGGCTGGCCATCTTCTGATCCGCTGCTCCATCTCTGCCAGATGGCGTTCTTCGACGTAGGCGAACAGCAGGCTGAGAAGGTCGGATTTCGCGAGCCGGCCGAGCGCGCTACGCGCTCGCTGCTGGCCAATCCGACCGTAAGCCAGTTCAGCGTGCACGTTCATTCGGCGACCATCAGACAAATGTTCAAACCGCGACGGATCAATGAGGATTCGGGCGCAGTTTTCGAGAAGCCGACGCTGCCAGAAGGGCCCGATTGAGGGATAAGCTCCCTCTGCAAAGCTCAATGCTTGTACTGCCGGAATCCAGTCGCCCTCCGCGAACTTGTGGATGAGACGCTCTCGGCTCCCACGCGCCTGCTTAAGGAGTAGATCCGAGAGATCGATCAAGACGCCACGTGCGGCTGGCCAGTTTGGACCGACACACCAGTGATCAGGAAATGCCGCGCCTCGTAGCGTCGAGCAGATATCGTTCTCCAGGCAGGAGCCGAGCACTGAGAATGAACTCCTGCGCCCTCCCCTCCGCTGGCCGGTACGCCGAAAGGGGTCTGCAACCTGATCGACATCGCGAATAAACCGGACTCGGCGATCTTGGCGGCCTGCGATCATGACAGGCATCAGTTCCGCTGCCGAGAGCTCTACGAGCGCGGTGCGGTGTCGTTCGCAGGTAATCCGCCAAGAAAGGCACCATTCGTTGCGCAGGTAGTGGTCACGGCCGGCTGACGCGTCATCGGCGAGACATGCTTCGCACCCCTTGCCGATGCCTGCTTCGCCTTCCGGCGGGATGTGGAGATCGCCGATAGTGGCCTTAGGCCATTCGTTAATCCAAAGAGACGCCAGCCGGTCCAACTGGGCCGAGGACATGCCGGCCTTTTGCAAGGCCTTGAAGGTATCCGGTGAAAGGTGTGCCGCACCGCCTCGTATCGCCTGATCCGCCAAAAGTGGATCGAGTCGCCCTCGTACGGACCATCGAAGGACAACCGACCCAGGCGCTTCGTCAGGGTAAGAAAATGTCATCGGCTCGCGTGCCGTCGGGATCGTCTGCCCGCTCGGGTCCCTGCATGCCTCAAGGCGGCAAGGCTATTGCTGAGCTCGCCAGACTGAAGGATGGCCTCCGTGATATGTTCGGAGCCTGACAACACGGCCTGGGTGCTGGCCTCCTGCACCAGGTAGGAGGCTCGACCGACATAGCCCCCAGTCAATTCATAGGCACGCTCAAGCATGCTCACGGACCATGATGTGGGCTCTTTTAGAGGCATTGCTCCGGTTAGCAGTTCTACAAACTCGCGAAATTCGCGTGGAGCCAAGGGTCTGAGTTCAAATGTCTCAAACCGGTTTTCAAGCTGCTCATCGCCTTGCAAAGCTGTCATCGCTGCCGCTGTCCCGAAGCCCAGCAGAGCCATCCGGTGGACGTTGCAAAGTCTGCGAATGGCGTTCAGGCAGACGTTGCCTCGAGCGCCAACGTAGGCATTCAGGTTGCCAGCTTCGTCCAAGATCATGACGTCGGGACGTAGCTCATCAAGGAAGGCGGAGACCGCTCTCAAGAGTGTGCGAACATTGCCGCTGGGCACGTATTGGTGTCCGGCTTGAAGTACGGCTTCGTAGAAGCGGGCTTCGTCTGCTTCTACCGGGGCCTCAACCATCAGGATCACCGGGCTCTTTGTCAGCTCGGGAAAGAACGTCTTTTGGGAAATGTCCCGCAACAGCTTCACTTTGAGCGCCGTTTTGCCGGCGTTCGGGACGCCCCAGAACAACAAGGCCTTCGGTCGCAGGCGACCTGCAGTGATCATGACAAGGCGGGCCCGGATGAGGGCTTCGTCGCTCACGGGGTTCGAGGCCCAGCGGTCTCGTAAAATGAGAGTGATCCGGGTCCAAGGATCGTCTTCGAGCGCTGGAAGATCGGTCACCACTCCTCGACCTCGCGCATCTGAGACGGGAGCGGGCTTGACGTGAAGTCGAGCGCGAGAGGTGACGTCTCCACAGAGCGAAAGACCGATGCTTTGGCTGCTATCGAGCGTTCGGTGCTTTCGCTTCGCCGCCGTGCGCGTCGAGTGGCCTTTGCCTCCTCGTCGATGACTTCCCGGGTTTGGCGTCGCAGATAATGAATATCGTCTTCGTTGGCGCTGGCTGCCGCGTTTGCCCGTAGTTGGGCAGACGCCAGCTCGTGCTCAGCCAACGTGAACGGCGCCTGCCTACGATAGAGGTGAACCCTCTCCCAGCCAGTCGGCCCCAACGCCCAGATAAAGGACATGTCGCGCGGGTCGAAACGTATCTCGACCGATCCTGCCCCCTTTCGGATTAACGGCCCGAACCACGGAGCCCAGTAACGCAGGCGCTTGAAGTGGATGCCTGTGCGACTGAGCTGTCGCTTCGCGCTAGGCAGGAACGCCAGCAGAACGTCCTCCGCGTAGCTCGGAGGAACGGCTCTTGGAATGAATCCATTTTCAACAGCTTCCTGCCACCGGGACTGAGGGGTGAAACCATCAATGCCGCGGTGGGGGGACCGATGGTAACGACTGATCTGCAGCAAGACCCATGTCTCGAACGCGTCGAGGGTCATTACCGCCCGGCGATCACTGTCGTAGTCGCCACGCTGCTGGACGTTAGAAAAGGTGGTTCCCGGTACGAGGTGTAGTTCGCCCATCAGCGTGCCGATGAAACGCTCGATAAGAGCTCCATATCGAGGCTGGCGAACAGGGCGAAAGTCTTGCGCTACGCCATACGTATCCAACCCACGACGGATCGCGAGCGACTTGAAGTCGATGCCGTTGTCGGAATGAAGTGTTTCCGGAAAGCCGTGACATGGCCAATGCCAGTTATGATCAATCGACTCCAAAAGAGCCTCTTTGGGCATGAATGCCCGCAGAAGCGCCATGGCGGTCTGGATGATCGACGGGGCTCCTAGGCTGACATAGTAGCCGACGCACATTCGCGTGTAGGCGTCGATAATCAACGTGATCGTCGGCCGCCCGATCGGCAGCCGATAACGCCTGTCTACGAGGATCAGGTCGGCCAAGGTGTGATCGATGAGCCAGATCTGGTTGGGGGCCGTGGCTTCCATGCCTCCGGGACGAGGCGCGGCTCGTTCAGCAGCATTCTCCCCTTCCCTGCTGCGCAGCCGCGTAAACAGGTCGATCGCCTGTATCCGCGTGTGCACGGCTTTACGGCCGGGGGGGATTAAACCCTGCTCCCGACACTTTCCTCGTATCTCGGTAACTACAACCGATTCCTTCGGCTTCTGGCTCGAGCAATAGGAGCGCTCGAGTACCTCCGAGATCACCGCTTCAACACGCGGGTCCAGCAAGCCCTTGCCAGCATCGGGCCCCGGTGGGTGCGGCAAGAGCGCCGTTGGCCTCGGATCCTGGTCAAGTAGCTTGATCAGCCGATACGCATTGGCGGTCGATATGCCGAGAGATAGTGCGGCCCGATCTACATCGGCGCGCTTCTTCTTCTTCGGTTTTTGCGCCAAGGGGGCGAGGACTTCCGCCTGTCGTACGGCTGTCTCCCATTCGGCGTCAGAAGCTTCACTACGCTCAATCCGCTGAGCCATGATGGAGTTCGCTGATAATTGGATATGTGGATATCAGCATTTTTGTTTGATGTGATGTCAACCGCGCCGTTCAGTCGCGAAGCCGACCACTGCCGCAAAGAAGAACGACATCCCACATGCGACCTTCGCGCCGTTGCGTTCTGCATCGCGCCGACATAGTCATGCGATATCGGGGAAATCCTCTTGTCGCGACTCATCCGCCAGATCTGCGTCGGCCTCGCCGTGACCGTCATGGTCACGCTGCAGGGCTATGGCGTGGTCAATGCGAGTCACCGGATCGAGCACGCGATGCAGTTCCCCGGGGTGTCCTACGAGGATGCGTCGGCCACGGCGCACGATCACGAAGACCACGATCACGATCATGCTGACGCCGCATCCGATGCGGGCGACGGCGAGGCGGCCTTCGATACCGTGAAGAAGACCGGCGGCGACGCGCCGTTGACCCACCACCACCACGGCGGTGGCGACGTGCATGTCGCCCTGATCACGCCTGCCCATCCCATCGAAGCCGCCGACAGAAGCGTGACCAACCTTGGTCCGCGCCCGTCCGCCGTGCCACCGGGCTCTGATCCCGACGGCCCGCTCGACCCTCCCAGACAGAACGCCTGATCGCCTGAGCGCTGATCCTGCGCGGCCACGCGGCCGTGCGCGTTTTGTTTTGGAGACAATCCTTGAAAATCGTCCCGTCCGGCTTTGCCGGATCGCGGGCGCGAACGACGGCGGTGTCCGCGTTCGTGCTCGCACTGGCGGCATGGCCGCCAACCCTCGCACTCGCCCAATCGGCGGATGTGCCCGCAACCGCGTCCCGGGTTCTGAGCCTGAACGAGGCCCTGAGCCTCGCCGCGGCCGCCGACCCGGCCCGTCCCGGCGTTGACGCCCGGCTGCGCGCCGTGGACGCCAGCGTGCGTCAGGCCGATGTCCGTCCGAACCCCACCGTCGGCCTGATGGTCGAAAACCTGCCGACCCTCGGCGGGGGCGACATCCTGAACCGCACCGAGACCACGCTGAGCTATGAACAGCGCCTCGAACGCGGCGGGGACCGCCCTGCCCGAACGGCGTTGGCGCGTAGTGAAGGCGGCCTCGCCCTCGCCCGCGCCCGGATCGCCCAGCTCGACCGGCTGGAACTGGTCCAGCGCGCGTGGACTGACGTACTGGCGGCGGAAGCCAATCTGGAGATCGCCCGCGAGCGCCTGACGCTCGCAGAGCGCTTCCAGACAGAAGTCCAGCGCAGGGTGGACGCCGCGCGCGATCCGCTCTTCGCTGGAGCCCGTGCGGAAGCCGAACTGGCGCAGGCCCAGATCGATTTCGATCAGGCCGAGATCACCCTGCGAACGGCCAAGATCAGCCTTGCCCGTTTCTGGATGGGCCGGTCTGACTTCTCCCTCGGTGCGTCCGTCTTCGAGGACACGAGCGCGGCGCGGGTCGCGGCGGGTGAAGCCGCCCAGGCCGACCTCGACCTGTTCCTGGCCCAGCGCGCGATCGCTGATGCCCAGGTGAGGGTCGAGGAAGCCCGCGCGGTGCCCGACCCCACCATCAGCGTCGGTGTCCGGCATATCTGGGACAATGAGCTGTCGCTGGTGTTTGGCGGTTCGATCCCCCTGCAGCGGTATGACCGCAACCAGGGAGCCATCGAATTGGCCCGGGCGAACGGAACGGTCGCGCAAGCCGATCTGACCGCTTTCCGCATCGAGACTGAACGCGAGATCGCCCGTCTGCAGGTCCAGCTGGTCGCCAAGGCGACGGAGGCCCGCCGGATCACCGAAGAGACCCTGCCCCAAGCCGAGCGCGCCGTCGTGCTCGTCCGGGAAGGCTTCGGTCGCGGAGGCTTCACCTACAACGATGTCATCGCCGCCCAGACGGCCCTGCTTCAGGCCAAGGCCCGCCGTGTCGCGGTGCTTCAGGCCTTCCACAACGACCGCGCCCGGCTTGACCGCCTGACCGGCGCGCACGCCGCACTGCTCGGCCTGGAGATCCCACAATGAACCGAACCCACCAAGTTCGCCGCGCCTGTGGCGTGGCGCTGACGGCTGTCGCCCTGACCCTCGCGGCTTGCGGCGGCGGCGCGGAGAAGACCGAAACCGGCGAAGGCGCGGAAGCCGCCGCCGCCGACTACGAACGCGGGCCGCACAATGGCCGCCTGCTTCGCGACGGCGACTTCTCGCTGGAAGTCACCATCTACGAGGAAGGTCCGGAGCCCCTGTTCCGGCTCTACCCCTACCTGAAGGACAAGCCGCTGGACCCCCGGCAGGTGCAGGCGACCATCGCCCTGACCCGCCTCGGGCCGAAGGTTGATCGCTTCACCTTCACGCCCGAGAATGACTATCTGGCTAGCCCCGGCGTGGTGTCGGAACCGCACTCGTTCGACGTAGCCGTTCAGGCCACGCGCGGGGGCGCCCGGTCGAACTGGACCTATCAATCCTACGAGGGGCGCACGGTGATCACCGCCGACGCCGCCCGCGCGGGAGGCGTCACGGTTCAGCGCGTCGGTCCGGCGGTCCTGGGCGAAACCCTGCCCCTGTCTGGCCGGGTGGAGATCACGCCGGAAGGACAGGCGGAAGTTCACGCCCGCTATCCGGGGCGCGTGGTGTCCCTGACCGTCCAGTTGGGCGACCGTGTCAGTCGCGGTCAGGTCATCGCCCGCGTGGAGTCGAGCGAAAGCCTGCAGACCTACGCCGTCACGGCTCCCATCTCGGGCGTCATCACCGCCAAGAACGTCAACCCGGGCCAGATCACCGGCAATGGCCAGCCCATGCTGATGATCGGCGACCCGACCCGGCTGCACGCGGAGTTCTTCCTGTACCCGCGCGACGCCGAACGGGTCCGCGTCGGTCAACGGGTCGAGGTGACCAGCGCGGCCGGCGAACACCGCGCCATCGGCGTCATCGAGGCGATCCTGCCCGCCGATGACGTGCTGAGCCAGACGCTCGTTGCCCACGTCGAACTGCCCGCCCAGGGCGGCGTCTGGCGTCCGGGTCTGGGCGTGCAGGGACAGGTCCAGGTCGGCGCGGGCGAAGTGCCGCTCGCGGTCCAGACCAAGGCCTTGCAGCCCTTCCGGGACTTCACGGTCGTCTACGCCCGTGTCGGCAACACTTACGAAGTCCGGATGCTCGACCTCGGTCGCCGCACGGACGAGTGGACCGAAGTTCTGGGCGGCATCGAGCCCGGGACCGAATACGTCGTGGACGGCGCCTTCCTCATTCGCGCGGACATCGAGAAGTCCGGCGCGAGCCACGACCACTAGGGGGATGCGCGACCATGCTTGAACGCATCATCAGCCTGTCGATCCGCTTCCGCTGGGTCGTCATGGCGCTGGTCCTGATCGCGGCGGCGGTCGGCGTCTGGAGTTTCCAGAAGCTGCCCATCGACGCGACGCCGGACATCACCAACGTCCAGATACAGATCAACACCGAGGCTCCCGGCTACTCCCCTCTTGAGGCGGAGCAGCGCATCACCTTCCCGGTGGAGACCGCCATCGCGGGCGTGCCGGGTCTGTCCTACACCCGCTCGGTTTCGCGTTACGGCCTGAGTCAGGTGACCGTCGTCTTCGAGGACGGCACCGACATCTACCGGGCGCGGCAGCTCGTGAACGAGCGGCTGCAGACGGCGCGCGGGCAACTGCCCGTCGGGCTGTCCCCGGAGCTGGGGCCTATCGCCACCGGCCTGGGCGAAATCTTCATGTACACCGTCGAGGCGCGCCCGGACGCCCGCAAGCCGGACGGCACGCCCTACACCTCGGAAGACCTGCGCACGCTGCAGGACTGGGTCATTCGCCCCCAGCTCCGCAACACGCCGGGCGTCACCGAGGTGAACACCATCGGCGGGTTTGAGCGCCAGTACCACGTCACCCCTCGTCCCGAACGGCTCGCCGCCTATGGCGTGACCCTCGGCGAGGTGGTGGAGGCGCTGGAGCGCAACAACGCCAATGTCGGCGCGGGCTATGTCGAACGCTACGGCGAGCAATATCTGATCCGCGTGCCCGGTCAGGCCTCGACCGTCGAAGACCTGCTGAACATCGTCATCGCCACGCGGGGCGGTGTTCCGATCCGGGTCGCCGAGGTCGCCGAAGTCGGCCCCGGTGAAGAGCTGCGGACAGGAGCCGCGACCGAGAACGGCAAGGAAACCGTGCTGGCCACGGTCCTCATGCTGGCGGGAGAGAACAGTCGTGTCGTGGCCCAGGCGGCCGCCGCGCGACTGGAGGAAGCCGCCCGCGCCCTGCCGGACGGCGTCGTCGCCTCCCCGGTCTATGACCGGACCGATCTGGTCGAACGCGCCATCGGCACGGTCGAGAAGAACCTGGTCGAAGGCGCGCTGCTGGTCATCGTGGTGCTGTTCCTGCTGCTCGGAAACATCCGCGCGGCGCTGATCACGGCGGCGGTCATCCCCATCACCATGCTGCTGACCATCACCGGCATGGTGCAGGCGGGCGTCACCGGCAACCTGATGAGCCTCGGGGCGCTGGACTTCGGTCTGATCGTCGATGGGGCCGTCATCATCGTGGAGAACTGCCTGCGGCGCTTCGCCGAGGCGCAGCATCAACAGGGCCGCCTGCTCACCCGCGAGGAACGCTTCTCGCTGGCGTCCAGCGCGTCCAGCGAGGTCATCCGGCCGTCGCTGTTCGGGGTGCTGATCATCACCCTCGTCTATGTCCCGATCTTCGCGCTCGACGGCGTGGAAGGGAAGATGTTCCACCCGATGGCCATCACCGTGGTCATCGCCCTGACGGCGGCTCTCGTGCTGTCCCTCACCTTCGTGCCTGCCGCCGTGGCCATGTTCGTCACGGGTAAGGTGCAGGAGAAGGACAGTTTCCTGATGCGCTGGGCGCGTATCGGCTACCAGCCGGCGCTCGATTTCGCCCTGCGCTCGCGCAAGGCCATGATCGGCGGCGCTGTCGCCCTCGTCGTGCTGGCGGCGTTCGGCGCCTCCCGGATGGGTTCGGAATTCGTCCCGAACCTTGATGAAGGCGACATCGCCATGCACGCCCTGCGTATTCCGGGCACCAGCCTCAGCCAGGCCGTCGAGATGCAAACCGCACTCGAAGCCCGGCTGGCGAAATTCCCGGAAGTCGAACGGGTCGTCGCCAAGATCGGCACGGCCGAGGTCGCCACCGACCCCGTCCCGCCGTCGGTCGCGGACACCTTCATCATGCTGAAGGACCGCAAGGACTGGCCCGATCCCCGCAAGCCCAAGCTCCAGCTCGTGCGCGAGATGGAGGAGGCCGTCGCCGAAATCCCCGGCAGCAAGTACGAGTTCACCCAGCCCATCCAGATGCGGTTCAACGAACTGCTGTCCGGCGTTCGCGCCGACGTGGCCATCAAGGTTCACGGCGACGATCTGGACCAACTGGTGGCGCTCGGCGCGCAGGTCGAGGAGATCATCGGTTCGGTCCCCGGCGCGGCCGATCCGCAGTCCGAGCAGGTCACCGGCCTGCCCATGCTGCAGATCACGCCGGACCGGGCCGCCATCGCTCGGCTGGGCCTGAGCATCGATGACGTCCAGCAGGTCATCTCGACCTCGATGGGCGGCTCGACGGCAGGGCAGATCTTCGAAGGAGACCGCCGTTTCGACATCGTCGTGCGGCTGCCGGAAGACCTGCGGGGCAACACGGACGCCATCGGACGGATACAGGTGCCCCTGCCTGCCGCCGACGGTCAGCCGCGAGGCTTCGTGCCGCTCAGCGAGATCGCCACCATCGCGCTTGAGAAAGGTCCGAACCAGATCAGCCGCGAGGACGGGAAGCGACGCATCGTTGTGACCGCCAACGTCCGCAACCGCGACCTGGGCTCCTTCATCGGAGAAGTCCGGGAGCGGGTCGAGCAGGAGGTCGATCTGCCCGCCGGGTACTGGATCACTTACGGCGGTACGTTCGAGCAGCTGATCTCCGCCGCCAAGCGGTTGCAGCTGGTCGTTCCCGCCGTGCTGCTGCTGATCTTCGGCCTGCTGTTCGCCCTGTTCCGCTCGGTGAAGGACAGCGCCATCGTCTTCTCCGGCGTCCCGCTGGCGTTGACGGGGGGCGTCGCGGCGCTGGCCCTCAGGGGTCTGCCGCTGTCCATCTCCGCCGGTGTCGGCTTCATCGCGCTTTCGGGCGTGGCGGTGCTGAACGGGGTGGTGATGGTCAGCTTCATCCGGGGGCTGATCGAGGAAGGCAAGCCGGTGGCGCACGCCATCCGCGAGGGCGCCCTGACCCGGCTGCGTCCCGTGCTGATGACCGCATTGGTCGCGTCTCTCGGCTTTGTGCCGATGGCCATCAATGTGGGCGCGGGTGCGGAGGTCCAGCGTCCGCTGGCCACCGTGGTCATCGGGGGGATCATCTCCTCCACGGTGCTGACGTTGCTCGTGCTCCCGGCGCTCTACAGCCTGGTGCATGGCCGCGACACACCAGCTGACCGTCCCCGCCGGGAATGGCTGGATCATCTGCCGTTCCGTCCTCGTCGAAGGAACGTCTGATGCCCGAGGCTCTTCCCCGGAAGAGCACGGGCGGCGCTGACACGGTCCCCAACGTGTCAGCGCCAGCCTTCCCGAACCGGCTGCCCGCTCTGACGGCTGTCCGGTTCTGGCTCGCCCTCGGCGTCGTGCTGTTCCACTACCAGCTCAACATGACGCCCGAGGGCGGGACAGGCTTCGCCCTGATCGAACGCGCACGTCTCGCGGTCGATTTCTTCTTCATCCTGTCCGGCTTCGTCCTGGCCCACGTCTACGGGCGGCAGGTACGTGAGGAACGCTACGACCATCGCCGGTTCCTCGTGAACCGTCTGGCCCGCATCTATCCGGCCCACGTCGCCATGCTGGTCTTCATGGCCCTCGTGCTGGGCGTGGCGACCCTGCTCGGCCAACCGTTCAACGGCCAGAGCTATACCCTGCCCGGCTTCCTGTCGGCGGCGGCGATGATCCATGCGTGGTTCCCCGCCACCGTCCCCAACGAGTGGAACGGTCCGTCGTGGTCCCTGTCCGCTGAGTGGGCGGCGTATCTCGCGTTCCCGATCTTCGCCTGGATCGGACTTCGCCAGAAGCGCAGTCCATGGATCACCCTGTCCCTCGCCGTGGCGGGCTTCGTCGCGCTCGACGCTTTCTACCGGTGGCGGTTCGGCGAAATCCTCACCCACGCCGAACTGGTGCTCGGCGTGCTCAGGATCGTGCCGGAGTTTCTCTTCGGCATCAGCCTCTACCAGCTCGGTGCGTGCCTGACGGTCAAGCCGCCGGTCGCGCGCTGGTCTGCCCTCCTGTCGGCGGCTCTGCTTCTGACGATGATGCAGACTTCAGCCGATGAGCGGCTGACGGTCGGGGCGGCGGGGCTGCTGATCCTCAGCCTCGCCCTGCTGGCCCGATCCGGTTCGGACCGTTGGTTCGACCATCCCCTCGCGCAGGAAGCAGGCGAAGCTTCCTACGCCCTCTACCTCGTCCACCTGCCACTGCTGATCGTCTGGAAGAACGGCATGGCGATGCTGGGGGACGGCAACAGCGGTTACCGCATGACCCTCTTCGAGGGCGGCGCGCTGTTGATGTTCACCCTCATCGCCGCCTGGGCGCTCCACGTCTTCTGGGAGCGTCCTGCCCGCGAGTGGCTTCGCGACCGGCTGAAGCCGGCCGCCCCCTCCCTACCCATTCCCCCGAAATGAAAGGTTGCTCATGACTTCAATCATGCGCCGCGATCCCGGATCGTGGCTCCGATCACCCTGGACCGCACTGGTCCTCGTGATCGGATTTCTTCTCCTGCAGGGCGCGTTCAGCGAAGCCCTCGCCCACGGCGTCGCCGAGGGCGACAAGGGCTACATTCAGGAAACCTCTGGCTTCCTGTTCTGGCCCTTCGTCTATCTGGGGGCCAAGCACATGGTCACCGGCTACGACCACCTGCTGTTCCTCTTCGGTGTGATCTTCTTCCTGTACCGGATGAAGGACATCAGCATCTATGTGACGCTGTTCGCCATCGGCCACTCCTCCACCCTGCTGCTGGGCGTCCTGACCGACATCAGCGTCTCCAGCTATGTGGTGGACGCCATCATCGGCCTGTCCGTCGTCTACAAGGCGCTGGACAACATGGGGGCGTTCCAGCGCTGGTTCGGCTTCCAGCCGTCAACCAAGGCCGCGACCCTCATCTTCGGCCTGTTCCACGGCTTCGGTCTGGCGACCAAGCTGCAGGACTTCCAGCTTTCACCTGACGGCCTGATCGGCAACCTGATCGCCTTCAACATCGGCGTCGAGGCCGGCCAGCTTCTGGCGCTGGGCGGCATCCTGATCCTGATGGGCTTCTGGCGTCGGTCGAACAGCTTCTGGAAGCACGCCTACCTCACCAATGTGGTCGTCATGACCCTCGGCTTCATCCTGACGGGCTATCAGCTCGTCGGCCTCTTCGTCATGTGATCGGAGACCCTGAAATGTACAACGCAAACCGCCCCGCCCGCTCCGACCTGCCGACGACCGGCCAGCTTCTGAAATCGACCGGCATCGCCGCCGCCGTCGCGTCGGTGATCCTCGTCACCGTCGTCATGCCCGCCGAGTACGGCGTCGATCCGACCCGTATCGGTTCCGTGTTCGGCCTGACCGAGATGGGCCGCATCAAGGTGCAGCTCGCCGCCGAGGCCGAAGCCGATGCTGCGGCGGACGCAGCAGCAGCGTCGGGTGTCGCTGCCGCACCTCCCATCCCCGCGTCCGCTCCGGCAGCGCCATCCGCGTCCGCCCCTGCCGAGGTTTCCGCTGCGGGTGCGCCCCGGTCCGACGAAACCATCATCACCCTCGCCCCTGATCAGGGGGCGGAGATCAAGCTGGTGATGGAGGAAGGCGCAAAGGCGCGCTTCACATGGAGCAGCAGCGGCGGGCGGGTGAACTACGACACCCACGCTGACCGTCCGGGCGTCCGCTACCACGCCTATGAAAAGGGCTCAGCCCAACAACAATCAGGCGAACTGACCGCCGCCTTCACCGGGGCTCACGGCTGGTTCTGGCGCAACCGCACGGGTGCGCCGGTGACCATCACCCTGCGGACCGAGGGTGCGTACTCCGAGGTCAAGCGCGTCGTCTGACTCACCGACGGGTCGGGTCCGGCAGGACTCGGCCCGCCATCCCTTCGGGCGCAAGATGCGCCACAGCCCTTCAATCCGTCAGACCGCTCATGCAGCTCCTCGCCCCCCTTCGTCACACAGCCTATCGCAGGCTCTTCATCGCCCAGGTCGGGGCCTTGCTCGGCACCGGTCTGGCCACCGTCGCGCTGGGGCTGCTGGCGCACGATCTCGCCGGGGCCAATGCGGGCGAAATTCTGGGCATCGTCCTGGGCATCAAGATGGTCGCCTATGTCGGCGTGGCCCCCTTCGCCAGCGCGCTGGTCAGCCACCTGCCGCGCAAGACCCTGCTGGTGACGCTGGACGTGGTCCGGGCGCTGGTCGCCGCCAGCCTGCCCTTCGTCAGCGAGGGCTGGCAGGTCTACGCGTTGATGACCGTCCTGTACGTCGCCGCCGCCGCCTTCACCCCCGCCTTTCAGGCCATGATCCCCGACCTGCTGCCGGACGAGCGCGAATACACCGAAGCCCTGTCCCTCTCCCGTCTGGCGTCCGATCTGGAGAGCGTCGCCAGCCCGGTGCTGGCCGCCCTGTTATTGACCGTCGGGACGTGGAGCGTCCTGTTCGGCGGCACCGCCATCGGCTTCGTGATTTCCGCCCTGTTTGTGGTCTCGGCGACGCTCCCCGTCACCAAGGCGGTCGTCCCCCGCCCCTTCATCGAACGTCTGACCGGCGGCTTGCGGCTGTTCCTTCTCACCCCTCGCCTGCGCGGCGTTCTCGCCTTCAGTCTGGCCACCTCGGCGGGCGGAGCAATGGCCTTCGTCAACACCGTCGTTCTGGTCCAGTCCGGTTTCAATCTCGGTGAGCAGGCCACAGCGTGGGCGCTCGCGGCCTTCGGGCTGGGGTCCATGACCACCGCCCTGACCCTGCCCAAGGTGCTGGAGCGCGTGCCGGACCGCACCATCGTCGCCACGGGCGGCGCGATCATGACCGTGGTGCTGCTGGCAGGCAGCCTGCTGGCCACCCGATATCCGGTGTTGCTGGGTCTATGGCTTGTGCTTGGCGCGGGCTACGGAATGACGCTGGTCCCCATCGGACGCGTCCTGCGCCGATCCTCGGGCGCTGCGGACCGACCGGCCCTGTTCGCCGCCTACTTCGCCCTGTCCCACGCCTGCTGGTTGATCGCCTACCCGGTATCCGGCCTCGTCAGCGCGACGGTGAACCCCGCCGCCGCCTTCCTGATCCTCGCGGCGCTCTGCGCGGTCGGGCTGGTCGCGGGGCTGTTGCTGTGGCCGAGACGCGATCCGGAAGCGGTGTCGCACAGCCACCCGGAGCTGGCCGAGGATGACCCGCACCTCGCGGATCATCCGCTAGAGGGCGGCGTCCATGCCCACACCTTCGTGCTAGACGATCTGCACCGCCGCTGGCCGGGTTAGCTGTCGACACGTTTGCGCCATGAGCGGTCATCGGTGCACGATCCGAAAGGCGACATTCCATCCGCGGAAGTCGTGGCTAGACACCCGGCCGTGCAACAATCGCACTAAGCACTGGACGAACGCGTTTAGGTAGCAGGCGCTGTGTTTCGGAACCGGGGGCTGGGTGGTTCGAGGCGGCTCCTCCGGCTAGGGCTCCGAAACAAACAAACCACTTCGGCTAGCGTTCGAATCCGCTCGACATACTAAATGTAGACGCCTAGAACGAATCGCAGCATGGTGCTGGTATGGGTAAATAAGCCCTTTCAACGACGAGCCGACTCGGCCTATGCCATGGCGTAGAGCGAGCCCTCGACCGCTTTGGGCGGGACGTTGATCGCTAGCATCGATGTGTGTGGATGAGCCGACGAGTGCGGCTTGTTTCGCGGCCGGACAATCCCCAACTGGGACAGCTCGGCTTTAGTGAGCGTGTGTTGCGTGCGTATGGCGGGAAGAGAGCGGCCCGAACTTGCTGGAACGTAAGCCGCCCTCTCCCCCTTTCCCGACTCGCAAGGGCCGGTGACCGACCTTTATCGGGGGAGCCGTTGGCAGACAACGGGGCCGACTGATATTCTTCGTCACGGGCAGGCGCGGGTTCTTCACCCCGTTGGAGCCCTTATGCCCAAGCTTACTTTCTTCCCCCTGAACAATGCCGACTGCTGCCTGCTCGATCTCGACGGCGGCCAGAAGATCATCTTCGACTACGCCCACCAGAAGGACATGGCCGACCCGAACGATCTTCGGATCGATCTGGAAAAGGCAATCCGCGACGATCTGAACGCCGCTAAGCGGAAGGACGTCGACGTCTTCTGCATCACCCACCTCGACAAGGATCATATCTGCCGGTCCAGCGAGATTTTCTGGCTGGAGCATGCGAGCTGCTACCAGGATGATGACCGCTTCAAGATCAAGGAACTGTGGGTCCCGGCCTGCGTGATCCTGGAAGACGGGCTCGTCGATGAGTCCCGCATCTGGCGGCAGGAGGCGCGGCACCGGCTGCGCGAGGGCAAGGGCATTCGGGTGTTTTCGCGTCCCGAAGTGCTGCGCAAATGGCTCGAATCCGAAGGCCTCGACTTCGAATCCCGAAAGCACCTGTTCGTGGACGCCGGCACGCTGGTGCCGACGTTCAACCGGCAAGACCACGGGGCCGAGTTCTTTGCTCACTCGCCCTTCGCCAGCCGACTCGACAACGGCGAGTTGATGGACCGCAACACCGACGGCATCTTCGTGCAAGCCACCTTCGAGGTGTCCGGTGTGAAGACCAAGCTGATGCTCGGCGCCGATGCGGACCACGAGGTCCTGAGCGCGATCGTCGACATCACGAACTATCACGGTCGCCCTGAGCGCCTCGAGTGGGACGTGTTCAAGCTGCCCCACCACTGCTCGTACCTGTCGCTCGGGCCCGACAAGGGCGACGAGGAAACCGTGCCGGTCGATCAGGTAAAGGAGCTCTACGAGGTGCACGGCCAGCGTGGCGGCGTCATTGTGTCGACCAGTAAGCCGATCCCGCAGACGGGCAGCGACACCCAGCCGCCGCACCGCCAAGCGGCGAACTACTACCGGCGCATCACCGGCTTCAACGGACTGCGCGGCGACTTCAAGGTCACGATGGAGCACCCGAGGGTGAGCGCGCCCAAGCCGCTGGTCATCGAGATCGACCATACCAAGGCCCGGATCGTCACTGCGGTCGCCAGCGGCGCCGCGGTGCTGACCGGGGCGGCCGCGCCGCGGGCCGGTCGTGGCCCGATCTTCCGTCTGGTGTGAGGCGGGCAATTGACCGATCCGTCGGCAGAGCTGCTTGAGAAATGGTGCGGGCCGGTCGTTGAACCCGACGCGCTTACGGCGGGGAAGGCGCGCGACTTCGCCGCCTTTCTCGCCGTCCGCGACGACGTTGGCGCGAGCCTGATCGAAGTCCGTCAGAGCGGTGAACGGTCTTGGGTCGTGGTCGAGTTTGAACTCGATGTTGGCCAGCTGCCGGTCGTCGATATCGCGCGTCGGGAGCTCGTCGCGCTGGGGTTCACCGTCGGTGATACCGAGTGGCCGACGGCCTTGATCATCCGCGATGACTTCCCGCCGAACCTGCCGCACACCTTCCTGACCGCGCCAGGCGATCCCTCCATCCTTTGCCTAAGCGAAGAGCCGTGGGATGAAGCGAAGCGGCGCTGGTCGCCGAATCTCTTGGTCCGCACCGTCCGGCACTGGTTCAACGCGACTGCGAAGGGCGAACTACATACTGCTGACCAGCCTCTGGAGCCGTTCGTGGTCGCCTCGGCACACCAAGCCATTCTGCCGCCGAACTATGTCGAGCTCTGTGCGACCACACCGGCACGCCTGTACGGCTATGGCATCGAAGGCACCCCCGTGGTGCGCTTCTTCGGCAGCAAGCCGGAGGGGTTGAAGAACCATCCCGGGTTCACCGCCGTGCATTTCGTGCTGCCGACCCAGACGCACGGGTTCATCCGGCATTCGGCGCGGACTGCGGCCGACCTACTCGCGCTGTTCAGCGTCGAAGGCTTCGACTTCAAGGCGAAGCTCGGGGAAGCGCTGCGCGGCTGGTTAGCTGATCCGTCCCTTCGCGAAACGCGCCCGGTCGTCATCGTCAGCATCCCCACAGCCCGGTTGGCGGGCGAGGAAGCTGAGCGTACCGATACCCGTCTGTTCATGCTGGCGGTGACAGTGCGTGAGCTCGGCGTATCGCTCGACATCTGGTCGGCGATCACCGACGACAAAGGCCGCATAATCGAGGGTGCTACCCTAGGCCCTCTCAACCCGACCTTTGATGGCTCCAACGTGCCCGTCATGCTCTGGAGCACGTTGACCGATATCACCCGTGAGGCGGCGGCACGGTTCAACGGCTACGAGGCTCAGACCGGGCTCGGGTTGCTGGTGGTGGGCGCGGGCGCGCTGGGTTCGCAGGTGGTGGGCAACCTGGTGCGGATGGGCGAGACCGTCACCGGTGTCGCCGATCAGGATCTTTTGCTTCCCCACAACCTGGCCCGCCACGGTTGCTACAGCGACCAAGGGGTGGGCGTCTCAAAGTCCAAAATCGTTGCGTCGCAAACTAACGACTTCCTGAATGCGCCGGCCGAGACGGCGGCGTTCGACGTGAATGTCCTACGACCGTCCGGTGACGACGCCGAAGCCTATCAAGCCGCGATAGCGAAGGCCGACGTCATCCTCGACCTTGCCGCGTCGGTGGCGGTGTCGCGGAGCCTGGCGATCGACAATCCGGCGACGGGCCGGCGCGCGGCTGCCTTCCTGAGCCCGAGCGGTCATGACCTGGTCGTCTTGGTCGAGGATGCTGGGCGGAGCGTGCGGCTCGATGAACTGGAGATGGCCTACTACGCGGCCGTGGTGAGCGACCCGGCCTTGGAGGGGCACCTGAACGCCGCCGGCCATGTCCGGTATGGCCAGAGCTGCCGTGACCTGAGCGGCCAGATCGAGCAGGTGCATGTGGCGATCAACGCGGGGATCGCCGCCAAGTCGCTGCGCGCCGCCCTGACTCAGGACGCGCCCGTCGCAAAGGTCTGGCGCACCGACCCGACGACACTGGAAGTTCGCGCGATCGAGATCGATCCGCGGTCAATGAAGCGCTTTGAAGTGGGCGGCTGGACGATCCTTGTACGCCCTGGCCTGTTGGAAGCGATCTGGGAGCGCCGCGACGAGCGGCTGCCTGACGAGACCGGCGGGGTGCTGCTCGGAGACTTCGATACGTCGCGCAAGCTGATCTACCTCGTGGACGCACTTGAGACGCCGGCCGACAGCAAAGAGGACCGCGGCTCGTTCATTCGAGGGAGCTACGGCCTTCCCGACGCGGTGGCCGAAGCGGGGTCGAAGACGCAGCAGATGCTGCGATATGCGGGCGAATGGCATTCGCACCCGACTGGCTACGGAGTCCTGCCCAGCGTCGACGATGTCGGGCTTTACGGCTACATGGCGGCTCAGATGGCGGTCGAAGGCTACCCTCCGATCATGCTGATCGCTGGGGACAATGAGTTCAGTTTGATTGTTGAGAACCAACGCATTCCCCTAGAGCGGCTTGGGGGGCAGTGATGGACTTCTTGAAGAATTTCGACAGCTACGACCTCAAGGCGCGGGTTTCTCCGGCGCTACTGACCATCCTGCCAGCGGTGGCGACGCTGTTGGCTTGGTATCCCGGGCTTCTCACGAGCAACGTCGGCGCGGCGGTTCTGACCGTCATCAACACCTGTGGCCTGCTGTTTCTGTTTGCCGAGTTGAGCCGTTCGCAGGGGCAGCGCGGCCAGCGGCACCTTCTCAAAGAATGGAAGGTGATGCCGACCATCCGGATCCTTCGCCACAGCGACGACGCCCTCCCCGCCGAGGTGAAGGCTCGCTACCATCAGTATCTGGCAACCAAGCTTGGCAGCGCCCTTCCGACGGCGGCTGAGGAAACGGCCAACCCCGCCGGGGCGGACGCCCGGTATCAGTCGGCGATCCATTGGCTCATGGAGCAGTGCCGCGGGCCGGCGCACTTCCTGATTCTGAACGAGAACACGTCCTATGGCTTCCGACGCAATCTGTTCGGCCTGAAGCCAGCCGGTATCTTGGTCTGCATCGCGGCGATCGCAGCCGTCGGCCCGGTCCTTTGGACTCGCTATCCGCATGCCGGCGGCCTTGTTTGGGGTGCACTCTGGGCGACTGCCTCCACATTGCAGCCGGCTCAGGTCGCTGCGCTTGGGCTGAGCCTGATCACTCTGGCCGGTTGGATTCTCGTTGTTCGGTCAAGCTGGGTGAAGGAAGCCGGCGATCTGTACGCGCGTCGGCTTCTTGCGTCGTGTGAGACGTCGCAAACTGCTTAGGCATGAAGGCCTTGCGCTTCCGCCATACCACCGCGTCCACCAGCGGACGTTGCCAACCGCCGCTTTGAGTCAACGGCAGACCAAGCCGCCTGCGCCATAAACGACCGTTTTTGACACAGAGATGCCACTTGGCGGTCCGTCGCCCGATTCACAGTGATCTCATGGTGCGATAGTCTGTCGCGAAATCAGCGTCTCTCGTGACGCATCGCTGTCGAGTTTGAGACAAATGCTGCTGGGTTACGCGAGGGTCTCCACCGAAGAGAATCTGGAACGCCAGGTTGATGCGCTGGAGCGTGCTGGCTGCGAGCGGGTGTTCTCCGACAAGCTGAGCGGTAGCCGCCTTGATCGGCCTGGTCTCGCCGCCGCCCTTTCTCATCTGCGGTCGGGCGATAGGCTGGTCGTATGGAAGCTCGATCGTCTCGGGCGCACTGTGCGTCAGCTCGTCGAATTCGTCGCGAAGCTGAACCAGGACGGCGTCGAGTTTCGAAGCCTGACGGATGGCATTGATACGACCACGCCGGCGGGCCGGTTCTTCTTCCTCATGATGGCGGCTCTTGCCGAAATGGAGCGCGACCTGACGCGTGAAAGGACAATGGCGGGTCTAGCCGCTGCGCGTGCACGAGGCAGATTGGGCGGGCGTCCCCCTGCCCCCTCCCCAAAGCAACTGACGCAAGCGCGCCACCTGATGCAGCACCCAGATCAGACCATGGCTGAGATCGCGGCGACCTTGGGCGTATCGCGCAGCACTCTTTATCGATCGCTTCGCTCTACATCTTAGGCCTGAGACCCGCATAGGCGCCTGCTAGCCGCGCCCTGGATTCCAAGAAACCAAGAACCAGCAGCTCTCTAGGATTCAATCACTTGGAGTCCAAGGATCTAGGAGGGCTCACAATTAGGAGGACGCCACGGGGCTAAGCGCCCTCCCTATTGCAACCTCGTTTGTCCGTTTCGTTTCAACCGATCATTTCGACAAACGATACTCCGTGATCTTGGCGGCAAAGGTTGGCAGCACCAGAAGGGTCAAGGCGGTGGCTGTCAGCAGCCCGCCGATAACCACGGTCGCCAGCGGCTTTTGCACCTCGGCCCCCGCACCATGGGCAAGCGCCATGGGGATGAAGCCGACGATAGCGACGAAGGCTGTGGTCAGAACCGCCCGCAGTCGGCTGGTTGCGCCCTCAACCGCCGCCGCAACAGGCTCAAGTCCCGTGCGCAATTGCTCGTGGATCGCCTGCATCAGGACCAGACCATTCAAAGTGGCGACGCCAGAGACGGCGATGAAGCCGACCGCTGCCGAGACGGAGAACGGCATCCCCCTAAGCAACAGAGCCAACGCACAGCCGACCAGGGCCAGGGGCACGCAGGCGAACACCAGAGCCGCCTCTGTGACCGATCCCAACGCCATGAAAAGCAGAACGCCGATCAGGACGAAGACTATCGGAACCACCAGTCCCAGACGTTGTTCAGCGCGTTTGAGGTTCTCGAATTGCCCGCCCCAACCCAGGCGATAGCCGACCGGCAGCGTGACCTCCGCGACTGACCTTTGAGCCTCGGCGACAAAGCCGCCCAGATCGCGGCCGCGCACATTGGCTTGAACCACCATGCGTCGGCTGCCGTTCTCGCGACTGATCTGGTTCGGACCTTCGGCGGTGTGGATGCGCGCCACAGACGACAGAGGCACGACGATGCCGGTCGAGGAAACGATCGGCAGAGCGGCCAGGGTGGCCGGATCGTTTCGCGCGCCGTCTGACAGGCGCACGACCACGTCGAAGCGACGGTCGCCCTCAAAGATGCGCCCCGCCTCAGCGCCGCCGATGGCGGTGGAGACGGCTTCCGAAACATCGGCGGCGGACAGGCCGTAGTTGGCGGCGGCGAAACGGTCGACGCTGATGGTCAGGTTCGGCAGACCGGACGCCTGCTCTACCCTCACGTCAGCAGCTCCGGGGGTATCCCGCAGCTTGGCCGCTACCGCGTCCGCCGTCTTCTGCAGGGTGTCGAAGTCGTCGCCATGGACCATGACAGCCAGGTCGGTGCGCACCCCCGAGATCAGTTCGTTGAAGCGCAGTTCGATCGGTTGGCTGAACTCGAAGCTGTTGCCGATCTGCTGGCTGGCGGCCTTTTCGATGCGAGCGATCAGGTCTTCCTTCGACAGCTTCGGATTGGGCCAATCCTTGCGGTCTTTGAGGATGATGACCGCGTCCGAAATGTTGGCCGGCATAGGGTCGACCGCCGCCTCCGCCGTGCCGGTGCGCGAGAAGACGGTCGCGACTTCGGGCTGGGCCTTGATGGCTCGTTCCAGGACCATCTGCATGGCCAGGGACTGCTCCAGCGAGGCGGAGGGGACGCGCAGCGCCTGCATGGCGATATCGCCCTCGTCCAGCGTGGGGATGAACTCCCGACCCAAGCTGATGAAGGAAACCGCGCCCACGCCCATCATGGCCAGGGCGGCGATCAGGACCAACTTGGGACGGGCGACCGCCGCGCTGATGGCTGGCTGGATCCAGCGTCGGGCGAAGCGCAGCAGCCGCGTCTCGTGCTCCTCGGCCTTGCCGTCGGGGGCCAGACGCACCGTCTTCGGCTCGCGCACGAACCAGGCCGTCATCGCGGGCACGAAGGTGAAGGAGAAGATGAAGGCGCCGACCAGGGCCAGCATGACCGTCGCCCCCATCGGCACGAAGGTCTTGCCCTCGACCCCTTCCAGCATCAGCAGCGGCGTGAAGACCAGCAGGATGATCAGCTGGCCAAAGGCGGCCGGTTTGACCATCTTGCGCGCCGCCTGCACCGCGACGCCCAGGCGCTCGTTGCGGGTCAGCATCCGTCCCAGCTCGGCCCGTTTCTGGGTCAGCATCAGCAGGGTGTTCTCGATCACCACCACGCCGCCGTCGACCATCAGGCCGAAATCGAGGGCGCCCAGGCTCATCAGGTTTCCGCTGATGCCGAACCGGTTCATGCCGATGACGGCGAACAGGAAGGACAGCGGGATCATCAGCGCCGTGATCGCCGCCGCCCGGAAGTTTCCGAGCAACAGGAACAGCACGAGAATGACGAACAGGGCGCCTTCGATCAGGTTGCGCGCCACGGTCGAAATGGTCGAGTTGACCAGATCGCTGCGGTTCAGGACCGGGGTCGCAACGACGCCGGGCGGCAGGGAGGCGGCCACCTGTTCCAGCCGTCGGGCGGCGGCTTGGGCGACCGTCCGGCTGTTCTCACCGGCCAGCATCAGGGCGGTGCCGAGGACAGCTTCGTGACCGTCGCGGCTGGCTCCGCCCAGACGCGGCGCCTGACCGATCTCGACCGTCGCCACGTCGGCCACACGAACCACCAGACCGCCGCGATTGACGACCGGCGCCTGGGCCAAATCCTCGACCGTCGCGGCCAGGGCGTCGGTGCGAACCACCAGGGCCTCCCCTGCCCGCTGAACATAGCCGGCGCCCGCCTGGGTGTTGGCGCGTTCCAGCGCCTACACCAGATCGTTCATGCCCAGGCCGTAGCGGGTCAGGGCGGTTGTATCAGGACGGACGGCGTATTCCTTCACATAGCCGCCGTTGACGTCGATTCCGGCCAGACCGGGCGCGGTGCGCATTTGCGGGGCGATGATCCAGTCCTGAACGGTGCGCAGATAGGTGGCGCGTTGCTGCGGCGTGGTCAGTTGTTCGCCTTCGGGCGTCAGATAGGCGCCGTCGGTCTGCCAGCCTGGCTTGCCGGTCGCGACCGTGGTCTTGGCGCTGAACGGCACATAATCGACGGTCCACATCAGAACCTCGCCCAATCCCGTCGTGATAGGCGACAAGGCAGGCTCGACGCCTTCGGGTAGACTGTCTGAAGCCTGGCGCATCCGCTCGGCCACCCGCTGGCGAGCGAAATAGATGTCGGTCTGATCGGTGAAGACGACGGTGATCTGGCTGAAGCCGTTGCGTGACAGCGACCGGGTGCTGACCAGGCCGGGAATGCCGGACATGGCCGTTTCCAGCGGATAGGTGACCTGTCTTTCGATCTGCTCGGGCGCGAGCGCCGGGGCGACCGTGGTGATCTGGACCTGCCGATTGGTGATGTCGGGGACGGCGTCGATCGGCAGCTTGGTCAGTTCGAACAGACCCAGCGCAGCGACCAGCGCCACTACTAGGACGACGAATCCGCGAAAGCGGACGGACGCCTCGATGAGAGCTTTGAACATGATCCGTCGCCCCTAGTGGCCGTGCTCGGCTTCGCCCTTGGCGAGCTCGGCTTTCAGCAGGAAGGCGTTGGCGCCGGCGATGCGTTCGGCGCCGGTCAGACCCCGCACGATCTCGGTCCGCCCACCCGCCTGTCGTCCGACGAGAACGGGCGCGGCGCGGAAGCCGGTCTCGGTACGCACGAAGACGACAGTCGCGCCCTCGACGGTCTGCACGGCGTCGGAGGGCACGGTGACGCCCCCGATCGCTTCACCCGTCGCCACCGCGCCGGTGACCGCCGAGCCTGCGGGCGGCAGGGCGCCGCCTATCGGGCGTGCGCGAATGACGGCGGCGCCGCTTTCCAGACCGCCGCCGGTCGCCACGCCGGTCACGACGCCGTCCACGTCGCCCGAAGGCGTAGTGACGCGGATCGTGCTGCCGGCGCGGACGTGCGACGCCACGGCGGGCGGCGCGCTGAACACCATTTCAATGCGGGCCGGATTGATGATCTCGGCGACCACCCCGCCCTGAGCTGCGAAGCCTCCCGGCCCGACCAGAACGCTGGTGACCACGCCCGCGATCGGGCTGACGACGCTGAGACGACCCATGGCGTCGGGCGATCCAGCTGCGGACGACCGAGCGCGCGCTGCGCGGGCGGCGGCCTCGGCGCCCAGGGCCTGGGCGTGGGCCACCTCGGCGTCACGCCGCGCCACCACACCCTGATTGGCCAGATCCTCCTCGCGTCGGTGCGCCTGCTGGGCGGCGATCGACGTGGCCTGGGCGGCGTCGGCGTCTGCCCTCAAGGCGGCGGCGTCGCCGCTGACCAGGATGGCCAGCGCCTGGCCGACGCGCACCGATTGACCGGGCGCCACCAGCACCCGCTCGACACGACCGGCGACCGAAGCGGCCACAGCGGCGCGGCCGTCCACCATCGGCTCGACGCGGCCAGACATGCGGACCTCGCCTCCCCCGCCGCCGCCCACGGCGACGACCGTTATGCCGACGGCTTCGATCTGGGCCGGTGACAGCTCGACGACGCCCTCCTCTGTGGCGGATTCGGCACCCTCGTCGGCGTGGCCGCCTTCGACGGCCTCGGGTGCGGCTTTCGGCTGACTGTTGAGCAGATAGAGGCCCCCGCCGCCCAGAAGGACGACGGCGGCGGCTCCGGCCATCAGCCAGGTCTTGTTCAGTTGAGTGGCGGGTTTCATCGAACAACTCCGAACGGGGCGCGGCCTTGCAGGCGCGCCAGGTCGATTTCCGCGCGAACCCGCGCCAGGCGGGCATCAACGGCGGCGTTGCGGGAGGAGATCAGGGCGGCGCGCGAAGAACGCAGCTCCAGTTGCGAGATACGCCCTGCGTCAAAGCCGATGCGGGACAGGCGATAGGCTTCCTGCGCCGCCGCCACCCCTGCATCAGTCGCGGTCACCCGGCTGCTAGAGGCGTTGAGCCGCGCGACGGCGGCGTTGCGATCGGCCTGAGCCTCTTGACGCGCCCCCCTCAGACGCGCTTCGGCGGCGCGAAACTCGGCCTGGGCGGCGTCGATATTGCCTCGGTTCCGGTCGAACAGCGGCAAGGCCAGACTGAGCCCCACAGTCAGGGCCGTCGCATCCTCGGCCTCATAGTGGCGCACGCCGACCGAGGCGCTGACATCCGGACGGGACTGGATGCGCTCGACGGCGATCCGTCGCTCCGCCGCATCGCGTTCGGCCTCGGCGACGCGCACGATGGGCGTGGTGTGGCTGCTGACCATGGACGCGGCTGGAACCCGATCAATCAGACTGACCTCAATCGCTGTCACGGGCGTCGGCAGCATGGCTGCGGCCGTCAGTCGGGCGAAGGCGGCGTCGCGTTCGGCTTGGACTTCGTCCAGGGTCGCGCGGGCGGTGGCGGCCTCGCTTTCGCCCTGAAGGGCCCGGACCATGGGCTCGCGGCCTTCCTCGACCAGGGTCAGCGCGGCGCGGGCGTCGGCCAGGGTGACGCTCAACGCCTCCTCGGCCAGTTGCGAGCGGCGCTCGGCGGCCTCAGCCTCGGCATAGACCAGAGCCAGACGTCCGGCGGCGTCGACTACAGCGAGATCGCGACGCAGCGCCGCCGTCTCGGCCTCTGCCCGGGCCACATCGACGCGGGCGCTGCGACGCCCCCAGAGCTCAAGATCCTGAGTGACGCCCAGCGTCGTTTCAGCATTGCCGAGGCCCTCGAAAGGTCCGCTGCCGAAGGCGTTCTCGACGTCCAGCGCCAAGGTCGGATTGGGGCGAATGCGGGCCTGTCTGACCCGGGCCTCGGCGGCGTCTCGAAGAGCGTCCGCCTCTGCCATCGTCGGCGAGGCGCCGATCTGCTGCAGCAGGGCTTCAAACGCAGGTGCGGGGTCGGCCCAGACGGGGCCGGCGATCGCGGTCGCCAAGGCGACCATGGCGCAGCCCGCCGCAATGCGCGGCGGACGACGATAAGGGGATGGCATGTCCTGTTTCCCAGATTATTGACGTGAAGGGCGCGCGAAGGCGCGCGATCACGTCAGGCTCTGGGTGGGCGTTCTGGACCGGCGGGCGGATGCGAAACCAGCTGATGAGACGGGCTGCTCAACAGGACCGCACGACGTGGCGCGACCTCGAACGACGTGTCCTGACACGCCGGCGTCGAGACGCCGCCGTGGTGGCAATGCCCGTGCGAACAGACAGCATGGTTCTCGTCGTCGGAATGAGGCGTGCTGCTGTGGTCGTCGACCACCAGGACAGCGGCCTCGGAAGGCTCGGCTTCAGTCCCGCAACTCATAGCGTCGACGGCGGGAATGAACACGAACAGGGCGATGAACGTCGCCATGAACGTCGCCAACACCCCTCGCCTGATCGAGTTGAATCCCATGGGGCTTTCTAGCACGCCTCCTGTCCCCGACAATCGCGTGATTGTCGCAGCTCCGCTTGATCTCCTTAGGACAATGAGCGCATAAAGAACAAATGAAGAACATACGTTCGCAACCTGACGCGCTAGTGGCGCTGAAGACCCGGCTGGAGGCGCTGGATCGGTCCGGCGCTCGTCGCGTCGAGACGGCTGTGCGTACGGGAGACGACGACGCCTTTGCCCCCCTGGTCACAGGAGTTGTGCATGATCTTTATGCCGCCGCCCCCGCCGACGCTGTAGCGGTCAACGCCTTTGGCCTGGGGCTGGCGCTGCGAGCGGCGGCGGGGCGGCCGATCGTCTGGGGGCTGCATGAGATGATGGCCCAGGAGGCGGGACGGCCGCACGGTCCGGGCCTGCATGAGATGGGCTTGTCGCCGCGCGACCTGTTGCTGGTGCGGACGCGCGACGTGAAGGCCCTGTTGGCTGTCGGCGAAGAAGCCCTGCGCAGTCCCGCCGTGGGCGCCGTGCTGTTGAGCGCCTGGGGCGAGGCCAAGGCCTTCAGCCTGACGGCCAGCCGCCGACTGGCGCTGGCGGCCGAGACGGGCGGCGCGACCCTGCTCCTAGCGCGAGCAGGCGCGGCCCCCTGCCCCAGTGCCGCCGAGACCCGCTGGTCGGTGGCGTCCTGGGCTTCAGAACCTCTGGAAGGCGGGGCGCCGGGGCGACCGTCTTTTTCGGCGACCCTGCTGCGGCGGCGCGGCGGCGGGGCGACCGGAACCTGGATCATGGAGTGGGATCGTGAACAGCGAACCTTCCGCCCGCCCGCGCCGCTATCTGGCGGTCTGGTTCCCCTGGCTGCCCAGCGACCGGCTGCGGCGTCAGGCGCCAGACGCGCCGCCTGAGGACATCCCGTCAAAGGATGGGCCGCCCGTCGTCCTGGTCGAGAAGGTCAAGGGCGCCCTGCGGCTGGCCGCCGTCGATCCGGCGGCGGCGCGAGCGGGACTGGCCCCTGGCCTGGCCCTGGCCGATGCGCGAGCGCGGACGCCCGTCCTGCGCACCGTCGCCCACCGACCCGACGCCGACGACGCCCTGCTGGCCCGAGTGCTGGAGGATTTCGGTCGCTTTACTCCCATGATTGCGCTCGACCCGCCACACGGCCTGATGCTGGACGTGACCGGCTGCGCCCACCTGTTCGGCGACGAGGCGAGCCTGATCCAGACCGTCCAGACCCGCGCCGAACGCGCTGGGCTTCAGACCCGCAGCGCCCTGGCCGCAACGCCACAGGTTGCCCGCGCCCTGGCGCGCTTCGGTCCCGGCGGCCGGTTCGAGCCCGGCCAGGACCGCTCCGCCGCGCGCGCCTTGCCGGTCGCCGCACTGGAACTGGTGGACAAGGAGGAGCAGGCCCTGCGCCGCGCCGGGTTGAAGCGGCTGGGCGATCTGGACGACCGGCCTCGCGCGCCCCTGGCCGCCCGTTTCGGCGCCGACTTCCCCGCCCGGCTGGCGCGGGTGCTGGGCGACGAGGACATGCGCATCACCCCGCATCGCGCCCTCGCCCCCGTGGTCGTCGACCGCGTCTTCTTCGAGCCGGTTTCGGCGCCCGAGGACGTGGAGCGCGTCCTGTCCGACCTTCTGGTCGAGACCATGGATCGGCTGGATCAGACGGGTCTGGGCGGGCGCGCCTTCGAGGCCGGCTTCTACCGCGTCGACGGCGAGGCGCGCCGCGTCGTCGTCCGCACCGGCCGTCCGACCCGCGACGCGAACGCGACCCTGCGCCTGTTCCGCGAGCGGATGGCCGCCCTGGCCCATCCGCTGGATCCCGGTTTCGGCTTCGACCAGATGCGAATGTCCGTGCCTTGGACGCAAGTCCTGGCGCTGACCCAACAGGGACTGGAGCGTGAGACGCCGGGCGAAGAGGCCTTCAGCCGCCTGATCGATCGACTGACGGCCCGGCTAGGGCCGGAGGCCGTACTGCGCTTCGAGCCCTTCGCCTCGCACATCCCCGAACGCGCGGCGCGACTGGTCCCGGCCGCCGCCCGTCATGGTGACGAGGCCTGGCCCGACCTTGATCCCGACGATCCGCCCTTGCGGCCGCTTCAGATGTTCGACCCGCCCCAGCCCGTCGAAACCCTGGCCGAGGTCCCCGACGGCTATCCCCTGAAGTTCCGCTGGCGGCGCGTCCTGCACGAGGTGACGCGCGCCGAAGGGCCCGAGCGGATCAGCGGCGAATGGTGGCGCGCGCCGAACCAGCGCACCCGCGACTATTACCGGGTCGAGGACCAGGACGGCCGTCGCTTCTGGCTGTTCCGCCAAGGCCTCTATGGCGAGACGCCCGAACCACGCTGGTTCATCCACGGTCTGTTCGCATGAGGAGGTTCGACCCTTGCGGCGACTACGCCGAACTGGCGACGGCCAGCAACTTCTCCTTCCTGCGCGGCGCCTCGCATCCCAAGGACCTGGTGCTGACGGCGATCCTGCGCGGCCACGCCGGGCTGGGGCTGGCCGACCGCAACACCATGGCGGGCGTGGTGCGGGCCTGGAGCGCGTTGAAGGAGATTCGCGTCGAGGGCCTGGCCCCGCCGGACAGGATGCGCGACGGCGGCAGTCCCGGCGAGATCGTCTTCATCGAGGACCCGCTGAACGATCCGGCCCTGTCCGAAGAGGTGAAGCGCCGCGCGACGGACTTCCGCCTGCTGACCGGGGCTCGGCTGGTCTTCAACGACGGGACGCCAGACGTCATCGCCTATCCGGAGACGCGGGCGGGTTGGGGCCGACTGACGCGCCTCCTGACCCTGGGCAACCGCCGGGCCAGGAAGGGCGAGTGCGAGATCGGCTTACGCGACCTTCTGGCCGATCCGGAGGACTTGCTGCTGATCCTCGTCCCGCCGGACCGGCTGACGGGGCTGGAAGAGGTGCTGGCCCGCATGAACGCGGCGGCGCCGGGCGCGATCTGGCTGGGCGCCGCCCTGCACAGGCGCGGCGACGATCGGCGCCGGCTGGCCCGGCTCAAGGCCATGGCGGAGCGGGTGGAGGTTCCCCTGCTGGCGCTCAACGACGTCCTCTACGCCTCCCCCGAAGACCGCGACCTGCAGGACGTCCTGACCTGCATCCGCGAAGGCGCAACCATCGAAACCGCCGGCCGCCGGCTGGAAGCCAACGCTGAACGCTGGCTGAAGCCGTCCGCCGAAATGATGCGTCTGTTCCGGGATGCGCCCGAGGCCATTCGCGAAACGACCGCCTTCCTGTCGCGCGCGACCTTCGACCTGTCCGAACTCAGCTATCAATACCCGGAAGAACCGGTCCCGCCCGATTGGACGCCACAGGCCTGGCTGGAAGAGTTGACCGGCCGCCACGCCGCCATGCGCTATCCCGACGGCGTTCCCGTCAAGGTGCAGGCCCTGCTGGACAAGGAACTGGCCTTCATCGCCCGCAAGGACATCGCCCCCTATTTCCTGACCATCTTCGACATCGTCCGCGTGGCGCGAGACAAGCGGATCCTGTGCCAGGGGCGCGGCTCGGCCGCCAACTCGGCGGTCTGCTATGTCCTGGGTATCACCTCGGTGGACCCGATGGAATCCGACCTGCTGTTCGAGCGCTTCCTGTCCGAGGATCGAAATGAGCCGCCCGACATCGACGTGGATTTCGAGCATGAGCGGCGTGAGGAGATCATCCAGCACATCTACGAACGCTATGGCCGCCACCGCGCCGGGATCGCCGCCACCGTCATCCACTTCCGCCCCCGCAGCGCCATCCGCGAGGTCGGCAAGGTTCTGGGCCTGACCGAAGACGTCACCGCTCGTCTGGCCTCCAGCCACTGGGGCAGTTGGGGGACCGAGATCGGCGATCGCCACGTCGTTCAGGCGGGACTGGATGCAGCCAACCCCATGATCGCCCGCGCGGTCGAGATGGCGTCCCGCCTGCTGAACTTCCCGCGCCATCTCAGCCAGCATGTCGGGGGCTTCGTCCTGACCCAGGACCGGCTGGACGAAATGGTCCCCATCGGCAACGCCGCCATGCCCGACCGCACCTTCATCGAATGGGACAAGGACGACATCGACGCCCTGCGCCTGATGAAGGTCGATGTGCTGGCGCTCGGCATGCTGACCTGCATCCGCAAGGCCTTCGACCTGATCCGCGCCCATGAGGACGAGGACTGGGAACTGCACACCCTCCCGCGCGAGGACCCAGCCGTTTACGACATGCTGTGCCGGGGCCAGTCCATCGGGGTCTTCCAGGTCGAGAGCCGCGCCCAGATCAACATGCTGCCGCGGCTGAGGCCCCGCTGCCTCTACGACCTCGTCATCCAGGTCGCCATCGTCCGCCCCGGCCCGATCCAGGGCGACATGGTTCACCCCTATCTGCGTCGCCGCAACAAGGAGGAGGAGGTCGTCTATTCTTCGCCCTCCCCCGATCGCGGCCCGCCCGACGAACTGGAACAGGTGCTGCACAAGACCCTCGGCGTGCCCCTGTTTCAGGAACAGGCGATGAAGCTGGCCATCGTCGCCGCCGAGTTCAGCGACGGCGAGGCCAACGGCCTGCGCAAGGCCATGGGCACGTTCCGCGGCGACGGCAGCCTGCATACCTATGAGACCCGCATGGTCGGACGGATGGTCGAGCGCGGCTATGATCCGGCCTTCGCCCAGCGCTGCTTCGAGCAGATCAAGGGCTTCGGCTCCTACGGATTTCCCGAAAGCCACGCCGCCAGTTTCGCCCGGCTGGTCTATGTCTCTTCCTGGATCAAGCACCGCCACCCGGCGGCCTTCACCTGCGCCCTGCTGAACAGCCAGCCCATGGGCTTCTACGCCCCCGCACAGATCGTGCGCGAGGCGCAGGAGGTCGGCGGGGTCGAGGTGCGTCCCATCGACGTCTCGCACAGCGACTGGGACAACTCACTGGAGGGACCTGAGAATGCGCCCGTCCTGCGTCTGGGCCTGCGTCAGATCGACGGCTTCAGGGAGGATTGGGCGAATGCCCTGTCGTCGGCGCGGGCCGAGGCGCCCTTCGCCGACATCGAGACCCTGGCCCGTCGCGCCGAACTGCCCGCCGCCGCCATGCGCAAGCTGGCCGACGCCGACGCCTTTCGCTCCCTGGGCCAGGACCGTCGCGAGGCCCTGTGGGCGGTGCGCCGCCTGCCCGATGACAACCCCCTGCCCCTGTTCGCCGCCGCCGAGGCGCGCGAACGCGGCGCCCGCGAACTGGGCGCGGAGCCCGACGCCCGCCTGCCCCTGATGCCGCTGGGCGAGCATGTCGCCGCCGACTACCAGACCGCCCGCCTGTCGCTGAAGGCCCACCCCATGGCCATCCTGCGCCCCGCCTTCGCCGCCGACCGCGTCCTGACCTGCGCCGAAACCGAATCCAAACGCGGCGGCTCCCTGGTACAGGTCGCGGGCGTGGTTCTGGTGCGTCAGCGGCCGGGCAAGGGCAACGCCGTCTTCGTCACCCTGGAGGACGAGACCGGCATCACCAACGTCGTCCTCTGGGCGCGGATGCTCGACCAGTACCGACGAGAGATCATGGGCGCCCGCCTGATGCAGGTCGAAGGCATGGTCGAGAAGAGCCCCGAAGGCGTCGTCCACGTCGTCGCCCGCCGCGTCATCGACCGCAGCGCCGAACTGTCCCGCCTGTCAGAGGACCACGAAACCGACATCCAACTGGCCCGCGCCGACATTATCGCCCACCCGCAACCGCCGCGCCACCCGCCGCACCGGCACCCGCGCGATGTGCGCATCCTGCCTGGATCGCGGGATTTCCATTAGAGACTAGAGGTCGTCGACCTGATGTTCCGCAGTCCGCGTCTCGTCCTTCAGCCAGCGCACAAAGGCTCGGGCTGGCTCGGACACACCGCTGCGGCGCGTCAGCACATGATAGGCCAGCGCCGTCGAAAGGGCCCCGTCAGCGAAAGGCGCGGCCAGACGGCCTGAGGCGAGGTCGTCGGCGACAAAGGCGTAGGGCGCCAAGGCCACGCCCTGACTATGGGCCGCCGCCTCGATCGCCAGCGCGGTCTGATCGAAACGCGGACCGGCCGAGGCGTCGATCTGGGTCAGTTTGCGGGACGCCAGCCAGGCCGGCCAGTCGGGCCGCGGCTCTTCCAGTTCGCTGGGGCGCAGATGGATCAGGGTGTGCTGCGCCAAGTCCGCCGGACGTTTGAGCGGATGCGCGCCGCTCAACAAGGCCGGGCTGCACACAGGGGTCACGTCGGCGTTCAGCAGGCGCTCGGACCGAACACCGACATAGTCGCCTCGTCCATAGCGCACCGCCACATCCACCCGCCCGCCGCCGACATCGGCCAGGCGCATGTCCGCCGACATCCAGACCTCGACCTCGGGATGGGCAGCGGAGAAACGCGCGATGCGCGGAGCCAGCCACTTGGCGGCGAAGGACGGCGGCACGCTGATCGCCAGGGCGTGGCGACGGTTGGGGCGGTACAGCAGATCCCCTGCCCGCTTCAGATAGTCGAAGCCGTCGTGTAGCAGCGGATAGAGCTCAGCGCCCAGGTCGGTCAGGGCGATCTGCCGCCCTTCGCGATGGAACAGCGGCGCGCCCGCGTGCTGCTCCAGAATGCGGATTTGCTGGCTGATGGCGCCGGGCGTGACCGACAGCTCTTCGGCGGCCCGGGTGATGTTCAGGCGTCGCGCGGCCGCCTCGAACGCCTTGAGCGCATTCAGGGGCGGGATGCGGCTTTCGACAGGCGCGTCCTTCTTGCGGCTCATCGGTTCAGCCACTCCGGCGTCGGCAGGCCGCGCGCGGTCAAGAAGGCCGGGTCATAGACCTTGCTGGAATAGCGCTGACCGGAATCGCACAGGACGGTGACAATGGTCTTGCCGGGTCCCAGGTCGCGGGCCATGCGGATGGCTCCGGCGATGTTGACCCCGCTCGACGGCCCCAGCGACAGGCCCTCATGTTGAACCAGGTCGAACAGGATGGGCAGGAATTCGGCGTCCTCAATCCGATAGGGATGATCGACCGCCAGCCCCTCCAGATTGCCGGTGATGCGGTTGACGCCGATGCCCTCTGTGATCGAGCTGCCTTCGCCCTTCAGCACGCCCTCGGTGAACCAGCTGTAGAGCGCGGCGCCCGGCACGTCGGCCAGACCGATGGCGATGTCCGGCTTCTGCTCACGCAGGTAGGCCGCGCAGCCGGCCAGCGTCCCGCCCGACCCAACGGCGCAGATGAAGCCGTCGATGTTCCCATCCGTTTGCTTCCAGATTTCGGGCGCCGTGGCTTCGTAGTGAGCTTCGCGATTGGCCAGGTTGTCGAACTGATCGGCGTAGTAGGCGCCGTTCGGTTCGCTCTCGTCCAGTTCCTCGGCCAGGCGGCGAGAATAGGCGACGAAATGGTTGGGGCTGGCGAAGGGCGCCGGATCGACCTCGATCAGACGCGCGCCGTGCAGACGAACCGCCCGCTTTTTCTCGTCCGTCTGGCTGCGCGGCATAACGATGACGACCGGATGGCCCAAGGCCGCGCCGACCAGGGCCAGGCCGACGCCGGTATTGCCCGCCGTGCCCTCGACGATGATGCCGCCGGGCTTCAGCGCGCCTGACGCCCGCGCCTTTCTGATGATGCTGAGCGCCGCCCGGTCCTTGATGGATCCGCCGACATTCATGAACTCGGCCTTGCCGAGGATCTCGCAACCGGTCAGTTCCGAAGCGCGCTTAAGGCGCACCAGAGGCGTGTTGCCGATCAGACCGAGAACATCAGGCGCGACGATCATGGAACTTCCGAACCGTGACTAAGAGGGCGACCCTCTTAGCCACAGTTCAGATTTTCTAACAACTCGATCAGATGTGGATCACGCGGCCATAGGCGTCCAGCGCGGCCTCGTGCATGGCCTCGGACATGGTCGGGTGCGGATAGACGATGCCGTGGATGTCTTCTTCCGTCGCTTCCATCGTGATGGCGGTGACGTAGCCCTGGATCATCTCGGTCACTTCATGGCCGATCATGTGGGCGCCGATCAGGGCGCCGGTCTTGGCGTCGAAGATGACCTTGACGAAGCCGTCGACCTCGCCCGCCGCCACGGCCTTGCCGTTCACGCGGAACGGGAAGCGGCCAATCTTGACCTCACGCTTCTCGGCGCGAGCGCCTTGCTCGGTGACGCCGACCGAGGCGACCTGCGGCTGGGCGTAGGTGCAGCCGGCGATGGGCGAATGGACGTTCGGGGTCTTGTAGGCCGCGATATGCTCGGCGGCGTGGATGCCTTCGTGCGACGCCTTGTGCGCCAGCCAAGGCGCGCCGGCGCAGTCGCCGATGGCGTACAGGCCCTTGACGTTGGTCTGGCAGTGGCTGTCGGTCTTGATGTGACCGCGGTCCAGTTCGACGCCCAGCGCCTCCAGGCCGATGCCGTCGGTATTGGCGGTGATGCCGACCGCCGAGATGCAGACCTCGGCCTCCAGCGTCTCGGCCTTGCCGTTCACTTCAACATCGACCTTCACACCCTTGAAATCCTTGGAGACCTTGGTGACCTTGGCGCCGACCTTGAACTTGATGCCGCGCTTTTCGAACGACTTCTGAGCAGCCTTGGAGACCTCTTCGTCCTCAACCGGCATGATCCGGTCGACGGCCTCGACGACCGTCACCTCGGCGCCCAGGGCGCGATAGAAGCTGGCGAACTCGATGCCGATGGCGCCCGAGCCGATGACGACGAAGGTCTTGGGCAGTTTCTTGGGGGCCAGGGCGTCGCGATAGGCCCAGATCTTGTCGCCGTCCGCTTCCAGACCGATCTGCGGCAATGCGCGGGCGCGGGCGCCGACGGCCAGCATGACGGTCTTGGCTTCGATGGCGCGCGTGCCGCCGGCCTTCAGCGCGACAACGACCTTGGGAGCGACAGCGCCCTTCTCGAGCGTGGCCGAACCCTCGATCACCTCGATCTTGTTCTTCTTCATCAGGAAGCCGATGCCCTTGTTCATCGTCGCCGCGACCCCGCGCGAGCGCTGGATGATGGCGTCGAAGTCAAAGGACGCGCCCGAAGCGGACAGGCCGTATTCCTTCAGGTGCGACAGGCTCTCGAACTTCTCGCCCGACTTCAGCAGGGCCTTGGTCGGGATGCAGCCCCAGTTCAGGCAGATGCCGCCCAGGTTCTCGCGCTCGATGATCGCGGTCTTGAGGCCCAGTTGGCTGGCGCGGATCGCCGCGACGTAACCGCCGGGGCCCGAACCGATGACGACGAGATCGAATTCAGCAGCCATGGTCAGATCAACTTCTCGATGTCGGCCTTGATGGCCGCGGGTTCAGTCTGGGGCGAATAGCGCGCGACGACGCGGCCTTCGCGGTCGGTCAGGAACTTGGTGAAGTTCCACTTGATGTTCTGGGAGCCGAAGAAGCCACGCTTCTGCCGGGTCAGCCAGGCATAGAGCGGGTGCCGGTTCGGCCCGTTGACGTCCACCTTGTCGAACAGGGGAAAGGTCACGTCGAAGCTGGTGGCGCAGAAGGCGGCGATTTCCGCCGCCCTGCCCGGCTCCTGCTGGCCGAACTGGTTGCAGGGAAAACCCAAAACCTCGAACGGCGCATCCACAAAATCGCGGTGCAGCTTCTCCAGTCCGTCATACTGACCGGTGAAGCCGCACTTCGACGCCGTATTGACGATCAGCAGCGCCTGACCGCGAAAGCGGTCCAGCGCCACGTCCGTGCCGTCGATGGCGCGGGCGGAGAAGTCATAAACCGAGGTCATGACTTCACCCTCCCCTTAGGCCAGCATCGCCACAGGATCTTCGATCAGCGGCTTGAACGCCTGCAGGAAGCGAGCGCCCGTTGCGCCGTCGACCACGCGGTGATCGCAGGTCAGGGTCACGGTCATGACCGTGGCCGGCACGATCTGGCCGTCCTTGACGACCGGACGTTGCTCACCCGCGCCCACGCTCATGATGCAGCCCTGCGGCTCATTGATGATCGAGGTGAACTGCTTGATGCCGAACATGCCCAGGTTGGACACCGAGAAGGTGCCGCCCTGGAACTCTTCGGGCTTCAGCTTGCGCTCGCGGGCGCGCTTGGCCAGGTCCTTGGACTCGGTCGCGATCTGCGCCAGGCCCTTGGTCTCGGCCTTCTTGATGATCGGGGTGATCAGGCCGCCGTCGATCGCCACCGCCATCGAGACGTCGGCGTTGTGGTGCATGGCGATGCCTTCGGGGGTGTAGGAGGCGTTCGCCTCCGGCACCATCTTCAGCGCCAGGGCCGCAGCCTTGATGACGAAGTCATTGACCGAGACCTTGATGCCCTGCGGCTCCAGCATCTTGTTCACCTTCGCGCGGACGGCCATCAGCTGGTCGATCTCGCAGTCGATGAACAGCGGGAAGTGCGGGACGTTCTGGATGCTGTCGACCATGCGGCGCGCCACAGCCTTCTTCATCCCGTCCAGCGGAATCAGGTCGTAGCTGCCGTCCGGGATGCCCATCTGGGCCAGCGACTGAACCTGACGCGGGGCGATGCCCGAGGTCGCAGCGGCGGTCGCCGTGGAGGCTGCGGGTTGAGCGGCGCCCTTCGGCGCCCCCTCGACGTCGCGCTTGACGATCCGACCATGCGGGCCGGAGCCCTTGATCGACTTCAGATCGACGCCGTTCTGGGCGGCGATACGACGGGCCAGGGGCGAGGCGAAGATGCGTTCGCCGCTGGCCGACTTGGGAGCGGCAGGCGCCGGGGCCATCGGCGCCGCAGCCTTGGGCGTTTCCGCCTGAACCGGAGCAGCTTCAGCCTTGGGAGCTTCGGCCTTGGCGGCAGGCGCAGCCGCGCCGCCCTCGTCCTTCAGGCGGGCGATCGGCGTGTTGACCTTCACGCCTTCCGTACCCTCAGCCACCAGGATGTCGGTGACTTCGCCTTCATCGACGGCCTCGACTTCCATCGTCGCCTTGTCGGTTTCGATCTCGGCGATGACGTCTCCGGCAGAGACAACGTCCCCGACCTTGACGTGCCACTTGGCCAGAACGCCCTCTTCCATGGTCGGCGACAGAGCCGGCATCAGGATGTCGGTCATTGAGCGGACTCCGTGTTCGCAGCCTGAGCAGCCTTGGCGTGGGCCGCGTCCCAGCTGTCGCAGATAGCCTTGAACGCCACGGCCTGATCGAAACCGTGATGCTCGGCGTAGGCATGAGAATAGTGCCAGGCCAGTTCGGCCAGGACGACGCCGATGTTGCCAGGCTCAGCCAGAGCCGGACGGATGTTCATGATAGGACCCGTGCCGTTCCACCAGACGCGGGCCAGTTCGATGACCTGATCCTCAGGGGCGTTCAGTCCCTCGGGAACTGGCAGGGACCGTTGTTCAAGCGCAGCGGCGTCCATCAGGCGTTCCCTTTCGGTGCGGCCACAGGCTCGGCCACGGTCTGCACATTGTCCGCCTTCACGACGTCAGAAAGGCCCTGAAGGATGCGATTGTAGGCTTCGCGCTCGTTGTGACCGTGACGCACGGCGTAACCGTGTGCCATATGGCGCGCAGCATAGGCCAACAGTTCCCCGAACTTGATCGGGTCATTGAAGGCCGGCTTCACCGACATGACCGGCTCGTCCTTCGACCACCACATCCGCAGGATCTCGATCGCCTGCGGATCAGCGGCGACGCTTTCCGGCGTCGTCAGCATGAACTCGGAAGCTTCGCTCACGCCATCACCTGCTTCACAGCGGCGACGATCTTGTCCACGCCCGGCAACGACAGGGCTTCCAGGTTGGCGGCGTAAGGCAGCGGCACGTCTTCCTGGTGCACGCGCAGCGGCGGAGCGTCCAGGTAGTCGAAGGCATGTTCGATCACGCGGGCCACGACCTCGGCGCCGACGCCCATCGGCCCCCAGCCTTCTTCGGCCGAGACCAGGCGGCTGGTCTTCTTGACGCTCTCAACGATGGTTTCGTGATCCAGCGGACGCAGGGTGCGCAGGTCCACGACCTCGGCGGAGATGCCTTCCTCGGCCAGCTTTTCAGCGGCCTGCAGGGCGAAACCGACCATGCGGCTGTGGGCCGTGATGGTGACGTCCGTGCCTTCGCGGCGGACCTTGGCCTTGCCGATCGGCACGACGTAGTCCTCGACGTCCGGCACGTCGAACTCGAGGCCGTACATCATCTCGTGTTCGAGGAAGACGATCGGGTTCGGATCGCGGATCGCTGCTTTCAGCAGACCCTTGGCGTCAGCGGCGTCATAGGGCGCGATGACTTTGAGGCCCGGAACTTGAGCGTACCAGGCCGAATAGTCCTGGCTGTGCTGGGCGCCGACGCGGCTGGCGGCGCCGTTGGGGCCGCGGAAGACGATGTCCGCACGGATCTGACCGCCCGACATGTAGAGGGTCTTGGCGGCCGAGTTGATCACATGGTCGATGGCCTGCATGCCGAAGTTCCACGTCATGAACTCGACGATCGGCTTCAGGCCCGCCATGGCGGCGCCGACGCCAAGACCGGCGAAGCCGTGCTCCGTGATCGGGGTGTCGATCACGCGCTGGTCGCCGAATTCCTGCAGCAGTTCGCGGCTGACCTTGTAGGCGCCCTGGTACTGGGCGACTTCCTCGCCCATCAGGAAGACGCGGTCGTCGCGGCGCATTTCCTCGGCCATGGCGTCGCGCAGGGCGTCGCGGATGGTCGTCTTGACCAGCTTGGCGTCAGCCGGAATTTCCGGATCGCGTAGTTCCGTCTTGGGCGCGGTCGAAACGGCGGCAGCCGGAGCGGCGACGGGCGCAGCCTCGGCCTTGGGCGCGGGGGCCGGCGCGGCGTCTTCGCCGGCCAGACGCGCGATCGGCGTATTGACCTTCACGTTCTCGGAACCCTCGGCGACGAGGATTTCCAGCACTTCGCCTTCATCGACGGCTTCGACTTCCATCGTCGCCTTGTCGGTTTCGATCTCGGCGATCACCTGGCCGGCCGACACGGTGTCGCCCGCCTTGATGTGCCACTTGGTCAGCGTGCCCTCTTCCATCGTGGGGGACAGCGCCGGCATCAGAATGTCGGTCACGGATCAGGCCTCCACGTAGACGTCAGTATAGAGCTCGGACGGATCCGGCTCAGGGCTTTCCTGTGCAAACTGCACGGCTTCGGCGACGATGGCTTTCACCTCGTTGTCGATGGCCTTCAGCTCTTCCTCGGTCGCCTTGGCGGCGGCGAGCAGCATCTTCAGGTGATCGATGGGGTCGCGGGTCTTCTTGACCTCGTCAACCTCTTCCTTGGTGCGGTACTTGGCCGGGTCCGACATGGAGTGGCCGCGATAGCGGTAGGTCTTCACCTCGAGGATGTACGGACCTTCACCGGCACGGGCACGGGCCACGGCGCGGGCGGTGGCGTCGCGCACGGCCAGGACGTCCATGCCGTCGACCTGCTCGCCCGGGATGCCGAAGCTGGCGCCGCGCATGAACAGCTCGGTCGTGGACGACGAGCGCTCGATGCTCGTGCCCATAGCGTACTGGTTGTTCTCGATGATGTAGATGGCCGGCAGCTTCCATAGCTGAGCCATGTTGAAGCTCTCGTAGACCTGCCCCTGATTCGAGGCGCCGTCGCCGAAGTAGACAAAGGCCACCGAGTCATCGCCGCGATACTTGCCGGCGAAGGCCAGGCCGGTGCCCAGGGCCACCTGGGCGCCGACGATGCCGTGACCGCCATAGAAGCCGGTCGGCACGTCGAACATGTGCATCGAACCGCCCTTGCCCTTGGACGAGCCGCCGATGCGACCGGTCAACTCGGCCATGACCGCGTTCGGGTCCATGCCCGCAGCCAGCATGTGGCCGTGATCACGATAGCCGGTGATGATCTTGTCGTGGCCTTGCTTGACGCTCTCCTGAACGCCCACCGCCACGGCTTCCTGGCCGATGTAGAGGTGGCAGAAGCCGCCGATCAGGCCCATGCCGTAAAGCTGACCCGCGCGCTCCTCGAAGCGGCGGATGAGGACCATCTCGCGGTAGAAGCGCAGCAGGTCTTCTTTCGAAGCCTGAGGCGTGTTCGGAATCTTGTTGTCGCCCGCACTGGACGATGATTTCTGAGCGGCGGCTTTCGCCATCCGGCATCTCCCGGCTGCGCCCCAATTGTCAGGGACTCTTATCGTTACGGAAAGGGGCTTTAGCAGCCTTCGTTCCCGAAACGCAAAGCGAGCCGGTCAAGCTGTAACAATAGTTCAGGAGGCGCGGATCGCGTCAGGGTTGCGCGGAGCAGGAGCACTCAAGCGAACCACGTAGTCGCGAGGATCAGCAAAGCCGAGCACCGCCCGCGCCCGCTCTTCCAGAAGGTCCTTTGAAAGGCTCTCGGTTCGCAGATAGCGCACGCGAACTTCCAGATCCCGGCGCTGCTCAGTCAAATGGGCCAATTGCGCCTCGCGCTTGGCGAGAAGCGCATCGCGCTCGCCGCCGCTCAGCAGGCCGCGCTGCCCAGTCAGGGCCTGAACGCCCAGATAGACGATCAGGAACAGCAGGAAGGCGGACGGAAGATAGGGCTTCATCTGCTCGGGCACGACTAACGCTCCTTCTGAGCGTGAACACGGTTTCCCATTCTTGACCGAAAATGCCTAACGAACCGTAGCTTGGCCGCAATTGCGAACGCCGCCCCCGAGGTCGGAGACGGCGTCGCGCACTTCTTTGTGAGAAGGCTTACTTCAACAACATGCCGTCGCCGAAATAGGCGGCCTGGTCGCCCAGCATCTCTTCGATGCGCAGCAGTTGGTTGTATTTGGCCGTCCGGTCCGAGCGAGCCAGCGAGCCGGTCTTGATCTGTCCGCAGTTGGTGGCGACAGCCAGGTCGGCGATGGTGGAGTCCTCGGTTTCACCCGAACGGTGGCTCATCACCGAGGTGTAGCCGGCGCGATGGGCCATATCCACGGCGTCCAGGGTCTCGGACAGGGTGCCGATCTGGTTGACCTTGATCAGGATGGAGTTGGCCAGGCCTTCGCCGATGCCGGCGGCCAGACGGCGCGGGTTGGTCACGAACAAGTCATCGCCAACCAGCTGAACGCGGTCGCCCAGACGGTCCGTCAGCAGCTTCCAGCCATCGAAGTCGTCCTCAGCGCAGCCGTCCTCGATCGAGACGATGGGGAAGCGCTCGACCAGATCGGCCAGATAGCCGACCATGCCGTCAGCGTCGAAGGACTTGCCCTCACCCGTCAGGTTGTACTTGCCGTTCTTGAAGAACTCGGTCGAGGCGACGTCGAGGCCCAGGTGGAAGTCCTCACCGGCCAGATAGCCGGCGGCCTGCCCCGCCTTGGTGATGAAGGCCAGGGCTTCTTCAGCCGAGGCCAGGTTGGGGGCGAAACCGCCCTCGTCGCCGACGTTGGTGTTGTGGCCCGCGTCCTTCAGCGCCTTCTTCAGGGCGTGGAAGATCTCAGCGCCCATGCGAAGGGCATCCGAGAAGCTGTCGGCGCCGGTCGGCAGGATCATGAATTCCTGAATGTCGATCGGGTTGTCGGCGTGGGCGCCGCCGTTGATGATGTTCATCATCGGGGTCGGCAGGACGCGAGCCGAGACGCCGCCGATATAGCGATACAGCGGCAGGTTCGAGCTGATGGCGCTGGCCTTGGCGGCGGCCAGGGAGACGCCCAGGATGGCGTTGGCGCCCAGGCGGCCCTTGTTGTCGGTGCCGTCCAGTTCGATCAGGGCCTCATCCAAGCGGCGTTGGTCCTCGGCGTCCATGCCGGACAGGGCGTCGAAGATTTCGCCGTTGACGGCGTCGACCGCCTTCTGGACGCCCTTGCCGCCCCACATGTCCATGTCGCCGTCGCGCAGTTCAACGGCTTCGTGGGCGCCGGTCGAGGCGCCCGAAGGCACGGCGGCGCGGCCGAAGCTGCCGTCTTCCAGGGTGACGTCCACCTCGACCGTCGGATTACCCCGGCTGTCGATGATCTGGCGGGCGACGATGTCGGCGATGTCGGTCATGTGGAAGGCGCTCTGTCAGGAGGAGAAGTTCTGCCCCCGGTTTAGCCCAGCCGTCGCCGAATCGCCAACCGGCGGCGCGCCTTCCTTTTTCCAGACGTCAGCTGCAGCCCTCGACGTACTGAATGCTGGGGCCGCCCGCATGGATGAAGGCCACCCTGTCGTCCTGGCCGATCTCGAACACCAGACCGCGCGCGGCGGGATCGGCGACATATGTCCCCAGTAGATGCCCTGCCCCCGGCCAGATGGTCAGATAGCCGGCCGGCGCCTCCACATACTTGTGAGGGCTGAATCGAGCGGTCGCGCCGTACTTTGTCTTCAGTTGCTCGCCGTCATAGCCGATCCCCACGCCGTCCGCCGTCTTGACGCTTGAGCCCGTGGTCACCGTCAGACGGGTCAGAACGCCATTCTCCGTCATGACCAGAAGCCCCTCAGGCGCACGCGGCGGATGATACTGACGGCATTCCGAAGGCTCGGCTTCAGCGGCGCTCGCAGGCGGCGGGCCGACCGCAGCGTCCACCTCGGCCTGGGTCATGCCGATCTTCAGGGGACCATAGCCTTGAGGCGTCAGCACCTCGGCTCCAGCGGCGTCGAGCGCCCTCGCAGGAGCTGCTGATTCGGGAGCTTTCTGCTCAGGCGTCTTGGCGCCTTCAGGCGCATTGCAGGCCGCCAGGGCCAGCAGGGCGACGGAACTGAGGACAGCGTGGCGGATCATGCGGAGCGCTCCAGTGGTTCAGCTTCACCGCCATAACGCACGAAAACGGCGCGCGATGACATCGCGCGCCGCCGAATTCTATCGTCCGGCCGAAACCGGGACCGTCGTGAAGACCTTAGTCTTCCTTCGGGGTCATGACCTGACGGCCTTTGTACATGCCGGTCTTCAGGTCGATGTGGTGCGGACGGCGCAGCTCGCCGGTGTCCTTGTCTTCCACATAGGTGTTGGCGCCCAGGGCGTCGTGTGCACGACGCATGTTGCGACGCGAGGGGGATACTTTGCGCTTCGGAACGGCCATGTCCGTCTCAATCTCTAAGTCGGTGCGCCGTGAAGACGCGAAAACAACAGCGGCGGCCCCCCGATAAGAGCCGCCACGCGAGGGCGGGCTTATGCATGAAGCCGCAACCGATTTCAAGCCGTGCCGTGACAATCGGCCAAGCAAGTCAGGCTGGCGGTTCGACACCGCTTGCGGCAAAGTCATGACACCGATGTCACGGGAGGACAGGATGCGCAAATTCAAGCCAAGAATTCTGGCAGCAAGCCTGGCGTTCGGCTCGCTGACGGCGGCGGGGCCTACGCTTGCGCAGTCGGACATAAGGACCCTGCCTCTCCCTGACGCCGCCGCCTATCCAGAAGGGGTCACGGTCGATCCCATATCCGGCGCCGTCTATGCAAACAGCGCAAACACAGGCGTGATTTTCCGCATCGATCCTGACTCAGGCGCAGCGGCGGTCATCGCCGATCCGCTCGATCTGGGCGATACGCCGCCGGCCAAGCCGGTCTCCGTGGCTCTGGGCCTCAAGGCGGACGGACAGGGCCGCATCTGGGTCGCCGGAGCGCGAACGGGTTCAATGCATGTGGTCGATATCGCCACCGGTGAAAGACTGGCGCGCTTCACCACGCCAGAAGGCCCCTGGCTGATCAACGACGTCGCCCTGACGTCCGACGCCGCCTATTTCACCGACACCTTGCGCCCCGTGCTGTGGCGCGTCTCACGTGATTCTATCTCCGACGCGGCTCTGGAGCCTTGGTTGTCCTTCGAAGGCACGGTGCTGGAGTATGGCGAAGACCCCAACCTGAATGGCATCGTCGCGACGCCGGACGGGCGATACCTGATCGTCGTCCTGATGAAGACCGGCCGACTGTATCGCATAGACACTCGCACGCGCGAGGTGACCGCCATCAACACTGGTGATTCGGCCCTGGACGGCGGCGATGGCCTAGCTCTGGTCGGGCGGCGGCTGTTCCTGGTGCGTCAGTCTGCGGGGGAGGTCGTGGCACTGGATCTTTCGATCGATCTGAGCGCAGCCGTCGAGGTGAAACGCATCAAGCCGACCGAACTGGCTTGGCCCGCAACCGTCGCTGTTCGCGGGGATCGCCTGATCGTCGCCAACAGCCAATTGAATCGCCGTGGTTCAGGCGATCCGGTCCTGCCGTTCAGCCTGGTTTCGATCCCGCTGGCGGCCTTCGACTAGACGTCGCGCGGCAGGGTCTTCACGACACGAGCCGGATTGCCGACGACCACGACATCGGATGGCACGTCCTTTGTCACGACCGCGCCGGCGCCGATCACGACCCGGTCGCCGACCGTGACGCCTGCCAGAACGACGGCCCCGCCGCCGATCCAGACGTCATTTCCCAACCGGATGGGGCGGGCGCTTTCAACGCCTGAACGTCGCTCTGCCGCCCCTAGCGGGTGTTCGGGCGTCAGAAGCTGGACGCCGGGACCGCACTGAAAGTCGTCGCCAATGGTGATCTGAGCGCAATCCAGAAAGACGCTGTTGGCGTTGACGAAGGCACGAGCGCCCAAGCGGATATTGTCGCCGTAGTCGCAGAAGAAGCCGGGCATGATCGCCGCGCGTCCATCGCTCGCGTGGACCAGTTCATTGACCAGGGCGCGGCGCTTCTCGCGATCCGGCTCTTGATTGATGCGCATAGTCCGGCCAACCGCACGCGCCCGCCGCGCGACCAGTTCAGGATCGCCAGGGTCATAGCTCAACCCGGCCAGCATCTTCTCGCGTTCGGTCATGCTCATGCCCTGCAAAGCGCCTCGGCCACTGCTTCGCCGATAACCAGAGAACTGGTCAGGCCTGGGCTCTCGATCCCGAACAGGGCTATCAGGCCGTCGATGCCGTGATGTTCGGCTCCATGCAGTTGGAAGTCCGGCTGCGGCTCACCGGGGCCGTGAATCTTGGGCCGGATGCCGGCGTAGTCGGGCGTCAGCCGCTCGACCGTCACACCGGGCCAGAAGCGGCGGATGTAGTGGGCGAATTCCTCCGCCTTGGCCGGATCGACGGAATAGTCCTCGGCCTCGACATAGGCCAGGTCCGGCCCGAACACCCCCTGCCCGCCCAGATCCTTGCGATAATGGGTGCCCAGCGCCCCGGCGATGGGCGGCGGATAGATCAGACGATTGAACGGCGCAGGCCCCGTCAGGCGGAAATAGATTCCCTTGCCCAGATGCCGCGCCGGGATGTCGACGGGCGGATAGCCGTCGATGGCCGCCGCCACGCTCTGGGCTGACAGGCCGGGCGCGGTGACCAGCAGCCGGGACGTCAGCACCGCCCCGCCTTCTCCGCCCGCCGTGATGCGGAAGCCTCCCCCTGACAAGGGCTCGGCCCGTTCAAACGGCGTGGAGACCACGACCGAGCCGCCCGCGTCCTCGATCTCGCCCTGCAGGGCCAGCATGTAGTCGTGGCTGGCGAAGACCCCGCTCTCGGGCGACAGGATGGCGGCGTGGGCGTTCAGTTCAGGCTCCAGCGCCCGCGCCTGGGCGCCGGTCAGGTGCTCCAGCCCCTCGACGCCGTTTGTCGTCGCCTGCTGGAAGATGGCCTCGATGCGCGGGACCTCGGCCTCCTCGGTCGCCACGACCAGCTTGCCGCACTTCCAATGATCGATCTTGTGGCCGCCTAGAAACTCATAGAGCGCGCGCCTCCCCTCGACGCAGAACTTCGCCTTCAGCGAGCCGGTCGGATAATAGAGCCCGCCGTGGATGACCTCTGAGTTGCGCGAGGACACGCCCTGACCGATGTGCGGCTCTTTCTCAAGCACCAGAACCGACAGGCCGCGTTTCGCCAGCGCCCGCCCGCAGGCCAGCCCCACAGCCCCCGCCCCTACGACCGTCGCATCGAAGTCGAAAGGCGCGGCCATGGTCCTACCTCTTGCCGTACAGGGCCTTGGCGCGGCCCTCGAAACAATGGATCAGCTTGTCGACCGCCCGGTCGAAATTCGCCTGCAGCATCATGTCCAGCATGCGCGACTTGAAGGCGAAGTCGATGAAGAACTCCAGCCGCGTCCCTTCGGGATGGGGATGAAACTCCCAGCGGTTCTTCAGGTGCTTGAACGGTCCGCGGATCAGGCCGACCTCGACCTTGGGCGCGTGGATGTCATGGCGGACCCAGGTCGAGAACCGCTCGGTCAGGAAGGCGAAACCTACGCCCGCCTCGGCGTCCAGCAGACGAACACCGGGCGCCTCGTCCCGCTTGTTCCAGACCCGCATGGAGGTGATCCACGGCACGAAGGCCGGATAGGCCTCCACGTCCGCGACCAGATTGGCCAGTTGCTCGGGCGCATAGGGAAGGATGCGCGTAACGCGATGGACCGCCATTCAGGGCTTAACGCGCCGAGCGGCCTGCCTGCGCCTGACGCGCGGCCTTCAGACGGGCGAAATCGTCCCCGGCGTGGTGCGACGAACGCGTCAGCGGCGACGACGACACCATCAGGAAGCCCTTGGCGCGCGCGATGGCCTCATAGGCCTTGAACTCTTCGGGCGTGACGAAGCGGTCGATGGCGGCGTGCTTGCGCGTCGGCTGGAGGTACTGACCGATGGTGATGAAGTCGACCCCGGCGGACCGCATGTCGTCCATCACCTGCATGACCTCTTCCTTGGTCTCGCCCAAGCCGACCATGATGCCGGACTTGGTGAACTGGTTCGGGTCGCGCTCCTTGACCATCTGCAGCAGACGCAGCGAGTGGAAGTAGCGGGCGCCGGGGCGGATCTTCAGATAGAGGCGCGGAACCGTCTCGAGGTTGTGGTTGAAGACGTCGGGCGTGGCGTCGATCATGACCTCGGCCGCGCCGTCCTTGCGCAGGAAGTCGGGGGTCAGGATCTCGATGGTGGTGTTGGGCGCCTGCAAACGGATCTGGCGCACCACTTCGGCGAAGTGGGCGGCGCCGCCGTCGGCCACGTCGTCACGATCCACCGAGGTGATGACCACGTGGTTCAGGCCCATCTGCTGGACAGCCAGGCCGACCTTGGCGGGCTCTTCCGGGTCCAAGGGCTGCGGCAAGCCGGTCTTGACGTTGCAGAAGGCGCAGGCCCGCGTGCAGGTGTCGCCCATGATCATGAGCGTGGCGTGCTTCTGGCTCCAGCACTCGCCGATGTTCGGGCAGGCCGCCTCTTCGCAGACCGTCACCAGCCCCTTGGAGCGAACAATGTCCTTGGTCGCATTGTACTGGCCAGAACCGGGCGCCTTTACGCGCAGCCAGTCAGGCTTCTTCAGCACCGCCGATTCCGGGCGATTCTGTTTCTCCGGGTGACGCAGCTCGGAAGGCTTCTTCGTCAGGGTGTCGATCAGCGTGACCATAGCCGGCGGTCTGGCTCCTGTGCAGAAGGGCGGTATGTCGGCTTTCCGACCGCCAATGGCAAGCCACAGACGGTTTCAGCGATGGATATGCGACGTTCACGCGACGTTACGCATCTTTTCAAGGCGACCTTACGTCACTAGGTTCCGGCCTCTTGTAACCGAGAGGGCCGCTGAGAGCCCTCCGAAGGAGGACGTGCTTGCGGGCTGCCCTGGACCCCAAGGTCTATGATGAATCCCTGTTCGACGCGCTGATCGATGCGCGCGCCCGCTATGGCGACAAGGAGATCCTGGAAGACCAGGATCGTCATCCCCTGACCTATACCGGCCTGATCCGCGCCGCCTTCGTGCTGGGCCGCAAGATCGCAGCCATGACCAAGCCGGGCGAGCGCGTCGGCGTTCTGCTGCCGTCCAGCGCGGGCGTGGTCGTCACCTTCTTCGGCCTGCACGCCTTCGGCCGCGTGCCGGTCATGCTGAACTTCACCTCGGGCGAGGCCAATCTGAAGGCGGCGTTGAAGACGGCGGGCGTCACCAAGATCCTGTCGGCCAAGCGCTTCGTCACCCAGGCCAAGCTGGACGACCTGATGGAAGCCCTCGGCGAGGTCGCCGAGATCATCTGGCTGGACGACGTGCGCAAGACGATCGGCCTGGCCGACAAACTTTACGGCCTGAGCGCCGGCATGGCCCCGCGCCGCTTCCGCGTGAAGACCGATCCCGATTCGCCGGGCGTGGTCCTTTTCACCTCGGGCAGTTTCGGCGCGCCCAAGGGCGTGGTGCTAAGCCAGCGCAATCTGGTCGCCAACGCCCGTCAGGTTGCGGCCCATATCGACCTGAAGCCCGAATGGGTCATGTTCAACCCACTACCGACCTTCCACTGCTTCGGCCTGACCGGCGGCGTGATCCTGCCCTTGCTGCAAGGGATGAAGGCGTTCGAGTACCCGTCGCCGTTGCACGCCAAGCAGATCACCGACCTGTTGCCCCAGGTGAAGGCCTCGATCCTGTTCGCGACCGACACCTTCCTGAACCAGTATGCGCGCGTGGCCGAGCCCGGCGACTTCGCCACCCTCCAGTTCGCTGTCGCCGGCGCCGAAAAGGTCCGCGACGAAACGCGCCAGATGTTCAACACCAAGTTCGGCGGCGTCGAACTTTTGGAAGGTTATGGCGCGACCGAGGCGGCGCCCGTGGTCGCCGTGAACCACCCCGACCGCAACCGTCCCGGCACCGTCGGCCAGATCATGCCCGGCATGGAATACCGCCTGGACCAGGTCGAGGGCATCGAAGGCGGCGGTCGCCTGTATCTGCGCGGCCCCAACGTCATGGCCGGCTATATCTCACCCAGCAATCCCGAGGGCATCGAGCCGCTGGAAGGCGGCTGGCATGACACCGGCGACATCGTCGACATCGACGACGAGGGCTACATCACCATCCTCGGCCGGGTGAAACGCTTCGCCAAGGTCGGCGGCGAAATGGTCTCGCTTCTGGCGGTCGAGGACATGGCCGGCGCCGTCTGGCCCGAACATCGCCATGCGGCGGTTTCCGTACCCGACAGCAAGAAGGGCGAGCGTTTGATCCTGGTCACCGACCATGCCGGGGCCGAATCCGCGCGCCTGACGGAATGGGCGCGCGAGAACGGCGCGCCCGAACTGGCGGTCCCCAAGAAGATCATCAAGCTGGACGCCATTCCGGTCCTGGGCACAGGCAAGACAGACTACGTGGCTATCCAGAAGCTGGTCGAGGATGCGTTGAAAGCCGCCTGATAGGGACGCTTGCAGAGCCTGCGACTTCGCCTAACCTTCGCCTTTACGCCTTGCGTCGATCCGGTTTGCGGAACCGACGGTCGTGCGTCATCGGGAGGAAAGACATATGGCGAGTGCAGCGTCTATTTCGGGCTGGGCCCCGCGTTTCCAGAGCGTTCTGCGGATCGTGGCCGGGCTGCTGCTGCTTCAACACGGCGCGCAGAAAATTCTGGGCTTTCCGCCCGGCGGGCATGGCGGCGCGTTCGATGTTTCCAGCCTGTCCACCCTCGCCGGCTGGTCCGGCCCCATCGAGCTGGTCGGCGGCGTCCTGATCATCCTGGGCCTGTTCAGCCGCCCGACCGCCTTCATCCTGTCCGGCTTCACCGCCGTGGCCTACTGGATGGTGCATGCGCCGCAGAGCCCCTATCCGATCAACAACGGCGGCGAACTGGCGGCGCTCTATTGCTTCGTCTTCCTCTACCTGTTCTTCGCTGGTCCCGGCCCAATCGCCCTGGACAGCATGATGCGCGGCGGCCGTCGCCGCTAAGCAACTAGGACGGCGCCTGGATCAGCCGATCCGGGCGCCGGTCATCGAGATCGATCCGCCTTCGATGGCGTCTGTGAAGAAGCTGACCGTCTCGCCGGGTTCCTGCTGAGCCGCTACGTAGAGCAGCGGCAGATAATGCTCATCGGTCGGCACGCTGAGCTGCGCCTGTTCGGCCAGGTTCACCCAGTCGATCAGGGCGTCATGGTCGCCCGCGACGAAAGCGCGCTTCACCGCCTCGTTGAAGTCGATGGCCCAGTCATAGGGCTCGCCCCCCGCGCGCTTCCAGGTCCGCAGGTTGTGCACGAAGTCGCCGGAACCCGCGATCAGGACGCCCTCCTCCCGCAAGGGCTGCAGCTTCTTCGCCAGTTCATAGTGAGCCCGCGCGTCGATGGTGCGATCCAGCGACAACTGCACGATCGGCACGTCGGCTTCGGGCCAGACATGGGCCAGGACTGACCAAGTCCCATGATCCAGCCCCCATTGCGTCGTCTGTTGCGCGCCGGTCAGTTCCGCCACCCGGTCCGCCAGCGCAGGCGAACCGGGCGCGGGATACTGCATGGCGTGAAGTTCCTCCGGAAAGCCTCCGAAATCATGGATGGTTTCCGGCCGCTCCTGCGCCGTCACGCCCAGCCCGCGCGTCTCCCAGTGGGCCGAGACCATGACCACGCCCTTGGGCTTGCCGATCTCCTCTCCCAGCGCGCGCCAGGCGTCCGCATAGGAGCCGCCCAAGGCGTTCATCGGAGAGCCGTGACCGAAGAAAATGGCGGGCTGTCTCATGGCTTGACCGTGTTTGCGACGCTTATTGCGCCAATGACTGTTGCAGATCTAGTGCAAACCGTCGTTCCCGCAAGAGCTTACATATCCATCCGCCGCGCCAGCGGGCAGACGCGATCATAGAAGGCCTGATTGGCTGGCGCTCGACCGCCGCGCGACAGGATGAAGCGGTGCTCGACTACCATGGCCTGCTGCTCGATGTTCAGGCCCGTCCAATCGCACAGGTCGTCCAGCGGATAGGCGTAGGCGGCGGGACCGTCGCCCGCCCGCAGCTTGCTCGTCAACAGGTTCAGCCCGTTCTGGGCCTGCCAGACATGGACCAGCTCGTGAATGAAGACAGCCTGGGTCCGCAGCGGCGCGCGCGACAGGTCGAGCTCCAGCGTCTTCTTTGGCCAGACGATCCAGTCGCGCCCGAACCAACGCCCCGGCACGAAGGCCCGATCAAAGGGCCAGGGCGAACCCAGGAAGCGGATATCGTCCAGCCACAGCGCCGCGCCAAAGACCTCGCGCGCCAGCGCCGCCTCACCGTCCGCCAGCGGCCGTATCATTGCCTGTCCATTCCCAATGCCAAGGCTCGAACACATAGGGGGTGAAGCCAAAGCGGGACGCATTGGCCACCAGCCAGCGATAGGCCGGTCCCTGGGCCATGTGGCGGCGGCTCATGGGATCGGTCGAATCCACTCCCATGCCGGCGACATGGCCGACGTGAATGTCGATCGCCGTGCCTGTCCGATGCGGCGAACAGACGGCGCGGCGCACGCCGTCGCAGTTGCCCTGGGTCGCGCAACGGGCGGCGTCCGCCTCCGGGTCGCGAAAGCCCGAGAAGATCTGCATCAGTTCGGGATCGGCGGCGATGGCCGGCACCTCGGCGCGAGCGGCGGCGGCCATGCGACGATAGGCGTCCAGAACGTCGCGGCGCAACAGCCGCGTCATGCGCTGTGCGTGTTCCTCGGCGGGGTCTAGATAGCCCAGCATGTTGATCGGCGGCGGCTCAGGACATTCTCCTCTCACCCGCGCCATGACGAAGGGGCGGCGCTCCTGCCACAGGCCGCGGAACACCTGAAAGGTCGCCTGATCGAACTGCCCCGTCGCCATCAGGCCATAGCGCGACTGGAAGCCGGCCAGGGCTTCAGCGAAGGCCGGCGACGCCGGGTCGCACGGCGTGCCGATCTCGCGCTGGATCAGGGGCGTGTAGGTCTCCCAGCCCCATTCCGCTGATCCGAACGGCGACCATTCCAGGGTATAGAGCGAAATCCCGTTGGCCTGGGCTGCGCCGTCCCATGCATTGGTCGGCCGGTCGCAGATCTGGGCGTCGGCCTTGGCGGCACCCGCCCCGCCGAGAACCGCGAAGAAGGCCGCCGCTAGGATCGCAATTCGCACTGACATGACGTTAGCAGGCCTCAGGTCGCGCTCGACTGCAAGGCCGTCTTCGCCTGTTCGCGGAAAACCGGCATGGTGAAGCTGCGGCCGACTCAAGGCCGCTCACCCCGGACGCCCGATGTCATCTGTCTCCGCCGCTGACGCCCCACGTCGTTCCAACGCCGTTCTGGCCGCCTTTTCCGGCCCCTGCCTGCCGCTGGCGGCCTTTGGCGTGGCCCTGCCCGTCACCCTGCCGGAGTTCTACGCCACCCACGTCGGGCTGGAGCTGGGCGTGGTGGCCGCCGTCTTCATGGCGGTGCGGCTGATCGACATCGTCTTCGACCCCTTCATCGGCTGGGGCATGGACAAGACCAAGACTGCGTTCGGCCGCTATCGACCGTGGATGCTGGTCTCGACGCCGATCCTGATGTTGTCGGCGCTGATGATGTTCGTCCTGGTCCAGCCCGGCGCAGGCCCCGCCTATCTGTTCGCCTGGTTGCTGGTCCTCTACCTCGGCTTCTCGATCGGCACCCTGGGTCAGTTGGGCTGGGCGGCGGTGCTGGCGCCACAGTATGATCAGCGCAGCCGCGTCTATGGCTGGTGGCAGGTGTTCAACATCATCGGCGTCATCCTGATCCTGATCCTGCCGACCGTGGTGGTGAAGACGGGCATCGGGAACTACGCCGACGGCGTGCGGATCATGGGCTGGGCCATCCTGATCGCCTTGCCCGTCACTATCGGCCTGGCCATGATCGCCGTGCCGGAACCGGTCAACGTCGGCGCTGCGCCGCACGGCGGGCCGGGCGCCTATCTGGCCTTGTTCAAGATGAAGACGGTGCGCAAGCTGCTGATCGCCGACCTGCTTCTGGGCGTCGCGCCGGGCATCACCGGCTCGCTGTTGTTCTTCTTCTTCGGCCAGATCAAGGGCTACGACCACACCCAGGCGTCGCTGTTCATGCTGTTTTATTTCGTGGCGGGACTGGTCGGCGCGCCGATCTGGGCCTGGCTGGCGACCAGGATCGGCAAGGACAGGGCCCTGGCCGTCGCCAGCCTGATCTTCGCCGGCCTCTATATCGGCGCCACCCTGGTCCCGGGCGGCAACTTCGCCCTGACCGCCGTGGTCATGTTCATCGCCGGCCTGCCCTATGCCGCGGGCCTGTTCCTGCTGAGAGCCATGATGGCCGACGCGGGCGACGAGGTGCGGCTGGAAACGGGCGTGGATCGGACCGGCCTGATGTTCTCCATCCTGTCGGCCACGACCAAGATCGGCCATGTCGTGGCGCTGATCCCCTACCTGATCCTGCAATGGGTGGGGTTCAAGGCGCTGCCGGGGCCGGCGGGGAACAGCGAGTTTTCTCTGCTGATGCTGCAAATCCTGTTCATCGCCGTGCCGGGCCTGCTACTGGCGGGCGCCGCCTGGGTGCTGAAGGGCTATCCCCTGACGCCCCAGCGCCATGATGAAATCCGCGAGGCGCTGATGGCCCGCGACGCCGGGACCGCCTGAATGACCCACTCCATCGACCGCCTGAAGGAAATCATGGTTCGCCTGCGCGATCCGAACGGCGGTTGCCCCTGGGATGTCGAGCAGACCTTCGCGACCATCGCCCCCTATACGATCGAGGAGGCTTACGAGGTCGCCGACGCCATCGAGCGCGCCGACATGGAGGAGCTGAAGGTCGAACTGGGCGACCTGCTGTTCCAGGTCGTCTTCCACGCCCGCATGGCGGAGGAAGCCGGGCATTTCGCCTTTGATGACGTGGCCGACGCCATGGCCGACAAGCTGGTCCGTCGCCACCCCCACGTCTTCGGCGAGGAAGCCGCCAAGCCCAGCGGCTCGGCCCAGAAGGCGCGCTGGGAGGACATCAAGGCCGCCGAGCGCAAGGCCAAGGAACAGCACGGCGTGCTGGACGACGTGCCGGTAGGCCTGCCCGCCCTGACCCGCGCCGCCAAGCTGACCAAGCGCGCGGGTCGCGTCGGCTTCGACTGGCCCTCGACCGACGAAGTCTTCGACAAGCTGGCCGAAGAGGTCGAGGAACTGCGCGTCGAGATCGCCGCCGGCGACAAGGACAAGGCGCGCGAGGAACTGGGCGATCTGCTGTTCGTCGTGGCCAACCTGGCCCGCAAGCTGGAGGTCGAGCCCGAAGACGCCCTGCGCGCCGCCAACGCCAAGTTCGTCCGTCGTTTCGGCTTCATCGAGGCCGAACTGGCCAAGGACGGCCGCACGCCGGAACAGTCCAACCTGGCCGAGATGGACGCTCTGTGGGACGCTGCCAAGGCGGCTGAGAAGGCCTGATCTTGGCGGCTTTCGACCTCATCATCTTCGACTACGACGGGGTCATCGCCGACAGCGAACTGCTGAACAACGCGGTGATGGCCGAACTGCTCAGCGACATCGGTCTGCCGACCACGCTGGACGACGCTCTGGCCCTCTATCTCGGCAAGCGCTGGCTGGATTGCGAACCGATCATCGCGGAGCGTCTGAGCGCGCCGTGCCCACCCGGCGTTCATGCAGAATGGACCCGACGTTGTCATGAGCGCGCAGAACGCGAACTTGGCAGCGTGACCGGTTTCGAAGCCTTCCTGTCCGCCCGGCCCGAGCGCCTTTGCATTGCCTCCTCCAGTCCGCCGGACTGGATCAAGATGGGTCTGCACCGCTTCGCCGTCTACCCGATGTTCGAAGGCATGATCTTCAGCGCTGCGGTGCACGTCAGCCGCGGTAAACCGCACCCCGATCTGTTCCTTTTCGCAGCCGAAGCCATGAAGGCGGATCCATCGCGCACACTGGTCATCGAGGACAGTCCGACCGGGGTCCTGGCCGGCGTGGCGGCGGGCATGACCACGGTCGGACTATGCGCAGGCGGGCATATTCGAGACGGCCACGCTCGGACGTTGGTTGAGGCGGGCGCGCTCAAGGTGTTTGATAGTTATGCCGATCTGGCGGCCTGGATCGCGTCCGAGCCTCAGACGTAGCGCAGTTCCTGCAGGTCGACCTCGCGGATCAGCTTTCGCGCCGTCTCCTCATCGACCAGTCGCATCCGGCCCAGCCGCACCAGTTCGGCGCGTTCGGCCGCCAGACCCGATAGGCGCAGCTGGCGCTCGATCTCATCGGACTGGCGGGCCAAGACCACGTCGTCGCCCTCGACATGGATGCGGGTTTCTATCCGATGGCGATAGATCTCCATCAACCGCGCAGCCGTCTCGGCATAGAGGTCGGGGTTGCTCTTGCCCTCGGCCATAGCGTGCTGCGTGTCCTCAATGGCGCGCATGGCGGCCGAGGCGGCGGCGACACGGGAGCGGTCCTCCTCCTCCAGATGCGACGGCTCAGGCGGCAGTTCGATCCCCTTCAGCAGTCGCGGCAGGGCCACGGTGGCCAACAGCAGGGAGACGATGATCACGCCCGCTGCCAGGAAGATGGCCAGGTTGCGCGTCGGCATGGGCGTGCCGTCTCCGAGCACGAACGGCAGGGTCAGGATGCCGGCCAGGGTGATGGCGCCCCGCACCCCTGCCAGCGACATGACGGCCACCAGACGCAGGCCGACCTTGGGAGGCGCACGCTTGCCGCGCCTGCGGAACAGGGTGAACTTCAGCGAAGCCCACACCCAGACGAAACGCAGGGTCGCCAGCGCCAGGACAATGGCGACGACATAGACCGCCAGCCACCAGACTTCCTTGTGCTGGGTCGACTGGATGACCTCGGCGGCGCGGGCCATGATCGACGGCATCTGCTCGCCCAGGATGACGAAGATCAGGCCATTGGCGACGAACTGCACAGTATCCCAGACCACGGCGCGACGGATGCGTGTCGCCGCCATGGCCGAGCCCTGACGCTCGGTGAAGCTCATCGTCACGCCGGCGGCGACCGCCGCCAGAATGCCCGAGGCATGGACGGCTTCGGCCGCCAGGTAGGCGGCGAAAGGCATCAGCAGGCTGATCAGAATCTGACCGCCGACGTCCTCGCCCCAACGGCGGCTGATCCAGCCCTTGATCAGGCCGATCACCAGGGTGACGGCGACACCCAGGCCGATGCCCGCCACCGCCAGCCAGACAAAGGTTCCTACGGCGCTGCTCAGGGAAAAGGCCCCCGTCGTGGCGGCGATGACGGCGATCCGCATGCAGGTCAGGCCCGTCGCGTCATTCAGCAACGCCTCGCCCTCGAGGATATGCATCAGCCGTTTGGGTATGGGCGCTCGCGAAGCGATGGCCGACACGGCGATCGGATCAGTCGGCGACAGGATGGCCGCGAGCGCAAAGGCCACCGCCAGGGGCATGGCCGGGATCATCCAGTGGATCAGAAAGCCCAGCCCCACCACGGTGAAGACTACCAAGCCCAGCGCCAACTCCAGGATCACCGCCCGATCGCGCCGCAGCGCCTCCTTCGGGATGCGCCATCCGTCCACGAACAGCAGGGGCGGCAGGAACAGCAGGAAGAAGATATCCGGCTTCAGATCCACCGCTTCGCCGGTGATCAGCACGACCGCCGCCCCCAGACCGATCTGCACCAAGGGCAGGGCGATCCGCGTGATCCGCGCCACCCAGCCCGACAGGACAACGGCCAGCAGCAGGAACAGGACGGTCTCGATCAGATGCATGGGACTAGTCGATGATGTCCGGGTAGAGTCGTTCCAGTCGCCCCAGGGCCGAGGGATGCAGCCGCACGACCATATGGGTCCGCCCCTCGGCGTCCGTGTCGCGGAAGGTCACGCGGCCGTTTTCATAGAGCCAGGCCAAGGCCTCGCCCTGATGCGGTTCCAGCGTCAGCCGGGTTTCCGGGTCGTCGTCGATCAGGCCCGCGATGGCCTCGCGCAGGGTCTCGATCCCCTCGCCCGTCCAGGCCGAAACAGCCACCGCCTTGCCCTCGCGCGTCAGGCGTTCGGCCTGACCGAGAACCGCTTCGCGCACGTCGGCGTCCAGCAGGTCGATCTTGTTCCAGACCTCAAGGATACGCCGCGTCTTGCCTTCCGGCGTCGGGATCTGCTCCAGCACCGCCTCAACGTCCTTGGCCTGGGCGTCGCTGTCGGGCGATGCAATGTCGCGGACATGAAGGATCAGGTCCGCCTCGCCCACCTCTTCAAGGGTGGCGCGGAAGCTCTCGACCAGTTCATGCGGCAGGTCGGAAATGAAGCCCACGGTGTCGGCGATGATGGCTGGACGCCCCTGCGGTAGTCGGATGGTGCGCTGGGTCGTGTCCAGGGTGGCGAACAGCAGGTCCTTGGCGAAGACCTCGGAGCCGGTCAGCCTATTGAACAGCGTCGACTTGCCCGCATTGGTATAGCCGACCAGAGCCACCGACGGGAAAGGCACCTTCTTGCGCGCCTTGCGGTGCAGGCCACGCGTTCGGCGCACCTCTTCCAGTTCCGCCTTGAGGCGCACGATGCGGTCGGCGATCAGGCGACGGTCCAGTTCGATCTGGGTTTCACCCGGACCGCCGGTCGAGCCGGTGCCGCCGCGCTGGCGCTCCAGGTGAGTCCAAGTGCGGACCAGACGCGAGCGTTCATAGTCCAGCCGCGCCAGCTCGACCTGAAGTCGGCCCTCCTTGGTGCGCGCACGACGGCCGAAGATTTCGAGGATCAGGCCGGTGCGGTCGATGACCTTCACCTCCCACGCCTTCTCCAGATTGCGCTGCTGAACCGGCGACAGGTCGTCGTCGATGACCACGGCCTCGGCGTCAGCGGCGCGCACCAGGGCGGCCAGTTCCTCGACCTTGCCCGACCCGAACAGGGTCGCGGGCGTGGTCGAGCGCAGGCGCACGATCTCTTCGGCGCGCACATTAAGGTCCAGCGCGCGGGCCAGACCGGCGGCTTCCTCGAGGCGTTCAGAGGCCAGTCGCGGACTGTCCGAACGGCGATCGGGGTGGATGACGACCGCCCGGATCAGCGGAACGGCGTGGTCGATAAGTTTGGAGGTCAATCAGTCTTCTTCGGCGTCAGGCTCGTACATCTGCACGGGCGCGGACGGCATGATGGTCGAGATGGCGTGCTTGTAGACGAGCTGCGACTGGCCATCGCGACGCAGCAGCACACAGAAGTTGTCGAACCAGGTCACAATGCCCTGCAGCTTGACGCCATTGACCAGGAAGATGGTCAGCGGGGTCTTGGTCTTGCGGACGCTGTTGAGGAAGGTGTCCTGAAGGTTCTGTCGTTTGTCTTGCGACATGGCAGGTTGGTCCTGTTCTTGGTTCTTTTTCGCCGACGGAGACAGTCGGTGCGGACTCGTCGGTCCGCACACAACCTTAGACGCGGCCTCGCCGTCGCGGCAACGCCCTAAATGGCCTCTCGGCGCGCCTGTTCAAGATAGACCTCGCGCAGACGGGTCGCGACCGGACCCGGTTTGCCGTCCGCGATCTTCGATCCGTCCAGCGAGACGATGGGCATGACGAAGGAGCTGGCGGCTGTGACGAAAATCTCCTTGGCGCGCTTGGCTTCATCAACGCTGAACGGACGCTCGTCCAGTTCGATGCCCTCGACCTCGGCCAGTTTCAGGATGGCCGTGCGGGTGATGCCGCGCAGGATGTTGGCCTGGGTGTCGCGGGTGCGCAGCTTACCATTCTCGTCGACGATCCAGGCGTTGGTGGACGAGCCTTCCGTCACCAGCCCCATGTCGTCGACCATCAGGCACTCATAGGCGCCCTTCTCGCGCGCCGCTTGCTTGGCCAGGACGTTGGGCAGCAGGCCCACGGTCTTGATGTCGCAACGGCCCCAGCGGATGTCGGGCATGGTCACGCCCGCCGCGCCCTTCGCGGCCAGGGCTTCGCCCTTGGCCAGGTCGATGGTCTTGGACGTCACGATGACGCTGGGCGGCGTGTCCCTCGGGAAGGCATGGTCACGTGGCGAGGTTCCGCGGGTGACCTGCAGATAGACGATGCCGTTGCGTACCCGGTTGCGGCGAATGGTTTCCTTCAGCACTCGCTCGAGAGCTTGCGCCGTCATGGGAATGGGGATGCGAAGCTCGGTCAGGCTGCGGGCCAGGCGAGTCATGTGACCGTCGAAATCGGCCAGCTTGCCGTCAAACACCGACCAGACTTCATAGACGCCGTCGGCGAACTGGAAGCCGCGATCCTCGATATGAACCGTGGCGCCGTTGTGTGCCTGATAGGTCCCGTTGACATAGGCGATCCTGGACATCAGGCGCCCTCTCCTTCTTCGTCTTCGCCGCCCCGAGCGGGTGAAACGCCCAGCGACTTCAGTTTGCGGTGCAGTGCGGATCTTTCCATGCCGATGAAGGCGGCCGTGCGCGAGATATTTCCGCCGAAACGCATGATTTGCGCGGCCAGATAGTCCCGTTCGAACACTTCGCGCGCCTCTCGCAGCGGCAGGGCGATGATGCGATCCGATCCCAGGGCGGAGGCTCCGCCCGACGAGGCGACTTCCTGCGGCAGCATGTCGGCGGTGATGGCTTCATCAGGGTCGCCCGTCGCCAGGATCAGCAGGCGTTCGACGTTGTTCCGCAGTTGGCGAACATTGCCGGGCCAGGGATGGACCTGCAGAACGGCGAGGGCGTCATCGGCGACCCGACGATGCGGCAGGCCTTGCGACGCCGACAGGCTGTCGACGAAATACTCGATCAGTTCGCCGATATCCTCGCGCCGTTCGGACAGGGGCGGGACCCGAATCGGCACCACATTCAGGCGATGGAACAGGTCCTCGCGGAACCGGCCTTCGGCGATCTCGACCTTCAGGTCGCGTGCGGTCGATGTGACGACGCGGACATCCACCTGAACATCCTGCTCGCCGCCGACGCGGCGGAAGCGTTGCTCGACCAGGACACGCAGGATGCGGCTCTGGCTCTCGCGCGGCATGTCGCCGACATCATCCAGATAGAGGGTGCCGTTATGGGCGCGCTCGAACACGCCGATCTTGCGCGGGCGACCGTCGCCGCCCTCCTCGCCGAACAGTTCGACATCCAGCCGTTCTGGCGTCATGCCGGCGGCCGAGATGGCGACGAACTCTGACTTGGCGCGCGGACTGGCGTCGTGGATCTGACGCGCGACCAACTCCTTGCCCGAACCCGGAGGACCGGAGATCAGGACGCGGCTGTTGGCCGGCGCCACCTTGGCGATGGTGCCGCGCAGCAACTGCGCCGCCGCCGACTTCCCGATCAGGCCCGTCGGAGCCATGGTCTGGGCCCGCAGGCGGCGGTTCTCGCGCTTCAACGACGCGGCCTCCAGCGCGCGTTCGACCACGACCACCAGGCGGTCCGACTTGAACGGCTTTTCGATGAAGTCGTAGGCGCCGCGCTTCAGCGCGCTGACAGCGGTTTCGATATTGCCGTGGCCCGAGATCATGACGACCGGCAGGTCCTCGTCCAGACCCTTTACCACGTCCAGCAGTTCCAGTCCGTCCAGACCGCCGCCCTGCATCCAGATGTCCAGCACGGCCAGCGATGGCTTGCGCGCCCGGATCGCGGCCAGAGCCTCGTCCGAATTGGCGGCGACGCGGACCGAATGCCCCTCGTCCTCCAGCAGGCCCGAGACCAGTTCGCGGATGTCCGCCTCGTCGTCCACGACCAGAATGTCAGCACCAGTGTTTCGCATGACGCCTCTCTTACTCCGCCGCTCGCGCCGCACCGGGGGCGCGGTGAGCAGCCTTGCTGTCTTGGGTCAGGGGGAAGGTCAGGCACACGCGCGCGCCCGCCAAGTCTTCCGCGTCGGCCAGCTTCAGCTCGCCGCCGTGGTCTTCACAAATGCGCTTGACGATGGCCAGGCCCAGGCCCGTCCCCTTCTCTCGCGTCGTCACATAGGGCTCCGTCAGCCGGTCGCGATCCTTGGCCGGCAGGCCGATGCCGTCGTCCTCGATGGCGAAGGTGGCGATGCCGCCCTCGACCATCAGTCGGGCGATGATGCCCGTCGTACCGCCCGGCATCGGCACGCGCAGCCGCTTGGCGGCCACGGCCTCGCCCGCGTTCTTCAGGATATTGGCCAGGGCCTGCCCGACCATTCGACCGTCGCATTGCAGGACAACGTCCGGCAGGGGTTCGACCAGTTCGACACCGATGTCCGCCGCCGCGACGCGCTGGGCGAAGACCGCCTCTCGCAACATCTCGGCCGGGTTCTCGCGGGTGAAGCGCGGCGCCGGCATCCGGGCGAAGGACGAGAACTCGTCCACCATCCGGCCGATGTCGCCGACCTGGCGAATGATGGTCTCGGTGCAGCGGTCGAAGACCTCGACGTCGTCGCCCACCTGCGAGCGGTACTTGCGGCGCAGACGTTCCGCCGACAGTTGGATCGGTGTCAGGGGGTTCTTGATTTCATGGGCGATGCGGCGGGCCACGTCGCGCCAGGCGGCGTTGCGCTGGGCCGTCACCAGCCGGGTGATGTCATCGAAGGTCAGGACCATTTCGCCGCCCTGCCCCCCTTCGATACGGACCCGCAGACGACGGGTTTCGCCGTCGCGGCTGACGTCGATGTCTTCCTCGATATGGGCCTCGGCGCGCTCCGACAATTCGGCCAGTTCGGGCGCGACCTCGCCCAGTAGACGCCCCTGAACATCCGCCTCGCTGATCGCCAGCAACTGACTGGCGCTATCATTGATGGCCGAGATCCGGCCCAATCGATCCAGGCCGATGACCCCGGCGCTGACACCCGACAGTACCGTTTCGATAAAACGGCTGCGGCCCTGGGCGTCGTCGCTTGCGGCCTTCAGAGCGGCTTGTTGGGTCATGATGTCGCCGGTCATCCGATTGAAGGCTTCGGACAGGACGACCAGTTCGCTTGGCGCCCCCGTATTGTCGACGCGCGCGCTCAGGTCGCCGCCAGAGACTTGATCCGCCGCCTTCACCAGGCGACCAATGGGCGCCGAGATCGAACTGGCCGCCGACATAGCCAGCCAGACCGCGCCGACCAGGACCAGCAGCGCCGTCTCCAGATAGCTGAGGGCGAAGGCCGCCTGAATTCGCGCCCGGCTTTCCTCGGCCGCTCGATAGGCCGCGATGGATTCCTCGCCGTTGCGCATCCGCTGGATCAGCCCCGGCGCCAGCGGCCGCACGACATAGAGGTAGGCGTGGCCATAGTCGGGCAAGGGATACAGCGCCCGCACCATGTCCGGGTTTTCAGTAACCGTCGTCGGCGCGACCTCGCCGGCGGCCACCGTCTCGAAGGCCTCACGCGGCGGCGCGACATAGGGCGGAGCGCCGGGCTGTTCGCCGCTGGCGAGAACCTCCCCGTCGCTGTTCAGAATATAGAGGGCCGGATAGCCGAAAAAGTCACCGATCTGCGCCAGAGCCCGCGAGAACTGAATCCGGTTGTCGAACATTCCCCGAACGCCGCCTAGCTCGGTCGACATGGTTTCCAGATCGATCTCCAGCCCCGCGCCCACGTCGGCGACATAGGCCCGGCCGATCTCGGCGCCATTCTCGACGGCCGAACGGACGTTTGTGCTGAACCACTGATCCACGCCCCGATTGACCAGGACGCCGAAGACAAGCGCGATCAGAACAGCGGGAACAACCGCCACCAGGGAAAACAGGGTGACAAAGCGCAAATGCAGCCGTGCGCCCGGATCGTTGCGGTTCCGCGTCAGGCGCAAGACCCGCATGCCGATGACCGCTGCCAAGCCGCCGATCAGCACCAGGTTGGCGAGAAGAATGAACAGAACGAATTGGCTGGCCGCCGTGCGTGCGTCACCGCCAGCCGTCGCGCCGGGCGCGATCGCCACCAGCCAGATCGCCGCCGCTGTAATCAGGAAGGCGACGGCATAGGCCGCCACGAACAAGGCCCGGGCGCGACCGCTAGCCAAACGCCCCCAGAGCGAACGCTCGGGGTCGTGACCTTCAATCTGCGCGGCGGGATGGTCCGTCATCACCTCGCAGCTTCGACCAACTGTGGCAGGTTTTCAACACTAGAGTTGCTGAATTGATCCACCACAGGGCGCCAAAGCGCGGAAAGCGCCGCCTCGACCTCCTGAGGCGTCTCCAGGCGACACAGCCGCGCCTTGGCGGCGCGCCGTTCCAGCGGATCGTCGGGCCACGGCGCCTGTTCAATGTACCAGCCCAGGTGCTTGCGGAACATCTTCAGCCCCAGCGGCAAGCCGTAGAAGGCGGCCGAGGCCCTCAGATGCTCGACGACGATGGCCAGCCGCTCTTCACGGCCCGGTTCCTGCAACTGCGTACCGTCCGCCAGAGCGCGTTCGAGATGCGCCGCCAGCCACGGACGGCCATAGACGCCGCGCCCCAGCATCAGGGCGTCTGCGCCCGACTGCGCCAGGGCCTCCCGTGCCTGCTCCGCTGTGATGATGTCGCCGTTGACGATGACCGGGATGGAGACCGCCTTCTTGACCTCGGCGATCGCTTCCCAGTCGGCCACGCCGGTATAGAACTGCTTGCGCGTACGCCCGTGGACGGTGACAGCCGCCACACCAAGATCCTCGGCCCGCTGTGCCAGATGAGCGGCGTTGTGACTGGCCTCATCCCAGCCCAGACGCATCTTGACGGTGACCGGACGGCTCACCGCCTGAACGACCGCCCCCATGATAGCCGCGGCCCGCTCCGGCGTTCGCATCAGGGCCGAGCCGCAGGCCGCGCCGGTCACTTCCTTGGCTGGGCAGCCGAAGTTCAGGTCAATGATGTCGGCCCCGGCCTTCTCGGCCATGCGCGCGCCCTCAGCCATGGCGGCGGGATCGCCGCCGACCAACTGGATCACCGTTAGCGGCAGTCCGCCGCCCACTGCCGCGCGCCGCACCACGTCGGGCCGCCCGCGCGCCAGCTCGGCCGAGGCCACCATCTCCGTCGCGACATAGGCCGCGCCCAGCTTCGAGGCGAGCACGCGAAACGGCAGGTCTGTGATCCCGGTCATCGGGGCCATCAGCACCCGTCCGTCGATCCGCACGTCTCCGATTTGCAATCCTGCGTTCATGCCGCTCTTACCGCCGACTGTTGTGCCTCTCGTCAAGCGGAACTGGGGCGCTTAGAAGGCCGACATGGGATTTGCAGCAATCGTAGTGGCCGCCGGCTCTGGCTCTCGGGCGGGCGGAGACAAGCAGTGGCGGGCCGTCGGCGGCCGGCCAATGGTGCGCTGGTCGGTGGAGACTCTGCTGACTGCGGGAGCCGAATCTGTCGTCGTCGTGGTCGCGCCCGACGCTGAGGCGCGCGCGGCCGAGGCCCTCACAGGCCTGTCGGGCTGGCGAGCCGTCGCTGGCGGCGCCACGCGGGCAGCCTCGGTTCAAGCCGGCCTCGCCGCATTCGACTGCGCCGACGACAAGCCGATCCTGATCCATGACGCAGCGCGTCCCTTCCTGAACGCCGCCCTGATCAACCGTCTGCTGGGGGCGCTGGCCAACGCCGATGGCGCCCTGCCCGCCCTGCCTGTGGCCGACAGCCTGCGTCGCGGCGTCGACGGTCTGGTCGCTGGCGGAATCGACCGCGACGGCCTGTGGCGCGCCCAGACCCCGCAAGCCTTCCGTCTGAAGACCATCCGCGACGCCTACGCCGCCTGGGCCGACGCCGACGCCCCGACCGACGAAGCCGCCGTGGTCGAAGGCGCGGGCGGCCGCGTCCGCCTGGTCGAAGGCGACGCCCGTCTCATGAAACTGACCTACCCCGAGGATTTCGCCATGGCCGAGGCCCTGCTGCCCAAGACCTTCCGTATCGGCCAGGGCTATGACGTCCATCGGTGGGGGCCGGGAACCTCGATCTGGCTGTGCGGCGTCGAGATCCCGCACGACCAGACCCTGATCGGCCATTCCGACGCCGACGCCGGGCTGCACGCCCTGACCGACGCCATTCTCGGCGCCATCGCCGACGGCGACATCGGCGACCACTTCCCGCCTAGCGACCCGCAGTGGAAGGGCGCTTCGTCTGACCGCTTCTTGGTCTATGCCGCTGAACGCGTGGCCGCGCGCGGGGGGCGGATCGTCAATGTCGACGTCACCTTGATTTGCGAACAGCCCAAGGTGAAGCCACACCGCATGGCCATGCGCGAGCGCCTCGCGGACCTGCTGAAGCTTCCGCTGGACGCCGTCAGCGTCAAGGCGACGACAACGGAGGGCCTCGGCTTCACTGGACGCAGCGAAGGCCTCGCGGCCCAGGCGGTCGCATCGGTGGAATTGCCAGCCTAGGCTTTAGGTAGGTCGGCCGAAGCCCGCTCCAGCACGGCGGCGGGCGTTTCGCCGTCCCGCATCTCGGCCACACCGACGTCAAACTCGACCACGAAGGGCGACCGATCCTTGCCGGCGTCGAAGGCGGTGCAGGCGATGACTGCGGAAATCCGCTCCGCCGCCATCCGGGCGGCCCCGGCTCCCGTTGCAGGCAGCACCAAGGCGAAAAGCTCGGGGCCTAGGCGAGCTGCCGTATCCTCGACGCGCACCAGGCGAGACACCATGGCGCCGATCTGAGGCATGGCGCGGTCCAGCCATCCGCCGCCGCGTGCATGTACGACCGGCTCGCGCTCGGCCACCCGCAGGACGCAAACCGACAAGGCCCGATTGCGCGATCGTGCGCCCTCGGCCAGCCGCGCCAGATGCGAAGCGAACAGGTCGCGGGTGAACAGTCCCGTGGCGGGGTCCATCAGATCCGACCCGCGCACCGAATCCAGGGCCCGGCGAATGGCCTGACGGCGGCGATGGTTGCGCGCCAGGGCCAATACCCGCTCGGCGGTTTCATCCTCAGGGGTTTCGGCCGCCGCCACATCGGCAAAGCCCCGCCGGAACAGATCGGCCAGCCCGACCTCGGTCGCGCCGCGCAGGTAGAGCACCAAGGGAATATGATAGAGGCGCGTGTTTCGCTTCATTCCCGAAGCGATCGACAGGGCCGGCGCATGCTCCTGTCCCCCCCACAACACGGCGGCGTCAAAAGCCCGCTCATGCAAGTAGTCAAAGGCGGTATAGGGGGTCGGCGCGGCCACGACCTCGGCGCCTGCCGCCGACAAGGCGTTGGACATGGCCAGGAAGCGACGGTCTGCCGCCCCCGCCGTCAGGATCTGCAGGGGCGTTTCGCCAAGATCGGGCGCGTGCAGTGTTACGCCGTGAGCCGCAAAGGTCGCCTGCCTCAAGCGGAATTCTTCCTCGGCGATCCCTGCGCGCGTCAACTGCTCCAGCCGCAGGGCCGCCTGGGCGGGATGCGGTGCTGAAGACATCGTCAGATCGGCGTCATTGCCCCCGTCGTTCCCGATCATCAGGATCGGCAGATAGCGTGGCGCGGCGGCTTCACGCAGTTGCGTCATCACCGCTCGACCTTCCAGGCCACGCGATTCGACGATAGCGGCGTCGATCGTCAGATCCTTCAACGCCTGAACGGCGGCGTCAGGTGTCCGCGCCGTCATGGTGGACCATCCCAACTGGTCCAATCCCTCGCACAGAGGGCCGATCAGAGCGTCGTCAACAGCGACGACCAGCACGCGCGGATCGGAATCCAATAGTCTCTCCTAATTGGCCCGGTCGGTTCGCCCCCGACGCCGATTTCCAAGCCGTGGCGATGATACTGACGCCGCCCCCCATCTAGCAATGGGGCGGGAGCCAACCTGAGCTACATTCGTCCAGGTTGGGTGGGAATGAAGCCGCCGGGGTTTCCCCCTGCGCCAAATGGGGTTAATCGGTCGCTTTGATGACTGCCGAGGCTCAGGCTTGAATCCACAATCCCGATTGACGGCCCAACCCCTATTCTGGGGCAAGCTGGCGATTCGCGCCTTCACCCGTAGTTGGGGACGCGACGTCATGCTCTATACGGGCGGCGTCTCCTTCTTCGCCCTGTTGGCCGTCTTCCCCGCGATCGCCATCCTGATCGGCTTCTACAAGGTGGTCCTGTCAATTGGTCAGGTCAGTGAACAGGCGGCGGCCCTGGCCGATGTCGTGCCGCACGCGGCGCGGTCCATTTTCCTGAACGAGATCGACCGCCTGGCCAACGCCTCGGCGCGCACGGTGTCCGCACAGAGCGCCCTGGCCCTGATTATCGGCGCCTATGCCGCGCACCGGGGCTTCAAGGCCCTGCTGGCAGGGCTCAACCTGATTCACGACGAGACGGAGCCGCACGGCTTCTTCAAGTTCAACATGCTGGCCTTCCTCGTGGCCCTGGCCGCCTTCGTCCTGTTCACCATCGTCTCTGGCGCCGTCGTGACCTCGCGATTGATGGAGCATACCCATGCTCAGGATCCCGTTGGCCTGCTGGTCCTGCCGTTGGACGGCCTGTGGCCCGCCCTCGGCCTGTGGTTGGGCCTGGCCATGCTTTACCGCTACGCCATGTCTCATGCGACGCGCGTGGCGTGGAAACCGGCCGTTGTCGGCGGACTGATCGCCACCGTCATGTCGACTTTCTTCTCATGGCTGTGCGCCATCTATGTCGAACAGATCGCTCAACTGGGCGCCACCTATGGCTCGGTCGGCGCCGTGGTCGTGCTGCTGATCTGGCTGTCGTGGAACGTCAACGCCATATTCTACGGCGGCGCCTTCGCCACGGAGCTGGAAATCGCCTGGAAGCCCGAAGAACCCGAGATCGAAACCGGCGCATCGGTCGTCAACCTATCGGAACGGCGCCAATCTCGACAGTGATGCGCAGGACCCCGTCCAGCTCATCAATGCCGCACACGGTCCCACCCACTTCCCCCATCAGATAGGGCACGTCGATCCGCGCCATCGGATCGGTGGCCAGCAGGGTCAGTCGCGCCCCTGAAACCTGCCCCGTCATCGCCTTGCGCAGGCGCAGGCTAGGCACAGGGCAGCGGTGCCCTCGGGCATCAACAAGGATGGCCTCGGTCATGCGGCTACGGCATCCAGCAGCAGGGCCAAAGCCACCCGGACGCTTTCCAGCCTCACCGCCTCGCGCCCGACATCGCCAAAGCGCCGTTCAATGTGAACCACGCCGCCCCTGGGACCGACGGCCGCGAAATGCACCAGCCCGACGGGCTTCTCCATCGACCCGCCCCCCGGTCCCGCAATCCCTGTGACGGATACGGACGCCGTGGCCCGTGAATGATCAACCGCCCCTAGCGCCATCGCCCGCGCCACGGGTTCCGACACCGCCCCGAACTGGACCAGCAAACCCTCGGAAACAGCGAGAACCTCGGCCTTGGCTTCATTGCTGTAGGTGACGAAACCTCTGTCGAGAACGGCGGACGACCCGGCCACCGAGGTTAGCGCGCCCGAGACCAAGCCGCCGGTGCAGCTTTCCGCCGTGGCGATCATGACGCCGGCCTTCAGCGCCGCCTGGACCACGCTCGTGGCTGCAGCCTGTATATCTTCCGGGAACATGACTATGCGCTCCGTCTGCGAGTCGGTTTAAGCCTTCTGGACAGGGGGCGGGTCAGACGACCATTGCCAATGCCAGCGGATCGCGAATGACCGTTTCCACTAAGACCACGGCCTTTCGCAAAGACGATGCGATAACACCCGCGCTGTTCGCCGTCGCCATTTTCACTTCGGCGTCTCTCGTTTTTGTCGTCCAGCCCATGGTGACCAAGTTGGTCCTGCCAATGCTTGGGGGATCGCCGTCGGTCTGGAACACCTCGATGGTCTTCTTCCAGACGGCGCTGTTGGTCGGCTATGGCTACGCCCATCTGTTGCAGCGAGTTCGGTCGCTGAAATGGCAGGCGACCGTCCATCTGTCGCTCTTGCTGGCGGCGGCCCTGTTTTTACCGCTGCAGATCAGCGGCGTTCTGGGGGAACCCAATCCTTCTGCTCCGACCGCCTGGTTGCTGGCGACGCTGGTGCTGTCGGTTGGCGCGCCTTTCGCCATCCTGTCCGCCACCGCCCCCCTGCTTCAGGCCTGGTATGCACGTGTCCGCGTCGGCCATGCCGATGGCCAGAATCCCTATGTCCTCTATGCTGCGTCCAATCTTGGAAGCTTCCTGGCGCTTCTGGCCTATCCCGCGCTGATCGAACCTCTGCTCTCGCTCTCGGTCCAGCGGACAAGCTGGAGCGGCGGATACGGCCTGTTCGTCGTCCTCGTCATCGCCCTCGCCGTCGTGGTCTGGCGTCGTCGCCCTCAGGACGCTCCTGAGCCCGCGCCTTTGCCCGTCAGTGCGCCCATCCCCTGGCGCGAAAAGGGCATACTGGTCCTGCTGGCCGCGGCGCCGTCCAGTCTGATGCTGGGTGTTACGGCTCACCTGTCGACCGACGTGGCGTCGGCCCCCTTCCTGTGGGTCGCGCCCCTGGCCCTCTACCTCTTGACCTTCGTCATCGCCTTTCAAGCCAAGCCGTGGATCAGACTTTCCACCACGCTCGTCCTGCAAGCGGCGCTCGGCGTCATTGTCGTCAGCATGGTCGGCACCAGCACCGGCCATTGGCTGGTCCTGCTGCTGACGCATCTGGGGGCGTTCTTCATCACCGCCTTGATGTGCCACCAAAGACTGGCGGAACGCCGGCCGGCCCCGGATCGGCTGACCGAGTTCTACCTACTGCTGTCATTGGGCGGTGTGGTGGGTGGCGTGTTCAACGCCCTAATCGCACCGACCATATTCAACGTCGTATGGGAATATCCGCTGGTCATGGTCCTGGTCGGCCTGGCCCGCCCCTGGGGCGAAGGGCCGCTTTCCCGCCGAGCGGTAGTCATTCTGATGGTAGGGCTGGCCGCCGCCGCCGCTCCACCGATCATCCTGGAGATCATGCGGTACAACCCGGAATTCCGGGCGATGCTCAGCGATCAGGCGCGACTGCAGATGGTGCAACTGATCTTGGGCGCAGCAGCCATCTGCGCCTTCCTGGTTCGGGACCGGGCGCTTCTTTTCACCATCATCATCGGCGTCATCACCCTGTCCGCCCATCACGTCGGGCGCGGCTATGACTGGAGCCTGTCAGAACGCAGCTTCTTCGGCGTGATGCGGGTGGCCGTCACGCGCGACGATGGCATGGGCGGTGATGTCCACGTCCTGATGCACGGCACGACCCTGCACGGCGCCCAGGCCCGCGCACCCGGCTTCGCCTGCAGCCCGACCATGTACTACGCCACCGCCACCCCGTTGGGCCAGGCGGCGCAGCGCATCCAGGCTCGCAGACCCGCGGCGAAAATCGGCATTGTGGGTCAGGGCTCCGGCGCAATGGCCGCCTACAAGCGCGCCGAAGATGAAATGACCTTCTTCGAGATCGATCCCATGGTGGATCGAGTCTCGCGCGATCCGTCCTGGTTCACCTACATTTCGAACTGCGCCGACGGCCCGATCCGCACGGTTCTGGGCGACGCCCGTCTGACCTTGGCCAAGGAGGCGCCCGGAACCTATGACCTGCTGGTCATCGACGCCTTCTCGTCGGACGCCGTGCCGACCCACCTGCTGACGGTCGAGGCGGTCCAGGGCTATCTGAAGCTGCTAAAGCCCGACGGCGTGGTGGTGCTGCACCTGTCGAACCGCAACCTCGAAATCACCATGCCGGCCGTCGCCGCCGCGCGGCAACTCGGCGCGGCCGACCTGCATCAGATCTATGTCGAGCAGCCGAACGCGCCCGAAATGTCCGAAGCGTCGACCGAAGCCCTGGCCATCTCGCCGACCGCCGAGGGTCTGGCCGACTTCAAGGGCGACGGGCGCTGGCGCAAGCTGGCCCCGACCGAGGTCCGGCCCTGGACCGACGATTACGTCAACCTGTTCGGCGCCCTGATCCGGCAGATGAAGGGGCGCGGCTAGGCCGCGCCCGCCACACGCGCAAGATCGGCGGTGATCCGCTCGGCGACCTTCAGACGGTCGTCGGGCGTGGGCCAGTCGCCCTTCACCACGATCTTCTGATCTGGGCGAATCTTCCAGAAGGCCTGGTTCTTCTGGATCAGGCCCACCAACCCCATCGGATTGGGGAAGCTGTTGTTGCGCAGGGTCAGGACCGCGCCCTTGGGCCCGATGTCGATCTTCTCGATCGAGGCCGTGCGACAGTTGGCCTTGATGCCGACGATCCGCAGAAGCTGCTGCGCCTCGTCCGGCAGCGGACCGAAGCGGTCAATCAGTTCGGCGGCCATGGCCTCGCGATCCTCCATCTTCTCGGCGTCCGACAGACGACGATAGAGGCTCAGGCGAACGTTCAGGTCTGGAACGTAAGTCTCTGGAATCAGAACCGCCGCGCCGACGTTGATGGACGGCGACCAGCCTCGGTCGGCCACTTCCTCGCCCTGTTCGCGCAGTTCGGCGACAGCGTCCTCCAGCATCTGCTGATACAGCTCGACCCCGACCTCGCGAATGTGGCCCGACTGCTCGTCGCCCAGCAGGTTGCCGCCGCCGCGCTGATCCAGGTCGTGGCTGGCCAGCTGGAAGCCGGCGCCGAGGTTATCCAGCGACTGCAGCACCTGCAGACGCCGCTCGGCCGACAGGCTCAGCGGGCGCTTGGGATCGGTCGTCAGATAGGCGAAGGCCCGCGCCTTGGACCGGCCGATGCGGCCCCGGATCTGGTGCAGTTGGGCCAGACCGAACATGTCGGCGCGGTGCACAATCAAGGTGTTGGCGGTCGGAATATCGATGCCGCTCTCGACGATGGTGGTCGAGACCAGGACGTCGTACTGCCCGTCGTAGAAGGCGCTCATCACCTCCTCCAGCTGGGTCGGACTCATCTGGCCGTGGCCGACGACGAACTTCACCTCGGGAACCTGTTCGCGCAGGAACTTCTCGATGTCCGGCAGTTCCTTGAGGCGCGGCGCGACGTAGTAGGCCTGACCGCCGCGATACTTCTCGCGCAACAGGGCCTCGCGCACCAGCACCGGGTCCCACGGGGTGACATAGGTCCGCACCGCCAGGCGGTCGACCGGCGGGGTGGCGATGATCGACATCTCGCGGATGCCCGACAGCGCCATCTGCAGGGTGCGCGGGATCGGCGTGGCCGTAAGGGTCAGCAGGTGAACATCCGCCCGCAGGGACTTCAGCTTCTCCTTGTGCTTGACGCCGAAGTGCTGCTCCTCGTCGACGATCACCAGGCCCAGGTCCTTGAACCCGACCTGTTCAGCCAGCACAGCATGCGTGCCGACGACGATCTCGAACGTGCCGTCCTTCAGGCCCGCGCGCGTCTCGTTGGCGTCCTTGGCCGTGACCATGCGCGACAGGTGCCGCACCGTGATAGGCCAGCCGGCGAAGCGTTCGCTGAAGGTCTTGAAATGCTGGCGCGCCAGCAGGGTCGTCGGGCAGACGATGGCCACCTGCTGGCCGCTCATGGCCACGACGAAGGCGGCGCGCAGAGCCACCTCGGTCTTGCCGAAGCCGACGTCGCCGCAGATCAGGCGATCCATCGGCGTGCCCTTGCCCAGATCCTCCAGCACGTCGCCGATGGCGTTCAACTGGTCGTCCGTCTCCTCGTAGGGGAAGCGGGCGCAGAACTCGTCGAACAGGCCGGACGGCGGCGTGATGGCGTCGGAAACGCGCAGCGCCCGCTTGGCAGCCAGGGCGATCAGCCCCTCGGCCATGGCGCGCAGACGCTCTTTCGCTTTCGCCTTGCGGGCCTGCCAGCCAGCGCCGCCCAGACGATCCAGCTGAACCCCGTCGGCGTCGGTGCCGTAACGGGTCAGAAGGTCAATATTTTCAACCGGCAAGTAGAGTTTGCTGTCGCCGGCGTAGAGCAGTTCCAGGCAGTCGTGTGGCGCCTCCTGGATCTCCAGCGTCTTCAGACCCTCATAGCGCCCGATGCCGTGATCCAGGTGGACGACCAGATCGCCCGCCGTCAGGGCCGAGGCTTCGGCCAGGAAGTTGGACGCCCGCCGTTTGCGCTTGGGCCGCGCCAGACGGTCGCCCAAGATGTCGGTCTCGGAAATGACCGCGACCTCGTCGGTGACGAAGCCGTGCTCGACCGGCAGGACGGCGCGCAGATAGATGTCCTTGGGCGCCGCCAGAACATCGTCCCAGTCGCGCACCGGCAGGACGTGGGTCAGACCGTGGTCGCCCAGCATGGCCGCCAGACGCTCGGCCGAGCCTTCGGTCCAGGAGGCGAACAGGACACGCCTGCCCTGCCCCTTCAACGCCTCGGCGTGCTGGGCCACGGCGGCGAACAGATTGACGCTGTCCTGAGACCGTTCCGCCGCGAAGCTGCGGCCCAGACGCCCGCCGGCGTCCTCGCCCGAGCCCGCCGACAGCGGCGACAGGCGGCGCACGGCGCGGCCGGCCAGGGCGCCGTTCCAGTCGCCTTCGTCCAGATAGAGGCTCTGCGGCGCCGGGGCGCGATAGGCCGCGCCGCCCTTGCCCTTGGCGGCTTCCTTGCGCGCCTCATAAGCGTCGGTCGTCAGGCTCCAGCGCTCGGCGCGCGCCTGCTCGACCTGACTGTCGAGGAAGACGGGAGCGCTGTCCGGCAGGAAATCAAACAGGGTGTCGAGCCGGTCGTAGAAGAGCGGCAGCCAGTGCTCCAGTCCCTGACGCCGCGCCCCCTCGCTGACGGCGGCGTACATGGGCTCGTCGCCCGCCGCGCCGAACAGGCTCAGATAGCCGCTGCGGAAACGCGAGATGCTTTCGGCGTCCAGCAGCACCTCCGACACCGGCAGCAGGGCGACCTGCTTTAGCTGCTTGGTCGAGCGCTGGGTCTCGGGATCAAAGGCGCGGATGGATTCCAGTTCGCTGCCGAACAGGTCCAAACGCACCGGCTCGTCGAAGCCCGGCGGAAAGACGTCGATGACGCCGCCGCGAATGGCGTATTCGCCGCGCTCCGAAACGGTCGAGGCGCGCACATAGCCGTTGGCCGCGACGTAACGTTCCAGCGCCGCCGTATCCAGATCACGGCCGACCCTGGCCTCGAACCCGGCGCCGGTGACGGCCTGGCGCGGCGGGGTGCGCTGGGTCGCGGCGGCGATGGTGGCGACGACCAGCAGCGGCTTGTTGTCCGACGGATCGCGCTGGGCCAACCGGGTCAGGGTCGCCATGCGCTGGGCCGCAACCGAGGCTGTGGGGCTCAGCCGGTCATAGGGCAGGCAATCCCAGGCCGGATATTCAAGAACTTCAAGGTCCTTGGCAAAAAAGCTCAGCGCCTGCACGAAATTACCGGAGCGCTGGTAATCGCGCGCGACCAGCAAGCCGACGCCGCCCTGGGCCTTCAGCCGTTCAGCGACGACCAGCGCGTCCAGCCCCTCGGGCGCGCCGCCCAGTTCGACGTCACGCCGCGTCATCGCCGCAGAACTCATCAACCGATACCCTTGGCCACTTCCGCCGCAACGTGTTCCCGCATGAAGGCCCGGATGCGCGCCAGCATCGGCCCGTCGAACTCGGGCGGGGTCGGCTCCTTCTCGATGATCCAGGCGTAGAGGTACTGGTCCTCCTCGTTCAGGAGGTGCTCCAGCTGATCCAACTCGGCGTCGTCCATCGACGGGCCAATCTGGTCGACGAACGGCCCCAGCACCATGTCGGCCTCGCGGAAGCCGCGCCGCCAGGCGCGGTAGGCGATCCGGCCGAGTCGTTGTTTCCGGGCGTCCTCTGGACGTGCATCAATATCGGCCACGCGGTTCCTTGCCCGGTCCGTTCATGTGAAGAGTTGGATCAGATAGCGTTCCCGTTCCGTTTTCGCCAGCTATGCTGAGGCTAATGCGGCCCGAGATTCTCTTTCCCCTGTTCGCGGACGTCTCCACCCTGAAGGGGGTGGGCCCCCGAAGCGCGCCCCTGGTGCACAAGCTGGCCGGGCCGCTGGTGCGCGACGTCCTGTTCCTGTCGCCGTCAGGCATCATCCAGCGCCGTCGCACGACCGCCGCCGCCGCCGTCGAAGGCGAGATCGGCGTCTTCGACGTTCTGATCGACCGCCTGATCCCGCCGCACAAGATCGGCGCGCCGCTGAAGATGCGAGCCTCGGACGACACCGGATTCGTCCACCTGATCTGGTTCGCGGGATCGCCCCGCCATATCGAGAACCTGGCGCCGCGCGGCGAGCGGCGGCTGGTCACCGGCAAGGTCGAGCGCTTCAACAACGAGGTGCAGATCGCGCACCCCGACTACATCCTGCCGCTGGAAAAGGCGAACGAGATTCCCCTGTCCGAGCCCGTCTATCCGGCGACGCAGGGCCTGACTTCGCGGGTGGTCAGGAAACTGGCGCAGGGTGCGCTTGCTGCAGCGCCAGAACTGGCCGAGTGGCAGGACGCAGCCTGGCTGGCGGCGCGACGCTGGCCCGGCTGGCGCGCGGCGCTGGAGACCCTTCACGCGCCGACCTCAGAAATGGACCTGACGCCTGAAGCCCCGGCGCGTCAGCGTCTGGCCTATGACGAGCTGTTCGCGCACCAGTTGGCCTTGGCCCGCCGCCGCCGCGCACGCCAGATCACGCCCGCGCCGCGCATCACGCCGGGCGAGGCCTCGCGCCGGATACTAGCCGCCCTGCCCTTCACCCTGACCGGCGCCCAGGCCCGCGCTCTTGAGGAAATCCGCGCTGATCTGGCCTCAAGCGAACAGATGGGCCGGCTGCTGCAGGGCGACGTAGGCTCGGGCAAGACGGCGGTCGCCGCCCTGGCTCTGGCCGATGCGGCCTCCAGCGGCTTGCAGTCCGCCCTGATGGCGCCGACCGAGATCCTGGCCCGCCAGCACTATCAGCGACTGGCCCCGATGCTGGAGGAAGCCGGGATAACGACGATCCTGCTGACCGGTCGCGACACTCAAGCCGAGCGGCGCAAGCGGCTGGCCGCCCTGGCCTCGGGCGAGGCCCAGGTCGCCATCGGCACCCACGCCCTGTTCCAGGACGCCGTGCAGTTCAACCGCCTGGCCCTGGCCGTCATCGACGAGCAGCACCGCTTCGGCGTCAACGAGCGTCAGCGGCTGCAGGCCAAAGGCGATCCCGCCTTCGGCGGCGTCCACCTTCTGACCATGTCGGCCACCCCGATCCCGCGCACCCTGGAACTGACCCAATACGGCGAGCTGGAGGTCAGCCGCCTGATGGAGAAGCCGCCCGGCCGCACCCCCGTCGCCACCGCCGTCCTGCCTCTGGTCCGCATCGGCGAGGTGGCCAAGCGACTGAAGGCGGCGATCGACAGCGGCGCTCAGGCCTACTGGATTTGCCCGCTGGTGGCCGAATCCGAAGCCATCGATCTGGCCGCCGCCGAGGAACGCGCCAACGACCTGCGCCGCATCCTGCAAGTCGAGGTCGGCCTGGCCCACGGTCAGATGCCGGGCGCTGAGCGCGAAGCCGTGATGGCCGAGTTCGCCGAGGGCCGCATCCCGCTGCTGGTCGCCACCACGGTCGTCGAGGTGGGTGTCGACGTGCCCAACGCCTCCATCATGGTCATCGAACACGCCGACCGCTTCGGTCTGGCCCAATTGCACCAGTTGCGGGGGCGGGTCGGGCGCGGAGCCAAATCCAGTTCCTGCATCCTGCTGTACGGCGGTCAGGACGGCGCTTTGGGTGAGACCGCACGCGAGCGTCTGGAGACCCTGCGCCGCACCGAAGATGGATTCGAGATCGCCGAGGAAGACTTCCGTCTGCGTGGCGGCGGCGATCCTCTGGGCCTGAAACAGAGCGGTTTCCCCGCCTATCGCTTCGCCGACCCGATCAAGCATCGCTCGCTGATGCTGGCGGCCTCTGACGACGCTCGCCTGATCCTGAGCCGCGACCCCGACCTGACCAGCCCGCGCGGCGAGGCCGTGCGCGTACTCGAAGCCCTGTTCGACTGGCGTGCGGACCGATCCGGCGCTGACTAGAAAACCTGCTTCGCCTTCCAGGCTGCTAGGCGAGCCAAGGCGTCAGCTTCAATGTCGGCATAGAAAAGGTTGTAGGGCCGCGCCTTGCGGCGGTTGGCCCAGCCGCTGAACTCGCGGAAGGATTCTGATTTCAGCACCGTGTGACGCAGCAGGCCGTCGCGGCATTGGGTGGCGATCTGGCGGTCGATGAAGGCGGGCCGAACCCCCCATTCCAGCCCCGTAGCGTTGGCGGCGCCCAGATGCCGCCGGGCGGGAACCGCAGCGTCATCGTCGCTGCCCGACACCGGATTCACGCATAGTGCCGGTTGATCGCCCAACTCGATCAACTGACCACGCTCATCCCAGACCAGGGCGCGCCTCAACCGCCGCTTCGCGGCGCCCTCGTCCCCCTCTCCCACCTGAGACCAACCGATGATGCAGTCGGTCTGGTTTCGGTCATGACAGGCGGCGCTCGGCGCAATCTGGTCCAGACCGACAATGGCGTCCATCAGATAGACCGCGACCAGACGCCGACGCAGGCCGTCGTTCGCCGCCACACGTTCGCGCGCCAGCCGGGCGATCAAGTCCGCACCCTGCTCCACCCCAGCCAGAATGATCGGCCCGGTGGGGTGGTCGGTCAGCCACTGATCGAAAGCCTTCTCCACGTCACCGTAAGCGAAGGCGCGGGCCTCCCTCGCGTCCTCGCGCAGGGTCAGCCGTGTATAAAGACTGGCCTGACGATAGCGCGGTGCGCTGATGGCGCCGGCGCGGGCGAAGGGGCCAGCATAGTTCGGGATCACGACCCGCTTCAGATAGGCGTCTGCCTTACGATCGCCGATGGCGCCGTTCCAACCAGACCCGCCATCATAGGTGGTCGAGTGGAGGAAGAAGATGGCCGCCGTGTCGGCCCCCGGCGCGCGGGCGTCGCGCAGCGCCCAGGCCGAGGCTTCCGTATACACAGGCGCCGGAGGCGGCTCATAGGTCTGGAACGGGATCTGCGGATCCAGCCCTGCCTTCAGGATATCGCCGCGCCAGACCGCAACGGCCGCCACCAGAATGAAGACGACCGCAAAACCCGTGTAGCCGACCCATTGGCGCAAGGTCAGGCTGGGCATCTTCATCGATAGGGATCCGGCTGCGCCAAGAAGTCTTGAACGTAGCGACGCACGCCTTCTTCCAGCGGCGTCGACTGGCCGTTGAAGCCGACCGCGCGGATACGGTCCATGCTGGCCTCGGTGAAGTACTGATACCGGTCGCGGATCACCTCGGGCATATCGATATAGGCGATGGAGGCTTCCTTGCCCGCCGCCGCGAAAGTGGCGCGCGCCAGATCGGCGAAGGAACGCGCCTGACCCGATCCGGCGTTGAACACGCCCGAAATATCTTCGCGCTCCAGCAGCCACAGGATGATGTTCACCACGTCGTCGACGAAGACGAAGTCGCGTAACTGGCCGCCGTCGGGATAGTTGGGGTTGTGCGAACGGAACAGGCTGACCGTTTCGCCCGCCTGAACCTTGGGCCAGATCTGGGCGACGACCGACTTCATGCCGCCCTTGTGGCCCTCGTTCGGACCATAGACGTTGAAGAACTTCAGCCCGGCCCACTGGGGCGGCGCCTCGCCCCGATCCGCCTGACGCACGGCATACTGGTCGAACAGATATTTCGAGTAGCCATAGGCGTTTAGCGGGCGCAGCGCATTCAGGCTGTCAGGATCGTCGCGATCCTCAAAGCCCGTCTCGCCGTCGCCGTAGGTGGCGGCCGAGGAGGCGTAGATCATCCGCACGTTACGCACCGCGCACCAGTCCCAGATGTCGCGCGACAGGCTGAAGTTGGTGCGCAGGATCAGGTCGGCGTCCGGCTCGGTCGTGGAGGAGATGGCGCCCATGTGGATCACCGCCTCGATGCGGTCGGCGTGGCGCTCCAGCTGCTCGAACAGCTCTTCGGGCGCCCACAGGTCGGCGATGGGGTGTTTGGCGATGTTCTTCCACTTGGCGAGGTCGGCCGTCTCCAGCCGATCGCAGACGACCACGTCCCAGGCGCCGCTCTCGCACAGGCGGGCGACGATGTTGGAGCCGATGAAGCCCGCGCCGCCCGTGACGACGATCATTCTGGGCGTCATTTTCGTTCCCCTACCGCTGCGCTGCTTGAGGGGCTCATGCCTTCTCTCCAGTCATCTTCTCGATGGTCTTGGTCGTGGAATAGCCGTTGGCGAAGTCAGCCAGACGGACCTCGCCGCCCCAACTTTCGACCTCGGCGGCGCCGACGACCTTGTCCTTGGTGTAGTCCGAGCCCTTGATGAGCACGTCCGGCTTCAGGCGTTCGATCAGGGCGATGGGGGTCGGGTCGTCGAAGGCCGTCACACGATCGACGCTGGCCAGACCGCCGATGACGGCGGCGCGGCTGTCCAGATCGTTGACCGGGCGGCCCTCGCCCTTCAGGCGGCGCACCGAGGCGTCGGTGTTCAGCGCCACCACCAGCCGGTCGCACCAGCTGCGCGCCTGACTGAGATAGGCGACGTGGCCGCGGTGAAGGATGTCGAAGCAGCCGTTGGTGAAGCCGACCTTCAGGCCCTGACGCTTCCACGCCTCGACCTGATCCGCCAGTTCGTCCAGCGGCGTGACCTTGGACTGGGCCAGGGCCGCGTGCTGGCTCATCTCGGCCTCGATCAATTCGGCGGGCGTGACGACGGCGGTGCCGCTCTTGCCCACGACGACGCCCGAGGCGAGGATGGCGAACTGCACCGCCTGTTCCAGCGTCGCGCCCGCGCCCAGAGCGAGACCCAGCGCGGCGAGGCAGGTGTCGCCTGCGCCCGAGACGTCGAACACTTCACGCGCCCTGCCCGGGAAGTGGGTGACGCCGCCCCCCCGTTTCGCCAACGTCATGCCCTTGCCCGCGCGGGTGACGATGACGGCCTTGGCCGTGGTAGCGGCCAGCAGGGCGGCCAGCGCCGCCTCGACCTGTTCGTCGGTCTCGGTCGGCAGGCCGGTGGCGCCCGCCAGTTCGCTGGCGTTCGGCTTGATGACATCCACCGCGCCATAGCGGGCGAAGTCGCGGCCCTTGGGATCGACGATGACCGGCGCGCCGTATTCGGCCCCGGCCCACAACGCCGCCTGAATGGCGCCGTCGTCCACGACGCCCTTGGCGTAGTCGGACAGCAGGATAGCCCCCGCGCCCTGAAACACCGCCTTGTCCGCATAGCCGGAATGGGGCGCAGCCTCGTCGTCCAGACGCAGCAGTTGCTGGCCGGCGGCGACGAAGCGTGTCTTGACGATGGTGGCGGCGCCTTCGGGACGGATCAGGGCGTCCTCAATCCGGTCCTCGGCGGCGATCAACTCGGCCAGTTCGGCGCCCGCCGCGTCATCGCCCGCCACGGCGCCCAGACGGGCCTGACCGCCCAGGGCCGCGACGTTGCGGGCGACGTTGCCCACGCCGCCGGGCATGGCCACGGTGCGGCGCGCGCGCAAAACGGGGATCGGCGCCTCGGGCGAGATGCGGCTGACCTCGCCATAGACATAGCGATCCAGCATCAGATCGCCGACGCAGGCGACCTTCAGGTCGCGCACGCGCTCCAGCAGGGATTGCAGGGCGCCGAGATCAAGAGAACATTCAGCCATGACGCCGAACTAGCGGATTCACGCCGTCTTCGCCATCGGCCCCTTGTGACCCAGCTTGATGGCCAGGTCGTCGAAGGCGATCAGTTCAGCGGCCAGGGCCTCGAACTGGCTCAGCGGCACCATGTTCGGGCCGTCCGACGGGGCGTTGTCCGGGTCTTCGTGCGTCTCCATGAAGACGGCGTCGACGCCGACCGAAACGGCGGCGCGCGCCAGCACCGGCACGAACTCGCGCTGGCCGCCCGAAGACGTGCCCTGCCCGCCCGGCTGCTGGACGCTGTGGGTCGCGTCGAAGACGACGGGGCAGCCGATCTCACGCAGGATCGGCAGGGCGCGCATGTCGCTGACCAGGGTATTGTAGCCGAAGCTGGCGCCGCGCTCGCAAGCCATGACGTTGGGGTTGCCCGCGCCCGTCACCTTGGCGATGACGTTCTTCATGTCCCACGGGGCCAGGAACTGACCCTTCTTGATGTTGATCGCCTTGCCCGTGGCGGCGGCGGCCAGCAGCAGATCGGTCTGGCGCGACAGGAAGGCCGGGATTTGCAGCACGTCTACGACCTCGCCGACCGGCCCGCACTGGGCCTCGGAATGGACGTCGGTCAGGGTCGGCAGGCCGGTGACTTCGCGGATTTCGGCGAAGATCGGCATCGCGTCCTTCAGGCCGATGCCGCGCGCGGCGCTGGCGCTGGTGCGGTTCGCCTTGTCGAAGCTGGTCTTGTAGATGATGCCGAGGTTCAGACGCTCGCCGATCTCCTTCAGCGCGTGTGCGGTTTCCAACGCATGCTGGCGGCTCTGCATCTGGCAAGGACCGGCGATGAAGACGATGCGGGCGCCGCCGCCAATGACGACGGGCGTCTTGAGGCCTTCGGACAGGGTGATGACGGCGTTCGGAGAGGTCACGGCGGCGCTTTCAACTGGTTTCAACGGCGGTTCGCGGGCCTATGCCGCGACTTTAAGTCGGACAGGTGGCGTCGCGGATGCGTTTTCGCAACTTACCCGGCGACTCAGGCCCTGACCACCAACCACGCGATCATGGTAATCTGAACCCATGAGCACGCCCCACAGCCCCCTGATCTCGACCCAAGCCCTGGCCGACGGCCTTGGTGCTGACGATCTGCGAATCATCGACGCCAGTTGGTGGCTGGACGGGCGCGACGCCCGCGCGGACTTCGAGGCCGAGCGCCTGCCGGGTGCGGCCTTCTTCGATCTTGACGCCGTGTCCAACCACGCCAGCCCCTACCCCCATATGTTGCCGTCGCCCGAAGCCTTCGCCGAGGCCACAGGGCGGATGGGTGCGGCTGAGACGGACGACATCGTTGTCTATGACGCCCAGGGTCTGTTCTCGGCGGCGCGGGTCTGGTGGACGCTGCAGATCATGGGTGCGCGCAGTGTTCGGGTTCTGGACGGCGGCCTGCCGAAATGGCGTGCCGAGGGCCGCCCGTTGGAGCACGGGCCAGTCACGCCCGGACAGATATCAAGCTTCAAGCCGACGTTCGACGCGGACCGAGTCGTTGACCTTGGGCAGGTCCGGCAGGCCCTGGCCGGCGAGGTTCAGGTGGTGGACGCCCGCGGCGCACCCCGTTTTCGCGGCGAGGCCGCCGAACCCCGCGCAGGCGTCCGAGCCGGCCATATGCCGGGCGCGCTGAACCTGCCCTTCGGACAACTGCTGAACGCCGACCAGACGCTGAAACGCGGTTCAGCGCTGGAAGCCGCCTTCGCTGCCGCGGGCGTCGATCTGGATCGCCCCATCATCACCAGTTGCGGCTCAGGCGTGACCGCCGCCATCCTCAGCCTGGGTCTGGCCGAGCTGGGCCGGCCGTCTCTGCTCTATGACGGCTCCTGGGCCGAATGGGGCGCGCGCGAAGACGTTCCCGTCGAGGTCGGCTAGACTCATCGCGCGACCGCCGGAAGCGTGGCGTCCTTATCCTCCTCGCCGCGCGACACCACGGTCGCCACGACCAGATCACCCGTCACGTTCAACGTGGTGCGGCACATGTCCAGGAAGCGGTCGACGCCCAGGATCAGGCCGATGCCCTCAGGGGGCACGCCCACCATGGCCAGGATCATGGCGATGACCGGCAGGCTCCCTGCCGGCACGCCCGCCGTGCCGACCCCGCCCAGGATGCAAACCAGCATGACGATGAACTGCTGGCCCAGACTGAGATCGACGCCGAAGAACTGCGCCAGGAACAGCACCGTCACCCCCTCGAACAGAGCTGTGCCGTTCTGGTTCGCCGTCGCTCCGACCGTCAGGACAAAGCGGGCGATCTTGCGCGGCAGGCCCAGATTCTGCTCAGCCACCCGCAGCGACACCGGCAGGCTGGCGTTGGACGAGGCGGTCGAGAAGGACACCACCATGGCCTCGCGGATGTCCCGGAAGAATTTCAGCGGCGACATGCCGCCCAAGGTCGCGATGCAGATCGGATAGACGACGAACATGTGGATCGCCATCGCCCCCACAGCGACAGCGACAAAGGCCGCCAGCCGCACCAGAAGCTCCCAGCCGAACAGGGCCGCCAGGTTGAACATCAGACAGGCGATGGCGATGGGCGCCAGGCGGATGACCAGGTTGATGAGCTTCATCATCACCTCGAACACGCCCTCGATGGTCTTTTGCAGGGCCTCCGTCGCCGGGCCCTTGGCCAGCACAAGCCCAATGCCGAACATCAGGGCGAAGACCATGACCGGCAGGATTTCGTTCTGCGCCGCCGCCGTGAAGACGTTCGACGGCACCAGATCGAGGAAGAAGTCGCCCGCCCGGACAGAGTCCGGCGCGCTGCCGACGATCGAGGCCGCACCGCTCCGCCCTTGCTCCAAAAGTTGCTGGGCCAGCGCTGGGTCCACGCCGTCGCCGGGGCGGAAGACATTGACCATGACCAGGCCGATGATGACGGCGATGGCCGAGATGAAGACGGTGAACAACAGGCTCTTGGTCCCGGCCCGCCCGAGCGTCTTCATGTCACCCATCTCGGCCACCCCGACCACCAGGGCCGAGAACAGCAAGGGTAGAACCAGCATGAACAGCAGCCGCAGGAATATCTGCCCCGCCGGCCCGGTGATATTGGAGGTCAGCCACTGAACCCAGGGCGCCTCGCCGCCGATCGTCAGGTTGACCAGGAGCCCCCCTGTCAGCCCGACCATAAAGCCGATCAACATCAAGACGTGCAGCGGTAGCTTCGGTCTGGTCGTTGCAGTCATGCGTCCCCCGATCCCGCGACCGACCGACCCCCTATCGTATCGGCAGGGCGTAGATCAGGCCGCTGGGCCTCGCGCTCCATTGCGCGTTCAGGCCCCTGGCCAGATTCAGCGCCGATTGCTGGCCAAGGTTCCGCTCGAAGATTTCGCCGTAGTTGCCGCCTGCCGAAATGGCGTCCCGCGCCCAGGTCCTCGGCAATCCCAGCGACGGCCCGAAGTCACCCTCTTCGCCCAGCAGGCGACGAGTGCGCGGCTCCTGACTGTCACGCGCCAGAGCGGCAACATTGCCCTTGGTCACGCCCAGTTCTTCGCCCAGCATCAGGGCGTTCAAGGTCCAACGTATCACCGCCGTCCATTGATCGTCGCCGCGTCGCACGACCGGACCCAACGGTTCCTTGGAGATGACATCCGGCAGGATGGCGTGCTGCTGCGGATTGGCCAAGGTCGTCCGCGCGGCCGCCAAGGCGGAAATGTCAGCGGTGAAGGCGTCGCATTCCTCGCGCGCATAGGCCTGGCGGGCCTCTTCCTCGGTCTTGACCATGACCGGGCGGAACTCGATCCCCCGCGTGCGGAAATAGTCCTCGACGTTCAGTTCGGTGGTCGATCCCGTTTGAACGCAGATCCGGGCCCCATTCAGTTCTGACGCGCTGTTCAGGTTCAGCGCACGACGCACTAGGAAGCCCTGACCATCATAATAGTTGATCCCGGCGAAGCTCAGATCACCGCCCGTGTCGCGGCTCATGGTCCAGGACGTGTTACGCCACAGGACGTCCACTCGCCCCTGGCGTAGAGCGTCGAAACGAAGTTCGGCGGTCAGGGGTACGAATCGCACAGCATCCGGGTCCCCGAATATGGCCGCCGCCGTCGCCCGGCAGAAGTCGACGTCAAAACCGCGCCAGGCCCCCCGGTTGTCCGTATAGGCAAAGCCGACCAGCCCCTGATTGACGCCGCAGTTCAGATGCCCGCGTTGCTTGATCGCCGCCAACGTCGGGCTGGCCACCTCCGCTGGCATGGTCGTCGTCGTGGGCCGCGCAGTCGGCGGCGCCTCGGCGTGATCGGTCTTGGCCTGGCGTTCGCAGGCCGTCGTCGCCAGCAACATCGCCAGCGATATTCCCGTTACGATCCTCGCCGCCCGCATTCCGTCACCCTCGCCCGCTTGCGCCCCCAGCTTCTTTAGAGCCCTCTAGGACCAGAACCGCAACCCGCCGGAGCCTTCATGCATCGCCTTTCCGACCGCACCCGCCTGATCGCCTCCGCCACGCGCCGCGGCCAGGGGCGCCGGCCGGTCAATCCGCCGGTCGAGCGGGCCTCCACCATGCTGAGCGACGATCCGGCTTCAATGCAGGATTCGGCCTCCGGTCCAGTCTATGGTCTGGACGGCACTAGCGCTGCGCGCGAACTGCGCGCCGCCTTGGCCGACCTGGAAGGGGCCAGCGAGGCCTTCTTGGTCCCCTCGGGCCTCGCCGCCGTCACCGTGCCCCTGCTGGCCCTGCTCCATCCGGGCGACGAGGTGGTGACCAGCGACGCCGTCTATGGCCCCACCCGCCGCTTCCTGGCTCGCCACTTGGCCGCGCGCGGAATCGTGACGCACTTCCATCCGGCGGATGCTTCGACCGCCGAGATTCTGGCCCTTTGTAGCGAGCGAACCCGCGTCCTGCTGATCGAGTCGCCGTCGTCCCTGACCTTCGAGATCGTCGATGTGCCGGCCCTGACCGCTGTCTGCCGCGCAAGGGGCGTCTTGACGGTGATGGACAACACCTGGGGCGCAGGCCTGGCCTTACGCCCGCTGGACCACGGCGTCGATGTCAGCGTCCAGGCCGTGACCAAGTACGTGGCCGGCCATTCCGACCTGTTGATGGGCGCCGTGGCGGTTCAGGACTGCGAAGTCGCCCGCGCCATTCTGCACACGATCGAGGACTTGGGCTGGCACGTTTCGCCCGACGACGCCTGGCTGGCCCTGCGCGGTTTGCGGACCCTGCCGCTGCGATACAACGAAGCGTTGAAGTCTGCGCTTCAGGTCGCCGAATGGCTCCAAGCCAGCCCTGAGGTCGAGCGCGTCCTGTTCCCGCCCCTACCCGGATCGGTCGGCCACGACCTTTGGCGGCGCGACTATTCCGGTGGAGCCGCCCTGATGGGCGTTGTCATGAAGGGCGGCGACAAGGCCGCCGCCCACGCCCTGATGTCTGCCCTCAGCCTGTTCGGCATGGGCTATTCCTGGGGCGGGTTTGAAAGCCTGATCACCCATGAGACTGCGCAACTGGCGTGGCGCCGACATGCGCCCATCCTGCCTGGACAACTCCTGCGCCTTCATGTCGGGCTGGAAGATCCGGACGACCTCATCGCAGATCTTCGGCGCGGGATGGCGGCATGGATCGCGGCTTGCCCGCAGCACTGACCTCGCTCCGTGCGCCCCTGAAACCCACAAGAGCTTGAGGCAAGCTCGAACACGCCGCATCAGTTGACATTGAGCCAGAACACTTACAGAACATCCTCAACGGTTCACGCCTTGTTCTGGAAGCCTTGCGCCCATGCTCACCAAGAAGCAGCACGAACTCCTGATGTTCATCCATGAACGAATTCAGGAAACGGGCGTCTCGCCCTCCTTCGACGAGATGAAGGAGGCCCTGGATCTGGCGTCCAAGTCGGGCATCCACCGCCTGATCACGGCGCTGGAGGAGCGCGGCTTCATCCGTCGCCTGGCCCACCGCGCCCGCGCCCTGGAGGTGACCAAGCTGCCGGAACAGGCCACGGCCGGCGCGCCGCGCGGCCATGCGGGCTTCAAGCCCGGCGTCATCGAGGGCGGCGGTCGTCCCAAGGCGGCAGAACCGGCCAACGACACCCGCGAACTGGCCCTGATGGGCAAGATCGCGGCCGGCACCCCCATTGACGCCATCGAGCATGAAACCGCCCGCTATCCGGTGCCGGAAACCATGCTGGGCGCGGGCGAACATTATCTGCTCGAGATCGAGGGCGACTCGATGATCGAGGCGGGCATCCTCAATGGCGACATGGTCATCATCAAATCGACCGCCGAGGCTTCGTCCGGCGAGATCGTCGTGGCCCTGGTCGAGGGCGAACAGGCCACGCTGAAGCGCCTTCGCAAGAAGGGCGCCTCCATCGCGCTGGAGCCCGCCAACCGCAACTACGAGACCAAGATCTACGGATCGGATCAGGTCGCGGTTCAGGGCAAGCTGGTCGGCCTTATCCGTCGCTATCACTGAAGGCGGGATCGGCCTGACGGGTCCAGGGCCGCTGGCCCCGCACGTCCGCAGCCCAGACAGCCTTCCAGCCAGCGCCGACGCGCCACAGCTCGACCGAGCCACCGCGCCCATAGTCCACGCCGTCCAGCACCAGCCGGCCCGCGCATGAGGCCGGCAACGACGCCAGCTCGGCGCGGCTGCTGACGACCTCCGCCGACCGGCACAGGACCACCAGTTGCTCTGCCGTCGGCGCCGCCTTGCCCCACCACAGGGCGACCGGCCGCCCGACCTTGCTCGTGTCCGGCGCGCAGAAGGACCGCTTGCAGGTCCAGCCCTCCTCCGGCCTCGGCGTCAGTTCCAGCCCGCGCCGCCGCGACCACAGGTCCGCTGCGAACTGGCGCACGCCGGGCCGTATCACGACCGCCGCTTCACCCTGCCGCCAGGCCGCATTGGTCCCGCCGTCGCCGATCCAGAGGTCGGGCGCTTCTGGCCTCGGCCAGATCAACACAGCCGTCGCCAGCGGCAGGCCCAGCCAGCGCAGACGTCCGCGCCACAGGCAGATGAACAGAATGCCCAGGAAAGCCACCGGCAGGGCCGCCGCCGGTGCGCTGGCGATGGTCTGGACCGCCCCCGGCAGGCCCGCCGTCCAGTGGCCGATGACCAGCATCAGATCGACGCCCTTGCCCGCCAGCCACAGGAAGGGCGCACCCAGACCCAGCGGTTCCAACGCCGCGCCCAGCGCCAGCGCCGGCATCAGGATGAAGTCCGCGACCGGCGCCGCGCCGAGGTTGGCGACCAGCCCGTACATGGCTGTACGGTTGAAATGCTGCATGGCGAACGGCCCCGTCGCCATGCCCGCCACCAGACTGGCGGTGCAGGCGACCAGCAGCCAGCTTCCCAGTCTCTGCGTCGCGACGATGGGCCAGGGCGCGGAAATCTCCTTGATCCGACGCGGCCAGACCTCGACCAGGGCGACCAGGGCCGCCGTCGCCGCGAACGACATCTGGAACCCCGGCGTGACGATGGCCTCGGGCTGCAGCAACAGGACGACGAAGGCCGCGACCGCCAGAGCGTGCATGGTCACCGCCTGTCGGTCCAGCAGGATGGCGACGAAGGCGATGGAGGCGGTGATCGCCGCCCGCTCGGCCGGTGGCGGCGCACCCGACACCACCAGATAGGTCCCGACCGCGATCAGGCCCGCGACCGCCGCCACCTTCTTGCCCGGCGCCCTCAGCGCCAGCCACGGCAAGGCCGCCACGCCCAACCGCACGGCGAAGAAGACGAAACCGCCGACAATGGCCATGTGCAGGCCCGAGATCGACAGGATGTGCGCCAGGCCGGAATCGCGCATGGCGTCCAGATCCTCGCGTCCGATCCAGGCCTCGTGCCCCGTGGTCATGGCGGCGGCGATCCCGCCCGTCCGCTCGCCCAGCCGCGCCACGATGCGTTGGGCGAGGGCATAGCGCGCTGCATTGATCTTCATCGCCATCCGCACGCGCCACGGCGGTTCGGGCAAGGCGGTGAGCCGTGTCTGGCCCAGGGCGAACAGCGTACCGCCCATGCCCTGAAAGTAGGCGTTGCGCCCGAAATCATAGGCCCCCGGACTGGCGGGCGCGGGCGGCGGGTTCAGGATGCCGTAGAGCCGCACCGCCGTTCCCGGCGCCGGGGGCTCGCCCCGCACCGTAGCCCGCACCCGCACCGGCGTCGCCTCGGGCGCTAATCCCCTGACCCGCACCGGCGCCACGATGATTCGCGCGCCGCGCTCACCGGGGCTGTCGACATCCATGACCCAGGCCTCGACCACGGTCGGCTTGGCCAAGGACGGCGCAATCGGCCCGCCGACCGCCTCGGTCCGCCACTTGGCGAGCGCCGCACCGCCGCACAGACAGGCCAGCATCAGCAGGATCAGGGTCCAGCGCCGCGCCAGCCCGAACCGCCGCCCCGCCAGCCAGGCCGCGCCCGTCAGCACCGCCGCGACCATCAATGGCCACCCCGCCGGTTCGCTCTTCAAAGCGAAATAGACCGCGCACCCACCGCCGAAGAAGACCGGCGCCCACAGCCGCCAGCGGTCCGTCTGATCCGCGACCTCCGCGCGCAGCCCTTCAAGAAGCCTTACGGCAAGGCTTCGCTTTGGCGCGCGCGAGCGTATAAGGGCCTCCGCAACGGACCCTTCCTGAATGACCTCCCCCTCCTCGACTGTCGTCACCCGCTTCGCCCCCTCGCCCACAGGCTACCTGCATATCGGCGGGGCGAGAACCGCGTTATTCAACTGGCTGTACGCCAAGAGCCAGGGCGGTAAATTCCTGATCCGCGTCGAGGACACGGACCGCGAGCGTTCGACCGACGACGCCGTAAAGGCCATTTTCGACGGCCTGTCCTGGCTGGAGCTGTTCGCGGACGAAGAGCCCGTCTTCCAGTTCGCCCGCGCCGACCGCCACCGCGAGGTCGCCGAGCAGCTGCTGGCCTTGGGTCACGCCTACCGCGACTTCCTGACCGCCGACGAAACCAACGCCCTGCGCGACGCCGCCAAGGCCGAGGGCCGCGACTTCGTCTCACCCTGGCGCGACCGCGAGCCGACCGTGAACGACCTGGCCAAGCCGTCCACCATCCGCTTCCGCCGTCCGCTGGATCAGGCGGTAACGGTCGATGACGCCGTGCAAGGCAGCGTGCGTTGGGAATCCTCGTCGCTGGACGATCTGGTCATCGTCCGCTCGGACGGCGCCCCGACCTACAACCTGGCCGTCGTCGTGGACGACCACGACATGGGCGTGACCCACGTCATTCGCGGTGACGACCACCTGAACAACGCTGCCCGCCAGAGCCTGATCTATGACGCCCTGGGCTGGACCCGTCCAACCTTCGCCCACATCCCGCTGATCCACGGCCCCGACGGCGCCAAGCTGTCGAAGCGTCACGGCGCCCAGGCCGTCCATGAATACGCCGAGATGGGCTACCTGCCCGAGGCCATGCGCAACTATCTGGCGCGCCTCGGCTGGGCTCACGGCGACCACGAGCTGTTCAGCGACGAGCAGGCCATCGAATGGTTCGACCTGCCGGGCATCGGAAAGGCGCCCGCCCGCCTCGACTTCGACAAGCTGGCCCACGTCAACGCCCACTGGATCAGGCTGGCCGACGATGATCGCCTGGCCAAGCTGACCCTGGACGCCCATCTGGCCGTCGGCCGCGCGCTGCAGCCCGACGACGAGGCCCGCCTGTTGCGCGCCATGCCCTTCGTCAAGGACCGCGCCAAGACCATCTTGGAGCTGGTCGCCCAGACCGAGTTCGTCCTGAAGGCGCGTCCGCTGGCCCTCGATGAGAAAACCCGTGGTTTGCTAAGCGGCGAAGGCGGCGAGCGAATTTCACGACTCTGTGAACGGCTCCGTCTTTTCCAGAGCTGGGACGTTTTCGCCCTCGAAGCTGAACTTAAAGCGTTCGCCGAGGAAGAAGGTGTAGGCTTCGGAAAAATCGGACCTTCCATGCGCGGTGCCCTGACCGGCGGATCGGTGTCTCCCGATATCGCGAGAATTCTTGCCGCCCTGGGACGCGACGAAGGTCTGGGGCGCTTGGATGATGCGCTGCAACAGACTAAGTGAACACCCATAACCATGCAGGCTGGACGCCTCCCCGCGCCCGGCCCGAAGAAAAATAAGGGGCCTAGATGACTGAACAAGCGAAACCCGCCGGCACGGCGACCTTCACCTACGGCGACAAGAACGTCGAACTTCCTGTCCTCGCGGGCTCGACCGGACCGGACGTCATCGACATCCGCAAGCTGTACGGCGCGACCGGCGCCTTCACCTTCGACCCCGGCTTCACCTCGACGGCGGCCTGCGAAAGCGCCCTGACCTTCATCGATGGCGACGAAGGCGTTCTGCTGCACCGCGGCTATCCGATCGACCAGCTGGCCTCGAAGTCGAACTTCCTCGAAGTCTGCCACCTGCTGCTGCACGGCGAACTGCCGACCGCCGCGCAATATGAGAAGTTCGAAGAGAACATCACGCGGCACACCATGCTGCACGCCCAGTTCGACCGCTTCTTCGAAGGCTTCCGCCGCGACGCCCACCCCATGTCGATCATGGTCGGCACCGTCGGCGCCCTGTCGGCCTTCTATCACGACAGCCTGGACATCCATGACCCGGTGCAGCGCGACATCTCGGCCATCCGTCTGATCGCCAAGATGCCGACCATCGCCGCCCGTGCTTACAAGTACCACATCGGCCAGCCCTTCATCTCGCCGCGCAACGACCTGTCGTACGCCGAGAACTTCCTGCGCATGTGCTTCGCCGTTCCGGCCGAGGATTATGTGGTCGATCCGGCCCTGGTTCGCGCCATGGACCGCATCTTCACCCTGCACGCCGACCACGAGCAGAACGCCTCGACCTCGACCGTCCGTCTGGCCGGTTCGTCGGGCGCCAACCCGTTCGCCTGTATCGCCGCCGGCATCGCCTGCCTGTGGGGCCCGTCGCACGGCGGCGCCAACGAAGAAGCGCTGAACATGCTCAAGGAAATCGGTACGCCGGACCGTATTCCCGAGTTCATTCAGGGCGTTAAGGACCGTAAGTACAAGCTGATGGGCTTCGGCCACCGCGTGTACAAGAACTATGATCCGCGCGCCAAGGTCATGCAGCAGTCGGCTTACGAAGTGCTGGCCGCCACGGGCCGCGAGAACGATCCGCTGTTCCAGGTCGCCAAGGAACTGGAGCGCGTCGCCCTGTCGGACGAGTACTTCACCTCGCGCAAGCTGTTCCCGAACGTCGACTTCTATTCGGGCATCACCCTGTCGGCGATGGGCTTCCCGACCACCATGTTCACCGTCCTGTTCGCCCTGGCCCGCACCGTGGGCTGGATCTCGCAGTGGCAGGAAATGATGGCCGATCCCTCGCAGAAGATCGGTCGCCCGCGTCAACTCTACACCGGCCCGACGCAACGCGACTACGTATCGATCGAACAGCGCGGCTAAGGCCGCGTCGGGTCGAGGAGGTTTCGTCTCCTGACCACGGCCCCACACGAATGAAGAACGCCGGAGCGAAAGCTCCGGCGTTTTTTGTTTCCCTCACGCCGCCGAAGCGGCTGCGCCATGCTAGGAAGCGGTCATGAGCGACCACAAAGACGACGTCCCCGCCGCCGAGACGCCCGCCCAGCGCGCGCTCCGTCTGAAACAGGCTGCGTTGAAAGCACGCTCCGGCCCTCCCCAGAAGGGCGGCCTGCAACGGGACAAGTCGATCACGGTGAAGTCCGGCGCGAACAAGCCCTGGATGACGCGCTGAGTGGTCCGGGAAGCGGACGTTTCGGCTAGCCGTTTAGTTCTGGAATGAGGGTGCTGAGTGTCGCGCCGGGGGTCCAAAGCGCCGCCTTCCAACCCCGCGCACGTGCGGCTTCGACGTTTTTCTCGCTGTCGTCGATGAAGGCAATCGCCGACGCAGGCAGGACTACCCGCTGCTCCACCGCCGCGTAGAAATCTGGCGACGGCTTCGAAACGCCAAGCTGCGCGGCATAGTGCATGTCATCAAACAGGTCACGAAGCCTGAGCGTATTCCACAGATAGGACGCGCGCTCATGCTCCTGAACGGTCGCCAAGTGCAGCGGCACTCCTGATGCCCGAACATGAGCGAGTTGAAGCAGGAGAGGCTCATCCAGGTGGGCGTCGCCTTCAAACCAATAGCGGATCAACTGATCGCAACTGACATGCGGCGCGATTTCTGCGAGCGCGGGCGCCAACCTGTCCTGGAGGGCTGCACGACCATGAACGACGTCGTCCCAGCACGATTTGAAGAAGCGAGCCTGCAGCGCCAGGCGCGGAACACCCAAATCCTCCTCAATGCGAGCGGACCATCCTGACGGATCGGGGTGACGAACCACAACGCCGTCAACATCCACCATCAACACAGCCGGTTTCATCAGAGGCGCGGTCCATCCCACCAGAAAGGCGTCATTCTGCTCATTTGTAGTCTGTCGGCAACGGGGCGATAGCGCGGAGCGCGCTCTAGCCCTTGCGGTTCGCAACCACCCGCAGAACCGCATCCGCCGCCAGTTCTGACGGATCAGGACCGCCTCGCCCCATCAGGTCCAGCGCCGCCGTCTGGCGGGCGGCCTGATCGGCCGCCGCCTGCGGATCGCCCAGCAGGCGGCCGACCGCCTCGGTCAGCTTCTCGGGCGTGGCGTCGTTCTGGATGAACTCGGGCGCGATGCGGTCGTCGGCGGCGATGTTGAACAGAGTGATGTGCTTGGCCGTCACCAGGTTCTTCATCAGCAGGTAGGACAGGCCGTCGATCTTGTAGGCGATGACCATGGGGGCGCCGGCCAGGGCCAGTTCGGTCGAGACCGTGCCGCTGGTGGCCAGGGCGACGTTGGCCGCCTTCATCGCGTCGTACTTGTCGGCTTCCTGCACCAGATGGGCGCGGAACGGCCAGGCGGCGACGCGGCCGGCCACGTCGGCGGCCACGGTGCCCGCGGCGATCACAGCCACCTCTAGCGACGGGTCTGCCGCCTTCAGACGCTTCACCGTCGCCTCGAAAACGGGCGTCATGCGCGTGATCTCGCTGGGCCGACTGCCCGGCAGGACCAGCAGCAGGGGCGCGTCAGCGGCGATGCCGCGCGCGGCGCGGAACCGGGCGCCGTGGGCGTGGCTCATGTCGACGTGCAGGGCCTGAGAGCCCACGACCGTCGTCGGCAGGCCCTCACGCTCGAACCACGGCGCGTCGAAACTGTAGAGCGACAGCAGGTGGTCGACGCTGTCGGCCAGGGTCTTGGCCCGCCCCGGTCGTGAGGCCCAGACCTGCGGCCCCACATACTTGATCAACGGCACGCCCGGCAGGACCTCGCGCAGGGCCTTGGCCACGCGGATGGTGAAGCCCCAACTATCGATCAAGACGACCGCGTCGGGCCGCTCGGCCTTGGCCAGGGCGACCGTGTCGGCCACCCGGCGCTTGACCAGACCATAGGCCTTCAAACCCTCGATCCAGCCCAGAATGGACAGTTCGGCGATGTCGAACGGGCTGGCGACGCCTTCAGCCGCCATCTTCGGTCCGCCGACGCCGACAAAGCTGACGTCCTGTCCCAGACGCGTCTTCAGCGCGTGCGCCAGACCGGCACCCAGAGCGTCGCCAGACGCCTCGGCGGCGACCAGCATGATCTTCAGCGGACGGCTCATCGTTCCACGCCCCAAACGAACAGGCCCAGACGGTCCGCCGCCTCGACCAGACCTTCATGGTCGATGACGATCAGTCGGCCTTCATAGCCACCGATACCCGCGAGACCGGCAGCGGCTGCCAGTTCAACGGTCGTCGGCCCGATCACCGGCATGTCCACGCGCAGGTCCTGGATCGGCTTGGGCACCTTGCCGAGCGCCCCCTTCAGCGCGCCCGGCGCGCCGTGCAGGTCGGCAGGCAGACCCGCCACGCGGCGCAGCATCTCGTCGGTGCCTTCCTGCGCCTCGACCGCCAGGACCAGGCCGTCGCAGACGACCGCGCCCTGACCGATGTCCAGTTCCCCCGATTTTTCAGCGACGTGCAGCGCCTTCTTCAGATCGGCTAGTTGCTCCGTCGTCGGCGTGATCGCACCGAGCGCGCCAGCCGCCAGAGCCTCGCCGCCCAGAATGTCGTCGGCGCCCTCGACCGCATAGCCCTCGGCCTCAAACACGGACAGGATCTTGCGCAACAGGGCGTCGTCGCCCTTGGTCGCCGCCGCCACGATGCCGGGCAGCAGGGTTGCACCCTTGAAGTCAGGCTTCAGGTTCTTGAAGTCGGGTCGGTTCACATAGCCCGCCAGGCAAACGGCCTCGCAGCCCTCGGCCCTCATGGTCTTCAGGATACGGCCGATCTCGGCCATGCCGAACTCGGCCCCCGGCCAGCGCACCAGGTGCTCGTCGGCGAAACCCGCCAAACGGATGATGAAGATCGCCCGTCCCTCTGCCTCGCAGCGGGTCGCGATACGGGCCGGCAGATCGCCGCCGCCCGCGATCAGGCCCAGCTTGGGCGCAATCGTCATTCCTTGCCCGGCAGACAGAGCGGCCGCTTGGCGCCGTCGCGGATGAAGGCGACGATCTCCATGATCTCAGGCAGGTCGGCATAGGTCGTTTCGACCCGGTCCAGACGCTCGGCGAAGACGCCCTCGCCCTCGAACAGGTCGCGATAGGCGGCCAGCAGACGACGCACCGCATCCTTGCCGTAGCCCTTGCGCTTCAACCCGATAAGGTTGAGGCCGTGCAGACTGGCGTGATTGCCCCAGGCCGAGCCGTAGGGGATGACGTCGCGTGTCACGGCCGCCAGACCGCCGACGATAGCGCCCTGCCCCACCCTGCCGTTCTGATGCACGGCGCACAGGCCGCCCAGGAAGACCTTGTCGCCAACTTGGGCGTGACCGCCCAGGGTGGCGTTGTTGGCCATGACGACATTGTCGCCGACGACGCAGTCGTGACCGACGTGGGCGCCGGTCATGAACAGGCCGTTCGAGCCGACGCGCGTCACGCCTGTCCCCTGCGGCGTGCCGCGGTTGAAGGTGGCGTGCTCGCGGATGACGTTGTCCGCGCCGATCTCCAGCCGCACCGGCTCGCCCTTGTAGCCGTTGTGCTGCGGGTCGCCGCCGATCACGGCGAAGGGATGGATGACCGTCCGCGCGCCGACGCTGGTGTCCTGCTGGACCACCACATGGCTGACCAGTTTGACGCCCTCGGCCAGGATCACGCCCGGACCGACGACGCACCAGGGGCCGATCAAGACGCCGTCGGCGACCTGGGCCGAGGCGTCGACGACGGCGGTCGGGTGAATGGTCACTGGGCGGGCTCCGCCACGGTGACGACCATTGCCATGAACTCAGCCTCAGCGGCCAGCTTGCCGTCGATGAAGGTCTCGCCGCGGAACTTGTAGGCGTCGCCGCGCGCGCGGATCACCTTGACCTCCATGCGCAGCTGGTCGCCCGGACGGGCGGGCTTGCGGAAGCGCACGCCGTCGATCGACATGAACATGATGACCTTGTCCGCCACCGCCACGTCCAGCGACTTGGACATCAGCAGGGCGCCCGTCTGGGCCATGGCCTCGACGATCAGCACGCCCGGCATGACCGGGTCGATCGGGAAATGGCCGGGGAAGAAGGGCTCGTTGTGGGTGACGTTCTTGATGCCCACGATAGAGGTCGCCGCCACGAAGTCCTCGGCCTTGTCGACCAGCAGGAAGGGATAGCGGTGCGGCAGGCGACGCATCACCTCGGCGTAGTCGATCTTGTTGTCTTCGCTCATTCTTTCGATTCCTTCGCGCCCTTCTTTTGGGACGCCTGTTTGGACAGCCACACCGTCTCACGCAAGAATTGGCGCAGGGGTTTGGCGGGATAGCCGGACCAGATTTCGCCCGGCGGAATGTCTGCCAACACGCCGCCGCCGGCCGCAACGCGCGCGCCTTCGCCGATGGTGATGTGGTCGCCCACGCCCGCCCGGCCGCCGAAGATGCAGTTGTCGCCGCTGGTGACCGAGCCGGAGATGCCGGTGTGGGCTGCCATCAGGTTGTTGCGCCCGATGACGCAGTTGTGGCCGATCATGACCAGATTATCGATCTTGGTGTTCTCGCCGATGACGGTGTCGTCATAAGCGCCGCGGTCGATGCAGGAGTTGGCGCCGACCGTCACCCCATCCTGCAGGATGACCCGACCCAGCTGCGGAATATCCACCGGCCCGGCCTTCGAACCAGCGGCGCCGAAGCCCGACTCGCCGATCCGCGCGCCCGCCAGCAACTTCACCCGGTCGCCCAAGAGAGCGAAGCCGACGGTGACGCCAGGGCTGATAAGGCAATCGCGGCCGATCTGGACGCCCGGTCCGATGACCGTGTTGGCGCCGATGCGCGTACCCCGACCGATGCGAACGCCCTCGCCCAGCACGACGCCCGGCTCGATCACCACGCTGTCGTCCTCGGCGGCTTCGGCCACGCTGGCCGCGCGGTCCAGCCGGATCGGCCGGTGCAGCAGGGCCGAAGCCCGCGCCCAGCTCGCCTGGGCCTCGCCCGAAACGATAACGGCGGCGTCAGCCGGCGCCAGGTCCACAGCGGACGCCGGCACGATCACGCAGCCGGCCTTGGTCTCGGCCAGAGCCGCCGCGAACTTGCGGTCGCCCAGAAACGCAATCGCGCCCCGGTCCGCAGTGGACAGGGGCGCAACGGCCGAGATGACGACTTCGCCGCCCCGGACCACCTCCCCGCCGATGTGCTCGGCGAGGGCGGCGACCGTCAGGGGCGACAGGGTCTGAAAGAACCTCGGATCGGGCATGGCCCGCCTTAGGACTGCGGCTGGGCCGGTACCGGCATGCGGTTGAAGCTCAGCGTCGGCAGGGCCGTGTTCAGGCGCTGGATGACCAGCGGCGTGACGTCCATGGCCGGGTTCATGATGAAGACGCTCTCGCGGTCTACCAGAATGCCGCAGCCTTTTTCCTGATAGACGGCGACCAAGATCGGCTCGATCGCTTCCGAGATCTTCTTGCGCTGCTCGGCCAAGGTGTAGCGCAGTTCACCATCGCGGGTCTGCTCCAGCTGCTGGGCTTCCTGAGCACGTTGCTGCAGGGCCTGACGACGTTGGTTCAGTTGGTCGGCCGGAATGGTCGAGGCGCCGGCCTGCAGGGCCTGGTACTCGGTCTGCAGTTGCGTGGCGTAGGGGGCGATTTCGCCCTGAACTTCCTGAGCCAGTTGCTCCATGCGCGCCTGCACGGCCTGGCCGACAGTCGACTGAGCCAGGGCCTGCTGATTGAAATAGACGCAGACGCCGGGGATCACCGGACCGGGGTTGGCCGGACCCTGCGACTGGGCCAGGGCCGACGAGGCGGCCAGCGAAGCGACGGCGAAAGCGCTGATAGCGAACAGTTTCATCTTGAACCTTTGAGCAGTCTGGAAGGCTGCAGTTAGAACTGGGTCGAGGTGGAGAAGCGGAAGGTCTCGGTCTTGTCGTAGTCTTCCTTCGACAGAACCTTGGACAGATCGAAGCGGATCGGGCCCATGGGCGAGCGCCAGTGGATGCTGACGCCGGCGGCGGCGCGGAGCGCCAGATCATCGACGATGTTGGCGTTGGGCAGGCCCGTCGCCGAATCGACCAGATAACGGTCATCCAACATGCCCAGCGTGCCGAAATCGGCGAACAGCGAGGTCTTGATGCCGTATTCCTCGGGTAGATAGTTCGGCACCGTCAGTTCAACCGTGCCGATGGCGTAGAAGTTTCCGCCCAAGGCATCGGTCGTGGTCAGGTCGCGCGCGCCCATACCCGCCGTTTCGAAGCCACGGAAGGTGTTGCCGCCCTTGAAGAAGCGGTCGTTGATCCGGATCGGGTCGCCGTTCCAGCCGGTCACATAACCCGTCGAGCCTTGCAGGCTGACCACCCAGCGGGGACTAAATCCGTAGTACCAGGAGGCGTCAGCCTCGGTCTTCAGATAGTTCACGTCACCGCCGATGCCGGCGAAGTCCTGGCGAAGCGAGGCCGTCCACCCGCGTGTAGGACGAACCGGATCGTTCGTCCGGTTGACCATCAGGGTGTAACCCGCCGACGAGTTCAGGAAGGAACCAGCCTGGTCGCAGAGCGCCGACGAACCGACGCCGTTGCAATAGCCCGACGGGATGATGACCTCGTCGGACTTCAAGAAGTACCGCACGCTGAAAGACGAATAGCCGTTCAGAGGATAGCTGAGGCGCACGCCGCCGCCGGTCGAGCGATAGTCGTAGGACGAATACTCGCTGAGGTCGTAGCGGGTGTGGAACAGGTCGAAACCGGCGCGCATGTCACGGCCCAGGAACTTGGGCTCGGTGAAACGGAAGTCGATCTGTTGGCGCAACGAACCCCACTCGGCCCGGGCCACCACGTTCTGCCCGCGACCGCGGAAGTTACGCTCCGTGATGCCCAGGTTCAGCACGAAGGAGTCAACCGAGCTGAAGCCAGCGCCGACGGACAGTTCGCCGGTGGGTTGCTCCTCGACGGTGACATTGACGATCGAGCGGTCAGGCGCGCTGCCGCGCGTTTCCTCAATCTTGACGTCCTTGAAGAAGCCCAGGGCACGCAGGTTGTTGCGCGAACGCTCGACCAGAGCCCGGTTGAAGGCGTCGCCCTCGCCGACCATCAGTTCACGACGAATGACCGAGTCCAGCGTCCGCGTGTTTCCGACCACGTTGATCCGGTCGATATAGACGCGCTGCCCTTCCTTGATATTGAAGGTGACGTCGATCGTGTCCGTTTCAGGATTGGCGCGATAGGTCGGGTTGATCTCGACGAAGGCGTAGCCAGCTGACCCCGCTGCAAACGTCAGAGTATCGACTGCGGTTTCAATGCGGTCGCTCTCATACAGGTCGCCCGAGCGGATCGGCAGCAGCCGTTGCAGGAAGTCCGCGTTTAGCCGGTCATTCTCCGTGACGACCTTGACCTCGCCAAAGTTGTACCGATCGCCTTCGTCCACAGTCATGGTCATGCCGAAGGCGCTGTTGTCCGGCTTCAGCTCGGCCACGGACGACAGGATGCGGAAGTCATAGTAGCCGCGGTTCGTGTAGAATTTCCGCAGTTGCTCCCGATCATAATCCAGACGGTTCGGATCATAGTTGTCGTTGGAGCTGAACAGGCGCCACCAGCTGGACTGCTTGGTGACCATGACCTCTCGCAGGTCGCTGTCCGAGAAGGCGGTGTTGCCCAGGAAGGTGATCGCGGCCACCCCGGTTTCCGGGCCTTCGTCGATCTCGAACACCACGTCGACGCGGTTCTGATCCAGTTGCACCAGCTTCGGCGTCACCGTCGCGGAAATGCGACCCGACAACCGGTACAGTTCGACGATCTTGCCGACGTCTTCCTGGACCCGCGCGCGCGTATAGATGCCGCGGGGCTTGATCGTGACCTCGTCCGTCAGCTTCTTCTGGGTGAGAGCCTTGTTACCCTCGAACGTCACCTGATTGATAATCGGGTTTTCCGCGATCTCAACGATCAGGTCGCCGTTCGGCTGCAAACCCAGTTGCACGTTGGCGAACAGGCCGGTCCGCGAAAGCGTGCGAACCGCCACGTCGATCGTGGCCGCGTCCACGGTATCGCCAGGCTGGATCGGCAGATAGGAAATCACGGTCGTCTGGTCGATGCGTTGATTGCCGCGAACCAGGATACGATTGACCACAGCCCGATCTTCGGCCGGCGCCGTAACCACAACCTGCGAATTCTGCGGCGCGGCGGCGGTCGGCTCGGCTTGCGCTAACGCCGGCCCCGAAAGACCTGCGGCGACAGCTAGGGCCAGAGCGCTAGGTCCAAGAATACGGCCACGGGTTCGGATCATAAGGCGACTGTCGTTCTGAATCATTCGGGGAACCATCGGGGGCTGGCGTCGGCTCACGAAACGAGCCCGCCGAGGAATTTGAAGAGATTGAGTTTCTGCAGGTCGTTCCAGGTCGCGAACAACATTAAACTGGCCAGCAAAGCAAGACCGACACGATACCCCGCCTCCTGAACCTTGGCCGCCACGGGCCTGCGCGCCACTGCCTCATAGGCGTAGAACATCAGATGCCCCCCATCCAAAACCGGAACAGGCAGGAGATTTAGAAAACCGATTCCGACCGAAAGTATGGCGGCGAAGCTGGTCAACGTCAGCAGGAGATTTCCCGCCATGGCCAGAGGATCCGGATTGGCGGCGACGGCGGCGTTGGTCAGGGCTCCCGAAGCCTTGGCGATGCCCAGAGGTCCGCTGAACTGGTCACCCGATTCGCGACCCGTGAAGATTCGGCCGATGTAGGTGAATGTGGTGCTCAGGATAGCCTTGGTTTCCTTGAACCCCTGCCCCACGGCGGCGACCGGGCCATAGCGCACATGGCGCACTTCATCTCGGCTGGAACCAATGCCCAGACCGATCCGACCGATCGAAACCCTTCCGGCGATAGGGTCGTTCTCGACCCGCCGCTCAGGCGTGGCAGTCAGCATCACCTCGGCGCCGGCGCGCTCGACCGCGAAGCGGACCGGATCCCCGCTGCTCAATGCGACGACACGCGTCACCTCGCCGCCATCAACGATCAGCTTGCCATTGACGCGCGTGATCAAGTCGCCGGGAAGGAAGCCGGCCGCCGCCGCTGGCGAGTCCGGCTGCACCTGCACGACCCGCGCGGGACGAAGCTCGACGCCCACCAGGCTGAACAGCAGGGTGAAGATGAAGATAGCCAGCACGAAGTTGGCGAAGGGGCCGCCAGCGACGACCAGAGCTCGCTGCCACAAGGGCTTGAAATACAAGTATTCCTTCTCGGCGCCGGGGCCGTGAGCGGCGACGACTTCCTTCTTCAGCGCGTCCAGCCCGGCCTTGTCCGGCACCCCTGTCGCGTCCAGATCGCCAGCGAACTTGACGTAACCGCCCAGCGGCAGCCAGCCCAGACGCCATTCGACGCCCTGCTTGTCGGTGCGCTGGAAGATGGCACGACCGAAGCCGATGGAGAAACGCTCCATCTTCACGCCAAAGGCGCGCGCCGTCAGGAAGTGGCCCAGTTCATGGACGGTGACAACCAGGGTCAGCACCAGCAGGAACGGCACGACATAGATCAGGGCCTGCCCAAGAATGCCTAGCATGCCGTCAATGTCTCCTGTCGCCCTCAGGCTGCAATCGCGAGCGAGGCGATGATGTCGTTCGCAATCCGTCGGGCCATGGCGTCGACGGCCAGGGCCGCGTCGCAAGCGTCGTCGGAATCGGAACTCACCCCCGAATTCGTCGCACGCTCCAAGGTGTCGGCGACGACTGCGGCAATATTGAGAAAGCCCAGCCGCCGGTCAAGGAAGGCCAGGGCCGCGACCTCGTTGGCGGCATTGAACACGATGGGCGCCGTGCCCCCGGCCGCCAGGGCTTCACGCGCCAGTCGAAGGGCCGGGAACCGGGCCATATCAGGCGCCTCGAAGGTCAGGCGGCCCAAGGCGGCCAGATCCAGCTTGGGCGCGGGCCAGGCCATGCGGTCCGGCCAAGCCAGGGCGCAAGCGATCGGCGTCTTCATGTCTGGCGGCCCCATCTGGGCCAGGGTCGAACCATCCACATATTCCACAAGGCTGTGGATGATTGATTCCGGGTGGACGACGACGTCGATCCGGTCACCGCTCATGGCGAACAGATAGGCCGCTTCAATCAACTCCAGCCCCTTGTTGGCCATGGTGGCGCTGTCGACAGATATCTTGGCCCCCATGCTCCAGTTGGGATGAGCGACCGCCTGCTCCGGGGTGATCCGGCCCATGGCTTCGCGCGGCAGGGTCCGGAACGGCCCGCCCGAAGCAGTCAGCACCAGCTTGGACACCTGCTCGGGCGCCTCGGCCGGAAACACCTGGAAGATGGCGGAATGCTCGGAATCGACAGGGATCAGTTGGCCGCCGCTGCGCTTGACCCGCTCAATCAGGGCAGGACCGCAGCAGACTAGGCTTTCCTTATTGGCCAGGGCCAAGGTCGCGCCTGTGCCGGCCGCAGCCCAGGCCGAGCGCAGGCCCGCTGACCCGACGATCGAGGCCATGACCCAATCCACCGGCCGCGTCGCGGCCTCGACGATGGCTTCCGGTCCAGCGGCCGCCTCGACATCCGTTCCGGCCAGGGCGTCACGCAGCTCAGGCAGGCGAGCCGGATCGGCGGTGACCACCAGCTTGGGCCGCCAGCGCCGGGCCTGCTCGGCCAGGCGCGCGATATTGTTTCCGCCGGTCAGAACCTCGACTTGGAATGCGCCGGACCCGGCAGCCTCGGCCTGCCCCATCAAGTCGAGGGTCGAAGTGCCGACCGAGCCGGTCGAGCCCAGCACGCTGATCTTGCGGGCGATCATGCGCCCTGCCCCAGCATCAGGACGATCACGCGCCCGGCGGCCACGACCACAACCGCGAACATCAAACCGTCGACCCGGTCCAGCAGACCGCCGTGACCAGGAATGATGTTGCCCGCATCCTTGACCCCGAAACGACGCTTCAGAGCCGATTCCCACAGGTCGCCCGCCATGGTGGCAAGCGCCGCCGCGAGACCAAGGACGCCACCCCAGAAGACGTTCAGGCGCCCCATCTCCAGCCAGCCAGCCATGACGGCCCCGGCGATCATCCCCGCCAGAAGGCCACCGATAAAGCCGGACCAGGTCTTGTTCGGTGAAAAGCGCGGCCACAGCTTGGGTCCGCCGACAGCGCTGCCTACCAGATAGGCCAGGATGTCCGAGGCCCAGGCCACGGCGAAGACCAACACGGTCCAGTAGAGGCCCTGCGCATCGTTCAGGTCGCGCAACCAGATCAGCAGGACACAGGGCCAGCCAAGGTAAAGCACGCCATAGGCGGCATCCAGCGCCTCGCCGCCGCGTGACCGCGCGAACAAGCCCGCCGCCAGAGCGCCGAACACCAGCAGAACCAGGGCCAGCGACATATGGCCGACATGGGCCGCAATCACGGCGACGATCAGCGCGAGGGCGACCGCCGCACCGACGGAGCGCCAAATGCGAGGCGCACTCATGCGCGCCCATTCGAAGGCCAGCATGCCGCAAGCCGCCACCACCAGGGCGCAGAACCAGGCGCCGCCGGCCCAGGTCGCCAGCACCGCCGCCGGCGCCAGGACCACGGCCGAGGCCGCTCTCAGGCCGATGTCGCCAATCTTTAGAGCCATCAGTTCGCCGCCGTCTTCGCCGCGACCGCATCAGGCAAGGCTTCCCGTCCGCCGTAACGCCGCTCACGATTGCCATAGAGAGCGATCGCTTCACCCAGGGCCTCGCCACCGTAGTCGGGCCACAAGATATCCTGGAACACCAATTCGGCGTAGGCGGCTTCCCAAAGCAGAAAGTTTGAAAGCCGCTGTTCGCCCGAGGTCCGCACGATCAGGTCCACCGGCGGCGCGCCCGCCGTCGAAAGACCCGCGCCGAGGTCGTTCTCGGTCACCTCGCCCTTGAACTGACCAGCCCGCGACTGATCAACTAGCCGCTGGGCCGCGTCCACAAGGTCGGCGCGACCGCCGTAGTTGAAAGCCACCTGCAAGAGGAAACGGTCATTGCTGGCGGTTTGCGCCTCGGCGCGATCGACAATGGCGGCGATGTCGGCTGGCAGTCCCTTGCGACGGCCCAGAACGCGAATCCGAACCCCCGCTGCATCCAGACGCTTCAGGTCGCTGCCCACGAAGGAACGGACCAGGCCCATCAGATCGGACACCTCGTCCGCCGGGCGGCTCCAATTCTCGGTTGAAAAGCCGAACACAGTCAGACAGCGGACGCCGAAATCCGGCGCAGCCTTGATCGTGCGACGCAGGGCCTGAACCCCCTCGCGGTGGCCCATGACACGCGGCAAGCCGCGACGCTCGGCCCAGCGACCGTTGCCGTCCATGATCAGGGCGACGTGACGAGGCTCCTTCTCAGGCGCCGTGGCGACGGTCTCGACCGACATTGTAAAGATCCCTCCCGACGCGACCTTGCGTCAGACCTGCATGATCTCGACTTCCTTGGCCTTCAAGGCCTCGTCAATGCGCTTGATGGCCGCGTCGGTGTCCTTCTGAACCTCGACTTCCATCTTCTTCTGTTCGTCCTGACTGATCTCGGTCGCCTTCTCGGCCTTTTTCAGGTCGTCGTTGGCGTCGCGACGCACGTTGCGCACGGCGATCTTCTGCTGTTCGGCGTATTTGCCGGCCAGCTTGACCAGATCCTTGCGACGCTCCTCGGTCAGCGGCGGCACCGGGATGCGCAGGGTCTGGCCGTCCACGATCGGGTTCAGGCCCAGGCCGGCGGCGCGGACGGCCTTCTCGACCGGTCCCACCATACCCTTGTCCCAGACGTTGACCGAGATCATGCGCGGCTCGGGCACGCTGATGGCGGCCACGGCGTTCAGCGGCGACGTCGAGCCATAGGCTTCGACCTGAACCGGATCCAGCAACCCCGCATTGGCCCGACCCGTCCGCAGCCCGGCGTAGTCTTCCTTCAGCGAGGCGACGGACTTGTCCATCCGCTCCCGGTAGGTCTTGAGGTCGGGCTTGGCCATGGTGATGTCCTTGGTCTGGTCGTTTGGATCGAGAGCCGCTTACGCAGCCTTGTTGGTGATAACGGTGAAGGTGCCGTCGCCGCGCAGGGTCTTGCGCAGCGAGTCCTCTTCACGGATCGAGAAGACGACGATCGGAATGTCGCTGTCGCGCATCAGGGCGATGGCCGAGGCGTCCATGACGCGCAGATCCTTGGCCAGGACCTCCTGATAGCTCAGCGTCTCATAGCGCGTGGCGTTCGAATCCTTCTTGGGGTCGGCGGTATAGACGCCGTCCACGCTGGTGCCCTTCAGCAGGGCGTCGCAGCCCATTTCCGCGGCGCGCAGGGCGGCGCCCGAATCCGTCGTGAAGAAGGGCGCCCCCACGCCGGCGGCGAAGATCACGACGCGTCCCTTTTCCAGGTGGCGCATGGCGCGGCGACGAATGTAGGGTTCAGCGATGGCGGCCATGGGGATGGCGCTCTGGACCCGGGTGTCGACGCCAATCTTCTCGAGCGCGCCCTGCATGGCCAGGGCGTTCATGATGGTGGCCAGCATGCCCATGTAGTCGGCGTTGGCGCGATCCATGCCCTCAGCGGCCTTGGACAGACCGCGGAAGATGTTTCCGCCGCCGATGACCAGGCAGATCTCCACGCCTTCGCGCGCCACCCGCGCCACGGCCGCCGCCACGACGTCAACGGTCTTCATGTCGATGCCGTAGGACTGGTCCCCCATCAGGACCTCGCCCGAGACCTTCAGCAGGACGCGCTTGTATCGGAAGTCGGAAGGGGCGTCAGGCATGGGTATGGGTCCGTGGATACAGGGGTTACGCATCCGCGCGAAGTGAATCGGCGGCTCATCATAGACGAAGGGCGCGTCGGCCATCAAAGCCGAACGCGCCCTTTTGAAAATTCTTCCCTTTCAGGAAGAAACTTCGGAGTTAGTTGCCGCCGGTCATCGAGGCCACCTCGGCCGCGAAATCGGGGGTCTCGACCTTCTCGACGCCTTCACCCAGGGCCAGACGGACGAAGCCGGCCAGACGCAGGTTAGAAGAGCCCAGTTCCTTGCCCGAGTTGGCGACCAGTTGTTCGATGGTCACGTCGGGGTCCATGACGAACGGCTGCTTCGACAGCACCACGTCCTTCTGGAACTTGTTGATCTGACCCTCGACGATCTTTTCGATCATGTTGTCGGGGCGGCCTTCTTCCTTGGCCTTTTCGATCAGAACAGCGCGTTCCTTCTCGATGGCGGCCGGGTCCAGGTCGTCGGTGTTCAGCGACAGCGGCGCCGTAGCAGCGACGTGCATGGCGATCTTGCGGCCCAGTTCGCGCAGAGCGTCTTGGTCGCCTTCACCTTCCAGCGCGACCAGCACGCCGATGCGGCCGACGCCCGGGGAGACGGCGTTGTGGACATAGGTCGAAACCACGCCCTCGTCCACGGCCAGACGGGCTGCGCGACGCAGTTGCATGTTCTCGCCGATCGTGGCGATCAGCTGCGTCACTTCGTCCTGAACGGTCTTGCCGTTTTCCAGGGTCGCGCCGTGGATGGCGTCGACGCCGTCATGGTGCAGACCCAGTTGGGCGAACGACTTGGCGGCCGTCTGGAACAGTTCGTTGCGGGCGACGAAGTCGGTTTCCGCGTTGAACTCGATGGCGGCGGCGACTTCGCCCTTGCCTTCGGCGCGGACGGCGACGGCGACCAGGCCTTCGGCGGCGACGCGATCGGCCTTCTTGGCGGCCTTGGACAGACCCTTGGCGCGCAGCCAGTCGATAGCTGCTTCGATGTCGCCGTTGGTTTCCACCAGCGCCTTCTTGCAGTCCATCATGCCGACGCCCGAACGCTCGCGAAGTTCCTTCACGAGGGCGGCAGTGATCTCGGCCATGTTCTTCTCCTGAAAATTCAAATGAGCGGCCGGGCATGGATAGCCCGGCCGCATGTCAGTTTGGCGTAGGTCCGATCACCGACCAGACCCGAGAGCGCCTTAGCCCTCGACCTTTTCTTCGGTCGCCAGCAGTTCTTCGGCAGCGCCTTCCGTGCCAGCCGGAGCGGTTTCGGCTTCGGCCGGAGCAGCAGCTTCACGCAGCATCGGCTCGACCGGAGCTTCCGAAGCACCCAGGTCGATGCCCGAGGCCGAGGCGCCGGCGGCCAGGCCGTCCAGGACAGCGTCGGCGATCAGGTCGCAGTAGGTCTGAATGGCGCGGGCGGCGTCGTCGTTGCCGGGGACCGGATAGGTGATGCCGTCCGGGTCCGAGTTGGTGTCCAGGATGGCGATGATCGGGATGTTCAGCTTGCGGGCTTCCTGGATCGCGATCGCTTCCTTGTTGGTGTCGATCACGAACATGATGTCCGGAATCGAACCCATGTCCTTGATGCCGCCCAGCGACAGTTCCAGCTTGTCCTTCTCGCGCTGCAGGGTCAGCAGCTCTTTCTTGACGCGGCCTTCGCCGCCGTTGGCCAGAACGCCTTCCAGTTCGCGCAGACGAGCGATCGAGCCCGAGACGGTGCGCCAGTTGGTCAGCGTGCCGCCGAGCCAGCGGTTGTTCATGTAGTACTGGGCGCAGCGCGTGGCGGCTTCAGCCACCGGGCCGGCGGCCTGGCGCTTGGTGCCGACGAACAGGACGCGACCGCCCTTTGCGGCGACATCGCGCACAGCCACCAGAGCCTGGTGGAACAGCGGCATCGTCTGCGACAGGTCGATGATGTGGATGTTCGAGCGCGAGCCGAAGATGTAGCGGTCCATCTTCGGGTTCCAGCGGTGCGTCTGGTGGCCGAAGTGAGCGCCGGCTTCCAGCAGCGTACGCATCGAGAATTCAGGCAGAGCCATGATCGTTGTATCCTTTTTCCGATCAAACCTAGCGTGAGCGAGTAAAAGGACCGGACGGTCCCTCGGAACGGTGCAGGCCGGGATGTCTCCCCGGACCGCGCCACGCCCACGTGCGAAGTGCGCGCTCTCTAGGCGCATCGTAGAAAAAAGGCAAGTGCGTGAACATGATCGGGATTTAACTTGTCCGCGATTTCGAACCTCGACCTCATGACGCCATGCGAACCTTCCACGCCCTCCTCGCGGGCCCCTTCGCCGCTCTGACGCTCGCAGCCGCAGCGACCGCCCAAACCACAAGCGCGCCGACCGCCGAGGACTATCGCCAGGACGCCCTGGCCCTGCCTTCGCTGATCGAAGAACAATACGCCTATGTCGAACGGCTGCCCGGCGGCGTCTTCCCCAATACCGACGTGCTGAAATCTGAGGCCGAGGCGGTCCACGATCAGGCCGGGCTGTTGCGATATGCCGAACACGCCCTGATCGCTCTGGCCGACCATCACGCCATTACCGGCTCTTCCTTCTCCGACAGCTGGGCCGTGACGCCCAGCTATTCCGATCTGTGGATCGAACCTCAAGGTCAGGCCTGGCTCATCACAGACGTCCGCGCGAATTCTCCGGCCACGAACGCCGGGGTGCGACCAGGCGACAGGCTGACCGCCGTGGGAGACCAAACGACGGCCCAGGCTGTCGTCGCCTTCTGGCGCGAGATCGGCATGTCCGCCGAGGGCGATCGCGCCGGATATGCCGCTCGGGTCCTAGCCGCCGGGCGACGGGACCGCCCTCGCGACCTGACGATCACCGCCGTCGATGGAACCGCCCGACGCCTGAGCCTGCCCAGTCTCTACACCGTGCAGCGCCATCGTCCCGTGGTCGAAAGCCGCCTGGACGACGGGGCCCTGATCGTGCGGATCAACGACGCCCTGGGCGACCGGGCGACCATAACCGCCTTCGACGCCGCTCTGGCGACCGCCACGGAAGGTCAGACCATCGTGATCGACCTGACCGAAACGCCCAGCGGCGGCAACACCGTAGTCGCCAGGGCGATCATGGGCTGGTTCGTCGATGCGCCAGCCGCCTATCAAATTCACAGCCTGCCCGCTGAGGCGCGCGAAACCGGGATTGAACGTCGCTGGATCGAACAGGTCCTGCCACGCCCCGGCAAGCGCCACCATGGCCCAGTCGAGGTCCGCGTCGGACGCTGGACCGGCAGCATGGGCGAGGGCTTGGCCATCGGTCTGCACGCCCAGGGGGCGCGCATCGTCGGCCAACCGATGGCAAGCCTGCTGGGAGCCATCTATGATCTGCGTCTGCCGCGCACCGGCCTTGTCGTCAAAATCCCGGTCGAGCGACTGTACGCCGCCGACGGCACGCCCCGAGAACAGTTTCGGCCCGCGCCAAAATGATCAGAAGCTGCGACCATCCACGCGCTTGGCCGTCCAGCTCCAGGGCTCCATGTCCGTCAGCGTCCGCACATTGATCGCCGCCACCTCGGAGCCGTCAGGAGCCACGCCGAAGCCGAAGGGCTGAACGCCGCAGGTCTTGCAGAAGCGATGGTCGATCTTGTGGTGGTTGAAGAAGTAGGAGGTCGTCGCCCCCTCGCCCGCGGTCAGCCGGAACGCCGCGCGCGGCGCGAAGGCCAGGACGAAACCCTTCCGGTAGCAGTGCGAACAGTTGCATTCGATCAGGCCCTCCAGCCCGACCTCCACCTCATAGGCCACCGCGCCGCAGTGGCAGGACCCCTCATGCACGCTCATGGTCGCTCTCCATCGTCAGGATGTCGGCAGGCTGTATTCCAGATCGTAACGGTGAACGCCGTCTTCGATGGTCAGGTGAAACACCCCGGCAATCCCGGCCAGGCCCTCGGAACCCGAGCCCGGCACGATGGTGATCAACAGTTCCTGCGCCCCACGATCCATCAGGCCGCGATGCACCAGGGTGAAGGCCCCTTCGCGTCCGTCGATGACGCCGTGCACGCGGTCCAAAGCGACATAGGCGCCTGACCGATCCGCCCCCATGGCCCCCAGCATCTCACCGGCGGCCGTTCCGGTCAGGTCGCCGTGAAAGGTCTTGGCCAGTAACATGCGCCCCGGGGCGTCAGGCTCGGCGCCCTCCCCTGGCTGAACCGGGGTGATGACGACGTCGAATGTGCCGCGCGCTCGCTTCATGGTCCGTCCCTCGATCCTCAGGCGTCTTCCAGCATCACCACGCCCGGCGCCGATTTCAACGCCCCGCGCAGGGCCGCGTCCAGTCGATAGCGCCCCGGCAACTTGATCTCGATCTCGGTGCGCCCGCCGAGCGTGGCCTGCAGCCAGACCTCGCCGCCCTTCCCTTGCGCTCGCGCCCGATCCAACCGCGCCTTCAGCGCCTCGGCGTCGGCCGACTGCGCCGACAGCACAACCCGCAGCCCGATCTGGGTGTCGTCCAGCAGCGTCTCCATTCGGCTGGCGTCATCGCCGAAGAAGCGCACCTCGCCGTCCGCCGACTTAGCCCGCACCTTGACCAGAACAGAAGCGCCGACCTCCAGGATGTCCCGACACCGCCGCAGCTGCTCCGGCGGGAACAGGCACTCGAACTCACCCGTCGGGTCCGAGAAGGTGACGAAGGCGAACTTCTCACCGCTCTTGGCGCTGGCCCGCTCCTGTCGGCGACGCACCACGCCCGTCATCAAGAAGGCTTCATGCCCCGCCTCGGCCAGACCTTGAGCCTCCGCCACGAAGGTCACGCGCTTGCGTTTCAGCGCCGGGGTCAGATCCTCCAGCGGGTGGCCCGACAGGTAGAAGCCGACCGCCGCCAGCTCCTGATCCAGTTTGTCCGGCCCGGCCCAGGGCTCGACGCTCTTCAGGCGCGGCCGCGCGGCGCCCGCCTGATCCGCTCCGAACAGGCTGACCTGCGACGAGGCCCGCTCGGCGGCGACGCTCTGGCAATAGGCAATCAGGGTGTCGGCCTGTTCGAACAACTGGCGGCGGTTGGAGTTCAGGCTGTCGAAGGCCCCGGCCTTGGCCAGGCCTTCCAGCGCCCGCTTGTTGACCGCCTTGGGATCAACTCGCTCCAGGAAGTCGAAGATGTCGACGAACGGTCCGCCCGCATCGCGGACCTCGACGACGTGCTTCATCGCCTCCAGACCCACGTTGCGGATGGCGCCCAGGGCATAGAGAACGCTGCCCTGCCCGTCCTTCCACTGCACATCAAAGTCGGCGGAAGACCTGTTGATGTCAGGGGCCAGAACCGGAACCTCGAAGCGACGGCAATCCTGATAGAAAACCGCCAGCTTGTCGGTGTTCGACAGGTCGAGGCTCATCGAGGCGGCGAAGAATTCGACTGGGTGATTGGCCTTCAACCAGCCCGTCTGGAACGAAATCAGCGCATAGGCGGCGGCGTGCGACTTGTTGAAGCCGTAACCGGCGAACTTGGCCACCAGGTCGAAGATGGAGCCCGACTGAGCCTCCGGCACCGACTTCTCGGAGGCGCCCTTGACGAAGCGGAGGCGCTGGAAATCCATCTCCTCCTTCTTCTTCTTGCCCATGGCGCGGCGCAGAAGGTCGGCTTCACCCAGGCTGTAGCCCGCCAGGACCTGGGCGATCTTCATCACCTGTTCCTGATAGATGATGACGCCGTAGGTCTCGGTCAGGACATCGGTCAGCGAAGGGTGCAGATAGTCCACCTCAGCCCGCCCGAACTTCCGGTCGATATAGGTGTCGATCATCTCCATCGGCCCCGGCCGGTAGAGAGAAATCAGCGCGGTGATTTCCTCGATGGAGCCGCAGCGCATCTTGCGCAGCGTGTCGCGCATGCCCTGTGATTCCAGCTGGAACACCCCGACCGTCTGGCCCGAGGCCATCAGCTCATAGGTTTTGGCGTCGTCGAGCGGCAGCAGGTTCCATTCGGGCGCCGCGCCGCGCCGTTCCAGATATTCTCGCGCCCGGTCCAGCACCGTCAGGGTTTTCAGGCCCAGGAAGTCGAACTTCACCAGCCCCGCCGGCTCGACCCACTTCATGTTGAACTGGCTGGCCGGAATCGTGGATCTTGGATCCTGATAGAGCGGCACCAGCTCGGTAAGCGGCCGGTCGCCGATGACGATGCCCGCGGCGTGGGTCGAGGCGTTGCGGTACAGCCCCTCCAGCTCCAGCGCCGTCTCCAGCAGGGTCTTGACCGCAGGCTCGGCGTCACGCGCCTCCTTCAGGCGCGGTTCGAGGTCGATGGCCTGGGCCAGGGTCACTGGGTTGGCCGGGTTGTTCGGCACCATCTTGCAGAGCCGGTCCACCTGCCCCAGCGGCATCTGCAACACCCGGCCGACATCGCGCAGCACGGCCCGCGCCTGCAGGGTGCCGAAGGTGATGATCTGGGCCACCCGGTCCTTCCCGTAGTGGTCCTGCACATAGTCGATCACCTCTTCGCGCCGCTCCTGGCAGAAGTCGATGTCGAAGTCGGGCATGGAGACCCGTTCGGGGTTCAAGAAGCGCTCGAACAGCAGGCCGAACCGCAAGGGGTCCAGGTCGGTGATGGTCAGCGACCAGGCCACCAGCGACCCGGCGCCGGAGCCCCGCCCCGGCCCCACGGGAATCCCATGCAGCTTGGCCCACTTGATGAAGTCGGCCACGATCAGAAAGTAGCCGGGGAAGCCCATCTGCTGGATGATACCCACCTCCCATTCGAGGCGAGTCCAGTATTCCTCCTCGGGCGCGGCGGGCGTGACCTGCAGCAGGCGGGCCTTCAGCCCCTCGCGCGCCTGGTGGGCCAGTTCGTCGGGCTCGGAGCGCCCGGCGCCGGTGTCAAAGCGCGGCAGGATCGGCGCCCGCGTCGGCACCAGGAAGGCGCAGCGACGCGCGATGTCGATGGTGTTGTCACAGGCTTCGGGCAGGTCAGCGAACAGGGTCCGCATGGCTTCGGCGGTCTTGAACCAGTGCTCGCCGGTGATGCGTCGCCGATCCTCCTGGCCGGTGAAGGCGCCGTCGGAGATGCACAAAAGGGCGTCGTGCGACTTCGCCTGCGCCGCCTTGGCGTAATAGACGTCGTTGGTCGCGACCAGAGGCGCGTCGTTGGCATAGGCCCATTCGACCAGCCCCGACTCGGCGACCGGCTCCTGCGGCAGGCCGTGACGCTGCAACTCAACATAGAAACGGTCGCCGAAGACGCGCTGCATCTCGGCCAACGCCCCCTTGGCTTCGGCAGGCTTGTTCTGGACGAACAGGGGGTCGATGGGGCCGTCAGGGCCGCCCGAGAGCAGGATCAGGCCCTCGGACTTATCCACAACCTGCGACCAGGGCACGCCGGGCTCGGACATCTCGCCGGCGTCGAGGTAGGCGGCAGAGGACAGAGCGCACAGGTTGAGCCAGCCCTGCTCGTTCTGGACCAGCAGCACCACGGTCGGCGTCTTGGCCCAGCGTTCGGCGATCTGCCCGCCGATGCCCAGCACCGGCAGGGCGCAGGCGACGATAGGCTGAACGCCCGCGTCCTTCGTGTTCTGGCTGAACTCGAGCGCGCCGAACAGGTTGGCCCGGTCGGCCACGGCGACGGCCGGCATCCCCGCGTCCGCGGCCATCTTGCCGATCTTGCCGGCCTTGATCGCCCCTTCCAGCAGGGAATAGGCGCTCCGGACCCGCAGATGGACAAAGCCCTGGCTGTTCGTCGTTTCCGCCAACACAAACTCCGCTGATCCCGGACGCCAGGACCTCTCATATCCGACCGCAACGCGGCCCGATTTTGATCATGCAGGGAGTCGATGCGGCGATCACGCCACCAGGAAAGACGCCTGCCAGATCATCCAGACGAAGCCGCCGCACGACGCAAGCGACAGCACATCCCTCACCCAACGCGACATCGGTTTATCCCCAGCTCCGTTGTTCCTGAAATGTTCTATATTCTCGCTTTGTTCTCATTGCAAGCGTGGAACGCAACTGTCGCGCTCGCGCGTCGCCCTCGCCTTCCCCACCTTGGTGGAAGCACTGAAAGGGAGAGACTCCCATGCTGTTGCGCGTCCTGGTGATCGCCACCGCCCTAATGGCGGCCTGCTCACCTGCGGAAACGCACGTCGAGGCCGCGTCGCTGGAGCCGCCCCCGCCCGGCTATCAGACCGCCATCTTCGCCGGCGGCTGCTTCTGGACCGAAGAAAAGGCCTTCGACGGCCTGCCGGGCGTGCGCTCAGCGGTATCCGGCTTCGTCGGCGGCATGCGGCCGAACCCGACCTATGAGCAGGTGGTGCGCGGCGGGACCGGCTATCGCGAGGCGGTGCAGGTGACGTTCGACCCCGCCGTGGTCAGCTATCGCACCCTGGTCGACCGCTTCTGGCGCACCATCGACCCGACCGATCCCACCGGACAGGTCTGCGATCAGGGCCCTTCCTACGTCACGGCCGTCTATGCGACCGAAGCCCAGACGGCGACCGCCCAGGCGTCGCGCATGGCGGCGCGGACCGCGCTGGGGGCCAGGGGCGCCGGCTTCCTCACCCCCGTCTATCCGGCCATGCGCTTCTGGCCCGCCGCCCCCGAGCATCAGAACTTCGCCCGTCGACACCCGACCCGGTACGAGGCCTATCGCATCGGCTGCGGACGCAGCGCCCGCCTGCGCGTCCTGTGGGGCGACGCCGCCGTCGGCTAGCTAGTAGGTCTGAGCCTCGGCCGCGCGTTCTTCCAGATGGCCGTCCTTCAGGGCGAAGACGCGGTCCATGTGGCCGGCCAGCTCCATGTTGTGGGTGGCGATCAGGGCGGCCACGCCCGTGGTCTTGGCCAGTTCGCGCAGGGCCTCGAACACCGCATGGCTGTTGGCGGGGTCCAGATTGCCGGTCGGCTCGTCGGCCAGCAGCAGGCGCGGGCTGTTGGCCAGCGAGCGGGCGATGGCGACACGCTGTTGCTCGCCGCCTGACAACTGGGCCGGCTGGTGGGTGAAGCGCTCGCCCAGACCGAGGCTGGTCAGCATGACCTCCGCGCGGCGACGCGCCTCGGCCTCGGAATGACCTGCAATGCGCATCGGCAGAGCCACATTATCCCGTGCGTCAAATTCCGGCAGCAGGTGGTGGAATTGATAGACGAAACCGATCCGCGACAGGCGCAGGCGCGTGCGCGCCCGCTCGTCCAGACCGCCGACGTCCTCGCCGTCGATCATGACCTGACCGCTGGTCGGGCGCTCCAGAAGACCGGCGGCGTGCAGCAGGCTCGACTTGCCCGAGCCCGACGGCCCGATCAGGCCGACGACCTCGCCTGGCATGACGTCCAGATCGACGCCTTTCAGCACCGTCAGCCCGCCCGAGGCGGTCGGATAGGTGCGGGTGATGCCGCGGAGGCTGAGCGTCGGCGTCTTGTTCAGCGGACTATTCAAAGCGCAGGGCCTCCACCGGGTCGATCCGCGACGCGTTCCACGACGGCGGCAGGCTGGCGAGGCAGCTCATGAAGAAGGAGAAGAGCGCCACCCAGGTCACGTCCCACGGATCGACCAGGGCCGGAATGGCGTCCAGCATGTAGACGTCGGCGTTGAACAGCTGGACGCCCAGCAGGGCTTCAAGGAAGTGCTGGATCGCGCCGATGTTCAGGCAGAACAGCAGGCCCAGCACCAGCCCGGCAATGGTGCCGCCGATGCCGATGGCCGCGCCCGAGACGAAGAAGATGCGCAGGATCGACGACGGACTGGCGCCCACGGTGCGCAGGATGGCGATGTCGCGTGTCTTGTTCTTCACCAGCATGACGATGCCGCTGATGATGTTCATGGCGGCGATGGCCACGACCAGGCCCAGGATGATGCTCATGGCCACGCGCTCGACCTTCAGCGCTCCCCAGAAGGCGGCCAGACGGACGCGCCAGTCGGTGACGATGCTGCCCGCTCCGGCGGCCTGCTGCACCGGGGCCAACAGGGTTTCGACCTGATCCGGCTCGGCCACCTTCATCTCGATGACGTCCCAGACGCCCTCCTTACCGAAGAAGAGCTGGGCCTGTTCCAGAGGCATGAAGATGAAGGCGCGGTCGTAGTCGGCCGTGCCGGAGCTGAAGATGCCGCCGACGCGGTAGGTCTTTTCCAGACCACCCAGATTGCCGAAGGCGCTGTCAGCGCCGGTCGGCGAATAGATGGAAATGGCGCTGCCGACGCTCAGCCCCATCTGGTCGGCCAGAGCCTTGCCGATCAGGATGTTGTCGCCGCCGTATTCGCCACGGCCGAAGGATGCGATCTCCTCAGGCTTCAGGCTGTCATAGACGAACCTGGTCGAGGCCAGGTCCTGGGGCCGCACGCCGCGCACGACGCCGCCCGTCATCTGGCCGCCCGCGCGGAACATGGCGGGGGATTCCGTCAGCGGCGACACCGAGACCACGCCGGGCACGTCGGAAATCCGCTTCAGCGCCGCCTCACGGTCCGGCGAAGTCAGCACCGGACCCTGGACATACATGTGTCCGTTGAACGACAGCATCCGTCCCAGCAGTTCGCTGCGGAAGCCGGCCATGATGCTCATCACGCTGATCAGCACCGCCACGGCCAGCATGATGCCGATGAAGCTGATGATAGCGATCAGGGCGACCCCGCCCTCCTTGCGCTTGGCGCGAAGGTAGCGAAGGGCCAGTCCGATCTCCCAGGCGGAGAAGGGACCGGCGGGTTTCACGGCGGGCGGCGCGGAGGCCGTCGCGGCGTCGGTCATTTCGTCAGCAGCTCCAGGGCGGCATCGAGCGACAGGGTTTGCTTCTCGCCGGTGGCGCGGCGCTTCAGTTCGACCACGCCGTCGACCAGGCCCTTGGGCCCGATGGTCAGCTGCCACGGCACGCCGATCAGGTCGGCGGTGGCGAACTTGCCGCCCGGACGCTCGTCGGTGTCGTCGTAGAGGACGTCCTTGCCGAGAGCCTCGAGCTTGGCCACGGCCTCTTCACAGGCGGCTGAGACGGCTTCGTCGCTGGCGCGCAGGTTGATCACCACCACGTCGAACGGGGCGACCGAGTCCGGCCAGATGATGCCGCCGGCGTCGTGGCTGGCCTCGATGATGGCGCCCAGAAGGCGCGACACGCCGACGCCGTAGCTGCCCATGTGGACCTCGGTGTCCTGACCGTCAGGGCCAGCGACCTTGGCCTTCATCGGGGCCGAGTATTTGGTGCCGAAGTAGAAGATGTGGCCGACCTCGATGCCACGCGCCGACAGGCGGTCGCCCTCGGCGGTCTCGGCCTCGAAACGGCCCGCGTCGTGCATTTCCTCGGTCGCGGCGTAGAGGGCGGTGCGCTCGTTGAACACCCCTTCCAGTTGCTCGACGCTGAGGTCGTGGCCCGGCGCGGCCATCTCGACCAGTTTGCGGTCGCAGAAGACCTCGCTCTCGCCGGTCTCGGCCAGGACGATGAACTCATGGCTCAGGTCGCCGCCGATCGGGCCAGTGTCGGCGCGCATCGGCACAGCCTTCAGGCCCAGGCGAGCGAAGGTGTTCAGATAGGCGGCGAACATGCGCTTGTAGGCGATGCGGGCCGAGGCCTCGTCCAGGTCGAAGGAATAGGCGTCCTTCATCAGGAATTCGCGGCCGCGCATGACGCCGAAGCGCGGACGGCGCTCGTCGCGGAACTTCCACTGGATGTGGAAGAGGTTCAGCGGCAGGGATTTGTAGCTCTTGACGTAGGCCCGGAAGATATCCGTGACCATTTCCTCGTTGGTCGGTCCGTACAGCAGCTCGCGCTCGTGGCGGTCGGTGATGCGCAGCATCTCGGGGCCGTAGGCGTCATAACGGCCGCTCTCGCGCCACAGGTCGGCCAGTTGCAGCGTCGGCATCAGCAGCTCGACGGCCCCGGCCTTGACCTGTTCCTCGCGGACGATGTTCTCGATCTTGCGCAGCACCCGCAGGCCCAGCGGCAGCCAGGCATAGATGCCGGTGGCCTCCTGCTTGATCATGCCCGCGCGCAGCATCAGCTGGTGCGACACGATCTGGGCGTCGGAGGGGGCTTCTTTCACGGTCGGCAGGAAGTAGCGCGACAGGCGCATGGCGGGAATCTCTGCAAAATCAGTCTGGCCCGAGTTTTAAACGGGCGAATGGGGCGAAAGCTAGAGCGCAGGACCGCGCGAGAAGTCCGGCAGCGGCATCCATCCGGTCCAGACGATGAAGACGATGAAGGCCCAGACGATGGCCGACACCCAGGTCGTGGTGATGAACTTCTTCTTCAACTGCGGATTGGCGGGCGCGCCCCACTGGCTGCCGTCGGTCGGCGGCGTCTCGACCTGCTTGGACGAACCCAGCGGCAGGATCGTGAACAGCACGATCCACCACGAGGTCAGATACAGCGCCACCAGGGTGAAGGGGCCAAGAGGCATGGGCGGTCATCCATCGGTTCGGGCGCCTTCCGCATTTCACCCGCGTGATCAGCAGGCTAAGGAAAGGCGCGAAACTAAGGACGCCCTCATGCCACAGATCACCCTGGAACACTCCCCCCATTTCGACGGGACCGATTGGCGCGCCCTGGCGCTGGAGATTCACAGGCTGTGCGTGGACGTGGTCGGCGCGACGACCCAGGCCTGCAAGACCCGCATCGTGCGCTGCGACGACCTGATCATCGCCGACGGCGACCCGGCCCAGGCCATGGTCCACTGCGACCTGCGCATCCTGACCGGCCGGACTCAGGAACAGAAGACCGCACTGGGCGAGGCGGTTCAGGCGGCCCTGCTGGCGGGTGTGAAGCCCTACAATGGTCCGGCCCAGATCTCTGTCGAGATCGGGGCCCTGGACAAGGACAACTATCGCAAGGTCACGCTGGGCGGATGACGCCCTACGGGTGCGGGCGGCCGATCCCGTATCGCGCCGCCCAGTAGGGCAGGATGTCGTCGTCCTGCAGGAAGCGGGCGCCGGTCTCTGCGCTGACCTGGGCGTCCGGCCAGTCGAACTCGCCGTCCAGCACCAGCAGCGGGCAGCTCTGGTTGGCCTCCCCCACCTCGGCCACCACGGCGGCGCGGGGACGAGGGTGGTCCAGGTAGGTGACCGTCAGATGCTCGCGCAGACGCGGGTACAGCCCGAGCACCCCTTCGATGCGGGCGCCGGGCGGGCAATACCAGGGCCCGCCCTGATCATCGAACCAGTCAGGGTTCAGCAGATAGAGCCGATCGGCCATTACAGCCTCAGGATCACGGTTTCGACGATGGGACGACGATCCCAGATCTGCTGACTGGCCTTCTTCAGGGCGCGGCTGACGGCCTGTTCGACCACCAGTTCATCGTCCAGTGCTTCGCCCTTCAGCTTGCGGACCGCCTGCTCGGCGCGCTCGGCCAGATCGTCCAGGACGTCGCCTAGAGGCCGCTTGTCGTCGCCCGGCAGGCCGATGCCGCGCACGTCGATGTCGCTGACGATCTTGCCGCGCTTGTCCATGGCGAAGCTGACGACCAGGACGCCGTTGGAGGCTGCGTGTTTGCGCTCGCGCAGGGCCTCGCCCGCCTCTTCGACCAGCATGCCGCCGTCCACGAACAGACGGCCCGAGGGCACTTCGTCGATGATGGCCGCGGGTCCGGGGGCCAGACGCACCATGTCGCCGTTGCGCGGCGTCACGGTTTCCGGGACCTGCATGTCCTTCGCCAGAAGGGCGTGCTCCATCAGGTGGCGGCGCATGCCGTGGGTCGGCACCGCGATCCGCGGACGAGCCCAACTGTACATCTCGCGCAGTTCGTCCCGGCACGGGTGGCCCGAAACGTGGATGCCGGGGTGGTCCTTCTCGGTGTAGAGACGCACGCCCCGGTCGGCCATCTTGTCCTGCAGGCGGCCGATCGACAGTTCGTTGCCCGGGATGACCCGCGACGAGAAGATGCAGTGATCGCCCTTGCCCAGCTTGATGAAGGGGTGCGTGCCCTCGGCCACGCGCGACAGGGCCGCGCGGACCTCGCCCTGGCTACCGGTGCACAGATACAGGATCTCGTCCTCGGGCCAGACGCGGGCCTCCTGTTCGCTCAGGAAGGGTTTGACGTCGCTCAGCATGCCGACCGACTTGGCGGCGGCGGTGATGCGGTGCATCGAGCGGCCGGCCAGGGCCACGCGGCGGCCGGCGGCCTCTGCGGCGCGGATCACGCTGTCCATGCGGGCGACGTTGGAGGCGAAGCAGCCCACGGCGACGCGGCCCTTCAGGTCCTTGATCAGGGCGGCCAGAGCCACCTTCACGTCACCCTCGGAACCGGCGACGCCGTCGACGAAGACGTTGGTGCTGTCGCAGACCATGGCCAGCACGCCCTCGTCGCCGAGACGCTTGATCGTCTCCACGTCGGTGCGCTCGCCCACGACCGGATCATTGTCGATCTTCCAGTCGCCGGTGTGCAGGACGGTGCCCAGCGGGGTCTTGATGGCCAGGCCGTTCGGCTCGGCGATCGAGTGGGTGATGGTGACGAAGGTCACGTCGAACGGACCCAGGTTCAGGTCGCCGCCCAGCGGGATCTCGTTCAGCTCGACATCATCCAGGATGTTGGCGTCGCGCAGCTTCTCGCGGATCAGGTAGGCGGTGAAGGGCGTCGCATACAGCGGCGCCTTGATGCGCGGCCACAGCCAGCCCAGGGCGCCGATGTGGTCCTCGTGGGCGTGCGTCAGCACGATGCCCAGAATGTTCTCGCCTTCCAGGAAGGTCGGATCTGGCACGATCACGTCCACGCCCGGCGTGGAGGGGTCGCCGAAGGTCACGCCGACGTCGACGATGATCCACTTGCGATCATGCGCCGGGCCGAAGCCATAGGCGTTCAGGTTCATGCCGACCTCGTTCGAGCCGCCCAGCGGCAGGAAGACGAGTTCGTCGTTTTGAGTTTTCTTTGTCATACGTCCCTAGAGATGGGTGTTCCGCCGCCAGATTTCGAGTAGGCCGCGGATGGTCAGGTCCGGATCAAACCGGTCGATTGATTGTGTGGAGCCCTCGAACAGCGAGGCGACGCCGCCGGTGCCGACGACCGTCATGGGCTTACCCCACTCGGTCTTGATGCGGTCCACCAGGCCCTCGATCAGGGCGATGTAGCCCCAGAAGACGCCCGATTGCATGGAGGTGACGGTGTCGCGCCCGATGACGACATCGGGGCGTTGAATGGCGATGCGCGGCAGCTTGGCCGCCGCTTCGTGCAGGGCCTGCAGCGACAGGTTGATGCCCGGGGCGATCAGTCCGCCTTCGAAGGCGCCCTGCCCCCGCTCGGCGCCGCCGGACACCACGTCGAAGGTCGTGGCCGTGCCGCTGTCGATCAGCAGCAGGTCGCCCTCATAGACCTGAAGCGCGCCGATGGCGTTGACCAGTCGGTCCGCCCCGGCCTCGCTGGGCTTGGGAATGCGCACCTCGATGCCGAGGTTGACGTTCTCGCCGATCACCAGAGGCTCGACTGCAATATAGCGGCGCGCAAGGTTGCGCAGGTTGAAGATCGACTGCGGCACCACGCTGGAGATGATGCAGCCGTCCAGGTCCTTCATCGTCAGACCCTTGCCGCGCATCTCGAACAGCTGATGCAGCCAGACGGCGTATTCGTCGGCCGTGCGCATGGCGTCCGTGGCCGTGCGCCACTGGGCGATCCACTCGTTCCCGTCGTGGACGGCGAACAGGGTGTTGGTGTTGCCTTGCTCGATCGCCAGCAGCATCAGGCGGCCTCTCCGAAAAAGACGTCGCCGGCGGAGATCACGCGCAGCGATCCGTCCGGCAGTTTCAGGCGCAATGATCCGTCCGCCTCGACCCCGTCCGCCACGCCAGTCAGGGTCTCGTTCGTCAGCCGCGCCGTGCAAGGACCGTGCAGACCGGGCGTGCGCGCGGTCCAGGCGTCGAGAATGGGTTGGAAGCCCAGGGTCGTCCAGCGATCCAGCCATACGCCGAAGGTCTCGGCCATGGCCTTGGCCGCTTCCTCGACGGTCGGCGGCGAAGCCACGCCCTGGCTCAGATGTTCAGCGATGCAGGTGGCGGGCCGTTCTGTGTCCCCGGGCGTCTGGCTCAGGTTCACGCCGATGCCGATCGCCAGCCACAGGCCGCCCGCCGGCGCCGGGCCGGACTCGATCAGGATGCCGGAGGTCTTGCGTCCGTCCAGCAGCACGTCATTGGGCCATTTGATCGTGACCAGGGCCGGCGGGACGTAGCGGTCCAGCAAGTCCGCCACGGCCAGGGACGCGGCGAAGGTCAGTTGCGCCGCCTCGGCGGGCGATTTGCGCGTCAGCAGCAGCAGGGTGGAGGCGAGATTGCCGCTCTCGCTCTCCCATTTGCGTCCACGACGGCCACGACCGGCCGTCTGCCGCCGGGCCGTGATCCACAGCGGCCCGACCTCGCCCGCCTCGGCGCGACGGCGCGCTTCGGCGTTGGTGGAGTCGGTTTCGTCGAGGATCAGGACCGGGGCGGTCAAGCGCCCTTACCCGACGCCGACGCCCGAGGCGGCGGCGCGGGTCAGCGGCTCCAGCCAGGTCAGGGCGACGATCACCAGCGGGAAGCTGAAGGCGGCGCCCGCCAGGGCGATCCACTTGGCTTCCAGCGGCGACTTGTCGGTCGTCACGTCGAACTCCGGCGTATCGAACCACATCACCTTGATGATGCGCAGATAGTAGAAGCCGGCCACGACCGAGGCGACCAGACCGGCGGCGCCGGCCATCCAGTAGCCCGCGTCGGCGGCGGCGCCGAAGACGAAGAACTTGCCCCAGAAGCCCGACATCGGCGGGATGCCGACGGCCGACAGCGACAGGATGGTCAGGGCCACCGCCGTCAGCGGACGATCCTTCTTCAGACCGGCCAGATCAGCGATCTTGCGGATCGGACGGCCGTTACGGCTCAGCGACAGCAGGATGGCGAAGAAGCCGAACTGGTCGATGACGTACAGGGTCATGAACATCAGCGTGGCCTGGACGCCGGCTTCAGTGCCCGCCGCCACGCCCAGCAGGGCGTAGCCGATGTTGATGATCGACGAATAGGCCAGCAGGCGCTGGACGTCCTTCTGCATCAGACCGCCGAACGAACCGACGGCGAAGCTGATCAGCGAGATCAGGATGATGACCTGGGCCCATTGACCGTGAGCGACGCCGAAGCCTTCGACCAGAACGCGGATGATCAGCACCATGGCCGCGATCTTGGGGGCCGTGGCGAACAGGGCCACAACCGGGGTCGGGGCGCCTTCATAGACGTCGGGCGTCCACATGTGGAACGGCGCGGCCGAAACCTTGAACGCCAGACCGCAGATCAGGAAGACCAGACCGAAGATCAGGCCCGGGCCCGGGTTGGCGGTGGCGAAGGCGGCGATGTCGACGAAGCGCATCGAACCGGCGAAGCCGTAGATCAGGCTGGCGCCGTACAGCAGCAGGCCCGACGACAGGGCGCCCAGGACGAAATACTTCAGCCCCGCTTCCGAAGCCTTCAGGTTGTCGCGGTGATAGGCGGCCAGCACGTAGAGAGCCAGCGAGTGCATCTCGATGCCGATGTAGAGCGAGATCAGGTCACCCGACGAGGCCATCATCGACATGCCGACCGAGGCCAGCACGATCAGGACGGGATACTCGAACTTGGCGATGCCGTTGCGGTGGATCCAGCCGTCGCCGAGGACGATGGCGACCGCCGCCGACAGGAAGATGGCGACCTTGCCATAGACAGCCAGCGGGTCGGCCACATAGGCGCCGTTGAAGGCCGTGCCCAGCGGGCCGACCGCGGCCAGCACCGAGGCGACGGCCAGCAGCAGGATCGACAGGCCTGAAATCAGGCGCGTCGACTTTTCGCCCGTGAAGGCGCCGAGCATGAGCAGCACCAGCCCGCCGACCGCGAGGGTCAGTTCCGGGGCGGCGAGTTGAAGGGCGGAAGACAGATCAGTCATTATGCTCTCACCCGCCGATGGCTGCGCGATAGGCGGTCGTCAGGGCCTCAACGGTCGGCCCGGTGTAGTCGAGGACGGCGTTGGGATAGAGGCCCAGCCAGATGGTGCCGACGATCAGCGGCACGAAGATCAGCAGCTCGCGCTTGTCGATGTCCGTGATGGTCTGCAGCGCCGGGTTCTTGATCTCGCCGTACATGACGTTGCGGAACAGCGTCAGGGCGTAAACCGCCGAGAAGATGACGCCCGAAGCCGCGATCAGGGCCGTCCAGGTCGAGACCTGATAGGCGCCGGTCATCGTCAGCACTTCGCCGATGAAGCCCGAGGTGCCCGGCAGGCCGACGTTGGCCATGGTGAACATCAGGAAGATGGCGGCGTACCAGGGCATGCGCGCCGTCAGGCCGCCGTAGAAGGCGATCTCGCGGGTGTGCATCCGGTCGTAGACCACGCCGACGCAGAGGAAGAGCGCGCCCGAGATCAGGCCGTGGCTCAGCATCTGGAAGATGGCGCCCTGCACCCCGGTGTCGTTGCCGGCGAAGATGCCCATGGTCACGAAGCCCATGTGGGCTACCGACGAATAAGCGATCAGCTTCTTGATGTCGGTCTGACGGAAGGCGACCAGCGAGGTGTAGACTACGGCGATCACCGACAGGGTGAAGACCAGGGGCGTGAACATCTGCGACGCCTGCGGGAACATCGGCAGGTTGAACAGGATGAAGCCGTAACCGCCGAGCTTCAGCAGGATGCCGGCCAGGATGACCGAACCGGCCGTCGGGGCCTGAACGTGGGCGTCGGGCAGCCAGGTGTGGACCGGCCACATCGGCATCTTGACCGCGAACGAGGCGAAGAAGGCGAGCCACAGGATCGGCTGAACGGCCGGGTCGAAGGCGTACTGCTTCAGCGCGGGGATGCTGGTGGTGCCCGTCTCATGGGCCATCCACAGCATGGCCAGCAGCATCAGCACCGACCCCAGCAGGGTGTAGAGGAAGAACTTGTACGAGGCGTAGATACGGTTCGCCCCGCCCCATATGCCGATGATCAGGAACATCGGCACCAGGGTGCCTTCGAAGAAGATGTAGAAGAGGAACAGGTCCAGCGACGTGAAGACGCCGATGACCAGGGTCTCCAGCACCAGGAAGGCGACCATGTATTCGACGACGCGCGTTTCGATCGACTTCCAGCTGGCCACGATGCAGATCGGCATCAGGAAGGCGGTCAGCAGGACGAACAGGATCGAAACCCCGTCCACGCCCAGGTGATAACCTGCGCCGGCGAACCAGGCGTAGTTTTCAACGAACTGATAGGCCGGGTTCGACGGATCGAACTGGGCCACCAGCAGAACGGACACGGCCAGCACCACCAGGGTGGTGCCCAGCGCGATCCAGCGCGCGGCCGGGGCCGCGGCGTCTTGGCCGCCCTTGTTCATCATGCCGGCCAGAAGCAGCAGGCCGGCGCCGACCAGCGGCAGGAAGGTGACGATGCTCAGAATGTGAGGCACGAGGCTCAGGCTCCCCACGTGAAGATGGCGAAGGCAAGGAACGCAGCCACGCAGATCAGCATCACGAATGCATAGAAGTAGACGAAACCGGACTGGAAGCGCGACAGCCAGCCGCCCGATTTCAGCGAAGCCCAGGCGGCGCCATTGGGGCCCAGACCGTCAATGATCTTCACGTCGCCGATCTTCCAGAAGAAGTCGCCGATCGCCTTGGCGCCCTTCACGAAGACGGCGTCATACAGCTCATCGAAGAACCACTTGTTGTAGAGGAAGGTCCACAGCGGTCCCTTGCGGTCGGCCCACTGCTTGGCGACGCCTTCCTTGAGGACATAGATCCAGAAGGCGGCGAAGGTGCCGAGCAGGGTCACGACCAGCGGCGCCCACTTCACCCAGGTCGGGACGTTGTGGCTCTCGTGCAGGACGTGGTTGTGGCTTCCGACGAAGATGGCGCCGCGCCAGAACTCGCCCTCATGATGACCGATGAAGTGGGGGGCGAAGATCATGCCCGCGAACACTGCGCCGATCGACAGCACCAGCAGCGGCAGGACCATGGGCAGCGGGCTCTCATGGGGCGACAGCGGACCATGGTGATGGTCGTCGTGCGCATGATCATCATGAGCGTGGTCGTCGTGACCGTGCGCGTCATGGGCATGGGCGTCGGCGTGGTGCGCGCCCTCCTCTTCCTTCCACACAGGCTTGTTGTGGAAGGTCATGAAGACCAGACGCCACGAGTAGTAGGCCGTCAGCAGGGCCGCCGAGATGCCGATGACGAAGGCGAACATGCCCGCGGCCGAGTGGCCCGTCGTCGCCGCCGCATAGGCGCTCTCGAGGATGGAGTCCTTGGAGTAGAAGCCGGCGAAGCCGCCGACGCCGGGCAGACCCAGGCCGGTGATGGCGATGGTGCCGATCATCATGACCGCATAGGTGACGGGCAGCAGCTTCCACAGGCCGCCCATGTTCCGCATGTCCTGCTCGTGGTGCATGCCGTGGATCACCGAACCGGCGCCCAGGAAGAGCAGAGCCTTGAAGAAGGCGTGCGTGAACAGGTGGAACATGGCGGGCTGATAGGCGCCCACGCCCGCAGCGAAGAACATGTAGCCCAGCTGCGAGCAGGTCGAGTAGGCGATCACGCGCTTGATGTCGTTCTGCATCATGCCGACGGTCGCGGCGAAGATGGCCGTGATGCCGCCGATGATGGCGATGAACAGCGACGCGACCGGCGCGTGCTCATAGAGCGGCGACAGCAGGCAGACCATATAGACGCCGGCGGTGACCATGGTCGCCGCGTGGATCAGGGCCGACACGGGCGTCGGGCCTTCCATGGCGTCCGGCAGCCAGGTGTGCAGGAAGAACTGGGCCGACTTGCCCATGGCGCCGATGAACAGCAGCAGACCGGCCAGATCCAGCGCCGACCAGGTGTGGCCCAGGAAGTCCCAGCCCGTCCCGGCCTTGCCGGCGATCAGCGGGAACAGCTTGGCGAACTCGATCGTGCCGAACATCCAGAAGACGGTCATCATGCCGAGCAGGAAACCGAAGTCGCCGACGCGGTTGACCACGAAGGCCTTGATGGCGGCGGCCGAGGCGGTGTCCTTCTTGTACCAGAAGCCGATCAGCAGATAGGAGGCCAGACCCACGCCTTCCCAGCCGAAGAACATCTGCAGGAAGTCGGCGGCCGTCACCAGCGCCAGCATCATGAAGGTGAAGAGCGACAGGTAGGCGAAGAAGCGAGGACGGCTGTCGTCCTCGGCCATGTAGCCCCAGGAATACAGGTGAACCAGCGACGACACCGTCGTCACCACGATCAGCATGGTGGCCGACATGGCGTCCACGCGGATCGACCAGTTCGACTGGAAGTCGCCGACGTGGATGAAGGGCGCAATGTGGACAGTGAAGGCTTCGAGCCCGCCCCAGGTCCACTGGCTGAACACGATCCACGAGATCGCGCACGAGAAGAACAGCAGGCCGGTCGTGACCGACTGCGAGACGATGTTCCCGATCCTGCGACCGAAGAAGCCAGCGATCATCGCCCCCAGAAGAGGGGCGAAGACGCCGAGAGTGACGAGAGTCTGGATAGTCACGGTTCCGATCAGCCCTTCATCACGGAGGCGTCGTCAACCGCGATGTCGCCGCGGTTACGGAAGAAGGTCACCAGGATCGCCAGGCCGACGGCGGCTTCAGCCGCGGCGACGGTCAGGACGAACATGGCCATCAGCTGACCCGACACATCGTTCAGATAGGTCGAGAAGGCGACGAAGTTGATGTTCACCGCGAGCAGGATCAGCTCGACCGACATCAGGATGATGATGACGTTCTTGCGGTTCACGAAGATGCCGAACACGCCGATGGTGAACAGCATGGCGGCGACCGCCAGGTAGTGCTGGAGCGAGATGTCCATCACAGAAGCTCCTCGGGGGTGACGCCCTGGCCGGTGGCGACCGACTTGACCTCGACGGCCTTGGCGCGTTCGCGGTTGGCCTGGGCGGCCAGGTCCTGACGACGGACGCCGGGACGATGACGCAGGGTCAGGACAATGGCGCCGATCATGGCGATCAGCAGCACGATGCCCGCAGCCTGGAAGAAGTAGACGTAGTCCGTGTAGAGGACGCGGCCGATCACCTCGACGTTCGAGGCGTCAGGCCCGGCGACGACCGGTGCGATCGCGGCCTTGGCCGCCCCGCCCTGCACCACGGTGATCGACACCATGATCATCTCGGCCAGCAGCACCCCGGCGACGATGGCCGCCAGCGGCAGATACTGGGCGTAGCCTTCGCGGAGGCGGACGAAGTCGACGTCCAGCATCATGACCACGAACAGGAACAGCACCGCGACGGCGCCCACGTAGACGACCACCAGCAGCATCGCCAGGAACTCTGCGCCCAGCAGGACGAACAGGCCGGCGGCCGAGAAGAAGCTGAGGATCAGCCACAGGACGGAGTGCACGGGATTGCGCGCGGTCACGACCAGAAGGCCCGAGACCACGGCGACCGTCGCCAGTAGATAAAACGCTATGCCTTGCAGCATGGGTGGGACAAAGCCCCCTTCAAAGTCTTGCGCAGCGATCCCGTGGCGGAATCGCGGCTCGGTTTAGCGATACGGAGCGTCGAGTTCCAGATTCTTCGCGATCAGCCGTTCCCAGCGGTCGCCATTGTCCAGCAGTCGGGCCTTGTCATAGAGCAGTTCTTCGCGCGTCTCGGTGGCGAACTCGCTGTTCGGTCCCTCGACGATGGCGTCCACCGGGCAGGCCTCCTGGCACAGCCCGCAGTAGATGCACTTGACCATGTCGATGTCGTAGCGGGTCGTGCGGCGGCTGCCGTCGGCGCGCGGTTCGGCCTCGATGGTGATGGCTTGCGCCGGGCAGATGGCCTCGCACAGCTTGCAGGCGATGCAGCGCTCTTCACCGTTCGGATAGCGGCGCAGGGCGTGTTCGCCACGGAAACGCGGCGACTGCGGGTTGCGCTCGAACGGATAGTTCACGGTGGCCTTGGGCTTGGCCATGTATTTCAGCGACAGGCCGACGGCGCCGAACACGTCGGTCAGCATCGCGCCCTTGGCCGCCTGAACGATACGGGTCAGCATTACGATTTCACTCCGGCGCACTCGCGTTGATAGCGCGCGCTTTCCTTGTCGAGGGTTCCACAGACACGCTGGCGTTCGGCTTCCTGCCTCTGCACCTGCTCCACCTTGCGTTCCCATTGATAGACCGAGACCGGATCGGCCTCATACGGCGCACAGGCCGACGCCAGCAAGGGCGCGGCCAGGGCGAACATCATGACGACAGCCTGTTTCATCCGCCCACCTGCCGCTTGCAGTCGTCGCGGTCGAAACGCGGATCGTCGCGCGACAGACGCTGGCAATAGGCCCGCTTGTCCGCCTCGTCCCGACGCTCGCGCTCGACGCGATCCATCCGGGCCGCCGCGCCTTCAGGCGCAGCCGGCTCGATCGGCTTGAAGGTGCAGGCCGACAGGCCGGCGGCGAAGGCCAGCGCAAGCAGTGATGTGGCGCGAACGCCCATCACGCGCCCACCGCGAAGACACGCCAGGCCGCCACGGCCACCACGGCGATCAGCGACGACGGCAGGAAGATCTTCCAGCCCAGACGCATCAGCTGGTCGTAGCGGTAGCGAGGCACGAAGGCCTTCACCAGGGCGATCATGAAGAACCAGAAGACGATCTTGGTCGCCAGGACCAGGAAGTAGAACAGGTTGGCCAGGAAGGTCGGCCAGCTGTCGAGGAAGTCGGTCGGGAAGCCCGGATTCCAGCCGCCGCAGAACAGCAGGCTGATCATGGCGCACATGAAGACGATGTTGGCGTACTCGCCGATCATGAACAGCAGATAGGGCGTCGACGAATATTCGACCTGATAACCGGCCACCAGCTCCGACTCCGCTTCGGGAAGGTCGAAGGGCGGACGGTTGGTCTCGGCCAGGGCCGAGATGAAGAAGACGATCGTCATCGGGATCATGACGAAAATGGTCGGCCAGGTCGCGGCGCCGCCGCCGAAGGCGTTCCAGTTCCAGATCCACCCGTTTTGCTGGGTGACGATCTCGGTCAGGTTCATCGTCCCGGCCAGCAGGATGACGTTGATGATGACCAGGCCCATCGAGACCTCATAGGACACCATCTGCGCCGCCGAACGCAGCGACCCAAGGAACGGATACTTCGAGTTCGAAGCCCAGCCGCCCATGATGATGCCGTACACGCCCAGCGAGCTGATCGCGAGGATGTAGAGGATGCCGACGTTCAGGTCCGAGATCACCCAGCCCGGCGCGAACGGGATCACTGCCCAGGCGATGAAGGCCAGGATGAAGGTGATCAGCGGCGCGGCCAGGAAGACGACCTTGTCGGAACCCGACGGGACGACGATTTCCTTGAGCACGAACTTGAAGAAGTCGGCGAAGGACTGCAGCAGGCCGAACGGGCCGACCACATTGGGGCCCTTGCGCAGCTGGACGCCGGCCCAGATCTTGCGGTCGGCCAGCAGCAGGAAGGCCAGCGAGATCAGGATCCCGACCGTGACGATCAGGATGCCGCCGATGGTGGCGAGGGTCCAGCCGAGGGGGGTGGCCCAGAAGGAGGTCGCAGCGTCCATGATTTACTCCGCCGCCAGAACGACCGGGGCCGTCCGCTCAGCGGACAGTTGGGCCATGGTTTCGCTGGCGCGCGCGATCGGGTTGGTCAGGTAGGGATCGACGACGGTCGAGACGAAGGCGACGTCGCCCAGGTCGCCCTTGGCGCCCAGGGCCGCCACGTCGAACGAAGCCGCCGGGGCCAGGTAGTCGATGCGGCCGAAAGTCGGATGGTCGCCCATCAGCTTGGCGCGCAGTTGCTCCAGGGTGTCGAACGGCAGCTTGTGGCCGACGCGTTCCGACAGGGCGCGGATGACGGCCCAGTCTTCCTTGGCCTCGCCCTTCGGGAAGACGACGCGTTCCGCCATCTGCACCCGGCCCTCGGTGTTCACGTACAGGCCCGACTTCTCGGTATAGGCGGCGCCCGGCAGGATGACGTCGGCGCCGTGCGCGCCGCGATCGCCGTGCGACCCCAGATAGACGCGGAAAGCGTCCGAAGCCGAGGCGTTCACTTCATCGGCGCCCAGCAGGAACAGAACGTCCAGAGCGCCCGGCTTCAGCATGCCGGCCACGTCCAGACCGCCCTCGGCGGGGACGAAGCCCATGTCCAGACCGCCGACGCGCGCGGCGGCGGTGTGCAGGACGTTGAAGCCGTTCCAGCCGTCCTTGACCACGCCGACCTTTTTGGCCAGCGCGCCCAGGGCGTTCAGCACGGCCGCGCCGGTCTCGCCGGTCAGGGCACCCGCGCCGACGATGATCGCCGGACGCTCGGCCTTGGTCAGGAAGTCGACGGCGGCCTTGGGCAGCTTGCCGACAGTCTTAGAACCGGCGCCCAGGTAGTTGTAGTCATAGGTCAGGTCGACCTGCTCGCCGATGACGCCGATCTCGGCGGCGCCCTTCAGCCAGGTCTTGCGGATGCGGGCGTTGAGCAGAGGCGCCTCGACGCGCGGGTTGGCGCCCACGATCAGGATGGCGTCAGCGTTTTCAATGCCTTGCAAGCCGGAGTTGAACAGCCAGCCCTCGCGAGCCCCCTGCCCGATCGCGGCGCCGTCCTGACGGCAGTCGGTATTGGCCGAGCCCAGGGCGCGGAACAGGTCCAGCGCGGCCTTCATCGACTCGGCGTCCTGCAGGTCGCCGGCGATGACGCCGATGCGGTCGGTCGAGGCCGCCTTGATCTTGGTCGCGACAGCGGTCAGCGCCTCGTCCCACGAAGCGACGCGCAGCTTGCCGTTCTCACGCACCCACGGACGGTCCAGACGACGCGCCTGCAGGCCGTCGACGGCGTAGCGCGAGCGGTCCGACAGCCACTCTTCGTTGATGCCCTCGTTCACGCGCGGCAGAACGCGCATGACCTCGGCGCCGCGCGCGTCGGCGCGGATGTTCGAGCCCAGGGCGTCCATGACGTCGATGGTCTCAGTCTTCTTCAGTTCCCACGGACGATAGTGATACTGCCACGGACGGTGCGTCAGGGCGCCCACCGGGCACAGGTCGTTGACGTTGCCCGACAGCTCGCTGTCGATGTTCTTTTCCAGATAGGTCGTGATCTCGGCGCTTTCGCCGCGCGAGATCATGCCGATGTCCGGCACGCCGGCCACTTCGGTGATGAAGCGAACGCAACGCGTGCACTGGATGCAGCGCGTCATGAACGTCTTGACCGTCGGGCCCATGTTCTTTTCTTCGACCGCGCGCTTGTTCTCGCCGTAGCGCGAACCGTCACGGCCGTAGCCGACGGCCTGGTCCTGCAGGTCGCACTCGCCGCCCTGGTCGCAGATCGGGCAGTCCAGCGGGTGGTTGATGAGCAGGAACTCCATCACCCCTTCGCGGGCCTTCTTGACCATCGGCGTGTCGGTGAAGATCTCCTGACCGTCCATGGCCGGAAGCGCGCACGAAGCCTGCGGCTTCGGCGGTCCGGGCTTCACTTCAACCAGGCACATCCGGCAGTTGCCGGCGATGGACAGACGCTCGTGGTAGCAGAAACGCGGGATCTCCTGACCGGCGCGCTCTGCGACCTGCAGAACCGTCATGCCGGGTTCGAACTCGGTTTCGACGCCGTTGACCTTGGCGATAGGCATTACGATTACTCCGCCGCGATCGCGTGGCCGGCGAAGTTCGCGCGGCGGCTGCGGTAGGTGTGGATTCGGTCTTCGATCTCGTGACGGAAGTGGCGGATCAGGCCTTGAACAGGCCAGGCCGCGGCGTCGCCGAGGGCGCAGATGGTGTGGCCTTCGACCTGACCGGCCACGTCGAGCAGCAGGTCGATTTCCGAAGGATCGGCGTCGCCGACGGCCATGCGTTCCAGCACGCGCCACATCCAGCCGGTGCCTTCACGGCACGGCGTGCACTGGCCGCAGCTCTCGTGCTTGAAGAAGTAGCTGATGCGGGCGATCGCCTTCACGATGTCGGTGGACTCGTCCATGACGGTCACGCCGGCCGTGCCCAGCGACGAACGCATTTCGCGCATGGAGTCGAAGTCCATCAGGACGGTTTCGGCCTGCTCGCGCGTGATGACCGGGCAGGACGCGCCGCCCGGAATGATGGCCTTCAGGTTGCCCCAGCCGCCGCGCACGCCGCCGCCGTGATCCTCGATCAGCTGGCGCAGCGGGATCGACATGGCTTCTTCGACCACGCACGGCGTGTTGATGTGACCCGACAGGGACATCAGCTTGGTGCCGGTGTTGTTCGGACGACCGAAGCTGGCGAACCAGTCCGCGCCGCGACGCAGGATGGTGCCGACCACGGCGATGGATTCCACGTTGTTCACGGTCGTCGGGCAGCCGTAGAGGCCCGCGCCGGCCGGGAACGGCGGCTTCAGGCGGGGCTGGCCCTTCTTGCCTTCCAGGCTTTCCAGCAGAGCCGTTTCTTCGCCGCAGATGTAAGCGCCGGCGCCGTGGTGGATATAGACGTGGAAGTCCCAGCCGTGGACGTTGTTGTCGCCGATCAGCTTGGCCTCATAGGCCTGCTTGACGGCGGCCTCCATACGCTCGCGCTCCAGCACGTACTCGCCGCGCAGGTAGATGTAGCAGGCGTGGGCCTGCATGGCGAACGAGGCGATCAGCGCGCCCTCGATCAGCAGTTGCGGATCATGACGCATGATCTCGCGGTCCTTGCAGGTCGCGGGCTCGGATTCGTCGGCGTTGATGACCAGGTAGTGAGGACGATCCTTCACTTCCTTGGGCATGAAGGACCACTTCAGGCCAGTCGAGAAACCGGCGCCGCCGCGTCCGCGCAGGCCAGAGTTCTTGACGTTGTTGATGATCCAGTCGCGGCCAAGGTCCAGCATGTCCTTGGTGGCGTTCCACGCGCCGCGCTGCTTCGCCCCCTCCAGGCCCCAGTCATGGAAACCGTAGAGGTTGGTGAAGATGCGGTCCTTGTCTTCGAGGATTCCGACCATGAGCCCTTAAAGTCCTTCCGCCATGCGGCGTTTATGATGGCGGGTGCGCATGAAGATCGAACCGATCACCAGCGCCCAACCCACGGCCAGGACGCCATAGGCGACCGTCACCGCATCTTCCGTAAGTCCGAACCGACCTTCGCGAGCGAACAGCACCAGTCCAGCCGCCACCACGATCAGCGCCATCCCGCCCCAGCGGAAAGGCCAGCCGACGCGGCGCAGCTCGGCCCGGTAAGCCGCCCTGCCCTCATCCGTGTCCAGGTTCGGTCGCGTCATCAGGCCGGAGCCTTCTCAGCCGCCGGCTTCGAGTTCGGCAGCGACTTGATCTTCTTGGCGCGCGAGCCGTCGTACAGCGTCGGATCCGTCAGGGTCTTGGCGCCGCCCTCGGGCTCGGACGTGTGACGACCGACGCGCGAACCCGGCTTCGGCGACTTGCCGGCGGCGAAGTCGTCGATGATCTGAGCCATCGTCTCGGGCGTCAGGTCTTCGTAATAGTAGTCGTTGATCTGGGCCATCGGTGCATTGGCGCAGGCGCCCAGGCACTCGACTTCCTGCCAGGTGAAGCGGCCGTCGGCGGACAGTTCGTCCTTGGGCCCGATCTTCTCCTTGCAGACGCGCATCAGCTCATTGGCGCCGCGCAGCATGCAGGGGGTGGTGCCGCAGACCTGGATCAGGGCGGCTTTGCCCACCGGCTCCAGCTGGAACATGGTGTAGAAGGTCGCGACCTCCAGCACCCGGATGAAGGGCATGCCCAGCAGTTCGCCGATGGCGCGGATGGAGGGTTCCGAGACCCAGCCTTCCTGCTTCTGGACCAGCCACAGGATCGGGATCACCGCCGACTGACGGCGGTTCTCAGGGTACTTCTTGATCCACCACTCGGCCTTGGCCTTCGTGTCCTTTGAAAAGGCGAAGGATTCAGGCTGTTCCTTGGCGAGGCGACGAACGCTCATCGGTCCACTTCTCCGAACACCATGTCGAGCGAGCCGAGGATGGCCGACACGTCCGCCAGCATGTGGCCCGTGTTCATCCAGTCCATCGCCTGCAGGTGACGGAAGCCGGGGGCCGACAGCTTGACGCGGTAGGGTTTGTTGGTGCCGTCCGACACCAGATAGACGCCGAACTCGCCCTTGGGCGCTTCGACGGCCGCATAGACCTCGCCTTCCGGCGTCTTGAAGCCCTCGGTGTAGAGCTTGAAGTGGTGGATCAGCGCTTCCATCGAACGCTTCATCTCACCGCGGCGCGGCGGGGTGATCTTGTGGTCTTCGGCCAGGACCGGCTCGCCGGGGCAGTTGCGCAGCTTGTGGATGCACTGCTCCATGATGCGCACCGACTGCTTCATCTCTTCGACGCGGCAGAGGTAACGGTCCCAGCAGTCGCCGTTCTTGCCCACGGCGATGTCGAACTCGAGGTCGGCGTAGCAGTCGTAAGGCGTGGCCTTGCGCAGGTCCCAGGCGATGTCCGAGCCGCGCAGCATGACGCCCGAGAAGCCCCAGGCCAGGGCCTCTTCCTTGGACACCACGCCGATGTCGACGTTGCGCTGCTTGAAGATGCGGTTCTCGGTGACCAGGCTCTCGATGTCCGCCAGCTTGGCCGGGAACTCGGCGCACCAGCGGCCGATGTCGTCGACCAGCTCCGGCGTCAGGTCCTGATGGACGCCGCCCGGACGGAAGTAGTTGGCGTGCAGACGGGCGCCGCAGGCGCGCTCGTAGAAGACCATCAGCTTCTCGCGCTCTTCGTGACCCCACAGCGGCGGGGTCAGGGCGCCCACGTCCATGGCTTGCATGGTCGTGTTCAGCAGGTGGTTCAGGATGCGGCCCATCTCCGAGTACAGGACCCGGATCAGCTGGCCGCGATACGGCACGTCGACTTCCAGCAGGCGCTCGATGGCCAGGCAGAAGGCGTGTTCCTGGTTCATCGGCGAGACGTAGTCCAGCCGGTCCAGGTAGGGGATGTTCTGCAGATAGGTGCGCGACTCCATCAGCTTCTCGGTGCCGCGGTGCAGCAGGCCGATGTGCGGGTCGACGCGGGTCACCAGCTCGCCGTCCAGCTCCAGCACCAGACGCAGCACGCCGTGCGCGGCCGGGTGTTGCGGGCCGAAGTTGATGGTGAACTTGCGGTCGTCCATCGCCCGCGCGTGCGGGGTCAGGCCGTCTTCATAGTCCTCGAACGGATCGATCGCCTTGGGCGCGGCCGTCGCCGGGGTGTTGTTTCCGTCAGCCATTACTTGGCTCCCGCCTTCTCGTCGCCCGGCAGGACGGTCGGATATTCAGCGCCTTCCCACGGAGAGAGGAAGTCGAAGTTGCGATATTCCTGGGCCAGTTTCACCGGCTCATAGACCACGCGCTTCTGCTCTTCGTCGTAGCGGACCTCGACATAGCCCGTCATCGGGAAGTCCTTGCGCAGCGGGTGCCCCTGGAAACCGTAGTCGGTCAGGATGCGACGCATGTCGGGGTGATCCGAGAAGATCATGCCGTACATGTCGAAGGCTTCACGCTCGAACCAGCCGGCCGACGGATAGACCGAAACCACGCTGGGCACAGGCTTCACTTCATCGGTCGAAACCTTGACCCGAACACGCGCGGCGCGGGTCAGCGACAGCAGGTGATAGACCACCTCGAAGCGCTCTGCCCGATCCGGGTAATCAGCGCCGCAAGCGTCCATCAGCAGCTGGAAGCCGAATTGGTCGCGCAGGGCCGTCATGACGGCGACGATGTTCTCGCGCGGAGCGATCAGGGTCAGCTCGCCAAAGGCGACGACGGCCTCGACACCGAGAGCCGCCACCATTTCGGTCCCCAGCGGGGTCAGGGCGGATTCGCGCTCCGCGACGCGCACCAGTTCGCTCATCGCTCGATCGTCCCCGTGCGGCGGATCTTCTTCTGCAGTTGCAGGATGCCGTACAGCAGGGCTTCGGCCGTCGGCGGGCAACCCGGGACATAGACGTCCACCGGCACCACGCGGTCGCAGCCGCGCACGACGCTGTAGCTGTAGTGATAATAGCCGCCGCCGTTGGCGCAGCTGCCCATCGAGATGACGTAGCGCGGGTCCGGCATCTGGTCATAGACCTTGCGCAGGGCCGGAGCCATCTTGTTGGTCAGGGTGCCGGCGACGATCATCAGGTCCGACTGGCGCGGCGAGCCGCGCGGCGCGGTGCCGAAGCGTTCCAGGTCGAAGCGCGGCATCGACAGGTGGATCATCTCCACGGCGCAGCAGGCCAGGCCGAACGACATCCACATCAGCGAACCCGTGCGAGCCCAGTTGATGACGTCGTCCAGCGAGGTCGTCAGGAAGCCCTGCTCGCCGAGCTCGGTGTTCACCGCCTCGAAGAACTTGTCGTGAATCTTGGGGTCGTAGCCTTCCACGGTCGAGCGCGCGGCCGAGCCGGCGGGGACCAGGGGCGACGCCAAAGGCGACGATGGCGCGATTATTGCCATTCCAGCGCTCCCTTCTTCCATTCGTAGATAAAGCCGACCGTCAGGACGCCGAGGAAGGCCATCATCGACCAGAAGGCGAAGATCATGCCGCCGTGCGACAGGTCGAACATCGACACCGCCCACGGGAACAGGAAGGCCACTTCCAGGTCGAAGATGATGAAGAGGATCGACACCAGATAGAACCGGACGTCGAACTTCATGCGTGCGTCGTCAAAGGCGTTGAAGCCGCACTCATAGGCCGACAGCTTTTCAGTGTCGGGGTTTTTCGGCGCCAGGGCCCAGGCGGCCAGCATGAAGCCGAGGCCCAGGACGGCGGCGATCGCCAGGAAAACGACGATCGGGAGGTATTCTAGAAGAAATGCGTTCATTCGAGCTGCCTCGCCCGCCGAGGGAGGGGGCGGATTCGGGGCTTCTTAGACCCAACCTTCGATAGGTTCAAACCCATGTCGGCAAAGGTTTTTTGTTGAGAATGGTTCGCAAGCCCGCGCGCGTTTTGCCGCAGCCCCCGACATTGCCAGCCGCACCGTCGATACGCGTAAATGGCGCCTTTCCCATACCTCTGTAATCAAGGTCACAGCATGAGCCTGGCAGCCCGCTTGCTGAACACCATCGAACGCGTCGGCAATCGTCTGCCCGATCCCGTATTTCTCTTTCTATGGCTGATCCTGGGCCTGATCGTGCTCAGCCTGGTCGGCGCCGGCCTGGGCTGGTCAGCGGTCAACCCGGTGACCGGCGACGTGCTGCAGGCCGAGAGCCTGCTGTCGCCGGCCAATCTGGAGCGGCTCTTCATCGGCATGCCGCGCACCCTGGCCGATTTCCCGCCCCTGGGGATCGTGATCACAATTATTTACGGGGCCTCGGTCGCCGAGCGGACCGGCATGTTCTCGACCGCCATTCGCGGCGCCCTGCTGAACGCACCGCGATTCATCCTGACGCCGATCGTGGTGGTGACCGGCATGGTGTCCCACCACGCCTCTGACGCCTCCTATGTCGTGGTGATTCCGCTGGCCGCCGTCATCTTCGCCGCGGCGGGCCGCCATCCCCTGGCCGGTCTGGCCGCCGGGTTCGCCGCCGTCTCGGGCGGCTATGCAGGCAACCTCTTCCCCGGCGCCAGCGACGCACTGATCCTGGGCATCACCGAGCCTGCCGCCCACCTGATCGACCCGTCCTACGCCGTCAGCATCGCCGGCAACTGGTTCTTCATCGTCGGCGTCGTCTTCGTCTTCACCCCCATCGTCTGGTTCCTGACCGACCGGGTGATCGAGCCGCGCCTCGGGCCGTGGGTTCCCACCTCCGCCGCCCCCGCGACGGCTGAGGAAAAGCAACCGCTGTCCAGCGCCGAAAAGCGCGGCCTGCTGTTCGCGGGCCTGACCATCCTGACGATGATCGCGATTTGGACTGCGATCACCCTCCTGCCCGGCTCGCCCTTCGTCGACGCCGACGCCGAGCCTGAGCAGCGCTTCAACCCGCTCTATCGTTCGCTGGTCGCCTTCTTCGCCCTGACCTTCTTCGGCGCGGGCGCGGCCTTCGGCGTCGGCTCAGGCTCGATCAAGTCGCACCATGATCTGGTGCGCATGATGCGCGAGGGAATCAGCCAGCTGGCCCCCTACATCGTCCTGGCCTTCTTCGCCGCGCACTTCGTCGCCATGTTCAACTGGTCGGGCCTGGGCCCCATCCTGGCGGTCAACGCCGCCGCCTCCCTGCGCGAACTGGCCCTGCCCACGCCCCTGCTGCTGATCGTGGTGGTGCTGGTGTCCTGCGTCTTCGACCTCTTCATCGGCTCGGCATCGGCCAAGTGGTCGGCGCTGGCCCCCATCGTCGTGCCCATGTTCATGCTGCTGGGCATCAGCCCCGAGATGACGACCGCCGCCTATCGCATGGGCGACAGCGTCACCAACATCGCCACCCCCTTGATGAGCTACTTCCCCCTCATCCTGACCTTCGCCCAGCGCTGGGACCCCCGCTTCGGTCTCGGCTCCCTGATGGCCACCATGCTGCCCTACGCCGGAGCCTTCCTGGTGGCTGGTCTGATCATGGTGGCGACCTGGGTGGCGCTGGATCTACCGCTGGGGCCGGGCGTGGGCGTTCACTATGAACCGCCTCCGCCCGCCGTCGCCTCGCACCTGCCCACGGACGGCGGAATCGCCGGCCCCGTCGCCCCGCCGCAAGCCGCCGCAGCCGCCAAGTAACGGAGGTCTTGCGATATTTTCGCTTATCCACAGCAGGGCCGCTTGACGGGCGCTGCGGCCCCGCCTAAACGACGCCCCTCGCCGCGGCGCACAGCGCTTCGGTTCGGGAAACGCGGGTGTAGCTCAGTTGGTTAGAGTGCCGGCCTGTCACGCCGGAGGTCGCGGGTTCGAGCCCCGTCACTCGCGCCATTCCTTTCAACGAAAGGAATGGCGCACACCGCCTCTCTCTTTACATTAGAGAACAGCACGCAGCTTCAATGCCGCTTGCCGCCCCCTTCGCCGCATCTATGATCATGGCGTTCCAGAGGGGGAAACGCCGATGCATAAAGCAATCTGGGCCTGCTGCGCGCTGGCCCTTCTGACCACCCCCGCAATGGCGCAGCCCGCGCCTCTGGCGTCAGAATCCACCCGCTTCCAGGCCCAGGACCTGTTCGGCCTCGAAGTCGCTTCGGACCCGCAGATCAGCCCGGACGGTTCGCGCATCGCCTATGTGCGCCAGACCGCCGACATCATGACGGACCGGATGCGGCCGACGATCTGGCTGATCGACGCGCGCACCGGCCAGCAGACCCCTCTGGTCGCCACGGCCGGGTCCCACAGCCAGCCGCGCTGGTCGCCGGACGGCACGCGCGTCGCCTATGTCTCGACCGCCGAGGGCGGCGGCGCCCAGTTGTTCGTGCGCTGGATCGCCTCTGGCCAGTCCGTGCGCGTCACCAGCCTGCCCAATACGCCAACGGGAATCAGCTGGTCCCCGGACGGGACGAAGATCGCCTATTCCGTCCTGGTCGCCGGACAGGCGCCGAAGCTGGGCGCGCCGCTCGTCAAGCCCGAAGGCGCCCAATGGGCCCCGCCGCTGGAGGTCATCGACACCGTCACCTATCGCGCCGACGGCCAGGGCTATCTGAAGCCTGGCTATCGCCAGGTCTTCGTCGTCCCCGCTGACGGCGGCGGCGCGCGTCAGCTGACCCAGGGCGACTTCAACCATGGCGGCGACCTGTCTTGGTCGCCCGATTCCGCCACCCTCTACCTTAGCGCCAATCGCGGCGCCGACTGGCAGCGCGAGGCCGCGGACAGCGAGATCTATGCCCTGGACGTCCGCTCCGGCGCCCTGACCGCCCTGACCGACCGCCGCGGCCCGGACCAGTCGCCGGTCGCCTCGCCCGACGGCCGCCGCATCGCCTATGTCGGCTATGACGACCGACGGATGGGCTATCACAACACCCGCCTCTATGTGATGGACCGCGACGGTTCGAACCAGCGCGTCCTGACCGACGCTCTGGACCGTTCGGTCCAGTCGCCGGCGTGGAACCATGACGGGCGCTCCATGCTGATCGCCTATGACGACCACGGCTCGACCACGGTCGCCCGCGTGTCGCTGGACGGCACCGTCTCGACGGTGATTCAGGGGCTCAGCGGCGCCGACATCGGCCGCCCCTACTCCGGCGGCGACTTCTCCGTGGCCGACGACGGCGCTGTGGCCTTCACGCGCGGCGACGCCCTGCGCCCCGCCGACATCCACATTCTGCGTCAAGGCCGTCAGACCCAGCTGACCCGACTGAACGCCGACTACCTGGAAGGCAAGACCCTGGGCGCCGTCCAGCGGCTGGAGGTCGCCTCCTCGCACGACGGCCGCGCGATCGAATCCTGGCTGACCCTGCCCGCCGGCTATGTCGAAGGCCAGACGTATCCGCTGATCCTGGAAATCCACGGCGGCCCCTTCGCCGCCTATGGTCCGCACTTCGCGACCGACAACCAGCTGTTCGCGGCAGCGGGCTACGCCGTCCTGTCAGTCAATCCGCGCGGCTCGACCTCATATGGTGAGGAGTTCGCCAATCTGATCCACCACGACTACCCGAGTCACGACTACGACGACCTGATGAGCAGCGTCGACGCCATCATCACCAAGGGCGTGGCCGATCCCGACCGCCTGTTCGTCACCGGCGGCTCTGGCGGCGGCGTGCTGACCGCCTGGATCGTGGGTAAGACCAACCGTTTCAAGGCCGCCGCCAGCCAGAAGCCGGTCATCGACTGGGCCAGCTTCGTCCTGACCGGCGACAACCCGGCCTTTTTCGCTCGCTACTGGTTCGGCGAATATCCGTGGGAGAATCCCGAGGCCTACTGGCGCCGCTCGCCGCTTTCGCTGGTCGGCAATGTCAGAACGCCGACCCTGGTCGTCGTTGGCGATGAGGACTACCGCACTCCGGTCAGTGAGTCGGAACAGCTCTACACCGCCCTGCAGTTGCGCGGCGTACCCACGGCCCTGGTCAAAATTCCGGGGGTCGGCCACAGCCTGGCGGTCCGCCCGTCTCAAAACGCCGCCAGGATCAACGCCATCCTGGCCTGGTTCGACCGCTACAAGGACGGCGCCCCGGCTTCGACGATCTCGCCCCCGACGACAGCACGCTAGGCACAAGACCAGAATCGCCAAAGGCCGCCGGATCACCCCGGCGGCCTTTATCTTTGGCGGCACAGTTCAGCATGACGCACGTCAAGCGCAGGCAAGATGTCGGCCGCTTAAGCGATCACGCTTCAATAACAGGAGAGAAACTCTGAGCCGGTCGGTGTTCTCGCCCGAAGGGCGGATGGCTGGGGAACTAGGACTCGAACCTAGAATGACGGTACCAAAAACCGTAGTGTTACCATTACACCATTCCCCAGCAGGACCAGTGCGCCCCGCAGTTCGTCGCTGCGAGGAGCGGTGAGATACGCCAAGCTTTTCGGGGATGCAACACTGAAAACAAAAGAATTTTCATCGAGCAGCGACTTTTTAAAAACCGCAAATTCCCCGCTTGCGAGGTCCGAAACACGTGGCTATAAGCCCCCTCCTCGGCGCAACAACGGCCCCTGGCCCGCGCTGAGAAAAATGTCGGAGTGTGGCTCAGTCTGGTAGAGCACTGCGTTCGGGACGCAGGGGTCGGAGGTTCGAATCCTCTCACTCCGACCATTTTTCCTTACATCATCAGATGATTTCCCCCTCGCGGGGCCGTGCATTCAAGCCTGCGCACGCTAAGCTCTGCAGCATGATCAAGCTGCTTACTCCCGCCGAAGTCGTCGCCTTCTGGACCGAGGCCGGTCCCGACAAATGGTTCGCCAAGGACGTCGCCTTCGACGCGGCCTTTACCGAGCAGTGCCGCGACATCCACTTCGCCGCCGCCCGCCGCGAACTGGACCACTGGACCGAAACGCCCCAAGGCGCATTGGCCCTGATCCTGCTGCTGGACCAGTTGCCGCGAAACGCCTTCCGCGACACGGCCCATATGTTCGCCACCGATTCCCTGGCCCTGATGTTCGCCAAGGCGGCCATCGCCCGCGGCGACGACCAAAAGGTGGCCCACGATCTGCGTCCCTTCGTCCTGATGCCCCTGATGCATTCGGAATCGCTTGCGGACCAGGAGGCGCTGCTGACCTTGCTGGACGAGACCGACCAGCCAAACACCTACAAGTTCGGCGTCATTCACCGCGACATCATCGCCCGTTTCGGCCGCTTCCCCCATCGCAACGCCTGTCTGGGCCGCGACACGACGGCGGACGAGGCGGCATTCCTGGCCGGAGACGGCTTCAAGGGCTGAATGTGACACTGCGGCGGTTGCTTCCTCCATATGGCGACGCTAGACGACCCGCCATATTCGGATGGGGAAACTGCCATTTTTACGCCATGCTTGACGATCGGCCTGATCGCCACGTTCGCCCCCCGACGGCGGCGCGGTCCGCCCGCTGACCGCTGGCAAGACCGACGGTCCGTGGGTCGAGGTCCTAGACTGCGACGACAACATCGGCTGGCTGCAGGGGAACGCCTGACCGCCGAAAGCTAACCCGCATCTATCGCCCTCGGCGCGCCACGGCTGCGGCGTTGCCGCCTACGTCGTGAACGCGCGTCGAGAGCAGTGAAGCTTCAAAACAAACAGGAGATCGTGCCTTGAAGACCCGCATCATCGCCCCGGCCCTCGCCGCCCTCATGACGGCTTCGATCCTGCCGACCGCTTCGGAAGCGCAAGCCCGTCGCAGCAGCGCCCAGCAGACGCAGGACGCCCAGATGGCGCAGATCCCGCGCTGCCGCGCCAGCCTCGGCTCCATCACCATCGCCGACGGTCAGTCCAGCTACTGGCGTGAGCTTCAACTGTCTCCGCCGCAAAGCCTGCTGCGCGTCGTGATCCAACGCTCAGGCTGCTTCACCCTGGTTGATCGCGGCACGGGCATGAACGTGGCCCAGCGTGAGCGCGAACTGGCTTCGGGCGGCGACCTGCAACGCGGCTCCAACGTCGGCGGCGGCCAGGTCCGCGCAGCGGACTATGTCCTAGTCGGCGAAATCGCCAGCCAGAACGCCAACACGGGCGGCAGCGCCCTGGCGGGTCTGGCCGGCGCCGCGCTCGGCGGTCGTGCGGGCGCCCTCGTCGGCGGCCTGCGCACCCGCAACATGGAAGCCAACACCGTCCTGTCGCTGACCAATGTTCGCACCTCGGAAACCCAGCTGGTGACCGAAGGCTACGCCTCCAAGCGCGACATGAGCTGGGGCCTGGGCGCCGGCGGCTTCGGTGCAGGCGCTCTGGGCGGCGGCAGCTATGAAAACACCGAGATCGGCCGCATCGTGGCCCAGGCCTTCATCCAGGCCTACACCGACATGGTGACCCAGATGGGCGGCCTCGAAGGCGGCTCTGCGGCGCAGGCCGCCCCGGTCCAGACCTATACCGTCCAGCAGGCTGCGACCCTGCGGTCCGCCGCTAACGGCGGTTCGGTCGTGCGCGCCCTGCCCGTGGGCCTGCGCCTCTATCCGACCGGCAACCGCGACGGCGTCTGGTGGGAGGTCATGGACGACAACGACAATGTCGGCTGGGTTCAGAACGAGCGTCTGGCCCCAGGTCGTTGATCCGGCGTCACGGCTAAGTTGAGCAGCGCCCGTCGATCCGTTCGGCGGGCGCTTCTTGTTTCTGTGGGCAATGATTCGTCGAGGGTGACGGCGGGACTGATTCGGCCCCATCCTCTCTTCCCATGACCGCCGCACTCGCCCTCGCCGATCTGGAAACCCGCAGCGGGGCGGCCCCGGCCGACCACCCCGAGTGGCAGTATCTCAACCTGCTGCGCGACATCCTCGACAACGGCGTGCGCCGCGACGACCGCACCGGCACCGGCACCCTCGGCGTCTTCGGCCGTCAGATCCGCTTTGATCTGTCGAAGGGCTTCCCCCTTCTGACCACCAAGAAGCTGCACACGCGCTCGATCTTCATCGAGTTGCTGTGGTTCCTGCGCGGCGACACCAATATCGGCTGGCTCAAGGACAACGGCGTCGGCATCTGGGACGAATGGGCCGACGAAAACGGCGACCTCGGCCCCGTCTACGGCAAGCAGTGGCGCTCCTGGGCCGCCCCGAACGGCCAGAGCATCGACCAGATCCAGAAGCTGATCCACGGCCTGAAGGCCAACCCCAACAGCCGCCGCCACATCGTCAGCGCCTGGAACCCGGCCGACGTCGACGACATGGCCCTGCCGCCCTGCCATTGCCTGTTCCAGTTCTTCGTCGCCGACGGCAAGCTCAGCTGCCAGCTGTATCAACGCAGCGCCGACGTCTTCCTCGGCGTGCCGTTCAACATCGCCTCCTACGCCCTGCTGACCATCATGCTGGCTCAGGTCGTGGGACTGAAGCCCGGCGACTTCGTCCACACCTTCGGCGACGCTCACCTGTATCTGAATCATCTGGAGCAGGCCGAGCTGCAACTGACCCGCGCGCCCCTGCCCCTGCCGACCCTGACCGTCGCGCCCAAATCCGACCTGTTTGCCTATGAGCTGTCGGACTTCGTGCTGACCGATTACGCCCCCTGGCCGCACATCAAAGCCGCCGTCGCGGTCTGACCCGCATGAAGATCGCTGACCTGAAGGCGGACGTCCTCCGCATCTCCGACATCTATGCGCGCGAGCATTCCATCGACCGCGACCGTGACTGGGCCCTGCTAAAGCTGCAGGAAGAACTCGGCGAACTGACCAAGGAGCACCTGAACCTCACCGGTCGGGCACGCGGAGCCCCAGACGCAACCGCCCTCGCCGACGAAGCCGCCGACGTCCTCGGCATGCTGCTGATCTACTGCGACCACGCCGGCATCGACCTCGAAGCCGCCATGCAACGCAAATGGCTGAAGTGGCTGGAGCCACAAGCTCGCAGCGCCTGATCGTAAACTGCCGTAACATCGTCTGGCGAAAACGCCGGACTCGGCGCACCCTTCCCTGATCCGCGTCGATGCGGGGCATGAAACGGGAGGGTTGTCATGTTGAAGAAGTTTGCGGCCGAACTGGTCGGGACGATGGTGCTGGTGCTGTTCGGGTGCGGCGCCGCCGTGCTCGGCGGTTTCGATCATGTGGGGCAGTTGGGCATCGCCCTGGCCTTCGGCTTCGCCATCATCGCCATGGCCTATGGCATCGGGCCGGTGTCCGGCTGTCACGTCAATCCGGCGGTCAGCCTGGGCGTCTTCGTCGCCGGGCGGATGAGCGCCAGAGACATGCTCATCTACTGGCTCGCCCAGTTCATCGGCGCGATCATCGGCGCGGCCATCCTCGGCTTGATCGCCAAGACCGGCTTCACCAGCCTGGGCCAGAACGGTTTCGACGCGACGTCCCCCGGCGGGTACGGCCTGCACGCCGCCCTGATCTTTGAGATCGTGGCCACCGCCATCTTCCTCATCGTCATCCTGGGCGTGACCGGTGCCAAGGGCCACGGTGCCTTCGCCGGCGTCGCCATCGGCATCACCCTGGCCGTCATCCACATCGTCGGCATCCAGGTGACGGCCGTCTCGGTCAATCCGGCCCGCAGTTTCGGCCCTGCGCTGCTGGCCGGCGGCCAGGCCCTGAACCAGGTCTGGGTCTTCTTTGTCGCTCCAGCCATCGGCGCTGTCATCGGCGCGGCCTTCTTCCGCTTGAAACTGCTCGAGCCAGAGGCCTAAGTCGGCTTCGAGGGGGCGGCGTCGCGTCGCCCCCGTCTGCCGGAGTCCGCCAGTGCCTGTTCCAAAGATCGCCCTTGTCGTCGCCCGCGCTCGAAACGGCGTCATCGGCCGAGACGGCGACCTGCCTTGGCGGCTGCGCTCGGACCTGCAACGCTTCAAGGCCGTCACCGTCGGCAAGCCCTGCATCATGGGCCGCAAGACCTGGGAGAGCCTTCCGCTCAAGCCCCTGCCTGGTCGGTTGAACATCGTCCTGACCAAGGACGGCTCCTACGAATCCGAGGGCATGTCCAAGGGCGCTCTGGTCTGCTCCAACCTGGGCGAAGCCCTGTCCATCGCACGCGAAACCGCCGAGGAAGACGGCGTGGACGAGGTCTGCATCATCGGCGGCACCGCCCTGTTCGAGGCGACCCTACCGCGCGCCCAGCGCCTCTACATCACCGAGGTCAAGGCCGAGCCTGAGGGCGACGCCCATTTCCCGGCCTTCGACGAGACCGCCTTCGTCGAGACCCTGTCGGAATCCCATCCGGCGGGCGAGAAGGACGACCACGCCTTCACCTTCCGCACCCTGGACCGCCGCTGAACCGGAGCCGCCGAAATGCTTGTCGCCACCACCAACGATCTGCCCGGCCACCGCATCGTCCGCCACATCGGCATGGTGCGCGGCGTCACCGTGCGCTCGCGCAACGCCATTTCCGACGCGATCGGCGGGGTTCAGTCCATGCTGGGCGGGAGCGTCGGCGCCTATGTGAAGCTGGCCGAGGCCGCGCGCCAGGAAGCCTATGAGGAACTGGTCGCCCACGCGCGCGACATGGGCACCAACGCCATCCTGGCCATGCGCTATGACGCCAACGAGATCATGCCCGGCGTGACCGAGGTTCTGGCCTACGGCACGGCGGTCGTGGTCGAACCGGCCTAGAGGCCCAGAGCCTCGGCCACCCGCGCCGCCACTATGGCGAAGCGCTGCGCCACCTCGCTCTCGGGCGCCGCCGAAACCAGCGGTCGCCCGGCGTCGCCCGCCTGACACAGGGCGGCGTCCAGCGGCAGGTCGCCGAGGAAGGCCACGCCCAGCCGGGAGGCCTCGGCCTCGGCACCGCCCTGCCCGAAGACTGGCCCGCTCATGTTCTCGATCAGGCCCAGGGTCGGCACGTTGACGCGCTGGAACAGGGTGTGGGCGCGGCGGGCGTCGGCCAGCGCCACCTCCTGCGGGGTCGAAACGATGACCGCGCCGTCCAGCGGCGTCTTCTGGATCAGGGTCAGTTGCACGTCGCCGGTGCCCGGCGGCAAGTCCACCACCAGCACGTCCAGAGGCGTTTCTTCGGTCCCCCAGCGGGTCTGGGTCAGCATCTGGGTGATGGCCTGCGACGCCATCGGCCCGCGCCAGATCATGGCGTCATCGGCCTTGGTCAACAGACCCACCGACATGGCTTTCAGGCCGTGTGCGACATGGGGGACGATGGCCCCGTCCTCATAGGCCGGCTGGCCCGACAGCCCCAGCATGGTCGGCAGCGACGGGCCATAGACGTCGGCGTCCAGCACCCCGACCGACAAGCCCCTGGCCGCCAGCGCCGCCGCCAGATTGACCGCCACTGTCGACTTGCCCACCCCGCCCTTGCCGCTGGCCACGGCCAGGACGCGCTTCACATGGGCGGGGCGTTCCGTCGGCACCGGCGCCTTGGCCCGCCCCTGATCGGTCGCGGCCTTCGACAGGCCCGCCGTGCGGCGCGGCGCGGCGGCGGGCGCCGTCTCGGCGGTCAGGACGACCGACACCCGCGCCATGCCCGGCATGGCCTTCAGCGCCGCCTCGGCCGCGTCGCGCACCGGCGCGTAAATGGCCGTCTCGCCTGCGGGCACTTCCATGACGAAACCCGCGCGGTCCTCGGCCACCGTCAGCCCCTGAACCAGACCTGCGGCGACCAGCCCCTGTCCCGATTTCGGGTCCACAATGGCGTCGAGGGCGGCGATTACGGCGGTGCGGTCGATCAAGGCTTTGCTCCTTGGCCCTTGCCGGGCCGGTCGCGGGCGTTCTATCGCCGTCCGGTCCTGTTCGCGAGCCTGTTCCTTTGACCAAAACGCCCCGCCTCACCCTGATCGCCGGCCCGACCGCCTCGGGCAAGTCGCGTCTGGCGCTGGAAATGGCCGAGAAGACCGGCGCCGTCATCATCAACGCAGACAGCCAGCAACTCTACGCCGACCTGCGCATTCTCACCGCCCGCCCGTCGCTCGAGGACGAGGCCCGCGCCGAGCACCGCCTCTATGGCGTGGCCGACGCCGCCGAATCCTGGTCGGTCGGCCGCTGGACCCGCGCCGTCATGCCGCTGCTGGACGAGTTGGCGGCGCAAGGTCGCCCCGCCCTGCTGGTCGGCGGCACTGGCCTCTATTTCAACGCCCTGACGCGCGGTCTGGCCGACATTCCCGCCGTGCCCGACGCCGTTCGCGACGCGGTCCAGGCCGACTACGACCTTGAGGGCGAAGCCGCCTTCCGCCGCCGCCTGGCCGAGGTCGATCCAAAATCCGCCGCCGCCATCACCCCCGGCGACCGCCAGCGCCTGATCCGCGCCCTGAGTGTGGCCAGCCACACCGGACGCAGCCTCAGCGACTGGATCGCCGACACCCGTCCGCTTCTGACGCCCGGCAGTTGGAACGGCCTCGTGCTGGAACCCGATCGCGAGGCGCTCTACGCCTCTTGCGACCAGCGGGTCGGCATGATGATCGAACAGGGCGCGCTGGACGAAGCGAAGGGTCTGGTCAACCGCAAATTGGATCATAGCCTCCCGGCCATGAAAGCGGTCGGGGTGCGCGAACTGATCGCCCACCTGGCCGGCGAGACCTCGCTGAAACAGGCCATCCGCCAAACGCAGCAGGCCACCCGCAACTACGCCAAACGACAGTTGACCTGGTTCCGCAACCAGACGCCGGACTGGGCGCGCGCCTAGGCCAGTCGCGACGGGTCCAGTATCACGTGCCGGATGCGGGTCCGGTCGTGCGTATAGGTGACATGCACCAGCCCGTCTGACGCCTGAACCACCGCCGGATAGGCGTAACCGTGCGTCAGGGGCTCGCTCTCCAGCGTCAGCGCGTTTCGCCAGGACAGACCGTCGGCCGACAGACCGACATTGAGCGGATACCGCGGCCCGCGCCCCGGTCGATCCGGCTCATGCCCCGCATGATTGTAGATCATCAGGTGACGCCCATCCTTGAGGGTCGAGGCGTCCGTGCCCGAATTGGGATTGGGCAGATCGACCGCGCCGATGGGGCTCCATGTTCGTCCGCCGTCGCGTGACCAGCTGGACGCCAGCGCCCCCTGACGCGCCCGCGCTACGGCCTGAAGCGCGCCGTTCGGGTGGATCAGAACGCTGGGCTGGATGGCGTCGATGTTCAGCGGCGAGGCGACCGCTTCGGTCAGGCTCCAGTGGCGGCCCTGATCCGTGCTGATCTCGAAATGCAGCCGCCAGTCGGCCCCGGCCGCAGAGCCCATGCCTTCTCCGGCTTCAGTGCTGGATGGCGACAGCCAGGTACCGTCAGCCAGGACGACCGGCTTGTTCTTGATCGGCCCGAGCACACCGTCCGGCAGGCGGCGCGGCGCCGTCCACGTCCGGCCGCCGTCCGGCGACGTCATGGCCATGCCCCACCAACTGAATGGGTCAGGCCCGATCTTGTAGAACAGGATCAGATCGCCTTGCGGCGGCTGGAACAGGACGGGATTCCAGGTCGGAAGGCGTGATCCGTCGGCCTGCACGCCGTCGGCGACCTGTACGCCCTCGGTCCAGGCGCCGTTCTCGAACCGCGCGAACCAGATGCAGACGTCGGGGTGCTTTTCATGCGTACCACCGAACCAGGCCGCCGCCATGACGCCACCCGTGGTCTCCACGATGGTGGAGGCATGGCATTGCGGATAGGGCGCCTGCTCATAGATGAAGCCGGAACGCACGATGGCCGATTTGTCTGTCGGACCCTTCAAGCCTGCCGCATCAACGCCCTTAGCGGCCAAACCGACGCCCAGCCCTACGCCTAAGCCAAGCCCCAGTCGTCTGCGCGTGATCTCCGCCATGCCGCGTCCTCCCTGTCTCCTCTCATGGTTGCGGTCATGTCTACCGGTGTCAATCATGGCGCCCAGCGACAAATCGGCTGGAAATCCGACACGTTAGGCAGCCTCCCTCTTGGATAGGCGGTCGAGAAGACCTATATTGGTTCTGTTCGGGTTCGCCCGGACTATGGCGATAAACGCGCCTGTAATAAGCGGACCGGACCCGGGTGCGATTCCCGGCGGCTCCACCAAATCTCTCACCGCGTTATCGGCGGGAGCTGCGGGGCCGACTAGCATCGACGGACGTGTAAAGAGGATGCTTTTGCCCGTCTTGGCCCACCGTATCGGGCCATTTTATAACTGCGAACGATAACTTCGCTGGAGAAGTCCGCCTCGCCGCGTAATGCGGTTCGGTTGATTTCGAACACTGTAAGTCCTGGGGGTTCAGATCCTCAGGCGGGGCCTGTCGGGAGCCTGGCAACAGAATCCCGGCGCTTTCAGACATTGCAGGCGCCTGACGCCAGAAGCTCCCCATTTTCCTCACATCGGCATCTTCCGTCACTCGCTTGTCGCGGGTAACAGTCGCGCGTTTCCAGTTTCGAGGCCCCGATGACGGATCAAGCTCCCCCGGTCGATGAGATGCACTATGAGCAGCTCGCCCAGGACGCCCTGCGCGGCGTGATCCGCTCGGCGCTGGAACGCGCGGCCGAGCCTGCCGGCATTCCCGGCGCGCACCATTTCTACATCACGTTCAAGACTCGGGCGCCGGGTGTCTCGGTGCCGCCGGACGTGCTGGCCAAATACCCCGACGAAATGACCATCGTCCTGCAGCACCAGTACTGGGATCTGGACGTCCAGCACGACCGCTTCTCGATCATGCTGAAGTTCGGCGGCATGCCCAAGGTCCTGGCCATGCCCTATTCGGCCGTGACCCGCTTCTACGATCCCAGCGTCCAGTTCCTGCTGCAGTTCGAAGAGCCTGAAATCGTCGAGGCCGAGATCGCGCCGCTCACGCCCCCGGCCCGCGACCCGAACGCCGCCCCGCCCCCCTCGGGCGACGACGACGGCCCCAAGGTCGTTTCGCTGGATCAGTTCCGCAAGAAATAGGTGTTCACCGCCGCATGATCTGACGCACCAGAGGTCCGGTTGGGGTGGAAAGCAGACAGAGATCATGGTTCTCTTAGTTTGAAAGTGGGGGAGGCTG
>NZ_DAMBRE010000003.1:0-172140 GCF_032055285.1 Brevundimonas sp.
CACGTGACCCTGACCGCGCCCCTCTGGTCGGGCGGGGTTCGGTTCCAGGGCTATGAGGCCAGCCCCTCAGCGGAGGCACTGGCCGACAAGCCCTTTGAGGTCCTGCCGGCCATGCCGACGGAAGATGATTTTGTGGCTCTCGCGCCGCGGTCGCAAATCCAGTTCGAAGCGCGCTTCGACCTCCCCCTTGATCTCGATCAGGCGGTCGTCGCCGTGGAGACGCCCGTGGCGGAAATTCATCTCCTGGCGCCCCTGTCGGGCGGGGAGTTCATGGCGCCCCAGGACCGCTGCAGCGACGACTGGCTGCTCGCCGGATGACAAACCCCCGCCGCTTGCGCGACGGGGGCCTACCCGCTGGCTGGCGGGCATGGACTGACGGGACCTTTGAAACGTCAGCCCGGGGATAGAATTCCGCCCCTTCGGCGACGGTTCCAAACAGCCGAGGTTGGCGCCTAGATCCCGCCCATGGCCAGGAAGGCCCGGCCGGCGGCGAAGTCGCCAGCCTCGAAGCGGGCCTCGGCCACGCTGTCGTCGCGGAACAGGAATTCGATCACGAAGGTCTCGCGCGGGTCCAACTGGGCCAGGGCCTCGGCGGCCTCGGCGGGAAAGATCCAGGCCTCGCCCTGGCGCGCGCCCTCGGTCAGCAGGCCGGGCGCAGCGGCGTGGGACCAGCCGGCGAAAAAGACACGGCGCACGGACTCGGGCGGCAGACCGCCTCCGGTCAGCCACACGCGCGGGGTCTTGTCGCGGTCGCGCATGACCAGCCGCGCCGCATAGGGCCGAGGCCGTCCGACGAAGGAGACGGCGGCGGTCGGCACGGTGACCTTGGGCCCCGTACCCGCCAGGCCGAAGCGAACGGGCGAGCCGCCGGTCGTGCTGTCCTGCACCAGCCGCCAGCCGGTCGCCTCGCTTTCATAGCGATCGCCGCGCCAGGCGGCGCGGTCGCCGGGGAAGCTCATTCGGGCAGCGCGCGACCAGCCGGCGAAGCCCGCCTGCACCCGCGCCTGAACCCGGCCCAGGTCGCCGTCGTCGCAGGCGGTGCGGGAGGCCTTGGACCGGGCACGCGCCGCCGCCGCCGTCAGGTCAGCCGCAGGCGTCCCTGCCCGCAGCGCCGCGTTGCGGGCCTGCAGGGCGGCGGCGTCCAGGGCGGCGATCAACTGGGGTTCGAACAGGTCGCACTTCTGATGCGCGGCCAGCATGAAGGCGCGATCATAGAAGGCGTCGGTCACCGCCGCGCGCGCCGCGCCGCTCGGCGCCGCCAGCATGGCCAGCAGGGCCGTCGCGGCCAGCATTCTGCTGGCGGATCGGGGGGAAAAGCCTATCCTCATGACCCCGACCTTAGGGCCGCATGGTTCCGGTCCCGTGTCCAAGCAGGGTTAGCGAATTGCTTCTTTCCACCGATGTCTGGGCCGGCGCCCTGATCCGCCGCGCCGAACTGGAGGGCGCCTACGCCACCGTGGTCAAGAAGGGCGACGCGCGCGGCGGGGCCGTAATCGTCAAGGCCTACAACACCGCTGATCGCTCGGCGCGGCTCTATACCGAGGCCACCGGCCAGGACGGCGAGCCCCTGTGGATCCAGCCCGTCGTCAGCGACACGGAGAGCGAGCTAGACGCCTATATCGAACGCCAGCGCCGCTATGACCCCGACCTCTGGGTGGTGGAGATCGAGGACCGCCAGGGCCGGCACTTCCTGACGGAGAAGGTGCAGGAGAGCTGACGCCTCACCCTCCCCGTTCGGGGAGGGTGGTCGCGCAGCGACCGGGTGGGGAGGGCGTGGCGATGCTGGGCGCGGCGCTTGATTTGCCTTGCCGCCCCCACCCGTCTGACGCTGCGCGTCAGCCACCCTCCCCATGAAGGGGAGGGAGAGACGTCAGCTCATCATCCCTAACCGCACGTTCACCGCGTTCGTGAACGGGACCGCAAGCGAGACGGCCGTAAACCTGTCTCATCGGGCCAGAAGGGCCTGGGTAGCGGTGGACGGCCCATGCTGTTTCTCTTGAACGACGTCGTGTTCGATCTGGACGAGGCCTGCCCGGCCCCGAGCCATGACGTGCGACGCTTCGAGAAGCTGGACTTCGACTATGTGCTGGAGATGGGCTGCGACCTGTTCGCCGAGGACCCCATGCTGCACCGGAACGATCCGGCCCGCGCCCGGCGTCTGGCCTGGCTGATCGCGCACAAGACCGAGGGCGTGAACGCCGCCCTGTTCGCCGCCCCTGACGCCGGCTGCGCGCCCGAACTGGTCGAGCCGCGGTTCTGCGCCCTGCCCGAAATGATCATGCGTCAGCTTCAGGCCCGCGCCGCCCACGGCCGCCTCAGCGCCGTCGCCGCCGACAAGGCCGTCTGGGGTCGCCTGGCGGCCTGACGCCGCAGCCCCTTTCGCAAGACAACGACGTTCGCTATCCCTGGACCATGGCTATTCCGGGGTGTCGGTCGTGAAGCTTTTCAATCCCTTACTGCAAGGCTTACGTCGCAGCGGCGCACTGGCGGCCTTCGCCCTCCTGGCCAATGCCCTGGCCGGGGCGGCGCCGGTCCATGCCGACTGGCTGAAGGCCGAGAGCGAGCGCTTCATCGTCTACAGCGACGGCGGCGAGGGCAAGCTGCGCGACTTCGTGCAGGAACTGGAGGCCTATGACCGTTTCCTGCGGCTGCGCATGGGGCTGGATGTCAATGAGGCGCCGCCGCGCAAGCTGCCCATCTATCTGGTCGCGTCACGGCGTGGACTGGCCCAGGTGCGCCCCGACCTGCCCGAAAACGTCGCGGGTTTCTACATGGCCACCGACGAGGACATCTTCGGCATCGCCCTGCGCGATCAGACCGTCGACACGCTGAAGCACGAATACGCGCATCACTTCATGATGCAGAACTTCTCCTACCCCTATCCGGGGTGGTTCGTGGAAGGCTTCGCCGAATACTACGCCACGGTCGAGGTCGAGAAGTCGCGGATTCTGGTCGGCAAGTACAATGAGAACCGCGCCTACTGGCTTCAGGCGGCGTCGTGGATGCCGATGGCCGAACTCTTGTCCAAACGTCCGCTCGAGCGCGCGCGCAACCGCGACACCTATTACCCCCTGGCCTGGCTCCTGACCCACTGGTTCATCGGCGACGCCGACCGGCAGAAGGCGCTGGACGCCTATCTGCGCGACGTCGGGGCGGGCGGCGATCCGGTCGAGGCCATGGAAAGGGCCACCGGGCTGAACCCGACCGACCTGCAACGCACCCTGCGCCGCTACATGAATGGACGGATCCCCTATCAGGCTGTCACCGTGGCCTACCCCCCGACGCCATTGACCGTGACCCGCCTGCCGCGGTCAGCCGACGACCTGCTGCTGCTGAACCAGAGGCTCAAGATCGGCGTGTCGGAAGACAAGCGGGCCGCCACCGCCGAGGAGGTGCGCCGCGCCGCCGCACGTCATCCTGACGATCCCCTGGCCCTGCTGGCGCTCGGCCACGCTGAACTGCATTTCGGCGATCCCGCCGCCGCCGAGGCGCCGCTTCAGCGCCTGCTGACGCTGGACCCCAACCATGTCGAGGCGCTGCAATACCTGGCCCGCGCCCGCTTGAAGGCCGCCGACGACGCCGAAAATCTGGAGGACAGCGATCGTCTGAACGCCGAGGCCCGCGCCTTCCTCGCCCGCGCCTATCGCGCCGACGACGCCAACTACGCGACCTTGTTGCTGATCGCCGAAAACCGGAACGGCGGGGAAGGCTATCCCAACGACAACGACGTCGCCGTGCTGGAACAGGCCTTCGCCCTGGCCCCGCAACTCGGAGAGGCCCGGATCAACCTGGCCCAGGTGCTGATGATCCGCGACCGCAACGCCGAGGCCGTGCCCCTGCTGGAGCCCCTGGTCAACGACCCGCACCGCCCCTCGGCGGGCGCCCGTGCCTTGCTGCTGCGCGCCAAGGGCATGACCGAGGCCGAGGCGGACGCCGAAGAGGCTGAAATCCTGCGCAAGGGCGAAGCCGAGGGCGAAGCCCCGCCGCAAGACCGTCCCGCCGCGGATTGAACCTGAGGAGGGGCTAGAGCAGTCCGAACAGGATATGCACCCCGGTCGCCAACAGGGCGATCAGGGCGAAGCCCGCCACAAGACAGATTGCAGGGTGAACCTCCCGTTCGCTGCGCGCGGGCGGGACCTTGCCCGGAAGCACCAGAGCCATGTCGTTTCCTTTCCCTTGCGGCGTCGATCTCATGGACCGGCGTCTCACAGAAACGAGCATGCCCCTAAAAGCTCCGCTTCGCGAAGGGTCTTTCACGGCATCGTGACAATCGACTTTCGGCGCTGCGCGCTGTAGGTCCCGCGCCATGTCGAAACTGACCCTGCCCGAAGAAGCTGCGCGTCGTCGCACCTTCGCCATCATCGCCCACCCGGACGCCGGCAAGACGACCCTGACCGAGCACATCCTGCTGGCGGGCGGCGCCGTGCGCGCGGCTGGCGCGGTCAAGGCGCGGGGCGACAACCGGCGCGCGCGCTCGGACTGGATGAAGATCGAGAAGGAACGGGGCATTTCGGTCACCGCCTCGGTCATGACGTTCGAGCACGACGGCAAGATGTTCAACCTGCTGGACACGCCGGGCCACGAAGACTTCTCGGAAGACACCTATCGCACCCTGACCGCCGCCGACTGCGCCATCATGGTGCTGGACGCCGCCAAGGGCATCGAGCCGCAGACGTTGAAGCTGTTCGAGGTCTGCCGCCTGCGCGACATCCCGATCATCACCTTCATCAACAAGCTGGACCGCGAAGCCCAGGACCCGATGGCCCTGCTGGACGAGATCGCCAACCGGCTGCAACTGGACCCCTCGCCCATCTGGTGGCCGGCCGAGAGCGGCAACCGCCTGCGCGGCATGGTCCAGGTCGGCGGCGATGGCCGCTTCCAGCCCTATGCGAAGAAGCCCGCCGGCTCGACGGAGGACGTCCCCCACCCCGCCGCCCTGCCCCTGGGCGAGGCGGAGCAGTATTTCGAAGGTTCGGAACAAGCCGACCTGACCGACGCCCTGGAGCTGGTCGAGGCCGGCTACAAGCCCTTCGACCGCCAGGCCTTCCTGGAAGGCCACATGACCCCCGTGCTGTGGGGCTCGGCCCTGCGCCACTTCGGCATCGAGGAACTGCTGAAGGCCATCGGCGAATGGGCCCCCGCGCCCAAGGTCATGTCGGCCCGCAAGGAGGCCCCGCCCGAAACCCGCAACGCCCCGACGCCCGAAGACATCACCGTCGAGCCGGGCCGCGACGAGGTGACGGGCTTCGTCTTCAAGGTCCAGGCCAATATGGACCCCAACCACCGCGACCGCATCGCCATGTTCCGCATGGCCTCGGGCAGCTTCAAGCGCGGCATGAAGCTGAAGGTGCAGAACACGGGCAAGTCGCTCAGCGTCAACGCCCCCATCATGTTCTTCGCCTCGGACCGTGAACTGGCCGAGGACGCCTTCGCCGGCGACGTGATCGGCATTCCCAACCACGGGGTCCTGCGCGTCGGCGACAGCCTGTCGGAAAGCGGTCTGGTGCGCTTCGCGGGCCTGCCCAACTTCGCCCCGGAAATCCTGCAGCGCGTCCGCGTCAAGGACCCGTTGAAGGCCAAGCACCTGAAGAAGGCGCTGGAAGGCCTGGCTGAGGAAGGCGTGACCCAGCTGTTCCGCCCCGAACTGGGCTCGGACTTCATCGTCGGCGCCGTCGGCCAGCTGCAGTTCGAGGTCATGGCCGACCGACTGGGCGAGGAATACAACCTCGACGTCGTCTTCGAGCCCAGCCCCTACGCCGAGGCTCGCTGGATCGCCCCCGCGGCGGACGGGACCAAGGCCGATCTGGAAGACTTCGCCAGCAAGTACCGCCCGCAGATGGCCGTCGACATCGACCAGAACCCGGTCTTCCTGGCCAAGTCGTCGTGGGAGACGGGCTATGTCGCCGAACGCTTCCCCAAGATCAGCCTGACCAAGACCAAGGAACGCGGCTGACGGCTCGCGTCAGCCGCCGACGATCAGGGCCTCAGGCACCTCGTAGCGCTCCTTTGTGCCGAGCGCGATCTTGTAGAGGTCCTCAACCTTCTCGACCTTGAAGCCCTGTGCGTCAGGGCCGTCGGCCTGGCTGACGTCGGCGCCCACCGCGCCTGTCCGGTCGAAGAAGAGGTTGCGCGAGCGACCATCGGGCCACTTGACCCTGACCACCGCCGTCCCGTCGGCGTTGCGGATCACACCGGCCTCGCACTGGCTCATCGGCTGGGCCGCCGCGAGGGCGCACGGCACCGTGCTGACCGCGTTGAACTCCGTCCCCGGCACCAGGGCGTCGCCAGACCCAGCCTGAACCGGCGCGGAGGGGACCGGCGGAGCCTCGGCGGTCTGCGCCGGGGTCGCCTCGATCGGCGCCGTCGCCTTGCCCTGATCGCCCTGGCCACAAGCCGCGAGGGCCAGAATCCCGATCACAGCCGCACTCGTTACGAGAATACGCTTCACGTCAGCCTCCTGCTTCACGGTGGAGAACCCAGCCTCCGCCTCCGCCGGAACCCCGTCAAGCGGCTCAGGTCTTGCTGATCGACACCCCGCCGTCGACCAGCATGGCCGTTCCCGTCATGAAGCTGGAAGCGTCGGACGCCAGGAACAGAGCGGCGCGGGCGATCTCTTCAGGCGTCGCCATCCGCTTGAGGGCGTGCATCCCTTCGACAAAGGCGATGATCTCGGGCGTGTGGGCGAACGCGCGCCCCGCCTCGGTGTCCGTGCCGCCGGGCAGCAGGCAGTTGCTGCGCACCCCGCGCGCCCCGAACTCGGCGGCGATGACCCGCGACAGGCCAACCAGACCCGCCTTGGCCGCCGCATAGGCCGCCATGCCGGGCATGCCGATGGCGTGACCGACGAAGGTCGAGGTGAAGATCAGCGAGCCGCCGCCGCGCGCCAGCATCGCCGGAATCTGATGCTTGGCGCCGAGGAAAGCCGCCGTCAGGTTGACGTCCAGGGTGTCCCGCCAGCGCTCCAGCGCGATCTCGGGCGTCGGCTCATTGGCGCCGATGGCGCCCGCATTGTTCAGGGCCACGTCCAGCCCGCCGAAGCGCTCGATCGCCGTGCTCACCAGCCGCTCGGCCAGGGCCTCGTCGCGGATGTCGCCCGGCACGGCGATGGCGCGCCCGTCCTCGGCCTCGATGGCCGCGACCAGGGCCGCAAGCTGGGCCTCGCGCCGGGCGGTGACGACCACCGCCGCCCCCTCCCGCGCAAACAGGCGGGCGGCGGCGGCCCCGATGCCGGAACTGGCTCCGGCGATGATGGCGACCTTGTCAGCGAGAGCAGGCATGACGACCTCGTGCGTGAAAGAGCTCGCCTTCCTTTCATGGCCCGACGCCTAGGTCTGGCGGTCTTCGGACGCGGCGTTCAGCCTGCGGCCAACCGTCGTTTTGCGATTGTCACGCGCGGTCGGTAATCTGTGAAACAGGGGGATGCCGACATGATGATTCAGCGAGATGGCGCGCGCGGCCGCCGGTCGGCCTCGGCCTGGCGCAGCCTGCTTCTGGGCGGCGCCGCCCTGCTGCTTTCGGCGCAAGCGGTTCAGGCCGAGTGGCGGCGCGCCGAGACGGCCAACTTCCTGGTCCATGGCGAGGGCTCCGAGGGCGACCTGCGTCGCCACGCCGAGCGGCTGGAACGGTTTGACGCCCTGCTGCGCCGCCAACTGAGCGTGCCGCCGATGGACGGGGCGAGAAAGCTGCCCGTCTATCTGGTCTATACCAACAAGGAGCTGCGGCAGGTGAACCCCAACCTGGCCGAAGGGGTCGCCGGCTATTCCGCCAGCGCGACCGACGTCTATGCCGTGCTGAACCGGCGCAGCGGCGACGACATCCTGTTCCACGAATACGCCCACCACTTCATGTTCCAGAACTTCCCCGGCGGCTATCCGGGCTGGTTCACCGAAGGCTTCGCCGAGTTCTTCATGACCGCCTCGGTCGATAACGCGGACAAGGTGACGGTCGGCTATTTCAATCCGGGCCGCCTTCGGACGTTGAACGAAGTCGACTGGATTCCGGTCGAGCAGTTGCTGACCAGTCGCCCCCGCGACCTTGAAAACCGACGCGCGCGCAGCGCCTTCTACGCCCAGTCCTGGCTGCTGACCCATTACATGTTCATGGACGCCGGGCGGCGACGGGGGCTGGACGCCTATCTGGCGGCCGTGGCGCGAGGAACGCCGCCGGTCGAGGCGCTTCAGACCCATCTGGGACACACGCCCGACAGTCTGGAGGCCGCGCTGAAGGCCTATCTGCGCGGAACCATGAACTATGCGGAGATCCGCATGGCTGAAACCGGTTCGGCGATGCGCTTCCAGACCCTGCCCGCCAGCGCCGACCGGATGCTGCTGGACAGCCTGAACATCCGCTATCCCAAGGACGAGGCCGAAGGTCAGGCCCTGCTGCAAAAGGTGCGCGCCGACGCCGCTCGCCATCCTGCCGACCGACTGGCCCTGGTCACCCTGGGGCGGGCAGAACTGAACTGGGGCGACGCCACCGCCGGCGAGGCCGCTCTGGAACAGGCGCTGGTGGTCGCGCCTGAAGATTCAGAAGCGCTGCAACTGCTGGCCGGCGCCCGCATCAAGGCCGGGAACGACGCCCCCGACATGCGGGCTCAGAGATACGTCGAGGCGCAAGCCTATCTGGCGCGGGCGCTGCAGGCCGACCCGACCGACTACCGCATCTACCTGGCCCTGGCCCGCATCCGGCGGATCTCGGACACCTATCCCAACGACAACGACCTGCAGACCTGGCGCCTCGCCGTGGCCTATGCGCCCCAGGTGATGAGCGCTCGCGCCCAGGCCGCCGACGCCCTGCTTCAAGTCGGGCGACGCGAGGAGGCGGCGGCCATGCTGACCCCGGTGGCCAACAACCCTCACGGCGGCGAGAATGTGGAGCGCGCCCGCGCCCTGCTGGATCAGATCCGAGCCGAGACGGACGAAGTCGCCTCAGACTGACGGCGCGAGCTCGGTCTCCCGCTTCGGGGCGATCTCGAAGCGGGCCATGAACCACTGGACTAGAGGCCCGTTGGCCAGGGCGTAGAGGACGGTGCCGACCCCGGCCACGCCGCCCAGCAGCCAGCCCATGGCCAGGACCGCCACCTCGATCGTCGTGCGCGCCCAGCCGATGCGCCAGCCGGTGATGCGCACCAGACCCGTGGTCAGGCCGTCGCGCGGACCGGGGCCGAGGCCTGCGCCGATATAGGCCGCCGTCGCTGCTCCGTTCAGCACGATGGCCGCGGCCAGGAAGGCGATCCGCAGCGCCATCCCCTCGATGGGCGGCAGGGCCCACAGGGCCACATCCGCCGCCGTGCCGATCAGCAGGACATTGCAGATGGTGCCCACGCCCGGCTTCTGGCGCAGCGGAATCCAGACCAGCAGGACCAGCAGTCCGACAAGGTTGACGATCATGCCGAGACTGATCCCCGTCCGCTCCGACAGGCCCTGATGCAGGACGCTCCATGGATTGAGGCCGAGATCGGCTCGGACCATGAGGGCCAGTGACGCCCCGTAGAGCAGAAGACCGATCTGAAGCTGGATGAAACGACGCATGAACATGGGGCGCCATACAGTCGATAATTGGCCTTGTTTTATAGAGCCGCTTTCGTGACGATGGCCTTATGCGCGACCTCCTCGTCAGTCCCGCCTCCTTGTCGCGTCAGCTGAACGGCTGGCGCGGGCCGGACGGCGAGCCCGCCTATCGCCGCCTGTCCGAGGCGCTGAAGCTGCTGATCCTGGACGGGCGGCTGTCGCTGAACGCGCGCCTGCCGGGCGAGCGGCGGCTGGCCGAGACGCTCGGCGTCAGCCGCATCACCGTCAGCGCGGCGCTGGACCGGCTGCGGGCCGAGGGCTTCGTCGTCAGCCGCACCGGCTCGGGCAGCGTCACCGCCCTGCCCGCCAGCGCCGCCTCGCGACCCGTGCGGCTGGACGGGCCGATGCAGGGCGACGACACGCCCGGCGTCATCGACATGGCCACCGCCTCCATGCCCGCCGACGAACAGGTCCACGCCGCCTACGCCCGGGCGCTGGAGGCCCTGCCCGCCCACCTGCCGGGCCGGGGCTATGAGCCGGTGGGGATCGAGGCCCTGCGCCGCGTCGTCGCCGACCGTTACGCCGCCGAGGGTCTGGCCACCGCCCCCGATCAGATCGTGGTCACGGCGGGGGCGCTGGGCGCTCTGGCCATCCTGCTGCGGGCGACCACCCGGCCCGGCGACCGGGTGGTGGTCGAGCATCCCGGCTATCCCCACGCGCTGGACGCCCTGGTGCAGGCGGGGCTGGACCTGACGCCGGTGGCCATGACGCCGCAGGGCTGGGACCTGGACGGGATGCTGGCGGCCATCGCCCGCGTCAGGCCCCGGCTGATCTATCTGATCGGGGCGCACCAGAACCCGACTGGCCACGTCCTGTCGGCTGCGGACGAGGCGGCCCTCGCGCTGGCGGCGTCCCGCGTCGGCGCGCTTCTGGTGCTGGACGACACCCTGCGCGAGCTGTGGTTCGACCGCCCGCCGCCGCCGCCCGTAGACCACGGCCCGCACGTGGTCCGGCTGGGCTCGACCAGCAAGCCCTACTGGGGCGGCCTCAGGGTCGGCTGGCTGCGCGCCCACGCCGACGTTATCGATGTGGTCATCCGCCGCCGCCCGTCGCTGGACCTCGGCGTGCCGGTCATGGAGCAGCTGGCCGCCGCCGTTCTGTTGAGCGGCGATCCCGCCCCGCTGGACGCCCGACGCCGGACCATCGCGCGGCAGGAGGCCCATCTGCGCGCCCGCCTGGCCGAGGCCCTGCCCGACTGGCGGACGCGCCGTCCCGAGGGCGGCCTGTCGCTCTGGGTCGAACTGCCCCGGGCCGACAGCACGCGGCTGGCGGTGGCCGCGCCGGAGCACGGGGTGCGCATAGCGCCGGGCGTGCGGTTCGGGATCAACGGGGCCTATGAGCGCTTCCTGCGCCTGCCCTTCAGCCGTCACGAAGCCGATCTGGACCGCGCCGTCGAAGGGCTGGCTGCTGCGTGGAACAGGCTGGACCGCCGCGCGCCGCGCTCGGCGGTGAAGCGCGTCGACGCCGAGCCGGTGATCTAGGCCCGCCGCTCCAGCCCGAAGGTCATGGCGAACATCAGGACGCAGACGGCGCTGGAGGCCGCCAGCGCCAACCCGGCCGAGCGGTCCAGCACCATGCCGTAGCTGAGCGGGGCCGCCGCCTGAAGGAAGCGGGCCGGGGTCAGGATCAGGGCCTGACGCGTGGCGTAGTTCTCCTTGCCGAACAGATGCAGCGGCAGGACGCCCGAGGCCACGGACAGCAGGCCGTTGCCCGCCCCCTGTCCCAGAGCCACCGCCCCGGCCAGCGACTTGCCGCCGAAGAAGGCGGTGGCTGCGCCCAGCGGGTGCAGCAGGGTGGCCAGCCTGAGGACCGCGACCGGCGAGCCCTTGCCCGACATCAGAAAGGACAGCAGCCGCACGACCACCGCCGCCCCGGCCATCAGGCTGGCCGCGCCCGCCGCCTGGGCCGGGTCCAGCCCCAGCCGTCCCAGCAGACGCGGCAGGTGGGCGCTCATGGCCGTGGCGATCCACCAGGCCCCGGCGAACAAGACCGCCAGCCGGATCATCCGCCCGTCCCAGCGCACCGGCTCGCCGATCGCCGAAGGGCGCGGCCCGGCGCGCCCGTCCGGCAGCAGGGTCAGATAGAGCGGCAGGCAGACCAGCAGGTGCAGCCCCGCCCAGCCGAAACAGGCCCCGCGCCAGCCGACCGTCTCGATCATTGCCAGGGTCATGGGCCAGCCCACGGCCCCGCCGAAGGCCCCGATCAGGGACACCGCCGTGATCGGCTTTTTCGCCTCCTCGCCGTGGATGGCGACCAGAACCGCGAAGGCGGGTCCATAGAAGCCGACGCCCATGCCGACCCCCAGCATCAGGATCGACGCGACCACGCTGACAGGGCCCTGCGACAGGCCCAGCCCCGCCAGCCCCGACGCAAAGACCACCGAGGCGACGGTCAGCACCTCGCGCCCGCCGCGCCGGTCGACCCAGCGCCCGCCGAAGGGACTGAGCGCCGCCGAGACCAGAAAGGCCCCCGACAGCCCGGCGAACACCAGAGACGGCGTGGTCCCCGTCCCTGCCGCCAGCGGCTCGGCCAGCACCCCCAGCAGGTAGTAGCTGGAGGCGAAGGCGACGATCAGGCCGAAGCCGAGGACGGGAACGATCAGGCGAGAAGCAGGGGACGACATGGGCCGCTCTGATCCCCGCATTGCCGTCCGCGCGAAAGCGACCTATCGGAAGAGGCATGTTCGAAAACCTCACACCCGGCGCCGCCCTGCCCTCGCTGAACGCGCTGCGGGCCTTCGAGGCCATGGCGCGAACCGGCAGCGCCACCCTGGCGGCGGCTGAACTGAACGTGACCCACAGCGCCGTCAGCCGTCAGGTCAAGGCGTTGGAGGCCCAGATGGGAGTGCGGCTGTTCGAGGGGCCGCGCCACGCCCTGACGCTGACGCGGGCGGGCCGCGACCTGCTGCCCGGCCTGACCGCCGCCTTCGACGGGCTGGCCGCCGCCGTGGCGCGCGCCCGCAGCGAGGGTCAGGACCTGCACGTCGCCGTCAACGCCAGCCTGTCGGTCAAGTGGCTGATCCCGCGCCTGGCCGACTTCGGACGGCGCCACCCCGAGATCCGGGTGCATCTGGTCGAACTGGCGCCTCATGCGGTCAGCCGACGCGGGGCCGACGTGGTGCTGCGCCTGCTGGACCCCGACCGGATCGAGACGTTGCACGCCGAGCGGATCATCCCCAACGCCGTCGGTCCGGTCATCGCGCCTTCTCTGGTCGGGGCTCTGACGGGCGATGACCCGCGCGCGGCGGTGCTGCACGCGCCGCGCCTTGTGGCCCGGACCCACCTCAGCGGCTGGAAGGACTGGGCCGAGCTCAGCGGCCATCGCTCGACCGCCCCCTCCGAACGCCCCGTCGCCCATCTGCATTTCGCGCTGGACGCGGCCCTGGCCGGCTGGGGCGCAGCGGTCCTGCCCTGGGTGCTGGCGACGGAGGCGGTCGAAGACGGGCGGCTGCTGGCCCCCTTCGGATTTCAGGCCGACAGCGGGGCGGTTGCGGCCATCCCCGGCGCCGGCGAGCCGTCGCGAGCCCGGCGCGCATTCGTCCGCTGGCTGGTCGAACAGGGCCGCGCCACGCCGTCCGCCCCGCCGCCGAACTGAGCGCAACCTGAAGTTTGGCTGAACGCGTCTTTCATCCGACACATGACCGTGGTTCTCTACGGAGCATGCGGCGCCGGGTTCACCTCGTCGGGGCGTCGTGGAGTCCTTGATGTTCATCGCTGTCGTCACCGCCGCCCTTGCGGTTCTGGGTCCGCCCCAGAGTCTGGCCCAAAATCCGGTCCAGACGACCCGGCTCGTCTCCTATGACGAGGCGGTGCGGTGCGCCGGGTTGACCCAGGCGGCGTCTGAATTGGAAGGCGGCGAGAGCCGCTATGGCCGCAGCCTTTACGACGCCGCCCTCTACTGGTCGCTGGCGGCCATGCAGGCGGCCACCGCCGCCGGACGCCATCCGAACGCCGCCGAAAACGACCAGACGCGCGCCCGCGTCGATTCGGTGAAGCGCCTGTCCGCCGGCGAGGCCGAGGCCCGCGCCGTCCTGGCGCGCTGCCGTCAGAAGACCCCGCGCCTGGGGTAGGACCGCCCCTGCCGGCGGGAAAGGCTTGAGGCGCGTCGCCTCAGTGTCCCCAATATAGTGAAGCCGAACCCTTCCGGCGGCGCTGCGTTTGCTTGTGCGTCTGCAGGATCGCCCTCGCGATCCCGAAGCGGGACGATGAAGGCCAGCGATGTTCGAATTCGGCAGAGATCTGCGACGGCTGTTCGAGAAGGCGCGCGACAGCGACGATCTCGGCTGGCTGGAGCTGATCGGCGTCGGCCTGGTCGAGGTCGAGGCCCGACAGCAGTCGGTCGACGCCGGCCGCGTCTCCTGCGCGCGGCCCCACGAGGCGGCGCTGCGCGCCTCGGCCCTATGGCGCGAGCACGCGCGCCGCTGCGGCGCCGCGTCCAGTTTGGACAAGGCCGAAGCCGCCGCTCGCGACGCCGCCCGCCATTCCCGCAACGACGACGAGACCATCCGCGCCGCGCTGGAACTGGCCCAAACCGGGATGCTGGCCTTCGACCTGTGCGGCGAGCCCGCGCGTCTGGACGCCGTCCTGGCTCTGCTGGTCGCCCTGCCTGCGGCTCGACGCAGCGACACGGCGTCGGCCGTCGCCGCCCTGCACGCCCGGCTGCGGGCGCGTCAGGCGTCGATCGCAGGCGAGACCGTCGCCCTTCAGGACGCCGCCGCCCTGTTGGACGGCGCTCTGCACGGATTGAAGGGCCAGCAACGCCCGCTGGAGGACGAGTTGCGGCTGGACCGCGCCGCCCTGATGCTGGAGGCCGGGCTGGCCGCGCGCGACCCACGGATGCTGGATCAGGCCGGCGCTGACCTGCGGGTTCTGGTCGAGTCCGCCACGCCGGAGCAGCGCCCGCTCAGCCGCGCCCGCGCCCTGGCCCTGTGCGCGGCGGGCATGGCGGCGCTCGCGGCCATCGCCGACGACGTTCTGGCCCGCGATCAGGCCCAGGCGTTGTTCGACGCCGCCGCCGACCAGTTCACCCCCGACCACAGCCCGCTGGACTGGGCCGCCATCCAGGTGCTGCGCGCCGAACGCGAGACCCTGCCCCTGCTGGTTCTGGTCCAGGCCGAAGCCCTGACCGAGGGCGGCGGGCTGGTGCTGGGCGCCCTGGCCCATGAACGCCGCGTGGCTCAGGAAGCGTCGCGCGCCGGGTCGGTCGGCGACCTTTCGGCCCTGCTGGAGATCGAAAGCGGCCTGCGTCGCCGCCTGACCCGCCCCTCGGTGCTGGCCACGCCGCTGGACTGGGCCTCGGACCAGATCGGCATGGCGCGGATCGCCCTGGCCCGCGCGCGCTGGACCGGCCAGCCTCCACGAGAACTGGGGCTGGTCCTGACCGAGGCCGCCGCCACGGCCCGCGAATACGGCGCGCCCGCCCTGGCCCAGCGCGCCGAACGCCTGGCCCGGGCGCCGGAAACCGCCTGAGTTCTTACGCCGCAGCGGCCTTGACCCGGCCCCATTGGGCGCCTAGCTGACGGGCTTCGCTGAAAGGCCCCTTACCGTGACCGATCAAATGACTGCAGACGCCGCCGCCGACCCCGTCCACGCCTTCATCGCCCAGACCGTGGCCGAGCATGACGTGGTCCTGTTCATGAAGGGCACGCCGGATTCGCCGCGCTGCGGCTTCTCCTCGCTGGCGGTTCAGATCCTCGACCACGTGGGCGCGGCCTTCGTCGGCGTCGACGTGCTTCAGGACGAAGCCCTGCGCGACGGCATCAAGAGCTTCACCGACTGGCCGACAATCCCCCAGCTCTACGTCAAGGGCGAGTTCGTCGGCGGTTCGGACATCGTGCGCGAGATGTTCCAGGCCGGCGAACTGCAGGCCCTGATGGTCGAGAAGGGCGTCGCCCTCGGCGAGGCTTAAAGCCGGATGGCCCGGCCGCAACTGACCCCGCGTGAAGACCGCGAGGTCTTCGTCGTCCCTCTGGACGTGCGGCCGGAGCACATCGACGAGAACAACCACGTCAACAACGTCGTCTATGTCGGCTGGCTGCAGGACGTCGGGACGGCCCACTGGAACGCGCGCTTCGACGAAGCGACGCGGGCGAAGTGGTCCTGGGTCGCCCTGAGACACGAGATCGACTACCTGCGCGCCATCGCGCCCGGCGCTGTCGGCGTCATCGCCCGCACCTGGGTCGGCGACCCGCAGGGACCGCGCTTCAACCGCTATGTCCGCATCGAGGACGGCGAAGGCCGCCTGTGCGCGCAAGGCGTGTCGGAATGGTGCCTGGTCGACGCCGCCACCCTGCGCCCCGCCCGCATCCCGACGGAGATGCTGGGAGCGTTTGCGGCCTGATTCCCTTCCCCCCTTGAGGGAGAAGGTGGCCCGTCAGGGCCGGATGAGGGGTGTCGGCTCCACGGCCGACCATCTGACAATCAGGCGGCGAAGCCTTCACAGGATGCGAGGCGCTGACACCCCTCATCCGTCAGGCTTCGCCTGCCACCTTCTCCCTCAGGGGTAGAAGGACTTTCTTACAGACTGACCGGGTTCAGCACGCGCACGTGCTGGCCGGTGTTCAGGCCCAGCTCGGCGTAGGTCCAGCTGACGGCGACGCCTTCGCGGACGATGGCCTTGCACAGGTCAGGGGCGCGGCGGATCAGGCTGAGCTCGGCCGGATCCGTGTCCTTGATCTTGACCTCGAAGCTGGACGCCTCGGTGCAGCCGTTGGAGCCGACCACGACGGTCAGCTTCTGACCGTCGAAATCGACCTTGCGGACAGCTTCCAGGGCTTCGGTCTCGGCGACGGCGTCGGCGGAGTTGATGTTGATCTTCCGCTCGCCGCCCTCGTTCGAATAGATGACGCAGCCGCCCAGCAGCGGCAACAGGGCGACGGCCGCGACGGCTGCCCTGATGCTGGCCTGGCGCATCAGTTGGCCTCGGCCGGCGTCGAGTGGATGACGCGGGTGGTCGGCTTGTCGCTGGCGATGATGATGCAGCCCGACAGCATGGGCGCGGCGATGGCGGCGACGGCGAGAGCGATGACGATACGGCGCATAGGTATTCCCCTTCTTGGCTGGCCGGAAACTGCCAGCGTCGCCGTTCCAGATCACGTGAATAATCGGAAAGGCGGGACTTGAACGGAACCGCCACAGTCATAGCTACTGTGGCCGCCTCCCCGGGACATCATCGAAAGATCATTGCATGAGCCTGCTGTTCACCCCGCGCGCCGTCGGACCGCTGACGCTGAAGAACCGCATCGTCGTCGCCCCCATGTGCATGTACTCGGCCGTGGACGGCGTGCCCCAGCCCTGGCACGCTCAGCACATCGGCCGCATGGCCCTGTCGGGCGCCGGACTGGTGGTGATCGAGGCCACGGGCGTCGAGGCGGCGGGCCGCATTTCGTGGGCCGACACCGGCCTGTGGAACGACGAGCAGGAAGCCGCCTTCGCCCGGATCATCCGTGACATCCGCACCTATTCGGACACCCCCATCGGCGTCCAGCTGGCCCACGCCGGGCGCAAGGCCTCGACCAATCCGCCGTGGATCGACCGGGGCGGCCCCGCGCCGGAGGACAAGGCGTGGGAGACGTTTTCCGCCTCAGCCCAGGCCTTCAAGGCCGACTGGCACAGGCCGAGCGCGCTGGACGCTGCTGGCATGGACCGGGTGGTCGCCGCCTTCGTAGACTCGGCCAAGCGCGCCGACCGGGCCGGGTTTGATCTGGTCGAGTTGCACGCCGCCCACGGCTATCTGCTGACCCAGTTCCTGTCGCCCCTGTCGAACGAACGGACGGATGAGTTCGGCGGCTCGCTGGAGAACCGGATGCGCTTCCCCCTGCGCGTGGCTCAGGCCCTGCGCGACGCCTGGCCCCGGACCAAGGCGCTCGGCGTGCGCTTCAACGGCTCGGACTGGACCGAGGGCGGCATCACGGTCGAGGAGGCGCAGGTGTTCGGCGCGGCGCTGCACGCCATGGGCTACGACTATCTGCACCTGACCAGCGGCGGCAATGTCGCCACGGCCCGCATCCCCGGCGATCAGCCCAATTATCAGGTCGCCTTCGCCGAGGCGGTCAAGGCGGCGGTCCCCGAGGCCAACGTCATGGCCGTCGGCATGATCGTCACCCCGCAACAGGCCGAGGCCCTGCTGGCGGAAGGCAAGGCCGACCTGATCGCCGTCGCCCGCGCCGTGCTGGACGATCCCAACTGGGGACACCACGCCGCCGTGACCCTGGGCCAGCCGGAGGACCTCCCCGTCCAGTACGAACGGGCCGGCGCGACACACTGGCCGGGTTATGCGGCGGCGCGCGCCCCTGCGGCCTGACCTTCACCTGACAACGGTGTCGCAACTTGAGCTGCGCCATTGGTCAAGGCGTCGGCTTCGGGCTGGGGGCGGCCCAGCAGATAGCCCTGGACCTCGTTGCAGCCCTGGGCGCGCAGGAAGGCCAGCTGTTCCGCCGTCTCCACCCCCTCGGCCAGGACCGGGATCGACAGGCTCTCGCCGATGGTCAAAACGGCGCGGATGATGGCCTGGGACTGCGGCTCGTCGCCGTCCAGCTCGGTCATGAAGGAGCGGTCCAGCTTGATCTTGTCGAAGGGGAAGGCCCGCAGGGTCGACAGCGAGGAATAGCCGGTGCCGAAGTCGTCCATGGCGATGGTGACGCCCAGGGCCTTCAGCTGACGCAGGACATGGGTGGTGCGCGCCATGTCGCTGATCATGGCCGTCTCGGTGATCTCCAGCTCCAGGCGAGAGGCGTCCAGGCCCGTCTCCTTCAGAACCTGCTCGACCAGACCCGGCAGGTCCACATGACCCAGTTGCACCGGCGACAGGTTGACCGCGATCTTGTGCGGTTCGGACCAGGCGGCGGCCTGCCTGCAGGCCTGACGCAGAACCCATTCGCCGATCGGCAGGATCAGCCCGGTCTCTTCCGCCACCGGAATGAAGTCGGCCGGCGAGATGTAGCGGCCGTCCTCGTCCTTCCAGCGCAGCAGGACCTCATAGCCCGTCGCCTTGCCGGTCTGGACCGAGGCCTGGACCTGATAGTGCAGCTCGAAGCGCTGGTTATCGATGGCCTCGCGCAGGGCCTGGGTGACCCGGCGGCGCGCACGAACCGCCTGATCCATGTCCGCCTCGTAGAAGCAGATATCCTGGGTCAGTGAAGCCTTGGCGCGATACATGGCCAGGTCGGCGTTGTTGATCAGGGTCGACAGGTCGTCGGCGTCCTCGGGCCACAGGGAGACGCCGATGCTGGCGCCGCACGACAGGTCGGCGTGTTCGATGGTCACCGGACGGATGACGGCGGCGCGCAGGCGACGGGCCACGGCCTCGGCCTCGGCGCGCGACGACACCGGCGCCATGGCGACGAACTCGTCGCCGCCCTGACGGGCGATGAACTCGCCCTCATGCAGGACCTCGCGCAGGTGGTCCGAGATACGGCACAGCAGCTGGTCGCCGACGGCGTGGCCATAGAGGTCGTTGACCTCCTTGAACCGGTTCAGGTCCAGGGCGAACAGGGCCAGGGTCTCGCCCGGCTTGATGGTGTCGGTCTGACGGGTCAGGCGTTCCAGAAAGGAGGCCCGGTTGGGCAGGCCGGTCAGGCTGTCGTTGCGCGCCAGGTGGGCGATGCGGCGTTCCTGGGCCTGACGCGCGCGCAGGTCGCGCACCGCGTAGAGCATGACCTCGCCTTCGCTGCCGTGGTCGCGCTTGGCCGCCAGTTCGATCGGCAGGACCTCGCCCGCCTCGGTGGTCAGGGACGACTGCACCATGTCGCCGTCGCTCAGACGCGCCACATCCTCGGCCCAACGCGACAGCGTCTGGCCAAGCAGGGCCTGGCGCTCGACGCCGATCAGCTTCAGCAGGGCGCTGTTGACGCCGACGATGACGCCGTCACGCTCAACCGCCATGCCGTCCACCCCGCCCTCGATCAGGTGTTGCAGGCGGACTTCGGCCTGGCTGCGCGACTGGGTGTCCAGAACATAGCTGGCGGCGCCGGCGCCCAGGACCAGCAGGCCCACGCCCGCCACGCCGATGGCGATGGCCTGATGCGCGTCATCGCCGGTCAGGACGCCGTCCTGCGGGGCGAAGGGCAGGATGGTCATGGCCGACATGGCCGTGAAATGCAGGACGACGATGCCCAGAACCATGAGCAGAACCGCCAGCCCGCTGCCGCGCGCCGTGGTGGACAGCTTCTCGGCCTTGAAGGCGGCTGCCCCAAACAGGACCGAGCCGGCGACGGCCACCGCCACATAGACGCTGGACCAATGAATCACGGCGTCGACCGCAAAGGCCGCCATGCCGATGAAATGCATCCCGGCCACAGTCATGCCGAACAGCGCGCCCCCGACCAGGGCGGAGCCGTTGAACCGTTGCGCCCCCGTCATCAACGCCACCCCGCTGCCCGCGATAGCGACAAACAGGGACAGGCCCGTCAATCCGGGTTCGTAGGTGACCTGCACCCCCGGCTCATAGGCGATCATGGCGACGAAGTGGGTGCACCAGACCGTCGCCCCGCCGGCGACCGAGCCCAGGAAGACCCAGGCGGCGCGCGTTCCGGTTCGCGTGCTGCGAACCCGCTTCAGCAGGCTTACGGTAATCCAGCTGCCCAGGACGCAGATCAGGGCGGCCAGGGCGACCAGCGCCAGGTTATGGGCATTGGTCAGGCAGTCGACGATACGCATGAAAACCGAACGGAAAATGCGACAGGGGGATTACGTCCCTACCCGTCCATTTCTTAAGCCGCGGTCGTCTGACATGGTTAACTTGATATATTCAAGATAAGCGAACCACGATAGACTTTACAAATTGTCGTTCGACTTTACAATTTGAGGCATCATATAGGGGTTATTGACAGTAACCTGAGCGCCCGGCTCAAGCCCAAGCTCCTCAAAGGTCCACTGCACCTGCACCCCGTCGGCCCGGGGTTCAGCACAACGATCTTCGTCCACCCGCCGCAGGGTGATGACCGCGCTGTCGCGCAGGCGGGTGATGAAGGGCTTGACGTCCGCCTTGCTGGTGCAGCCGTTTGAACTGACCCAGAAGACCGCCAGGTCGCGGGTGAAGGCGGCCGCGTGGATCGGTTCCAGCTGTCCCGGCATGCCCGCGGTGGACACGTTCGGCGCGTCAGTCGTGGCGCAGCCTCCGACCAGGGCGGCGGCGGCGGCGTAAAGGGCGGCGGTGCGTCTCATCTCGGCCTTCCGGGGCGAAGCCAGTCCACCCGGTCAGAATGCGCTGCTTCCTTCCCCAAGGGAACAGCAGATGCTGAATAAGAAAGAAGCCCCGGTTTGCACCGGGGCTTCCATCAACTCTATCGTCGATCGCCTGAAATCAGGACGAGTAGTATTCGACGACCAGGTTCGGTTCCATCTTGACCGGGTACGGCACGTCCGACAGCTCGGGAACGCGGACGTAACGGATCGAGAAGCCGCGATCACCCTGTTCCAGGTAGTCGGGGATGTCGCGTTCCGACGACTGCTGGGCTTCGAGCACCAGAGCCATGTTGCGCGACTTTTCCTTGACCTCGATGACCTGGCCCGGCTTGACGCGGTACGAACCGATGTCGACCTTCTTGCCGTCGACGGTCACGTGGCCGTGGCTGACGAACTGGCGAGCGGCCCAGACGGTCGGGACGAACTTGGCGCGGTAGACGATGGCGTCCAGGCGCGATTCCAGCAGACCGATCAGGTTTTCCGAGGTGTTGCCCTTGCGGCGGCCGGCTTCGGCGTAGATGGCCGAGAATTGCTTCTCGGTGATGTTGCCGTAGTAGCCCTTGAGCTTCTGCTTGGCCTTCAGCTGCAGGCCGAAGTCCGAAACCTTCGACTTACGACGCTGGCCGTGCTGGCCCGGGCCGTACGAACGCTTGTTGACCGGCGACTTGGCGCGGCCCCACAGGTTTTCACCCATGGCGCGGTCGATTTTGTACTTGGCGCTATGGCGCTTGGACATAGGTCACTCTTCATGCTGATGCGGCCCGGCCCCTCCCCGATTGGAGCGGCGATCTCAACGGCGGTCCACGCATCGTCCGTAGTCAGTTCGCGCCTCGGGCCGAAACCCGATGCGAGAAGGGCGGGCTTATGAAGGCCCGCCCCTCCAGAGTCAAGCCAGACGGGCGTTTCAGCCCTTGGCGGCCGCGAACAGCTCGTTGACCTTGTTCCAGTTCACGATGGACCAGAAGGCGGCCAGGAACTCGGCGCGGCGGTTCTGGTACTTCAGGTAGTAGGCGTGCTCCCAGACGTCGGCGACGAGCAGGGGCGCGCCCTTCTCCTCGGCGAAGTCCATCAGGGAGTTGTCCTGGTTCGGCGTCGAGATGATCTTCAGCTTGCCGTCCTGCACGATCAGCCAGGCCCAGCCCGAACCGAAGCGGCCCAGGCCCGCCGCGTTGAAGGCCTCCTTGAAGGCGTCCATGCCGCCCAGGTCGGCGTCGATGGCGGCGGCCAGTTCAGCCGAGGGCGCGCCGCCCGTGCCGACGGGGGCCAGGCCTTCCCAGAAGAAGGTGTGGTTCCACACGCCGCCGGCGTTGTTGCGCACCGCGACCGGCAGGGTCGACATCTTGGCGAACAGTTCGTCGAACGACTGGCCTTCGACGCCCGCGGCGGCCACGGCCTTGTTCAGGTTGTCGACATAGGTCTGGTGGTGCTTGTCGTAGTGGAAGCTCATCGTCTCCTTGTCGATTGCGGGCTCCAGGCCGTCGTGGGCGTAGGGCAGCGGGGGCAGGGTGAAGGCCATGGGAACTTCCTCTCCGGGAGTTATGATTCGTCTGGCCCCTATCTAGGGCCGCGCACGAAAGACCCAAGCCTTTACGGCGGAGTTTGTTCAGTTTTTCACTGAATGTGGCCCGATCTGGAACCGGAACGAGGAAACAACCGTTTTCAGAAGTCGCCTCACCTCCCCGAGGCGCTCTGATGGAGGATCGCCGTGCCTGCCCGATCCGCCCGCCGAACGGCGCCGCTGAGCGACGTGGAGGTCGAGACCTTGCGGCTGCAACTGCTGGAGATCATCCCGCGCCTGCGCCGGCACCACATGCTGGATCTGGCCGACACCCTCTACGACGCCGCCCGGGAGCGCCGCGACGGGGAACCGCGCCATTTCGACGTGAGGGCGTGAGACTTCTTTTCCTTCCCATTTCATGGGGAGGTGGATCGGACGCGACAGCGGCCGAGACGGAGGGGGCGGCGCCGCGCTGTCCAATCTGCGCATCCCATCGGCAGCCGGCGCGTCGCCCCCTCCACCACTTCGTGGTCCCCCTCCCCATGGAATGGGGAGGAAAAGACGAGACCGACCTGCCGATACTTGTCGGCCGCGCCAGGTCTAGCAGACTGGCTCAGACTGGAGTTGGGAAGGTCGTCACCATGCTGCGATTCTGCACCGTCCTTGCGACCGGGCTGGCGCTATCCGCCTGCGCGACCGGCCCTTCGGAATCCATGCGCGCAGCAGAAACCGCCGCCAGCGAACGATGCAGGACCACCCAACAGCCGGGCGGCGGCTCCTCGATCGACTGCACTGTGTGGGAGCGGACCACCACGACAACCACCACCACGACCACCGGGCCGAACGGTGAGCGCACCACGACGGTGGAACGCACCCGGACGGGCGGCGACGCCTAGTCAGACTTCCAGTCGCGAGGCGTTTGGCCTGCTCCCGCCGCGCTTGGAGGAAGGGAAGAGTCGACAGCGGCTGCGTCGAATGTCCGCCGAGGGTGGGGACGCAGTCATCGATGGGGCTGTCCATCAAACCGCCTGTCTGAACGGCGTTACATTGGCAGCAAAGTCCGATAGTAGGCTTTGCTGTAAGATCGCTTTCGGCCGCCCCCACGGCCCAGCGATCTGACGCCAATTACATAGCCAGTCTGTTCCACCATGACCGTCCACGTTTCAAGACATCCGCTGCATCGTCGGCTACACTTGGCGTTGGCCCTTGGCCTGACGATCGGCATCGGGGCCATCGCCGGCGCCGCTTCCGCGCAGCACGCCTATGTCGCCAACGCCAACTCCGGCACCGTCTCGGTGATCGACACCGCCACGCGCGCCTTCGTCGGATCCCCCATCGCTGTGGGCTCAAGCCCCGTGAGCATCGCGGTATCGCCCAACGGCGCCTACGCCTATGTCGCCAACGCCAACTCCGACACAGTCTCGGTGATCGACACCGCCACGCACAGCGTCGTGGGATCACCTATCACTGTGGGAGGGATCCCCAACAGCATCGCGGTCTCGCCCGATGGCGCATACGCCTATGTCGTCAACGCCGGCTCTGACAACGTCTCGGTGATCGACACCGCCACGCGCGCCGTCGTCGGATCACCTATCGCTGTGGGGGGAATCCCCAACAGCATCGCGATCTCGCCCGATGGCGCATACGCCTATGTCGCCAACACCGGCGCCAACACCGTCTCGGTGATCGACACGGCCACGCGCGCCGTCGTCGGATCGCCCATCGCCGTGGGGGTAGGCCCCTCGAGCATCGCGTTTGCGCCAGCGCCGCCCCCCGCACCGGCCACGGTCCCGACCCTGTCGGAATGGGCCATGATCCTGCTCGCCCTCATGCTCGCAGGCGGGGCCATGGTCGTCATCCAGCAGCGCCGCAGCGCAACCTGAAGAAACGGAGCCGTCAGAGGGCTTGGAGACCAGCCCTCTGACGCCGTGACGGAGGGGGTGGCGCCGTCGTTTCCGATCAGCGTCTCACCTACAGACGTCTCGCCCCCTCCACCGCTACGCGGTCCCCCTCCCCATGGAATGGGAAGGAAAAGAAGATCAGCCCGCGTGGAGTTCCTGTTTCACGCGCTCGGCCAGGGTCTTGATGTCGAGCGGCTTGGGCAGGAAGGAGACGCCCGTCTCGTCCTGCAGCAGGTCCGAGAAGTCGCTCTCGGCATAACCCGAGATGAACATGACAGGGGCGTCGCCGAGGAAGGGCCGCGCCTTCCTCAGCAGGGACGGACCGTCCAGCCCCGGCATGATGACGTCGGAGATCATCATGTCGATCTGACCGGCCCATTCCTCGGCCAGGATCAGGGCCTCCTCGCCGTCGGCGGCCTCGATCACCTCATAGCCGCGCTGGCGCAGCAGGCGGGCGGCGATGCCGCGCACGGCGGCCTCGTCCTCGACGAACAGGATGCGGCCCGCGCCCGACAGGTCGCGCGGCGCGGCCTTGACCGCCTTTTCGACCACCGGGGCGGCGACCAGTTCCTCGGCCGAGGCGGCGGGCAGGAAGATGCGGAAGGCGGCCCCGGCGTCGTCGATGTTCGAGACGCTGATGTGGCCGCCCGCCTGCTGGACGATGCCGTAGACGGTGGCCAGGCCCATGCCGGTGCCCTCGTTGACCGCCTTGGTGGTGAAGAAGGGCTCGAAGATCTTGTCCAGCAGTTCAGGCGGCACGCCGGGGCCGGTGTCCGACACCTCGATCAGGGCGATCTCGCCCTTGGCCTCGCGCCAGCCCATGTCGCGGGCCTGGCCCTCGGTCAGGCGGCGGGTCTTGATGGTGACCACGCCCCCGCCCGGCTCGACCACGCCGCGCATGGCGTCGCGGGCGTTGACCGCCAGGTTCATGACGGCCGTTTCCAACTGGCTCTTGTCGGCCAGGACCAGCGGCATGTCGCGGCCGTAGTCGGTCTCCAGACGCACGTCCTCGCGCAGCAGGCGGCGCAGCAGGACGGCGAACTCGCCGACCAGTTCGCCCAGGTCCAGACGCTCGCGCCGCACCGTCGACTTGCGCGAGAAGGCCAGCAGCTTGCGCACCAGATCGGCGGCGCGGATGCCGGTCTGGCGTATCTGGTTCAGGCCGTCATAGGAGGGGTCGCCGACCGGGTGACGCTCCAGCAGTTCGGATAGCTGCATCTGGATGGCGGTCAGCAGGTTGTTGAAATCGTGCGCCACGCCGCCGGCCAGCTGGCCCACGGCCTGCATCTTCTGGGCCTGCGACAGCTGCAGCTCCATCGACTTCTGCGACGAGACGTCGAACAGCCAGACGCGGCGCTTGTCGCCCTCGGGCGCGACATAGAGGTGCAGGTGGCGGTCGGGATAGGCGCGGGCCACCAGCTCGATCGGGCCCGAAGACCCGGCGGCCAGCTTGGCCTTGGCCTCGGTCACACCCGCCAGATCGAACAGGTGGCCGAAGGCGGCGTCGCCCGAGGCGGCGGGGCCGGTCAGGACGGCCAGGGCGGCGTTGGAATCCTCGGCCTTGCCCGCGAACAGGTCGTCGCCGGCGATGACGGTCGAACCGAAGGGGGCGCCGGCGGCCATGGCGCGGGCCTCGCCGCTGACCTTGGCGGGTGCGGCGGCGGGGGCGGCCTGCGGCACCGGCAGGACGGCGTCGGGCGCGGCGCGGACCAGGAAACGCCCCTGCCCCGCCTGACCGATCAGGACCTCGATCTCGCGGGCGCCGATCTGGACGATGGCGCGGCCCTGATGACCCTCGCGGGCCTGGGCGAAGGCCATGTAGAGGGCTTGCGCCGACTTGCCGCGCGGCAGGGCCGTGACGGCGCCGTTCTCCTCGGCCCAGGCGCCGTTGTAGGCCAGCACCTGACCGGACGGCCAGACCAGGGCGGCGGGCTCGGCCATGGCGTCCAGCATCTCGACCGCCGTGTCGCCGTGGGCGCGGCGCATCTCGGCCCGACCAAAGGCGAACAGCCAGATCAGGGCCGTGGCCCCCGCCGCGAAGATCAGGATCAGCCCCGGCGCCGTGAAGGCGTTGGCGCGGAACGCCGGATAGACCATGGCCGCGACCGCCAGGGCGAAGCCCAGGGCCATCACCACCAGCAGGGGATCAAAGGTCGGACGGCGCGTCGCCGCCGCTCTGGTCTTGGAAACGGTCATGGCGCCTCGCCCGCGCGAATCAGTGGTGGTCAGCATATCGGAGCTCCGGTCTGCGCCATAACGGGACGCCTCTCCCTCCCCTTCATGGGGAGGGTGGTCGCCCCCGGGTCTCGCCACAGGCGAGCCCGAGGACAGGCTGCGCGACCGGGTGGGGAGGGCCGGGTGACACGGACGCCGCGCTTGATCAGCCAAAGCGCCCCCACCCGACCTCGGCTACGCCTCGGCCACCCTCCCCATGAAGGGGAGGGAGAATCCTGGCGACCGATCACCGCCGTTTCCGTCCCTGCATGACGAAGCCGATCACCTTGGCCGCCGCCTCGAAGTGTTCGCGCGGGATGACCTCGTCGACATCGACCGTGGCGTAGAGGGCGCGAGCCAGGGGCACGTTCTCGACGATCGGCACGCCGCTCTCCTTGGCCAGCTCGCGGATGCGCAGGGCCACCGCGTCCACGCCCTTGGCGACGCAGATCGGGGCGCCGTCGCCCTGATCGGGCTCATAGCGCAGGGCCACCGAATAGTGGGTCGGGTTGGTGACGATGACGGTGGCGGTCGGCACGGCCTGCATCATGCGCTGACGGCTGCGCTGCATGCGGATCTGACGCAGCTTGCCCTTCACATGGGGGTCGCCTTCGGTCTGCTTGTAGTCTTCCTTGGTCTCTTCCTTGGTCATCCGCATCCGCTTGGCGAAGCGGAACTTCTGCCAGATGAAGTCGGCGCCGGCGGTGAAGCCCAGGAAGATCAGGGCGGCGATCATCAGCGATCCCGCCAGATCGCGCGCGAAGGGCAGGATCATGGCGGGGCTCATGGCGGCCAGGTTCTCGAACTCGCGCGTGTGCGGCTTCAGCACCCACCAGCAGACGGCGCCGATGGCGATCAGCTTGAGAAAGGTCTTGATGAACTGGACGATGCCGTCCGGGCCGAAGATGCGCTTGAAGCCCGACAGCGGGCTGACCGCCGACCACTTGGGCTTGATCTTCTCGGCGGTGAACAGGAAGCCCGACTGGGCCAGGTTGCCCCCCACCCCGCCGATGACGACCGCCAGCATCAGGGCCGCCAGAAAGGGCGTCACGGCCCAGACGGCGCGCATGCCGATCTCGATCCCGGCGCCGGCCTCCAGCCCGCCGATCATGGCGTGGGGCTCGGCCAGGAAGGGCAGCATGTCCTCGGCCATCTGCTGCGAGAAATAGCCGCCCCCGATCAGCAGGACCGCGACCGCCCCGGCCAGGGACATGGCCGCCGCCACGTCCGGCGACTTGGCGACGTCGCCCTTTTTTCGGGCCTCCTCAAGCTTTCGCGGGGTGGCCTCTTCGGTTTTCGACTCGGGATCGGCGCCTTCAGCCAAGGCTCCCTCCCGTGAACACCCGCGCCAGGGCGCGATAGCGGTCGATGAAGATGGTCCCCATCACGCCCAGACTCAGCGCGAAGATCGACAGGCCCAGAAGGACGCTGAGCGGGGCGGCGGCGAAATAGACCTGAAACGCCGGCATGACCCGCGCGATCAGGCCCGAGGCCAGGTTGAAGATCAGGGCGAAGACCAGGACCGGCGCCGACAGCTGGACCCCCAGCATGAAGCTCTGGCCCAGGGTCTTGACGGCCAAGGCGGCGAAATCGGAGGCGATCATCGGCTTGGCCGGAGAAATGGCCTCGTAGGACCCCAGGATGCCGGCGATGAAGAGGTGATGGGTGTTGGTGGCGAAGATCAGGGTCACGCCCAGCAACATCAGGAAGGCCGACAGGGTCGAGCCGGGCGAGGCCTGCAGCGGATTGGCGGTCTGGGCGAAACCGAGCGTCGTCTGCTGCGAGATGATCTCGCCCGCCGTGACCAGGGCCGTCATGAAGCTGCGCAGGATGACGCCGATGGCCAGGCCGGTCAGAACCTCGCGGATGATCCAGCCCACCATGCCGCCCAGGGTCGGCGGCAGGGCCGGCAGGGTCCCGGCCACCAGCGGCCACATGACCAGCGACAGCAGCAGGGCCAGCGACAGGCGCACGCGCGGCGGCACATAGGATTCACCAATGCCGGGAATGGTCATCAGGATCGCGCCGATGCGCGCGAAGATCAGCCCGCCGGCCCAGATCTGTTCGGCGGTGGCGTAGGACTCCACGTGCGGCCTACATGCCGGCGATGCGGGCGGCGATCTCGCGCATGAAGCCGCCCAGCAGCGCGCCCATCAGCGGCAGGAACAGCAGCAGGGAGACGAAGATGGCGATGATCTTGGGCGCATAGATCAGGGTCTGTTCCTGAATCTGCGTCAGGGCCTGAAACAGGCCGATGACCACACCGACCACCAGGCCGACCACGAGCACGGGGGCGCACAGCTGGATCGTCAGCCAGATGGCGTCACGGCCAATATCCAGAACTTCCGCGCCGCTCATCACCACTCCCGGGAACTGGGCAGAAAATGCCGACAGGATGGTTAACAGGGCGTTTACCTCGAGCGATAGGCGCGCACTCCCCTCCTCCGTCATCCTCCGGCGAGCGGAGCGAGACCGGGGGACCTAGCGGCGCCGAAGGCGATCTTCTCACGCCGCGCTCGGGACAGGGTCGCGCTCACGCGCGCCGCTGGGTCCCCCGGTCTGCGCCGCTGCGCGGCTTGCCGGAGGATGACGGCGAAGGGAAGATCGCCCGCTGTCCGCCGCGGCGCACGGTCCGTTTCGCCCCATCGTCCATCTACGGCTGGATTGATCGGCCCGTCCGGCTATATGGACAAGCCATGACCGACCACGCGCACAAACCCTCCGTCTCGCAGGCCGAAGCCGAAGCCGCCGTTCGCACCCTGATCCAGTGGGCGGGCGACAATCCCGACCGCGAGGGCCTGCTGGAAACGCCCAAGCGCGTGGCCAAGTCCTATCGCGAGCTGTTCCAGGGCTATGAAGTCGAGCCGCGCGAGTATCTGGAAAAGACCTTCGAGGAGGTCGGCGGCTACGACGAACTGGTGGTTCTGAAGAACATCCGCTTCGTCAGCTTCTGCGAACACCACATGCTGCCGGTCGTCGGCGTGGCCCACGTCGGCTATCTGCCCACCGACCGGGTCGTCGGCATCTCCAAGCTGGCCCGCGTGGTGCGCGGCTTCGCCCGTCGCCTGCAGATCCAGGAAAAGATGACCTCGGAAATCGCCCACGCCATCCAGGACGTGCTGCGCCCCCACGGCGTCGGCGTGGTCATCGAGGCCGAGCACAGCTGCATGACCATGCGGGGCGTCGACGTCCCCGGCGCCAGCCTGTCCACCAGCTGCCTGCTGGGCACCGTCCGCGAAGACCCCCGCACCCGCGAGGAGTTCCTGCGGCTGGTGCGGGGCTAGAAACCCGGTTCAGAAAGCCGGCCGCAGGATCAGCTCCGGCCTCATCCTCATGGCCTGCCGCTGGGACCCCGGCGCCAGACGCAGGGTCGTAGGCTCCGACACATAGGCCAGCCGCCCGTCCGCGCCCCGGATTTCCGCCTTCAGCTCATAGGCGCGGCCCGGCATCCGCGAAGGGAAGAAGCGGTCGTCCAGGTCGAGGAAGACCTGGCTGGGCAGGCCGTAGGCGCTCAGGACCGGCGCCTCCATCACCTTTGACAGGCCCTCGCCCTCGCCTTCGCCGACCAGCGACACCTTCAGAACGTCGCCGCCTCCGAGGATGAAGGGGCGGTTGTCGCCCTGGCGGATATCGACGGCTAGCCGGGTCCTGCTGGCGGGCGTGTCTGGGCTGCGGACCGCAGCCGCTTCGCGCGGCTTCACCTGAACACGGATCGAACCGTCGCCCTGCTGATCGGTTTGCTCCACCTGGTCGCCCTTGAGCGACGCCAGTCCCACGCCGTCCGGCAGCCGCGCGCCGTTGACATAGACGGGCGGCGAAGCCGTCAACGGGACGATGAAGTCGAGCGACGCCCCGCCGACAGCCTCCGCCGTTTGAACATCGACCCTGTCGGCGGCCAGCGCCCAGTAGGGGAAGCCCGCCGCCACCGGAACGCCGTTGATCATCAGCTTCGGCGACTCGCCGAGTTTCACCGTCTTGGGCGCTTGCGCCGCCTGAAGCGCCTCGGAAGCCAGCGGCGCAGACGCCGGAGCCATGGTCGAGGTCGCCATGATCGCGACTGGCGGCGCCTCCACGAGAACCGGCGCCGACGAGGCCTGTCGCTGGCTGGCGAGGGCGGCGGTTCCCAGGCCGCTCAGGGCCAGGAGCGCCAGGCCCGCGCCCCAGGCCGTCAGGCGGGCCCGCGCGCCCGCAGCGGACGGAGGCGTCAGAATGGATTGCAGGCGACGCATGGCTCGGCTCCTTGGATTTCCAGTGAAGGTCAGGGCAGGCGTAGGCGAAGGGTCTAGGTGCGAGCCCAGGGCTTCGATCAGGGCCTGGGCATAGGCGCGGCGCGTCTCGGCGGTCTGGCCGCTCAGGGCCAGGGCGTCGCACGCCTCCTCCCGTGCGGCGGCGCGACGCGCGCGGACGAAGGGCAGGACCGGGTTGAAGGCCAAAAGCGCGAGAAGAACCTCCTCTCGCCAGACTGTGCGATGGTCGCCGCGTTTCAGGTGCGCCAGTTCGTGAGCGATGACGGCGCGGGCCACGGGCGCGTTCGACGCTTCGGCCAGGCGCGCCGGCAGGATCAGCACGGGCCGCGCCAGTCCGGTCAGCCAGGCCTCCGTCCCGCTGGCGCAGACCCGCACCTGGGGCGCGGCCACACCCATGCGCCGGGCCGTGATCGTCACCGCCTGCAGCGTCGAGGAAGACGCCGGGACAGCGCTGGCGCACAGCCGCTTCACCCGCCGCGCGCGCCGCGCCAGAACGACCAGGCGGGCCAGGGTCAGCAGCAGGGCTGCCGTCAGAACAATCAGGGCCGCGTGACCGCCGTCGAGATTGAACCCCTCGGCGGCCGGGGCGATTTCCACGAGGTCGAACGCCGTCGCCGTGGCCTCGGCCGTCGATGCGGTCATGACCGGAGCGGGCTGCACCGGCGCGGGCGTCAGCAGGAGCAGGGCCGTGACGAGCGGCGGCAGGACCGGCAGAAACAGGGCCGCGTCCCAGAGGCGCTCTCTCAGCCCAGCGTCGCCGCAGGCGCGCTCCAGCCCCGACGCACCCAGCCACCCCAGGGCCGCAACCCCGACCGAGGCCGCCAGGGACAGGCCCAGCAGTTCGACGGGGGTCATGCCTGGCCCTCCGGCTCGCTCGGTGCGTCCGTCTTCAGCGCCGCTTCGAGGGCCGCGATATCCTCGGCATCGAGAATCTGGCTGCCCGAGAAGGCTGCGACCGGCAGGGCGCCGTCGATTTCCAACAGAGCCCCCAGGCGGCGCATCAGCACGCCGATCACGGCCACCTTGGGCTGGGTCGTCGAATAGACCGCCATGCCGTGCACGTCGCGCCGCCCCAGCAGCTTCTTGGCCCGCATCCGTTCCAACACGGTGCGCGTGGTGGACGAGGTCCAGCCCTGCTCGACGCCGATGCGGTCCTGCACCTCGCGCGCGGACAGGTCGCCGTCGCGCCAGAAGCACTTCAGGATGCTCAGCTCGGCGTCGCTGGGGGCGGAGGGTTGCGACATGACGGCCTCGAAAAGATTTGATGTCGCAAGTACGCTACAATTGTCACCAATGCGCGTCAACTACACCAACCCTTGTTCTTCAATCGGACCGGCCCCCTTCTTGCGTTGTCCTTCCTGAAGGGAGCCTTCGTCATGGGCTGGACTGCGTTTTCGTCTCACAATGAGCCACCGCCGATCATGCGCGGCGGATGGCTGGACGCGCTGCGTTTCATCGTGGCGTCGCTGATCATCCTGCACCATTTCCAGGCCTCGGCGCCCCACGCCCTGGCCGAGGCGGTGCATCCGGTGTTCGAGCGGGGCGGCTTCCTGCTGACCAACTTCTTCCTGATCGACAGCGGCTATGTGCTGATGCGGGTTTACGCCTCATCGGTCGCAAGCGGGCGGATGTCGAAGACGGACTTCTTCCTGAAGCGCTCGCTGCGGGTGTTTCCGGCCCATCTGATCATGCTGGGCCTGCTGGTGGCCATGGTGCTGCTGGGGACGGCCATCGGCCTGCCGCCGACCCACCCCGAGTGGTTCGCCTGGGACCAGTTGCCGGCGCAGGTGGCGCTGGTGCAGTCGTTCGGCGTGCATGGCGGTCTGGGCTGGAACGCGCCCAGCTGGTCGATCTCGGCCCTGCTGGGCTGCTATCTCGCCTTCCCCTGGGTGCTGCGCGGGCTGACGCGGGTCGGGCCGTGGATGGCGCTGGGGCTGGTGGTCATCGGCTATCTGGCGGCCAATGAGCTGTGCTGGGCCATCCTGAAATATCCCGTCTATCAGATGCCTCTGGCGCTCGGCATATGGCGCGCCCTGCCCCTGTTCGTCCTAGGCATGGGACTGGCCTGGTTCGCCCAGGGCGTCTGGATCAACCCGCGTCTGGCGGGCTGGGCCCTGCTGCTGGCCTCCGCAGCGCTGGCCGTGGTGCAGTATTTCGACAAGCACGCCCTGATCTCGCTGACCCTCATCTCCATCATCATCCTGGCGGCGGGGGCCGTGCCGGTGAACAAGCCGTCGAAGCTGGTCGAGCAGGCGGCGGTCGTCTCCTTCGCCATGTTCATCTCGAACGAGGTGGTCCGCATCGGCTGGTTCGGCCTGGCCGAGGCCACGGCCAACAAGCTGAACCTGGGCGAGACGGCGCGCTGGGCGCTGTGGTTCATGGGCGTGGGCGCGGCCTTCGTCTTCGCCTTCCTGTTCCACTACGGCGTCGACAATCCGATCCAGAAACGCATCCGCGCCTGGCTGAAGAAGCGCGGACACGCCCGGGCGGTGATCGAGGAGCCAGTGGTCTCGCTGGAGGGCTGAAGTTGATCCTCCCTTGTCGCGAAGCGACGGGGGAGGGGGACCGCCGAAGGCGGTGGAGGGGGCGAGCGTCGCGCGCCATCCTCTAGTCTTTCAGAGTCGGTCCTGCCTCGCCCCCTCCACCATGCTGCGCATGGTCCCCCTCCCCCGCTTCGCAAGGGAGGATCGCCCATTTCACCCCGTCGAGCCGACCAGATGCAGGATGTTGCCGTCAGGGTCCTTGAACCAGGCCAGACGCAGCGAGCCGCAGACATGGATGTCGCCCTGACGGCCCATGTCGTCATAATGCTCGAACGCCACCCCCTTGGCTTTCAGCCCCGCCACGATGTCGTCCAGTTCGACGCCGACGTCCCAGGTCACGGCATTGGCCTGATTGGTCCCGGCGAAGTCGGATTTATAGACCGTCAGCCAGGTCGAGCCGGTGCGATAGCCCAGCATCCCCTCGTTCGAGGTGTCGGCCAGATTCAGCTCCAGTACGTCGGAATAGAAGGCCTTGGCGCGATCCAGATCCTTCACCGCCACGATGGCCGAGGAGTTCTTGTTCTTGAGCATGGGGTCTCTCCGTGATGCGGAGAGAACCACTGAGGGCGGGGTTCGATCCGAACGCCCTCTCCTGCCGTCATCCCGGACGGAGCGCAGCGACGATCCGGGACCCAGACGTTTCAGCAAGAACCGGCGAGGACTGCAGATGCACGACCGCCTGGGTCCCGGGTTCCGCTGCGCGGCCCCGGGATGACGGAAGGGGCGGCGCCGTCAGATCGGCATCCGCATGATTTCCTGATAGGCCGAGATGACCTGGTCGCGCACCGCCATGACGGTTTCCAGCGAGGCCTCGGCGGAGGAGACGGCGGTGACGACGTCGATCAGGCTGCCCTGGCCCTGAACCATCTGGGCCATCTGGGTTTCGGCGCCGCGCGTTTGCTGCGCCGTCGAGTTCATCACGCCTTGCAGCAGTTCCGAGAAACCCGGTCCCTGCGCCGCCGAGGCCGCGCTGGGGGGCGTGGCGGTCGGCATGGCCCCGCCCTGAACCGCTGCATAGGCCTTGGCCGCCATCATGGGGTTCATGGCCTAGCCCCTATTTCTTGATGATGTCGAGGGTGCGGGACTCCATGTTCCGCGCCGTCTCGATGACGTTCAGGTTGGCCTCATAGGCCCGCTGCGCCTCGCGCATGTCCATGGCCTCGACCAGGGTGTCGACGTTGGGCCGCTGGACGTAGCCCTCGGCGTTGGCCGCGGGGTGCGAGGGGTCGTATTCCATGCGGAAGGGGCTCTGGTCCGGGCGGACCTCGGCCAGGACCACGCCGGTGGCGCCGTCGACCTTGCGCGCCTGAAACACGGGGGTCTGGCGGCGATAGGGCTCGCCGCCCGCGACCGTGGCCGTCGACTGGGCGTTGGCGATGTTCTCGGCGATGATGCGCATGCGCGACTGCTGCGCCTTCAGGGCGCCGGCGGCGACGCCCATGGCGGTGTTGCGCGGGGTGACGGGTCGGCCGTTGACGGAATCAGGCATGGCTCAGCCTCCTTCAGGCGCCGGGCTTGCGGGCGGCCATGCGGATCATCTGCATGGACTTCTGGTAGAAGCCGATGGCGGCGTCATAGGCCATGCGGCTTTCGGCCATCTTGAGCATCTGCTCCTCGACCACGACCGAGTTGCCGTCCAGCGTGGTCTCCGAATCCGGCGCGTTCAGCGACTCGAAGCGGGCGGTCTGTCCCGCCGGCGAGATGTGGCGGGCGTTGGTGGCGACCATCTTCAGACCGCCGCCGGTGCGCATCGCCTCGGCGAAGTCGGTCGGCGCCTTCAGGTCTCGGGCCATGAAGCCGGGTGTGTCGGAGTTGGCGACGTTCTGGGCGATCACGCGCTGACGATCGTCGAGCCATCCGAGACGGCCCTTGATCTGGTTCAGCAGCGGAATGTCGGTGACGGACACGAAGGACCCTCGAACGATGGACCGGCAGAATTTGCCGCCTGCATGGTTAATATTCCGTGTTTCTAAACGCCGCGTTAACCACGAGCCGCGAAACGTGCGGGCGAAGCGGGGCACTTGTGCGCACCGTTGGGGCCTCGAAACCGCATGAATTTCCTCGACCTGTTCCGGGCGGTGTTCGGCCTGGCGATCACCCTGGGCCTGATCGGCCTGGCCGCCTGGGCGGCGCGTCGCTATGCGCCCCAGGTGCTGGCCAGGTTCCAGGCCGAGCGCGGCGCGCGCCGGCTGCAGGTCCTTGAGACCCTGGTGCTGGACCCGGCCCGGCGTCTGGTCCTGGTGCGGGTGGACGCCGAGGAGCGGCTGATCCTTCTGGGCGAAGGGCGCGAACTGATCGAACCGCGTGGTCAGGGAGAAGTGAAATGAGCTGCTGTAACGCTTCTCAACATCAAGAAGCCCCCCCCCTCGAGGGGGGAGGGTTGGGTGGGGGTGTTCGCACCGGTTCCGCCGATCAGGCGCCGGTGACGGCGACGGTCGCGCCTCCCGCGCGCATGCGTCTCGCCTCGCGCGCGCACCCCCATCCCCGACCCTTCCCCCCTCGAGGGGGAAGGGAGAGCGTGTTCGCCCTGCCCTCACACGCCGAACTGAAGCGCGCTGCCCTGCTGTCGCTGATCACCACCGCCCTGTGTCTGGTCTGGCCCCTGGGGGCGCTGGCGCAGGAAGCGGCCCAGGCGGCCCAGAGCGGATCGGCCATCAATATCGACCTGGGCACCGGCGCGGGCCTGACCCAACGGGTGGTGCAACTGGTCGGGCTGATGACCGTCCTGTCGCTGGCGCCCTCCATCGTCATCATGACCACCAGCTTCGTGCGAATCATCGTGGTGCTTTCCCTGCTCCGCACCGCCCTGGGGATGCAGCAGTCGCCGCCCAACGCCGTGCTGGTGTCCCTGGCCCTGTTCCTGAGCGCCATCGTCATGGCCCCGACCTGGCAGGACGCCTATGATTCGGGCATCCGGCCGCTGATGGATCAGCAGATGGAGCTGCCCCAGGCCTTCGATGCGGCCTCCGAACCGGTGAAGACCTTCATGCTGGCCCAGGTGGATCGCGGCGACCTGGCCCTGTTCACCCGACTGTCGAAAATCGAGCCGCCCCAGGACGTGCAGGAACTGCCCCTGCGGGTGGTCACCCCGGCCTTCATGATCAGTGAATTGAAGAAGGCCTTCACGATCGGATTTCTTCTTTTCGTTCCGTTCCTTGTGATCGATCTGGTGGTCGCCAGCGTGCTCATGTCCATGGGTATGATGATGCTGCCGCCGGTGGTCATTTCCCTGCCGTTCAAGCTGATCTTCTTCGTCCTGGTGGACGGCTGGAGGCTGGTCGCGGGCAGCCTCGTGGAGAGCTTCCAGAGAGCGGCCGGCGGGGGATAAGTCCCCAGCCTCAGGGGCTTTCAGCGTCATGCGGGCTTGCCAAGCTGCGCCAAACGCGTGTTGATCCTCCGGTCTTCGCCCGGGAATCGGGCGACCACCTTTGGGAAAACCCTTATGACCACTCAAGCCGAACTGATCGCCGCCGTCGCCAAGGACGCAGGTGTCTCGCAGGCCGACGCCGGCCGCGTCCTCGACGCGATCGTCAAGAACATCCACAAGAGCCTGGTTTCGGGTTCGGACGTCCGCATCTCGAACCTGGGCGTCTTCGACACCGCCGAGCGCGCCGAGCGCGAAGGCCGCAACCCGGCCACGGGCGCGACCATCAAGATCGCTGCTTCGAAGGCTGTGCGCTTCCGCGTGTCCAAGCCGCTGAAGGACGCCGTCAACGGCTAAGCCTTTCGCCCCCCACGGGGGTCCAGGCGCCTCTCATCGCAGAGGCTGAACCATCAGGCGGCAGCAGGTCTTGCCGCCGCCGGGGGTTGATTTCGGGCGGGGGTCGCAGGGCGGTCCCCGCCCGTTTTCTGTCTGAACTCGGCCTTGGTGGCCGCGATCCAGCCGGCATAGGTGTCGGCCCCGGCGCTGAGGGTGGCGAAGTCCTGCGGCCGGCCTGAACCGTCGGCCCCGTCCAGACCCGCAAGCGCGATACGGATGCCGCCCGGCGAGCGGGCCTTGTCGGCGAAGCCCGAATAGTTGGCCGACAGACGGTTCAGAGCGCCCGCGTCGCGCGCCAGCGAATAGCCGACCCCGGCGCGGATCAGGCGATTCTCCTCGTCCGCCGTCAGCGGGATGACCGTATCGCGATAGCGAGCGCCCAACTGCTGTTCGTAGATCGCCGCCGCCGCGCCCCACTGCTGCTGCTTCCAGAAGATCTCGGCGCGCACGTCGCGACCGGCGGGCGAGGCGTCCTTGCCCAGAACCTCCAGCGCGTGGTCGTAACGACCCAACTCCATCAGGGCGCGGGCCTCCAGCGCCCGGCGCTCGGTGTTCATGGCGGTGGGCAGAAGCGTGGTGCGCGAGCTCCAGAGAGCCTGCAGGGCCTGTTCAGGCTGGCGGTTCATCAGATAGACGGCGGCCAGGTTGGTCGAGACCTGGGCCTTGGCCACGCCGTCCAGGCGGTTGTCGGCCTGATACTTCAGCAACTCGGCCGCCTGATCCAGCAGATCCACGTCGATCAGACGCCGGGCCAGGCGACGCACCATCTCGTCGCCGTCGGCGCCGACCGGGGTGAGTTCGCGGAAGTCGAAGAAGAGGGCGAGCGCCTGAACCGGTTGCAGGCCATCGGCCGCCCCGTCGAGGAAGAGGGCGCGGAAGGCGTTGTCCAGATCGGACTGCAGCTTGTCGCCGCCGGGCAGGACCACGATCTTGCGGCCCGCGGCCTTCAGCGTGGTCAGGGCCTCGCGATAGCGGCCCTGGGACAGATAGAGTTCGCCCAGGCTGCGGATCACGGCCAGTTCGACGCCGTCGCCGCGCCAGCGCCATTTCAGGGCCTCCAGCTGGGCGGCGGCCTGATCGGGCTTCAGCGTCCCCTTGGCCATCTCCAGACGCACCACGCCGAGGCGGGCGGGGGTCGAGATGCCGTCCAGCGGGGCGCGGGCGACGGCCTTGTAGAGGGCCAGGGCCTGGGCCGGCTTCTGCTCCAGCTCGAACAGCCGGGCCTGCACCAGACGGGCGGTCAGCTGGTCCGCCGCTGAAATCCCCGGCTGGCTGAAGACATAGGCCAGCAGCTCGCGCGCGGCGTCCAGATCGCCGGTCTCGACGGCGGCCAGGGCATGGGCCGTGCCGAAGCGGGCGCGCCACTCGGGGGTGAAGTTGTCGACCACGCCCGCGCCGGCGGCGAAGGCCTGACGCGCCGTGGTCCAGTCGCTGCGCTGGGCGGCGATATAGCCCTGCCAGACGCGGGTCGAGGGATCGCCGGCCAGAGCCCCGGACGAGAAGTCGGCCTCGGCCTCGGCGTAGCGGCCGATGGCGGCGCGGGCGGCGCCGCGCAGGCCGCGCACCTCGGCCACGCCCTGCATGGCGGGGGTCTGCCTGACCAGGGCGTTCAGCACCCCGATCGCCTCATAGCCCAGCCCCTGCCCCACCAGGAAACGGGCAAAGGCCAGACGGCCCTCGATGGGGGCGCGCGGGTCCTCGGCGGCGCGACCGCTTTCCAGCTCGGCCGCGACCTGAAGCGCGCGATGGCGGTCGTTGAAGCTGTCGCCGCCCAGGTCGGCCCAGTCGGAAATGATCAGGGCCGGGCGGACGGCGGCGCGCGGCGCGCGGGCCTCGGCGGCGGCGGTCTCCAGCCCGACGGTGGGCGGGGACAGGCGCAGGCCCCTGGGCCGCGACAGGGTGACGATGTCGCCCTCGGCCTTGACGGTCAGGTCGTCGGTCGGGGTCTCGACCGCCAGACCATGGGCGGTGGGCAGCAGGGCCAGGTCGACGGTGCGCCGCCCGGTCCTCAGCCCCTTGCCAGGGGCCAGGGCGGTGACGGCGGCGAAGCGGTCGCCGACCATGGGATCGGTCAGCCAGACGGTCTTGGTCGCCCCGGCCATGCGCGCGGTCAGGGCGGTCTGGACGCTGTCGTCGCGACCGATCTCGACGCCCGTCACACTGGTTGCGGCGCCGCCCAGGGTGACGGTCCAGGCCGCGCCGTCGGCCCGCGCCGAAACGGCCACGCCCTCGGCGGCGGGAATGCGGATGGCGGTGAAGTCGGGGCCGGCGGCCCAGCGCGCCTTGCCCGCCAGGCCGGCCTTGGCGGCGGCGGGCATGTTCATGCGGGCGGCGGCGTCGAACACCACCCAGACCGCATCGCCGCGCCGGAAGACGGCGGCTCCAACAGGGGCGGCCCAGGCGAAGGTCAGGCGGGTCGTCTCGTCCTTGACCTCGGCGGCGACGGGCACGGCGCCGCCGGCGGGCACGACCGAGGGCTTGGCGCCCTCGGGCACGGCGCCGGGCGCATAGAGGTTGAGCCAGACCGCGCCGTCGGCGGCGCCGGAGCGGACGCCCGCCCCCTCGGCCAGGGTCAGGACCAGTTCGGTCGCGCCCTGGACAGCGCGGGTCTCGACCTTGTCGACCCCCTTGGGCGGGTCGACCCTGAGACGACTGACGTCGGGGGCGGCGGTCGTGCCGATGCGGATGATGACGGCTCGGCCGTCCTGGCGCACCCGGGCGCGCGAGCCCACGGCCCCGGCGAATTCCACCTTGGTGAAGCCGGCGTTGGCGCCGACGCGGATCTCGACCGGATCGCCCGAACGCGGCCCTGCGCCCTCGGCGTGCGGGGCCAGGGGCGCGAACACGACGACGCCCGCCGCGGCGGCCGCCACGGTCGTCTTCAGAACACGCTTGCTGGCGGTGGCCCCGGACATACGCGCGCATGCTCGCGCGAAAGGGCTTTAATCACAGTTAACGCCGGTTAAAGAGGCGACGGAAAAACCTTACCGCCTGGGTAGGACAAATCACCCGCTTGCGGCGCGGGCGCGAAAGGCCGACATCGGCGGTATCGACGTTATCGTCACCGTATTTCGTCAGGTGCTGCCGTGTCCGACCCCGTCTATCCGCCCCTCAGCCCGCTGAAGACAGGCATCCGCTGCCGCTGCCCGCGCTGCGGCGAGGGGGCGCTGTTCCAGGGCTATCTGACCATCCGCAAGGCATGCACGAACTGCGGTCTGGACTACGGCTTCGCCGACCCGGCGGACGGCCCGGCCTTCTTCGTCATGTCGGCGGTCGGCGTCGTCGGCATGATCGGCTTCATGATCTTCGAGTTCAACGTCCACCCGCCGGTCTGGGTGCATTTCGTCGTCACCCTGCCGATCCTGGCCCTGATGTGCCTGGGCGTGCTGCGCCCCTTCAAGGGCTGGATGGTGGCCGAGCAGTATTTCCACAAGGCCGAGGAAGCGACCTTCGTCAGCGTCGGCAAGCACGGCGAGGGCTACGGCTGGCGCGGCCAGGCCGAGCGCGCGGCCAGGGACGAGGCGCGCGACAAGGGGTAACGTGTTTCCTTCTCCCCTTGAGGGAGAAGGTGGCCCGTCAGGGCCGGATGAGGGGTGTCAGCACTGAGGTTTGACGTGAGGCGGGGGTGCGAATGTCCTCGCACCCCTCATCCGTCTTGCTCCGCAAGCCACCTTCTCCCTCAAGGGGAGAAGGAAGAAGGTTAGCGCGCCACCCGCAGCGTCACGCCCACCGTGCGCGGCGCGCCGAGGAAGGCGCCGAGCGTGCCCGACTGGAAGGGCGCGCCGAAGGCTACCTGGCGGTAGTCCTGATCGAACAGGTTGCGGCCCCACAGCTCGACGCTCCAGGCCTCATCCTTCGCCAGGGCCACGCGACCATCGACCAGCCAGAAGCCGGGCTGGCTCTTGGCCGGGTCCAGATCCGAGCCGGTGTTGTATTCCGACGAATACTTGGCCGCGAGGGTGATGCGACCGGTCAGGCCCCCACCCACCGGACGCTCATAGGTCCCGGCCAGCGAGCCGCTCCACAGGGGGGCGAAGTTCAGGCGGCGTCCGGCCAGCAAGGGCAGACCGGCGATGGGGTCATGGCCGTATTCGGTCTGGGCGTAGGTCACGCCGCCCTGCACCGACAGGCCCTCGAACGGCAGGACCATGAAGTCCGCCTCGACGCCCTTGGCGCGGACCTGCGGGATCGAACGCACCAGGAAGGTGGTGCCCAGGAAGGTGTTCAGCTGGAAGTCGTCATAGGTCTGGCGGAAGGCGGCGGCGCCGACCAGCAGGCGGCGCTCCAGCAGCACGCTCTTGACCCCGGCCTCCCAGGCGTCGGCGGTTTCGGCGCCAAAGGCGCGCGAGGCGTCGGGCACGCGGTTGGTCTGACCCCGGTCCAGGTTGAAGCCGCCGTTCTTGCGACCGCGCGACCACGAGGCGTAGAGGCGCGTTCCTTCGCTGGCCTTGAACTCGGCGCGGGCCAGGCCGGTCCAGGCCTCGTCCTTGACCGTCTCGGAAGATCTCAGGCCGTTGAAGGCCGGGTTGGACCAGGGCAGGCACAGGGTGCCGTTGACCACGCCCCGCGCCAGGGCGGCGGCGCAGGCGCGGCCGTCGTCGGTGTTTTCATAGGCCGCGCTCATGTCCTTGGTCTCATGGGTGCGGCGCAGACCCCCGGTCAGGGTCAGGCGATCAGTGACGGCGTAGGAGGCCTGCGCGAACAGGGCCGCGCTCTGCGTCGTCTGCCAGTAGCGGTCCTTCTGGCCTTCGCCCTCGACGAAGCTCTGGCCGACGGCCAGACCGGTCAGGGTCGAGACGTAGTTGGGATCGCCCAGCGGATTGGCGCTGGTGCGCGACAGCAGGCGACTGACGTAACCCTCGTAGTCGGCCCCGTAGAAGAGGCTGTCGCGACGGGTCAGCTTTTCGTCCGACAGGAAGAGCCCCGCCGACCAGTCCAGCCGGTCGCGGCGGCCCGACAGGCGAACCTCCTGCGTCAGGGTGCGGAAGCGGTTGGACCAGCTGCCGTCATCGGGGCGATAGGCCAGGTCGGCCGAGGTGAAGTCCCAGTCCTGGCTGATGACGCCGCGCCAGTCCCGCACCGCCGTGGTGCTGTCCAGCTTCGCCCACCCGAGGTCGGCGGTCAGGTGCAGGGCCAGGCCCTTGTCGCGGATGCGGGTGTTGGTGTCGCGGTTGGAATAGGCCACCCGCGCCCAGGGGTTGGGCGTGGCCGCCACCCCGCCGTCGGGCGCAAAGGTGGCCAGAAGCGGCGCCGTGCCGCCGGTCACAAGCTGCACGCCGACGCAGCAGCGCTCGTCACGCTCGGTCCAGTCGGCGGTCAGGCGGGCGGTCAGGTCGGGCGTGGCGCGCCACAGCAGCTGGCCGCGCACGGTGTCGTAGTGCTCGTTCTGATCATCGGTTTCGGTGCGCGGGCCGTCGCCCGTCTTGACGTCATAGAGGCCGTCGCGGCGGCGCGCGGCCACATAGAGCCGCCCGGCCAGAACCTCGTCCACGATCGGGCCGGTCAGGGAGACCGAGCCGCCTTGCGTCCCGTAGTCGCCGAAGGTCGCCTCGCCCGCCATCCGGGGCGTGAAGGACGGGGCGGCGGTGACGACGTTGATCACGCCGGCCGAGGTGTTCTTGCCGAACAGGGTGGCCTGCGGCCCCTTCAAGACCTCGATGCGTTCGACCTCGCCGAGGTCGCCCAGGGCCACGCCGTTCCGCGGGCGATAGACCCCGTCGATCATGACGCCGACCGAGCTTTCCAGCCCCGGATTGTCGCCCACCGTGCCGACGCCGCGAATGCGGGCGGTGGTGAAGGTCTGGTTCGAGGTCGAGGCCACGATCAGGCCCGGCGTCAGGATCTGCAGATCCTTGATGTCGCGCACGCCGACGTCGTTCAGCAGGGGCTGGGCCGCAACCGTCAGCGACAGGGGCGTGGCCGCCAGCGGGGCCTCGCGCCGCTGGGCCGTCACCACGATCTCGGACACCTGGGTCGGCCCCTCGGTCGCCGCGTCCTCCGCGAAGGCAGGCGCGGCGAAAACGAGCAGGGGCAAGGCGACGGACGCGAGATACGCGGCGCGGACAGGGAAGTTCATGAAAGGAGAAACCGCTTTGCGGAGCGACGGCGCACGGCCTTTGTCGCGGACAGAAGCCGCGCTCTAGCAGTCGGTTCCGGCCGTTGAAAGCCTTACCTTAGGTCAGCAATCGGTGACTTTTCGTCAGCCCACGATGACTTTTCAGGCCCGACCGGCCAAGGGACCGGAGGCCTGAGGCGCGAAGCTGACCTCGACCCGACTGCCGTGTCGGCCAATGTCGTTGCGCACCGCGCCTCCGACCCGGCATAGGCCGCCTAGGTCGTCCGCGGCTCCGGCTTCATGCGCCGCGATCAACTCCAGAAGCCGCTCGGCCTCGGCCAGCGAGGCTGGCTTCTGGTCCAGCAGCCAGGTTTCGAGCGCGTCCAGATCGACCGACAGTCCGCCCGCGCGGACAACGCTGTCGACCTTGCGGCTAGTCCACTGACGCAGCAGCGCGCGCGCCGCCCCTATGGTCCATTCCTGCGCCATCACGTCCCTCCCGGGCGAAGCGCCGGGCGAACGACGCCTCCCAGACCCCGACGAAGACGCATAGGCTGTCCAGCGCCCAGATCGCCCAGTTCACGCTGATCACGGCCCATTCCAGCCGCTGCCAGGCGAAGAAGGGCGCCAGATAGGCGACCACGGCGATGAACTGGAACCCGGCCAGGGCGACGATCCACCACCGCCCGCCGCGCTCGGCCAGAGCCCAGAACGCAAGGAACAGCAGGACGTCCAGAACGGCGGCCCAGATCATCAGGCCGGGCACGTGCAGCAGTTGCAACAGGCTGGTCACCGCGACCACGGCGACCAGAGCCAGGGTCGCAGCGCGATCGATCCATTCCCCTCGCCACAGGATCAGGCCCAACCCGAGCAGGTTGGCGCTCAGCAGGAAGATGTGAAAGGGGTGCACGGCTAGGTATCAATCCGCGCATGACGGACGCCCGCCCTTGGCGAATGCTCCGGCCTGCGCCGAGCGCCTCTGGTTTCGGATCGGCATCGCCGGCGAGCCTCCTGCGTGAACATCACCGCAGGCGCTGGACGGACTCGAGAACGGGATTGGCGAGGCTGGCGCCGACCGCGGCGATCACGAGCCAGGTCAGAGACCAGCCAAGGATCAGCCACAGCAGGGAGCCCCCCAGCTTCCTGGGTCGGCGCCATCCATCCAGCGCGACATACCGCTCATAGAGCGAACGCCCCGCCTTCCCGCCCCCAAGCGCCGTCGAAGGCGCCGCAGAGACTGGCTCCATTGGCGCAACCGGAGCCGCGGCGGATAGGGGGATTGATCCCCCTGAGTAGTTTTCACTCAGTCGGCGCGCAGCCTGTAACCGGTCGGAAACGCCCAGCTTTTCATAGGCGCGATGCAGATGGTTCTGCACAGTGCGGGGCGACAGGTTCAACTGCTGCGCGATCTCCTTGTCGCCCAGGCGTTGGCCCGCCAACTGGACGACTTCCAGTTCACGCTGCGTCAGTCTGGGAACTGCGGATTTCTGTGACACCCTCTAGGGTTAACGAATGAAGGCGGGTGGCGTCCAGAGTGTAAATCTCCACCCGTCCGCCTGTCGTTTTGGCGCCACGCCTAACCGCCGATGCGCCCGCTGGCGTCCAGGCTGGCGTCGGCGTTCTCGATGACTGTGAGACCCCGAGTTTCCACCCCATACTCAGCCTTCAGCGCCGCCAGCCAGCCGAACAGGGCCGCCGAAGTCACGCCCGAGGCGTCGAAACCGATCGCCCCCGCCTCGTCCGCCGTCAGCGCGACAGTCAGGCCCGCCGCCTCGGCCGCCGCGCGCGCCGCCTGCTCGACGTCGGCCAGGGGCATGGGCGTCGCGGCCTTTGCCGGCGTCCGCGCGGCCAGACCGGCCTCAATGCGGGTCAGGCTGGCGCTCGCCTCGACCCGTCGTTCCGCCGCCGCCTCGCGCCAGGCGAAGGCGGGGCGCACGATCAGCAGCCAGATCAGGACCGCGGCGATCAGCAGCCCCATGACCGCCAGCATTCGCTGCTCACGCACCGAGCGCCCGCCCCACCACAGGCCGATCGACTGGATCATCGCGTTCATCAGGCGCCTCCCACGCGGACTTCCGAGACGACCTTGCCCTGGTCGTCGACGGTGCTTTCATCGGTCAGCGACATGCCATGCTCCGCCATGGCCTGCTGCAGGGCGTCGAGGTCCTGATAGGCGGCGTAGGTGACAGTGGCGCGCACGCCGTTCTCGTCGGCGGTCAGACTGTCAAGCTCCGCGCCCTCGACGCTCTCGACAGCGGCGAACAGGGCGGCGGCCGCCGCCGTCGCTCCGCCTGGCGGCGGGGCCGTGGTCAGGCGACGCGTCGCCTCGGCGATGGCGTCAGCGTTCGCTTCGATGTCGGGGAAGGCCCGACGCGCGGCGGCCTCGGCGCGATGCTCGGCGTCGCGGGCGCGCCACTCGTCATGCCCGGCGGCGGCGAGGGTCAGGATCAGCGGCGAGACGACCAGGGCCGCCGCCAGCGCCCCCGCCCGCTTCCAGCCGCGCCGGTCGGCCTCGACGCGCCGTCGCGCCCCGGCCAAAAGGTTGATCGGCGGATTAAGGGCGGCGGCGGCCAGCAGGCGCTCGATCTCGTCGGCGCGGCCGATGCGGTCCAGCACGCGCCCGGCGGCCACGGCCTCGGCCAGATCGGGCTGAACGCTGAGCGCCAGCTCGCGCCCGCGCAGGGCCAGGTCGGCGCCGAAGACGGCGGCCGACAGCGCCCCCTCCTCCGTCGGTTCCGGCAGGATCAGGCTGTCGGGGATCATGACGTCGGCCCTCAGGCCGAGGCTCGACAGATAGTCGCCCCAGGCCTGCAGCAGCGAATGGCTGACCACTGCGACCAGCCGCCGCTCTCCCGCCGAACCCAGCGCCGCCCGCAACCGCTCGGCGGGCGCGGCCAGGTCGTCGCGCAGCAGATGCAGGGCCGCCGCCGCGACCTGGGCCGGACTGCCGGACGGCAGCTCCAGCCAGCGGATCAGGACGTCGGCGCCGGGAACCACCGCCACCGTGCGCATCGGCTCGGGCGCGGGTCCACCCAGTTCCACGACGCCGCGCGTCAGCACGCTCCCTTGCGCATCCAGCGTCAGGCAGGACGCCGGCAGGGCCGCCGAGGGCGGGATCAGGATCAGTCGGATGCGGCTCATTCGTCCAGGGTCCAGCGTTGGATGACGGTGCGCGCGGGACCGGCCGGGGGCAGCTCGATCAGGGCGGTGCGGACGGCGCGGCTTCCGCCGAACTCCACGTCCACGCGCAGGTTGAAGAAACGGGTCAGGACCGTCAGCTGGTCCTGCACCGTGGTCGGCAATGGAACAGCCGCCATCGGCCCCTGCATCAGGAAGGCGTTGGCGTCGCTCCAGCCGCTGGCGGGCCGGGCGGCGATGGCGGCGCGGGCCGAGGCCAGGCTCAGCTTGCCGTCCGCCAGCATGACCAGCAGCGGCGCCTGGTCCTGCCTCAGCGTATTGGGATTGATCGGCGACAGGTCCGTGGTCGGCAGGGCGCAGAGGTAGGGTCGCAAAGCGGCATAGGTCGCGGCGTCCACGCCCTTGACCGCGCGCAGCTCGCTGACCTCGGCCAGCAGGGTCCCGGCGGTGCGATAGGGTTGACTCTGCCCGGCGTAGGCGGCGTCCTCGCCGCCTTGCGCGCGCGGCGTCGCATCCGTGTCGATCCAGTCGATCAGGGCGTCGGCGATGGTCCGCATCCGCCTCTCGGGCAGGTTCAGGGCCCGCCCCAGAGCCACGAACTGCTGGATGCCCAGCGGCCGGGCGACATAGACCTCCAGCTGGCCCTCGACCACGCTGTTGAGGTTGAAACAAACCTGACCGTCGGTCAGTCGAGCGGTGATCGAGCCGTCCTCGACCGGGAAGGTCAGCACGCGGCCGTTCCAGTCCGGCTGGATCGGCGTCTTCACGGGATCAAGATCGCGCAGGCGGTCGATCTGACGCCGCGCCAAGGCCTCCGCCCCGGCCGCGTACCACTGGGCCTGGCTCTGGGTTTCCGCATTCATGGTCCGGCGAACCGAAAAGCGGATGTCGTCCAGCACCAGCACCGCCACCGCCGCCATCACCGCGACCAGCAGCAGGACGGTCAGCAGGGCCATGCCCTCGCGGTCCTTCAAGCGCGCCTTCATCGCCCGCCCCCGACGACGAACAGCTGGCGCACCGGGCCGTAACCCTCCAGCGTCAGGTCCAGACGCACCGCGTCCGGCAGGGGCCGATCCGGCGAGGGAACGAAGCGCGGGGTCTCGGCGCCCGCGCTGATGAAGGTCAGCATCGGAGCGCTAACGCCTTGATAGAGGACCTGCGGCGGGCCGGGCCGGGCGCCGTCCAGATAGGGATAGACCCGCCGTTCCAGCCGGTCCTCGACCAGCCGGTATTCGACGCGTTGCAGCGAGGCGCGCGGGCGCCCGTCCGGGTTGCTCCACCCGGCGCGGACCAGGACCAGCAGCGGATCGCCCGGCGCCTCGGCGGCCAGGATGGGCGAGGTCGCGGGCTGGCCGTTGGCGGCGCGCACCCGGCGCGGCGCGGCCTGGCCCAGATCGGCGCGCAGGGTCGCGCGCAAGCGCTGCAGCTCGGCGGTGCGGTCGGTCGCGGCCTTGACCACGAAGCGGTTGTCGATGCTCTGGCTCAGCACCAGCACCCCCGCCGCCGCCAGCAGGGCGAAGATCGCCAACGCGATCATCACCTCGATCAGGGTGAAGCCGCTTCTTGCCGTCGGTCGCCGCGTCATGACCCGACCGCCCGGAACAGGACGCGCTCGGCCGCCTGCCCCTCGTCGTCGGAGACGCGGATGTCGATGCGCAGGATGTCGGGATCGTCGGTCGCCGTGACCGCGCGGGTCCAGCGCCAGTCACGACCGGCCAGCGGCTGCGCGCCGTCGCTGTCGCCGGGCGGCGGGGTGGGCTGGGCGGTCATGGCCTCGACCGCCAGGTTCTCGGCCACGATGCCGCCCAGGGTCCGCGTCTCGGCGCGCGCCGCAGAGCGGGTGTTCTCGCCGCCGAGGTTCAGCAGGGCGAGCGCCGCGAGGCTGAACACCGCCAGCGCCACCAGAAGCTCGATCAGGGTGAAGCCGGCCCGACTCTTTCTCGCTCCTTCAGCCATCGACCCGCACCTCGCCCGCCGCGTCGACGGCGACGGTCACGGCGCGGGGGCCGCGCGACAGGGTCAGGCGGGCCGCGTCGGTCACGCCCGTCGGGTCGAAGACGACGCGCAGGGACGCATCGGCGGACTGGCCCTCGGGGCGAGCGGCGGTGTCCTCGGCCCAGCGTTCCTCGCCGAACGGGCCGTCCGTCAGGGGCGACCACTGCACGCCGTCGAAGCTGGAAAAGGCGTAGCCCTCAGGTGTCGCCTCGACCGCCACGACGCGATTGGTCAGCAGGGCCTCCTCGCGCGCCCGCACCAGCCGCGCGGCGAAGCGTTCGGCCTCGTCGCCAACAGGCGGGCGCGGGTCGGGCACCGCCAGAACCACCGCCGAGGCCGCCAGCCCCATGATGGCGACCACCATCAGAAGTTCCACGAGCGTGAAGCCGGAGCGTGGGCGCTGAACCATGCCTGCCCCCTTCCCGTTGGCGGAGGGGGGAAGGGTCGGGGATGGGGGTGTGTGCGCCGCGTGGCGAGGCTCGGACGCATGGGACGCGACGCCTCCCGTGCCTCGATCATGACCCCGCCTGCCTGCACCCCCTCCCGACCCTCCCCCCTCGAGGGGAAGGGCTTTGGCGGACGCTTCAGCCCTGCCAGTTGCCGATGTCCGCATCATTCCCCTCGCCCCCTTCCTTGCCGTCGGCGCCGAAGGAGAAGACGTCGAACTGGCCGCCGTGAGCGGAGGGGCGGCGGTACTGGTAGGCGTTGCCCCAGGGATCTTCCGGCAGACGGCGGATATAGCCGCCCTCGCGGTAGCGTTCCGGGCGGGCCAGACCGGCGGGCGGCGAGGTCAGAGCCTGCAAGCCGCTCTGCGTGTCGGGGAAGGTGAGATTGTCGAGGCGATAGGTCTCGATCGCCTGTTCCAGCGTCGAGATGTCGGCCCGCGCCTTGCCGATCATGGCCTTGTCCTGGGTCGGCAGGACGTTGATCGCCACCACCGTCGCCAGCAGGCCGATGATGACGATGACGACCATAAGCTCCACGAGCGTAAAGCCCTGCCGGGCTTTGCGCTGTAGAGCGCTATCGCGAGCGACGCGGTCGCTCGCTGCTTGAGCGCAGACACAGGCGCTGCCGGTTGCGACGGGCTCGGCGGAATGTTGCGGCTTGATTTCGGTCATGGCGGGTTCCGTTCTCACCCCATCGCCAGGGTGTTGATCTGAAGGATGGGCAGAAGGATCGACAGGACGATCAGGGCGACCACGCCGCCCATGACGACGATGATCGCGGGCTCGAGGAAACTGAGCATGACGGCGGTGAAGGCGCTGAACTCGCGCTCCAGATAGTCGGCGGCGCGCTCCATCATCGGCTCCAGCCGACCGCTGGCCTCGCCGGACGCCGTCATGTGGACGAGGATGGGCGGGAAGACGTCGGCGCGGCGCATGGCGGCCGACAGGCCCCCGCCCTCGCGCACGGCCTCGGCCATCATCTCGGTCGAGGCGCGCAGGGCGCGGTTAGAGACGGTGCGGGCGGTGATGGTCAGGCCTTCCAGCACCGGCAGGCCCGCCGCGATCATGGTCGACAGGGTGCGGGCCATGCGCGCCCCGTGCAGGTCGCGGATCAGCCGTCCGACGACGGGCAGGCGCAGCATCCGGCGATCCACCGCCAGCCGGAAGCCCGGGTTCCTCATCCCCACGACGAAGCCGCCGATCCCGCCCGCCAGCAGCAGGGCGATCAGCCAACCCCAGTTTCGCATCAGGCCCGAGACCCCGATCACCGCCCGCGTCAGCAGGGGCAGGGTCTGGTTCATGCTGTCGAACTGGTCGACCACCTTGGGCACGACGAAGACCATCAGGGCCGTCACCACCCCGAGCGCCACCAGGGCCAGGACCGCGGGATAGACCAGGGCCGTGATCACCTTGCCGCGCACCTGCTGGTCGCGCTCCAGCCCCTCGGCCAGACGCTCCAGAATAGGGCCGAGCGCGCCGGACGCCTCGCCCGCCGCCACAGTGGCGCGATAGAGGGGCGGAAAGGCCGCACCCTGCCGGGCCATGGCCTCGGACAGGCGCTGGCCTTCGACCACGCCCGCATGGACCCCCGACAGGACGACGCGCACGTCGGGCCGTTCAGCCTGAAGCATCAAGGTGCGCAGGGCCTCGTCCACCGGGGCGACGGTGATCAGGGTGGCCAGCTGGCGCGTGGTCAAAGCCAGGGTCCGCGACGATAGCTTGCGGCTGCGACGCGGCGTCTTCTCACTCGCGGCGGCGGCGCCCGAGGCGCGGTTGAGCGACAGAGGCATCAGACGGCGACGGGCCAGCGCCGTCTTCGCCGCCGCCTCGTCCGGCGCGGTCAGCACGCCCGCGACGGTGCGGCCCGCGACGTCCACGGCGCTGTAGTCGAAGGCGGGCATCAGGCCGCGCTTTCCGAAAGGGGATGGGCTTCAGGCGTTTCCTGACGCGTCACGCGCACCGCCTCCTCGACCGAGGTCACGCCCGCCAGCACCAGGGCCCGCGCCCGGTCCGACAGGGTTCCGCCCTGCGGGAAGGCGGCGGCGATCAGAGCCTCTTCGTCCGCCTCGGCGGCGATCAGACGGCGGACCCTGTCGTCGATCTTCAGCGTCTCATAAACGCCGACGCGGCCGACATAGCCGGTGTGGTTGCACGATCCGCAGCCCTGAGCGCGCCAGACGGTTGCGCCCTCGCTCACGCCGCACAGGCGCGCGGTGGCGGCGTCGGCGGCTTCGGACTGACGGCACCCGCCGCACAGGCGGCGCACCAGCCGCTGGGCCACGATCAGCCGCAGGGTCGAGGCCAGAAGAAAGGGCTCCACACCCATGTCGCGCAGGCGCGTCACGGCCCCGGCGGCGTCGTTGGTGTGGACGGTGGACAGGACCAGGTGGCCGGTCAGCGAGGCCTGAACCGCGACGCTGGCCGTCTCCACGTCGCGGATCTCACCGACCATGACCACGTCCGGGTCCTGACGCAGGATGGCGCGCAGGCCCGCCGCGAAGGTCATGCCGACCTTGGGGTTGACCTGGGTCTGGCCAACGCCGTCGATGGCGTATTCGACCGGGTCCTCGACCGTCAGGATGTTGCGGGTCGCGTCGTTGAGCAGTGACAGACCGGCATAGAGGCTGGTCGTCTTGCCCGATCCGGTCGGGCCGGTGACGAGGATGATGCCGTTGGGCTCGCGCAGAGCCGTGCGGAAGGCGTCATGCGCGTCCGCGTCCATGCCCAGCTGATCCAGGGACAGGCCCGCCTGATCCTTGTCCAGAATCCGCAGCACCACCCGCTCGCCCGCCCGCGACGGCAGGGTCGAGACGCGCACGTCCAACGTCTTGCCGCCCAGCGCCAGAGGGATGCGACCGTCCTGCGGTACGCGCTTCTCGGCGATGTCGAGCCGGGCCATGACCTTGATGCGCGACACCAGCAGGGGCGTGATGCGCGGGTTCAGGCTCAAGGCTTCACGCAGGACGCCGTCGACCCGCATCCGCACGATCAGGGCGCTCTCATAAGGCTCCAGGTGGATGTCCGAGGCGCCCGCGCGCACGGCCTCGGCGATGACGCCGTTGATCATGCGGATGACCGGGGCGTCGTCGGCGGAATCCAGCAGGTCGGCGGCGGCGGGCAGGTCCTCGATCAGACCGTCGAGGCCCGACGGCATGTCCATCGGCTCATCCGCGCTCAGGTCGCCCGCATAGACGTCGGACAGGCGGCGGTCGAACTCGGCCTGATCCATCGACTGGACCTGCAGGGGCCGCCCCAGGGCCCGGCGCGTCTCGATCAGGGCCAGGGGGTCGGCGCCGTCGCGCAGGCCCACCACGGCGATGTCGCCCGCGTCCAGCAGGATGACGCCGTTCCGCTTGGCGAAGCCATAGGGCAACGTCGGATTGACCAGGGTGATCATGGCCCTCAGCCCTGCGGCGGAACGGCGTTGGCGGCGGGGGCCAGCGGGCTGATGGTCACGTCCCCGACCGGCGCCGCCACGCCCGGCGCCGGGTTGTCGATGGCGCGCGGCGCGACCGGGGCCTGGGTCCGCATATAGTCGCGCAGCATCTCGTCCAGGCTGGGCTCGACGCCCGGCTGCGACCGCAGTTGCTCGCCGCGCATATAGCCCCAGCGGTCGGCGCTCAGCTGTTGCGCGTCGCCCGGCGTGCGGATGATGGTCGGGCGGATGAAGACCATCAGATTGGTGCGCCCGCGCTGGCGGCTGGTGGACTTGAACAGGTTGCCGAGCACCGGGACGTCGCCCAGCCCCGGCACCTTGTCGACCGACAGGCGGTCGTTCTGATCCAGCAGGCCGCCGGCGACGGCGATCTCTCCGTCGTCCACGACCAGGGTCGTCTCCAGCTCGCGTTTGTTCAGCACCAGATCCGAGGCGCTGTTGGTCAGGACGCCGTTGATGCTGGACACCTCCTGCCGCAGGAACAGGGTGATGGAGCCGCCGGCGTTGATCTGCGGCTTGACGATCAGCTTGACCCCGATGTCCTGACGCTGGGTCGTGCGGAAGGGGTTGGAGTTGCCGTCCAGCAGGGCCTCGCCGGTGGTGATCGGCACCTCCTGCCCGACCAGGATGGTGGCCTCCTCGTTGTCCAGCGTCATCAGCGACGGGGTCTGAAGCAGGTTCGAGCCCTCGTCCGACTTGGCCGCATTGATGATGAAGCCGAACAGGCCGTCCGAACCGATGCGCCCGCCGCCCCCGCCGATGAAGCCGTTGGCGCCGACCAGACTGTTAAGAGCCAGATCCTGTAGCTGCTTGCGCAGCGGGTCGTCCTTGTCCAGCTGACCCGCGGCGGCCCCGCCCGCGATGGGAACCAGAGGGGCGGCGCGGTCGGAATAGTTGGTCAGGCCGATGGGCGTGCCGTCCGATCCCGCCAGCAGCCACTGGACCCCCAGCTCGCGCACGGCGGTGTCGCCCAGTTCGACGACGATGGCTTCGATCAGGACCTGCTGGCGGCGGCTGTCCAGCTGACGGATGACCTCCGCCAGCATCCGCTGGGTGTCGGACGAAGCGGAGATGACCAGGGCGTTGGCGCCGGGGAAGCGGGCGATGCTGGCCTTCTGGCCCGGCGCCGTCTGGGTCGTGCCGGTGGAAACGGGCTGAGGCGTCGTCGCCTCGCCGCCGCCCGTTCCGGGACGGGCGATGGCCGGGGTCGCGGCGGCCGGAGCCGTCACCGGCTGGCCGACGATCTGTTGCAGCACGGGCAGCAGCTGTTCGGCGTTGGCATGCTGCAGGAAGACGACCTTCACGTCATCGGCCGAGCGGGCGCGGCGGTCCAGATCCTCGACCAGAGGCCGCACGCGGGCCACGGCGGCGGGGTCGCCGCGCAGGATGACGGAGTTGGAGCTGGCCACCGGCGTCACCGACACCATCCCCTGCCCCGGCTGGCCGCCGGGCGGGGCCAGGACCTGGGCCAGAACCCCCGCGATCTCGGCGGCGGAGGAGTTCTCCAGCGTCACCACGTCGAACGACGCCCGGTCCACGTCGATGCGCTGGATCAGGCTGCGGATACGGTTCAGGTTGTCGGCGAAGTCGGCGACCACCACGCTGTTGCCGCTGGGGTTGGCCAGCACCTGCCCTTGCGCCCCGACCAGAGGCCGGATGGTCTCGGCGGCCGAGGCGGCGTCGATGTTGCGCAGTTGGAAGACCTGGGTCGAGAAGCGCTCGGACCCGACCGTGGCCGGTCCCTGCGCCGCGCCCTGGGCCGGGCTGATGCGATAGGCGCCGGAACTGGTCGGCGTCACCACCAGTCCGTTGGCGCGCAGGGTGGACAGGAAGACCTCGAACAGCTCGGTCTTGGTCAGCGCCCGCTGGCTGGTCACGGTGACGTTGCCCGTTACGGCGGGGTCGACGATGAAGGTGCGGCCCGTGGTGCGGGCCACGTCCTGGATGAAGGCGCGGATGTCGGCGCCCTGGACGTTCAGGGTCTGACGCCCCCCCTCCTGAGCCAGAACCGGCGAGGCCAGAAGCGGTCCCTGGGCGGCGATCAGGACCGACAGGGCGACGGCGGCGAAAGAGCGGTGAAGGCGCATCACTGGCCGGTCCTTATGGTGGTGGTCTGCACCCGGCCGTTCCGCTCGAAGCGGATCTCGGCGGCGCTGCTGCCGGAAAGCTCGCCGCCCAGTTCGGACAGGCGTTCCAGACTGTTCAGTTCGGCCCCGTTGACGGCCAGGATGACGTCGCCCGACTGCAGCCCCGCCGCCCTCAGCGCCGCCCCGTCGCCACGCGCGGCCAGGGTGAAACCCTTGATGCGAAGCCCGTCCATGCGCGGACGCAGCGAAGCCTGGGCCATCAGCCGCTGCGGATCGACCACCGGCCCGGTCGGCGCGGGAGCGGCCGGGGCCGGTGCCGAAACCGGAGCCGGGGCGCCGCTGGTCGGGGTCATGACCTGGGCGGTCGAAGGCGGCGGCGGCGGCGTCGCCGCGCCTGCGGGCGTCTCGGTGAAGACCAGTCGGCTGACCGATCCGCCGCGCGACACGGTGACGAAGTCCTCGCCCACCGAGGCCAGGGTCAGGCCCTCGGAAATGTTTTCGCCCACGCCGACCGAGACCTGCCGTCCGTCGGGCAGGCCGATGATGGCCGAGCCGCCTCCCTCGCCGCCCGCCCGAACCCCGAACAGGCGCAAGGAATCGCTGTCGGCGCCGGCGGCCTCGGCCAGGCTGCTCTTGTCGCCGGTGCGGAAGAAGGCGTCGAAACGCTGAAAGACGGAGGCGTCCACGGGCGCGACGGCGGCGCGCGCGGCGACCGCCGTTTCAGGCTGGGGCGCGACGAAGATCCAGGCCAGACGCCCGGCCTGCACCGCCAGAAGGGCGACCAGGGCGATCTCGACGCCCGCACGAATCCGCCCCGGCCGCGCGGCCATGGCCGTGCGCGCCTGACGTCCCCATTCCCCGACCCGTGCGATCACGCCCGACGCTCCGAACACCCCCGAAAAACGGGACCCCGGCTGCTTACTCCAGCAACCGGGGTCGAAGCCTCACGCGACGATGACGGCCTTGAGACGTTGTCGTGACAACGCCGCCGTATGCGGATCAGAAGGTCGTGGACAGGCTCAGCGAGAAGGTGGTGCCCAGCTTGTAGCCTTCCACCACGCCCTTGCCGCCGTTGGCGAAGGACTGGCTGCGCTCGTATTCCTCGCCCAGGATGTTCTCGACCTTGGCGCCGACGTCATAGTCGCGACCGCCGACGGTGAAGGTCTGGCTGGCGACCAGATCCAGCAGGATCGGCGGGGTCTCGACCACGTCCGGCAGGCGGGTCGAGCCGGTGATGATGCCGGCGTCCGAAATCCGCTCGCCCTGATAGTTGACCAGCAGGGTGGCGCGGCGACGGGCCGTGGTGTTTTCAAAGCCGAGCTGCAGGTTGCCCAGCCACTCCGACTGACCCTGCAAGGCGCGGGTATAGGCGGCGTCGGTCACCTCGGAATCCGACCAGGTGACGTTGGCGACGACGAAGACTTCGTTGTCCTGGAACCAGGTCAGGTTCGGGGCCCAGAGGTCCATCGGCAGGGTGTAGTCGATCTCGGCCTCGACGCCCTTCAGCGTGGCTTCCTGCGCGTTCTGGAACGAGCGGCCGAAACCCTCGCCGATCGGCTGATAGGTGCGCTCGATCGGGTTGTCGAAGGCCTTGTAGAACAGGCCGATGGTGGCCGACTGACGCTGGCCGAAATACCATTCCCAACGCAGGTCGTAGTTCTGGATCTCGGCGATCTTCAGGTTCGGATTGCCGCGCTCCAGGGTGTTGGAGTCGTCGTCCAGGAACAGGGCGTTCGACAGTTCGCGCAGGTCGGGACGGTTGATCGTCTTCGAGTAACCGAAGCGCAACTGCATGTTGTCGGCGAACTCCCAGGTCGCCGTCGCGGTCGGCAGCCAGAAGTCCTGGGCCAGGTTGGCGGCGATGGGGTCGCCCGCGCCCGTCTCGCCCAGCGGGATGAAGCTGTTCACCTGCTGCTTGGAGTCTTCGTAGCGGACGCCCGCCGTGACGCGCAGGTCCTTGATGACCTCGACCTCAGCCGAGGCGTAAGCCGCGTTGATCTCCATGGTCGCGTCGAAGAAGTCCGACGGATCGGTGATGTCGCGCAGAGTGTAGCCGGCGTCGCCGCCGATATTGTCCGGGCTGAAGATGATCTCGGGCACGTAGGACCGCAGTTCCGGCGTGATGATGACGCCCGCCGCCGGCTGGAAGGAGTAGCGACGGCTGGCGAAGTCACGCTCGCGTTCCTGATGCAGGCCGCCGGCCTTCAGGGTGATCTCGCGGTCGGCGATCATGCCGTTCAGGGTGAAGTCGAGGCCGAACTCGATGTTCTCGTCTTCCAGGGCGCTGAAGAAGTTGCGGTTGGAATCCGATCCCGGCGTCAGGCGGAAGACGTTGTCCGGCTCCAGACGATAGGAGTATTCGCGGCGGTAGGGCGTGTCGCGCGAGGCGGTGGAATAGGCCGCGCGCCAGTCGACCTGCAGCTGGTCCAGCGCCATCGGCAGCATGAAGACGTGACGGCCCGACAACTGGTTCGAGTTCATCTGCTGCTCGATCCAGTTCAGACGCTGGAAGCTGCGGATCAGGCCGGGGTCGGCCGAGAACAGGCCGCGCTCGATCAGGGCCTGCTGGCGCGTCTTGCGCAGCAGCAGGGTGGTCAGCTTCAGCTCATGGTTCTCGTTGAACTCGACGCCGAAGGCGCCCAGGGCGTTGAGGGCGTATTCCTGCTCGGTGCGCTGGAAGCCGCATCCCGTCGCGTTCGACAAGCCGCCGGCGCCGGCGCAGGCCTCGGGGCTGATCTGGTCGTTGACGCCGCCGTTGACCTCGAAGGAGTTGCGCACGCCCTCGCGGTTGCGGACCTGGTAGTCGTAGTCGAGGGCGACGAAGCCGCCGAGACGGATGCCGTTCGACAGGTCGACGATCTCGGCGCCCGAGATGTTGAAACCGAAGTCCGGCAGGTTCTTGTCGCCGTCGATCGACCAGATGTTGCGCAGCGAGCGGCCCGCCGCCTGCAGCATGACCGGGTCATTGGCGAAGGATTTCAGCGAGGGGTCGATGGCGATGAACTTGGGCAGGTTCAGACTGTTGTCGGCGATGCCGATGTTCGACAGCTTGCCGCCGGCGTCCCAGTAGAGACCTTCCTTGCCGGTCGATTCCGTCTCGGCGCTGATCGAGGCGCCGAAGGACAGGAAGCGTTCATTGGGAATGGCGCGCGTCGACAGGGCGATCAGGCCGCCGCCGAACTCGCCCGGATACTGGGCCGAATAGGTCTTCTGGATCTGGGCGTTCGAGACCAGCGAGGTCGGGAACAGGTCCAGCGGCACGACGCGCTTCAGCGGCTCGGGGCTGGGCAGGGTCGAACCGTCCAGCACGATGCTGGAATAGCGATCGCCCAGGCCGCGCACATAGACATAGCCGTCGCCGACGATGGACAGGCCGGTGACGCGGGCCAGGGCCTCGCCGATTTCCGAGTCGCCCGAACGCTTGATGTCTTCTTCGGTCAGGATGTTGGCGACCGCCGAGGTCTCGCGCTTGACGTCCGGCACGAAGCGGCCGCGCACGACGATGTCCTCGACCGTCGAGACGGCTTCGGGATCCTGCGGCGCCGGGGCCGAAGGGGCGGCGTCCTGGGCCCAGGCCAGGGCCGGGGCGGTCAAAACCGTGCTGGCGAGCAGGCCGGCGAGGCCGATCGTGCGGGTAGGCGTCATCTCAAGAAGTCCTTCGGTGCGAGCGCCGGAGAGAAGGAGGAAAGGCGAGACGGCGGGCGGCTGATCAGCCGCCCGCCGCTCAAGGATCGAAGCGACCCTTAGTCGTTCAGCCAGCGGGTCCAGTTCAGCGTCCAGTTGGAGGCCGAGTCACGGACGGCGCCGGCGTAGGGGGCGGCGTCGAAGAAGGCGTCGATCGTGCGCGGATCGACCGAGGTCACGCCGTTCTCGTTGACGCCGTTGATGTAGGCCTTGCCGCCCGAAACGTAGGACGACAGGGTCGAGGCGCCCGTGCGGTTGTTGGCGTCCTTGGTGAAGACGGCCTGGGCCTGGGTGCTGTGGAAGGGCGTCGCCGTCGAGATGTAGAAGGAGCGCAGCGACAGGTGACCGGCGTCGGCCTGGGCATAGGTGGCGGCGTCGTCGATGCGCAGACCGCGCTGGAAGTTCCCCGACACGACATGGTTGTAGAGCTTGCCGGCGGTGCCGCGACGCAGGCGCAGACCGGCGCCGGCCGTAGTGTTGCCCACCAGGGTCACGTTCGAGATGGTCGGGGCCGAACGCGGCAGGATGTCGAAGCCCAGCTCGTTGTTGTCGGCCTCGTAACCGGCGTCGCCGGCGGCCTGCAGCGGGTTCTGGGCGATGACCACGTGCTGGACCTTGCCGTTCCAGCCGAAGGTCCAGTCCAGGCTGTCGTCGTCGGCGCCCGTCAGCACCAGGTGCTTGGCGTTGACCGAACCGCCGAAGAACTCGACCGTGTCGTCGCCGCCGTTGTGGGCCTGGACATAGTCGACCGTCGAGCCCGAACCGACGCCCCAGAAGGCGATGGCGTTCAGTTCGTTGGTCTCGGTGAAGCGCACGCCGGCGTATTCGACGCGGACGTAGCGCAGGGTGCCCGAGGTGTCGTTCGGCACATTGCCGCCATAGAGGCCCGAGCCGCCTTCGGCTTCAGCTTCACAGACGGCCGGAGCGGCCGGGCAGTTGTTGATCACGCCGCGGCCGAGCAGCGACAGGCCGCCCCACTCGCCCGAATAGGGGTCGTCGCGGACGCCGGCGCCCAGAGGCGAACGGGCGTTGGCCAGACCCAGGGTCGTGGCGTAGCCGAGCGCATCGGCGCTGGTCAGGATGATGGGCTGGGCGGCCGTGCCCTGGGCATTGATGCGCGAGCCGCGCTGGATGGCCAGTTGCGAGGTGCGGGTGCCGGCGTAGATCTTCACGCCCGGGTCGATCGACAGGACGGCGGTGACGCCGCCAGCCTTCTGGCCGTCGAAGCCGACGTCCTTGCCGACCTTGACCGTGCCGTTCAGCTGATAGGCCGGGCCGGCCGTCAGGGTCAGGTTGGTGGTGATCTCGCCCGAGATGCGGCAGTGCTCCTCGGTGCCGACGGTGACCTTGGTCACGTTCGGGTGGGTCGGGCAGGCGCCGTTCGAGCCGCCCGTGCCGCCGCCGCCGTTGTTGCCGCCGCCGCCCGTTCCCGGGTTGCCGCCGGTATCGCCAGGGTTCTGCAGTTCAGAGGTGCCGTCGCCGCCGCAGGCGGCCAGGGCCAGGGCGCTGGCGGCGACCGCGAGCAGGGTTTTCGTCTTGAGAGCGGTCATCGTCTGCACCGTGTCTGAGCCAATAAGACATGCAGGTGGACGTCCGGACGGATTGTCCGGAGTTGGATGATCGGCGCCCGCCTGCCCGGTGCTTCCCCTAGAAGCTGGATGTGACATGGCCGCCGCCGAACCACGACAGATCAGACGCCGTTCCGTGAAGCTGTGGCGCCGCTTGCGTGAAAAGCCGTCCCGATACGGTGCGGATTTCACAATTCATCGGGACATCGCCGACGATTGCCCCTCCCCCAAAACGCCCGCGCCCGCTAGTGCAGGACAACGACCACGCGCCGGGGAGGCGACCCATGTTGATCCATGCCGCCTTCCTGGGGGGCGTCGGCCTGATCGTCGGCAGTTTCCTGGGACTGGTCAGCCTGCGCCTGCCGCGCGGCGAGGACGTGGTGTTCGACCGCTCGCGGTGCGGCGGCTGCGGGCGCACGCTGAAGCCCTGGCGCATGATCCCCGTCCTCAGCTGGGCCCTGTCGCGCGGGCGCTGTTCCGACTGCGGCTCTGTGATCCCCGTCCGCTATCCGCTGATCGAGCTGGGTTCGGGCCTGATCGGGGTCTGGGCGGGCCTGTCTTCCGGCGACTTCACCATGGCCCTGATGACCGGGGTGCTGGGGTGGAACCTGCTGATCATCGCCCTGGTCGACGCCGAGCATTTCTGGCTGCCCGACCAGCTGACCCTGCCCCTGTTCGTCGGCGGCCTGCTGGCGGCGGTCCTGCTCTATCCCTACGGGTTGAGCGCGGCCGTCCCCTCGGCCCTGATCCCGCTCCCGCCCCTGATCGGCGCGGCGGTCGGTTTCGGCGGTCTGTGGCTGCTGGCGCGTCTTTATAGACTCGTGCGCGGGCGCGAGGGTCTGGGCGGCGGCGACCCCTTCCTGCTGGGCGCGGGCGGCGCCTGGGTCGGCTGGGCCGGACTGCCCAGCGTCCTGCTCTGGGCCTCGGCGGCGGGGCTCAGCATCGTGCTGGCCATGCTGATCGTGCGGCGGCGCGTGTCGGCGACCGACCGCCTGCCGTTTGGCGTCTTCCTGTCCATCGGCCTCTGGCTGACCTGGCTCTACGGCCCCTTGGGTCTGGCCTAGACGCTCTGAGCTAGATCAGCGCAGCAGGTCGGCCCAGCGCCACTGGCCGGTCCCCAGAGCCAGACGCGGCGCGCCGGGGCCATCGCCAAGCGTCAGCAGGACATAGCCCCGCACCGTCTCAGTCTTGCAGGCCCGCGGCGAGAAGCCGACGGTGACGGCCACGGCCTGACGCACGCCCGCCAGCCCCTTGCCCTCCTGGCCCGGGCTCAGCACCCAGTCGCCGTCCCAGACCAGAATGGCCCGACCGTTGGCGCCCGAGGTGCGATAGGCCTCGGTCAGGGCGGCGCGAACGCCGGGCGCGTCGCGCAGGGCGTTCTGCAGACGGCGCACCATGTCGCAGGACCCGCCCTGGCCGGAGCCGGAGCCCCCGCCGCTGCCGGAACCGCTGCCGACGCCGGTCCCGCTGCCCGTTCCTGAACCTGCGCCGTTCCCGGCCCCGCCGCCCGCCGTCATGGCTCCGGCCAGGGCGGCGTCGCCCATGAAGACGTAGGAGACGCTGGGCGCGGGGGCGGTGATCGGCACAGGCGCGACGGTCGGCGAGCGCGGCGCCGGGCGGCTGGGCCGAGGCGAAGGCCGGGTCGGCGCGGCGCGCTGCGCCTTGGCCGGCTTTTTCTCGGGCGTGGGCGTGGGGACGGGCGCAGGGGCCGGCGTCGGCGCAGGCGCGGGCGATCCCCCGCCGCCTTCATCCGGGGCGGCAACCGGCGCCGGGGGCGGAGGATCAACCAGCATCACTTCGATCGGTTGATACTCAGGCGGATAGATCGGCGCCTTGGTCGGGGCCAGAAGTATAAGGGCCAGCACCGCCAGATGAGCGCCGAGGCTGGCCACCACCGTCAGCGCCCGTCGCCTCGCCCTGCGCCGTTCCCGCGAGGCGGCATGGCGTGGAACCGAAAACGCACCGCCTGTTCTTGCCTCGCTCAAGCAGTCGACCCCGCAAGCTTCACTATAAGCAAGATTAAGTTGAACAACATGAATATTTCGCCACGCAACCTCAGGACATAGAGCCTCCATGTGGTAACCCCTCATCCGCGTCAGCATCATGGCGCCGCGCCATGAATACGCCCAACTTTGCAAAACCGGTGATTTCTAAAGTTTTTCTATAGTTAAGCTGAAACCATGTCCTTCGTTGCGCGTCTTTGCTGCGCCGTCTCCTGCATCCGCGGGTGCAGCAACGCGCAATCCCCGGAGTAGCGCCCCGGCACGAAGGAGACATAACTTGATCAAACTGACATCTAAGGCGGTCGCGACCAGTGCAGTGGTGGCGTTGGTGGGACTGACCGCAAGCGGGTGTGCAAGCCATCGCTTCGTGCGTGACAATGTGGCCGTGGTCGACGAACGCGTCACCCAGGTCGACAATCATCTGACCCAGGTCGAAGGCACCGCCGGCGAGGCCCTGGCCCGCGCCAATGCGGCGCACAAGCTGGCCGAGGGCAAGTTCCTCTATGAAATGGTCCTGTCGGACGATTCGGTGAAGTTCCCGGTCGCCCGCGACGCCCTGTCGCCCGAGGCCGAACAGCGGCTGGCCGAACTGGTCCAGCGCCTCAAGGCGGAAAACCGCAACGTCTATCTGGAAATCCAGGGCCACACCGACTCGGCCGGCGACGAGCACATGAACGAGCAACTCGGTCAGGCCCGCGCCGAAGCCGTGCGCCGCTACCTCAGCGACCAGGGCATCGCCCTGAACCGCATGGCCACCATCTCCTATGGCGAGGCCAAGCCGGTCGCGCCGAACAACACCCGCGAAGGCCGGGCCCAGAATCGCCGCGTGGCGATCGTCGTCCTCAGCTGATCGGCGGCGGCGGCTCGCTTGCCCGAGCCGCCGCCTGTTGTTTCAGGCGGGCGAGGCCCGATCCAGGATCGCAGCCGCATCAATCTTCGTCTCGAACGCGCCATAGGCTGCGCCACGCGGCTCCAGACGCAGACGGCAAAAGGCCCCGGCGACGGGGCTTTCGTGCATCAGCAGCACCGCGGCCTGAGCCGCCAGCGCCAGCCGCTCGATCGCCAGACGCGCCGCGCCCTCCGACGACAGGGAGAAGTCCAGACCGTCCAGCCAGAGGTCATAGGCGCCGTCCCGCCCCCGCGCCGCCTCCAAAAACCCGCGCAGCGCCCCGGCCGCCTCAGGCTCGCGCCCGAAGGCCCGCAGAACGTCCAGGGCGATGACATTGCCCGAGCCCTCCCAGATGGCGTTCAGCGGCGACTGGCGGAACAGGCGCGGCATGGGGCCGGTCTCGACGTAGCCGGCGCCGCCCAGGGACTCCATCGCCTCATAGATCATCCCCGGCGCCCGCTTGCAGACCTGGTATTTGGCGATCGGCGTCAGCAGCCGCCCGACCGGGTCGTCGCGATCGAACGTCCCCGCCAGATGCAGCGACAGGGCCGTGGCCGCCTCGCTCTCCAGCGCCAGATCGGCCAGGACTGAGGCCATCATCGGCTGATCGATCAGCCGCTTCTGAAAGGCGGTGCGGTGCTGCGCGTGCCAGATCGCCTGGGCCAGGGCGCCGCGCATCTGCTGGGCCGAGCCGACCACGCAGTCCAGCCGCGTGTGCTGGACCATGCGGATGATGGTGGCGACGCCCCGCCCCTCCTCGCCGATCCTCTGGGCCAGGGCGCCATGGTACTCGACCTCGGACGAGGCGTTGGAGCGGTCGCCCATCTTGTCCTTCAGCCGCATGACGCGGAAGCCCGCGTTGCGCGTCCCGTCCGGCAACCAGCGCGGCAGCAGGAAACAGGTCAGGCCGCCCGACGCCTGGGCCAGAGTCAGGAAGGCGTCGGACATGGGGGCCGAGCAGAACCACTTGTGCCCGGTCAGGCGATACCAGCCGTCCTCGCCCGACGGCTCGGCGCGCGTGACGTTGGCGCGCACGTCGGACCCGCCCTGCTTCTCGGTCATGGCCATGCCGAGGGTCACGCCCGCCTTGTCCGACGCGGGCCGGACGGCGGGGTCGTAGCGCCCGCCCCTGATCTTTTCGATCCACGACGCGCCGACGCCGGGCTCGACCGCGAGCGCGGGAACCGAGGCGTAGGTCATGGTCATGGGGCAGCTGGTCCCCGAATCTGCCTGGCCCGTCAGGAACAGGACGGCAGCGTGCAGGACATGGCCGTTCGGCGTCCCGTCCCAAGCGGCGGAGGCCAGTCCCGCCTCCAGCCCCAGCGCCATCAGCTGATGATAGGCCGGATGAAAGGTCACCTCGTCGATGCGCCGGCCATAGCGGTCGTGGGTGTCCAGCACCGGCGGGACGCGGTTAGCCTGAAGGCCCCAGTCGATGACCTCGGCCGAACCGCAGCGGGCGCCCAGTGCCGTCAGCCGCGCCTCGTGTTGCGTCCCGCCCGCTCGGCGCACGGCATCGAGCAAGGCCCGGTCGCCGCTGAACAGGTTGACCTCCTCCAGCGGCGGCGGCTGGTTGGTCACCTCATGGGTGTCCAGATCGGCGACGGGACGGAAGGACGACATGGGCGGGCTCCGTTCAGGCTGGGAGCCAGCATGGCACGCACGTCGCCCTGCCGCGAGCCTCCCCTCTCCCAGCGGGAGAGGGCAGGTCTATTTCTGCGTCGCGCCCACGTGCTCGATCCCCAGCCGGGCCGCGATCTCCATCTGCTTGTGCCGCTCGGCGTAGCCTTCGCGCTGCTCGTCCGAGCGCGTGTCGTGGCAGCGGTCGCAGCAGACGCCCTCGACATAGAGGGGCGACAGGCGCGCCTCGGGGCTGACCGGCATGCGGCAGCCGCGGCACAGGCTGTGGTCGCCTTCCTTCAGGCCGTGGCCGACCGCGACCCGCTCGTCGAAGACGAAGCAGTCGCCGCGCCACAGGCTCTCGGGCTCGGGGATGGTCTCGAGGTATTTCAGGATGCCGCCTTCCAGATGGAAGACCTGCTCGACGCCCTCAGCCTTGAGGAAGGCGGTGGCCTTTTCGCAGCGGATGCCGCCGGTGCAGTACATGGCGACCTTGGGCGGATTGGGCCGGTCCAGCAGGGCGCGCCCCTCGGTTCGGAACCAGTCAGGAAACTCGCGGAAGGTGCGGGTGTTGGGCTGGATGGCGCCCGCGAACGTCCCGACCTCGACCTCGTAGTCGTTGCGAGTGTCGATGACGATGGTGTCGGGATCGGCGATCAGGGCGTTCCAGTCCTGAGGCGAGACATAGGCGCCGACGCCCTCGACCGGGTCGATGTCGGTCACGCCCATGGTGACGATCTCGGCCTTCAATCGCACCTTCATGCGGTGAAACGGCATGGCCTCGGCGGTCGAGTATTTCAGCTCCAGCCGATCGAAACCCGGCAGGGCGCGAATGCCGTCCACGACGCGGGCGACGGCGGCGTCCGGCCCGGCGATGGTGCCGTTGAGGCCTTCGTGCGCCACCAGCAGGGTGCCGCGCACCTCGGTCCCGCACAGGTCCAGCAGGCGCGCCTGCACGGCTTCGCGATCGGCAATCGGCGCAAAGCGATAGAGGGCGGCGACGCAGACGGGCGTTGCAGGGTCAGTCACGAAAGGCGTTCCGGCGGGGGCGATGAAGGAAGCGGCCTCTATAGGCCTCGCAGGCCCGCGCGTCACGGCGACAGCTTGTTTACAACTTTGAGTTACATTCGACATTCAACCCAGAGGACCGACCGCCTTGCTGGACGCCGCCCCCACGCCTGTTCGAGACTCCCGCATTCGCGTCATGGTCGTGGACGACAGCGCCATCGTGCGCGGCCTGATCGTGCAGACGCTGGAACGCGACCTGGCGCTCAGCGTCGTCGCGCGCGCCGCCAACGGCGAGGCTGCCCTGATCGAACTGGCGCGGACGCCCGTCGACGTGGTGGTGCTGGACATCGAAATGCCGGTGATGGACGGGCTGACCGCCCTGCCCCTGATCCTGCAGCGCCAGCCGGAGGTGAAGGTGGTCATGGCCTCGACCCTGACGCGGCGCAACGCTCGCATCAGCCTGCAGGCGCTACAGGCCGGGGCCGCCGAGTATGTGCCCAAGCCCGAGACGGGCGGCCTGGTCGGGGCCGAGGATTTCGCGCGTGAGCTGACCGCCAAGGTGAAGGCTCTGGGCCAGAGTCGGGGGCGACTGGTCTCGCCTGCGTCCGCCGCTCCCGTCGTCCGCCCCGCCCCCCTGTCGCCGCCTGTCCGGCCCCAGGTCGTGGCCATCGGCGGCTCGACCGGAGCGCCGCCCGCCCTGATGAGCCTGTTCGCCGACCTGAAGGGCGAGCTGGAACAGGCGGTGCTGCTGACCCAGCACATGCCGCCGACCTTCACCGCCATGCTGGCCGAGCAACTGGAACGTGCGGGCGGACGCCCGGCGGCCGAGGCCCTCGACGGCGAGCCCGTCCTGCCCGGCCGCATCTATGTGGCGCCGGGCGGCTGGCACATGACGGTCGGTCAAAGCGGGCGTGTGCCGGTCATCCGGCTGAATCAGGAAGCGCCCGAGCACTTCTGCCGGCCCTCGGTCGATCCCATGCTGCGCTCGGCGGCGGCGGTCTACGGCCCCGGCCTGCTGGCGGTGATCCTGACCGGCATGGGGTCGGACGGCGCCGAGGGATGCCGCGCCGTGGCCGAGGCGGGCGGGCGCTTTGTGGTGCAGGATGAGGCGACCAGCGTAGTCTGGGGCATGCCCGGCGCCGCCGCGAAGACGGGACTGGCCGAGGCGGTCCTGCCGCTCGACCAGATCGCGCCCTGGGTGCGGAGGGCCTGCGCATGACCGTCGCCTATGAGGGCTTCCGCAAGCTGGTGCTGGACCGCTCCGGCCTCGTGCTGACGGCGGACAAGGACTATCTGCTGAAAAGCCGGCTGGAGCCGCTGGCGCGCAAGGACGGCTTTACCGGTCTGGACCAGATGCTGGCCCGCGTCGGCGCCGAGCCGTCCGGAGCCTTGGCCCAGCGCTGCATCGACGCCATGGCGACGCATGAGTCCTTCTTCTTTCGCGACACGACGCCCTTCGACCAACTGCGCGACGTCATCCTGCCCGATCTGCTGGCGGCGCGGGCGCAGAGCCGTTCCTTACGCATCTGGAGCGCCGCCTGTTCCAGCGGACAGGAACCCTATTCCCTGGCCATGCTGCTGATGGAGGAACAGCATCGGATGCCCGGCTGGCGCATCGACATTCTGGCCACGGACATGTCCCAGCCGATACTGGAGCGCGCCCGCAGCGGTCTCTACAGCGACTTCGAGGTCAGGCGCGGTCTGACCGAGGCGCGGCTGGGCCGCTGGTTCACGCGTCAGGGAGATCAGTGGCTGCTGTCGCCGCAGGTGCGGTCGATGGTGCGCTTCGCGCCCCACAACCTGCTGGCCGGGACGGCGGGACTGGGCCGGTTCGACCTGATCTTCTGCCGCAACGTGCTGATCTATTTCGACCGCGCGCATAAGCGCGCGGCGCTGAGCCAGATCGGTCAGGCGCTGGAGCCCCATGGGGCGCTTGTGCTGGGCAGCGCGGAGACCGTGGTGGGGCTGGAGAGCGGGTTTGCGCCGCTCGTCGGGCTGAGGGGCGTGTTCAGGCCAGGCTGAAAGATAAGCCCTCCCCCTCGAGGGGGGAGGGTTGGGTGGGGGTGGAGGCAGGCGTTGTGATGGGAAGACGCCGGAGACGCCGAGACGCCCTCTCGCCTCATGCGCCCACTTGCATATGTCGCGCCCTCACCCCCATCCCCGCCCCTTCCCCCCTCGAGGGGGAAGGGAGACTGGCGTTACTCAGGGGGCGAAGGCGTGTCGCGCGCCCTCGCCCCCTCTCCGTCCCGTCGCGGCCCTCGGGGCTCAGGCGGCGGCGAGACGATCCATTTCCGCCGTCAGGGCCTCGGCCTGGCGGGCCAGTTCGCCCGAGGCGTTGAGCAGTTCCGACGAGGCGTCGCTGGTCTGCACCGCCGCGGCGTTGACCCCGGCGATGCTAGTCGAGACCTGGCGCGTGCCCTCGGCCACCTGGGCGACGTTGGCGGCGATTTCGCGGGTGGCGGCCGATTGCTCCTCGACCGCCCCGGCGATGGCCGAGGCGATGTCGGCCACCTTGCGGATGGTGTCGGTGATGCTGCCGATGGCCCCGACCGAGGTCTGGGTCGCCGCCTGCATGGCCGAGACCTGGGACGAGATTTCGTGCGTCGCCCGCGCCGTCTGGTCCGACAGGCTCTTCACCTCCGAGGCCACGACGGCGAAGCCCTTGCCCGCCTCGCCCGCCCGCGCGGCCTCGATGGTGGCGTTCAGGGCCAGCAGCTTGGTCTGGCCGGCGATGTCGTTGATCAGGGTGACGACATTGCCGATCTTCTGCGCGGCGTCGGCCAGGGTGCGGATGGCCTCGCTGGTGCGGTCAGCCTCGGTCACGGCGTGCTGGGAGATGCTGCTGGACTCGGCCACCTGACGCGCGATCTCGGCGATGGAGGCGGTCAGTTCCTCGCCCGCCGACGACACGGTCTGGACGTTGACCGAGGTGACCTCGGCCGCCGCCGTCACCGACCCGGCCTGACGCGTGGTTTCCTCGGCCGTGCCCGCCATGCCCTCGGCCGTGGCCCGCATCTGCGACGCCGCCGAGGCGACGATGCCCGAGATTTCCGTGACCCGCGCCGCCACCTGCTTCTGGGCGGTGATGTCGGTGGCGTACTTGACCACCTTGTAGGGTCGGCCGTTCAGATCGAGGATCGGGTTGTAGCTGGCCTGAATCCAGATCTCGCGCCCGCCCTTGCCGATGCGGCGATACTGGCCCGCGTCATAGTCGCCGCGCCGCAGCTTGTCCCAGAAGGCGGCGTAGTCGGGCGAGCGGTCGTGGCCGGACTCGACGAACAGGCTGTGGTGACGCCCCACCACCTCGTCGCGACGATAGCCGACGGTGTTCAGGAAGTTGTCGTTGGCGTCGCGGATGGTGCCGTCCATGTCGAATTCGATCACCGCCTGGGCCTTGTTGATGGCGGCGATCTGGCCTTCGAAGTTGGCGGTGGCCTGCTTCTGGTCCGTGATGTCGACGGCGTACTTCACCACCTTGAAGGGGGCTCCGCGCGCATCAAGGATCGGGTTGTAGCTGGCCTGAATCCAGACCTCGCGTCCGTCCTTGCCGACCCGGCGGTACTGGCCGGCGTCATATTCGCCCCGCCCCAGCTTCTCCCAGAAGGCGCGATAGGCGCCGGACTGCACCTCGGCCGGATCGACGAACATGGAGTGATGGCGGCCGACGATCTCGTCCAGCCGATAGCCGACCGTGTTCAGGAAGTTGCCGTTGGCGCTCTGGATCGTTCCGTCCAGGCTGAACTCGATCACCGCCTGGGCCTTGCTGAGCGCCTCCAGCATCCCGGCATGCTTGCGCAGCTCGGTGACGTCGTTCCACTCCAGCACGTTACCGACGTAGTCGCCCGTCGCATCCAGAACCGACATGACCCTGAGGGCGAAGCGCAGGTCGCCGACGCTGATCTCAGCGAGGTGCGGGCGGGCCAGGGGTTGGGCCAGCATGGCGCGCTGGTGCGACGGGTCCTTGTGGAAGACGTCGATGGAGGTCCCGACCATCCGCTCCAGATCCACGCCGGGGAAGGCGCGGGCGAAGGCGGCCTCATTGGCCTTGAGCAAGGCGCGCGTCGCATCGTTCAGGTCGATGATGGTCAGGTCGCGGTCGACCATCATCAGGGCGGCGGAGGTGGACCGCACCACCGCGCGGGCGAAGGCGTCGGGATCGTCCTCGAGCCCTGCCACGATCAGGTCATCCAGGCGTTCGGCGGCGTTGGCGGTGCGCGACATGGCAGGCTCCTTGGTGCTCCGCTCAGGCCGCGACGGCCGGAACGGACAGGGTGAAGGTCTGTTCGATGTTGAGGATCAGCAGGGAGGCGTCGTCGTGGCGGTACAGGCCGTCGCACAGAGCCCGCCATTCGGGGGCCAGGGTGACGGGCAGAGGCTCCCTGGCCGCGCGGTCCAGCCACAGGACGTCGCCGACGTCCTCGACCTGCAGGGCGTAGAGCTCGCCCCCGCGCTCGACGATGACGCTCATGTGCGGCTGGCCGATCTCGCGCGGCGGCAGGCCCAGACGGCGGCGCATGTCGACCGCGGTGATGATGCGGCCGCGCAGGTTCAGCGACCCGGCCACCTCGAACGGGGCCAGAGGCACGCGATCGATACGCACCGGAGCGATCACGTCCTGAACCCGCAGCAGCGGCACCCCGATCATCTGTTCGCCGACGCGAACAGACACGAAGCCTTCGAGCGAAGGGTCTGTCGAAGCAGGGTTCATGCGGCCTCCTGATCGTTGGAAAGGACTTCGGCCACCTCGCTGAGCAGGGCCTCCTGCGGCGGCCCGCTGAGGAAGGCGGCGCCCAGGCCCAGCAGGGGCGTGGCGTGCCAGGCCGAGGCGCGGCCAAAGGCGGTCGCCATCCGCCGCGCCGTCGATCCGGCAGGGCTGGTGTCGGCCAGGATCAGGTCGAAGGCTGCGCCCGCGTCATGCAGGGCCAAGGCCGCCTCAGGGTCGGAGGCCACCTCGACATCATAGCCCGCCTGGCCCAGCAACGGCCCCAGCAGCATCCGCACGAAGGGGCTGTCGTCCACGACCAGCAGACGCTTGGGGACGCGGGCGGGCGCGGGCGCGAGCGGAACGGTCGCCTCGCCCTCCCGCCCGGCCTCGCTATCACAACGCCGCCAGTAGAAGTCCACGTCGATCAGCTCGGTGGCCCGGCCCGCCACCACCAGACTGCCGCTGACGCCGGTAGAGGCTCCCGTCAGTTCGGCGCTCGCCGTCGCCTCGATGATGTCGACGATCTCCTCGGCCATCAGGCCCAGACTGCGCGCGCCGCGCGAGAAGACCAGCAGGGGCCGCTTGGCCTCAGGCGCGCGCGACAGGGCCGCCCCGTCGGCGCCCAGCACCGGCATCAGTTGGCCGCGATACTGGACCAGCGAGCGCCCGTCGGCCCATTCCAGCATCGAGGGCTCCAGCTCCTCGATGCGCGCCACGCCCGCCAGCGGTGCGGCCTTCAGCCCGTCGTCGGCGGCGCGGAAGACCAGCAAGGCCTCGGCGTCGGCCTCGCCGGTCGCGGCCTCGATCAGGACCTCGTCGCCGCCGTTCAGCAGGGCGCCGGCGCCCGCTTCGACCGCCATGCCCTTGAAGTCCAGGATCATGATGACCGCCCCGTCCCCGAGGATGGTCGCGCCGGAATAGAGCTTCAGGTGACGCAGGATCGAGGCTGTCGGCTTGACCACGATCTCCTCGGTGTCGAACACCCGGTCGACGATGACGCCGAAGTCGAAGGCCCCGACCCGGGCCACGACGATGCAGGCCTCGCCGCGCGGTCCCTCGGGCGCCTCCAGCCCCAGCAGGGCCTGCAGGGACACCAGCGGCAGCAACCGGTCGCGCAGGCGCAGCACCTCGGCGCCGTTGATCTGTTCGATGCGGCGACCGGCCGTGCCGTTGGCGCTGACCAGTTCGATGATGCTGGCCTGGGGCATAGCGAAGCGCTCGCCGCAGCATTCCACCACCAGCCCTGCGATGATGCTGAGCGTCAGGGGGATGCGGATGGTGAAACGCGTCCCCTGCCCCTCGACGGAGGCCAGTTCGATGGCCCCGCCAATGGCCTCGATATTGGTGCGCACCACGTCCATGCCGACGCCGCGTCCCGACACCGCCGTCACCGAAGCGGCGGTCGAGAAGCCGGGCAGGAAGATCAGCTGGCGGGCTTCGGCGTCGCTCATGGCTGTCGCCTGGGCGGCGGAGATCAGACCGGCCTCGACCGCCTTGTCGCGGATACGGGCGGCGGGCAGGCCGCGCCCGTCATCGGCCATCTCGATTAGGATGGCCCCGCCGTCATGCCGGGCCGACAGGGTGATGCGGCCCATCTCGGGCTTGCCCGCCGCGCGACGTTGATCCGGCGTTTCCAGCCCGTGATCGGCGGCGTTGCGGATCATGTGGGTCAGGGGATCGCGGATCAGTTCCATGACCTGACGATCCAGCTCGGTCTCCTCGCCGGTCATGACCAGGTCGATGCGCTTGCCCAGGTCCGAGGCCAGGTCGCGCACCAGTCGCGGCAGCTTGGCCCAGGCGCCGCCGATCGGCTGCATACGGGTGGTCATCACCCCTTCCTGCAGTTCGCTGGTCACTTGATTCAGGCGGTGCAGCGGCCCGGCGAAAGGGGTCTCGGGCTGGTCGCGCAGGGTCTGGATCAGCTGGTTGCGGATCAGCACCAGTTCGCTGACCATGGTCATCAGGCCTTCCAGCGTCTCGACGCCGACGCGGATGGTCTGGGGGCCCTTGGCCGGTTCAGCGACGGCGCGGTCGGGGCGCGGCGGCTCGGCCGCGTCAGAGACTTCCGATGGCGGGACCGTCAGCAGCAGCTCGACCGCTTCCGGCTCGGCCTCGAGATCCAGCATGCACTGGCGAACAGCCTGGACGAAGGCCGCCTCATGCCCTTCCAGCGCCGCGCCGAAGGTCGCGCTCAGGGCAGCTTGAAAAGCGCCGGGCGCCGCCGTGGCGCGAGCGACGCCGCACAGGGCCTCGCGCCACTCGGCCTGCACCCGGTCCAGATCGACGCCCGCGAACAGGGGGCCGGTTTCAGGCGATGCGACCAGCACGGCCAGCGCGCCTTCGCAGGCGGCGTCCAGCGTGGCCTCGCCGCCGACCCGTTCCAGCAGGGAGCGCGACGCGGCGGGCGCGACCGTCGCCGATGCGCCTTCGCCCGCGTGAATGCGGTCCAGCCGGGCGATCAGGGCGCGGTCGTCGCCCTCGGGCTCCACGCCGGTTTCGGCCAGACCCTCGATGATGTTGCGGACCACATCGACCGCGTCGAGGATGACGGTGACGGAAGGCCCGTCCACCGCCAGGGTCCCGTCGCGATAGAGGCCCAGCACGTTCTCGGCGGCATGGGTCACGTTCTGCAGCCGCATCAGGCCGAGAAAGCCCGAGCCGCCCTTGAGGCTGTGGATCAGACGGAAGATGTCGCCCAGCAGGTCCGGGTCATCCGGCGTCTGCTCGAAACGGACCAGCTTGGCGTCCACGGCCTCGATGCCCTCGCGAGCTTCGGACACGAATTCGATGATGACGTCGTCCACGATCGATCACCCCCCGAGAGCGGCGAAACCGCCCCTGCCGAACACAACTTTCAAGGGAAAACAGTTAATCCAAGCTTAAGAAAATACACCTTAAAGCTGTATCGTCGCCCAACAGGGTCGGCGCGTCCTTCAATCACAGCGGCCCGTACGGCCGCGCCTGTGCAACGAGGAATGGAATGGCCGCAGACAAGAGCATGAACGTCCTGGTGGTGGACGACTACAAGTCGATGGTGCGGATCGTGCGGGGGATGCTGAACCAGCTGGGCTTCGTCAACGTCGACGACGCGCCCGACGGCGCGGCGGCCATGGCCCTGCTGAAAGAGAAGACCTACGGCCTGGTGCTGTCGGACTGGAACATGCAGCCGGTCACGGGACTGGAGCTGCTCAAACAGGTTCGCGCCGAGGAGAAGACCAGGACCACACCCTTCGTCATGGTCACCGCCGAAGCCAAGGTCGAGAACGTCATCGCCGCACGACAGGCGGGGGTGAACAACTATGTCATCAAGCCCTTCACCTTGGCGGTGCTGAAACAGAAGCTGACCTCGGTCGTGGGCGAGATCTGATCATGACCCCGCAACAGATCCTGGCCGAGATCGACCACTTGAGGCGCGAACTGGCGATCGCCGCCGATGACCTTCTGTCCGCCGCCGAACAGGGCCTGGCCTTGACGCAGGCCGAGCCTCTGGACGCCGAGGCCGTGACTGCCGCCTTTCACCGCATCCTTGCTGCCTGCAGCTTTCAGGACCTGGCCGACCAGAGGATCGCCCGGTTGCTGACCGCCCTGACCGGACGCAAGGACCCGCCCCGCCCCGACGCCGCCCTGCTGAACGGCCCGGCGCTGGCGGGCGAGACGGGATTGAACCAGTCGGCGGCGGACGCCCTGTTGGCGAGATAAGGCCGCTTCACGGCTTGCAAAGCCGTCGCCAAAGGGGTGCATTGGGGGCTCGTTCCGCAGTCACTGTTCAGGCGTCGCCATCCTGATCTTCCGCCACAGCCGGTCCGCCTCATGACCGTTCCCGAGACCGCGCCGCCCGTGCGCACCGGGGCGCTGGCGCCGCTGAACCATCCGGTCTTCCGCGCCGTCTGGATCACCAGTCTGGTGACCAATTTCGGGGGGCTGATCCAGTCGGTCGGCGCCGCCTGGATGATGTCCTCCATCGCCTCGGCCCAGATGGTGGCCCTGGTCCAGGCCTCGGTCACCCTGCCCATCATGCTGCTGTCGCTGGCGGCGGGCGCCCTGGCCGACACGGTGGACCGGCGCAAGATCATGCTGGCGGCCCAGAGCTTCATGCTGCTGGTCTCGGCCGGGCTGGCGGTCATGACCTATCTGGGGCTGATCACGCCCTGGGTCCTGCTTTGCTTCACCTTCCTGATCGGCTGCGGCACCGCCTTCAACGGCCCGGCCTGGCAGGCCTCGGTCGGCGACATGGTCCCGCGCGAGGATCTGGCCGGGGCCGTGACGCTGAACTCCATGGGCTTCAATCTGGCCCGCAGCGTCGGCCCGGCCATCGGCGGCATGATCGTGGCGGCGGCGGGGGCGGCGGCGGCCTTTGCGGTCAACGCCGTCAGCTATCTGGGCCTGCTGGTCGTCCTGTTCCGCTGGAAGCCCGAGCGGCCGAAACAGACCCTGCCGCGCGAGGGACTGCTGACGGCCATGGCAGGGGGTCTGCGCTACGCCTTCCTGTCGCCGCGCGTGACGGCCGTGCTGCTGCGCGCCGTCGTGTTCGGCGTCGGGGCCAGCGCGGTTCAGGCCCTGATGCCCCTGGTGGCGCGCGAGGGCGGCGGCGGGCCTCTGGCTTTCGGTCTGTTGCTCGGCGCCTTCGGCATCGGCGCTGTCGGCGGTGCCCTGTTCGTCGGTCGGCTGCGGGCCAAGTATGAGACTGAGACCGTGGTGCGCGTCTCAACCCTGGCCTTCGCCGTCGCCGCCGCCGTGGTCGGCTTCAGCCCCTGGCTGGCCCTGACCCTGCCGGCCCTGATGATCGCGGGCGCGGGTTGGGTGCTGACCCTGTCCAGTTTCAACGTCACGGTGCAGATGTCGGTGCCGCGCTGGGTCGTGGCGCGGGCCCTGGCGCTTTATCAGATGGCGGCCTTCGGCGGCATGGCGGGCGGCAGCTGGCTGTGGGGCTCGCTGGCCCAGGCGCAGGGGCTGGACATGGCGCTGGGCCTGTCGGCCGGCGTGCTGGTCCTGTGCGTCCTGATCGGGCTGAGGGTCCCCCTGCCCTCGACCGCCAACCTGAACATGGATCTGCTGCGGCGCTGGACCGAGCCGCAGACCCAGCTCGCCATCGAGCCGCGCAGCGGGCCGGTGGTCGTCACCATCGCCTATCGCATCCGCGAGGAGGACATCGACGCCTTCCTGGCCGTGATGGACGAGCGCCGTCGCGTGCGCCGCCGCGACGGGGCGCGCCAATGGCATCTGATGCGCGACCTGGCCGAGCCCGACATCTGGGTCGAGAAATACCAGACCGCGACCTGGCTGGACTACGTCCGCCACAACCAGCGCATAACCCAGGCCGACGCCGACATCTCGCAACGCATCTACGCCCTGCATCAGGGACCGGACAAGCCGGTGGTGCATCGCCTGATCGAGCGGACGACCGCGCCCCTGGCCGCCAACCTGCACGGCGACCGCCACTATGGCGAGCCGCTGACGGACGCGACGCGGTCATCCTGACGGCTCAATAGAAAAGGCCGCGCCCGAGCGATCGGACGCGGCCCCTTCCCGTCGATGTCGCGGGCCTAGTGCGGCGAGGCCACCGGTCCTTCGCTGTCACGACCCTTGGTGCGGGCGCAGGCGACGGCGAAGACGGTCAGCAGCAGATAGCCCGCCACCGGCACGAAGAAGCCCAGATGGATGTCGCCCGAGCGGTCGGCCACCTGGGCCGCCAGCAGGGGCAGCAAGGCGCCGCCGATGATGCCGAAGACCAGCAGGCCCGAGGTCGCGGCGGCCGGCGCCGAGGAGCGCTCCAGCGTCAGGGTGAAGATGCTGGGGAACATGATGGAGTTGAAGAAGCCGACGGCCAGGGCGGCATAGGCCGCCGTCACGCCGCCCGTCTGGGTCACCAGCAGGCACAGCGAGGCCGCGACCACGGTGCAGAGGCTCAGCAGGACGCCGGCGTGGATGCGCGTCAGCAGCCAGGAGCCGATGAAGCGGCCGACCATGGCTCCGCCCCAGTAGAGGGCGACCATCTTGCCCGCCGCCTCGACAGGGATGTTCAGCACGTCGGGACCGGACAGGAAGTTGGTCAGCATGTTGCCGATGGCCACTTCGGAACCGACATAGATGAAGATGGCCAGGGCGCCGAACAGGGCCCAGCGCGACTTCAGCGCCGAGAAGATGGCGGCGGCGCCGACCGGCTCAGCGGCGTCATGAACCGGGGCGGCGGCGTTGATCTGTTTCCTCGCCGAGAAGATGAAGGCGGCGATCAGGGCGAAGAAGGCGCCCATGCCCAGGAAGGCGATGTCGATGCTGCGCAGGGACTCGCCGCGCGTGGCCACGGTGACGACCGCCCCGGCGGCGAACACCCCGCCGGTCAGCAGGACGTGCGCCCCCAGCCACGGCCCGACCGTGGCCCCCAGGGAGTTGAAGGCCTGGGAGAAGACCAGGCGGAAGTGCGAGCTCTTCTTGGTGCCCAGCTCGGCCACCAGAGGATTGGCGGCCACCTGCAGCAGGGTCACGCCCGAGGCTATGACGAACAGCGCCAGCAGGATGCCGGGATAGAAGTCGATGATGGTGGCGACCGGCACGATCAGGCAGCCCAGGACCATGGTCAGCAGGGCGGCGATGATGGATCGGCTGTAGCCCAGGCGCGACAGCACCGCCGCCGCCGGCAGGGAGGCCACGCCATAGGCGATGAACCAAGCGAAGGTGGTCAGGAAGGATTCAGTATAGCTGAGGTCGAACACCCGTCGCACCGCCGCGATCAGCGGATCGATCAGCGAGGTGGCGAAGCCCCAGGCGAAGAAGAGGCTGGTGACATAGGCGAAGGCGAGGCCCGTGCCGCGCGTGGCGGCCCCCGTCCCGGTCTGAGGCTGGCTCATGATGGCTCCCCGAAGGACCGCGACGACGACGCCGCGATGGATAGTCTGGCCTGCAATCTCGATCAGGCAAAAAAGAGGGGGCCGGCCTCGAAAGACACGGCCCCCAGTCGGCTCAGAAGAGAAGGGATCAGAAGCGGTAGTTGGCGCCGACCAGGAAGGTGCGGCCGTACTTCTGGAAGTCGATGGTGCGGCGCTCGTCGCCGTTCTCGAAGGTCTTGAACGGCTCGTCGGTCAGGTTGTTGACCTGGGCCAGGATCGACAGACCCTCGGCCGGACCCGACTGGAACTCATAGCCGATCTGGGCGTCGATGATGCTCTCCGCCGCGACCGAACGCAGGGTGCGGCCGTTGCCGAAGCCGGCGACCTCGCCCAGGAAATCCGAACGGTAGCGGTGCGAGACGCGGGCCTGGAAGCCGGACTTCTCGTAATAGACCGTGGTGTTGATCACCGTTTCCGACAGACCCGGCAGGGTGGTCGGCGCCTGGGTCGGATCAGGCTGGATCTCGCTGTCGGTCCAGGAGGCGCTGAACTGGCCGCCGAAGCCATCCAGCATCGGATGGAAGACGTCGAACGGCGCCGAAACGGCGAATTCCGCCCCCTTGATCCAGCCGCCGTCGCCATTGTCCGGCGCGCCGATCAGGCCTTCACGCAGGACCGGCTCGGGGTTGCCGACGCCGATCGGGTAACCGGTGAAGTCGAAGACCTGGTTGTGGTTGTAAACATAGCTCTCGAGGTTCTTGTAGTAGGCCGCCAGCGAGACATAGCCCCGACGGTTGGCGAAATACTTCTCGATCGAAATGTCGGCCACGTCAGCGATGAAGGGACGCAGTTCCGGGTTGCCGCCGCCGCCCGACCAGGGCGACCGGTTGATGTCGCCGGACTGGGCCAGGGCCGGGTTGTAGCTGTAGTTCCGCGAGGCGCGCATGTCGTCCATGCGCGGGCGGGCCAGGGTGCGGGCCGCCGCGAAGCGAACGAAGAAGTCGTCGCCGGCCTCGACGATGAAGTTGGCGCTGGGCAGGATCTCGAGGTAGTCGACGCCGCCCGAGACCGCCAGGGTCTGGGACACGCCCGGCGCCAGCTGGCTGGCCGAGAAGCCGCTCGACGACTGGTCGGTATAGACGGCCTGAACGCCGACGTTGCCGGTCAGCGGCTTGCCGAACAGGTTGTGGTCGATATTGGCGCGGATGAAGGTGGTGGTGACCTTTTCCGACACTTCCCAGTTGCCGGCGGCGACGTCGGCGTTGGGGTTGCGCACCTTGGCCAGGGCACCGCTGTTGATCACGCCGAGCGCGTCATAGCTGATGACCTTGGAGATGCCGAGGTAGCCCAGATCGGTGGGGTCCATCAGGAACTGGGTCGGGATGGCCAGGTCGCCGCCGCCGGGCACGGCCAGGTAATACTGGTCGTTGACGAAGGTCTTCTCGCGTTCCGAATAGTTGACGCCGAAGTCGATCGAGCTGAACGGGCTCTGATGCAGCTGGCGGGTGGTGACGAAGCGGACCGCCTTGATCTCGTCCTCGATGGACGGGGTGTTCATGTAGCCGGCCTGACCGCCCGGAATGACGTCACCGCCCCAGCCCTGCGGGCTGGTGATCTTGATCAGGTTCGGATCGGAATAGTCCAGCTGGCTGGTGAAGCGGGTCACGCCGTCGTCGGTCAGCTCGAAGCCCAGGGTGTCCAGGGCGCCATTGATGTTGCGACCGGTGCCGGCGTTGGTCTCCAGGATGATGTCGTTGCGTTCGACCTTGGAGTAGTTGAGGTCCAGATTGAACGACCAGTCGTCATTGGCGACGAACTCGGTGTTCCAGCCGATGGCCGTGATGTTGCTGTCGCGCTTGTTCAGGTCGTTGCGGACCACGCCCTTGATGTTGTCCCAGGTGCCGGCGACGATCATGCCGTCCTCGACGGTGTAGCCGGGGCGCAGCGACGGGCCGGGACGGCAGTCGGCGAGCGAACCGGGGCAGGCGCCCGACGATCCGCCCCAGGCCAGCGGGAACTCGATGCCGCGCAGGACCTGGGTGTTCTTGAACTCGGAGTAGAAGGCGTCGATCGTCGAGTGGAAGCGATCGTTCGGGCGCCATTCCAGCACGCCCATATAGCCGTCGCGCTCCAGTTCCGAGGACATGACGTAGGGCTTGACGCCGCCGGTCAGCAGGTTGCCGTCGCTGTAGGTCGGATAACCCCAGGCGTTGAAACGCTCCGACTGATAGGGCGACGTCATGTGGGCGTAGCCCAGGGCGATGCCGATGGTGTCGTCCGCGAACTGGTCGATGTAGCTGAAGGTGTAGCGGCTGCCGTTGTCGGTGGTGCCCGAGTTCAGGGCGCCGATGTCGTTCCACTCATAGCGGGCGTTGGCCACGATGGCGCGACGGCCGTAGTCCAGCGGACGCACGGTCTTCATGTCCACCGTGCCGGCCAGCCCCTGACCGGTCAGGGCGGCGTCGGGCGTCTTGTAGACGATGACGCTGGACATCAGCTCCGAGGGGAACTGGTCGAATTCGACGCCGCGGTTGTCGCCGGTCGTCACCATCTCGCGCCCGTTCAGCAGGGCGGTGGTGAAGTCCGGGCCGAGGCCGCGAATGGAGATCTGCTGGCTGCGGCCATCGAGGCGCTGCATCGTCACGCCCGGCAGGCGCGCCAGGGACTCAGCGATGGACACGTCGGGCAGCTTGCCGATGTCTTCGGCCGAGATGACTTCGACGATCGAGGTGTTGCGGGCCTTGGCCGAGATCGAGGCCTCGATTGAGCGGCGGATGCCGGTGACGACGATCTCGTCGACCTGGGTCGCCTGCTCGTCCTGCGAGGCCGTCTGCGCCTGGGCGCCGCCCGCGAGAGCCAGGGTCATGACGACGCCCAAGGCGCCGCCGGTCATGAGGCGCGCACGCCGGGTGAAACCAGAAGCCATCGTCATCCTCCCATGGGTGTCGCTCTCTGATGAAGCGATCTGACGCAAACTTATGCAAATCTATGACAACCTTGCAAGCCGGTAATATTTGAGGCCGGACGATGTTCGCTCAAAGAACCCGCGAATTGGCCCATTATTGCGGCGCACCATAGAAGGAGCCTTGGAAAACAAGGCGAAAACGGCGCAGTTGACAGGCCCGCCCGTCGCTGCAAAAACTTGCAAATCGATCTTTCCGGCATCGTATCGGAGGGACAGGACAGGGAGGGCCGCCAATGCCCAGGACGCCACGCCGCTGGAACGCTCTGCTCGGAGCCGTGTCCGGACTGAGCCTGCTGGCCGCCGGAGCCGCCGCGGCCCAAACAGCGGCCCAGACGCCCGCCGCCTCGACCGTCGAGGCCATGCGCCAGCGCCCGCCCCAGGACGAGATCATCTACTTCCTGCTGCCCGACCGCTTCGCCAATGGGGACACCGGCAACGACCACGGCGGTTATGCGCCCGACCGGCTGGTCAGCGGCTTCGATCCGTCCAGCCCGGAATTCTATCACGGCGGCGATCTGGCCGGGGTGATCCAGAAGCTGGACTACCTGCAGGGCCTGGGCGCCACCGCCATCTGGCTGGCCCCGGTCTTCAAGAACAAGCCGGTGCAGCCGACCGTCGGCCGACCGATGGCGGGCTTCCACGGCTACTGGATCACCGACTTCACCCGCCCCGATCCCCACTTCGGCGAGCCGGAGACGATGAAGGCCCTGGTCGAGGCGGCCCATGCGCGCGGCATGAAGGTCTATCTGGACATCGTCACCAACCACACGGCCGACGTGATCCAGTATCGCGAATGCCCGGCCAACGACTGCGGCTATCGCTCGGTCGCGGACTATCCCTGGACCCGTCGCGGCGGGGTGGGCGGGGCGGCGGTCAACGACGGCTTCCGCGGCGACGGGGATGCGTCGGACTTCGCCAAACTGACCGATCCGACCTGGGCCTATACGCCCTATGTCCCGGCGGGCGAAGAGACGGTGAAGGTCCCGGCCTGGCTGAACGATCCCCTGCTCTATCACAACCGGGGCGACTCGACCTTCCGAGGTGAAAGCTCGACCCACGGCGACTTCGCCGGGCTGGACGACCTGTTCACCGAGAACCCGCGCGTGGTTCAGGGCATGATCGAGATCTTCGGCGACTGGATCGACGACTACGGCATCGACGGCTTCCGCATCGACACCGCCAAGCATGTGAACCCCGAGTTCTGGCAGGCCTTCGTCCCCGCCATGATGGAGCGGGCCAGGGCGCGCGGCATTCCCAACTTCCATATCTTCGGCGAGGTCTATGATCACGACCCGGCGGCCCTGGCCCGGCACACGCGGGTCGACAGGCTGCCCGCCGTGCTCGACTTCGCCTTCCAGTCGGTCGCCACCGACGTGGCCAATGGCGCCAAGGCGCCGGACGCCCTGGCCAAGATGTTCGCCGCCGACGTCCTCTATGAAGGCGGAGCCGAGGCCGCGCTGCAACTGCCGACCTTCCTGGGCAATCACGACATGGGCCGCATCGGCGGCTTCGTGCTGAAGGCCCACCCCCAGGCGCCGGACGCCGAACTTCTGGCCCGCACCACCCTGGCCCACGCCCTGATGATGTTCAGCCGGGGCGTGCCCACCCTCTACTACGGCGACGAACAGGGTTTCGCCGGCGGCGGCGGCTACGGCGGCGGGCGTCAGGACATGTGGGACGGCCAGGTCGAGACCTATCGCACCGAACAGCGCATCGGCGGCCTGCGCGACCCTTACGACCGCGAAGCCCTCCTCTATCGCGCCATCAGCGAAATGGCCCGGCTGCGCGCCGCCGATCCGGCCCTGCGTCGCGGCGCACAGACGGTGCGCGCCGCCGCCGAGGCGCCCGGCCTGTTCGCCATCAGCCGCGCCCTGCCCGGCCAGGCGGGCGAGACCCTGGTGGTGTTCAACACGGGAACCGAGCCGCTGAGCGCCAATGTCGTGGTCGACCCGTCCTCGACCCGCTGGACCGCATCGCGCGGGTCCTGCCCCGCCGTTTCCGCCGCGCCGGGCGTGGTCCGCGTGACCGTGCCGCCGCTCGACTACATGATCTGCGTATCCGAAGGCCCCGCCCAGTGACCCAAGCGACCCTCCCCGTCGTCCCCTCTCCGGAGCAGGCCCATCAGGAATGGTGGCGCGGCGCCGTCGTCTATCAGGTCTATCCGCGCAGCTTCGCCGACAGCAACGGCGACGGCGTTGGCGATCTGAACGGCATAACGGCCCATCTGGATCATATCGCGTCGCTGGGCGTGGACGCGGTGTGGATCTCGCCCTTCTACACCTCGCCGATGAAGGACTTCGGCTATGACGTCGCCGACTATTGCGACGTTGATCCGGTGTTCGGGACCCTGGCCGACTTCGATCGGCTGGTGGAGAAGGCCCATGGCCTGGGACTGAAGATCATCGTCGATCAGGTCTGGTCGCACACCTCAGACCAGCATGACTGGTTCAAGGCCAGCCGTCAGGACCGCACCAACGCTTTCGCCGACTGGTACGTCTGGGCCGACGCCAAGGCCGACGGCTCGCCGCCCAACAACTGGCAGTCCGTCTTCGGCGGGCCGGGCTGGACCTGGGACGCGCGGCGCGGCCAGTATTATCAGCACAACTTCCTGCCCGAGCAGCCGCAGCTGAACGGCCGCCATCCGGCGGTGCAGGACGCGCTGCTGGCCGCCGGCAAGTTCTGGCTGGACCGGGGGGTCGACGGCTTCCGCCTGGACGCCATCAACTTCATGATCAACGACCCGTCGCTGAAGGACAATCCGGCCTTCCCGGCGGGGGGCAAGCGGACCCGGCCCTTCGACTTCCAGGACAAGATCTACAACCAGTCCCACGCCGACATCGCCCCCTTCCTGGAGCGAGTGCGGGCGCTGACCGACAGCTATGGCGACGGTCGCTTCACCGTGGCCGAGGTCGGCGGCGACCACGCCGACCGCGAGATGAAGGAATACACGGCCGACGACCGTCACCTGCACAGCGCCTACGGCTTCCTCTACCTCTACGCCGAGCGGGTGTTCGCCGACCTGGTGAAGACGGGCGCGGCCATGTGGCCCGGCGCTCAGGGCGAGGGCTGGCCGTCCTGGACCTTCTCCAACCACGACGCGCCCCGCGCCATCTCGCGCTGGGCCGAGGGCCGCAACGAGCGCCAGCTGGCCGAGATGCTGATGCTGCTGCTGGTCTGCCTGCGCGGCAATGTCTTCGTCTACTACGGCGAGGAACTGGGCCTGCCCCAGGGCGAGGTGCCGTTCGAGCGCCTGGTCGATCCCGAGGCTATCGCCAACTGGCCGCAGACCCTGGGCCGCGACGGCGCCCGCACGCCGATGCCGTGGACGGCCGACGCCCCCTTCGCCGGCTTCTCGAGCGTCGAGCCCTGGCTGCCGGTGGACGCGCGTCACCCGGCGATGGCGGTCGATGTGCAGAACGCCGACCCGAAGTCGATGCTGCACGCCACGCGTCGCATCCTGGCCCTGCGCCGCGCCCATGCGGCCCTGCGCGTCGGCGAGATGACGGTGCTGACCACCGAGCCTGCGCTGACCTTCACGCGTGAAGGCGGCGGCGAGGCCCTGCTGGCGGTCTTCAACCTGGGGCATGAGGCGCAGGAATGGACCGCGCCTGCGGGTTACGCGGTCATCGACAGCGTCAACCTGACCGAGGCTGGCGTCCTGCCGCCGCTGGGCGGCGTCCTGCTGCGCAAAGAGGCGGGCTGAGGTGGGATCAGCCGCCGCAGCTCTCGCGCACGATGAGGTCGGTGGGCACGCGCTCCGAGCGGCCGGCGGCGTCGCCGCCGTGGTCCAGCAGTTTGGACACCATCAGGCGACCCGCCTTCATCGTGTCCTGGGCGATGGTGCTGAGCGCCGGGCTGGAGTAGCGGCTGAAGGGCACGTTGTCGAAGCCGATGACCGAAACGTCGCCCGGCACGCTGCGGCCCGCATGGATAAGGGCGCGCACGGCGCCCAGGGCGATCTGGTCGCTGGCGCAGACCACGCCGTCAAAGACGACGCCGCGCCGGATCAGGGACTCGACCGAGGCCTCGGCGGACTCGACCTCGAAGTGGGCGTCAACGATCAGGGCCGGATCGACCGGCAGACCCGCGCTGGCGAGGGCGTCCAGATAGCCGCGATGGCGCTGCATGGCCTCGGGCGGATCAAGGTCGCCGAGGAAGACGATGCGCTTTCGCCCCAACCGCGCCAGATGCAGGGTCGCCCGACGCCCGCCATTGATATTGTCCGAGCCGATCGAGCAATAGAGCTGATCGGGCAGTTCGGCGCCCCAGACGACAAAGCGCGCCTCGGTCTCGACCAGGCGGTTGAAGGCGGCGTGCAGGGTGCTTTGGCCCAGGAAGATGACGCCGTCGGCGCGGCTGGTGGTCATGGCGGCGGCCACGTCTTCATAGGTGGCGGGGGCCAGATGGCTCATGATCAGGTCGCAGCCGCGCTCGCGCGCCGCCTCGCCCACCCCAGCCAGCAGTTCCAGAAAGAAGGGGTCGCTGAGACGCCCTTCGCGCCCCTGCGGACGCGGCACCACCAGGGCGATGGTCGCCTCGGCGCCGATGGGACCGGCGGGCATGTAGCGACGGAACGGATAGTCGTGCTCGCGCGCCAACTTCCAGATCAGCTGCTTGGTCCGGTCATTGACCGCCGGATGGTCGTTCAGGGCGCGCGACGCCGTGGAGATGGAGACCCCCGCCAGCTGGGCCAGGTCTTCCAGTCGCGTGGACTTGCGGCTCAAGGGTCGCGGGCTCCGGAATCAGTCGCTGCAAAATTTGCTGCAAATCTTGCTCTCTCATGCGCCCGTCAAACGGCGTCTGGCAAGAGCCTTCGTAACCGGCCTCAAGCAGTCCCGCGCCGTGCGCGCGGCGATAGGCCCAAAAGGGTATCCTGAAAATGTTGAAACGCCGCTCCTTCCTCGCCCTGGGCACGGTCTCGGCTCTCGCTTTCGGCGCGCCCGTGGCGGCGCAGACGACCTCGAACGCCGTGCGCGCCTCGTCGCCGGGCGGGGTGCTGACGATCGAGATGGCCACCGACAACGACGGGCGCCCGACCTATGCGGTCAGCCGTCTGGGCAGGAAGGTCGTGGACACCTCATGGCTGGGCTTCCTGCTGACCGATGCACCCATGCTGGAGCGCAACATGACCCTGACGGCGGGCGCCCCCGTCACGGTCGACGAGACCTGGGAGCAGCCCTGGGGCGAGCGCCGCTATGTGCGCAACCACTACAACGAATGGCGGGTCTCCTTCGCCGAGAAGGCGGGTCTGCGCCGTCGTTTCGACGTGGTCTGCCGCCTCTATGACGACGGCCTGGGCTTCCGCTACGAATTCCCCGAACAGGACGGGCTGAAGACCGTCCGCATCGGCGCCGAACTGACCGAGTTCAACCTGTCGGAGGACGGCGAGGCCTGGTGGATTCCAGCCTGGGAATGGAACCGCGAGGAATACCTCTACAACCGCACCCGCATCGACGCGGTCGGCAGCGCCCAGACGCCGATGACGGTGCGCGGGGACTCGGGCCTGCACGTCTCGATCCACGAGGCGGCCCTGATCGACTATGCGGGCATGAACCTGCGCCGCGCCGAGGGGCTGAAGTTCCGCGCCCAGCTGACCCCCGGCCTGACCAACGCCGCCGTGGTGCGGCAGGCCCCCTTCCACACCCCGTGGCGCACGCTGCAGATCAGCGACAGCGCCGCCGGCCTGGTCGAATCCAGCCTGATCCTGAACCTGAACGAACCCAACAAGCTGGGCGACGTCAGCTGGTTCAAGCCGATGAAATACCTCGGCGTCTGGTGGGAGATGCACCTGGAGCTGAAGTCCTGGGGGTCCGGCCCCAAGCACGGCGCCACCACCGAAAACGCCATCAAACATATCGACTTCGCCGCCGAGCACGGCTTCGGCGGGGTGCTGGTCGAGGGCTGGAACAAGGGCTGGGACGGCGACTGGTTCGCCAACGGCTCGGACTTCAGCTTCACCGAATCCTATCCCGATTTCGACATCGAGCGGGTGACGGCGCACGGCCGGGCCAAAGGCGTGCAGCTGATCGGCCACCACGAGACGGGCGGCAACGCCTTCCACTATGAGCAGCAGCTCGAACCGGCCATGGCCCTGTATCAACGGCTGGGCATGCATTCGGTGAAGACCGGCTATGTCGCCGACGCCGGCGGGGCGCGTGTGGCCGGACCCGACGGCCGCGCCGTCATGGCCTGGCACGAGAGCCAACCCATGGCCCAACACCACATGCGCGTCATCGAAACGGCGGCGAAACATCAGGTCGCGGTCAACGCCCACGAACCGTTCAAGGACACCGGCCTGCGCCGCACCTACCCCAACATGATCAGCCGCGAAGGCGCGCGGGGCATGGAGTTCAGCGCATGGGGCCAGCCGGGCAACCCGCCCGAGCACGAGGCCAATCTGGTCTTCACCCGCCTTCTGGCCGGGCCGATGGACTATACGCCCGGCATCTTCGGCATGGAGACGCGCAGCCCCGGCGGCATCCAGACCACCTGGGCCAAGCAGTTGGCCCTCTATGTCGTCATCTACAGCCCGATCCAGATGGCGGCCGACCTGCTGGTCCACTACGAGGCCAACCCCGCGCCCTTCCAGTTCATCAAGGACGTGCCGGTCGACTGGGCCGAGACCAAGGTTCTGGACGGCGAGATCGGCGACTTCGTCGTGATCGCCCGCAAGGATCGCCAATCCGACGTCTGGGCCCTGGGCGCCGTGTCGGATGAACATCCGCGCAGCCTGAGCGCCTCGTTGAGCTTCCTCGACGCCGGTCGCCGCTATCGCGCGGAGATTTATCGCGACGGCCCCGACGCCGATTATCGCGGCAAGCGCGAGGACATCGTCATCGAGCAGCGCGAGGTGACGTCCACTGATACCCTGACGCTGAACCTGGCCCCCGGCGGCGGTCAGGCCATCCGCTTCGTGCCGCTGGGAAGGAAGTCGCGTCGATGAGCGAAGCCGCCCCCGTCCTGTCCGCTGAGGCCGGAAAGCCGCGCGCCACGCGTCCGAAACTGCCCCGCCCTCGTCTGTCGATGTGGGCGATCTGGAACATGTGCGTCGGCTTCTTCGGCATCCAGATCGGCTTCGGTCTGCAGAACGCCAACACCAGCCGCATCTTCCAGACCCTGGGCGCCGAGATCGACAGCCTGGCCATCCTATGGATCGCCGCGCCGGTGACGGGCCTGCTGGTCCAGCCGATCATCGGCCACTTCAGCGACAAGACCTGGGGGCGGCTGGGCCGTCGTCGGCCCTACTTCCTGTTCGGCGCCCTGCTGACCTCGGCGGCCCTTGTAGCGATGCCGAACAGCCCGACCCTGTGGTTCGCCGCCGCCATGCTGTGGATCATGGACGCCTCCATCAACATCACAATGGAGCCGTTCCGCGCCTTCGTCGGCGACAATCTGCCGGAGGAGCAACGCACCGCCGGCTATGCCATGCAGAGCTTCTTCATCGGCACGGGTGCGGTCTTCGCCTCGGTCCTGCCGTGGCTGCTGTCCAATGTCTTCCACGTCGCCTCGACGGCGGCGGAGGGGGCGGTGCCCCTGTCGGTGAAGATCGCCTTCTACGTCGGGGCGGCGGGCCTGCTGGCCACGGTGCTTTGGACGGTCTTCACTACCAAGGAATACAGCCCCGCCGAGATCGCCGCCTTCGACGGCGTGGCCGAGAACGACCCGGCCCCGACTTCGCCGGAACGGGGCGCCGGCCTCTATGGCCTCGGCGGCCTGACCTTCCTGGGCCTGGGCGCGGCGGTCGCCGCCGTCGTCTTCGCCTCGGGATGGGAAAAGGAGCTCTATATCCTGGCCGGGGCTTTGGCCGTCTTCGGCGCCCTGCAGTTGGCTGTCGCCGCCTTCCGCCGGGCGGCGCAGACCAACGGCCTGACCGAGATCCTCGACGACGTCTTCGCCATGCCCGACACCATGAAGGGTCTGGCCGTGGTCCAGTTCTTCAGCTGGTTCGCCCTGTTCTCGATGTGGATCTACACCACGGCCACGGTGACGGCGGTCCACTATGGCTCCTCCGATCCGACCAGCGCGGCCTACAACGCCGGGGCCGACTGGGTGGGGGTGCTGTTCGGGATCTATAACGGGGTGGCGGCGCTGGCCGCCTTCCTGATCCCGGTCGTCGCCCGGCGGACGGGCCGTCGCGGCGCCCACGCCATCAATCTAGTGCTCGGCGGTCTGGGCCTGATCGGCGTGGCCGTCATCCGCGATCCGGCCCTGTTGTGGCTGCCGATGATCGGGGTGGGCTTCGCCTGGGCCTCGATCCTGTCCATGCCCTACGCCATTCTGGCGGGCGCCCTGCCGGGGCGGAAGATGGGCGTCTACATGGGCGTCTTCAACATCTTCATCGTCGTGCCCCAGCTGCTGGCCGCGACCATTCTGGGCCTGATCCTGAAACACCTGTTCGCGGGGCAGGCGGTCTATGCCCTGATCATCGGCGGCGTCAGCTTCTTCGTCGCCGCCGTCTCGGCCCTGTTCGTGCGCGAGCACAAGGCATGAGCCTCTCGCGCCGCATGACCCTGGGCCTGCTGGCCTCCCTACCCTTGGCAGGCAAGGCGATGGCGGACATCCCGGTGGATGGCAAACTGGTCGAACACCCCGACTTCGCCTCCGCCCACGTCCAGCCGCGCAACGTCACCGTCTGGCTACCCCCCGGCTATGAGGCGGGGTCGAGCCGCCATCCCGTCCTCTACATGCACGACGGCCAGAACCTGTTCGACGCCTCGAAAGCCAATTTCGGCGAGTGGGGCGTGGACGAGCATCTGGGCCGACTGATCGCCAAGGGCCAGGTCCGCGCCCCGATCGTGGTGGGGATCTGGAACACGCCGCTTCGCTTACGTGAATATGTCCCCGCCGACCTGATCCAGGCCCTGCCCGCCGAGGTCCGCGACGATGTTCAGGCCATCTATGGCGGCGCGCCGCTGTCGGACGCCTACCTGCGCTTCATGGTCGAGGAGCTGAAGCCCTTCATCGACCGGACCTATCGCACCCTGACCGGACCGGCGGACACCCTGATCAGCGGCTCCAGCATGGGCGGTCTGATCTCCCTCTATGCGGTGATGAAGCATCCCGAGGTCTTCGGCGCCGCCGCCTGTCTGTCGACCCACTGGCCCCTGCGCATCGATGGTCTGGACGACCCGGCGGCCCTCGCCGTCTGGCGCGACAAGGTGGTCGGGGCCTGGACCCGCGTGGTGGCGAACGGTCTGCCCGCGCCGGGGTCGCACCGCTTCTATTTCGATCGCGGCGACGAGACCCTGGATCAGTTCTACGCCGTCTTCCAGAGCCGCATCGACGCCGTCTTCCGCGAGCGCGGCTACGGCCCGCGCGACTTCCAGACCCTGTTGTTCCCCGGCGCCCAGCACAATGAGGCCTCGTGGAACGGCCGCCTCGACGTGCCGCTGAAATTCCTGCTGACGCCTGCCTGAGTGAAAGGTTTTCCCATGCGTATCTTCAAGAGCCTGATCCTGGCCGGCGCCGCCGCCTCCGTCCTGACCGGCGCCGCCCATGCCCAGGTCGCGCCCAATGTCGCCCCGGGCGCGCCGGGCGAGGCCCCGACCTGGGCCTATGCCGCCAAGGTCGGCGCCGGCACGGCCTATGAAGCCTATGTCGACGGCGCCTATCGCGACGGCGGGCCGACCGGGACCGTCTCCAAGGTCTGGTTCTCCATCGCCGACGGGGTGCTGACCGAGACCATGTACGGCCTGATCCATGAGGCCCAGATCAAGCAGCTGCGCCTGGCCGTGATGACCGACAGCGGCCTGGCCGTCGAGGGAACGGACACCGACTTCACCATCGACTACCTGCACAAGGACGCGCAGGGCCGCCCCCTGTCGCCCGCCTATCGCGTGACGACGACCGACAAGGCCGGGCGCTTCGCCATCGACAAGCAGGTCTTCACCGACCCCGACCGTCAGGCCCTGATCCTGCGCGTCACCGTGCGGGCGCTGAAGGGCAGCGTGACCCCCTATGTCCTGCTGGAGCCGCACATGGCCAATACCGGCGTGGACGACCGGGGCGAGGCGGCCTCGACCGGCCTCTACGCCCACGAAGGCGCCGTTCATCTTTCCTTACGTCCCAGCGCTCCGTTCGAGGCCGCCAGCGTCGGCTTCATGGGCGCATCGGACGGCCTGACCGGGCTGAAGGCCGGCGCCCTGCCCGCCTTCACGACCACGGGCGACGCAGGCGGAAACATCATGCTGACCGGCGCCCTGCCGCGTCTGGAACAGGGCCAGAGCCTGAGCCGCGACTTCGTCATCGGCTTCGGCGACAGCCGCGCCGCCGCCGAGGCTCAAGCGGACGCCGCCTTCGCCACCGGCCTCGACGAAGTGCTGAAGCGCTTCAACGGCGAGGGCGAGCGAGTGGGCTGGGAGGACTATGTCGCCTCCCTGAGTGAGCTGCCGCGCGTGGCGGCGCAATCCACCGACGGCGGCAAGCTGGCCTATGCCTCGGCCTTGATGCTGAAGGTTCAGGAGGACCACACCCACGCCGGCGCCCTGATCGCCTCCCTGTCCAACCCCTGGGGCGACACGGTGGACGCGTCGAAGCCCTCGACCGGCTACAAGGCGGTCTGGCCGCGCGACTTCTATCAGGTGGCCATGGCCTTCGCGGCGCTCGGCGACAAGGAGACGCCCCTGGCGGCCTTCCACTACCTGCCCCAGGTCCAGGTCGGGTCGGACACGCCGGGCAACAAGGGCGACGGCGGCTGGTTCCTGCAGAAGACCCATGTCGACGGCACGCTGGAATGGATGGCGGTCCAGCTGGACCAGACGGCCATGCCCATCATGCTGGGCCATCGCCTGTGGACCATGGGCTGGCTGTCCGACGCCGACATGACCGACATGTACGCCAGGATGCTGAAGCCCGCGGCCGACTTCCTGGTCGACGGCGGCAAGGTGGACATCGACTGGAACCAGAACGAGATCCGTCCGCCCTTCACCCAGCAGGAGCGCTGGGAGGAGCAGCAGGGTTATTCCCCGTCCAGCACCGCCGCCGTCGTGGCCGGTCTGACGGTGGCCGCCGAGATGGCGCGGGCCGCAGGCGATGCGCCGGGCGCCGCCCGCTATCAGGCCGCCGCCGATCGCTACGCCGGTCAGATCGAGGCCAGCATGTTCACCACCAGCGGCGACTTCGGCGACGGGCGCTACTACGTCCGCATCACCCGCAACACCAACCCCAATGACAAGGCCCCGATCGGCGAGGCCAACGGCCAGATCGCGCCCCCCGAGGACCATGTGATCGACGGCGGCTTCCTGGAACTGGTGCGCTATGGCGTGCGGGCGGCCGATGACGCGCATGTCGTGGCGACCCTGGGCGAATACGATGACACGGCGCGCGAGGACCTGTACCGCGTCCGCTATGATTTCGGACCGGCGGACGACACCACCCCCGGCTGGCGTCGCTACGGCGTCGACGGCTACGGCGAGGACGTCTCGGACGGCAAGGGCTACGGCGTCGGCGGGATCATGGCGCCGGGCCAGCGCGGCCGGGTCTGGCCCTTCTTCACCGGCGAGCGCGGCCACTATGAGCTGGCCCGCGCCCTTCAGGCCGGGACCGCCGACGCGGCCGCGCTGAACGCCATCCGCCAGACCTATGTGCGCGGCATGGAGCGCTTCGCCAACGCGGGCCTGCTGCTGCCCGAACAGGTCTGGGACGGGGTCGGCGCTCCGACCGCGCACAACGAGGCCATGGGCGAAGGCACCAACTCGGCCACGCCCCTGGCCTGGACCCACGCCGAATACCTGAAGCTGCTGCGCTCGCTGGCGGACAAGGCGGTCTGGGATCGCTACGCCCCGGTGGAGGCGCGCTTCATAAAATGAGCAAATAATCGGCCCGGATCAGCGCGATCCGGGCCGAACTGTTTCAACAAACACACATGGTGCAGCGCACACGTTCCGGCGGCGCTCGACAAACGCAAAAACTGGTCTAGGGAACTGGCGCGGGGAACTTCGCGTAAGGTCAAGACCATGAAGATCGCAGTCCTGGGCGCCGGCGTCATCGGGGTGACGACGGCCCACTATCTGGCCAAGGCCGGGCATGAGGTCACGGTGATCGACCGCCAGAGCGGCCCGGCGCTGGAGACCAGCTTCGCCAACGCCGGCGAACTGTCGCCCGGCTATTCCTCGCCCTGGGCCGCGCCGGGCATCCCGGCCAAGGCGGTCAAGTGGCTGTTCATGCGTCACGCCCCGCTGATCCTGCAGCCCCACATGAATGTGGCGACCGTGCGCTGGCTGCTGGCCCTGCTGCGCAACTGCACCTCGGCCCGCTATGCCCTGAACAAGGCGCGGATGGTGCGTCTGGCCGAGTACAGCCAGGAGGTTCAGACCGCCCTGAACGCCGAGCTGGGCCTGCAGTACGACCACCGCACCCAGGGCACCCTGCAGCTGTTCCGCACGCAAAAGCAGCTGGACGGCATCTACAAGGACACCGAGGTCCTGCGTCAGGGCGGGGTGCCGTTCGAGGTGCTGGATCAGGACGGCTGCATCGCCGCCGAGCCGGGCCTGAAGGCCACGCGCGACCTGTTCGTCGGCGGCCTGCGCCTGCCCAAGGACGAGACCGGCGACTGCTTCAAGTTCACCAATGCGCTGGGCGATGTGGCGGTCGGTCAGGGCGTGACCTTCCTCTACGACACCGCCATCAAGGCTCTGGTCACCGACAAGGGCCGCATCTCGGGCGTCGAGACCAGCCGGGGCCGTATCACCGCCGACGCCTATGTCCTGGCCCTGGGCAGCCATTCGCCGCAGATGGTCAAGCCGCTGGGCCTGACCCTGCCGGTCTATCCGGTGAAGGGCTATTCGATTACCGCCCCGATCATCAACGAGTCCGCCGCCCCCGTCTCGACCATCATGGACGAGAGCTACAAGGTGGCCATCACCCGTCTGGGCGACCGCATTCGCGTCGGCGGCATGGCCGAGATCTCGGGCTACAACAACGTCCTGCCGGCACAGCGCCGCAACACGCTGGAGCATTCGGTCGGCTCGCTCTTCCCCGGCGCGGGCGACCTGAAGGCGGCGACCTACTGGTCCGGCCTGCGCCCGATGACGCCGGACGGCACCCCGGTCATCGGGGGGACGAAGTTCGACAACCTCTTCCTGAACACCGGCCACGGGACGCTGGGCTGGACCATGGCCTGCGGCTCGGCCCGCGTCATCGCCGACATCGTCAGCGGCCAGACCCCGGACATCGAGACGGCGGATCTGGGGATTGCCCGGTACGGGCGCTGATCGGCCGGCCTCGCCCCTCGCGGGCGAGGGATGACGCGCACTACATGATCGCCTAAGCCAGGGTGGACCACCGAACATTCGGAGCCCCCGCCCATGGACCGCCGCGCCTTCATCGCCGCTTCTTCCGCCGCCGCCGCGAGCCTGGCTACGCCCGCCCTGGCCCGGACGCGCGACAGCACCGACCGGCTGCAGATCGGGATCATCGGCACGGGCCTGCGAGCGCAGAGCCTGATGCCCATCCTGCTGAAGCGCGACGACGTGGACATTGTCGCCATCTGCGACATCGAGCCCCTGATGATCGCCCGCGCCAAGGGCATGATCGCCGCCGCCGGCCGCCCCGCGCCGCGCGCCTATGAGGGGGCGCCCGACCGGGCCTATCTGGACCTTCTGGCCCATCCCGACCTCGACGCCGTGGTCATCGCCACGCCCTGGGAATGGCACGCCCCCATGGCCATCGCCGCGATGGAGGCGAAAATCCCCGTCGCCTGCGAGGTCATCGCCGGTGTGACGCTTAAGGACCACTGGGACCTGATCGAGGTCCATGAGCGCACCGGCACGCCGTACATGGTGCTGGAGAACGTCTGCTATCGCCGCGACGTCCTGGCGGCGCTGAACATGGTGCGGGCCGGTCTGTTCGGCGAGCTGGTCCACCTGCAAGGCGGCTATCAGCACGACCTGCGCGCGGTGAAGTTCAACAGCGGCGACCCGCAGAAACCCTATGGCGGCGGCGTCGAGTTCGGGCCGAAAGGCTGGTCCGAGGCGCGCTGGCGCACCTGGCACTCGGTCAACCGCAACGGCGAACTCTACCCCACCCACGGCATCGGCCCGATCGCCAACTACATCGACCTGAACCGGGGCAACCGGATGGTCAATCTGACCAGTCATTCGTCGAAGGCGCGCGGCCTGCACGACTATGTGGTCAAGACCGGCGGGGCCGATCACCCCAATGCCGCGGTCAAGTTCAAGCTGGGCGACGTGGTCACCACCTCAATCACCTGCGCCAACGGCGAGACCATCCTGCTGCAGCACGACACCAGCCTGCCCCGCCCCTATTCGCTGGGCTTCCGGGTCCAGGGTACGGGCGGCCTCTGGATGGATCTGAACAAGTCGGTCCACATCGAGGGCCGCAGCCCGGCCCATCAGTGGGAGGCCCAGGACGCCTGGTTCGAGCAGTACGACCACCCCCTATGGAAGACCCATGAGAGCGTGGCCGCAGGATCGGGCCATGGCGGCATGGACTTCTTCGTCATTCACGCCTTCATCGAGGCCCTCAAGGCCAAGGCCCCCATGCCGCTGGACATCTATGACGGGGTCAGCTGGAGCGCGATCACGCCCCTGTCGGAACAGTCGATCGCGGAGGGCAACCGCACCCTGGACTTCCCCGACTTCACCCGCGGCCAGTGGAGCCAGCGCCGGCCCAGCTTCGGCTTCGACAGGCGCTACTGACCGCCCTAGCGCTTGCCCATCAGGGGCGAGAACAGGGTGTTGACCTCGTCCATCTGGCCATGGCCCTGGGCGGCGCGATGCTCCAGGTCGTCGGCTCTTTCCTGCAACTCCCTGGCCCGGGCCGCGCGCGGATCGTCCTCGGGCACGGCGGCCAGGGAGGGGCGCCGCGCCTCCAGCTCGGCCAGAAGCTCGTCGAACCGGGCCTGGTTCATCGCCTCCCCCTGTTCGAACAGGGCGATCGCCTCTTCCAGAGCGGCTTCGAAGGCGGCTTGATCGGGCATGGACCTCGTTCCTCTTATGCTCACGCTTTTCAATGAGCGGAGGCGCGAGCGGGTTCCGTCTTGGCCGTCGCTCACGAAGGGTTTACGGCGGGTCCTGTCCTTCTCGCCTGCGGAGCGCCCCTGATGCGGACCCCGAACCTGCCCGCCGCCCTGCTGGCCCTGCCCCTTCTGCTGGCCGCGTGCGAGGCCCTGCCCCCGGCGCCGGCCAGCCAGACGGCCGCCGCCGAGGGCGCCGTCTGCGCCGTGCCCGCCGACCTGACCCCCGCCCGCCCCTATGCCCCGCCCGCCGACGAGGTGGCCGCTGACGTGCCGGTCGCCTTCAACATGCTGGCCGTCAGTTGGTCGCCCCAGGCCTGCCGCTCGGGCAAGGACTAGCCGGACGAACGCCATCAGTGCGCCGACAACCAGTTCGGCCTGACCCTGCACGGCCTGTGGCCCAATGGCGCCGACAACAGGCACCCGCGCTACTGCGCCGCCCCCGGCCCGGCCATCCCCGTCGCCACGGTGAAGAAGCACTTCTGCATGACCCCCTCGCCGTCCTTGCAACAGCACGAATGGGCCGCTCACGGCACCTGCGGCTGGGACAGCCCCGAGGCCTATTTCGAACAGGCCGCGCGCATGTGGAACGGCCTCAACAAGCCTGACCTGGAGGCCATCCCGGCCGAGCGCCTGACCGCCGGCGCCATCCGCGACGCCTTCGTGGCCTCAAACCCCGGCCTGCCGCGCGAGGGCGTCTTCATCGCCACGACGGACGGCTGGTTCCGCGAGGCCCGGCTCTGCTACTCCAAGGACTATCGCCCCATGCGCTGCCCGCGCGGCCTGGGCGCCCCCGACCGCGAGCGGCTTAAGCTGGCGCCCACAGGGCCGCAAACGACCCGTTAACCGAAGCGGCGCAGCCTGGCATCCGCAGCCCCTGCGGGCCGTCTAGTGGAGCGCCGCCGATGTCGACCGTGCTGACCCAGAGCTATCGCCGCCAGCGCGACCATTTCGAGCCCCAGGACCTGGACCCACAGGAGCAGCGCCGCCTGCGCGGCCTGCTGGAGCAGATCGACTACGCCGCCTTCATCTCGAACCGCGAGGTCCTCGGCCAAACCCTGTCGCGAGTGGACGTCGGAACCTTTCAGAAGCTGGCGGTCCTGACCGCCAATGCCCGCGCCCGCTGGGCCGCGGAAGCCCTGCGCCTGTCGGAATCGGGCTCGGCCGTGACGGTCGACCAGACCGCCCGCCTGACCGCCGCCCGCACCGCCTACGAGGAACTGGCCGAAGCCTACGAGGCCCTGCGCCGCATGGTCGAACGCGGCTACCTGACCTTGCGCTAGGCGCCGTCCCATGCGCCTATCGGCGACATGATCGCCCCGGCAGCCCTTCTATTCGCCCTGCTCGCCGTCGCTCCGGCGGCCGCCCAGGTCGAGGACGGCTGGACCGTGACGGAGGCGAGCGGCGCCCTGATCGCCAGCGCCAGCTATGAGAGCGGCCAGTCCTTTGTCGTCCGATGCCGCAATAAGCGCCTGGACGTCATGATGACCGGCCTGCCGACCGAATCCGGCCCGCAAACCCGTCGGCTCGAATGGGCGGTGCAAGGCGAGAAGCATCAGAGACAGACCTGGCTCAACCTTCCCGATCAGCCCATGATCTTCGCCAGTCGCCCCGTCCATGTCGCCCGCATCTTGAGAAAGGGCGGCACGGCTTCCGTTCGATTGCCAGCCAGCAGCGAAACCGCCCCGGCGCGTCGATACGACCTGCCTCTCCCATCTGACGCTGACGGCCTCGATCAGGTCCTCGCCGCCTGCGAGGCCCGGCTGGACGATCCGCGTGACGATCTGATCGAGATCGATCCGCCCTATGAACGTCCCGGCGTCTTTCCCGACATCTGGCAAAGGCACGCGACACCGCAGTACCCCAACAGCGCCATGTCGGCCGGAGCCGGGGACGTCCTGTTCAGTTGCATTGTGGCCGAGGCCGGTCGAGTTCGAGACTGCCGCATCGAGATGGAGACCCCGCCTCGCGTCGGATTCGGTCAAGCGACGCTGGACGCCCTGCCTTCCTCGCGCCTGCGCCTCGGACCGGGCGTCGAGCCTGGCCGTCTCGTCATCAGCCGTATCCGCTACCGCCTGGACTAGAAGGGCCTGTCCAACCGCACGACCGGCCCTCGCCTAGATCACAGAACAACGATACCCAGACTTGCGCCAAGCGTTGCCGTTCCCCTTATCCAGGGGCATGAAACACCTGGCTCCCCTGCTCGCCGCCCTGCTCCTGCTCACGGCCTGCGGTCCCTCGACTCGCCCTGACGACGCGCCCGCACCCGTGGCCGACAACCGGAAGCTGACCGCCCTGTTCAATGCCGACCAGAAGGCGCGCAAGGGCGGCATCCCTGATCTGAAGGAGGGCTTGAGGATGAGTCTGGCCGACGCCGAGCGCCGGGCGCAGGTCCGGGCCATGCTGGACCGGGACGAGGTGCGTTCCGGCAAGGACTACTGGCGTGCTGGCTTCATCTTCCAGCATGGCGACCGGCCCGAAGACTTCCTGCTGGCCCACGCCCTGGCGACCGCCGCCCTGAACCTGGGGGAACAGGACGGCGCCTGGCTGGCCGCCGCCAGCCTGGATCGCTACCTGCTGGCCACAGACCGACCACAGATCTACGGCACCCAGTACATGGCGTTGTCGGGCCAGCCGACGATCCAGAGCGCCCTCGACCGCGACCTGCTCACCGACGCCGTTCGCAAGGCGACCCGCGTGCCGCCCCTGGCCGAGCAGACGCCCCCGCCCTAATCCAGCGGCTGCGGCTTGGTGACCACCGGGGCGTCGGGATCGGTCTGCGGCGGACGCGCCGCCGTCGGCGGGGGGCCTGGGGGCTGAACCGGCTCAGGCTCGGGCGCTGGAGCGATCACCACCACGGGCGGCGGGGGAGCTGACGTCTCGACGTCGGCCGGAGGGGCCGAGTTGGCGGCCAGGGCTTCCGGCGAGGCGGCGGCCCGGCGCGGCGCAGGCCTGTTCCGCGCGACGGCGGGCGGCGTGGCGGCCTCAGCGGCGACGGTCTCCAGCGCGACGGGCGCCGCGATCGCCGCTGCGAGAGGTGTCTCAGCCGGAACCGACGAAGCGGCAGGCGCCGAGGGGGGCGCGACAGGAGCCGGTTCGCTGTTCGAGCGCGTGATGAGCCAGGTGGCCACCGGCGCCCCGATCACGACCACGGCGGCGGCGGCGATGTAGAAGGGCGAGCGGCTGCGGGCTCGGGCCTTGGACGTCGCCGCCAGGGGGGCCTCGATCACAGGCGCAGAGGCGACGCCCCGAGGCGCGGGCGTGGGCTCAGGAGCAGGCTTGGGCGCGGCGTGCGGCGTCGGGGCGCGGGGCGCGACCGGAGCCTCCGGCAAGGGCCGGGGCGTAGCGTCGACGGGCGCTGCCGGGGCGACGGGACGCGGGGGCGTCGGCGCGGTCGGCATCGGCGCCGTGAGCAGGGTCGGTCCGGCGGCGGGCGGCGGCGCGCGACGCTGCGGCACCAGGGAGCCGCCGAAGACCCCGCTCGAACCTTGCGAAGGAGCCGGACGCGGCGCGGTCGCCGCCGGAGCCGCCGGACGGGGCGCAGGCTTCGGCGCTTGCGGCATGGGCGGCGTCAGTCCCGTACCGCGCGGCAAAGGCCCGGCCATGAAGGTCGTCTGGGGCGGGCGGCCCCACTGCACCTGACGGCGGGCGAAGGGAACGGGCTTGTCGTCGGCGTCGGACATTCGGGCTCCGGCGCCGGGCGGCGCGCATCACGAAGGGGGTCGGCAGACCATCAAACTGCTGAGCGAGTTCGGCGGTTTCGTGACAGTCGCGCGCGTCCTCAATTCTTCAACCGATAGCCCGTCTTGAAGATCCACCCCACCACCGCCAGACAGGCGAAGAAGAAGCCCAGGGTGGCCGTCAGGCTCAATCCCACGCTGACGTCGCCGACGCCGTAGAAGGCCCAGCGGAAGCCCGAGATCAGATAGACCACCGGGTTGAACAGGGTCACCGTGCGCCAGGCCTCGGGCAGCATGTCGATCGAATAGAAGGCCCCGCCCAGGAAGGTCAGCGGCGTGACGATCAGCATGGGGATCATCTGCAGTTGCTCGAAGCTCTGCGACCAGACGCCGATGATGAAGCCGAACAGGCTGAAGGTGGTCGAGATCAGGATCAGGAAGGCCAGCATCTAGAAGGGGTGCAAGATCTGCAACGGCACGAACAGGGCCGCCGTCGCCAGGATGATCAACCCCAGCACCGCCGACTTGGTCGCCGCCGCTCCGACATAGGCGATGACGATCTCCAGCGGCGACACGGGCGCCGACAGGATCTCGTAGATGGTGCCGGTGAATTTCGGGAAATAGATGCCGAAGCTGGCGTTGAAGATCGACTGGGTGAACAGGCTCAGCATGATCAGGCCCGGCACGATGAAGGCGCCATAGGGCACGCCCCCGACCTCCTGCATCCGGCTGCCGATGGCTCCGCCGAAGACGACGAAATAGAGGGCCGTGGTGATCACCGGTGTGACGATCGACTGCCACAGGGTGCGCAGGGCCCGCGCCATCTCGAAACGATAGATGGCCCAGACGCCATGTCCGTTGAAGCTCATCACGCGGCCTCCCCGCCACTGTTGCTGTCGCGGTGAACCAGGCTGACGAAGATGTCTTCCAGCGAGCTCTGGCGGGTGTTCAGGTCCTTGAAGGCGACGCCCAGATCGGACAGGCGGCGCAGCAGCGACGGCACCCCGGTCTTCTCGGCGTGGGCGTCGAAGGCGTACTCCAGCTCCCCGCCCTCGTTCTTCAGGCTCAGGTCCCATTCGGCCAGTTCCGGCGGGATCGTCGCCATCGGCTCCTGCAGGTTCAGGGTCAGGGTCTTCTTGCCCAGCTTGCGCATCAGGGCCGCGGTCTTCTCGACCAGGATCAGCTCGCCCTTGAGGATGACACCGACCCGGTCGGCCATCTCCTCGGCCTCCTCGATGTAGTGGGTGGTCAGGATGATGGTGACGCCCTGATCGCGCAGCTGGCGCACCAGACCCCACATGTCGCGGCGCAGTTCCACGTCCACGCCCGCCGTGGGCTCGTCCAGGAACAGGATGTCGGGCTCGTGGCTCAGGGCCTTGGCGATCATGACGCGGCGCTTCATCCCGCCGGACAGGGTCATGATCTTGGCGTCCTTCTTGTCCCACAGACTGAGGTCGCGAAGGATGCGCTCGATCAGGGCCGGGTTCGGCGCCTTGCCGAACAGGCCCCGGCTGAAGGTGACGGTGGCCAGCACGGTCTCGAAGGCGTCGGTCGTCAATTCCTGCGGCACCAGGCCGATCTTGGTGCGGGCGGCGCGATAGTCCTTTTGGATGTCATGGCCGCCGGCGATCACGGTCCCGGTCGAGGGCGTGACGATGCCGCAGATGATCGAGATCATCGTCGTCTTGCCGGCCCCGTTCGGCCCCAGAAGGGCGAAGATCTCGCCCTTCTCGACCTCCAGATCGACGCGTTTCAGCGCCTGATGGCCGGATTTATAGGTCTTGGTCAGACCCTGAATGGTGATGACTGGCGGCATGGGCCCTCCCCGGCGTGGGATCGCAGATAGGCAGAGGGCGAGACAGGCTCAAGGCCCCCGCTCCGACACGGATCATTCGCACGACAACCGGGTTATAGAAGAAGCGATTCGCCCCTTCTTTTCTGATCGTCGAACGCAAGGCCCGCTTCATGTCCGCACGCCATCTCATCGCTGTGGCCGCCCTGCCCTTGATCCTGGCCCTCTCCGCCTGCGAGACAGAGAGCGTCCTGCCTGAAAGCGTGGGCTTCGGCGCCGACCCGCAACTGCCGCAGGCGCGCGTCCAGCGCGTCCCGACCGTCAAGATCGCCCCCGCCGTCGGCTGGCCCGAGGGCCGCACGCCAGTCGCGGCGCAAGGCCTGGCGGTGAACGCCTTCGCCATCGGGCTGGACCATCCGCGCTGGCTCTATGAACTGCCCAACGGCGACGTCCTGGTGGCTGAGACCAATGCTCCGCCCAAGCCGGAGGGGAATGGAGGCGGCATACGCGGCTGGTTCGAGCGCCGCATCATGGGCAAGGCCGGCGCCCGCGCGCCCAGCGCCAATCGCATAACCCTGCTGCGCGACGCCGACGGCGACGGCGTGGCCGAGACCAGAAGCGTCTTCCTGTCCGGCCTGATGTCGCCCTTCGGCATGGCCCTGATCGGCGAGCGCCTGTTCGTCGCCAACGCCGACGCCCTGGTCGTCGTCCCCTATCAAACCGGCCAGACGCAGATCACGGCGACGCCGGTCAAGGTCGCGGACCTGCCCGCCGGGCGAAACCACCACTGGACCAAGAGCCTGGTGGCTTCGAGGGACGGCTCGAAGCTCTATGTCGGGGTCGGCTCCAACTCCAACGTCGGCGAGAACGGTCTGAACGAAGAGGTCGACCGCGCCGCCGTGCTGGAGATCGATCCGGCCACCGGCGCCCGGCGCGTCTTCGCCTCGGGCCTGCGCAATCCGGTCGGCATGGCCTGGAACCCCGAGGACGGCCGCCTGTGGGTCTCGGTCAATGAACGCGACGAGATCGGCGACGACCTGGTCCCCGACTACATGACCTCGGTCACGCCCGGCGGCTTCTACGGCTGGCCGTGGAGCTATTACGGCCAGACCGTCGATGCGAGGGTCCAGCCGCCCCGCCCCGACATGGTCGCCAAGGCCATCAAGCCCGACTACGCCCTGGGCTCCCACACCGCGTCGCTGGGTCTGACCTTCTACATCGGCGCCCTGATGCCCCGGTGGCGTAACGGGGCCATCGTGGGCCAGCACGGCTCGTGGAACCGCAATCCGCCCGCCGGCTACAAGGTCATCTTCATCCCCTTCAGCGGCGGCAAGCCCGCAGGTCCGCCGCAGGACGTCCTGACCGGCTTCCGCAATGAGAAGGGCGAGGCCATGGGTCGTCCGGTCGGGGTGCTGGGCGTCCGCTCCGGCGCGCTTCTGGTCGCCGACGACGTGGGCAATGTCATCTGGCGCGTGACGCCGGCCCGCCCCTGATCCCTGAATGAAAAGGCCCGGCGTGAACCGGGCCTCTCAGACTGCACCGTCCCAATCAGTTCGGCGGCGTGATCACAATGGGTGCGGGCGGCGCTGCGGGCGTAGCGGGCGCCGGAGCCGACGGCGTCGCGGCGGGGATTTGCGGCGCGCCCGACAGATAGGGCTGCGGTCCTGGCGACACGATCGGCGCGACCGGTTCGACCGCCGGTTCAACCGGCGCAGGCGCGGCGCGTTCAGCCCTGGCTAGAGGCGCCGACGCCCTGGCCGGGGCCGGGATCATGCGACGTTCGACCGGCGCGGCGCCCGCCGGCGGAATGGGCGTCGCCGTCGTCAGTTCGGCCGGCGTCTGCATGGGAATGGTCGCCGCCGTCAGCGGTGAAACCTCGGGCGTGACGGCGGAAGGCGCGACCTCCACGGTCGCCAGCGCCGCCGGCTCAGCGGGCTGCATCAGCATGGCGGCGGCCGCACCGCCGAGCACCAGAACGCCCAGAGGCGCCAGGATCATCCAGGTCTTCACCGGCTTGTTCGACTTGCGAGCGCCGTTGCGGGCGTAGACCGGGACATAGGCCTCGTGGTCGACGCCAGCGGCGGCGCGGCTAACCTGATCAGTATAGGTCACGGACATATTGCCTTCTCCTTTGATCCAGAGCCAGACAACCCGATCCAAAAGAGCAAGGTTCCGCCAATATCACCGCCACCCCGAAGAAACACCACCCCCGCCACAGTTCAGGCGAAAGCATGATCAAGTCATAGGATTGTCATTTCCTTCAGCCTTCTTTCGACAGATCGCCACGGAGGTTGACGTAACGTCGCAAACCAACCTTACGCAACGTCATCGAAAACGAGGCCCAAGCATCGCATTCGTCAAACATTGTGGCGATGCGCGCTTGCGACCTGTTGACCCGCCGCCGTCGCCCGTCCATCACCCTTGAAAGGCATAATTCGGGAAGAGGCGGCGCAACCATGGGTCTGGCAGCGAACATCCGGCGCGATATGAAGTTCGCGGGCGGGCTGTACCGTCTCCTGAAGCGCATCAAGCCCATCACCCTCGACAGCGACGTCCTGGTCTGTGACGACATCGAGGAAGCGGTCGACAAGTTCCCCGACAATGTCGCGGTGGAAGACGAGAACCGCCGCCTGACCTATCGTGAGCTGGACGCCCTGGCCAACCGCTACGCCCACTGGGCCAAGGCGCGGAACCTCAAGCGCTCGGACGTCATCGCCCTGGTGATGCACAACCGGGTCGAATACCTGGCCGCCTGGTTCGGCTTCTCCAAGGTCGGCGTGGCCACGGCCCTGATCAACACCAATCTGACGGGCCAGGCCCTGGCCCACTGCCTGACCATCTCCAACGCCTTCAACGTGGTGACGGACCAGGACTGCTGGCGCGCGGTGGAGGAAGCCCGCCCCTTCGTCGATCGCAACCTGATGAGCTGGGTCCACGGCCTGGCCGACGAGGACGAAAGCAATGACCGCCGCGACATCGACAACGCCGTGCGCAGCGCCTCCTCGGTGCGCCCCGACAAGAGCCTGCGCAGCGGTCTGACCAACCGCGACACGGCCCTGTTCATCTTCACCTCGGGCACGACCGGCCTGCCCAAGGCCGCGCGCATCCCCCATTCGCGCGCTCGCACCTATATGCGCGCCTTCGCCGGGGCCACGGCCTCGACGACCAAGGACGCCCTCTACAACTGCCTGCCCCTCTATCACTCGACCGGGGGCCTGGTCGGGGTCGGCTCGATCCTGCTGAACGGCGGACGGATGATCATTCGCCGCCGCTTCTCCTCGACCCATTTCTGGCCCGATGTGAAGACGTCCGGCGCCACCATGTTCGTCTATATCGGCGAGCTGTGCCGCTATCTGGTCAACTGCCCGCCCAACGAGGACGAGCGCGCTCACAAGCTGCGCCTGGCCTTCGGCAACGGCCTGCGCCCCGACGTCTGGACCGAGTTCCAGAAGCGCTTCGGCATCAAGGACATCATGGAGTTCTACGGCTCCACCGAGGGCAACGTCTCCCTGTTCAACTTCGACGGCAAGGCCGGCGCCATCGGCCGCGTGCCCAGCTATCTGAAGTCGCAGATCAACATCCGCCTGATCGCCCTGGACCCGGAAACGGGCGAGCCCCTGCGCCGTTCGGACGGCCTGTGCCAGCTGGTCTCGATCGGCGAGACCGGCGAGGCCATCGGCCAGATCGCCTCGGACATCCGTCACGACTTCTCGGGCTACGCCGACAAGAAGGCCTCGGAGAAGAAGATCCTCACCGACGTCTTCAAGAAGGGCGACCGCTGGTTCCGCACCGGCGACCTGATGCGTCAGGACCGCGACGGCTATTTCTACTTCATGGACCGCCTGGGCGACACCTATCGCTGGAAGGGCGAGAACGTCTCGACCGCCGAGGTCGAGCAGCGCCTGCATGACGCCCCTGGCGTTCAGGAGGTCATCGCCTATGGCGTTTCCGTCCCTGGCCAGGAAGGCAAGGCGGGCATGGCGGCCCTGGTTTTGGAGGGCAAGTTCGATCCCGCCGCCTTCGCCGCCTACGCCGACGAGCAACTGCCGCCCTACGCCCGTCCCGTCTTCCTGCGCCTGATGAAGTCGGCCGAGACCACCGGCACCTTCAAATACCGCAAGGTCGATCTGGTCGCCGACGGCTTCGATATGGAGAAGGTCGAGGGCGCCGTCTATGTCCGCGGCGGCAAGGCCGGCTACCAGAAGCTGACCGCCAAGGCCTATGAGGCGATCCTGAGCGGCGCCACGCGGCTCTGAGTTTGCGTCCCGAACCGGGATTCGTGAAACTCGCCCTTAAGCATTAACGCCGATAACGGGCGTCCTGAGTTTTCTCCCGCAGGACGTCCGACCGCCCCATGTTCCAGATTATCGGCATTGTCTTGCTGTTCGCCATGGTGTTCGGCAGCTACGTCCTGGCGGGCGGCAAGTTCGGCGTCATCATGCACGCCCTGCCGCACGAGTTCATGGCCATCGGCGGCGCGGGCGTCGCCGCCTTCCTGATCTCCAACAGCCTGCCGGTGATCAAGGCCTCGCTGGGCGGCCTGGGCAAGACCTTCGCCGGACCCAAGTGGAAGAAGCAGGACTACAAGGACCTGCTGTCCCTCCTGTTCCAACTGACCAAGACGATGAAGTCCAAGGGCGTCATCGCCCTGGAAAGCCACATCGAAAAGCCGGCCGAGAGCACCATCTTCCAGAAGTACCCCAAGGTGCTGAAGGATCACTTCGCCACCGACTTCATCTGCGACACCCTGCGGATGATGACCATGAACCTCGAAGATCCGCATCAGATCGAGGACGCCATGGAAAAACAGCTGGAGAAGCACCACCACGAAGCCCTGGCCTCGGCTCACGCCCTGCAGAACCTGGCCGACGGCCTGCCGGCGCTCGGCATCGTCGCCGCCGTTCTGGGCATCGTGAAGACCATGGGCTCGATCACCGAGCCGCCGGAAGTCCTGGGCGGCATGATCGGCGGCGCTCTGGTCGGCACCTTCCTCGGCGTCTTCCTGGCCTATGGCCTGGTCGGCCCCTTCGCCGCGCGCCTCAACGCCATCATCGAAGAGGAAGGCGCCTACTACAAGATCATCCAGTCGGTGCTGGTCGCTCACCTGCACGGCAACGCCGCCCAGATCTCGGTCGAGATCGGTCGCGGCGACATTCCTTCGACGGCCCAGCCCTCCTTCTCCGAGATGGAAGAAGCCCTGGCCGCCGCCCCCACGGACGCCTGATCGGTCCTCGATCCGCCCGTCAGGGAACACGAACGGCTCACGTCGGTTCTCCAGGGGTCACGTTCGCGTGCATCCCCGCGGAGACCCGCATGAAAGCCCTCCACCCCCTGTTTTTCGGCGCCTGCGCCCTGCTGACCCTGGCGGCCTGCAAGGACACGGCCGCCCCACCCCCGATGACCCCCGCGCCCGAATCGACGGCGACGCCGGGCGACGCGATCGCCCCCGCCGCCTCGCCGGATACAGCCGCCCCGCCGCCCGGCGAGTCCGCAGCCCCGACGCCCTCTCCACCTGCACCGACGCCGCCGACCCTGCCTGAGGATCGGCCGCCGACTGATCCCATGGACCCGCCCGGTCGCCCCCTTCCCCCGACCTAGGCCCCGCTCGAACGGGCTTGTCGAACCCGGTGATCTCGCGTTACGCCTTTCATTGGCGGGATTGTCCCGCCGAAACTCGAAGTCAAAGGGGCTATAGTCACATGACCATCCGTCGCCTGATGATCGTCGCCGCGGGCCTCAGCGCCCTGTCGCTGGCCGCCTGCCAACAACCGGCGCCCAAGACCGAAGAAGCCGCCGCCGTCGCCGACGCGGCCGCCGACACCGCCACGGACGCGGCGGCCACCGCCGCTGACGCCGCCACGGCCGCAGCGGGCGCCGCCACCGACGCCGCAGCCTCGGCCGGCGACGCCGCGCAGACGGCCGCCGACACGGCCGCCGCGGCCGCGACTCCGCCGCCGCCCGCCGAGAAGGCCGCTCACTAAAAAATCGATCCCCCAAAGATCGTCAAAAGGCCGCTCCGACGGAATGTCGGGGCGGCCTTTCTGTTTGGGAATAACGAGACTTCACGAACCCGTGAGAATTTCGCTTGCGGATTCCCTCACGATCCCGTTATCTCCCTCTCAGCGAGGGTTCATGATCTCGCTTTTACCTTCTGAAGGATAACAACTATGCGCATCACCGCTCTGATCGCCGCTTCGGCCGCTGCTCTGGCCCTGGCCGCTTGCCAACCCGCCGCCACCGACAAGGCTGAAGACGCCGCTGCCGACGCCACCGACGCCGCTGCGACCGCCACGGACGCCGCCGCCACCGCCGACGCCGCCGCCACCGACGCTGCTGCCGCTGCTGGCGCCGCCACCGACGCTGCCGCCGCTGCTGCTCCGGCTGCTGCCGACGCCGCTGCTGCTCCGGCCGCCGCTGCTCCGGCTGCTGCTGCTCCGGCCGCCGCTCACTAAGACTTACGTCTTGGATCGCGGCCTCCGGGTCGCGATGCGGAAAGGGGTCGTCTTCGGACGGCCCCTTTTTTCGTGCCCGCTATCCAGCCGAGGCGCGGGCGGCTAAAGCCCCGCCATGATCGACGACCCGCGCGAACCGTCCCCCGCCTCGCCCCAACTGGTCTGGGCTGAAGACGGCTCGCCCCGCTCCGGTCGATTCGGCGACGTCTACTTCTCCAAGGACGACGGCCTGGCCGAGACCCGCGCGGTCTTCCTCGAAGGCTGCGGTCTGCCGGACGCCTGGGCGGGACGCGCCGCCTTCACCGTCGCCGAACTGGGCTTCGGCACCGGGCTGAACATCATCGCCCTGCTGGACCTGTGGCGCCGCGCCCGGCCGGCTGACGGCCGTCTGCACGTATTTTCCATCGAAGGCTTTCCCCTGAGCCGCCAGGAGGCCGCCCGCGCCCTGTCCGCCTGGCCGGAACTGACGGACACCGCCGCCGCCCTGCTCGCGGTCTGGCCCGCCGGAACGCCCGGCTTCCACCGCCTGGACCTGCCGCAGTGGAACGCGACCATCGACCTGGCCGTCGGCGACGCCCAGTGGGCGCTGGAGCAGTGGTCCGGCCCCGCCGACGCCTGGTTCCTCGACGGCTTCTCGCCCGCCCTGAACCCCGGCATGTGGTCCCCCGAGATCATGGCCCTGATCGGTGCTCGCTCCGCCCCCGGCGCGCGGGTCGCCACCTTCACCGTGGCGGGCGCCGTGCGACGCGGCCTGGCCGACCAGGGCTTCGTCGTCGAGAAGAAGCCCGGTCACGGCCGCAAGCGCGAACGGCTTGAGGCCCGCCTTCCTTCGCCTTGCTCCGCGCCGCAGCCGCAACCCCACGTCGCCGTCGTCGGGGCCGGGATCGCCGGGGCCTCGGTCGCCCGCGCCCTGATCGCCGGCGGCGCGCGCGTCACCGTCATCGAGGCCGAGCGCCCCGGCGCGGGCGGATCAGGTTTCCCCGCCGCCCTGGTCACGCCGCGGCTGGACGCAGGCGACGCCGTGATCGCCGGCTTCCACGCCCAGGCGTTGGAACGCGCCGGAAGCCTCTATCGCGCCCTGCCGGACGCTGTGATCGCTGAAGGCGTGCTGCAACTGGAACAGGCGCCGCGCGACGCGGCGCGCTTCGACAGGATCGCCGCCCAGGATCTGTGGCCCGGCGGCGCCATGACCCGGCTCGACCGGGACGCCGCGTCGGGCCATCTGAATGCTCCCGTCCAGACCGGCGGCCTACTCATGCAGGGAGCCTTGGCGCTGCGCCCCTCGGCGGTGCTGGAGCCCTGGTTGACCGGCGCCGAACGCTTGGCGAACCGCGTCTCGGCCCTGCAGCCTAAAGACGGCGCGTGGCGATTGCTCGACGCCGACAGGACGCTCCTCATCGAGGTCGACGCCGTGGTCCTGGCCGCCAGCTGGGGATCGGCCGCCCTCGTCCCCAGCCTGCCCCTCATGCCTGTCGCGGGCCAAGCCGACTGGGTCCAGGGTCCAAGCACGCCGCCTGTCGCCTGGGGCGGCTACGCCGCGCCGACGGGCGACGGCCTGTTGTTCGGCGCGACCCATGACCGTGGGCTCACGGACGTCAAACCTGCGTCGGAGGCCTCGGCGCGTAATCTCGAGACCTTGAACGCCGCCCTGCCCACCCTCGCGACCCAGGTCGAAGCCGCCGCTCCCTCTCGCTCCCGCACGGCCGTCCGCGCCACGACGCCGGACCGCCTGCCGATCGTCGGCCTCTTGGACACGCCTGGCCTCTATGTCCTGACCGGCTTGGGCTCGCGCGGCTTCTGCGTCGCCCCCCTGCTGGGCGAACACCTAGCGGCGCAGATTCTGAAACACCCGTCCCCGCTGCCTCGCGTCGCCCAGCAACGGCTATCGCCGAATCGTTTCGCGGGACGACCGGGATGCCGACCGAAGTAGCGCGGGCCGTGTGCTTGCATTACGCTGATCCACCACTTGTCACGGAGGCTCAGATGTCTCGCACGACACCTAGGCTCACGATTGGCCTGCTCGCTCTGGCCGGGTGCGCGCCCGTCCCTGCCCCGCAACCACTCGCCGCCGCGCCGTCACATCGACAATGCCTGTTCCCGGACGACGTCCAGGACTTCCGCGTCGTTTCCAAGACAAAGACGGTCCTTGTGCGCGACACGGGCAACGCCGTCTTCGAGCTTCGGCCTGCGGACGGCTGCCGCGATCTGTCGAGCGCCATGAGGTTGGCCGTGGCCGACCAGGCGACACGTCTCTGCGCGGGCGACTGGACCATGATCTCGACCTCTTCGGCGCCGGGGTCCTGCCGCGCGCGGATCATCAAGCGCCTAAGTCCGACCGAGGTCGCCGCCCTGCCTGATCAGGATCGTCCCTGAGACGCTAGCCGGTGCGCGCCTGGCAACCCGCCGAAGGTTCGAGCGCTTAGACAGCCAAGGTTCATCTTTTCGGCGTTAGGGAACCGCAGAGCTTTCAAGGAGCCTCCCCATGCCCCGCCATACCCCCTCCCTGCTGATCGCGACGGCAGGCCTCGTCGCCCTGGCCGGCTGCGCCCCGACCGCCTCAAGCCCCGAGGCCTCGACCTCCACGGCAGCACGCCAGTGTCTGTTCCAGAACGACGTCCAGAGCTTCCGCGTTCGCTCGTCGGACCAGACGGTGTTCGTGCGCGGCATCGGCAAGGCCGTGTTCGAGCTTCAGGTCTCAGGCGCCTGCCGCGACATGGACCACGCCATGGGCATGGCCTTCTGGCCGCAGCATGGACTGGATCGCCTGTGCACCGGCGACCGGACCCAGATCATGTTCTCTGGCGGGACGCCCCCGGCGACGCCCTGCTTCGCCCGCGTCGTCAGGAAACTGTCCGAAGCCGAGGTCGCCGCCCTGCCCGAGCGGGACCGCCCCTAGCCCGACCGACGGCAGGATTACTTCGCGGTAATCCTGCCGTGCGAGGTTTGAGAACGGCTCGCTGAAACGCTAAGAACGAGCCCAATCCATAACTGCGTTCCGGCGTCGGACAGAAGGTTCGCGCCCTGCCCCGACCCTCTCAAGGATCCTCGCACGTGGCGAAAACCTCTCGCACCCCGGCCCTCTTCCTGACGGCCGCCGCAGCCCTGACGCTCGCCGCCTGCGGCGGACACGGCGACGACAAGTCGAAGACCGGAGAAAAGGCGGGCGCCTCGCGCCAGACGGTCAGCGTCGCCACGGCGACCGAGGTCGCCCTGCCGCGCGCCATCATCGCCTCGGGCAGCGTCTCGGCCTGGGAAGAAGTGCCGGTCGGCGCCGAGACCGGCGGTCTGACCGCTGTCGGCGTCTATGTCGACGAAGGCTCCTACGTCCGTCAGGGTCAGGTCCTGGTCAAGCTGAACGACGCCCTGCTGCAGGCCCAGCTGCGTCAGCAACAGGCGGGCGTGCAGACCGCCGAAGCCAACGCCGCCCGCGACGACGCCGCGCTCGGCCGCGCGCAGGAATTGAAGTCTCGCGGCTTCCTCAGCCAGGCCTCCCTGGACACGGCCCTGGCCAACCAGCGCGCCTCGCAGGCCAATCTGGCTTCGGCTCGGGCCTCGCTGTCGGAAACCCGCACCCGCCTGGCCCAGAGCGAGATCAAGGCGCCTGTTTCGGGTCTGATCATCAGCCGCAGCGTGACCAAGGGTCAGATCGTCGAGGCGGGAACCCAGCTCTTCCGCATGGTCCGCGACGGCCGTCTGGAACTGGACGCCCAGGTGCCCGAGACCGACCTGCCCGCCCTGCGCGCCGGTCAGACCGCCACCGTCACCTCCAACGAGGGCGTGGCCACCAGCGGCACGATCCGCATCGTCACCCCCGAGGTCGACTCCCAGACCCGCCTGGGTCTGGCCCGCATCACCCTGTCGCCCGGCAGCGGCCTGAAGCCCGGCATGTTCGCCCGCGCCTCGATCAACGCCGGCGCCCAGCCCGCGACCGTGGTGCCCACCGGGGCCGTCCTCTACCGCAGCAACAAGTCGGGCGTCTTTGTTCTCGACGCGCAAGGCGCCGCCCACTTCCGCCCGGTGACGGTCCTGTCGCGGCGCGACGACCAGACCTCGGTCAGCGGGATCGAACCCGGCGTCCGCGTCGTGGTCCAGGGCGCCGGCTTCCTGAACGAAGGCGACAAGGTGACGGTCGCCGCGGCGCCCGCCGCAGCCGCCGCGCCCGCGGCCGCCGCTCCGGCCCGCAAGTAAGGCCCGGCCATGAACCAGATCTCCTCCTGGGCCATCAAGAACCCCATCCCCATCATCCTGCTGTTCCTGCTGCTGACGCTCGCGGGCGTGACCGGCTTCATGGGGATGCGGATCAACAACAACCCCGACATCGACTTCCCCCTGGTCTCGGTCACCGCCGCCCGCCCGGGCGCGGCCCCGGCCGAGATGGAGGTCCAGGTCACGCGGGTGATCGAGGACTCGATCGCCGGCCTGTCGGGCGTGCGCCACATCTATTCCAACGTCACCGACGGCGTGTCCTCGACCACCATCGAGTTCGAACTGGGCACCGACACGGAGCGCGCCACCAACGACGTGCGCAACGCCATGAGCGGCGTGCGCGGCTCCCTGCCCCAGGACATGCAGGAGCCGACGGTCCAGCGCATCGACATCACCGGCGACGCCCTGATCACCTATGTGGTCCGCTCGCCGACCATGTCGCCGGAACAGATCAGCTGGTTCATCGACAACGAGATGAGCCGCGCCCTGCTGGCGCTGGGCGGCGTCGGCGAGGTCAACCGCTCGGGCGGCGTCGACCGCGAGATCCGCGTCGAACTGGATCCCGTGCGCCTGGCCTCCTACGGCGTCACCGCCGCCCAGGTCAGCCAGGCCCTGACCAACGTCAACAACAACCTGCCCGGCGGCCGCGTCACCGTGGCCGGGTCCGAGCGCGCCGTCCGCACCCTGGGCGCCGCCGGTTCGGTCGAGCAACTGCGCGAGACCCTGGTGCCGCTGGGCGACGGCAAGAGCGTGCGCCTGGGCGACCTCGGCGCCGTGGTCGACAAGTGGGGCGAGCCCCGCCGCCTGGCCCGCTACAACGGCCAAGAGGCCGTGACCTTCAACTTCCTGCGCTCGCGCGAGGCCAGCGAGGTCAAGGTCGCCGAAAAGGTCCGCGCCGAGGTGGCGAAGATCGACGAGGCCCACCCCGAGCTGACCATCGAACAGGTCACCTCCAGCGTGAAATACATCGAGGAGAGCTATCTCGCCTCGCTGGAGGCCCTGGGCCTGGGCGCCGTTCTGGCGGTCATCGTGGTCTTCATCTTCCTGCGCGACTGGCGCGCGACCCTGATCGCGGCGACGGCCATGCCCATGTCGCTGATCCCCACCTTCGCGCTTCTGGCGCCGATGGACCAGTCGCTGAACGGGGTGACCCTGCTGGCCCTGTCGCTGACCATCGGCATCCTGGTCGACGACGCCATCGTGGAGATCGAAAACATCGTCCGCCACATGCGCGACGGCAAGCCGCCCTATGACGCCGCCTTCGAGGCCGCCGACGAGATCGGTCTGGCGGTCGTGGCCACGACCGGCACCATCATCGCCGTCTTCGCCCCCGTCGGCTTCATGCCGGGCATCATCGGCCAGTTCTTCAAGGCCTTCGCCCTGGCCGCCTGCATCAGCGTCTTCTTCTCGCTGGTGGTGGCGCGGATGCTGACGCCGCTGATGGCCGCCTACCTGCTCAAGCACACCCACCACGAGGACAAGGATCCCTTCTGGATGAAGGGCTACCTGAAGGGCCTCAACTGGTGCCTGGGCAACCGCTGGAAGGTCTTCATCCTGGGCGGGATCTTCCTGTTCGGGTCGGTCTTCCTGTCGGTCGCGGCCAAGATGTCGTTCGAGTTCATGTCGCCGGGCGACGAGGCTCGCGCCGCCTTCCAGGTCGAACTGCCGCCCGGATCGACCCTGCGCCAGACGGACGCCGTGGTGCAGCAGGTCACCGCCAAGCTGCGCGCCCGGCCCGAGGTCACCTCCGTCTACGCCGCCATCGGCGGTCAGGACGTGGGTCAGGCCAACGTCTATGCCGACATGACGCCCAAGGGCGAACGCGCCCTCAGCCAGCAGGCCTTCCAGCGCGTCATGGTCGACGAGCTGAAGCAGATCCCCGGCGCCCGCATCCGGGCCGGCATCGCCCAGCAGGGCGGCGGCCCCGGCGACGGCACCAGCTACACCTTCTCCATCTTGGGCGATAATCCGGCGACCCTGGAAGCCGCCGCCCGCAAGGTCGAGGAGGAGATGCGCGGCGTGCCGGGTCTGGCCAATGTGGTCAACACCGCCGCCATCGCCCGCCCCGAAATCCTGGTCACGCCGCGCCCGGACGAGGCCGCCCTGCTGGGCGTGTCGGCGGGGTCCATCTCCCAGGCCGTTCGCGTCGCCACCATCGGCGACATCGAGCAGAATCTGCCCAAGTACAACCTGGGCGACCGCCAGATCCCGATCCGGCTGCAACTGACCGAGGAGGCCCGCGAGGACCTGAACGTGCTGGAGACCCTGCGCGTCCCCACCGCCTCGGGCGCCTCGGTGCCGCTCAGCGCCGTGGCCGACATCGAGTTCGGCGCCGGCCCCGCCACCGTCAGCCGTCAGGACCGCTCGCGCATCGCCTCGATCCGCGCCGAACTGGAGGGCATGACCACGGGCGCCGCTGGCCAGGCCGTCAACCGCCTGCCCTCAGTCAAGAACCTGCCCACCGGCGTGCGTCAGGTGCCGGCCGGGGACGCCGAGTTCATCCAGGAGATGATCACCGGCTTCGCCATCGCCTTCATCTCGGGCATCCTGCTGATGTACGCGGTGCTGACGCTGATGTTCAAAAGCTTCGCCTACCCCGTCACCATCATGGCGGCCCTGCCCCTGGCCATCGGCGGCGCCTTCATCGGCCTGGTGATCGGCGGCAAGAGCTTCTCCATGTCGGCCCTGATCGGGGTGCTGATGCTGATGGGGATCGCAGCCAAGAACTCCATCCTTCTGGTCGACTACATCATCATCGCCGAGAAGGAGGGCGGCATGACCCGTCGCGAGGCCATCATGGACGCCGCCCACAAGCGGGCGCGTCCCATCCTGATGACGACCTTCGCCATGGGCGCCGGCATGGTGCCAATCGCCATGGGCGTCGGCGCCGACGTCGAGTTCCGCTCGCCCATGGCCATCGCCGTCCTGGGCGGTCTGATCTCCTCGACCTTCCTGTCCCTGCTCTACATCCCGGCCTTCTTCACCATCGTCGACGACATCGCCGGATGGGGCCGCCGGATGCTGGGCCGGATGTTCGCCGGTCAGCGCAAGCTGGCCGACGGCAGCCGTCCAGGCGAAAGCGCCGCCCTCCACGACTGAGGTCGCCGCAAGCAGGATCAAGCCCCCGAAGATCGCTCTTCGGGGGCTTTTTTGCGAACTGTCCTGAGGCGTCCGCACCAGACGGCGCCGCTGACGCCTCCCCCCGTCGCGCGACGCCGCGGTCGCTGCACGCCCTGCAGCGCGACGAAGGGCCGAACGCCGTCGGCAAAGAAAAAGGCGGACCGGATTGCTCCGGTCCGCCTTCTGGTTTCGCCGTTGAGGTCGATCAGTCTCAGTATTTGACCCGCAGGGTGGCGCCATAGGTGCGGGGCTGACCCATGAAGGCGTTGTAGGTCTGGGTGTCCAGGGCCGGGTTGAAATAGGTCCCGTTCGGCTGAACCGTCGACTGGAAGGCGGAACCTTGCAGCGGGGCGTTGATGGCCACCTGCTTGTATTCCTCGTCCGTCAGGTTCTGCGCCCAGATGTCCAGAGCCCAGCGGTCGTCTTCCGAGCCCAGGGTGACGCGGCCGTTCACCAGGGTCATGGCGTCCTGCATCTTGTAGGGCAGAAGGTCCGAACCGGTGTTGTACTCGGTCGTATACTTGGCCGACAGGTTCAGACCCAGACGCAGACCGGCGCCGATCGAGCGATCGAAGGCGACCGAACCGGTGGCCGACCATTCCGGCGCGAACGAGGCCCGCGCGCCCGGCAGCAACGAGAGCTGCGGGAAGTTGCCCGGATTGGTCAGATCGCTCGCGATGAAGTCGCCGTACTTGGTGTCGGTGTAGGTCACGCCGCCGTTGAACGACAGGCCCTCGACCGGAGTGAACCAGACGAAGTCGGCATCGAAGCCCTGCGACTTCAGCTCGGGGATCGACTCGACCACGAAGGCCGTGCCCAGGAAGGTGTTGAGCTGGAAGTCCTCGAACTTCTGATTGAAGTAGGTGACGTTCAACAGAACCGTGCGGTCGAACAGGGTGTTCTTCAGGCCCAGCTCGTAGCTGTCGACGGTTTCAGCCGGGAAATAGAGCGACGCCGTCGGGGTGATCCCGTTCTGAACGCGGTCCAGATTATAGCCGAACGACTTGTAGCCGTGGGCGTAAGAACCGTAGGCCATGACGCTGTCGTTGAAGCGATAGCTGGCCTTGACCGTGCCGGTGAAATCGCCGCCGGTGTTCTCTTCAGACAGGCGACGGTTGTCATAGAGCGGATTGGCCCAGGGCAGACAGATGTTGCCGATCAAGCGCGGGCCAGTTGCAGCGCCGAACAGACCTTGAATGGCTGCAGCATTGGCCAGAGCGCCGCCGCAAGCCGCCCCGTTCGTTCCGACGTTGTCCTGGATCGCCAGCAGACGCTTGTGATCCTGCGTATAGCGCAGACCCAACGTCAGATCGAACTGATCGGTCAGGTGGACCGTATTGTTGGTGAAGAAGGCGAAGGACTTAGTGCTCTGGCTGTAGTGATCAACCACGCCTTGACCGACGCCGAAGCCAGGTCCGGTAGCCGCCGTCGGACCCGACGGAGCCATGCCACCCGTCGCCAAACAGCCCGCCAAACCCGCAGCCGACTGACCGGGACGGCTGAAGCAGCCGATGTCGTTGGGGCTGACCGGGAAGGCCGGATTAGCCGCGTTCAACTGCGACGAGATCAGCAACGACAGGAAGGGGGTGTAGCCGGCGCCATACAGGTAGCTGTCGGCCCGGCTGATGTCCTCCTTGGTGAAGAAGGCGCCGACCAACCAGTCCAGACGATCCGTCGCCCCTGCCAGACGGAACTCCTGGGTCAGGTTCTGCAGCTCGAAACCGTAGTTGCCGTCATCGTTGCGGTAGAGAATGTCAGCGGTCGTGTAGTCGAGATCCATGCCGTTGATCCCCTCCCAGTTCCGCCAGGAGCTGATCGAGGTGAAGGTCGCGTCCCACGAAGGAATGTCGATATTGGCTTCAGCCGAGAAGCCCATGTCTTCCATGGTCTGGCCGGTGCTGCGGTTGGCGTAGGCCGTGCGCGAGAAGGGCAGAGCCCCGAATCCGGCAACCGGCGCCTGCTGGTCGCCGCCGACCGCACGAATGGCCGCATAGGTCTGGCCGGTGCGCACCTGGGTCGAGACGCAGCAGTATTCGTCGCGCTTGGAGTAGTCCGCAATCAGGCGGATCGACACCTCGTCGGACGGCAGGATCAGCAGTTGGCCGCGTGCGGTCCAGAAGTTCTGGTTCTGGTCGTCCTTTTCCTGACGCGGACCCGCGCCCGTGATGACGTCATAGAAGCCGTCACGCTCGCGCTTGGCGACATAGAGCCGACCGGCGATCTGGTCGGTGATCGGGCCGGTGACCGACCCAGCGACGCCCCAGGCGTTGAAGTTGCCGTAGGTGGCCTCGGCGTTGAAGCCCGGGGTGAAGGACGGGGCCTCGGTGATGATGTTGATGACGCCGGCCGAGGTGTTCTTGCCGAACAGGGTGCCCTGCGGCCCCTTCAGCACCTCGATGCGGCTCAGTTCGCCCAGGTCGCCGAAGCCGACGCCGTTGCGCGAGCGATAGACGCCGTCGATGACCACGCCGACCGAGCTTTCCAGACCGGGGTTGTCGCCGACCGTGCCGACGCCGCGGATACGGGCCGTGGTCGAGGCTTCGGACTGGGTCGAGGTGACGGTCATGCCCGGCGTCAGGATCTGCAGATCCTTGATGTCGCGCACGCCCGCGCCGTCCAGGGCTTCCTGCGACAGGGTCGTGACCACGATCGGAACGTCCTGCAGGTTCTGCTCGCGCTTCTGGGCGGTGACGATGATGTCGTCGATGGTGGTCGGCCCATCCTGGGCGGACGCGACGCCCGCGAAGCCGAAGGCGACGGCGCCGACGACGGCGGCCGACGCGGTGCAGCGAAGAATGTGGTTGAAACGCATATGGCGGCTCCCCGGCTCTATGGCCCGGCCGCCCGCGGCGACCGTGGCGATTCCTGTCCCTGTCGATCCACGCTCATTGAACGGCGTGAATTCTCCATTGCTAGGCGTAAGCTAGGGTCGGGAAGGCGACAAGAAGCCGCCAAGCTGTGAGCAGCGATTTCGGCCAACCTCGCCCTACGTGTGGCGAGAAAGCGACAAAAATCGATTACGCAAGGTCAATATTATCAACGTTCACTGCAAGATCTTGGCAGATGAGGCGTCTTCCCTTTGCTGCTGGCGTCGCGACGCGAGGTTCAGAATCACGGCCGCAGCCAGGGCCGACAGCACGGAGCCGCCGATCACGCCCAGCTTGACCTCGATCTGCTCGGGCGAATCCACGGCTCCGGGGAAGGCCAGGACGCCGATGAAGAGGCTCATGGTGAAGCCGATGCCGCACAACAGGCTGACGCCGTAGAGCTGCAGCCAGCTGGCGCCCGAGGGCTTGTCGCCGATCTTCAGCTTGGCGGCCAGCCAGGCGGCGCCGAAGACCCCGACCTGCTTGCCGATGAACAGACCCAGGGCGATGGCGATGACCAGGGGGGCAAACGCCTGCTCCAACGACAGACCGGCGAAGGACACCCCGGCCTTGGCGAAGGCGAACAGGGGCAGGACCAGGAAGGCCACATAGGGGTGCAGGTCGTGCATCGCCTCCTTCAGCGGGCTCTGCGAGGTCTCGCGGCGCGGCTCGACCGGCACGATCAGGGCGAAGGCCACCGCCGTCAGCGAGGTCGACAGGCCCGACAGCACCGTCAGATACCAGACCGCGCCGAAGCCCAGCACCCAGAAGGGCCCAGCCAGGCGGCGACGACCGATCAGGGCCAGGGCGGCCAGAACACCGGCCACGCCCAGCAGAGGCAGCCACTGCACGCCCTGACTGAACAGGACAGCGATCAGGGCGATGGCCCCCAGGTCGTCAACGATGGCCAGGGTCAGCAGGAAGACCCGCAGCGACGACGGCAAACCCTTGCCCACCATGGCGAAGACGGCCAGGGCGAAGGCGATGTCGGTGGCCAGGGGAATGGGCCAGCCCTGCGACGGCCCGCCCAGCATTCCCGCCACGGCCAGATAGACCAGGCCTGGGACCGCCATCCCCCCCAAGGCGGCGATGATCGGCAGGGCCAGCTTCTTGGGATTGCTCAGTTCGCCCTTGAGGATCTCGTATTTGATCTCGAGACCGACCACGAGGAAGAAGACCGCCATCAGGCCTTCCTTGATCCAGCCCGAGATCGTCTCCTCCAGCCGCAAGGGCCCGACCTGAAGCACGTGGACGCTCTTCAGCCAGGCGAAATAATCGGCGGACAGAGGCGAGTTGGCGACGATCAGGGCGGCGATGGCGGCAAGGCCGAGCACCGCGCCCGATCCGGCTTCGGTCTTGAGAAAGTCGAGCGTGAGCTTCTTGGCCACGGCGGTCTCCGAAATCAGAAAGGACTGTCGTGGCGTCAGGTTATCGACGGACGCCGGACCGGATTCGTCCGTCGAACGACGGCGCCGGCCTGGCCCCGACGCAGTTTGGCGAAACGGGACCTGATCTCTGCGTCTGAAAATACCCAAGCCGCCCGCCGGTTCAACCCCGTCTCCACCGTTGATGTTGCGGTTGCGAAACGGGGCGCGAGCGCGCATCTGCCGCTTCATGCCCGTCTCCTCCGCCTATCGCCCCGACCCGCGCTTCGTCGACCTCGGCCCTGAGTTCGGCGATTCAGTGCTGGCCGCCGACTTCCCCCAGACGATCCTGCGCGTGCGCAACAACCGCGCGGCGGCGACCGTCGGCCTCCAGACGCTGAGCGACGACGAATGGCGCGCCCACTTCGGCCGCTTCGAGCCCCTGCCCGGCCAGCCCGGCCCGATCGCCATGCGCTATCACGGCCATCAGTTCCGCACCTACAACCCCGACCTCGGCGACGGGCGCGGCTTCCTGGCGGCGCAGATGAGAGAAGTGGTCGGCGCTCAAGCAGCGAGCGACCGCGTCGCGAGCGATAGCGCCCCTCAAGGTCGGCTTCTCGACCTTGGAACGAAAGGTTCCGGCCAGACGCCCTGGTCGCGGCGCGGCGACGGGTGCCTGACGCTGAAGGGCGGGATGCGCGAGGTTCTGGCCGCCGCCATGCTGGAATCCCTAGGCGTGCCGACCTGCCGCACCCTGTCCCTGGTCGAGACCGGCGAGGCGCTGGAGCGCAATGACGAACCCTCGCCCACCCGCTCCGCCGTCATGGTGCGGCTGTCGCACAGCCACATCCGTTTCGGCACCTTCCAGCGCGCCGCCTATTATGGGCGCAAGGATCAGATCGAGGTCCTGCTGGAACACGCCCGCAGCCTCTATCATCCGACGGTCGCGACCGGCGACGCGCCCGGCTTCCTCGCCGCCGTGGTCGAGGCTTCGGCCCGGCTGACGGCCAAGTGGATTTCCGCCGGCTTCGTCCACGGGGTGCTGAACACCGACAATCTGAACGTGACGGGCGAGAGTTTCGACTACGGCCCGTGGCGTTTCCTGCCCCACTATGATCCGGCCTTCACCGCCGCCTATTTCGACAGCGAGTGCCTCTACGCCTTCGCGCGTCAGCCTGAGGCCGTGTTCTGGAACCTGACCCAGTTGGCCGGCTGCCTGAAGCTGATCGCCGAGGATCAGGTCGCAGCCCTGACCGAGGCCCTGAACGGCTTCGGCCCCGCCTATATCCGCCACCTGCGCGCGGCCTTCCTCAACCGCCTGGGGGTCAAGAGCCTGGGCGAGGCGGCGGACCAGCGGCTGCTGGACGCGACGCTCGCCCTGCTGCGCGACAAGGGCGAGGCCCTGCGCTGGGAGCCGCTCTTCTTCGACTGGTTCGGCGGCTTCAGTTCGGGCGCGCGGGCGCTGGGCGGCGTGCGCGGCAAGATCTATCAGGGCGAGGCCTTCGACGCCTTCCGCTTCGCCCTGCTGGAGCACGAGCCGGACCGACCCGAACGGCTGGAGCATCCGATGTTCGCCGCTCCCGAACCGGAAGAGATGCTGATCGAGGAGGTCGAGGCCCTGTGGTCGGCCATCGACCAAGGCGACGACTGGGCGCCTCTGCACGCCAAGTTGGCTCGTCTGGACGCGGCGCGAGAAGCCTGGGCTCTATAATACCGCTCATCCCCGCGGAGGCGGGGACCCAGTGAGAGCTTCACGCGCAGCCCACGACCGAGAACTAGGCGTCACGCCCTCGGCCAAAAACCTGGGTCCCCGCCTCCGCGGGGAAGAGCAGGTTTGGGCGGAGATTTCGAATAAGTCATCACCTGATGTCATCGACCGTTGACAGCCTGCCCCGACAGGCCTAGACCACGCTCACGTCCTGCGTCGGGTTACGGGGAATTGTGGTTTCAGCCACGCCGTCGCCGCAGGTCGCGCCTACCCCCGGTTCACAGATTGTTACACTTCCTTGACGATCGCCCCCGGCAATCTGATCTAGCAACTGTTACCAATTCAACCCCCACGGTTTCGGCCATGACCTCGACGACCTTGACGCCCCGTTCCCGCGCAAAATCCGACTATCTGAACCTGGCCCTGTGGACCTTCCAGGGCTGGATCGCGATGTTCTTCATCGCGGCCGGCTACGCCAAGCTGACGGAGTCGATGGAGAACCTGACCGTGCTGATGCACTGGCCCGCCATGGCCAGCGTCAACTTCGTGCGCGGCCTGGGCGTGGTCGAGATCGTCCTGGCCCTGATGGTGCTCAGCCCTCTGGTGTCCTGGCGCTTCGGCCGCCCCCTGCTGCTGACGGCGAGCGTCGGCCTGCTGGCCTTGCAGACCATCATGCTGATCCTGCACGGCATGGAGTTGAATGTCGGCCTGGCCCTGACCAACCTCTTCCTGATCGCCATCACGGCGCCGGTGCTGTGGTTCCGCCGCCACTGATCGCCTGACACAGTTTCCTCCCCGGATCGGCCGCGGCGGGCGCAAGCTCTCCGCGGCCGATTTGCGTTTGGGATCGTGCGCCGATCACAACTGTCGTGACGACGATCGAGAAGCTTCCCTTTACGTCCGCGTCAAGTTATGGATGACGCATGGCGACCGCTGACGATCACCGCACCTATTCCATCCGGCACCTGTGCCGCGAGTTCGGCGCCACCGCGCGCGCCCTGCGCTTCTATGAGGACAAGGGCCTGCTGACCCCGGCCCGCAAGGGCCAGACGCGGGTCTATGACAGCCGCGATCGCGCCCGGCTGAAGCTGATCCTGAGGGGGCGCCGCATCGGCTTCACCCTGCAGGAGATCCAGGAGATGCTGGATCTGTATGACCGCAAGGATCACAACGTCCATCAGATGGCCGTGGCCCTGCGCCGTCACCGCGCCCAGGTCGAGGCGCTGAAGCAACAACTCGAAGACATCGAGGGCGCCATCCAGACGGCCGAAGAGGCCTGCGCCTGGATGGAGTCCAAGTTGGGCGAACACCGCCCTGACCTTCTGCCGGGGGCGGACGAATACGCCAACCTGCTGAGCGAACGGCTCAACCCCGACAACCACTTCCAGCCTTTCAAAGCGAGAGCTTAACCATGGCCTACAAGGCGCCTGTCCGCGACCTGTCCTTCGTCCTGCACGACGTGCTGGAGGTCGAACGCTACGCCAACCACTTCGCCGACGCCGACCTGTCGCGCGACCTGATCGACCAGATCATCGAGGAAGGCGGCAAGTTCGCCGAGGAGGTCATCGCCCCGATCAACCGTCCGGGCGATCAGGAAGGCTGCCATATCGAAGGCGACGTGGTCACCACGCCCAAGGGCTGGAAGGAAGCCTATCACCAGATGGTCGAGGCCGGCTGGACCAGCCTGGCCTTCGGCACGGAATACGGCGGCCAGGGCCTGCCCTCGATCGTCTCCATGGCCGTGGGCCAGTTCACGGCGGCGGCTTCGGCGGCGTTTTCCATGTACCCGGGCCTGACGGCGGGCGCCTATCACGGCATCGAAGCCTCGGCCTCGGACGAGCTGAAGCAGACCTATCTGCCCAGGATGGCGACCGGCGAATGGACCGGCACCATGAACCTGACCGAGCCGCAGTGCGGCACCGACCTGGGCATGGTCCGCACCAAGGCCGTGCCCAACGGCGACGGCTCCTATTCGATCACCGGCCAGAAGATCTGGATCTCGGCCGGCGAGCACGACTTCGCGGACAACATCATCCACACCGTGCTGGCCCGCGTCGAAGGCGCGGTTCCGGGTATCAAGGGCCTGTCGCTCTTCGTCGTGCCCAAGTTCCTCGTCAACGAGGACGGCTCCATCGGCGAACGCAACGGCGTCTCGTGCGCCGGTCTCGAGCACAAGATGGGCATCCACGGCAACGCCACCTGCGTCATGGCCTATGAGAACGCCAAGGGCTGGCTGATCGGCGAAGAAGGCCGCGGCATGAACAACATGTTCGTGGTCATGAACGAGGCCCGCCTCGGCACCGGCCTGCAAGGTTTGGCCATCGGCGACGCCGCCTATCAGGCCGCCGTCGAGTTCGCCAACGACCGTCTGCAGGGCCGCGCCCTGACCGGCGCCAAGAACCCGGACGGCCCGGCCGACCCCATCATGGTCCACCCCGACGTGCGCCGGATGCTGCTGGAGTCCAAGGCCTTCGTCGAAGGTGGCCGCGCCTTCATCCTGTGGACCGCCCTGCAAGCCGACCTGCAGAAGTCCTCGGACGAGGCCACGGCGACCAAGGCCAAGGACTACATGGGCCTGATCACGCCCGTCCTGAAAGCCTACCTGACCGACAAGGGCTTCCACGTCGCCTCACTGGCCATGCAGGTCCACGGCGGTTCGGGCTACACCGAACACTTCCCCGCCTCGCAGTATCTGCGCGATGCGCGCATCACCATGATCTATGAGGGCACCAACGGCATTCAGGCCCTGGACCTGGTGGGCCGCAAGCTGCCGTCGAACGGCGGCCGCGCCATCATGAGCTGGTTCTCCGACATCGACGCCTTCGTGTCTGAGAACGGTGACAATGAAGCCATCAAACCCTTCGTCGACGGCCTGGCCGACACCAAGAAGAAGCTGCAGGACGGCACCATGTGGCTGATGCAGAACGGCATGGCCAACCCGGACAACGCCGCCGCCGCCTCGACCGACTACCTGCACATCTTCGGCCTGACGGCCCTAGCCTACATGTGGGCCCAGATGGCCAAGTCGGCGTCGGCCAAGATCGCCGCTGGCGACGCCGATCCCTACTACGTCACCAAGCTGCAGACCGGGCAGTATTTCGTCGAGCGCATCCTGCCCGACGCCGCCGCCCACCTGACCAAGCTGAAGACCGGCGCCGAGGTGCTGATGCAGATGCCCGCCGAGGCCTTCTGAGGTGGAATTAGCCAAGCCCGTTCTCTGGGCTGTCGGTATTATCGCCGCAATCGTAATCGGCGTAGTCGGATGGCTTCGGACACGTTCCGTAAACACGCATGATCCGCTTCAGGATCGCTTGGCGGAGCATTTCAGGCGCTATCTGGCGTCCGCTCGTTCGGAAGACGAAAGATCCCTGCTGATCGAGGCGCTGCGTCGCGAACTCAAACAGCGTCAGGTGCCGCGAGACGAATGGCGCTTTCGGCTCTCGTCCGCGCTCAGCCTGATCGGCCAAACAGAGTCACGGACCAGTGTCGAAGCCACCAGCAAGGCTCACGATCTGGTCGATGTTATCGAACGCCTTGGGAAATCCTCATGAACGTGCTCAACACTCCCGATCCTGACTTCATGCTGGAAGAGGAGATCGTCCTCTTCTCCGACAGCGTCGGCAAATGGATCGGCGAGCACGCCCCGCCCGAGAAGATGGCGGAATGGATCGCCGCCTCCAGCGTGCCGCGCGGCCTGTGGAACACGGCGGGCGAGGCCGGACTTCTGGGGCTGTCCCTGCCGGAAGAAGACGGCGGCTTCGGCGGCGACTATCGCCACGAGGTCGTGCTGATGCGCCAGCTGGGCTGGAAGGGCGCGGACCACTTCGGCATCTCGCTGCACAACGCCATCGTCATGCCCTACATCTGGCACTACGGCACCGCCGAGCAGAAGGCGCGCTGGCTGCCGCGCCTGCAATCGGGCGAACTGGTCGGCGCCATCGCCATGACCGAGCCGGGCGCCGGCTCTGACCTGCAAGGGATCAAGACCACCGCCATCAAGTCGGGCGACCACTATGTCCTGAACGGCTCCAAGACCTTCATCACCAACGGCCAGCTGGCCAACTTCATCATCGTCGTCGCCAAGACCGACCCGGCCGAAGGCGCCAAGGGCACCAGCCTGATCTGCCTTGAAACCGATGGCGCCGAGGGCTTCGAGCGCGGCCGCAACCTGCACAAGATCGGCATGGAGGCCAACGACACCTCCGAGCTCTTCTTCAACGATGTGAAGGTGCCGCTGGAGAACGCCATCGGCGGCGGCGAAGGCATGGGCTTCGTTCAGCTGATGCAGCAACTGCCGCAGGAACGCCTGAACATCGCCGTCCAGGGCGTGGCCGCCGCCGAGCGCGGACTGGAGGCGACGCTGGACTACGTCAAGCAGCGCAAGGCCTTCGGCAAGCGGGTGATCGACTTCCAGAACACCCAGTTCAAGCTGGCCGAGGTCAAGACCAAGCTGACGGTGGCCAAGGTCTTCGTCGACCACTGCATCGGTCTGCATCTCAAGGGCCAGCTGGACGCCGCCACCGCCTCCATGGCCAAGTACTGGGTCACCGACATCCAGGGCGAGACCATCGACGAGATGCTGCAGCTCTTCGGCGGCTACGGCTATATGACCGAATATCCGATCGCCCAGCTCTACAAGGACGCCCGCGTCCAGCGCATCTATGGCGGCACGAACGAGATCATGAAACTGCTGATCGCGCGGACGCTGTAAGGGCGCCGTGTGGCGCTCACGGGGATCAGGGACGGATGGCCGCCCATAGCGAGACTGACCTGTCGGAAGCGCTGCGCGCCGTCGAATCCCTGATCGCCAAATGCGAGAAGGCCATTCTGAAACTACCCGTCGGCGCGTCCCAACACACGCTTCTCGACCGCCGGATCGCCGCGCTCAGGCTAGCCCGCGACCTGATCGAGGAGCGGCTGGCCGGGAGGGATTAGGCCCACCCTGTAAAACCCACTGCCGGGGCGGTATGGGAGGGCCATGATCGTCCGCTCCCGCCCCGGCCCGATGCAAATCCTGTTCGCCATCAACGGGTCCATCCTGCCGCGCGTGGTCGGGCGGCTGGCCCTGACCGCCGCCATCACGGTGGCGGCGGTGATGCTGCACCGGGAGCGGCCCGACCTGCCGGTGCATCTGGCGGCGGCGCCCTTCGCCCTGATCGGGCTGGCGCTGTCCATCTTCATGAGCTTCCGCAACAACGCCTGCTACGACCGCTGGTGGGAGGCGCGAAAGCTGTGGGGCGAACTGATCATCGCCGTCCGCTCCTTCATCCGCCAGACGGCCTTGCTGCCGGAGGATCGCCGCATGCCCATGCTGGACGGGGTCGGCGGCTTCGTCTTCGGCCTGGCCGCCCGACTGCGCGACCGTGATGAGGCGAGCGAGATCGCGCGCTGGACCCCGGTCGCGCCCGCGCCCCACGCCACCGACGCCGCCCTGACCGGCGTAGGCCGCCAGTGCGCCGAACTGCTGCGCGACGGCCTGATCGACCCGATCCGCTATTCGGTGCTGGAGTTGCGGCTGACCGAGATGAGCCACGTCCTGGCCGGCTGCGAACGGATCAAGACCACGCCCCTGCCCTTCGCCTACGCCCTGCTGTTGCACCGCACGGCCCACGCCTTTTGCCTGATGCTGCCCTTCGCCCTGGCCCCCGCTCTGGGGTGGTGGACGTTGGCGGTGTCGCTGCTGGTCGCCTACACCTTCTTCGGTCTGGACGCGCTGGGCGACGAACTGGAAGACCCCTTCGGCGACGATCCCAACGACCTGCCGCTGGACGCCATGAGCCGAATGCTGGAGCGCGAACTGCGTCACGCCAAGGGCCAAACCGACCTGCCCCCCGTCTGGCCCGCCATCCGCGACCGGCTAAGCTGAACGGCTGACACAAAAAGTAACTGCGTTATTCTACCCGCTCATCCCCGCGAAAGCGGGGACCCAGTCCTTTTGCGGGGCAGACCGTGGCCTTCTTCACCTACATTGTCGCCAGTGGGCGGAACGGCGCCCTCTACACCGGCTCGACCGACGACATCGTCGAACGCACCTCACAGCACCGCGAAAAGGTGTTCAGGGGGTTCTCGGCCAAGTATGGGTGCGCTGTTCTGGTCTGGTACGAGCTTCACCCGACTCGGCACGACGCCTTCATTCGCGAACGCCAGATCAAGAAATGGAACCGCGTCTGGAAACTGGAGCTGATCGAGCGGGCCAATCCGGGCTGGCGCGATCTGTTCAACGATCTGTTCTAAGGCTCTCACTGGGTCCCCGCTTCCGCGGGGATGAGCGGAAAATATGATACGCCTTCACGTCACCTCCGACCTCGCCCCCGGTCTCGCCGTCGCCCCGACCCTCGACCAGTCGCGCTATCTGACCCAGGTCATGCGGCTGAAGGCGGGCGACGACCTGCTGGTCTTCAACGGCCGTCATGGCGAGTGGCGCGCCAGCGTCGCCGAAGTGCTGAAGAAGGGCGTCATCCTGCGCGCCGAGGAGCTTGTGCGCGAACAGACCCACGGCTCCGATCTGGAGCTGATCGTCGCCGTGGTGAAAAAGGCGCGGATCGAAACCATCGTAGAGAAGGCGACCGAGTTGGGGGCGAGCCGCGTGCGTCTGGTCCTGACCCATCGCACCAACGCCGACCGGCTGCGGCTGGACCGGCTGGACGCCATCGCCGAAGAGGCCGCCGAGCAGACCGGCCGTCTGGACGTGCCCCTGGTCGATGATCCGATGAAACTGGACGCCCTGCTGGACGGCTGGGACGCCGAGCGCCGCCTGATGTTCTGCGACGAGACCGGCGGCGCCCCCGCCGTATCGGCCCTGACCGCTGCGGGCGGCGACAAGTGGGCCATCCTGATCGGTCCCGAGGGCGGTTTCTCGCCCGAGGAAGGCGAGCGACTGCGCGCCCTGCCCTTCACCACCGCCGTCTCTCTGGGCCCGCGCATCCTGCGCGCCGACACCGCCGCCATCGCCGCCCTGACCCTGTGGCAGGCGGCTGTCGGCGACTGGGACCGCTAGAAGTTTCTCGTGCTTCCCTCTTGAGCGGGGCCGTATCCTCGCCCATCTAGCCGCGACAGCAGGGGTTACAGATGTCCGACACGGCGCCGCTTTCCAGAGATCAACTGATCCACGCCATGTCGAAGGGCGAGAAGCCCGCCGACCAGTGGCGCATCGGCGCCGAGCACGAGAAGTTCGGCTTCGACCGCACCACCCTGCGCCGTCCCGCCTATGAGGGGGACAACGGCATCCTGGCCATGCTGACGGGGCTGCAGCGCTTCGGCTGGTCGCCGGTCGAGGAAGCCGGCCACGTCATCGCCCTGGAGCGCAAGAACGCCGAGGGCTTCACCGCCTCGATCAGTCTGGAGCCGGGCGGCCAGTTCGAATTGTCGGGCGCGCCGCTGCAGACCATCCACGACATCTGTTCGGAAACCGGCCAGCACCTGATGGAGGTCAAGCAGGTCGCGGACCAGCTGAACCTCGGCTTCCTCGGCGCCGGTTTCGATCCCCTGTGGCGGCGCGAGGATGTGCCGGTCATGCCCAAGGGCCGTTACGGCATCATGCGCGCCTACATGCCCAAGAAGGGCTCGCTGGGCCTCGACATGATGCTGCGCACCTGCACCATCCAGGCCAATCTCGACTTCGATTCAGAAGCCGACATGGTCATGAAGTTCCGCACCTCGCTGGCGCTTCAGCCCATCGCCACGGCCCTGTTCGCCTGTTCACCCTTCACCGAGGGCAAGCCCAACGGCTTCCTGTCGGCGCGCGCCAATGTCTGGACCGACACCGATCCCGACCGCACGGGGATGCTGGACTTCGTCTTCGCCGACGGCTTCGGCTACGAACGCTACGCCGACTATGCGCTGGACACGCCGATGTATTTCGCCAAGCGCGGCGAGACCTATGTCGACCTGTCGGGCCAGTCGTTCCGCAAGTTCATGACCGAGGGTCTGGACGCCCTGCCCGGCGAGCGCGCCACGGCCAAGGACTGGGCCGACCACCTGACCACCCTCTTCCCGGAAGTGCGGCTGAAACAGTATCTGGAGATGCGCGGCGCCGACGGCGGCCCCTGGAGCCGCATCTGCGCCCTGCCCGCCCTGTGGGCCGGCATCCTGTACGACGCGCCGTCGCTGGCCGCCGCCTGGGACCTGTGCAAGGACTGGGACATCGCCGACCATGAGCGCCTGCGCCGCGACGTCACCCGTCTGGGCCTCAAGGCCGAGGTGGCGGGCCGCAGCGTCCGCGACATCGCCGTCGATCTGGTCGAGATCGCCAAACACGGTCTGAAGAACCGCGCCCGCTTCAGCGGCGGCATGGTGGATGAGCGCGGCTATCTGTCGGAACTGGAAGACATCGCCGACAGCGGCGTGACCCCCGCCGACCGCCTGCTGGAACTGTACCACGGCGAATGGAAGGGCGACGTCAGCCGCATCTACCGCGACTTCGCCTACTAAGGCCGAGGTCTGGCGCCTCGTCACACTACGGAAATGCGACCTTAACCGGCGTCGTCTAGAAACGGCGGCCAGTACCTAAGGATCGCCCATGACTCTCGCCCCGGCCGCCGCCCCACCGCTGACGGGAAGACCGCAGCCGGCGCGCGACGCAGCGACCGATCTGGCGACCTTCTTCGACGTCTCGCTGGACCTGCTGGTCATCCGCGATCTGGACGGCTTCATCGTTCGGGTCAGCGCCTCCTGGGCCGCCACCCTCGGGTATGAACCAGACGACCTGATCGGCCTGGCCATCCTGACCCTGGTCCATCCCGACGACCTGCCCGCCACCCTGGACAGCGTCACCGAGGTCGAGACGCGTCGGCACGGCGATCCCGTCAAGGGTCACGTCAACCGCTACCGCCACCGCGACGGCCACTACGTCACCCTGGAATGGCGGGCGCAGAAGTTCGGCGAGCGCATCTACGCCGTGGCCCGCGACGTCACCGCCAAGATCGCCGCCGAACAGGCCCTGATCGAGGCCAAGGCCGCCGCCGAGGCCGCCAACCGCGCCAAGTCCGACTTCCTGGCCAATATGAGCCACGAGATCCGCACGCCCCTGAACGGGGTCATCGGCATCGTCGACGCCCTGTCACGCACGCCGCTGTCGCCGGATCAGGCGGAGATGGTGGGACTGATCGCCACCTCGGGCGTTACGCTGGAGCGGCTGGTCTCGGACATGCTGGACGTCTCGCGCATCGAGGCGGGCAGGCTGGAGTTGGAACTGCGCCCCTTCGATCTGAATGAAGCCCTGGCCGCGCCCCTGGACACCCTCAGGATGCGCGCCGAAGACAAGGGCCTGGCCTTCCATGTCGAGCGCCCGGCCCATGTGCGCGGCGCCTTCGTCGGCGACAGCGTCCGCATCGGCCAGATCCTGGGCAACCTGTTGTCCAATGCCGTGAAGTTCACCGCCGAGGGTGCGGTCAGCGTCCGCTTCGCTTTGAGCGAGGACGACGGCGCCCCGACCCTGCTGACCTTCGAGGTCGAGGACACAGGTGTCGGCTTTGACGCCGACCACGCCGCCCAGCTGTTCCAGCGCTTCAGCCAGGCCGACAGCAGCATCACCCGCCGATTCGGCGGCACGGGTCTGGGCCTGTCGATCTGCCGCTCGCTAACCGAGATGATGGGCGGGCGGATCGAGGGGCGTTCCACGCCCGGCGTCGGCAGCCGCTTCCGGGTCGAGTTGCCCCTGCCCCGCGCCCAGAGCCTGAAGGACTATGACGCCCGCGATTCGGCCGCCCTCGCCGCTGGGCCGCAACCCTCGCGGCGCCTGCGTGTGCTGCTGGCCGAAGACCACCCCGTCAACCAACGCGTGGTGCAACTGATCCTGGCCGATCATGTGGCGGAACTGGTCACCGTCGATGACGGCGCCCAGGCCGTGGCCGCCTGTGAAGCCGGAACCTTCGATGTGGTGCTGATGGACATGCAGATGCCCGGCATGGACGGGCTGAGCGCGACCCGCGCCATCCGCGCGCTGGAGGCGACCCGTTCAACGACCTCGCGCACACCGATCCTGATGCTGAGCGCCAATGCCATGGCCGAGCACCGCGACGCCGCCCGCGCCGCCGGCGCGGACCTGCACCTGGCCAAGCCGGTCACGGCGCGCGACCTGCTCAACGCTCTGGCGATGTTCTCTTCGAGCTGAGCAGACCTAGCCGAGCCAGTCCGCCACCATGACCCGCAAGGGATTGGCCGGATCGGACAGCAGGCGCGCGGTGATCGCCAGCGAAATGACCACCAGCAGGGGCCGGATCAGGCGCGGGCCAAAGCGCATGGCCGCGTGCGAACCCATCCGCCCGCCGATGAACTGACCCACGGCCATGATGCCGGCCAGGGCCCAGACCACATGGCCGCCCGCAGCCAGCACCACGATGCCGACCACATTGCTCATCAGGTTCAGCGCCTTGGTATGGGCCGTCGCCCGCGTCAGGCCCATGCCCAGCAGCATGACCAGACTGAGGGCGAAGAAGGACCCGGTGCCGGGGCCGAAGAAGCCGTCGTAGAATCCGATCCCGCCCGCCACAAAGGCATAGGCCAGGGGCGTCAGCCGGGCGTGGGCGTCCTCGTCCGAGGCCTTGGGGCCGAGCAGGAAATAGAGGGCTATGCCGACCAACAGCACCGGCAAAACGATCATCAGCCAGCGCGCGTCCACCAGGGTCACCGCAAAGGCCCCCAGCCCCGCCCCGACGCCGACCAGGGCCAGAGGCCACCGGATCAGCTTGAAATCCACGCGGCCTTTTCGCCAGAAGTTCCACAGCGCCGATGCCGTGCCGACGCTGCCCTGCACCTTGTTGGTGGCGATGGCGGCGACCGGGTTCAGCCCGACCGACAAGAGGGCCGGCAAGGAAATCAGCCCCCCGCCGCCCGCGATGGCGTCGATGAAGCCGGCGATCACCGACGCCAGACCCAGAAGGGCGATGATTTCGGGCGTCAGTTCCGGCACGCGTGCGATACTCCTGCAACGGCGGCGCTATAGACCGGGAGACCGACTTCCGCCACCGCCGCCGAAGGCTCGGCAGCGAGAGCGGCGCAGAGTCCACCTTGAGCGCGGCAGGCAAGGCCCGCCATCGACCCGTTGCGGACTCTTCAGGGTCGGAGAACTATGACTGTTTCTCGAACGGAGGCTGGCAATGAGGGTTTGGGCGACTCTTACGGCGATGATGGCTGTGTCGGCCTGCGCGACGACGGGCTCGCAGCCGGTCTCCAAAGGCGTGAGGACCGCAGTCATCTTTGGGACAGTAGGCCAGTCAGAGTGGTGCCCTGCAGGCAATGTGAGAGTGGACCTCGAAACTGGTCGATATGCACTTACTCATCGCGCTCCGCGCACCGTCTGCCAGGATACTGGCCTTGAGCGACCAATCTCTGAAGGTCGGTTGGATGGGGCAAAACTCCGCGCTCTCGATCAGGCTTTTCAACGAGCAGTGAGGCATGGACTAAACGACTGCCGAGCGGGAACTAGGCCCGACGATATCATCGCTAGCAATGGAGGGGTTCCAGTGCTCGTCGTAACAGACGGGCGGGGGACGACCTCCGCTCCAACAGAACTCAACTGTTGGAGTGACGCCGGGCGAGAGTTGAATAGCTTGCTGAACACAACATTCCCATCATCCCGCTGAGCCTGAGTAGACTTCCTAGGTCCGCTTCCCACCCCTAGCCGTCCTCGTGCAGGTCGGCTTTGGCCGCGAACGATGACGAACCTCGCGGCTTCAGTCATAAGCTGGAGGGCGAGATCGAGGGTCGGGGGCCGCATGAGCGCGTTCGAATTCTTCTTCAGCTTCTACGGCCTGGTCCTGGGCCTGTCGGTGACCGTGATCGCCACCGGCATTGCGCGCGCCTTCAAACACCGCAAGACCGTGAAGGTGGGCTGGAAGACGCCCGTACTGGCGGCCTTCGTCGCCCTGGACATCGCCACCTTCTGGGATGCGGCCTGGACCAATTTCAGCACAGCCCCCTACAGCTACGGGCTGCTGATCGCGGGCCTTGTCGTAGCCACAGTCTATTTCGTCGCCACCAGCCTGATCTTCCCCGAGCCGGACGACGCGGTGCAGGATCTGGACGCCCACTTCTGGACCAACAAGCGCGCCGTCATGCTGTTGCTGATCCTGGCCAACCTGATGATGCTGGTCGGCGCGGTCTGCGTGAGCCTGCCCAAGAGCAGCGGTCTGCAGGTGGCCGCAAGTTACGGGCTCAACCTGGCCATCTATCTGGTCCTGGTCATTCCGGCCGCCCTGACGCGACGGGCCTGGGTGTTCGCGCTGACGGTTGGTTTGCACATCGCCCTCTATCTCTTCCTGGCCGGCCTCAGCATCGTGAACCCTGCCGCCATGGCCGCCGCGGCGGTCGGCGCGTCCTGACGCCAGGCGCGGTTGCCCGCCTGGCCGCTCCGGGTGCATGAAGAGGCGCGCATCGCAGGAGGCTCGGTCATGACAGGTTCCATCCACATCGGCGTCGGCGGCTGGACCTTCGAGCCGTGGCGGGGCGTCTTCTATCCCGAGGGCCTGACTCAAAAGCGCGAGCTGGAGTTCGCCAGCCGGGCCCTGACCTCGATCGAGATCAACGGCACCTATTATTCCACCTTCAAGCCCGACAGCTGGATGAAGTGGCGCGACGAGACGCCGGACGGCTTCGTCTTTGCGGTCAAGGCCAGCCGGTTCTGCACCAACCGCAAGGTCCTGTCCGAGGGCGGAGAGAGCTTCGACCGCTTCCTGTCGCAGGGGCTGACCCTGCTGGGCGACAAGCTGGGGCCGATAAACTGGCAGTTCATGGGGACCAAGAAGTTCGACGCCGAGGACTTCGAGGGCTTCCTGAAGCTGTTGCCCAGGGAAAAGGACGGGGTGCGGCTGCGCCACGCCCTGGAGGTGCGCAACCCAACCTTCGCCTGCCCCGAATTCTATGACCTGGCGGCCAGATACGGCGCGGCCATCGTCTACGCCGTCGACGACGAATCCCCGACCTGGCCCCAGATCGACGAGGCCACCGCCGACTTCAGCTACGCCCGCCTGATGTCCAGCCGCGAGGACGAGCCGACGGGCATGACGTCGGCCGAACTGGACGCCGTGGCGGCCCAGACCCGCGCCTGGGCCGAACGCGGCGACGTCTTCGCCTACTTCATCTCCGGGGCCAAGGTGCGCAACCCGGCGGCGGCCCAGGCGCTGATCACGAAGCTGAAATAGCACCACCCCAGGTCAGACCGTCACCTTTGGGGGCGTCTCGACGGGATCACGCCAGATCAGAACTCCGTGTGCTCCAAGCCTCACGGCCTGTCGCCGAACACCGCTGCAACATCCAGCCCCCGGCCCCGCATCCAGGCCTGGCGGTCAGGGGGCGGCTTGAGATTTCTGCGGTCCGTTATCGGATCGTCATCGACAGAGGCCAGATTGATCAAGCCGCGTAACGGCGTCTTCTCCGGCAACGCTTGCCAAGCTAAAGCGTAGTCTTGAGGGTGGAGCGTCGTCGATGACGGCGCCTCAAATCAAGGGACAGGGAAACGCATCATGGCGCGAGTGGCGTTGGTTACGGGTGGCACGCGTGGGATCGGCAAGGCGATCGTCCAGCGATTGAGGGAAGACGGCATGGCCGTCGCCGCCGGCTATTCCGGCAATGACGAGGCGGCTGCGGCGACCGCGCGCGAACTGGGCGTCATGGTGGTCAAGGGCAATGTCGGTTCGTTCGACGACTGCGCCCGCGCGGTGCAGGCGGTCGAGGCCGAACTGGGTCCCATCGACACCCTGGTGAACAACGCCGGCATCACCCGCGACGGCTTCTTCCACAAGATGAGCGCCGATCAATGGTCCGATGTGATCCGCGTCAACATGGACAGCGTCTTCAACATGACGCGCCAGGTCATCAACGGCATGCGCGACCGGGGCTTCGGCCGCATCGTCAACATCTCCTCGATCAATGGCCAGAAGGGTCAGATCGGCCAGGCCAACTATTCCGCCGCCAAGGCCGGGATGATCGGCTTCACCAAGGCCCTGGCCCTGGAGAACGCGCGCAAGGGCGTGACCGTCAACTGCATCGCGCCCGGCTACATCGACACCGAAATGGTCGGCGCCATGGACCAGAAGGTGCTGGACAGCATCATCGCCCAGATCCCGGTCGGACGCCTCGGCAAGGGCGAGGAAATCGCCGACATGGTGTCCTGGCTGTCGGGCGAGCGTGCCGGATATGTCACAGGCTGCACCCTGTCGCTGAACGGCGGCCAGTACCTGGTTGGCTAAGTCCGCTTTGCCTAAAATCCGCCGCTCAAGCGTTCCACGACTTCAACCATGATGGCTAAGGTCGAGGTTGCGGCGGAGAATCCGCCATGCTTCGCCGTCCCGGCGCTGCGCGTCCGGACGGCCGGAGTTCTGCGCCTCGAGATCGTCGCCCTGGCGGCCCTGACCGTCTGCCTGACGGCCACGCCCGCGGCGGCGCAACTGCGTTCCAACGCACAGGCCGAACAAAGCCGGGTGATCCGCAACCAATCGGTGACTCGCACCCTCCCGCCCCCTGGTCGCTATTCATCCGAGGCTGGTCAGACCTTCATGCTGGATCGGGCCGGCAATCTGACCCTGCTGCGGTTCGAGCGCTCGACCGAGACCTGGGCCCTGAGGCCGACCTCGGCCCCGCGCGGCGACACCCTCTATCGCAATGACGCCGGCGAACAGGTGCTGCGCGTCACGCCGTCCGGCGGCATCACCGTCTATACGACGCGCAATCCGGGCGGATCGCCTGTCTCCCTGACCGGACCCGCCGTCAGCCTGGAGCCCACCAGCCTGGGGCCGGTGCAGATGTTCAACCTGATGACCCGGCGCAGCAGCCTGGTCAGCGAGGCCCTTGGGCGGCTGGTCCGCATCAATCTGGACGGCCAGGAATCCGAGGCCCTGTGCATCGAGGCCCTGATCGTCACCACCGACGCCGTGGTGCGCATCGCCCGCTCGCCCAGCGCCCGCCCCTTCCTGGATCGGCTGCGCAGCATCACGGTGATCGAGGGCTCGCGCGCCTCGGTCAGCTATTCCAACGGCGACCTGCGCGTCGTGGTCGATCCCAAGCGCGGCATCGCCGGCCGCCCCTCCTCCGCCCGCGTCATCCGCGCGGTGATCCCGCAGGACTGAGGGCCCCGCCCTTTTTCAGGCGAACGCCCCCAGACTCAGGTCGTTCGGATCTCAGGTGATCGCGAAGGTCGGCGGCGGCAGGGTCAGTTTGGCGTCGTTGACGGCCGCCTCGTCGAAGAACCTGACGAGTTGGGTCTGCACCTCGGGGTGGGCCTCGAAGACGTTATGGCCGGCGTTCTCGACCAGAATCTGCGACTTGTTCTGGAACTGGGCGATGACCTCGGCCTGTTCCTCCAGCGGCGTGCGGCCGTCGAGGGAGCCGGCGACCAGAAGGGCTGGGGTCTCGATGCGGATGGGCTTGCGGAAATCCTCGCCCAGATCGACGCCGGGGATGGCGCCCAGCAGGTGCGGCATGGGCAGGTTGAAGGCGTCGCCGAGAACCGCCGTCTTCGCTTCTTTCTCGATCAGCGCCAGGCGGGCGGGCGAAATGCCGGACGCCATATCCATCGCCTCGGGCATGCCGGAGATGCCGAAGTAGCGGTGGGGCGGGGGGATGATCGACGCCAGCGTATCCGTCTTGCCGGCGTCGAGCGCCAGATAGATCTTCGGCAGCATGGACAACTGGGGCGGATTGGCGACCAAGGCGGAGGCCAGGAGCTGGACCCCGAAACCGCCCACCTTGACGTCAACGGGGCCGTTCTCACCGGCGAAGGTCACGGTCGCCGGGTCAGCCTCCAGGCGTTCATGCACGCGCCGCATCAGGGCCGGCATGTTCGGGATGGCCGCGCGAACGGCAGGGTCCTGGCCCATCAGGCGATCGACGCGGTCCAGGAACATGTCGATGTGCGCCGGGCGCTTGACGGTCTGATCCTGACCTTCAAGGCTGGCCAGGGCGACGCGGCCGATCGAGTTTGGGTGGCGTTTCAGCACTGACAGGGCCAGGTGGGTGCCGTAGCTGATGCCCCACAGGTTGACCTTGTCCACGCCCAGATGGCGGCGCAGGTCCTCGATGTCGTCGGCGTTCTGTTCGGTGTTATAGCCGGTCATGGCGACGCCGGCGCGGCTCCAGTCGATCCAGGCCTTCTGCATCTCCTCGCGGTACCAGGCGGTGACGCCGGCATGGGTCATGGCCGGATAGGGGGTGGTCGTGGCCCGGTCAGGAATGCTGGCCGACAAGCCGACGCCGCGTTGATCCAGGGCGATGACGTCGGCCACTTCTCTCAGGGCCATGAAGATGGGGAAGCGCGGCCCCATGGCCGTGCGCACGCCGGACCCGCCCGGTCCGCCAGCCAGATAGATGATGGGCGGCCCCGGATTTTTCGCGGTCGAGGCGAAGCGCACATAGCCGATGCGGATGCGACGCGAACCGGGGATGCGACGATCCTCAGGCGCCTCGAAGTAGCCGCGTTCGGCGTCGACTTCCTGTCCGTCGCCGGACTTGTAGAGGAAGGGTCCGGCCGGAGGCTGGGCGTCCTGAGCCTGGGCGGCTTTAGACAGAAGCGCCAGACCGGGAAGGGCGAGGCCGGCGGCGGCGAGGATGGAGCGGCGGTTCAGGAATGTGTGGGTCATGACGACGGTTGAAGCAGGGTTTTCGGCGGTGTGGAGCGCGCTTCGGCGAACGGTCAGCCTGCGTCGGTGAACGGCAGCGCTTTGCGGCGAATGGCGATAGGATCGCCGCCATGTGGCGCATTCTTCTTCTCGTGATTCTTCTGACCTCGCTGCCGACAGGGCTGCGGGCCCAGGAACAGGGGCCGGACTGGCAGGCGTGTCGCGCAGAGCCGGGCCTCGCCGCGCCGGTTCTGCATGACTGTCGTCCGGTCGAGGGTGCCATCGATCCGCAGGGGCGCGAGTTGTGGCTGCGCACCAGGGTGCAGCGCCCGACCGGCGACGATCCCGTGGCCCTCTATGTCGTCGGGGCGGCGTCTTCGGAGGCCTGGCTCAATGGTCAGAAACTGGGCGCCAACGGGCGGCCCGGCGACTCGGCAGCGACGGAAACCGCCGGACGCTATGAGACCGCCCTGCCGATCCCCGAGCGGATGTGGCGACCTGACGACAACCATGTCGTGGTCCACATGTCGGCCTTCCACGGGGTGGTGCGCCTGGACAATCCCGTCGGCGGGATCGTGGTCGCCCCCTATCCCTGGCCGTCGCGCACGGTTCCGGTGGCCATCGCCTTCCTCGCCGCCGGCGCCCTGTTCGCCGCCGCCTTCGGCTTTGGCGTCATCTACAGCCTGCGCCGCACCGGTTCGAGCCTGGCCCTGGCGACCCTGGCGGCGGTTGCGGGTTTGCAAGCCATGCTGGAGAGCCTGAGGGCGCTGTTTCCCTATGCCTATCCTGTCCACGGTCTGCGCATGGTCGGCATCTGGGTTCTGAGCGCCGCCTTCGCTGTTCTGCTGGTCTCCTATGTGGTGTCGCGCTTCTGGCCGGAGGCGCGGCGTCCGCTGATCGGCCTGACGCTAGCGGCCGTGGCCGCGACCTGGCTCGCGCCTGGCTTCGACATGAAGACGGTGCTGGCCCTGTTGATCGGTCTGGGGCTTTCGGCAGCGATCGCGGCCTTCGCCGTGCATCGCCGTCTGCCCGGCGCACGCCCCATGCTGGCCTATCTCGGCGTTTTCATCGGGGTCGGTCTGCTTTTCCCGACCTGGCTGGCGGACCTGTCCTACTTCCTGTTCGCCATGGGCTTCGTCCTGCCCTTGTTGATGGCCGAGGTCGTGCGACTGGGCCGCGCCGACCAGGAACGGGAGGTCGCCCTGACCCGCGCCGCTGCCCGCCCCAACTGTCTGACCGTCGCCACGTCACGCGGGGTCGAGCGGGTGCCGCTAGACGACATCGTCGCCGTGGTCGGGGCCGACGACTATGTCGAACTGCGCCTGACCAAGGGGCGGCGATTGCTGCACGCCGCCCGCCTGGATCGGCTCGAACAAGAATTGTCGGCCAGCTTCCTGCGGACCCACCGTTCCGTGATCGCCAACCTGGCCCATGTTCGCGGCTTTGAGCGCGACGGCGGTCGCGGTCGGTTGCTGATGGATGAGGGCGCGCCCCTGCCCATCAGCCGCAACCGCCTGCCCACCGTCCGCGACGCCCTGGAAGAACCGGCGCGAGCCTGAGCCCCCTGCGGACCATGGTGGACATTCTCTCGTCCCGCGAACACTCTCGATGCTCACCAGACGCGCAGGCGGCGCGAGGGCCGCAACTCCCGGAGGCTTCATGACGACTGATTTCCCCCAAGGCGTCGTTCACGATGCGGGAGAGGACATGCAGGCGGCCCTGCGCGCCGAGCCTGCGGTGTTCGACCTGTGGGCCGGGCTGACGCCGCTGGGCCGCAACGAGTTCATCTGCTGGGTCGAGGACGCCAAGCAGGCCAAGACGCGCCAGCGCCGCATCGAGCGCACGGTCGAGGAATTGCAGGAGGGCAAGAAGCGCCCCTGCTGCTGGGTCGGCTGCATCCACCGCACCGACAAGGCGCCCAGCCCCTGGCAGCAGGCCGTCCTGATCGACGGAAAGGCGAAGGGCGGCTAACCCCTGAAGCCGTCCTTCGCCGCGCGTCGGGCGGCGAAGTCGGCGGCGTCGGCGGCGCGCAGGAAGGGGTTGAAGGCGCGCTCCGCCCCCACCGTGGTCGGCACCGTCGGCTGACCCCGTTCGCGAGCGGCGAAAATCGCCTCAGCATGGGCCTGCATCTCCGGCCGGTCGTCGAGGCTGAGAGCGAAGCGGGCGTTGGACGCCGTATATTCGTGGGCGCAGTAAAGGGTGGTGGTTTCCGGCCAGGCGTTGATGCGGTTCAAGCTGTCCCACATCTGCTCGGCCGTGCCCTCGAACAGGCGCCCGCAGCCCAAGGCGAAGATGACGTCGCCGACGAAGGCCAGGGCGCCCTCGACCGACCGATAGGTGATGTGGCCCTGGGTGTGGCCGGGCGTGGTCATGACCTCAAACGCCGTCGAGCCCAGCCGCACCAGGTCGCCGTCGACCACCACGCGGTCCAGCGGGGCGGCGCGGCGGACTTCTTCAGGGCCGACGATCTCGCAGCCGGTCTCGGCCTTCAGCCGTTCATTGCCGCCGGTGTGGTCGGCGTGCCAGTGGGTGTTGAGGATCAGGTCCAGCCGGCCCCAGCCCGACGCCTCGATCTCGGACAGGATCGCCTCGGCGTCCGGCGTATCCACGGTGGCGACCAGGCCGGTCGCATCGTCGCGGACCAAGAAACCGTAGTTGTCGGACAGGCAGGCGAACTGGCGCACGGTCAGGGTCATGGACGCATCCTAGCAGCCGAGGCCATCCGGGGACTATAGTGGCCTCGAAACGAGCCAAGCTCGACCTCGCTGCCCAAAGCCCGACCGGGCGTCGGCGATCATTCGCCGCCCCCACGGAGCGATGAGTGCAGCGAATTGAGCGTGAGTGAGAAAAATGCGGCGCAGCATCGACGATCTTCGCACCTTCTACGGCGAGCCGACCGGCGCGCTGGTGCGGCGCGTCCTGGCGCGACGGCTGGAGGACGCCTGGGGCGAGGCTGAGGGCTGCGACGTCCTGGGCATCGGCTACGCCACGCCCTGGCTGGACGGCTTCGTCGGGGCCCGGCGCGTCATCGCCGCCATGCCGGGCGGACAGGGCGCCGAGCAGTGGGCGACGGCGGGACGCAACCGCACGCTTCTGGTCGACGAAAAACGCCTGCCCTTCTCCGCCGGCGCCTTTGACCGCATCCTGCTGGTTCACGCCCTGGAAGAGGCCGACGATCCCCGCGCCCTGCTGACCGAGGCGGTGCGGGCGCTGGCCCCCGCCGGTCGCATCATCCTGGCCACGGCCGCGCGCGGCGGGATGTGGGCGCGAGCCGAGACCACCCCCTTCGGCCACGGTCGCCCCTTCACGCGCAGCCAGCTGGAGCGGCTGGTGCGCGAGGTCGGACTGGAGCCCGCCGCCTGGTCCCAGGCCCTCTATGTTCCGCCGTGGCGGCCCCTGCTGCCGATGGCCGAAGGCGTCGAACAGGTGGGGCGCTGGGTGTTTCCGGGAGCGGCAGGCCTGATCATGCTGGAGGCCACGCGGCAGTCCTATGCCCGCATCCGCCCGCAAGCTCTGGCCCAGACAGTGCTGGCGGGACGGCCCGCCCTGACCCCCTCGCCCGCGTCGCGCGACCATGGGCCGCCTGCCCATGCTCTGGTCGGCGAGCGCAAACGGCCTTAAGGCGAGCCCCATGCAGCGACTGATCATCATGCGTCACGCCCAGGCCGAGAAGAGCGCGCCCGGCGGCGACGTCGACCGCCCCCTGTCCAAGCATGGTCGTCACGACGCCCGCGCCATGGGCCGAGCATTGGCCGAACGCGGCCTGCGCCCCGACATGGCCCTTGTGTCCAGCGCCCGACGCACCCACCAGACCTGGGACGAGGTCAGCGAGGCCATGGGCGACGTCGAGGTGCATCTGTCGCCCGCCCTCTACAACGCCTCGTCGGACGTGCTGCGCCGCGCGGTCGAGGCCGCCGAGGATCAGGCGGCCTGCCTGATGCTGGTGGCCCATAATCCGGGCGTGCATCAGCTGGCGGTTGAATACCTGATCGAGAGCGCGGCCTCGCCCGGCGTGCTGGACAAGATGAGCGGCGGCTTCCCCACCGGGGCGGCGGCCATCTTCACCGTCGATGTCGCGGGGCGTCCCACCTACGAAGGCTGGCTGACGCCGCACGATCTGGAAAAATGACCGACGCCCTGCCGACCACCGCCTTCAAGATCCTCAGCCTCGCCGACTGGCGGGCAAGCCTGGCCGAGGGCGCTTACGACGGCTCGCCGGTGGACCACGCCGACGGCTATATCCACCTGTCCGCCGCCGACCAGTTGGCCGGGACCGCCGCCAAGCACTACGCGGGGCAGAGCGACCTGATGCTGGTCGAGGTCGATCTGGACGCCCTGGGCGAGACCCTGGTCTGGGAGCCGTCGCGCGGCGGCGCCCTGTTTCCCCATATTTACGGCCCCCTGCCGGTCGCGGCCACGCGGGGCGCCCGCGCCCTGTCGGTGACGAACGCGGGCGAAATGATCCTGAGCGAAAATCCATGAGCCTGACCGACCTCGGCGCTGTCCTGCTGCGCCAGATGGACCCTGAGACCGCCCACCGTCTGGCCATCCGCGCCCTGCAGGTCACGCCCCTGCCCGCCCCCGGCGCCGACGATCCGATCCTGAAGACACGCATCGCCGGGCTGGAAATGTCCAACCCCGTCGGTCTGGCGGCAGGGCTCGACAAGAACGGAGAGGCGCTGGACGGCCTGTCGCGGCTGGGTTTCGGCGCCGTGGAATGCGGCTCGGTCACGCCCCGCGCGCAAGGCGGCAATCCCCAACCCCGCCTGTTCCGCCTGTCGGAAGACCGGGCCATCATCAACCGGATGGGCTTCAACAACGAGGGGCTGGAGCCCTTCGCCGCGCGTCTGGCCCGCCGTCCGAAACGCACGCCCATCGGCGCCAATCTGGGGGCCAACAAGGACACCGAGGACAAGGCGGCGGACTATGTCGCCGGTCTGAAGCGCCTGGCGGGTCTGGCCGACTATTTCACCGTCAACATCTCCTCGCCCAATACGCCGGGCCTGCGCGCCCTGCAGGGGCGCGAGGCGCTGGACGACTTGCTGGGCCGTATCAACGAGGCCCGTCCATCTGACGGCGCGCCGGTCTTCCTGAAGATCGCGCCGGACCTGATCAGCGAAGAGATCGGCATGATCGTCGAGGCCTCTCTAGCCCACCGCATCGACGCCTTGATCGTGTCCAACACCACCCTGGAGCGCCCCGCCTCGCTGAAATCCGGCTTCGCAGGCGAGGCCGGGGGCCTGTCGGGCGCACCGCTCAAGCCCTTCGCCCAGAAGGCGCTGGAGGCCGCCGCCGAGGCCGCAGCCGGGCGGCTGCCGCTGATCGCAGTCGGCGGAATCGAGAACGGTGAGGACGCCTTCGCCCGCATTCGCGCCGGCGCCAGCGCGGTGCAGGTCTATTCGGCCCTCATCTATGCTGGTCCGGGTCTGGTCGGAGCCATCAAGCGCGATCTGGCCGCCCGCCTGCGCGCCGAAGGCTTCACCAGCCTTGCTGACGCCGTCGGCTCCGGCCGTTGACGGAGCATTAGGGCAAGCGCGGCATCATCCCTTCAATAGGCGAATTCGCCTGCTCGGAAGGTCGCATGACGCAAACCGCCGCCGCCGACGCCCCGACCATCTGGGCGCCCGCAATCCGCCAACGCCGCAAGGCGATGATGCAACGCATCGTCATGGGCGCGGCGACCGCCCTGGTGTTCAGCCCCATGCTGGGCTGGCGCTTCAGCGGCATGTGGCTGGTCATCTACACCTTGATCCAACTTCTGGAAGCCGAGGTCTTCGCCCCCGTCGTAAAGGGCGATGTCACCGAACCGACCGGATGGCGCGGCGTTTACGGCGATCTGGTCCTGATCCTGAACGCCGGCTTCTTTGGCGTCATGGCCGTGCCCTTGTGGGTTGTCGGCGGCGCCATGGGCGGGGTCGCGGCCTCGGTCCTGCTGTCGGCAGGGATGATCAACTCGGTCATCATGTCGGCCGGATCGATGCGGATTTTCGCCTGCACCGTCCTGCCCCAGTTGGCGATCTTCGCCCTGACGCCCCTGTTCATGGCCCGAATGGGTGCCGAACCCCATGTCGTGGCCGCCGTCTCGGTCGCCATCCTGTCCTACACGGCCTTCTGTCTGAACACGCGCCGTCACCTGTTCCGGGCCAACCGCGCCGAGACCGAGGCCCGTATCGAAGCGGACCGCAAGCGCGCCGAAGCCGAAACCGCCATGGCCAGTCGCAGCGCCTTCCTGGCCGCCGTCGCCCATGACCTGCGCACCCCCATCAGCGCCATCCTGACCGGCGCCGATGAACTGGATCGCGGCGACAGATCAGGCTCGGCGCGCCAGCAGGTCGCGCTGATCACCGATGCCGGCTTGATGATGAAGGCGCTGCTGGACGACTTGCTGGATCACGCGCGCCTGGACGCCGGCCGGATGAGCGTGGATAGCCGCGACTTCGACCTGCGCGCGCTTCTGTCACAGACCGCCCGCCTGTGGCAGGCGCCCGTCCGTTCCAAAGGCCTGCGACTGCGGCTGGAGGGCGCGCGTGCCTTGCCGAAAATGGTGCGCGGCGACGCCATGCGGCTACGCCAGGTGCTGAACAACCTGCTGTCCAATGCGCTGAAGTTCACGGAGGCCGGGACCATCACCCTGCGCCTGCAATCATGGCCCGACGAACACGGCGCCCATGTCCTGCTGATCGATGTCGAGGACACGGGGCTCGGCATGACCCCGGATCAACTTCGTCGCCTCTTCACCCCCTTTGACCAGACCGCCGAAGACGTGGCCGCGCGTTACGGCGGTTCCGGCCTGGGTCTAAGCATCAGTCGTGACCTGATCGAACTCATGGGCGGCCGCCTGACGGTGCGCAGCACGCCAGGCCATGGCGCGATTTTCACCCTGTCCCTGGTCCTGCCGCGCGGCGCTGCGATCGAGGCCGCCCCGACCGCTCTGGTTCCCGAAGCCCGCGCCGCGGTGACCCGCGCCCTGAGCCAGACGCCGCCCGTAGCCCCCGCGTCGCCCAAGCCCGACCCGGAGCCTGCCCTCCAAGCGCCGACAACCATCGCTGCATCCATGCCCGAAGACAGTCAGGCCGATGCACCTTTGCGGGTTCTGGTCGTCGACGACCACGCCATCAACCGCCGCGCCATCCAGCTGATCCTGCAGTCTATCGACTGCGAGATCGCCATGGCCGAGGACGGCCTGGCCGCGCTGGAGGCCTGCGCGAGGGCGCCGTTCGACGTCGTCTTCATGGATGTGCGGATGCCCGAACTGGACGGACGCGAAACCACGCGCCGCCTGCGCGCCGGCGGCGGGATCAACGCCGCGGTTCCCGTCATCGCCGTCACCGCCGACACGGCGCCTGAGGACATCGCCGCCTGCACCGCCGCCGGCATGAACTATTTCGTGTCCAAGCCCCTGACCCCAGGGTCATTGCTGGGGGCCCTGTCTCAGGTGCTGAACGAGGCCGCTGCCGACGCCGAGAGCGCGGCGGCCTGACCGTTCCTGATCTCGGCCATGAGGGCTTCGGCGAAGGCCGGGTCGCGCAGGCGGCATTCCCAGACCGTCAGCACGCGCCAGCCCGCATCGGCTAGCGCCGCTTCCACCTGCGCATCGCGCGCGCGGTTGCGTTCGATCTTGTTGCGCCAGTAGTCGGCGTTGTTTTGAGGCTTTCGCGCGCCGCGCGGGCAGTCGTGGCCATGCCAGAAACAGCCGTGAACAAAGAGGGCGAGCTTGCGCCCCTTCATCACCACGTCGGGCCGTCCGGGCAGGCCGCAGCCGCCCAGACGGTAACCGATCCCGGCGGCGCGCAGCATCCGCCGGACCTCCATCTCGGGCGCGGTGTCGCGCCCCTTCACCCGGCGCATGACCGCGCTGCGTTTTTCCGGGGTGAAGACGTCTGTCATGGCTCAGACCATGACAGAACGGATTACAGTTGGGCCAGCAGGTGCTCGGCCGAGGAGACCTTGAACTCCCCGCCCTGTTCGATGTTCAGTTGATCGACGACGCCGTCCTTGACCAGCATGGAGTAACGCTGCGAGCGCTCGCCCATGCCGAAGCCCTTGGCGTCCAGCGCCAGGCCGACGTTGCGGGTGAAGTCGCCGTTGCCGTCGGCCAGCATGACGATGTCGTCCGTGCCGTTCAGGTCGTTGGCCTGGGCCCAGGCGCCCATGACGAAGGCGTCGTTGACCGACAGGCAGGCGACGGTGTCGACGCCCTTGGCGGCCAGGTCGGCGCGGTTGTCGACATAGCCCGGCAGGTGGCGCGCCGAGCAGGTCGGGGTGAAGGCGCCGGGCACGGCGAACAGGGCCACCGTCTTGCCGCCGAACAGTTCAGCCGTGGTGACCGGCTTGGGGCCGTCGGCGGTCATGGTGGTCAGGGTCGCGTCGGGGATGCGGTCGCCGATCTGGATGGTCATGGGTGTCTCCGAGGGCTGAAGGCCCGGGACATCCGGGCGGCGTTCAACCCCTCAGATAGAGAGCGCGACGGCAATCGCCAAGGCGGCTTCGTCTTCTCCCGATATGCCGCATCTTGCATCGGGGGCACCGCCCCCCGATGATAGGAACATGACCGCCTTCTCCTCCCTGACCGGGCGTCTTCTGGTGGCCATGCCGGGCATAGACGACGACCGTTTCCGCCACGCTGTCATCCTGATCTGCGCCCACGACGACGAGCACGCCATGGGCCTGCGACTGGATCAACCGGCGCCCGGCGTCACCCTGTCCGAAGTGCTGACGAAGCTGGATACGCCTGTCTCCGACGCCATGTCGGACCGGTCGGTGCTGATCGGCGGGCCGGTCGAGCGCGAACGCGGCTTCGTCCTGCACACCGACGACTGGACCAACGACGATGTGAGCCTGACCTTCGGCGACGGCCTGGCCGTGACCGGCACCCGCGACGCCCTGGCCGCCATGGGCGACCCTGAAGACGGGCCGCGCCAGTCGATCCTGCTGCTGGGCTACGCCGGCTGGGGCGAGGGACAGTTGGAGGAAGAGCTCAGCGAGAACGTCTGGCTGACCGCCGACGCCGACGCCGAACTAATCTTCGACTCTGACTATCAGACCAAGTGGAGCCGGGCCCTGGCCGGCCTCGGCGTCGACGCCGCCCGCCTCTCGGCCCAGAGCGGGCGAGCCTGATCTTCCCTCTCCCGCCGGGAGAGGGAAGGTTGAAGGTTACGCCGAGCGCGCCTTGATCGGGGCGGTGCCGTCGGCCAGGGACTCGTTCAGATAGACCTCGGCCTCCTGAGCCGGAAGCGCAGGGGCGTAGCCGAAGCCCTGGCCGTAGTGACAGCTGGCGTCCAGCAGCAGGCCCGCCAGTTCGGCGTTCTCGACGCCCTCGGCCACGACTTCCAGCGACAGGTCGCGGCCCAGGTTGACGACCGACTTGACGATCTTGGCCGAGCCCTCGTCCTTGTTCATGGTCAGAACGAAGTAGCGGTCGATCTTCAGGGTGTCGAAGGGCAGGCGCGCCAGATAGGACAGGGACGAGAAGCCGGTGCCGAAGTCGTCCAGGGCCAGGCTGGCCCCCGCCTCGCGAAGTTGGGTCAGGACCTCGGCGGCATGGGCGGTGTCGCGCATGATGTCGCCTTCGGTGACCTCCAGCTTCAGCGCGCCGCGCGGCAGGCCGGTCTCCTGAATGATGCGGGCCACGTCCTCGACCAGATGGTCGCGCTCGATCTCGCCGACCGACAGGTTGACGCTGCAGAACAGCTTGCCCGCGCCGGGGTGTCGATGCAGCCACTCGGCCAGCTGTCGCGCCGCCTGGGTCATCATCAGCAGGCCCAGCTCGTTCATCAGGCCCATTTCGTCGGCCAGGGCCAGAAACTCATCCGGCGGCACCAGACCGCGCTGCGGATGACGCCAGCGCACCAGGGCCTCGAAGCCCGCGACCGCCCCGGTCTTCAGATTGACGATGGGTTGGTAGAAGGGCTCGATCTCGCCGCGCACGAAGGCGTTGCGCAGATCCGATTCCAGCGCCAGCCGCGACAGGCTGTCGGATTCCAGCGCTCGGCCATAGGCGGCGGCGCCGCCGCGCCCGGCGGTCTTGGCCTGCTCCACCGCCAGCTCGACCCGGCGCAGCAGCTCGGCAGGGTCAGGCGCGTCCGGCCCGCCCTCGGCCGCCACGGCGCCGATGGAGACGGTCGGATAGATGTCGAAGCCGGCGACGCGCAGGGGCTGTTCCAGCGCCTCGCGCATGCGCTCGCTGGCGCTGGTGGCGCTGCGCGGGGCCAGGACCGCGAACTCGTCCTCGCCGATGCGGGCGGGCGAGCAGTCCTGAGCGAAGGCCCCGGCCAGCCGCGAGCCCAGGGCCGACAGCACCAGATCGGCGCGTTCATGGCCCAGGGCCTCATTCAGGCGGCGCAGGCGATCCACGTCGGCCACCACCAGTTCATAGTCGCCCGGCTGTGCCAGGGTCTCGGCTACGCGGACCAGGAAGGTGCGACGATCGAGAAGACCGGTCAGCGCATCCCGGTCAGCGCCCGCGAACTTGGTCTCCAGCGCCACGACGCCCGCCGCGCGCAGGCCGTCCTCCAGCCAGACGCCGCGCCACAGGCAGGTCTCGCAGCCGCGCATGCGCAGACGCACGGCGATCTCGGTGCCCTCGGCCTGGGGCTTGAGCAGGCGGTCGGCCAGGGCGCGGTCCTGAGGCATGGCAAGCGCGGCGAAGGCGGCGCCGGAACACTCCGGCGCCAGCGGGCCGAGGCCCAGCGAACGCGTCGCTCCGGTGAAACGAATCTGGTCGTCGGCGGGGGTCCAGATCCACAGCGCGGCGTCGGCGGCGGCCAGCGCCTCAATCGCCGTCGTCGGGTCCCAGGCCAGCGCTCTGGATCGTGTATTCAAAGCGAATCCCGGGTGTAAGAACTGAACGCAGCCGGGTCAGGGACGAACTCGTCCTGAATGACGCCGAACAGCAGATGATCTGCCCATACGCCGTTAATTTTCAAATAAGCTTTCGCCAGCCCCTCGTGTCGGAAGCCCGACTTTTCGAGCACCCGGCGCGAGGCGTGGTTGGTCGGCACGCAAGCCGCCTCGACCCGGTGCAGCTTCAGCGCGCCAAAGGCGAAGTCCTGCATGGCCTTGACCGCCGCCGTGCCGACGCCCTGCCCGGCATGGGGCTGACCGATCCAGTAGCCCAGGGTGCCGGTTTCGGCGACGCCGCGCCGGATGTTGGACAGGGTGATGGCCCCCATCAGCCGCTCTTCGTCAGGATCGAAGACGAACAGGGGCCAGGCCGTGCCCAGTTCCATCTCGCGGGCATAGACGCCCAATCGACGACGAAAGGCCGCCTTGGTCAGGTCATCCTCGGCCCAGGCCGGCTCCCATGGCTGCAGATAGTCGCGCGAACCGCCGCGCAGTTCAGCCCATTCGGCATAGTCGGAAGGCCGCGGCGGGCGCAGCAGAACCCCCTGTCCGTGCAGGACGGGTCCGGTCGCCTCGGCCATCCAGTCGAACAGGGCCATGACGGCAGATTAGCGAGAAGCGCCGCCGACGCCAGCCACGACTTAGCGGGCCGCGAGACGAGCGGTGAAGGCCGCGCCCGCAGGCCCCGCGGCCTTGGGCCCCAGCACCGCCGTCGCCGACCGCCCGGCCTCGATCATGGCGCGACCGACGGCCCGAAGGTCGTCGCCGGTCTGGGCCAAGATGCGGGCGGCGCTGTCGTCCGACGAGACCGGCGCGCCGAAGATCAGGGTCTGGGCGGCGTTGCGCCCCGCGCGGCTGGCGGGGCTTTCGTCGGCCATCCACAGGGTGGCGTTCAGCACGGCCTTGGCGCGCGACAGCTCGGCGTCGGTCGGCCCCTTCTCGGCCAGGTCCAGCAGTTCGGCGGCGCTGACCTGGGCCAGTTCCACCGCACGGTCTGCGGCGGCGCCGGCGTAGATGCCCAGCAGCCCCGCGTCCTCATAGGCCTCCTGATAGGCGTCGATGGCGTAGGCCAGACCCCGGTCCTCGCGGGCGCTCTGGAACAGGCGCGAGGCCATCCCCCCGCCCAGGATTTCGGTGAACAGACGCAGGGCCGGCAGACGCGGGTCCAGCGCCCCCATGGTCGGCAACTGGAAGACCAGGTTGGCCTGCTCGATCTTGCGCGTCAGCCTGGCCTCGCCGCCGATGAAGACGGCGGGGGTCAGGGCGTCCAGCGGCGTCGCCGCCTCCAGGCCGAACCAGCGCTCGGCCAGGGCCAGGAGTTCGTGCTCATCCACCGCGCCCGACACGGCGACGACCATGCGGTCGGGCGAATAGAGACGGGCGCGCCAGTCGGCCACGGCGGCGCGGTCGGCGGGTTCCAGACTGGCGATGGAGCCCAGGATGGGCCGGCCCAGGGCCTGGCCGGCATAGGCCCGCGTCTGGGCCATTTCGAAGACGTGGTCGTCGGGCGTGTCGAAGGCCTCGGCGATCTCCTGCGCCACGACGTCCTTCTCGCGGACGATCTCAGCCGGGTCGAGCGTGGGGCGGAAGACCAGGTCGGAGACGATCTGCATGGCCAGGGGCAGGGAGCCGTGCAGGGCGCGGATCTCGAAGCTGGTTCGCTCATAGCCGGTGGCGGCGTTGATCGAGCCGCCTTCGGCCTCGATCCGTTCAACGATGTCACGGGCGCCCATGTCGCCGGCGCCCTTGAACACCAGATGCTCCAGCAGGTGCGACCAACCGGAGCGGGCCTCGTCCTCCATGCGCGCCCCGCCGCGCACGGCGACCGTCAAGGCGAAGGTCCGCAGACCGGGCATGGGGTCGCAGACGACGCGGACGCCGTTGGACAGGGTGTGAAGGCGAGCAGTCAGGATTCTGTGTCCTTGCGGGTCATGCGGCGGCGCAGCAGCACCGCATAGAAGGCGATCAGGGCGGCGGCGAGACCGAACCAGGTCAGGGCATAGCCGAGGTGATTGTTCGAGAAGGCGGCGGGCGGGGCCGAAGGGCTCAGCGCGGTCCAGTCGGGATTGGTCGAGGTCGTGGCGAAAACGGTGAAGGGCGAGACCGGTCCCTCGATCTTCAGGGCCCGGGCCATGGCCTCGGCGTCGCGGCCGTAGAAACGGCCCTCGGCCGGCGGCGGGGTCAGGGCGCTGGGCGCCGGCGAACGGCGCAGGACGCCGGTGATGACGACGGGCATGGTGTCGGCGCGGTCGACCGGCGGGCGGGCCGACACCTCAGCCGCGACGAAGCCGCGATCGACCAGCAGGGCCGGGCCGCCCTCGACCGCACAGGCCGAGATCAGACGCACGCCGGCGTCACTGTTCTCGATGGACTGCAGCTCGACATAGGGCGCCGCCGAGAGGCCGCGGCAGGTCAGGATGACGCGGCGAAACTCGGGGTTGTCGAGCCTGAGCGCCTCGGTCAGCGGCAGGGGCGGCTGGTCGGCGGCGGCCTCGGCCCCGGCGATCAGCCCCTCCTTCCACTGCATCCGCTGCACCTGCCACACGCCGAGCGCGAGCAGGACGCCCAGCAGCAGGACAGTGAGGACAGTCAGGACGACCGGAAAGCGAGGACGGGCGGTGACTGTCATTTCGGGTCTCGGGTTCTCAGCATCTGCAGGGCGGTCATCAGCCCCTTGCCGGGGCGCATCAGGCCGAGCGCCAGGGCGGCGACCAGCGGCAGCCAGACGATCAGATGCAGCCAGATGGGGGGATGCCAGGCGATCTCGACCGCCAGGGCCGAGAACCCGACCAGGAAGCCGGCGATCTGCATGATGAAGGTGGCGGCGCCGTCGCCGGTCTCGACCGAGGCCAGGTCATAGCCGCAGGACGCACAGGTCGGGCGGACCTTCAGGAAGCCCTGAAACAGGGGGCCCTGCCCGCAGTTCGGGCAACGCCCCCGCACACCGGCGAGAACGGCCTGCCCTCCAAGCAAATCGGCGCGGGACTGTTCGTCCCGCGCCGTTTGAAGTGCAGAGGCTGGCTCGCCCGTCTTCACCCGAAGGTGACGTAGACGAAGGCGAACAGGAACAGCCAAACCACGTCCACGAAGTGCCAGTACCAGGCGGCGGCCTCGAAACCGAAGTGCTTCTGCGGGGTCATCTGGCCGGCTTGCAGACGCAGCAGGCAGACGGCCAGGAAGATGGTGCCGATCAGGACGTGGAAGCCGTGGAAGCCCGTCGTCAGGAAGAAGATCGAACCATAGAGCTTCGAGTTGGCGGCGGCTTCGTTGAAGAAGAAGCCCTCGTGCAGAATGTGGTGATACTCATAGGCCTGAACGCCAGTGAACAGTACGCCCAGCAGGACGGTGATCAGCAGACCCAGCTTGGCGGCCTTGCGGTCGCCGACCTGCAGCGCATGGTGCGCCCAGGTGACGGTCGTGCCCGACAGCAGCAGGATGACCGTGTTCAGCAGCGGCAGGCCCCAGGGGTCCAGCAGCTCGACGCCCTTGGGCGGCCAGGTCGACCAGGCCTTGCCCGTATCCATCCAGTTGCCGACTTCCGGGATGATGGCGCGCGATTCAGTGAAGAGCGCCATGTCGAAGAACATCCAGAAGAAGGCGACGAAGAACATCACCTCCGAGGCGATGAACAGCACCATGCCATAGCGCAGGCCGATCGAGACGACCGGGGTATGGTCGCCCTTCTTGGATTCCTTGATCACATCCGACCACCAGCCGAACATGGCGAACAGGACGCCGGCCAGACCGGCGAAGAACAGCCACTTGGTGCCTTCCGGCAGGCCGAACAGGCCCTTCATCCACATGACCGCGCCGACGAACATGACCACGCAGGCCATGGACGAGATCAGCGGCCAGGGGCTCGGGTCCACCAGGTGGTAGTCGTGATGCGGTTTCGCGTGCGCGTCGGCCATTCCAGGGTCTCTGAATTAAGGCGAGAGATCGTTCTTACAGGGGCTATAGCCTCCGCTATCCGGCTTTGCCAGTAGCGGATTGACCGGAAGCGGCCTGCTGGAACCCTTTGGTGGGGAAGAAGGTGTAGCTGAGCGTGATTTCGCGCACGCCCTGGGACTCGGCGTCCGTCGCGATCTCGGGCGCGACGAAGTACTGGACGGGGAATTCCTTGGTTTCGCCCGGCCCGATTTCCTGCCCCTCGAAGCAGAAGCACTGCAGCTTCTGGAAATAGGGTCCGGCGCGTTCCGGCACGACGTTATAGGCCGCCGTGGCGTGGATGGGCTGATCCGAGGTGTTGGTCACCTTGAAATAGGCCATGCCCGTCTCGCCGATTCGCACCCGCTGGCTGACCTGCTCGGCCTTGAATTCCATCGGCAGGTTGCGGACGTTGGTGTCGAAGCGGATCAGGACGCTCTGGTCCAGGATCTGGGTCGGCGCCGCCTCAGCCTTCTTCACTGTACCGTCAAAGCCCGTCACCTGACAGAAGAGACGATAAAGCGGCACAGCGGCGAAGGCCGCGCCGGTCATGCCCATGACCACGGCCGCGCAGATCAGGGCGACGAGGTTCTTGCGGTCTTTCACGGCGTCGGCTCCGCGACCGGGGCCTCCGGTGCGGGGGCGACCGGCGCCGGCAGCGCCGGGTCGGCGCGTTCCAGCGTGGCGAGGGCCGCCGCTTCGGCCGCCTTGCGGGCCTCGGTGTTGCGCTGAAGATTGGTCACGGTGACGATGAAGACCAGGACGATGAAGCCGACCAGGCCCAGGGCGATGGCCAGGTTGCGGCGCTTGCGCGCCTTCACTTGTTCGTCGGTCAGCTTGATGAAGTCAGGACGGGTCACGCGGTCAGGCTCCCAGGCCCGGCAACTGCTCAACCAGCAAGGCCGAGAACAGCGCCATCAGATACAGGATGGAGAAGGCGAACAGGTTACGGGCGGGTTTGGCCTCGGCCCGGACGTCATACAATGCGGCCTCTCGCCCCACCGCCTCGGCCTTGTCCGGCTGGTCGCCTGCGCGCGAGCGCCACAGGCGGATCGCCAGGGCCAGGAAGAACAGGCCGCCGGCCACAGACACCGCCAGATAGACGACGCCGCCGAGGCCCAGGAAGGCCGGGGCGATGGCCACCGGCACGAAGATCAGGCTGTAGATCAGGATCTGCAGACGGGTCGACCTGGCGCCGCGCGCCACCGGCATCATCGGGATGCCCGCCTTGGCGTAGTCGCCGGCCGAATAGAGGGCCAGAGCCCAGGAGTGCGGCGGCGTCCACAGGAAGATGATGGCGAACAGCAGCCAGGCCTGCCAGGGCGCATCGCCCGTCACCGCCGCCCAGCCGATGACCGGCGGGAAGGCGCCCGCGGCGCCGCCGATGACGATGTTCTGGGGCGTCCGGCGCTTCAGCAGCAGGGTGTAGAAGCCGGCGTAGTAGACGATGGTCAGGGCCAGAAGGCCGCCCGCCAGCCAGTTGGTCGTCATGCCCAGCAGCATGACCGAGAAGATCGACAGGATGACGCCGAAGGCCATGGCGTCATTCTTGCGGACGCGGCCCGCAGCGACCGGGCGCCCGCGCGTGCGGCGCATCAGGGCGTCGGTCTCGCCTTCCAGCGCCATGTTCAGCGCGCCCGCGGCCCCTGCTCCCACGGCGATGCACAGCACCGCGATGGCGGCCAGCAGCAGGTTGGGATGGCCCGGCGCCACCACCAGACCCGTCACGGCGGTGAAGACCACCAGCGACATGACGCGCGGCTTCAACAGCTGGAAGAAGTCTTCCGGCTGGGCGGTGGTCACAAGGGGAGCTTGGCGGTCGGTCATGGTCATAAAAAGCCGAAGGCCGCCCTTCCGGTTGCGAAAGGGCGGCCTCTCAAGGGTTATCCGGGTCGGATCAGTGGTTGTCCGCCTTGACCACCGGCAGTTCGTTGAACTGGTGGTGCGGCGGGGGCGACGAGAGGGTCCACTCCAGGGTGGTGGCGCCTTCGCCCCACGGATTGGCCTCGCCCTTACGACGACGGATCGCGGCTTCGGCCAGCATGACCAGGAAGACGGCGACGCCGACGATGGTGATCAGATAACCGACCGACGAGATGTGGTTCCAGTAGGTGAAGGCTTCCGGATAGTCGATGTAACGACGCGGCATGCCCTGCAGACCCAGGAAGTGCTGCGGGAAGAAGACCAGGTTTACGCCGACGAACATGATCCAGAAGTGGGTCGCGCCGAGGAACTCGTTGTACTTCACGCCGAACATCTTCTCGAACCAGTAGTAGAAGCCAGCGAAGATCGAGAAGACGGCGCCCAGCGACAGCACGTAGTGGAAGTGGGCCACGACATAGTAGGTGTCGTGCAGGCTGTAGTCGATGCCGGCGTTCGACAGGACCACGCCCGTCACGCCGCCGAGGGTGAACAGGAAGATGAAGCCCATCGCCCACAGCATGGGCGTCTTGAAGGTGATGGAGCCGCCCCACATGGTGGCGATCCAGCTGAAGATCTTCACGCCCGTCGGCACGGCGATGATCATCGTCGCGGCCACGAAGTAGGCGCGCAGGTTGATGCTCATGCCCACGGTGTACATGTGGTGCGCCCACACGATGAAGCCGATGAAGCCGATGGCGACCATGGCGTAGGCCATGGCGAGATAGCCGAAGATCGGCTTCTTCGAGAAGGTCGAGACGATGTGCGAGATGATGCCGAAGCCCGGCAGGATCATGATGTAGACTTCGGGGTGACCGAAGAACCAGAACAGGTGCTGGTACATCACCGGGTCGCCGCCGCCGGCCGGATCGAAGAAGGAGGTGCCGAAGTTACGGTCCGTCAGCAGCATGGTGATGGCGCCTGCCAGAACCGGCAGCGACAGCAGCAGCAGGAAGGCCGTGATCAGCACGCCCCAGGCGAACAGCGGCATGCGGTGCAGGGTCATGCCCGGCGCGCGCATGTTGAAGATGGTGGTGATAAAGTTGATCGCACCCAGGATCGACGAGGCGCCGGCGACGTGCAGCGAGAAGATCGCCAGGTCGAAGGACGGCCCCGTGTGGCCCATGGTGGAGAGCGGCGGATAGGCCGTCCAGCCACCGCCGAAGCCCTTGCCCGGGCCGCCGTCGACGAACATCGAGATGACCAGCAGGACGAAGGCGGCGAACAACAGCCAGAACGAAATGTTGTTCAGGCGTGGGAAGGCCATGTCCGGCGCGCCGATCATGATCGGCGTGAAGTAGTTGGCGAAGCCGCCCATCGTCGCCGGCATGACGACGAAGAAGACCATGATCAGGGCGTGTGCCGTGACCGTGACATTGTAGCCGTGCTTGGAGGCCTCAACGATCCCCAGTTGCTGGATGATCGTGCCTTCCTTGAACAGCTGGATGCCCGGCTCGGCCAGTTCCCAGCGGATCAGACCCGACAGCGCGCCGCCCACCAGACCGGTGAAGATGGCGAACAGCAGGTACAGCATCCCGATGTCTTTGTGGTTCGTCGACAGGAACCAGCGGGTGAAGAAACCCGGCTTGTGATCGTGATGATCGTCGTGTGTTGCGGCAGCGGTGGCCATGATCGTTGGGCTCTCGCGTCTTGTTACTGGGCGGCCGGCGCGGCGGGCGCGGCAGCGGCTGCGGGGGCCGCGGGAGCGGCGGCGGTCGGGGCCGGAGCGGCGGCGGCAGCGGCCGAAGCAGCAGCGTCGTCAACCACGGCGGCCGGAGCAGCGGCGGTGGCGGCAGCGGCTGCAGCAGCGGCGGCTTCGTCAGCCTTCTTCGTCATGGAACCGCCCTTGGAGGCGACCCAGGCGGCGAATTCAGCCTCGGTGACGACATTGATCTGGATCGGCATGAAGGCGTGATCGACGCCGCACAGCTCGGAGCACTGACCATAGTAGATGCCGGTCTTCTCGGCCTTGAACCAAGTGTGGTTGATACGGCCCGGAACGGCATCGACCTTCAGACCGAAGGCCGGCAGGGCGACGGCGTGGATCACGTCGGAGGCCGTGATCAGCAGTTCGACGGTCTTGCCGACCGGAACCACCATCGGCTCGTCGGCGGCCAGACGGTAGAGGTGGGCCGGAGCCTTGTCCTCGGGCGTCATGTTCGAGATGTACTCGGCCACGCCCTGATCGGGATATTCATAGGCCCAGTTCCACTGGTTGCCCGTAACCTTGACCGTCAGATCGACTTCCGGCGTGTCGTGATAGGCGAACAGCAGACGGAACGAGAACAGGGAGATGCCGACCAGGATCAGCACCGGCACCACGGTCCAGATGACCTCGATGACCGTGTTGTGGCTCCACTTGGCCGGAACCGGGTTGGCCTTCTTGTTGTAGCGGACGGCGATCCAGATCAGCAGGCCCAGCACCAGCAGGGTGATGATCGTGATGACCGGCATCAGCACCACGTCGTGGAAGAAGATCGCTTCGTGCTTCAGCGGCGCAGCGGCCGGCTGCAGGCCGATGCCGCCCGGAGTCGGTTGACCCAGCAGATCCTGCGCCCACGCCGGCGCGGCGACGAAGGCGGCAAGAGCGGTGGCGGCGACACCGCCTCCGATCCGCGCCATGGCTCGCGTGCCCATCCCCATTCGATTCCTCATAAACCGTTTCGCAGCCGATACTTGCGAGCAATTCGCAAACACCCCCGGGCCCTTGCGGACCTCGGCGTTTCAGGCCGGTCCTTATCGGCTCGGGTAGCGCTTGCCAAGCGATCAAGACGCTCAAGTGGCGGGTTGAGGCAAAAGTTCGGCGGATTAATTCGCTGTCATGTAGCGACAGCTACCTTGCAGCACACGATACCTTGCGATACCCATCGGCCATCACCGAAGGGAACGCCATGCCCGACTCCATCGACATCCAACTGAAGAAAGGCGTGCTGGGATTGTGCGTGCTGGCCCTGCTGGCCCGCGACGACAGCTACGCCTATGAAATCGCCAGCCGCCTGTCCGACGCCATCGGCATGGGGGAAGGCACCATCTATCCGCTGATGCGTCGCATGCAGAGCGACGGACTGGTCGAGACCTATCTGGTCGAATCGCCCAGCGGCCCGTCTCGCAAGTATTACCGCCTGACGGCGGCGGGCCGCACGGCCCTGGAAGGCCAGACCGCCGAATGGCGGGCCTTCACCCAGGCCGTCGAGACCCTGGTGGCGAACACCACCTCGCACGCCGACGCCATAGCGGCGGGCGCGCCGGTGGAACCGGCCGCCCTGACTGACCAATCCGCAGACGCACAAAGGGGAGCTGAACAATGAACCGCGCCGAATTCCTGGCCCGCCTGCAACGCGGCCTGGTCGGTCTGCCGACCATCACGGCGAACGAGATCGTCGCCGACTATGAAAGCCATTTCGCCGACGGCGCCGCCGCCGGCCGCACCGAGGCGCAGGTCGCCGAGGCCCTGGGCGATCCCGATCGTCTGGCCCGCGAACTGAAGGCCGAAGCCAGCGCCAAGCGGTGGGGACAAGAACAGACCGCCTCCTCGGCCGCCGGGGCCATCTTCGGCATCCTGGGTCTGGGCGCGATCGACATCCTGATCCTGCTGCCCATCGCCCTGCCGGTGTTCGGCACGGTGCTGTCCATCCTGATCGGCGGGGTCGCGGTCTTCGTCGCCGGCGGCTTCGTCCTGGTGGCGGGACCCTTCCTCGGCGTGCCGGGCGGCGCGGCGGCGGCGGCCCTGCTGGGCGTCGGCCTGATGGGTCTGGGCCTCTTCATGGGCGGACTGATGGCCCTGCTGACCAAGTGGCTGATCGACGCCACCGTCTGGTACGCCCGCCTGCACTACCGCGTGGTCAAGCCCGCGCTCGAACCCCAATCGCAAGCCTGATCCGGTTCTGAGGGAGGAACTGACATGATCCGCAATCTGCTCATCATCTCCGGCGCCGGCCTGGTCCTGGCCATCGTCGGCATCGGCGGCGCCTTCGCTGTCGGCGGCCGCGACCTGGCTCGCCACGACTGGACCTGGGTGGTCACCGACGACAACGCCGGCGACGACAGCTTCAAGATCGAACGCGGCGCCGTCTCGCCCGACACCACGCGCACCATCGCCTGGACCGGCGACCAGCGCCTGGCCATCAACCTGCCCGCCGACATCACCTACGACCAGCAGGCCGACGAGCCCGGCGTCACCATCATCGGCCCCAAGACCGTCGTCGACCGCGTCCGCTTCGCCAACGGCCGCCTGACCATGGACGACGCCCCGCGCGGCGACCGCAGCTACATCCGCTGGACCCGCACCGGCATCCACGGCTGGAGCGAGACCGACGTGCTGAAGGTCATCATCAAGGCCCCCTCGGTGAAGGCTTTCGACCTGTCGGGCCAGACCCAGCTGAACATCCGCGGCTATGACCAGCCGACCCTGGACCTGACCCTGACCGGCGGCTCCGACGTTCAGGCCCAGGGCAGGACCGAGGCCGTGACGCTGGACATCTCCGGGGCCGGCAGCGCCGAACTGGAAGAACTGTTCGTCACCGACGCCCGCTTGCGCGTCAGCGGCAGCGGCGACGCCGAGGTCGGTCCCACCGGCAAGGCCGAGGTCGATGTCTCGGGCAGCGGCTCGGTGCGCCTGACCCGCCGCCCGGCCCAGCTGCGTCAGGACATCAGCGGCTCGGGCGATGTCAGTCAGGACTGATTGAGCATCCGCCCTTCCCTCTCCCGATGGGAGAGGGATTGAGCCTCCAAGAGCGAAGCGATTGGAACAGGCGAAAGGGTGAGGGGCTGACGCATCAGTCGGCGTGAGCCGTGGCGCGGCGGCTCCGCCGACCCAAGCCAGAAACCCTCACCCTTTCGCGCAGGAACGATCGCTCCGCTCTCGTGCGCTCAAGCCCTCTCCCATCGGGAGAGGGTTTTTTGCTGCCCCCGTGACGCCGAGCCGCGCAGCCCCTATCTAGCGTCCATGAGCACCGTCGCCTCCCCCTCCCCCATCCTCGACGCTTCCGGCGTGGCCCCCGACGAGGCCCTGTCCATCCTGCAGACGGCCCTGGCCGGCGCCGACGACGGCGAACTGTTCCTGGAAAAGACCGAGAGCGAATCCCTGGTCTTCGACGACGGGCGGCTGAAGGGCGCCTCCTATGACGCCGTGGAAGGCTTCGGCCTCCGTGTCGTGGCGGGCGAGACCGCCGGCTACGCCCACGCCAACGAGATTTCCGCCGCCGCCATACGCCGCGCCGCCGACAGCGCCGCCCTGGCCAAGCGCGGCTATTCCGGTCACGCCGCCGAGGCCCCGCGCGCCACCAATCAAAAGCTCTACGACGAGGTCGATCCCCTCGCCTCGCCCGGCTTCTCGGACAAGATCGAACTGCTGTCGGAAATCGACGCCTGGGCCCGCGCCCGCGACCCGCGCGTGGTTCAGGTGTCCGCCTCCATCATCGGCGAGCGCCGCGCCGTCGAGATCCTGCGCGCCGACGGCCGCCTGCTCAGCGACGTGCGCCCCCTGGTCCGACTGAACGTCTCGGTCACGGTCGAACGCGACGGCAAGCGCGAGAGCGCCTCGTCCGGCGCCGGCGGCCGTGCCGGCTTCGAGGCCTGGATCGCCCCGGACCGCTGGCAGGGCCAGATCGACGAGGCCCTGCGCCAGGCCCTGATCAACCTGGACGCCATCGACTGCCCGGCGGGCGAGATGGACGTGGTCCTGGGCGCAGGCTGGCCCGGCGTCCTGCTGCACGAGGCGGTCGGCCACGGCTTCGAGGGCGACTTCCACCGCAAGGGCTCATCGGTCTTCAGCGGCAAGATGGGTCAGCGCGTGGCGGCGCCGGGCGTGACCGTGGTGGACGACGGTTCCATCGCCGGGCGTCGCGGCTCGCTGTCGTTCGACGACGAGGGCACCCCCACCTCGCGCACGGTCCTGATCGAGGACGGCATCATGGTCGGCCTGATGCACGACCGCCTGTCAGCGCGTCAGCTGGGCGCGAACGCCACCGGCAACGGGCGGCGCCAGTCCTTCGCCCACATGCCCATGCCGCGCATGACCAACACCTTCATGGAAGGCGGCAAGGATTCGAAAGCCGACATGATCGCCAGCACCAGGCGCGGCCTCTACGCCGCCAACTTCGGCGGCGGCCAGGTGGACATCACCAACGGCAAGTTCGTCTTCCAGTGCACAGAGGCCTATCTGATCGAGGACGGCAAGATCACCGCTCCGGTGCGGGGCGCCACCCTGATCGGCGACGGGGCCACCGCCCTGACCCACATCCAGATGATCGGCGACGACTTCGCCTTCGACCCCGGCGTCGGCACCTGCGGCAAGTCCGGTCAGGGCGTCCCCGTCGGCATCGGCCAGCCCAGCCTCAAGATCGGCGGACTGACGGTGGGCGGCACGGCGGTCTAGAGAGGCGGAGCCTGCCCTGCCTTCCAGGGCGGTCCCGAAACGTCGAGCAGAGCGACCTGCATCTGGTCCAGCACGCCGTCGGTCTCGGCCAGCACCCGCAGCGGCACGACGGCCAGGGTCACGCCTGGCTGCTCCAGCGCCTCATCGAGCGCCGCGCTCCATTGATCCCTGAGCTGAACCGACAGCGCTGGATCACCCCACGGCCAGCATTGAGCCAGGGCCTGTTCAAGCGGCATGGCCATCACCTCGACCACCTGGCGTCGCCGCCAGGCCTCCGCGCGGGCCATCGCCGCCCCGGCGCCGTCCTCGGCCGCCCGGATCGATGCCTGAAGACAGGACAGGTGGGTCGTCGGCGGCGCTGTGATCAGCATCTCGACCAGATCGTCGCCGCGCACCACGCCGATGGAGCGGATAGGCACCTTGGCCTTTCGAGCCGCGCGCCGCACCACAGCCCGCGCGGCGCCCGCGCCGGACACGCCGCCGCTGCGTAGCCCTGCATGTTCTTTCAACAAGTCATCGGCCAGGAACATCAGCCCCTGCCTCCGCCAGCCGTCGTCGCCCGCCTTGACCGCTTCCAGCCGAGCCAACCAGTCGGCGGACACGTAGTCCGCGACCGTGGTCTGACCCGGCAGCATGGCGATGGTGCGTGCCCGCCAGATGATGCGCCCAAGATCAGCGAAGGAGGCGCGGCCTTCCTGCGGAAAGAGAATGCGCTGCGACCGTTCAGCGGCGGCCTCCAGCGCCTCGGTCCGCCAGACCATGTCGCGCGGCACGCCCTCGATGGCGCCGACCAGGACCAGGGTGCTGTCGCCACGCGTCACTTCCCAGATCGGGGCGTCGGTGCGGCGCGCCGTGACGACGATCTCGTCGACCGTTGTCGTGGGCGCCTCGCTGTCCTGCGCCCGCGCCTTGGCGCCGAACGACAGAGCCAGCACAAGCGCCGAAACAGCGAGGATACGTGAGATCATGATGTCTGGCGTAACAGTATCCAGTCAGGCTGTAATCTGACTATTCCGTAATGCTGTCCGCGATTTAATCCACCTGTCAGGCTTGTAACTGGAGGCTGAGCCTCGCTGCCGTCACACCTTCCCCACGACTGAGGGAGAGGACGACGCCATGACCAAGACCATTCTGCTGGCCACCACCGCTGCGCTGACTTTCGCTGCTGCAGCCCCGGCCCTGGCCGAGACGACGCGCGCCCCCCAGACAGCCGAGGCCAGCGACCAGGGCGTCCTGATCTTCGCGCCCGACTTCTTCAAGGACGCCCGTCCGAACACCGCGCTGGACATGGTCAATCGCATTCCGGGCTTCTCGGTCAACGACGGCGACGGCGCGCGCGGCTTTGAAGGCGCGGTCGGCAACATCCTGATCAACGGCGCCCGTCCGGCCTCCAAGAACGACACCGGCTCCAATGTGCTGAGCCGCACGGTCGCCGCCCAGGTCGAGCGCATTGAACTGGTTCGCGGCGGCGCCCCCGGCATCGAGATGCAGGGCTATTCGGTGGTCGCCAACGTCATCCTGAAGACCACCTCCAGCCGCGAACACATCCTGACGACCAACGCCAGCCTGTTCGAAGGCGGCCAGGACCTGTTCGGCGGCTCCTATCAGTTCACCGCCCGCGAGGGCGAGCGCACCTGGGGCGTGACCCTGGGCGACGGCATCTCGTCCAGCGACTCCAACGGCGCCGGCTACGTCGTGCGCAGCGACGCCAACGGAAACGTCCTGCGCAACGAGCAGTATTACAACGACGGCTACGGCGGCGGGAACTCGATCCGCGGCAACTATTCCAGCCCCTTCATGGGCGGCAAGATCGACCTGACCGCCCGCTACGGCATCAACGACTGGCACAACATCAACCGCCAGACGGCCCCCGACGTCCTGCGCGAAAGCCTCTATGACAACGACGGCAAGAGCGGCGAGCTCGGCGTGGTCTACACGCGGCCGCTGAGCGAGAAGCTGAAGCTGGAAACCCGCTTCATCCACGAGTTCGAGGAGTTCGACAACGTCTCCACCTCGCGCAACCGCGACGGCGCCGTGATCAGCCCGGAACAGCTGTTCGCCTCCAACGGCAACGGCTCCGAGACCATCCTGCGCGGCCTGGTCCGCTACGAGCGGTCGCCCGCCATGGACTTCGAGGCCGGCGGCGAGGTCGCCTACAACATGCTGGAGACCGAGCAGGCCTATTCGGTCGGCGGCGTGGCCGTTCCCCTGCCTTCGGCCTCGGTCAAGGTCGAGGAGACGCGCGGCGAGCTGTTCGGCAAGGGCACCTGGCGCATCAATCCCAAATGGACCCTGGAAAGCGGCCTGCGGCTGGAATCCTCGACCATCAGCCAATCGGGCGACGCCTCGCAGGAGAAGAGCTTCTTCTTCGCAAAGCCGCGCATCCTGGCCACCTGGACGCCCATGGCCAATACCCAGGTCCGCGCCCGCTTCGAGCGCACCGTGGGCCAGCTGGACTTCGACGACTTCGCCGCCTCGGCCGAGTTCGCCGACGAAAGCGTCTTCGGCGGCAATGTGAACCTGTCGCCGGAATCGCGCTGGATCAGCGAGCTGACGTTCGAGAAGCGCTTCTGGGGCGAGGGCATCGTCAGCCTGGGCCTGCGCCACGACGAGATCACCGACGCCATCGACCTGATCCCGCTGGAAGGCGGACTGGCGGCGGTCGGCAACATCGGCGACGGCACCCTGGACCAGCTGTCGCTGAATGTGACCATCCCCACCACCAAGCTGGGTCTGTCGGGCGGCAAGTTCGGCTTCCGCAACACCTGGAACAAGACCGAGGTCACCGACCCGACGACGGGCGAGACCCGCGCCATCTCGGGCGTGCGCCCGACCCAGGCGACCATCACCTTCCAGCAGGACATCACCTCGTGGAAGCTGCAGTGGGGCGGCGCCTGGATTCCGCTGCTGGGCCAGAAGAACTTCCAGCCGGACCAGATCTCGGGCTGGCGCGGCACCGACTATTACGAGATGTGGGCCGAGTACAAACCGACCCCGACCCTGTCGATCCGGGCCCAGGTCAACATCTGGAACGACTTCGACCAGGAGCGGATCGTCTTCGCCAATCGCGAGACCCGGCCCGTGGCCTTCGTGGAGGAACGCTTCGTCGATCCACGCACCTTCTGGCAGATCCGCGTGCGCAAGACCTTCTAGAGCCCAAGACCAAGACCCCGGCCCGTCTCCTGGAGGAAGCGCGGGGTGAACGGGGCCTCCCCCGGACCAACTGAAAAGGGCGGCGCCTCCTGCGAGACGCCGCCCTTCTCTTGTCGATCGGGATGTCAGGCGATTAGTGGATGCCCGCCATGCCCTTCTTCAGCAGCGGCGACAGCACCAGCAGCACAACGCCGACGACGACGCCGGTCCAGCCGATGGTCCCGAAGATCGAGCCATAGGTCTGCAGCGCCAGCTCGGGGCTGGTGACCACGCCCGCGACGGTGTCGGTCGAGGTCGCCTGAGCGATGAAGCCGGCGGCGATGTGGGCCACCGAGCTGGACAGGAACCAGACGCCCATCATCATGCCGACGACACGATCCACCGACAGCTTGGTGATCATCGACAGCCCGACCGGCGACAGGCAGAGCTCGCCCATCGTGTGCAGGAAGTAGGTCAGGAACAGGAAGATCAGCGGCACGCGGAAGTCCACATTGGCCTGGTTCGCTGCGGCCCAGGTCAGCAGCAGGAAGCCCGCGCCGACCAGGACCAGGGCGAAGGAGAACTTCACCGGGGTCGAGGGCTCCATGTTGCGCTTGCCCAGCCACACCCACAGGGCGGCGATGATCGGACCGCCGATGACGATGATGCCCGGGTTGAACATCTGGGTCATGGGCGCATTGAACCACGACGGCATGGCCGTCGACTGGTCGGCGAACAGGGTCAGCGACGAACCGGCCTGTTCGAACAGGGCCCAGAACAGGACCGAGAAGAAGATCAGGGTCAGGGCGACCAGCATGCGGCTGCGTTCCGATCCGCGCAGCTTGAACACGACGTAGCCGACCACCGAGGCGAAGATGACGCCGGCCAACCAGGGCAGGGCCGTCTCGATGATGTGGTGACGCTGCATCAACAGCCAGACCGGGAAGACGGTGACCAGGCCGCCGATCCAGAAGACGGCCTCGAAGGGCACGCCGAAGATCTTGCGGGTCTTGAGCATTTCCGGCTGCGGCGGACCACCCCGACCTTCCAGCCAGCTCTGGCCGAGGATGAAGGTGATCAGGCCTAGGGTCATGCCGATGCCGGCCAGACCGAAGCCATAGGCCCAGCCGTACTTGATGCCGAGATAGGAACAGGCCGCCGTGGCCAGGACCGAACCCAGGTTGATGCCGACGTAGAAGATGGTGAAGCCGCCGTCGCGACGGGGATCGTTCTCTTCATACAGGGCGCCGACGACCGTCGAGATATTGGCCTTTAGGAAGCCCACGCCGACGATGATCAGCGACAGGGCGAAGAACAGGATAGGCTCCCCGAAGCCGAGGTCGCGCACGGTTTCCAGCTTGTAGCCGTCCGTAGCGGTGAAGGCCGGGAAGCCGCTCGCCTGGGCCACAGCCGGAACAGCGGCGTCAGCCGCCGCCGCAGCCGCCGGCTCGGCGCCGACCCTGGACACGCCTTCCGGCGAGATCGTGATCTGGGTGCGCTCGTCGCCGTTGACGGCGAAGATGGCGCGGTTCTGATCGCGGCCTTCGACCTGAAGCTCATAGGTGGTGGCGCCGATGGTCAGCTTCTCGCGACCGCCCGTGCCTTCAAAGGCCATCATGAAGTGGCCGGCGACGAGCAGGACGGCGCCGATGATGACCGCCTTGCGCGATCCAAGATACTTGTCGGCCAGCATCCCGCCGACCACCGGCATCAGATAGACCAGGGCGGCGTAGGCGGCGTAGATGCCCTGCGCCTCTTTCGGACCGAACAGGAAGTGCTGGGTCAGATAGAGGACCAGCAGGGCCCGCATGCCGTAGTAGGAAAAGCGTTCCCACATCTCTGTGAGGAACAGGACAACCAGCCCCCGCGGGTGTCCTAGAAACGTCTTGCGAGGCGCCGCCGACAGCGCGCCCCCCCCATCCGTCGTGCTCAACGGCGTTCTCCCAAATGCTGCGCCCTGACTGGCGCATTGAAGGGCGGAGAAACAGCACGGCGGGGCCGCGTGAACAAGCGTTAACGCCGCATTCCGTCACCGCAATGACGCATTTGTCAGTCCCGATAACACAACTTTAGATTGTTTGCCCAAGCATCACACGAAGAAACACAACCAGAAACATCCGCCATCCCGCTGCTGACCCGCCTGGAGAAAAGGCTCGACGCGCATGACCCTTCGTCACTTTCACCTGTCCGACGCGCCCGGCGTCAACCGGCTGCACCGCGCCGTCTGGTGGCCGGAGCGGTCGCCTGAAGGCTGGCGCTGGCTGGATGAGAATCCCGCCCGTCAGGCCCTGGACGCTCCCTCTGGCTGGGTGATCGAGGATAGCGACGGCGCTCCCGCCGCCTTCCTGGGCAACTTCGTCCAGCGTTTCTGGCGGGGTGACCGCCTGCTCTACGGCGCGACGGGTTTCTCGATCATCGTCCCGCCCGATCGCAAGGGACGCAGCCGCGACCTGATCCAGGCCTTTATGGCCCAACCGGGCTGCTTCGCCCGCTACACCCTGAACGCCAACGCCCGCTCCAGCCCCCTGTACCAGCGCTTTGGCATGACGGCCTGGCCGCCGCGCACCCATGGGTTGAAGCTGTCCTGGATCATCAACCCCGCCGCCTGCCTCTACAGCCGCGGCCTGCGCAGTCTGGTGGCGCGCGCGCCCCGCGCCGCGCTTTGGCTGGGCGAGCAGTTGACGCCGCTGCACGGCGCGCCGTCTCCGGCTCCCATGACCCTGGCCGGCGGGGTTTCACTGCTGGACGACCTGTCCGACGCCTCCCCCTACTCCCGGTTCTGGACAGAACTGCGTGATCAGGGACGCATCCTGGCCGATCGCAGCCCGGCCATGCTGCGCTGGCGATACGCCGACCCGGACCTGACGACGCCGCCGCTTCATCTGGTCCGGCGCGTCGGCGACCGGATCACCGGCCACGCCATGGCCATGCTGGGCAAGGGCAATCCCATAGAGCCGCCCGTCCTGGAGATCATCGACCTGCAGGCCCTGGACCACGACCGGGCCGCTGTCCGCGCCCTCGTCGCCGCCCTGCTGCGGCTAGCGCCGGGCTGGGGCGCGGCCAAGGTTCGGCTTCAGGTGGTGAGCGATTCCCTGCTGCGCGACATGGGCGACCTGGCGCGCAAGGCGCGCCGAGAGGGCGGCTGGGGGCATTGTCACGCCGCCTTCGCGCCCGACATCCAGACAACCGAAGTCGATGGGCCGAGCGACTGGCGCCCTACCCCGTTCGACGGCGACTATGCGTTCTGTGTTCGGCCCGTACCCAAACGCCCGCCGATTCCGTCAGGCCCCTGGGCGTCCAGCCAGGACGCCCCGATCGCCACGCCCGCTTAGGGACGGGCCTTCAACTCGTCGCGGATCTCGGCCAGCAGGGCCTCGGTCGCGGTCGGGGCGGCGGCCTCGGCCGGCTGCTCGCGTCGCATCTTGTTGATGCCCTTGACCAGCAGGAAGACCACAAAGGCCACGATCAGGAACTGGATCAGGGTGTTGATGAAGGCGCCGTACTGGATCGCCACCTTCTCCACGGCTTCGGTCGCCGGATTTTCAGGCACCAGGACCCACTCCAGCTTGGAGAAGTCCACCTTGCCGAGCAGCAGGCCGATGGGCGGCATGATGATCTGATCGACCAGGCTGGTGACGATCTTGCCGAACGAGGCGCCGATGATGACGCCGACCGCCAGGTCGACGACGTTGCCGCGCGCGGCGAATTCACGAAACTCGGTCAGCAGGCTCATTCTTCAGTCTTTCGTTTCAAGCGTCGCCAGAAGCGTTCAGGCGCTCTCGAAGTTCCTTGCCGCTCTTGAAAAAGGGCACGGCCTTGGCCGGAACCTCGACCGTCTCGCCAGTGCGGGGGTTGCGCCCGACACGCGCGGGCCTGCTGCGCACCGAAAAGGCGCCGAAGCCCCGAAGTTCGACCCGGCCGCCGTCCGACAGCGACTCGGTCATCTGACCCAGGATGACGTTGACGACCCGTTCCACCTCGGCGTGGGTCAGGTGGATGTTCTCGGCCGCCAGCTTCTCGATCAGTTCAGACTTGATCATTCAGGCCCCCGCCTGTGGCTGTTTCAGATGCAGTCGCTTCCGCTCAGGTCCGCACCCTAACCGTCTGACGCCACAGGAATAAAGAGGGCGCGTCGGATTAAGAGCGATTCTCACAGGGTAGCCTCGCCATTGGCGCGGGTTCTTGCCCTTGGCGCAAGAAAAAAGGCGGCTGGATCGCTCCAGCCGCCCCGTTTTCTGGTCGAAAAGGAAGATTATTCCTTCGAACCGGCCTTTTCACGCAGCGCGGCGCCCAGGATGTCGCCGAGCGAAGCGCCCGAGTCCGACGAACCGAACTGTTCGATGGCCTCGGCCTCGTCCTTCATTTCCAGCGCCTTGACCGACACCGAGACGCGGCGCGTGGCCTTGTCGATGCCCGTGATCATGGCGTCGACGCGATCGCCGACGGCGAAGCGTTCCGGACGTTGCTCGTTGCGGTCGCGCGACAGGTCCGACTTGCGGACGAAGGCCGTGACCGGCGCGTCGTCTTCACCGAACTTGACTTCGATGCCGCCCGACTCGACCGCCGTCACCGTGACGGTGACTTGCTGGCCGCGCTTGTAGGTGTCGCCTTCCATCGGATCGCCGCCGAGCTGCTTGACGCCCAGCGAGACGCGTTCCTTCTCGATGTCGACGTCCAGAACCTTGGCCTTGATCGTTTCGCCCTTGCGGTAACGCTGGATGGCTTCTTCGCCCGAAACGTTCCAGTCCAGGTCCGACAGGTGGACCATGCCGTCGATGTCGTTGTCCAGGCCGACGAACAGGCCGAATTCGGTGGCGTTCTTGACTTCGCCCTCGACGGTCGAACCGACCGGATGAGCCTCGACGAAGGCTTCCCACGGGTTGTTCTGAGCCTGCTTCAGGCCCAGCGAGATACGGCGCTTGGCGCTGTCGACGTCCAGGACGATGACGTCCACTTCCTGCGAGGTGGAGACGATCTTGCCCGGGTGGACGTTCTTCTTGGTCCAGGACATTTCCGAGACGTGGACCAGGCCTTCGACGCCGGCTTCCAGCTCAACGAACGCACCGTAGTCGGTGATGTTCGTGATGCGGCCCGTGTACTTGGCGTTGACCGGGTACTTGGCTTCGACGCCGTCCCACGGATCCGACTGCAGCTGCTTCATGCCGAGGCTGATGCGCTGGGTGTCCGGGTTGATCTTGACGATCTGGACCTTGACGGTGTCGCCGACGGCCAGGACTTGCGACGGATGCGAGACGCGCTTCCACGACATGTCGGTGACGTGCAGCAGGCCGTCGATGCCGCCCAGGTCGACGAAGGCGCCGTAGTCGGTGATGTTCTTGACGACGCCTTCGCGGACTTCACCCTCTTGCAGCTGGCCGACCAGCTCCGTGCGCTGTTCGGCGCGGGCTTCTTCCAGGATGGCGCGACGCGAGACGACGATGTTGCCGCGCGGACGGTCCATCTTCAGGATGGCGAAGGGCTGTTCCTTGCCCATCAGCGGGCCGACGTCGCGCACCGGGCGGATGTCGACTTGCGAGCCGGGCAGGAAGGCCGAGGCGCCGCCCAGGTCGACGGTGAAACCGCCCTTGACGCGACCGACGATGGCGCCGTTGACCGGCTGACCTTCGGCGAAGACGACTTCCAGACGGGTCCAGGCTTCTTCGCGGCGAGCCTTGTCGCGGCTGATGACGGCCTCACCCAGGGCGTTCTCGACGCGTTCCAGGTAGACTTCGACGTTGTCGCCGACCTTCGGGATGACGGCGCCTTCGCCGATGCCGAATTCGCGGGCCGGAATGCGACCTTCGGTCTTCAGACCGACGTCGATGATGATGATGTCTTTCTCGATGCCGACGACGCGGCCGTGAACGACCTGGCCTTCGCCAAGGTCGCGGCCCTGCAGTTGTTCGTCGAGCAGCGCGGCGAAATCGTCACGCGAGGGGTTATGGGTGTCGGTCATGTAGCTCTGGGGTTGAGGCGCGCGACCGAATGGTCCCGCGCGGGTGGACAAAGATAGAAAGGGAAAATCAGGTCGTCAGGACGCGAGGCCGGCGCAAGAGGCGCAAACAAATAAAGCCAGAGCGCCCGCGGAAGCCGAGGTCAGGAGCGTTGGATTTGCCCGCCAGCCCCTAGAGACCATGCCGGACGCGCGCCGCCTCGACGATACGGCGGGCCGCATCGAAGGCGGCTTCTATACCCAGATCGGTCGTGTCCAGCAAGACCGCGTCCTCGGCCTGGATCATGGGGGCGGAATCCCGCCCCGAGTCCCGCTCGTCGCGACGACGGATGTCCTCCAGCATGTCGGCGAAGGCGATATCCTGCCCCCGCGCCGTCAGTTGCTTCCAGCGACGCTCGGCGCGGACCTCGGGCGTGGCGGTCACATAGAGCTTGGCGACAGCGTCTGGGGCGATGACCGTGCCGATGTCGCGCCCGTCCAGAACCGCGCCGCCGGGCTGGGCGGCGAAGTCCTGTTGCAGCTTCAGCAGGGCGGCGCGCACGCCGGGATGGCTCGCGACCCGGCTGGCCGCCTCGCCCGCATGACGCTCGGTCAGGCGCGGATTGTCCGACAGGCCGGCGATGTCGAGCGACAGGGCCGCCGCCTCGGCTGCAGCCGCGTCGCCCAAATCCCGCCCCGCATCCAGCACCGCCAGACCCACCGCGCGATACAGCAGGCCGGTGTCCAGATGCGGCAGGCCGTAGTGCGTCGCCAGACGGGCGGCGATAGTGCCCTTGCCCGAGGCGGCGGGGCCGTCGACGGCGATGACGAGAGTCTGGGTCAGGGGGCTGTCTTTCCGATGGCTTCACGAAGGGCGATCAGCAGGCAGAGGATGCAAAGACCGCCTGCCAGTAGAACCGCCAGCCCGTAGAAGCCGCTCAGCGCCCAGAACACAAGCGGCGCGTCCTCAAGAAAGATATCGGGGCCCCTGCGGTTCAGAAACCGTCCGGCCTGAAGGCTGCGCCACAGGTCCGTTCCGCCCGTAACGGCGCACCAGCCGATGAAGACACCGCCTACGAAGGTAGCGAGGCGTGACAATACGCCGGACTTGCGATCCGCCGTCATAATCTCGTCCTGTCGCTTCATCAGGCCTCTCGTTTCGGCTTGATGGCCGCAGCGATCCCCAGGCGGATGAGAGAGCAGAGAAGCAGCCCCCCGCCCCAACCAAGCATCATCCCGACACGACGCCGATAAAGATAGGTCGCGACCTCTTCCGACAGGTCCAGCGCGGCATGACCGTCCATGCGGCCGTCGGACAAATCGAAATGGCCCTCCACATACAAGCCCAGCCCGAACAGGATAAACGCCAAGCCTAGTATCAGCAGGCAGGCTGCGGCCGCATGCAGGATGATACCCGGCGGATAGCGACCAACCTGTTGTGCGCCCATCTCAGCCCTCGTCCACGGACGCCGGCGGCTTGGACGGAGATTGCAGGGCGACAGAAGCGACGAAACAGCCGCCTGCCGCCAGCAGGGTGAAGCCACTGAACATGAAGGTGGTGCGGACCTGTTTCCAGAAAAAATCGGAATCTTCCGCACGCAGAGTGGCGCCGGCCCGGGTGTCGTGACGCCCGTCCAGCGCGTCTGCCACGCCCATAATGGCGAAGACGGCGGCCAGAAGCACGAACGCCGACGCCATGGAGGCCATCACCGTATGAGGACGCGAGTCCTCTGGTGGCGAGACTGTCATCCGATATCCGCGCCCAGGGCCTTCATCATATCGACGAAGCCAGGGAAGCTGGTGGCGATCATTTCCGGGTCCAGAACCGAGACAGGCTGCTCGGCGGCCAGGCCGAGGATCAGGTGGCTCATGGCGATGCGGTGATCATGGGCCGTGGCGACGGTGGCGCCGCCCTTCACGGGTCCGCCGGTGACGATGAAGCCCTCGGCCTCCTCTTCGACCGCGACGCCGCAGGCGCTCAGACCGGCGACCATGAGCGAAATCCGGTCGCTTTCCTTGACCCGCATCTCGCCGATGCCGCGCATGATGGTGCGGCCCTCGGCATGGGCGGCGACCGCCGACAGGATGGGATATTCGTCGATCATCGAGGCGGCGCGGTCTTCCGGCACGACAACGCCCTTGAGCGCCGAATAGCGGGCGGTGATGTCGCCAACGTCCTCGCCCCCGCTGACGCGGCGGTTGGAGATGGTCAGGTCGGCGCCCATCTCGACCCAGGTGTCGAACAGGCCGGTGCGCTGCGGGTTCAGCATGACGCCCTCGACCGTCACCTCCGATCCCGGCACGATCAGGGCCGCCGCCAGGGGGAAGGCCGCCGAGGACGGATCACCCGGCACGGCCACATGGGTTCCGCTCAGTTTCTGTCCGCCCGACAGGCGAATGCGCCAACCCTCGCCTTCCTCGGTCACGTCCACCGCCGCCCCGAAGGCGCGCAGCATCCGCTCGGTGTGGTCGCGGCTCTTTTCCGGCTCGACCACGACGGTCTCGCCCGCCGCGTTCAGCCCGGCCAGCAGGATGGCCGACTTGATCTGGGCCGAGGCCACCGTCTGCACATATTCAATACCGCTCAGGCCGCCGCCGAGCAGGGTCAGGGGCAGGCGGTCCTCGGCCGCGTTCCAATCGAAGCGGGCGCCCATGTCGGCCAGAGGCCCGGTGACGCGCTTCATCGGCCGCTTGCGCAGCGAGGCGTCGCCGTCGAAGGTCGCGCTCAGATCATAGCCCGCAGCCGCGCCCATCAGCAGCCGCACCCCGGTCCCGGCGTTGCCGCAGTCGATGACCGAAGCCGGCGTCTTGAAGCCGCCCTGCCCGGTCACGCGCCAGCGCCCCTCGCCCAGCCGCTCGACCCTGGCGCCGAAGGCCTCGACCGCGCGGCCGGTGGCCAGGATGTCGTCGCCTTCCAGCAGACCCTCGATCTCGGTCACGCCCTCGGCCATGCCCCCAAAGATCAGCGAGCGGTGCGACATGGACTTGTCGCCCGGCGCGCGCACAGACCCCTTCAACGGAACGGAAACAGGACTCGCAGTAAGGGTCGAGGAGGCAGTCACCTGGCCAAAAACTCCGATTGTTCAGGAACAGCCGCGCTGGGCGGATAAGAAGGCTTTTGACAGCGGCCCCCTTGGGTGGCAAGGGAGCCGGCCGAATTCCGAAATTCAACTCCTGCCGAAGGTTATCCCGTGGCCAAACCCGAACTGGGCCAAAAGCAGGTCTGCCCGAACTGCCAGGCCAAATTCTACGATCTGAACCGTCGCCCGGCGCACTGCCCCAAGTGCGACACCGAGTTCGATCCGCTTGAAGAAGCGATGCGCAACCGCCGCGTTCGCGGTCGCGCCGGCGCCGGCTTCGCCGCCGACGACGAGGCCGAGGATCAAGTCGCCGACAAGTCGGTCGACGGCGACGAAGAGGAAGAGGACGCCGAAGCCTCGACCCCCGAAATCGACGAGGAAGGCCACGAGCCGATCCTGACGCCCGACGACGACGACGACGGCGAACCCGGAGCCGACGACGCCGGCATGGGCTCGTCCGACGGCGACGACGACGACGCCCTGGGCGACGACGACGATGACTCGGTGCCCTTCATCGAGGACGAAGACGACGACAACCTCGACGACGAGATCGTCAAGCCGTCGCGCGACGACGACTGATACCAAGGGTCGGAAAAATAAGCGGAAAAAAAGTTGTCAGGGCGGCTTGATCTCTCAAAAGGCCTGACATAGTTTCCGCCCCTCGCTGGGGGCCAAAATCTCCGGCGAGGCCGACCGAAAGGTTCGGGGCTTTAGCTCAGTTGGTAGAGCGCTTGCATGGCATGCAAGAGGTCAGCGGTTCGACTCCGCTAAGCTCCACCATTCGTCTCGACCCGGTTCGCCGGTACATACCCAAGCCGCAAGGCGCGGGGCTTTAGCTCAGTTGGTAGAGCGCTTGCATGGCATGCAAGAGGTCAGCGGT
>NZ_DAMBRE010000003.1:172240-402367 GCF_032055285.1 Brevundimonas sp.
TCGACTCCGCTAAGCTCCACCATCAAAGGCCTCGCGGAAGCCCCGCGGGGCCTTTGTCCTATCTGGCTCCTGATATTCAGTCCTCGTCCATCGCGCGGAACATGGCCTCGGCCTCGTCGAAGCTGTCATAGGTCAGTTGTTCAGGCGGACGAGCGATGACGAACCAGGTGACGGAGCGCCCCGGCGCCAGGGTGCGTGTCTGCTGCCAGAAGCTGCGGTCGGACCGGGCCTGAAGCAGGGTCCAGTCCCCCTCGCCCTTGGGCGGTTCGGGCTGTGAGCGTGCGTCCATAGGCTCCCTTCCATCCTAGCCAGCCCCCACACCACAACAGCCACGCTGGAGAGTCAAAGATCAAGGCGTGCGGCCGAAAGGGCGCCGGACTGCCAATTTGTTCCGGCAAGGCGTATGGAACCCTCCATATCCGCATTCAGAGGCTTTATTCGCTCGTGAGCTCTCCGCTGACCGCATCCTCCGCCGAGGACCAGACCAAGACCCGCGCCATCGTCCCCGTGTCGATGCAGGGCTATGACGCCGACTTCCAGGCCTTCGCCGACGCCCTGGGCGCCTCCTTCTCGCGCTACGGCTTCGCCGTGATCGCCGACCACGGCCTGGATCAGGCGACGATCGACGCCGCCATCGCCGACGCCAAGGCCTTCTTCGCCCTGCCGGAAGACGTGAAGCGTCAGTATCACCAGCCCGGCACCGGCGGCGCGCGCGGCCTGACCCCCTTCGGCGTCGAAGCCGCCAAGGGCGCAGCCGCCGTCGACCTGAAGGAGTTCTGGCACGTCGGCCGCGAGCTGCCGGAGGGTCATCCCTATCGCCAATACATGCGCGACAACGTCTGGCCGACCGAGATCGAGGGCTTCCAGCCCCACCTCTACGGCATGTTCGACGCCCTGGATCAGCTGGGCCGCAAGATCCTCAAGGCCATCGCCCGCTACATGAAGCTGGGCGACGACTATTTCGAGGACAAGGTCGAGCTGGGCAACAGCGTGCTGCGGATGCTGCACTATCCGCCGGTCCCAGCCGACGCCCCGGGCGTGCGCGCCGGCGCCCACGAGGACATCAATGTCATCACCCTGCTGCTGGGCGCCGAAGAGGCCGGCCTGCAGCTGAAGGACGCCGACGGCGAGTGGCTGGACATCGCCCCGCCCGCCGGCGCCCTGGTGGTCAATATCGGCGACATGCTGCAGCGCCTGACCAACCACGTCCTGCCGTCGACGACCCACCGCGTGGTCAACCCGGCCCCCGAGCGTCGCGGCTTCGCCCGCTATTCGACGCCCTTCTTCCTGCACTTCAACCCGGACTTCCCGATCGAGACCCTGCCCTCGACCATCACCCCGGAAAACCCCGACCGCTATGCCGGCAAGACCATCCTGGCCGAGGACTTCCTGATGGAGCGCCTCAAGGAGATCCGCCTGATCTGACGGGTCGGCGCATCGCCCAGAAATGAAGAAAGGGCCGGCGGAGCGATCCGCCGGCCCTCTTGTCTATCCGCCGCCGCTCGCGTCAGCGTGCGATGCGCAACCGCGTGATGTCCCGCCCGATAGCCTTGAAGGCGTCCTTCAGGTCCGAGCCGCTGTTGGCGTTGAAGAAGTGAGTGTTCTCGTTGGTGGCGCATGTGCGCAGCACCTCAATCGCCGTATCCACGCCCGCGCCGCCGGTGCTGGGATTGGCGCCGAGATTGAAGCCGACCGTATAGACGATGACCCCCTGATCCCGCATGCCGTTGCACAGGGATACCGACTGCGAGAAGGCGTTCCCATTGGTGGCGTTGCAGTTGATATGGGTCGCCGCCCCGCCGCTGCCGTTGCCGGCATTCTTGGCGATCACGTCCTGGCAGAAAGGGGTGTTGAACTCACCGTCGGTCATCAGGATGACGACCTTCAGCGTCTTCTGCGGATCATAGGCCGCCGGCGCGCTGGAGCCCGTCCACAGCGAGGTGAAGTTCGGCGACACCAGATACCAGCCCCAGGCCAGCCCGATCTGACCCGCTGTCGAACCATCGTCCTTCAGAGCATTGATCGCGGACTTCAGATCGGTTCGACTGCTGGACAGCGGCATGATCGTGGCCGACGGACAGGGATTGCCGCTGTCCGTATAGCTGCGGCCGACGCGCGCGCTGCTGGTGGGGGCCGCGTCCGTGTAGGCTTCAAGGCCCGTGCGCTCGCTGGCGCAGGTGCTGACCTGGTAGGTGCTTATCCCGCCGGCGGCGTTGTCGAAGCGATACCATTCGCAGCCCTGCTGGGCGCACCAGGCGCGCCCGGCGCTTGTATAGGCCCCGTAGCCGGTGGCCAGGACTCCGGTCGAGAAGGAGTTGGTGGTGACATTGCCCACGACCCAGCTCTTTTTGTTCAGCTGAGTCATGCCCTTCACTTCGTCGATATAGACAGCCTCGCCGTTCGTGAGGCCATGACCGCTGGCCGTGACCACCGCCGAGCAGTCCGACACCAGGCATTTCTGGATCGTGCCGCCCGAGGAATAGCTGCTGTAGCCCGACGACGTGCTCAGGGCGTTGGATTGGCCCGGCACCCGCACCTGGAAGGTGTTGGTCCCCTTATTGACGATCTGCAACAGCCGGTTGTTCATCTGGGTCATGCCGCTGATGCCGCTGATCCAGACATAGTCGCCGTTAGAAAAGCCGTGGTTATTGGAGGTGAAGACCGCAGGATTGGCCCGCGTGATGCCGCCGATGTTCTTGGCGGCGCCCGACTTCCACTGAGCATTGGTGATGGCGACCGGCGCCGGGATCGCGCCTCGCGCGGACGCCGCATAGGTCCCCAGGTTCACGCCCACCGCATAGGGGGCCAGGCCGACCTTGGAGTAGAAGGGCGTCTGCTGATCCTGCACCACGATGTCGATCAGTTCGCTGGCCGCCGCCTTCAGATCGATCAGCGGCTGGCCCTTCATCGATCCAGTGACGTCGAGCGCCATGGCCACCTCGACGTCGCGCGAGGCGCGCAGGACTTCGGAATGGCTGCCGACCGGCAGATAGTCGTCCATCAGCTTGCCGTAGGGCGGCAGGACGATGTTGGCGACCAGGACCTTCACGTTCACCCGCGCATCGGCGAGGATGGTGTTGCCCTGCAGCTCAAAGCTGGCGGTATCGGCCCCGCCTTCCTTGAAGTAGGCGGGCATGTTGGCCTTCAGGGCGTCCATCCCGATCCGGTTCAGGTTGTCATTGTCAGTGTATTTCGAACGAGCCGCAGCCAGGGCGGCGGCGTCCAGCGCGTCCTGAAGATTGGCCTTCACCTTGGAAGCCTGGTGAATGTCGACCGCGCCGAAGCTGACCATGACCAGGATCGGCAGAGCCACAGCGAACATCATGGCCACATTGCCGCGCCGACTGCAGGCAAAGCGCGTCGCAAAGCGTCGCACCGCGTGCGTCAGTCCCTTCATCGCCCCTTGCTTCACCGTCTCGATCCCTGAATCTGGCGGCGGACGCAGGTCCGCATTCCAGGCGATCCTGATGCGGTTCGGTTAAGGCTTGGCTCTATGCTGAGGGTTAACGCCGCCTTAGCGGTCGACGCAGCGGTCCAGCCCCGCCTCGCGCACCGTGCCCATGGCGGCCTGGATGCGGCTGGCGCGACGGCGGACATAAGGGCCGGGCGACGCCGCCTTGTAGCGACGCGGGCTGGGCAGGATGGCGGCCAGGCGGGCGGCCTCGCGCGCCGTCAGCTTGTCGGCGCTCTTGTCGAACCAGTGGCGCGAGGCGGCCTCGGCGCCATAGACGCCCGGCGCCCACTCGGCGACGTTCAGATACATCTCCATGATCCGGCGCTTGCCCCAGACCAGCTCGATCAGGCCCGTGTAGCCGACCTCCAGCCCCTTCCTCACCCAGTCGCGACTGGGCCAGAGGAAGACGTTCTTGGCGGTCTGCTGGCTGATGGTCGAGGCGCCGCGCCGCTTGTCCGAGCCGCGCTGCTCGGCCCGTTCATTGGCCTCCATCGCCTTCTGGATGGCCTCGACGTCAAAGCCGTGGTGCTGACAGAAGCGGGCGTCCTCGGCGGCGATCACCGCCTCGACCAGACGCGGCGAGATATGGTCCAGCGAGCGCCAGCGATAGTCCATGCCATGACCCGCGACCGCCTGCTTGACCATCAGGATGGTGAACAGCGGTGGCACGAAGCGGTGCAGCACCACCCCGCCGACGGGAATCAGGGCCAGGATCAGCAGCAGGGTCAGCAGCGGGCGCCGCTTGCGGGTCTTCGCACGGGTCATGACGCCATCCTGCCGGGCTCAAGCTTCAGCGCAAGCGCGATCTCAGAGCGAGACCACGCCCGCCTGACCGTCCTCGTCGGCCCAGGCGACGCGGGCGGCGCCGGAACTCATGGCCAGGGCGACGATGGGCGCGCCCTTGTCCTTCTTGATGAAGTCCAGCCCCTGCCCCGCCGGATCGGCCCACCAGACGCGGCCGTCCTCCAGCCCCGCAGCCAGACGGCCGTGGGCGGGCGCGGCGGCGACCTGGGCGATCAGGGTGGTCTCGTCGAAGCCGATCTCGGTCGCCTCGCGACCCATCGGGCCGTTGGCGCCGATGAAGGGCCACAGCACCACGCCCTGGGCGCCCGAGGTGGCCAGAAGTTGCCCCTTGGCCAGGAAGGCGAAGCTCTTGATCTTGGACGGATAGCCGCCCATCCGCATGTTCTTCTGATCCTTCAGGCGCCAGCCGTGCATCTGGTTGTCCTGCATGGCGGTGACGACGAAGGCCCCGTCCGGCGAGAAGCCGACCGCCAGGTGCGAGCCCGCCCAGGCCATCTTGACCGGCTGCTGCTGCTCGATGCGCGCGTACCACAGCCAGGCCCCGCCATAGGTCGAGGTGGCGATGCGGCGGCCCTTGGGATCGAAGGCCACGCCCGAGACGGTGCGCTCATGCTGGAAGTCGCGGCGGAAGGCGACGTCCTTGCTGTCGATCACCGACAGGGTGCGGCCCGCCGAAAAGGCGATCAGGCCGCTTTCGGCCGAGGCGTCGATGGAGTCGATCCACTGGCCCTTGGCCGTGGCCAGGACGACGCTCTCGCCCTCGCGGCTCCACACCACCTTGCCGTCATCGCCGCCGGTGACGACGCCCTCGCCCGACGGGTGGACGACGGCACAAAGGACGGCTCCGTCATGGACCTCGCTGCGGGCGCCGTTCTCGAACCGCACCGAGCCGTCGCCCAGGGCGAAGATCGCGCCCGTCTTGTCGAACAGGGCGGCGGTGACCTGGGCGTCGAAGGAGAAGATCGGCATGTCGGCTCACGCAAGGCAGAGAAAGTCAGACGCGCCTCATAGCCTTCCGCGTCGCGTCTGTCGCGCCGCTCGCCGACTTGGGCCTATAGAAGCCCCATGACCCTGCTGCTCATCCCCGGCTTCATGGCCGACGCCACCCTGTGGGACGCCATGACGGACGACCTGGCCCCGTTCGGGCCGCTGATCGCCACAGATCTGAGCCGGGGCGAGGACATCGAAAGCATGGCGGCCGCCATCCTGAGCGACGCGCCGGATCGCTTCGTCGCCGTGGGCTTTTCGATGGGCGGCTATGTGGCGCGCGAACTGGCGCGGATCGCACCGGAACGGGTGACGGCCCTGATCCTGATCGCCACCTCGGCGCGCGGCGACACCGAGGAACTGATCCGCCAGCGTCGCTCGGCCCTGAAGGCCGCGCCGAAAGCCTTCAAGGGCCTGAGCCGCCCGGCCATCGTCTCATCCCTGCATCCCGATCTGGCCGGGGACGAAGCGATGATCGCGCGGGTGCGCGACATGGGCCTGCGACTGGGCGGCGAGGTCTTCCATCGCCAGTCGGCGATGGCGCGGGCCGGCGACCTGGACCGTCTGGGCGATATCCGTCAGCCGACCCTGATCGTGGCGGCGGACGCCGACCTGCTGCGCGGAATGGATGAGGCCGAGGAACTGCATCGCGGGATCAAGGACTCGACGCTGGTCCACGTCGCGCACAGCGGGCACATGATCCCGCTGGAGCAGCCGCAGGCCCTTACCCAGGTAATGACGGAATGGCTGTCCACCCTCTCCCAATGGGAGAGGGCTTGAGCGCGCGGCGGCGATGCCGTCGCCCTTGCGCGAAAGGGTGAGGGTTGGCGGCCGAAGTCGGCCGAAGGCCGTGGCGCGGCGGCGCATGCCGACGGAAAGCGTGAACCCTCACCCTTTCGCCTTCGCCAATCGCTTCGCTCTTGGAGGCTCAAGCCCTCTCCCAATGGGAGAGGGTGGGCGACTTACTTGTGCGTCTCGACCCAGCGCTGGGTCATCAGAGCGCCCGAGGCGTAGGCTTCTTGCAACTCCACGCTCCAGTAGTTGAGCATGTCCAGGGGGATGACCGCGCCCGAGACGGCGCAGCGCACATGGTCGCCGCCCTTGACGATCTCGAACTCGGGCGTGCCGTAGATCAGCTTGGCCTCGACCCTGGCGCGGGGCGGCGGGTTCATGCCGCGCAGGCCTCGAACCCGGCCTTAAGCTCGGCCTCGTTGAGGTCGCGGCCGATGAAGACGGCGCGGCTCCAGCGGCGTTCCTTGTCGCCCCAGGCCTGCTGCAGGTCGCCTTCGAGGATCATGTGCACGGCCTGGAAGACCAGGCGGCGGTCCTCGCCGTCCACGTCGATGATGCCCTTGGCGCGCAGGATGTTCTGACCCTGCTCGCCCAGCAGCTTGTCCAGCCAGGCGGTGAACTTGGCCCCGTTCAGCGGGCGGTCCAGCGTCAGGGAGATGCCCTTGATGTCGTCATTGTGGGCGTGGCCGCGCGGGCCGTGCTCATGCGCGTGGTCGTGGTGCTCATGACCGCAATGCTCGTCATGAACGTGGTCGTGCCCGTGATCGTGGCCGCAATGTTCGTCGTGGACGTGGCCCTCGGCGCCGTGGGGCGGGTTCACGAAGTCCGGCTTGACCTCGAGAATGCGCTCCAGATCGAAGGCGTGCAGGCCCAGCACCTGATCCAGCGGCACGTTCGAACGCTCGGCGCGGACGATGGGGGCCAGGGGGTTAAGGGCGCGCAGGCGAGCCTCGAGCGCGTCCAGTTCCTCCGCCGTCGCCAGATCCACCTTGTTCAGGATGATGCGGTCGGCAAAGGCCACCTGCTCGCGCGCTTCCCTGCTGTCATCCAGACGCGCCATGACGTGTTTGGCGTCAACCAGGGCGGTGACGCTGTCCAGCTGGGTCTTGGCCTTGACCTCGTCGTCGACGAAGAAGGTCTGGGCCACCGGGCCGGGGTCGGCCAGGCCCGTGGTCTCGACGATGATGGCGTCGAAGGCGGGCTTGCCGGGGCGCTGGCGCTTCATCAGGCCGTTGACCACGCGGATCAGGTCGCCGCGCACCGTGCAGCAGACGCAGCCGTTGTTCATCTCGAACACGTCCTCGTCGGCGCCGACCACCAGGTCGTTGTCGATGCCGATCTCGCCGAACTCGTTGACGATGACGGCGTAACGCTTGCCGTGGTCCTCGGTGAGGATGCGGTTCAGCAGGGTGGTCTTGCCGGCGCCGAGGTAGCCGGTGAGGACGGTCACGGGAGTCTTCTGGGTCATGGGCGGCTAGATGGCGCTTCGTTGCTGGAAATGGAAGACGTCCTCTTTCCTCCCCATTGCATGAGGAGGGGGACCGCGTAGCGGTGGAGGGGCTTCTGCGCCTGAAGAAGCGGCCCCTCCGTTGCGGGCGCTACGCACCCGCCCCCATTGCATGGGGAGAAGAAGGATCAGCAGCTCGGGCAGTCCGGCAGGGCGCCGCTTTCCAGCTGGAAGGTGGTGTGGTTGACGCCAAAGCGGCTGCGCGCCACGCCCTGCGCCTCGATCAGCAGGGCGTCGGCGTCGGACCGGTCGTGGACCAGGTGCGCCGTCAGGGCCGTGTCCGTGGTCGACAGGCCCCAGATGTGCAGGTCGTGCACGGCGCTGACGCCCGGCAGTGCCAGGAAGGCGTCGTGCACTTCGGCCACCTCGACCCCGTTCGGCGCGGCGTCGAGCGCCAGGTTGACCGAGTCCTTCAGCAAGCCCCAGGTGCCGATCATGATGACGACGACGATGCCCAGGCTGACCAGGGCGTCGATCACGGCCCAGCCGGTCAGCAGGATCACCGCCCCGGCGACGACCACGCCCAGCGACACCGCCGCGTCAGCCATCATGTGCAGATAGGCCCCGCGCACGTTCAGGTCCTTGTGCTGGTCCTTCATGAACAGCAGGGCCGTGCCCAGGTTGATGACGAAGCCGATGCCCGCGACGATCATGATGACGCCCGACGCCACTGGCGCGGGCTCGGCCAGTCGCCGCACAGCCTCGAAGGCGATGGCCCCACAGGCGAAGATCAGCAGCAGCGCATTGCCCAATGCCGCCAGCACGGTCGCCTTGCCATAGCCATAGGTGCGCCTGGGCCCCGCCGCGCGCCGCGCCAGCCAAGCCGCGCCCCCGGCCATAGCCAGACCCAGAACATCGGACAGGTTGTGGCCCGCATCAGCCATCAGAGCCGTGGAATCGGCCCAGATCCCGGCGCCGAACTCGCAGGCCACAAAGGCCAGGTTGACGATCAGACCGACAGCGTAGCGCCAGTCGCCGGTGTTCACCGGCCCATGATGATGCCCGCCGATGCCGTGGGAGTGGGAGTGGCCGTGATCATGCCCGTGTCCATGGCCATGCGAATGGTCGTGGCCCGCATGGCTGTGGTCGTCATGGTCGTGTGCGTGATCGTGCGCCATGCACCCCCTCTATGCCCGCCCGCTGCGCCGCGTCAACGACGCCGAACATAAGTCATTGAATGTAAATATATAAACTATCAGCGCATCAGTGCTGATGGGTCATCACCAGGAAGCCGATCAGGATCAGGGCCACACCCAGGATGGCGCCCTCATAGCGCGCCCAGCGTTCCAGCCGCAGGATGGAATAGCCGGCGCTGGCCAGGGCGGCCAACAGGGTCATGCCCAGCACCGTCCCCGCCGCGAAGGCGAGCGTCAGCAGGGCCAGGGCCATGACCCCCTCGGTCGCCGACGACAGATAGATGGGCAGCAGCACCTCGCCCGGCGTCACCGCCATCATCAGCACCAGGCCCCAGAAGGCCGCACGGTCCGACACGGCCGGCTCGGGCACCTCGGCCTCCGGCCCCGTCGCCGTAATCGGTTTCTGCAAGGAGGCCCGCGCCAGATAGAAGGCGCCGAAGATAAAGAGCAGGGCCGCCGACAAGTGCGGCAGCAGGCCGCCGATCCAGGCGTTCAGCGCCAGTCCCGCCGCCACGATCAGCGACCCGACCAGGGCGGTGGACGCGATGTGCGCCAGCCCCGCCGTCACCGCGACCGTCATGACCCGCGTCAGGCTCCACCGCTGCGCCCGCCCGACCAGGACAAAAGGCAGCCAGTGGGTCGGCAGGGCCGCATGCAGGAAGGCCGCGACGAATCCTCCGCCCAGAAGCGAAATCAGAACGGGCTGCTGAAGATCGTGCGGCGACATTCCCGCCGCTATATCGTGTTACTTTGTAACAGTCGATCCCCTTTTCGCTATTGATAGAGGCTGGCCCTATCCAGCGGCAGGCCCGACGGTCCGGCTCGACGTTTCTGGGCCACGGTCTGGTAGACCTGCACCGCGCCGCGCTCGAACCCCTTGGCGAACAGGGCGAAATAGATGAGCCACAGCCGCGTGCGCGCCTCGCCCGCCAGGCCGTAGGCGTCCTCGCGACGCTCATACAGGCGCCGGGTCCATTCGCGCAGCGTCAGCTCGAAATGTTCGCGCATGTCTTCGACGTCCAGGGTCTCGAAACCGAGGCGCCCCAGGTTGGTGACGGTCATACCGATGGTGTCCAGCTCCCCGCCGGGGAAGATGAAGCGGGTGATGACCTTGGTCGTCGGCGTGGGCCGCAGTTCCCCCTTGCCGCCGCGCCGCACCGAGGCCTGATGGAAATAGAGGCCGCCCGGCTTCAGCAAACGCCGCATCTGTTCAAAATGCCGTTCGTGGTTGGCGAAGCCGGCGTGCTCGAACATCTCGACCTGGGCGATGGCGTCATAGGCGCCGCGTTCATCAACCTCGCGATAATCCTTCAACTCCAGCGTCACCCTGTCCGACAAACCCAGGCGCTCGACCTTGGCGCGGGCGTAGTCCAGCTGAGCCTGACTGAGGGTCACGCCGTGAACATGGACGCCGTACTTGCCGGCCGCCCAGCAGGACAGTCCGCCCCAGCCGCAGCCGACATCGAGCATCCGCTGGCCAGGCTTCAGCCGCAGCTTGCGGCAGATTCGATCCAGCTTGGCCTGCTGGGCCGCCTCCAGCGTCGCGTCGTGGCTGGTGAAATAGGCGCTGGAATAGACCATCTCCGGATCGAGGAAGAGGCCATAGAAGTCGTTGCCGACATCATAGTGGAACTGGATGAAGTCCTGGTCGCGCCGCCCGCTGCGGTCGCGCCCCACGCCGTCATCGCCCGTCGCGTCCCAGGCCGGGAGCGCCTCCGCCCCGCCCTCGCCGCGCCCCAGCAAGAAGGGCAGGGCCTCTCTTAGGATCAACCCGCGATCCAGGGACCGCTTGAGATGGACCGCCCGACCATGGTCCCAACGATCCGCCGCCTCCAGCGGACTGCCGCCCTCCACCCGGACGTCGCCTGAGGCGAACAGCTCAAAAAGCGTCATCAGACTGGGCTTGAAAATCATGCGGCGCACGGCGCTCGGCCGCGCCACCACGATCTGGATGTCCTCACGCGCGCCTGGCCCCAGAGGAAGAACCTCGCCGTTCCACAGCCGCAACGAAAGGTCCGCCTTGAGATGCTCCGCCACATGGCCGACGATGCGACGCGCGGCGACGATACGCCGATCTGTGGATTGTTTCATTCAAACCCCCTACTGAACCCTGTTCGCCCATCGCACGGAAGACGGGCGCAGGATAGCTTGACCGAGCTTTTCAGCCTGCGGACGGGGTTTTCACCCCCGGCACGTTGACTCTGGCGCGCCCTTCCGTATATGTCGCCGCTCTTCGCCCGCAGGGTTTCCTGACGGGCGCATTCTTTTTTGCGTTCACGCTGAGGCTTCCAAATGTACGCGGTGATCAAGACCGGCGGAAAGCAGTACCGGGTTCAACCGGGCGATGTGATTGTTGTCGAGAAGATCGACGGCGACGCTGGCGCTGCCGTCAATTTCGGTGAAGTCCTCATGCTGGGCGGCGACAAGGGTGTTACGGTCGGCGCTCCGCTGATCGACGGCGCCGCTGTCGCAGCCACGCTGATCGAGACCCGCAAGGGTGAGAAGATCAAGATCTTCAAGAAGATCCGTCGCCAGGGCTACCGCCGCACGAACGGCCACCGCCAGATGGAATCGGTCCTGCGCATCACCGGCATCGAAGGCGCCGGCGAGAAGGCCAAGTGGGACGGCAAGGTCGAGCTGATCACCAAAGCCGAGATCAACGCTCGCGCCCGTGGCCTCGCCCCGCGCGTTGAAGCTGTTGAAGCTGCTCCGGCCAAGAAGGCTCCCGCCAAGAAAGCCGTCAAGGCTGAAGGCGCCGAAGCCTAAGACATTCACCGGCGCCGGGATCGGCGCCTAGCAGGACGAAGGTCGCGCTCAAGTAGCCCGCAAGGGCGGTAGCGCACCAAGGAAGAGGAGCAGCAAGATGGCTCACAAGAAATCCGGTGGTTCGTCGCGTAACGGTCGCGACTCCGAGTCGAAGCGCCTTGGCGTGAAGAAGTACGGCGGCGAGAAGGTTCTGGCCGGCAACATCCTCGTGCGTCAGCGCGGCACCACCTTCCACCCGGGCGACAACGTCGGCCTGGGCCGCGACCACACCCTGTTCGCCACGGTGAACGGCTCGGTGAAATTCACCACCAAACGTGGCGGCCGTTGTTACGTGTCGATTCTCGCGGCCAACGACGACGCTCAGGCCATGGCCGCCGAGTAACGCGAACTGGACAAAATCCGGGATCGCGTCGCTCAAGAAGCCGCGATCCGGACCAGGGAAATTTTCCGCGGGGAGTCTGGATCACCAGGCTCCCCGTTTGCGTTTCCCCGCCTCGCTGACCGCCCGAGCCCTGATGAACAAGGACGGCGGTCGCACCAAAGGGGCGTGACCCATGTGCGTGATTGAAACCTCTCCCGTCGTCGAAACCCGGCGCCTCATCCTGCGTGCGCCCGGCGCCCAGGACGTGACCCGCATCGCCGCCCTGGCCAACGACCGCGACATCGCGCGCATGACCAAGCGCATGCCCCACCCCTTCCAGGTCCAGGACGCCGAGGACTTCGTCCTGCACGTCGCCTCCCAGGACCCGAAGCGGGCCAACACCTTCGTCATCGAGCACGAGGACCTGGGTCCGGTCGGCGTCATCGGCCTGTTCGAGGGCGAGGACGCCGTGCCCGAGGCCGGCTACTGGATCGGCCGCGAGTTCTGGGGCCGGGGCTTCGCCACGGAAGCCCTGGAGGGCGCCCTGGTCTGGGCCTCGAAGCGGTGGAAGCGCCGCGCCCTGGTCGCCGGCCACTTCGCCGACAACCCCGCCTCGGGCCGCGTGCTGGAGAAGGCCGGCTTCCTCTATACGGGGGAGACCCGTCCCGCCTTCAGCCAGGCGCGCGGCGCGATCGCCGACACCCGGATGATGGTCTGGCTCGCCTGATAGAACGCTGATTTCGCGGGAATTTCGGTCAACAGCGCAGTTTTTTCAGAGATCGGAAAAAAGGCTGTTGACCGCCCGGAAGGTCCCCCCTATTAGATCGCTCCTCGGCGGGGCGACCCACCGGGCCCAGATGGCGGAATTGGTAGACGCGCTGGCTTCAGGTGCCAGTGACTTAACGGTCGTGGAGGTTCGAGTCCTCTTCTGGGCACCATATTCTCAAGCGGCGTCGCATCCTATCGGATGCGGCGCCGTTTGTCATTTCAGCCCCCTGCTTCATCATCGATAACGGCGAAGGTCGGCGCTGCGTCCTAGCGATAGCGCGCGGTTCGTCTATGTTGTCGCCCTGAACGACCACCCGAGTTTCCAAGCATGACCGTTTACCTGCACGAGGGCGACCTGCCCGACGGCCTCGACCTCGGCCCCGAGGTCGCGATCGATTCCGAGACCATGGGCCTGCGCTTCCGTCGCGATCCTCTGTGCGTGGTGCAGCTGTCCTCAGGCGACGGCGACGCCCATGTCGTGCGCTTAAGCCGCCCCGACTATGACTGCCCCAACCTGAAGGCCCTGCTGGCCGATCCCAAGGTGCTGAAGCTCTTCCACTTCGGCCGTTTCGACATCGGCATGTTCGACCTGCACCTCGGCGTCGAGACCCGCCCGGTCTATTGCACCAAGATCGCCTCCAAGCTGGCCCGCACCTACACCGACCGTCACGGCCTGAAGGACGTGGCGCGCGAACTGGCCGGCGTGGACATGTCCAAGGCCCAGCAGAGCTCGGACTGGGGTTCGCCCGTCCTGTCCCAGGCGCAACTGGACTACGCCGCCTCGGACGTCCTTTATCTGCACGCCATCAAGGCCAAGCTGGACGTCATGCTGGAGCGCGAAGGCCGCGCCGAGCTGGCCCGCGCCTGCTTCGACTTCCTGCCCACGCGCTCGCGTCTCGACCTGGCCGGTTGGGACGAGATCGACATCTTCGCGCACGCCTGAGGATCGAATGAGCGACCTCGACGCCCAGGAAGCGCGCAAGCGCGCCGACGAGGCCCGAGTCGCCCAGGCGGGCGAGCGCTGGCGCGCGCGTTCGCGTCGGGTGAAGCTGTATCGCCGCGTCCTGCCTATCATCATCCTGATGCTGGCGGGCGGGGCCCTGACCTGGACCGTGTTCCGCACCGTCATGTCGGGAGTCGAGCGCAAGGCCAGCGAAAGCCGCGAGATCCGCCTGGACAACCCCATGTTCCACGGCCAGGACGCCCAGGGGCGCTCCTTCGTCATCGGGGCCAAGGGCGCGATCCGCGACCCGGCCACGGGCCACTTCCGTCTGGTCGGCCCTCTGCTGAAGCTGAACCTTGGCGGGCGCAAGGTGACGGAACTGACGGCCGACGGCGGCACCTATATCGAGGCCAGCCGCAAGGTGGTGATCGGGCCGAACGTCAAGATTTCCGACGGCGGCTCCGGCTTCGTCCTGACCACGCCGGAAGCCGTGGTCGACACCAACACCGGCGTCGTGACGGGCGACAAGGGCGTCCAGGGGCAAGGCCCCCTTGGAACGATCAATGCTTCGTCCTATGCCATCTATGACCAGGGCCAACGGGTCGTCTTCAGCGGCCAGGGCGACAACAAGATGAGCGGGACCATCAACCCCGCGGGATCCGACAGATGACCATGTCCAAGTCGAACACCATGATCGCAGGCACCGCCCTGCTGCTGGCCCTGACGGTCCCCGCGACCTCGGGCGCCCAGAGCAGCCGCGCCGACGCCTCGAAGCAGCCGGTCCAGTACGGCGCCGACGGCGGAGAATACACGCCCAACGGCTTCGCCCTGCGCGGTCGGGCCGAACTGACTCAGGGCGGCAACCGCCTGCGCGCCGACGCCATCACCGGGGTCACGGCCAACGGCGACCTGAGCCGGGTCGAGGCGACGGGCAATGTCTACTTCGTCACCCCGGACCAGAGCATGCGCGGCGACCGCGCCGTCTATACCCTGAACAACGCCGAGGTGGTGGTCACGGGCGACGTCATCCTGACCCAGGGCAAGAACGTCCTGACCGGCAACCGCCTCGTCTATAACGTCCGCACCGAGAGCGCCCGCATGGAAGGCGGCAACGGTCGCGTCCAGGGCGTCTTCTATCCGCAAGGGAACTGACCCCGCTTGGCGCGCAAGGAACTCTCAGCCCTCAACCTCGACCAGACGGACGCCGATAGCGCGCCCGTCCTCGAGGAAGCACGCCAGACCGGTCTGCGCGTCGAGCACATCGCCCGCAGCTTCGGCCAGCGTCAGGTGGTGCGCGACGTCTCCCTGACCGTCCAGCGCGGCGAGGTCTGCGGCCTGCTGGGCCCCAACGGCGCGGGCAAGACCACCTGCTTTTACATGATCACCGGCCTGATCCCGGCCGACAGCGGCGCGATCTGGCTGGACGGCGAAGAGATCACCCAGCAGCCCATGTATCAGCGCGCCCGGATGGGCCTGGGCTATCTGGCGCAGGAAGCCTCCATCTTCCGCGGCATGACGGTCGAGCAGAACATCAAGGCGGTGGTTGAACTGCGGGAAAAGACCGCCGCCGGGGTCCGCGACGAAACGACCCGCCTGCTGGAAGAATTGCGCATCGACCATCTGCGCCACGCCCCGGCCACAGGCCTGTCGGGCGGCGAGCGTCGCCGCGTCGAGATCGCCCGGGCTCTGGCCGCCCGGCCCAGCTTCATGCTGCTGGACGAACCCTTCGCCGGCATCGACCCCCTGGCCATCGCCGACATCCGTCATGTGATCCGCTACCTGTCCAGCCAGGGCATCGGCGTCCTGATCACCGACCACAATGTGCGCGAGACCCTGGACATCATCGACCGCGTCTCGATCATCTCGGCCGGTTCGGTCCTGTTCGAAGGCACCGCCGACGAAGCCGTTCACGACGCCGAGGTCCGCCGCGTCTATCTGGGCGAGATGTACGCCTGACGCGTTGCGGCCACCTGGCGAACCCGCCGTTCGCCAGACGTTAAGGTCTCTGCCGCACGATCCCAGCAAGAACCGGGCCAATTGCGCCCGCCGGAGGGATTGAAGCGCCGTGATCGGTCAGAGGCTGGAGGTCAGACAGGGGCAGGGGCTGGTCATCACGCCCCAGCTGCAGCAGGCGATCAAGCTGCTGCAACTGTCGAATCTCGAGCTGGAAGCCTTCGTCGAGGGCGAGCTGGAGCGCAATCCCCTGCTGCAACGCGACGAGGGCGAAGCCAGCGGCGACAGCTCCGCCGAATCGGTCGAGGCCGTCGCATCAGGCGACGCCGCTGAACTGCAGTTCACCGAACCCTCGGGCGAGGCCGAGCAGGCCTTGGATGCCCGCACCGAAGACCTCTATGACGACGCGCCCGGCGAACGCGACGCCGAGCGCAAGCGCGACGCGGGCGAGGTCGGTGCACAGCCCGGCCTGTCCGACTGGTCCCGCGCCGGCGGCGGCGGCGGCCTGGACGGCGAGGGCCTGGAGCGTCCCGACACCCGTGACGTCACCCTGTGGGAGCATCTGCAGGCCCAGGCCTCGTCCGCCGGTTTCAGCCCTGCCGACCACGCCATCGCCCTGACCCTGATCGACGCCACCGACGAGGGCGGCTACCTGCGCGGCGAACTGCAGGAGATCGCCGACAGGCTGGGCGTGGACCTGGCGCGGATCGAGGCGGTTCTGGCCTTCTGCCACGGCTTCGAGCCGACCGGCGTCATGGCCCGCTCGGCCCCTGAATGCCTCAAGCTTCAGCTGATCGAGCGCAACCGCTTCGACCCGGCCATGGAAGCCCTGCTCGACAATCTTGAGCTGCTGGCGCGGCGCGATCTGGCGGCCCTGCGCAAGGTCTGCGGCGTCGACGCCGAGGACCTGGCCGAAATGATCGCCGAGCTGAAGGGCCTGACGCCCCGCCCCGGCGCCGGCTTCGGCGGCGAACCCGCGCAGACTGTCGTGCCCGACGTCCATGTCCGGCCCGACCCGGCCGGCGGCTGGCGCGTCGAGCTGAACAGCGACACCCTGCCCCGCCTTCTGATGGACAAACGCTATCACGGCGTGGTCGCGGCGGGCGCCCGATCCGAAACCGAAAAGGCCTATGTCGCCGACTGCGCCGCCCAGGCAAGCTGGCTGGTCAAGTCGCTGGACCAGCGCGCCAAGACCATCCTGAGGGTCGCATCGGAAATCGTGCGCCAGCAGGACGCCTTCCTGGCCTTCGGCGTGGAGTTCCTGCGTCCCCTGACGCTGAAGACCGTGGCCGACGCCATCGAGATGCACGAATCGACGGTCAGCCGCGTGACGTCGAACAAATATGTCGCCACGCCGCGCGGCGTTTTCGAGCTGAAATTCTTCTTCACGGCGGCCATCCAGTCGTCTGACGGCGGCGCCTCCCACTCGGCCGAAGCGGTCCGCCATCGGATCAAGACCATGATCGACGGAGAGGCCGCAGACGGCGACGTGCTGAGCGACGACCGGATCGTCGAAATTCTCAACGAAACCGGCATCGACATCGCCCGACGCACTGTGGCGAAGTACCGAGAAGCCCTTAGAATTCCGTCCTCTGTCCAGCGTCGCCGCCTGCTGAAAGCTGGCTGATCACGCTGCGGAGAAGCGTCACCACAAATCGGTGATCGGCGTTGACACCAAACGCGACCCGTCGCGTTCTATGCCTATGCAGATCCAAGTCAGCGGCAAGCAAGTGGATGTCGGCGAAGCGCTAAGCTCGCGCATCTCCCAGGAACTCGAAGAGGGAGTCGGCAAGTATTTCGCCCGTGGCGGCGAGAACGCCGAGGTCGTGGTGTCCAAGGACCGCCACGGCTTCCGTGTCGATTGCTGGGTCCGTCTGGCCTCGGGCCAGAGCCTGGTGACGACCGGTTTCGGCGGCGACGCCCAGGGCGCCTTCGCCGACAGCCTGGACAAGCTCGAGAAGCGCGTCCGCCGCTACAAGCGTCGCCTGAAGGACCACCACATCGGTCCCAAGGGCCTGTCGCCCGAAAAGACCGAGGACGCGGCCCGCGAAGTCGCGGCCATGACCGTCTTCCGCAACCCTGACACCGTCGAGGACGAAGCCTTCGGCGAGGCCGGGGCCCCGGACGAGCCGCCCCCCGTCGGCATGGTCATCGCCGAAACCGAATCGGAGATTCGCACCATCACGGTCGGCCGCGCGGTGCTGGAACTGGACATGACCGGCTATCCGATCGTCATGTTCCGCAATGCAGCGCACGGCGGCCTTTCGGTCGTCTATCGCCGCCCGGACGGCAATGTCGGCTGGATCGACCCGGAGCGCACGCTCAAGACGACGAACGGCAAGGGATCCTAAGGCTTTCCCGCGGGGGGCGAAGGCGCTAGAAGACGCCTCGCCCTTCCGCAATGTCGGGTACCAAGGTTCGGGGTGATTATGGACATCGCTGATTTGTTGTCGTCGGGCGGGATCGTCCTGCGGGGCGGCGTGTCATCCAAGCGACAGGCGCTGCACACGGTGGCCGAGGCCGCGTCGGTCGCGCTGGGCATTGACGAAGATCGGGCGCTGGACGCCCTGCTCGAGCGTGAAGCCCTGGGCTCGACGGGCCTCGGCTCGGGCGTCGCCGTGCCTCACGCGCGCATCAAGGGCCTGGACCGCGTCTGCGCCGTCTTCGTGCGGCTGGAGACGCCCGTGGCCTATGAATCTCTGGATGATCGTCCGGTCGACCTGATGTTCGCCCTGTTCGCCCCGCTGAACGCCGGCGCAGAGCATCTGCGGGCGCTGGCGGCGGTGTCGCGCGCCATGCGTTCGCCGGAACTGCGCGAACACCTGCGTCAGGCCCGGACGGTCGATGCCGTGCGCGCCCTCTTCGTCAAGGACGCGCCCGTCGCAGCCGCCTGAGGCTAGACCGCCTGCCGCCCCGCAGGCGGCGCCACCACATCTAGAGAGTTCCGTGCTCAAGTAGGCCAGCCGGCCGATAGCGGCCTATGAGCGCCGCTCAAGCAGGCCGACCGGCCGGTAGCGCCCCTTGGGATCAGTGAACCGAAACCGGCTCCAGTTCATGGGCGGCGGCGGCGGCAAAAGCGGTTTCGCGATCCAGCATGACGGCCAGCCGCTCGCCGTCAGCGCCGTGGACCGCATAGAGAATCTGATCGGGATCAATATCCACGCCAGACCCTACCTCGACATGGGCGTCTTCCATCAGGTCCGATGCGCGGATGGCGCGCACATAGACGAGGTCGGGCGCGCCAAGGCCCGCGAAATCTGTCTTGTTCATCATAGGCGTCATAGGACCGCCTCCTTGCGCTTGACTAAACGCCCGGCCAGCCGAGCGGTTCGACGGCTGTTTCAGCCCGTCGTGATGGGAATTCGACGGACCTGCCGCTCCTGTTCGGGACGCACCATGTCCACATGCAGCAGTCCGTGTTCCAGCTTCGCTTCGGCGACCTCCAACCCGTCAGCCAGGACGAAACTGCGGACAAAGCCCCGCGCCGCGATGCCACGATGCAGGAAGGCCTGCTCGCCCCTGCCCGCCTCGTCGCGCTTGCCGGCGATGGTCAGCTGGCGCCCCTCCAGGGTGACGGTCAGCTCCTCGGGTGCGAACCCGGCCACCGCCAGGCTGATGCGCACCGCCGCCTCGCCGACCTGCTCGACATTATAGGGGGGATAGCTCTCGGCCGCCGCCTTGGCCGCGCGGTCGATCAGGGCGCGGGTATGATCGAAGCCCAGCAGGAAGGGACTGTCGAACAGGATGGTGCGTGTCGTCATCGGTCCTCGCAAACAAGCGACCCGGTCGTTCACGCCCTCCCTCAAGCGGCAAGGGCGCACGTCCGTTTGCAACAAATGGTTATGGGCGGCGCTGGGGTCAACCGTTTGTCTGGGCGCACCCTCGTTCACATGACATACAGGTTGGAACCTTCACTGTAGGGTCACGTTTTTCGGCCTGATCGCCGCAACAAAGGACATTCCATGCGCGCCAAGCTCATTGTCGCCAGCGTCAGCATCGCCGCCATGCTCGGCGCCGCCGCCTGCACCACGACCGATCCCTACAGCTCGACCCCGACCCGCAACAACACCGGCACCGGCGCCATCGCGGGCGCCCTGGGCGGCGCCCTTCTGGGCTATCTGACCAACACCTCCAGCGGCGAACAGGGCCGCAAGAACGCCCTGATCGGCGCCGGCATCGGCGCCCTGGCCGGCGCAGGCGTCGGCCAGTACATGGATCGCCAGCAGCGTGCTCTGGAAGCCGAGCTGTCGGGCACGGGCGTCGGCGTGGCGCGTCAGGGCGACAACCTGGTTCTGCGCATGCCGTCCGACGTGACCTTCGCCACCAACCAGTCCAGCCTCGACAGCCGCTTCCTGCCGGTCCTCGACGACGTGGCCCGCGTGCTGCAGGAATACGACCGCTCGATGGTCGACGTCATCGGCCACACGGATGCTTCGGGCGGCGACGCCATCAACCAGCCGTTGTCGGAGCGCCGCGCTTCGTCGGTCGCCTCCTATCTGATCGACCGCGGCGTGATCCGTGAGCGCCTCTATGTCGCCGGCAACAGCGCGCGCAACCCGATCGCCTCGAACGACACGCCTCAGGGCAAGGCCCAGAACCGCCGCGTCGAAATCCTGATCCGTCCGTTCACGGGCTGATCGAGCAAGAGGGCTGAAACGACAAAGGGCGGCGCGAAAGCGCCGCCCTTTTTCTTTCGTCGCCGCGATCAGCGTGCGCTTTCAGGCCGCCCGATGGAGGTGTAGCGGAAGCCTCGCGCCTTCATGTCCTCAGGGCGATAGACGTTGCGCAGATCGACCATGACCGGCTGCTTCAGCAACAGCTTGATCCGGTCCAGATCCAGGGCGCGGAACTGGTCCCATTCGGTCATGATGACCACCACGTCGGCGCCTTCAACCGCGTCATAGGGACCGTCGCGGAAGACGACGCCCTCCAACAGCTTGGCGGCCTCGTGCATGCCCTCTGGGTCGAAGGCCTGAACCGTCGCTCCCATCGCGATCAGGGCGGGCGCCACGTCCAGCGACGGAGCATCGCGCATGTCATCGGTATTGGGTTTGAAGGTCAGACCCAAAAGACCGACCGTCTTGCCCTTCAGGTCCGTGCCGCCCAAGGCGGCGGCGACGCGGTCGGCCATGGCCTTCTTGCGGGCATCATTGACCTCGACCGTCGTCTCGATCAGGCGAAGCGGCGATCCGGCGTCGGTGGCCGTGCGTACCAGGGCCAGGGTGTCCTTGGGGAAGCAGGAGCCGCCATAGCCCGGGCCCGCATGCAGGAACTTGGCCCCGATCCGGTTATCCAGGCCGATGCCGCGGGCCACCTGCTGCACGTCGGCGCCCAGACTTTCGCACAGGTCGGCCATCTCGTTGATGAAGGTGATCTTCAGCGCCAGAAAGGCGTTGGCGGCGTACTTGGTCAACTCGGACGTGCGCCGGCCGGTGAACAGGATCGGCGTCTCGTTCAGATTCAGCGGGCGATACAGTTCGGCCATGACCGGACGCGCGCGTTCGTCGTCGATGCCGACCACGACGCGGTCAGGACGCTTGAAGTCGCCGATGGCGGCGCCTTCGCGCAGGAACTCTGGATTTGAGACGACTGCGAAGTCGGCCTCAGGACGGCGCGCGCGGATGATGCGCTCGATCTCGTCGCCCGTGCCGACCGGCACCGTGGACTTGGTGACGACGACCGTGAAGCCTTGGATGAGATCGGCGATTTCTTCAGCAGCGGCATAGACATAGGACAGGTCGGCGTGACCGTCCCCCCGGCGGGAAGGCGTGCCGACGGCGATGAAGACCGCGTCGGCCGAGCGAATCGCCTCGGCGCCGTCCACGGCGAACGACAGGCGACCGTCGCGCACATTGGCGGCGACCAGGTCTTCCAGACCCGGCTCGTAAATCGGCATCTGTCCAGCGTTCAACCGGTCAATCTTGCCAGCATCCTTGTCGACGCAGGTCACGACGTGACCGAAGTCCGCAAAACAGGCTCCGGACACCAGGCCCACATAGCCGGTGCCGATCATTGCGACGCGCATGCGCTCATCCTCTTGATGCAGTCAGGCCGAGATACCGTCCAAGCATGACGTTTGCCAGTCAAGCCATTCGACGGACAAAGAAAAAGGGCGGCCGACCCGCATGGATCGACCGCCCTCAATCTTATCGACCTTCCAGATCATCGGGGCCGGCGCAAACCGGCCCCTCTGAATCTTAGAAGTTGATGTCGATGGTGGCGCGACGGTTGAGCGGCTCGCGCACGCCGTCAGCGGTAGCCTTGGCCAGGGCGGTTTCACCCTTGCCGTCGAGGGCGATGACGCCGCCGTTGACGCCTTGGGCGACCAGGGCGTCGGCGACGGTGCGCGAACGACGGTTCGACAGGCCGAGGTTGTAGGCGGCGTTACCCGAGGTGTCGGCGTGGCCGACGACCAGGATACGGGTCGGGGCGCCCGACTTGGCGTAGTTGGCGGCTTGGGTAACCACCGAACGGGCTTCCGCCGTCAGGTCCGAGCGATCCCAGTCGAAGTAGACCACGAACTGACGCGCAGCCGGCTTGGCCGGAGGCGGCGGAGGCGGCGGCGGGGGCGGCGGGGGCGGCGGGGGCGGCGGCGGCGGCGGCGGAGGCGGCGGCGGGGGAGCCGCCGGCTCGGCGCCGAAGGCGTAGCGCAGACCCAGGGTCACGGTGTGCGACTGGTCGTAGTCGCCGGCCATTTCGCCGAAGGCGTTGGTCGCCGTGTTCGTGAAGGTCGCGAACTCGGCGTCGCCCGTCAGGTAGCGGTAGGTCAGGTCGATGTTGGCGCGATCGCCAACAGCCCAGGCCAGACCGGCGATCGCCTGAGCGGCGAACTTGGTCGAGCTGTCGTCAGCGCCGAAGGCCACGGTCGGGTTCTGACGCAGACGGCCGACGACGTCGGTGTTGACGTGGTTGGCGCCGACGCCCAGGCCGACGAAGGGACGGATGCCCCAGGCCGAGCGGCCGAAGTCATAGATGACGTTGGCCATCAGGGTGGTCGAGGTGATGTCGCCTTCGGGCGAGTAGCACGGACCGGTGGCCGGCGTGACGTTGCACAGGCCTTGCGGACCCGAGACGGCGCGCACGGTGCCGACGTCGCCCGAGCGGTAGCCGCCTTCCAGTTCAACGCGCCAGTTGGGGTTGAAGCGGTAGCCGAGGCGGGCGAAGGCGGCCCAGCCGTCGTTGACTTCCCAGTTCCAGTTGGAACCGCGGGTCGACGACTCGGTGTTGATGTCATCGATGATGTGGTAGCCGGCGTCGACGGCGCCGTACCAGCCGTCCGGCTCAGCCGAAGCGGCGCCAGCCGACAGGGCCAGAGCCGCCGCCGCGCTAGATGCCAGGATCAAACTCTTGACGCGCATGGATGCGGCCCTCCGAGATCAGTTGTTCGTGGACGACGGATACGTCGCCTACCCCACTCCCTATCAGCGTTGCCGTGGGCGGTCGAGCGTCAAACGCCTATTTTACCGAAGCTTGCAACACACCGTGGCCCAAGGGCTACAGGATTTAACGGCGCGTTAAGGTCAATCCGCAGCAAGGATCAAGAAACTTGACCTGCGCGACGCCCTGTCGTCCACATCGCGCCGAACCTAGGCCCCTCAGGATTTCATGACTTCTATTTGCATCGACGGTTTCAACCTGGCCCTGGCCAAGGGAACAGGCATCGCGACCTATGGGCGGAACCTGCTGGACAGCGCCCGCGCCAGCGGATTCGGAACTCAAGTCCTCTATGGCCCCGCCGCGCGCCGCCGCAACGACAACCTGCTGAATGAAACCTCGCTGGTCGACGCCGAGCGGCCGCCACAGCGCTTGAATCGAAAACAAAAGGTCCTGCGTTTCGCCGACACCTATATGTCGCGCTACGGTCGAACCGCCCATTCCATCCTGCCGTCGGGCGAGGTGATCTGGCCGGCGCGATCCGGCGGCCGCCCCTCGGCCGATCGCTTCTGGGCCGCGCGCGACCTGTTCACCCACGCCAATCGCTGCTTCGCCGCCTATGGCAAGGAGACGCCGGTCGCGTTCGAGGCCACGGCCGACGCCCCCGCGCCCGACGTCATGCACTGGACCGCCACCCTGCCGCTGCACGCGCGCAAGGTTCCCAACATCTACACCATCCACGACCTGATCCCGCTGCGCCTGCCGCACACGACGCTGGACGACAAGGCGACCTATCGCGCCTTGTGCGACGCGATCGCGCGACGCGCCGACCACATCGCCGTGGTGTCGGAAACCACCCGCCAGGACGTGATCCGCCTGCTGGGCGTCTCTGAAGACCGCGTCACCAACACCTATCAGGCCGTCAGCCTGCCCGAAAAGCTGACCTCGCGCAGCCAGGCCGACGTGACGCTGGAACTGGAGGGCGTCTTCAATCTGGGCTGGAAGGACTACTTCCTTCACTTCGGCGCCATCGAACCCAAGAAGAACCTGGGCCGAGTCGTCGAGGCCTATCTGGCGTCCGGCAGCCAGACGCCCCTGGTCATCATCGGCGGCCGGGCCTGGCTAGACGAAGGCGAGACCGCCCTGCTCAATCAGGTCAAACGCGACGGCGGCCCCAGCGCCGACCGCATCCGCCAGTACGAATACATGCCCTTCTCCATGCTGATCAGCCTGATCCGCGGGGCGAAGGCGACGCTGTTCCCCTCGCTTTATGAAGGCTTCGGCCTGCCGGTGCTGGAATCCATGGCCCTGTCGACGGCGGTGCTGACCTCGACCGGCGGCTCCCTGCCGGAAGTGGCGGGCGACGCCGCCGTGATCGTCGATCCCTATGACGTCCAGGCCATGACGCGCGGCATCCAGGCGCTGGACGCCGACGAAGGCTTGCGCCTGGACCTGCAGGCGCGCGGCCTGATCCAGGCCGGCAAGTTCACGCCCGAAGCCTATCAGACGCGCCTCGCCGATCTCTATCGCAAGGTCGGAGTTTCGGCCGCCTGACATGACGACCGCCGCCGCATCCCCCGAGCGACTGAGCCACCTGCAACGGCTCGAAGCCGAAAGCATCCACATCCTGCGCGAGGTTGCGGCCGAGTGCGCGCGCCCGGTCCTTCTCTACTCCATCGGTAAGGACTCGGCGGCCCTGCTGCACCTGGCGCGCAAGGCCTTCTATCCGGCGCCGCCGCCCTTCCCCCTGCTGCACGTGGACACGACGTGGAAGTTCCGCGCCATGTACGCCCTGCGCGACCGGATGGCGGCGGAGAGCGGCGCACGGTTGATCGTCCACCACAACCCGGAGGCCCAGGCGCAAGGGATCAATCCCTTTGACCATGGCTCTGCGGTCCACACCGACATGTGGAAGACGCAAGGGCTTAAGCAGGCGCTGGACCTACATGGTTTCGACGCCGCCATCGGCGGAGCGCGTCGCGACGAAGAAGCCAGCCGCGCCAAGGAGCGCATCTTCTCCTTCCGCGGTCCCGGCCACCGCTGGGACCCGCGCCGCCAGAGGCCGGAACTGTGGAGCCTCTACAACGCTCGCGTCGCCCCCGGCGAAAGCATGAGGGTCTTCCCCCTGTCCAACTGGACCGAGATGGATGTGTGGGAATATGTGGCGCTGGAAAACATCCCGGTCGTCGATCTCTATTTCGCCGCCGAACGCCCCGTGGTCCGGCGGGACGGCGCCCTGATCGTGGTCGATGACGAGCGTATGCGGCTGAACCCCGGCGAGGCGCCCGAGATGATGTCGGTGCGGTTCCGCACCCTGGGCTGCTACCCCCTGTCCGGCGCCGTCGAGAGCCAGGCTTCGACCCTGGACGCCGTTATCGCCGAGATGCGCGCCTCGCGCAGTTCCGAACGCCAGGGGCGGCTGATCGACCGCGACCAGGCCGGGTCGATGGAGAAGAAGAAGCTGGAGGGCTACTTCTGATGGCTGCCTCGACGCCTCAGCGCGACACCCTGCGCTTCATCACCTGCGGCTCGGTGGACGACGGCAAGTCGACCCTGATCGGGCGACTGCTCTATGACGCCGGCGCCGTGCCCGACGATCAGGTCGCGGCCCTGCGCGACGCCGACGGCAAGCTGGACTTCTCTCTGCTGGTCGATGGCCTGCTGGCGGAGCGCGAGCAGGGCATCACGATCGACGTGGCCTATCGCTACTTCTCGACGCCGCGCCGCCAGTTCATCGTCGCCGACACGCCCGGACACGAACAGTACACGCGCAACATGGCCACCGGCGCCTCGACCGCCGACGCCGCCGTGGTCCTGATCGACGCGCGCAAGGGCGTGCTGACCCAGACGCGGCGTCACAGCCACATCGTCTCCCTGCTGGGCGTGCGCCACGTCATCCTGGCCGTGACCAAGATGGACATGATCGCCTGGTCTCAGGATGCGTTCGACGCCATCGTCGCCGACTACCTGGCCTTCGCCGAGGCGGCCGGCCTGCCGACGCCGACCGTCATTCCTGTCTCGGGCGTCAATGGCGACAACCTGGTCCAGCACGGCGAAGCCGCCGAATGGTACGCAGGCCCCACCCTGCTGCAAGTGCTGGAGACCCTGCCCGGCGCCGCAGAGACCGCCCGCCCCTTCCGCATGGCCGTCCAGGGGGTCAGCCGTCCCAACCTCGACTTCCGCGGCTATACGGGGCGCATCAACAGCGGCGCCGTGACGGTGGGCGATGCGGTGGCCGTTTCACCGTCGGGCGTCCGGTCGCGCGTCGAACGGATCGTCGTCATGGGCGGCGACCTGGATCACGCCCAGGCTGGCCAGTCCGTCACCCTGACCTTCGCCGACGAGATCGATGTGACGCGCGGCGACGTCCTGGCCGCCGCCGAGACGCCCCTGGAGGCCGCCGACCAGTTCGAGGCCACGATCGTCTGGATGGCCGAAGCCGAACTGATCCCGGGCCGGGTCTATGACCTGAAGATCGGAGCGCGCACCGTCCCGGCCCAGATCACCGACATCCGCCACCGGGTGAACGTCAACACCCAGGAAAAACTGGCGGCCCGCTCCCTGGCGCTGAACGACATCGGCGCCTGCCACCTGTCGCTGGGCCAGGACGTGGCCTTCGAACCCTATGAGGTCGATCGCGACCTCGGCGCCTTCATCCTGATCGACCGGCTCACGCGCGCCACGGTCGGCGCCGGAATGATCCGCTTCGCCCTGCGCCGCGCGCACAACATCCATCGCCAGGCGATCAAGGTCGATCGCGACCAACGCGCGGCGCTGAAGGGACAGAAGGCCGCCGTTCTCTGGTTCACGGGCCTGTCGGGGTCCGGCAAGTCGACCATCGCCAACCTGGTCGAGGAACGCCTGACCGCCGAGGGCCGCCATACCTATCTGATCGACGGCGACAACCTGCGTCACGGTCTCAGTCGCGACCTGGGCTTCACCGAGGCCGATCGGGTCGAGAACATCCGTCGCGCGGCCGAGGTGGCGCGCATGATGGCCGACGCGGGGCTGATCGTCCTGGTTTCGCTGATTTCGCCCTTCCGCGCCGAGCGCGACATGGTTCGCGACATGATGCCCGTCGGCGAGTTTCTGGAGGCCTTCGTCGACGCCCCGCTCGACGTGGTCGAGGCGCGCGACGTCAAGGGCCTCTACGCCAAGGCCCGGCGAGGCGAGATCGCCAACTTCACCGGGGTCAGCAGCCCCTACGAGCCGCCGCCCCAGCCTGACCTGCATCTGCGAACGGACCAAATGACTCCCGCAGAGGCGGCCGAGGCCGTCATCACCCGTTTGCGCGCCGACCAGCGGCTGTCAGGGTAGTTTCAAAACGGAGCCAGCGACCACCGGTCGCCTGAAAACACGAAGGAAGTTTCGCCCGACCAGCGGCGAGATCGCTTGCGCTTGCGACGGCGCAAGCTATGGTCGCGGCGTGATCGCGCCCATGGTAAAGGCTGTTTTCACGCTCGATTTTCTCGCGCTCGGCGCGCCTTGAATGCCCTGATGTTCGAACCCATCGTCCGCCATTTCAGAATTCTTGGCGCGCTCATCATGCGCGAAATGGCGACACGTTTCGGACGCGAAGGGCTGGGGTTCGCCTGGGTGGTCGGCGAACCTCTGGTGTTTTGCTTCGGCGTCATGGCGCTGTGGACACTCACCAAGCCCAGCTATGAACATGGCGTCCGGCTCGCCCCCTTTGTCATGACCGGCTATATGTCGCTGATCTTGACCCGGCACTTGATCGCGCTGCTCAGCGGCGCCCTGCAAGCCAATCTGGGGCTGCTTTATCACCGTCAGATCGCCCCGCTTCACATCTTCGGCGCGCGCATCCTGCTGGAATTGGGCGGGGCGACCGCCGCCTTCTTCATCGTCTACGTCGTGCTGTTCTGCCTCAAGCAGGTCGGGCTCCCGCACAACTATCTCCTGCTGTACTCAGGCTGGCTTCTGCTGGCGTGGGTCTCATGCGGCTTCGCCCTCATCCTCACCGGCCTGGCGATGCGTTATGAAAGCTTCGAACGGCTTGTCAGCCTGATCAGCTACACCCTGATACCGATTTCCGGCGTCTTCTTCATGGTGTCCTGGCTGCCGCCCCATCTCCGAGAGATCTACCTTTACGTTCCATTTCCTCATGGTGTGGAAATGATCCGGGCGGGAGTTTTCGGAGAATTCGTACCGACCTATTATCACCCGCTCTATGCACTCGCGGTGGGCTCTATTTTCAATATCCTGGGCCTGCTGCTGATCTCCGGGGCCCGAGATCGCATCTCGGTTGAATAAAGACGTCGTCCGACCATGAAACATATCACCCAGAAGACGAATGGCTGACACCAACCTGACCTACCTCGGCGCGGCCGAAGAACCGCGCGCCGTGCCCCCGGCCAAGCGTTCGTGGCGCAAGCGACTGCCGCTCGGCTTCCTGATCGTGGTCGCCGCGCCCACCCTGGTGGGGGCAATCTACTACGGGTTGATCGCGTCGCCGCGTTACGTCTCGGAATCCCGCTTCGTGGTCCGCTCAGCCAATTCCAGCCAACCCAGCGGCCTCGGCCTGGCCCTGCAGGGGGTCGGCATTTCAAGCGGGATGAACGACGCCTTCGCGGTTCATGAATATCTCGATTCACGCGACAGCCTGAAGGTCCTGCAGACCCGCTACAACCTCAAGGCCATGCTCGGTCGACCCGACGTCGACTGGTTCTCACGATCGCCGCGCCCATGGGAAGGGGCCAGCGACGAGGCCCTCTACAAGAGCTTCAAGCGTTTCCTGACCGTCGGCTATGACGCCACCTCCGGCATCAGCACCCTGCGCGTCGAGGCGTTCACCGCAAAGGATGCGGCCACCCTCAACGCCGCCATGCTCGACAGCGGCGAGGCCCTGGTCAACCGTCTGAACGAGCGCTCGGCCGCCAACGCCGTTCGCGACGCCCGCGTCTCCCTTGACCAGGCCCGCGCCGAGGTGACCGCGTCTCAGCAAGCTCTGACCACCCTGCGCAACAGCGCCCAGTTCATCGACCCGCGCGCCGCCGTGACGGAAACGACCGAAGTCGTTTCCGGTCTTCTCGTGACTATTGCTCAGCTTCGCGCTGAACGGGCGCAACTGGCGGCCGAGGCTCCGTCCAGCCCGCAACTGCCCACCATCGACAGCCGCATCGCCGCCTATGAGCGTCAGGTCGCCGAAGCTCGCGCCAAGGCCACCGGCAGCGCCTCGTCTCTGGCGCCCAAGGTCGGCGCCTATGAGGACCTGGTGATGCGCCGCGAGATCGCGGACAAGGTCCTGGCTCAAGCGACCGCCGCTCTGCTGAACGCCGAACAGGATGCGCGCCGCCAGAAGCTCTACCTGGAGCGCATCGTGGCCCCCAGCGAGCCCGACAAGCCGACGCAGCCTCGCCGTTGGCTGGCCGTTCTGACCATCTTCGCCTCGTCGTTGCTGGCTTACGCGGTGGGCTGGCTCATCTGGGCCGGCGTTCGGGAGCACAGGCAGGACTGATGCAAACCCCCGAGGCTCCCGGCCTGCGTGTCATCGGCGTTGGGAAGACCTATCACGGCTCCCACAAGCCATTGTTCAAAAACATTAATTTTGATCTTGGCACTTCAGGCAGACTGGCAATTCTAGGCCGCAACGGTCAGGGCAAGTCAACCCTGATCAAGATGCTGGGCGGCGTGCTGCCTGAAACGGAAGGCCGGATCGAGTGGCGCATGTCGTCCTCGTGGCCGATCGGCTTCGGCGGCGGCTTCCAGGGCAGCCTGTCAGGACTGGACAACGTCCGGTTCCTCGCGCGCCTCTACAAACGCGACTATCACGACATGCTCGAGCGCGTCGACGACTTCGCTGAACTGGGCAAGGCCCTGCGCGACCCCGTCAAGCACTACTCGTCCGGCATGCGCGCGCGTCTGGCCTTCGGCCTGTCCCTGGCCATCGAGTTCGACTGCTATCTGATCGACGAACTGGTGGCCGTCGGCGACGCCCGCTTCCAGCGCAAGTGCCAGGAAGCCCTGTTCGAGCATCGCGCCCATCGCGCCTTCCTCATGGCCTCCCACGACACCCACCTGATCGCCAACTATTGCGACCGCGCCCTGATCATCGAGGGCGGACAGGCCAAGGTGTTTGACGACATCGAGGAAGCCGTCGAAGTCTATACCTGGTTGCGCGCCGCGTGAGCCGTTCCTCGTCTTCGCATGCGCGATGGATCGTCCTTCCGCCCTTCCATGACGACGTCGTCTGGCGCGCCGCCGTCGCCAGCGCCGTGACCGAAGCGGGCCTGCGGCTTCACGACCTGGACGCCGATCCGCTCCACGCCCCCTTCAACGACCCGCAGGTCGTCATCCTGACGGCGGATGCACAACAACCTCTGGCGTTCGGAGCGCCGGCCGAGGCCGTGGCATGCCTGATCGCCGGATCAGGCATGCGCCTGGACGGCGTCGAGGCGCCGGACGCCCTGCCGCCGCTCATCCCCTTCCTGACCGATCTGATGGGACGGATCGATCTGCTGCCCCCTGGGCGCATCTTCCGCCATACGGACTTCGCCAAGGGACCGATCGAGATTCTGCCCCAGGTGCATCTGCATCGTCCGGCCCCGTCTCCGGCCATGCCCCTGTCGCCTCGGCTCACGGCGGTTCAGGCGGCGGTCGCCCTGCTCGACCCGGCGCATCCTCGCGCGACCTGGGCCCCGGATCTGTTCAACTATGATTCGCGCATCGTGGCGGGAGGGACCCGCGGTCAGTTGGACCTGACCGGCCGCCCGCGCTTCATGATCACCGGCCCCTACATCACCATGCCGCCGGGCCGCTGGCGTGCGACCTATCGTCTGACCTTTGACGCCAAGGGCAGCCGTCCGCGCTTCCGTGTCGACTGGGGCGGACAGACCGACTTCCTGTCGGAAGAGTTCGTGCCTGGCCGTCCCGGCGTGTTCGAGATCGTTCAGGACTATGACTGGACCGAACGGTCGGTCTGCGAGCTTCGGGTCGTGGTCATGGAGGGCGTGTTCGACGGACGCATGACCTTCAGCGGCGCCGAGATCGAACGGGTCGGCTAGAGCCGTCCCAGGCGGGTCAGCCCCTGGGGATCGGCGACCAGGGGCGCCCACCAGGATTCAGTGTCCAGATACCAGCGCACCGTCCGCTCCAGTCCTTCGTCGAAGCTGACCTGTGGACGCCAGCCCAGTTCCGCGCGGATCAGAGCGGCGTCGACGGCGTAGCGGCGATCGTGGCCGGGACGGTCCTCGACCATCTGGATCCGCGCTGCATGAGAACGACCGTCCGCGGCGGGTTGCAGGCGATCCAGCACTGCGCAAAGCGCATGGACCAGTTGCAGATTGGTGCGCTCGGCGTCGCCCCCGACCGCATAGGTCCGGCCTGGCGCGCCCCGCTCCAGAATATCGGCCAGGGCGCGCGCATGATCCTCGACGAACAGCCAGTCGCGCACGTTCCCGCCGTCGCCATAGACCGGCAGGCTTTCGCCGCGCAGCGCGCGCAGGATCATGGTCGGGATCAGCTTCTCGGGAAACTGGCGGGCGCCGTAGTTGTTCGAGCAATTGCTGATGATGGTCGGCAGACCGAAGGTATGTCCCCAGGCCCGGACCAGATGGTCCGACGCCGCCTTGGACGCCGCATAGGGCGAGCGCGGGTCATAGGGGCTGGCTTCCGAAAACCGTCCCTCCTCGCCCAGCGAGCCGAACACCTCGTCGGTCGAGACGTGCAGGAAGCGGAAGGCGTCGCGGGCCGCGTCCGAGAGACCGCGCCAGGTCGCCAGGGCCTGATCCAGCAGCACCTGGGTTCCCACGACATTGGTGCGCACAAAGACGGCGGGACCGTCGATCGACCGGTCGACATGAGTTTCCGCCGCCAGATGGGCCACGGCCTCGGGGCGGAAATCGGCGAAGACGGCGGCGACCGCGACCGGGTCGGCGATGTCGGCGCGCACGAAACTATAGGCGGGATCGGCTTCCAGTTCCGTCAGGGATGCGGCGACACCGGCATAGGTCAGCAGGTCCAGAACCCGGACCTCATGACCCCGCGTCAGCAGTTCGCGCGTCAGGGCCGAGCCGATAAAGCCGGCGCCGCCGGTCAGCAATATCCTCAACGCTCAACTCCTCAGCCGCCGACTGAAGTCGGGCTAACCGTTAATCCGGCCCAGGTCCACGACCGACAGGGTCATGGGGGTCTCGCCGACGAAGGGCGTGTCCAGATCGCCTAGGCGCGGCCAGTTCCGGTCTCGATCGGTCAGGACTGCATCGGCCGCCTTTACCGGCCAGGCGATGTTCAGTTCCGGGTCGTCCCAGGCCAAGCCCCCCTCGTGCGCCGGCGCATAGGGGGCCGAGACCTTGTAGATCACCTCGGTGCCCGGCTGCAGGGTGACGAAGCCGTGGGCGAACGATGGGGGCACGAACAACTGGTCGCCGCTGTCCGCCGACAGCTCGACCGCATGGTGCATCCCGAAGGTCGGCGAGCCGGCGCGGAGGTCCACCACCACGTCCAGAATGGCGCCGCGCACGCAGCGCACCAGCTTGGCCTGGGCAAAGGGCGGGCGTTGGAAATGCAGGCCGCGCACCACCCCTGCCGGTTCCGAGCGCGAGTGATTGTCCTGCACGAAGTCGCTGTCGATCCCGGCGGCGCTGAAGCGTGCGCGCGACCAGGTTTCGGAAAACCAGCCCCGGTCGTCCCCGTGACGCGGGGTCCGCAGCAGGATCACCCCGCCCGTCACGACCCTGCCGGCGCGGAAGGCTCGCTGGGCGCCGCCTGGGCCGTCATCAGCGTATAGGCGCGGTCCAGCGCCTCGTTGCGCACGAACAGCAGACCGCTGCGGGCCGGTTCGCGTTCCCGCTCATAGGCGCCGGGATTGGTCCCGCCGTTCAGCGGCGCGCCATAAAAGATATGGGCGCCGATCTGGCGCACACGGGCCAGCCGCGAACCCCAGGACGGGCGGACATAGTTGGCGTGATAGTTGACCGAGTTCTTGGGCAACTGGGCCGAGCGTCCCTCGTAGACCTCGCGGGCGATCCGCTCGGCACGGGCCCAGGCCACCGGATTGACCGCGCGCCGCCCGATCGAACCGTCGCAGGTGAAGGTGAACTGGCAGGTGCGGCTGTTGCGCTGATAGACGACCTCGCAGACCCGCTTGGGATAGGCGCGGTGGCGCGAGCGGTTCAGCACCACCTCGGCGACTGCGGCCTGACCGGCCTCGCTCTCGTTGCGCGCCTCATAGTAGATGGCCTGGGTCAGGCATTCGAGGTCGTTGTCCGGCACCCGCGGCGGGGTCTTCAGATCCAGGTAGGGCGGGGTATAGCCCGCGCGACGCACCGACGGTCTGGCGTTCGGATTGACCGGCGGCGGCGTGAAGCTTGCCGTCGGTTCGGCACGGGTCGAGGGGGTGGCGGCGCGGGTGGCCGGCGCCGGGCGGCGAGGCTCAGCCCGGCGGCGCTGAACGGCGGGCGGGGCGTCGGTCAGACGCACTCCCTTGCCGTCCTTGATCATGGTCTGCAGACGAGCGTTCAGGCGGGCGCGGCGCTCCTGGTCGCTTTCAACCGGCGCCGCGACCACGGCAGGCGCATAGGCGGGGATCGGCTTGACCGCGCCGGGCTCGGCCTGGGCGAAGCGGGCGTGATTGGCCAGGCCCGCCCAAACGGCGCACCCCAATCCCCCTGCAATCAGCACCGAGACGACGCCGCGCATCGCTCCCCCCAAAACTACTCGGCCTGCATACCAGCCGCGAACATCAGCGCCAAGCTGAGGCGTGATCGCGCCCGATTGGCAGGGGCGTCGCGAAGCCCTATCAAGGCCCTGTGATGCAAACCGCCCGCCGCGCCGGCTTTTCCCTGATTGAAGCCCTGGTCGTCCTGGCGATCGGCGGCATGGCGCTGGCCGTCATCTTCTCGATCGGCATCAAGGCCGGCGACACCGGCTTTTCCCTGGGACGACGCGCCATGTCGGTCGCCGACGCCGATGTGGCCATCAGCGACCTGCGCGCCATCATCCGCAGCCTAAGCCTGCGCCCCCCCGCCACCATCGTCGAAGGCGTCGATCAGCCCATGGTCGCGGGGCCGGACCGGCTGGAGGCCGACGCCGTCATGGAACGCGCCACCGGCTGCGCGCCCCAGGGCTGGGCCGGACGCCTGACCCTGACCATCGAGACCCAAGGGGCGGAGCGCGTCGTCATGTGCCAGGCCGGGGCGCGCAAGACGCCGATCCTGACCCTGCCCCGCGGCTCGGCGGCCGCCGCCTTCTCCTATTCCCCCGACGGCGCGACCTGGAGCCCGTCGTTCGAGACACCCCGCGACGCGCCGATCAACATGGAGAATTTCCGCAGCCAGAGCCTGTGGGTGCGGCTGAACGGCGGCCCCAAGATGGATGTCGTGGACCTGGTCTATTCCGGCCAGCCCGCCCTGTGGATGCGGCCTAGTGCGGAGTTCTAGCGTCTTGCGCCGCGACGGCTTCGCCCTGCCAGCCGTCCTGGCTGTGACGGGGGTGGTGACGCTGATCTTCCTGGTGGCGATCACGGCGCTCGCCAGCCTGGCGGCGGAAGCGGCGTCGGCCCGGGCGCGGGTGCGCTTCCTGCAACGCGCCCTAACCGCCGAGGCGACCCTGTCCTACATGGCCGCTACAGAGCCGATACGGGCCTATGGCTTTTCCATCAACGACGTGCGCGGCTTCATGGACCTCGGCCAGACCGAGCCGCCGCCCAACCTGTCGGGCCTCCCGGTTGAGCCGATTCGCCTCGACGGGCGCCCCTTCCTGATGGAGGTCGACGGCCCTCTGGTCGTTCGCATGCGCGACGAGGCGGGGATGATCAACATGGCCCTGCTCTACGGCCAACCCTACGAGCGCCTGATGGAGCGTCTCGGCGTCGAGGCTGGGCAGCGTCAGGAAATGATCGCCCGCTATCAGGACTACGTCGATACCGACGACCTGAAGCAGCCGAACGGCGCCGAACGCGGCGACTATCCGGACGGCGGCCCCGCCAATCGCCGCCTGATGCGACCCGCCGAATGGTTGTCGATTCTGGGCGCGCGCGAGGCCGTGAACAAGAAGGCCTGGCGCGAGCTGCGCGACGACCTGGCCGCCGATCCCATGTCCGCCGCCATCAACGTCAACACCGCCAGCCCCACGGCTCTCGGCATCCTGTTCGGCATGAGCGAGGATCAGGCCCAGGCCCTGATCCGGGCGCGTGAACAGGCGCCCCTGATGTCCGCCGCCGACATCGCCAATGTGACAGGCATGCCGTTCGGCGAGGATTTCGAGCGCATCTACACCTATCCGGCGGGCGTGACCCTGGTCACCATCCGCGACACCCGGTCGGCCTGGACCTATCGGGCGCGGCTGACCCTGACGCCTTCCGGCCTTGAGCAACCGCTCTGGATCGATCAGACTGAACTGACAGAGGCCCCTCGCCGGGCCGTGGCCGACACATCCGATGCAACTCGACTTCCTTACGCCCCGCGTTGAGCGGCTCAGCGCCGACGGCGCGATCGACGTCGTCCATCCGGGCGGCGCCCTGGGCCGCGTCCTGCGTCGGCCCGTCCTGCTCCTGGCTCGCGATCTGTGCGCCTTCGCCCTGTTCCAGACCGCCGCCCTGCCGCGCGGTCGCCGCCGCCAGGCCGCCGTCCTGCACGCCCGCGTGGCCGCGCCCTATGTCGTCTCCGGCTCGGCTTTGAGCAAGGCAGGCGACGACTTCGGCGTCTGGTGGTGGGATGCGGATCGCGTCCAAGCCCTGCTGGAAACCGGCGTCGCCACGCCCTCTCGCCCGCTCATCCGCCCCGAGACCCTGGCCCAGCCGCGCGGCGACGCCTGGCGGATCGTCCGACTGAAAGCCGGTTACGAAGCTCAACTGTGGCGCGGCAAGGCCCTGGTCGCCTCGGCCTGGCGACGTGAGCGTTACGACGCCCCTGCCTGGTCGGCCTTCGTGCGGTTGCAGCGGGCGGACGAGGCCGCCCCCGATCATCCGCCCGCCCCTGCCGACCTGCCGATCGCCTTCGACAATCCCGACGCCTTCGCCATGGCGGCGCCTGAGCTCACGCGCGAGCAGATGGCCCTTCTGGTCGGCGGCGGCGTGGCCCTGGCCTCGGTCTGCTTCGGCGCCTTCCTGTTCGGTCAGGGTTACCAGCTGTCCAAAGACGCCGGCCGCGTCGAAGTCGAAATAGCCGAGATTCGCGCCGCGACGCCGCTCGCCGCCGCCGTGCGCAACCTGGACGCCAGCCAGAAGAAGCTGATCGCCTATCGCCGCATCGAAGCGCAGACGAGCCCCCTGAGCGCCGCCGGCGCCGCCATCGGCATCCTGGCCTTCCATGACCTGACGCCGACCTCGGTGAACGCCGAGACCGAGACCCTCAGCTTCAGCCTGCCCTATGCCGCGATCGACAAGATCGCGCCTCTGGTCGAGGAACTGGAAAGCTCGGGCTATTTCCACGATGTCCAGCCACGGACCGACGGAACGGGCCAGACCTTGACGGTGGAAATGAAGGTGCGTGAGGAGGCTCCGCCGTTGACGCCGGAACCCTAGGTCCCGCGTCCTTTCTTCGGGACGTCCTGCAGGCGCATGAAGCGGCAGGTTCCGTCGTCGGCCCGCAGGGTCATGACCACCCGGTCCTGATTGATCAGATTAGCGCTGACGGTCGAGCAACCGCCGCCCTCGGCGATGTCCAGGGCTGGCGCCAAGGTATAGCGCCAGGGCGCCCGCAGCTGCAGAAGGCGGTCGCCCTCGGTTTTGGGCATGGAGGGATCGACGATCCGCACAGGTTCGCCGGTCCGGTTGGCCTCGCGTCGCAGGTCGGACACCTGACGTTGGAACTCGAAGAAGACGGCGTGCGAGGTGGTCTGATCCAGCATCCGCGCCGTGGACGGCATGATGATGGCGGTGCTCAGAGCGAAGATCGCCAGCACCACCAGAACTTCGATCAGGGTGTAACCGCCCCGGGCGGGCCGGGACGGCGCAGGATCAGCGGGCCTGATCGGAACTGACATCGGCGTTGACGCCCTGGCCGCCTTCGGCCCCATCGGCGCCGTAGCTGATGACGCGGGCGCGATTGTCGGGCGCGACCTCGCCCGCGGTAGGAGCCGCAGGGGCGACATAGATGTAGGGGCGGGCCCAGGGATCGGACGGCAGAGCCTTGTCCAGATAGGGGCCGGACCAGCCAGGCACGGTTTCGGCGTTGGCCTGCATCAGCAGGGCCAGGCCCTCCTGCTCGGTCGGCAGGCGGCCGATGTCCAGACGCATGGTCTCCAGCGCCGCTTCCAGCGAACGGATCTGCAGACGCGCCGTCTGGGTCTTAGATTTATCCAACTGCGCAAACAGACGCGGCCCCACAACCGCCGCGATCAAAGCAATGATCGACAGGACGACGAGGATTTCGAGCAGGCTGTAGCCCTCGCGGGCCTTACGGCCACGCTGATGCGACGGGGCCACGATCAGCGAAAAACGGTGACGGAGACGGGAACGGCCGCAATGCATCAAACGATCGCCTTGGATTTCTAAGCTGTTATGGGCTTTTAACGGTTGCTATAGCTCACGGCTCTTGGGGGGTCGATGCGAAATGCAGGCCCGAGCGCCGCAACACTGACACGGGACGCATCTTGCAGGGTTTCTTGGCTGACATGGTCGCTTCGACGCGTGCGTCGATCGAGACGCTGAAGGACCGCATGCGCCGCACCACGATGCGCGAGCGCATCCTGCTGGGAGGGCTGGTTCTGGGCGCCGCCGTCTATGCCCCTGTCGCCGCGCTGGAGTGGCGCACGGCCCAGGCCGACCGTTACATCGACGCCCTGACCGAACAATCGACCGCCCGCCTGACCGCCAACGCCGCGCGCCGCATCGCCGACGGCGCCGCTGATCGCCTGGCGCTGGACGACATGAACGGCTGGGGCTTCGAGGCCGGCAATCCGGCGGTCGCTCAGGTGCTGATCGAACAGCGCCTGCTGGAAGCCGCCATGGCGACCGGCCTGCCCAATCCGCGCATCACGACCAACGCCAAGGTCGAGGCCATAGGCCCGACCCAGTGGCTGGAGGCTGAGGTTCAGTCGGACCTGCGCTGGGGTCCCGCCTTCGCCTTCCTCGACAAGCTCGGCGAATGGCCCGAGGGCTTCCGCGTCACGGCTTTCCGCTATGAGGTCACGCCGCCCAATCCGTTGCTGGTCGGCACGCCCGACGCGCCCCCGCCCAGCGGAAAGCTGCGCATCGGCCTGGCCTTCCCTGTGCGGATCGCCAATCCTGGAGCGGCGTCATGAAGCCCCTGTTGTGGGCGGTCCCGCCGGTGCTGCTGGGCTTGGCCTTCCTGACGGGCGCGGCCTATCCTGGTCGCCCTGATGAGCCGCCGGCCGTGGTGCGCGGTCAATCTGCGCGTGCGGGCGCGATCTTGCGTCCGGGCGAAAGCGCCGTGGGCGCCGTGGCCTTCCTGAAGACGCTGCGGTCGGATCCCCCGCCGCCGCCGCCGCCGCCGCCGCCTCCCCCGCCGCCGCCGCCTCCCCCGCCCCCCGACGTGGCGGTGACCTTCAAGGCGGCCCTGCGCGGGGTTGAACGCAATCCAGCGACGGGACGTCAGCACGTCCTGGTCAGTGACGCCTCGGGCGGCGTCTCGACCCTCAGCGAAGGCGGTCGCTACGGCGACGGCTGGCGTATCAAGAACATTTCGGCGGAAGCCGTGACCCTGGCCAAGGGACGCGAGATGCGCGTCATCCGGGTGTTCGGTTGAGTATCGAGGAAAATGGCATGACGACCCTGACCCACCGCCCTGCCGCGACCGTCCTGCGTCGCGCCGGTCTGCGCGCCGCTGTCTGTCTCGCGCCCATGGTCATCCTGGCGGGCTGCGCCGCCTTCCCCGAGATGAACACCATGGTGTCGCGTCCCGACACGCGGGTCGAAGGCTCATCGCAGGACGGCCTCATCGGCGGCGGCGTCAACGTGGATCGCGGCTCGCGCAGTACCGCCGGCATCACCACCACGACAATTCCCGGCGCCGCTGCGCCTGCCGGTCCGGCCCGTCAGCCCGCAACGTCGGAACAGATCGCGGCCCTGGTCTCGGACGAGATGGTGGACGCCAACCTCTCGCCCCAGTCGATTCCGCAGTTCGCCGCCACTGTCTTCGGCGGCGTGCTCAAGGTGCCCTTCACCCTGGCCCCCGACGTCGCCACGCGCACCGAAGTCATCGCCGGCGGCAGCGGCGGCCCGATCAGCAAGCGCGCCCTGTTCGCCCTGACGCAACAGGCGCTGAAACAGTACGGCGTCGAGGTCTATGCCGACGGCGGTTTCGTCACCGTGGGCGCCGCGTCGCAGGGCACGGGCGTCGAGGTCAACCGCAACCGCACGCCTTCCAGCTCGGCCGGTCGGGTGGTGCAGTTCTATACGGTCCAGACCATCGAGGTGAGCGCCCTGCAGGGCCTGCTGCAGGACCTCTATCCCAATCTGTCCGGCGCCCGCATCACGCCTGATCAGTTGAGCAACAGCCTGATCATCTCCGGTCCGGGCCGCGAGGTGGCCCAGGTCGTCCGCGCGCTGCGCGAGATCGACCAGCCGCGCTACGCCGGCGCCGAGGTGCTGCGCATCGAGCCGTCCTTCTGGGCCACAGAAGCTCTGGCTGAAGCGCTGAGGCGGACTCTGGTGACGGAAGGCTATGTCATCGCCTCGCAAGATAGGGCGAACGGCGCACTAAACATCCAGTCCTTCCCGAGCGCCAACCAGATTCTGATCTTCGGCCGCGATCCCGAGGTCCTGGCCCGCGCCCGCTACTGGGCCGAGACCCTGGATCAACCCGCCGCTCTCGGCGACAAGGCCTCGACCTTCGTCTACCAGGTCAAGAACACCGACGCTGCCTCCCTGGGTCAGATGGCCATGGGTCAGGCGCCGACGACGGCCCAGCCGCGCGCGCCCGTCGGCGTTCCCGGCACGCCGGCCGTGCAGATCGCGGGCGCCAACGGCGGCGCCCAGACCAACGCCAACGGGCAAGGCTCCACCCCGCCGATCGGCCAGGGCGGTCAGTTCATGAACGGCCGGGTGCTGACCGACCCGGTCGGCAACCGCATCATCTTCACCGGCACGGCGACCGAGTTCGCCCAGCTTCGCGGCCTGCTGACCACCCTGGATACGCCTGCGCCCCAGGTGGTGATCGAGGTCATGATCGCCGAGGTCACCCTGACCGACAACACCAGCCTGGGCGTGCAGTTGTTCGGCACGGAGACGCGCGGCGACGGCGTCCTCAGCGGCGGCACCGAGGGCATTGAACTCGGCGGCGGCGGATTGTTGATGAGCTTCATCGGCCCGGAGTTCCGAGCGCGCCTGAACGCCCAGGCGTCGAACAACCGCGTCAACATCCTGCAACGGCCCCAACTGGTCGCCCGCAGCGGCGGCACGGCCCGCTTCCAGGTCGGCTCCGACGTGCCGATCATCACCTCGCAGCGCGCCAGCGACAACCAGAGCAACAACGGCACGGACATCCTGCAAAGCGTCCAGTACCGCCAGACCGGCGTGATCCTGGACCTGCAGCCCGTGGTCTACGGCGACCGAGTCGACATCACCATCAGCCAGGAAATCTCCGAGGTCGGCGAATCAACTAACCGCGCCATCGCCAGCCCGCCGATCCTGAACCGCAGCCTGACCACCCAGATCGCCATCACCGACGGCTGGACCGGAGTTCTCGGCGGCCTGATCAGCAACAACTACAGCAAGGTCAACAACGGGATACCCTTCCTCAAGGATGTCCCGCTCGTGGGTTCAGCCTTCCAGAATAATACGACGAAGGGCACCCGCACCGAACTGCTGATCCTGATCACTCCCCATGTCTTGCGGGGCGATGAGGACATGGCCGATTACGCCGAGCGCTACGCCAGCGACATGAACTCCGCCTTCCGCACCGGACGCGGCTGGTCCTATACGCTGACGCCGTTCAACGTCGGCTTCGGCGTGCGCGGCGTGGGCTTCGACCTGCCGTCGCCGAGCCGGGCGTCTGAGCGTCGCGCCGCCGAAAAACCGGCTGGAGCGGCCGCCGCCCCCACATCGCCCGCCGTGCCTGACGTCACGGTCACGCCCCCTCCGGCCGAACCAGCCGCCGACTGAGGGCCTAGCCCTCGAAGGCCTGCAGCCGACGCCAGCCCATGCGGTCGAACACGAGAGGCGCGGGGGGGCGTCCCTGCGCCCGTTCGACCCCGACCGTGACCTGATAGAGTTGGACCTCGAAGACCCCGTCGCCAGCCGGGAAGCCCGCATTGACGCGGCGCTCGCTCATGGGTTCGGCCGACCAGACGATCGTGTCCCCGCCCGGCAGTTCGATTCGCCCCTGCGGCTGCTGCATGGGATTGAGGTTGCGCGTCAAAGCCAGGGCGTTCTCCTGGGCCGCCACCTGCTCGACGGCCAGGGCCGCGCGCTGCTGGCTGCGGGTCATCTGAATCTGCAGCTCAAAGATGGCCATCAGGGTCATCGAGGCGATGGCCAGGGCCACAAGGGCCTCGATCAGGCTGAAGCCGTCGCGCCCCCGCGCCAACGCCGTCATCAGACGACGCCTTCGTAGACGCTCGACAGGGCCAGAACCAGCGACAGGGCCACGAAGCCGACGACGATGGAGATGATGCCGATGGCCATGGGCTCCAGCAGGGCCGTCATCCGCTTCATCCGGTCGCGCAGCCGCGCCTCGTAGTTGTCGGCCATGAAGCCGAACATGGCGCCGATGGCCCCCGACTTCTGGCCCGCGCGCAGCAGGCTGAGGTCCATGGCTTCCAGCCGGGTGTGCGCCCCCAGCGAGGCGTCCAGCGTCATGCCGGCGCGCAGGTCGCTGTCCAGCAGGTCGAGCCCCTGACGGAAGGGGCCGATCGGCACCGCCGCCCGCGCCAGGGCCGCCGCCGACAGCAGGGGCACGCCATTGTTCAAGGCAAAGGCCGTCAGCCGCGCCCAAGAGGCGATCTCGCGCGCCTGGATCACGGCGCCCACGACCGGCAGACCGTGAGCGACGGTATAGGCGCGCTCGCGAAAGGCCTTGTTGGTCACGATGAAGAAGATGGCCCCGGCCAGCAGGAGCGCGACCGCGCCGACTACGCCCAGGTTGGCGTTGGCGAACTCGCCGGCTTCCAGAACCCAGCGCGACATGGCGGGAATGTTCTCCCGGTCGTCGCCGATCATGGTGGCGAAGCGCGGCACCACCTGGGTGAAGATGAAGCCGATAGCGGCCACCCCGGCGAAGCCGAGGAAGCCCGGATAAGTCATGGCGTTGGCGAAGTCGCGCTGCAGCCTGTCCTCATAGGCCATCTGCTCGGCGGCCTCTTTCAGCACGTCGGCGATGCGGCCCGAGGCCTCGCCGACGCGGGCCATGGCGTAGACATAGTCGGGGAATCCGGGGACGTGCTCCTCCAGGGCGTCGCCGAGCGAATCGCCGCGCCTCAGGGCGCCGATGGCGGCCTGGAACTGGCGCTTGCCCTTGCGGGCCTGCATGCCCTGGGCGACCGTATCCAGCGCCTCCAGCAGGGAGACGCCCGCTTCCAGCATCAGCGCCATCTGGCGCAGCACCAGCACCCGCTCGCCCGTCTTCAGGCCCCGTTCGCGGCCCTCGGCCTTGGCGGCGGCGGCGGGCTTGATGCGGACGACCGTCAGGCCGTCAGCGGCCAGGCGACGCATGGCCACGGCCTCGTCGGCGGCGCCGATCAGGCCCTTGACCATCCGCCCGTCGCGACCGGCGGCCTCATACTGGAAGGTCAGTTGATCGGTCATCTAAAGCTTGCGGAAACAGGCCATGCGCTGACCGCGCGGGTGATCCCACTCTCCGATCGGCTCGAAGACCCACTGGGCCGGCTCCACCGTCCAGGCCAGATCGCTCAGACGGTAGTGATAGGGGTCCTGATAGTCGTAGGTCGTAACCCCGCCACCCGGCTGGGCCAGGGGCGTGAACAGGTCCTGACCGTCCAAGCACTCGAAATAGGTGGCGAAGAACCGCCCGCCCCTGGCCATGTGCGGGGCGAGATTGTGCAGGCAGCGGCGCAGGTGGTTCAGAGGCAGGTGGGTGAAGACCGACTGGGCAATGGCGACATCCATCGGCTGGGTCAGAAAGTCGAAGCTGAAGTCGTCGTTGACGCCGAAATGATCCCACGGCGTCTTGGCGCGACCGGCTTCGTCCAGTTCCTGTTCGTATCCCGCGCGGATCAGGGACACATTGAGATCCGAACCGAAGTAGCGATCGGCGTCGAGATAGGCGACGGCCCGCGCCCCGAGGCGCAGCGAGCCGCAGCCGACGTCGAGCAGACGGTGATGCCGTTGCATCCCCTGGGCGATCAGGAAGCGCATCTGCAAATCGCCGATCTCGTCCCACATGCCGCCGATGATCTCGCGGTGGCGGCCGTCGCGCACGCCCTCGCCGACGGCGCCCTGATCGTAATAGCCGCTATGGGACACTGGACGCTCCTTCGGCTCCGGCGATTCGATAGACTTCGGACAGGGCCGTCTCGCCGCGACGCGCCTTCAGGAAGCCGTCGTCGGCGAAGCTGAGGAAGCCCTCGCTGCGCGCGGCGGCGGTCAACTGGTCCTCGTCGGCCGAGGCGCGCATGCCGGCGATGATGGCTGACGACATGGGGGCCAGTTCATAGACGCCGACCCGGCCACGGAAGCCGCTGCCGCCGCACTTGGCGCAGCCCACGGGCTCGCGCCAGGCGGCGGGCTCGCGTTTGGCCACGGCGCGCAGGTGGGCGGGAATGGCCATGTCGTGGACCTTGGCCTCGGCGGCGGTCGAGGGACGGGCGCAATCGCTGCACAGGCGGCGAATCAGGCGCTGACCCGCCACGCCGCGCATGACGTCGGCCAGCAGATAGTCCTCGATGCCGAGGTCCAGCAGACGCGGAATGGCGGCCAGGGCCGTATTGGTGTGGACGGTCGAGATGACCATGTGGCCGGTCAGGGCGGCCTGGACGGCGATCCGCGCGGTTTCAGGGTCGCGGATTTCGCCGATCATGATGACGTCGGGGTCCTGACGCAGGATGGAGCGCAGGCCGGCGGCGAAGGTCAGTCCGATCTCGGAGCGCACCCGCACCTGGATGACGCCGGGCAGGTCCAGTTCGACCGGGTCCTCGACGGTGATGATCTTGCGCTCGCCGTCGTTCAGGTGGGTCAGCAGGCGATAGATGGTCGTAGTCTTGCCCGAACCGGTCGGACCGGTGATCAGGAAGACGCCGTTGGGGTGTTCAGCCAGACGCAGGAAGCCCGCTTCCTGTTCGGCGCTGACGCCCAGTTCGGACAACTGCGGCAGGCGGCTGGTCTTGCCCAGCAGACGCAGGACGATGGATTCGCCCCAGGAGCACGGCAGGGTCGAGACCCGCAGATCGACCTCCTGGCCCGAGACGCGAATCGACTGGCGGCCGTCCTGCGGCAGGCGGCGCTCGCCGATGTCCATGCCGCTGAGCAGCTTGATGCGCGAACAGACGGCGTCGAAGTTGGAGCGCGGGGCGCTGCGGGCCGTCGTCAGGACGCCGTCGATCCGCATACGGACCAGGAAGCGGTCCTCGTAGGGTTCGACGTGGACGTCGGACGCGCGCCGCGTCAGGGCTTCGGCGAAGACGGCGTTGACGAAGTCGATGGTCGGCGCTTCCTGCGCCAGTTCGCGCAGCCGGGCGGCGTCTGCGCCCGCGCCGGCCGTTCCCACGTCCAGCGTCGGGGCGTGGTCGCGGCTGAGATCCTCGGTCAGGGCCTCGATCAGCGAACGCTGGGCCAGAAGGAAGACGACAGGCTCGGCCGTCGCCTGACTGATTCGCTCGGCCAGGGCGGGGTCCATCGGCTGGACGGCGGCGCACAGGATGCGCGAATCGCCGCCCTCCCCCTCGCGCCAGGCCACGGCCTCACGTTCGGCCCACCAGCCCAGGGGCGAGCGGATCTCTTCGAGGAAGGTCGAGATGCGTTCCGGCGCCGGCCCGTCCTCGGGCAGGAGGATCGGCAGGTCCAGTTGTTCGGACAGGACCTCCAGAAGCTGGGCTTCGGACAGGGCGCCCAGGCGCACCAGGTTGAGCCCGATCAAACCGCCGTTCTGGCCCTGTAGCGACAGGGCGTTGGCGATGTCGGCGGGGCGCACCAGACCGCGCTCGACCAGGACCTCGCCCAGGCGGGCGCGAGCGAGGATCGGACGGACAGCGGCGGTCTGGGTCACGCGTGGATGCTCCGACGACGGAAGGGTCAGGTCCTAGCCCTGAAGCTCGGGGATCAGGCCCAGCACGACCGGACGCATGTTGGTCGCGGCCGGCGCCATCATGCGCAGGAGGTTGATCGTATTTCCGGCCGCGCCGCCCAGGTTGAAGGTGGCGTTGTTGAACCGGCAGTTGTCAAAGCCAGGCGGCACGCCGCCGTCGTAATTCAGAAGGGCGTCGTTGAAATCGACATTGATGAAGACGTTGCCGTCCAGCGTCACGGCGCCGGTCAGGGTTTGATCTTTGAATTCAGCCACGGGGCTCTCCGACGCAAAACAGGTCCGAGTGATAGCCGTTCAGCGGCCTGTGGCGCAAAAGAAAAGGGGAGGGCGTAAGCCCTCCCCTTCCTTTGTCTGAGACTAAGACGGCGAGTCTTAGTTTTGCGGCTCTGCGCCAGCGGCCGAACGGCCCAGCGAGACTTCCGACAGGGCACCGTTGACGGTGCTCTGAACGAAGCGACGGACGATCAGGTCGGCCGGTTGGGCTTCGACGGTCAGACGGATGTCGCCGCGACCGAAGTTGGCACCAACCAGGGTTTCGATCTGACCGCTGGTCAGAACAACTTCACCGCCCTTGGCGATCGACGCGGCGACCGGGATCAGGGTGGTGCTGACCGGGGTGCCGGCCGAGCTGGTCAGCAGTTCCAGCGACACCGGGCCGGTCTTGGCGCCGACGTTGGCGATGCGGATGACCGTGTTGCTGGTCGAGGACGTGGCCAGGGTGCCCGAAGCCACCCACGGCACCATGTAGGAAGCGCCGTCGCGGACGATCGAACGCAGCGACTGAGCAGCGTAGGCGCCTTGAGCAGCGAAGGCCGAATCCAAGGTCAGGTCAGCAGCGACCGTGTAGGTCGAAGCGGCGATGGCGACCGGCGTGGACTTGGGAGCAGCAGCGAACGTCACGGCAGCCGGACCCGACGCGTTGACGACGCCCGAAGCCGGAACGTTGCCAGCCGTGACATCCGCACCGGTGAAGCCGATGTCGACCGTGGCGATAGCACCCTTGACGGCGTACTTGACAGCCGTCACGTCGCCAGCAGCCACAGCGCGCGAACCGGTGCCGATGCCGGTATAAGCGTTCGATGCGACCGTGACTTCAGCGGTGCCGAGCGTCTTGTTGGTGCCCAGAGCCTTGAAGTCCGGCAGCAGAGCCGTGACGTTGCCAGCAGCAGCCGGCGTGACCTTCAGAGCGAAGGCCGGAGCGAAGCTGAACAGGTTGACAGCGGGAGAGCCGCCTGCGGCAGGCTTAAAGGTCGAGGCCGTGGCGCCGTCGATGGCGGTGCCGGCTTCGGTGCGCAGGTCGGTCGAAACGTTGACGTTCGACGTACCGTTCAACTTGACCGGGATATCAATGGTGATCGGCTGAGCCGGAGCAGCCGGGGAAGTCATAGCACCCTTACAGTTGTTCAGGGTCGAGACCAGGAAAGTGACACTCGAGTCGTCCTTGCCGCCGCCAGCCGACGGAGTGACGGTCGGGGCGCAACCGCCCAGACCACCGATAGCGGCCGAGGTCACAGGCGCGCCGAAGGTTGCGCCGCCGTCCAGCGAAATCTTCAGGATGGCGTTGCCTTGCGGCAGGATAGCGTTGTCCGACGGGGTCAGAGCCAGCGACACCGTGCCCGACAGGCTGGCGGCGGCGGCTTCCGTGGCGATGACGCGGTTCTGCGTGACGATCGAAGTGCCAGCAGCGTTGGGCGACAGGGTGCCCGCGTGAGCGGCACCGGCCACTGCGAGCGTGGTCAGCGCAGCAGCGCCGAGCAGGGTTTGTTTCTTCATGGGATCCCCCAAAAGGTCCAAAAACAGCCAGATTGCAGTCAAGAGGCGAATTCAGCTGACCGCGTTACGCTGCCCGCCTGCTCCTCAGACCTTCGCTTATTGAACGGCGCAGAGCGCGTAGTCAACCACCACGCGAGGTTTGAATTGCATCAGTTTTGTCGAAAGGGTCAAATCGACGATTTTCAAAACCTTTGTTGCGCATTTGCAACCGCAAGGTAAAGCTTTGTTCACTTTTTGTGGCGGGTTTTGGGCAGCGACATGGCGAACGTCGCTCCCAGAGCCTGTAAAAGCGGCGATTTCTGCTTGATGAAGACTTCGGCCTGAGCGCGAAGCTCTGCAATATTGGCCTCTGCGGTCTCAATCGTCTTTCCATCCTTGATCATCAGCCGCCCTTCAGCGCTCAAGATCGACCAGACCTGATCCGCGATAACCTCGGGATTCGATGCCCCACGCCGAAGCATGTCGGCTATAAGCTGTGTCACACGGTCCATAGCCACCGCTCCACCCAGCTGAGACGAGGCGACAAATGGAAACTCTTCGCCTTGCTGGACGCGATCCAGAATGGTCGCATTCATCCGCTCGACGCTCCCCTTGGCTTCCGTCGCCGCCTTTACGGACTGGGCGGGCACGACCAGATTGGTGGCGAGCAGGACCACAGCAGCCTGCAGCACCATCAAGGGATCCAACCCCGCAGCAGCCACGGCCGTCTGAATCTCGCCTATGGTATGCGGCTGGTGGTCCGACAGAAGGCTCAGAATCGGCCGATAAACCTCTTCCTGAAGCGTGACCTGACGTCCGCTCAACTCGAGCGTCATGCTGACGCTTTCTACCGGCGCGACGAGAGCGATCCGCTGCTCTGCCAACATCTGCATCCGACGCCGGGGGGAAGGCGTCTCGCCGCCCTTGATCCAGATGTCCTTGCGGAACTGCTGGTTGACGATGAAGTCGCGTACGCCCTGGGTGAGGAGGTCGGTGGGCGCGGCGTCGATCTGAGCCTTCTGTTCCGGCGTCATCCAGATCTCGTCCAGCATGTCGCTGTAGTTGGCCGAACAAGCGAAGTTAAGCTTGGCTGCAGACAGCATGTCCGCGACCTCGCTGAAATACATCGGCTTCCAGTCGCGGTTGAAGTACTCGTGCGCCAGATAGCGCCGATCCATGCCCTTCATCTGGGCGAATCGCTCAGCGATCTGAGGGTTAGCCGCCAGATAGGCCGGCTCTGCGGCGAACAAGGCTTCAACATGAGCCAAGGCGGCCTCAACCTTGGTCTCGGTGGCCAGACCGGGCGCGGACAGGGTGGCGGCGTGCTGGGCCATCAGCTGGCGCAGCGGCATGGCCGCAGCCCAACCCGGCAGAGTGTTGTAGCTGATATAGACCACGCCGCCGACGCGCAGCTTGCGCCGAATGAAGTCGACGATCAGGGCGCGGTTCTCTTCCGAGATCCAGCTCCAGACGCCGTGCAGGCCAATGTAGTCGAAGTCGGGCAGGTCTTCGCGGGCGAAGAACTCGGCGAAGCTTTCGTCCGTCAGTTGCGCCTTGGAGCCCGCCGCCTCGGCCAGGCCAGCGGCAAAAGCCGCATGCGACGGATTGAAGTCATTGCCGTACCATTCCACGTCCGGCTGGGCCGCGGCGTGCATATTGACCGATACGCCCTGGCCGAAGCCCAATTCGCAGGCGGTGCGGATGCGCGGCGGCGCATAGCCTGCGTTCAGCAGGGCGATCGGCAACCGGGCCGGATTCAACTCTGCATAATACTGGCTGCTATAGCCGATGTCGGCCACATAGCCTGCGGTCCAGTCCATACGATCACTCCCCTCACGTCGTTTGCATCCCAGCCGTTACCCGCTAAGGCAGCCGTTGAAAACAGCAACGGCCCGGCCGGAGATGGAAAACCGATGAACGTGCGCGACTTCAGCAATGAGCAGGCCCGGGAACTGTCGGCCGGGGCCGGCCACTATCGGAGCTTCGTCGGTCCCGCCTATCGCTATGACCTGCTGGGCGGGTCGCAGTTCTCGCTGCTGTTCCTGCTGGGACTGCGTGAGCATCACAAGCTGCTGGACTTCGGTTGCGGCTCGCTGCGGCTGGGGCGGATGGCCATCCCCTATCTGGCCGCAGGAAAATACTTCGGCGTCGAGCCCGAGGCCTGGCTGATCGCCGACGGCCTGGCGCGCGAGATCGGCCGCGAGGTCCAGGAGGTCAAGCGCCCCCGCTTCGACTACAACACCGACTATCGCACCGACGTCTTCGGCGAGCGCTTCGACTTCATCATCGCCCAGTCCATCTTCTCGCACACCGGCGACGAGGCGACGCGCAAGGCCCTGCATTCCTTCGCCGGATCGCTGACCGACACCGGCCTGATCGTCGCCAACTGGCTGATCGGCGAAGAGACGGCGGAACTGGCGCCGGAGACCTGCGGCTGGGTCTATCCGGAATGCGTGCCCTTCGCCCGCGAACGCGTCGAACGGCTGGCCGCCGAGGCCGGGCTGGCCGTGCGCTTCTGCCCCTGGCCGCACGGTGGCGGGCTGAGCTGGTTCGTGATGGCGCGCTCTGCCGAGATGCTGCCGACGGAAGAAGAGCTGGCCCGTCTGGCCGTGCCGCCGCTGGAACGGCCCTGAGACCTGAGAGGCGGGCTAGCGCCCGCCTTCGACCAGCCCCCTGAGATAGCGGCCGTAGGCGTTGTCGCCCATGGCCGCCGCCAGCCGCTCCAGCTGACCCGCGTCGATGAAGCCCTGACGCCAGGCGATCTCTTCGGGGCAGGCGATCTTGACGCCCTGGCGCTGCTCCAGGGTGCGGACGAACTGGGCCGCGTCGATCAGGCTGTCGGGCGTGCCGGTGTCCAGCCAGGCGTAGCCCCGGCCCAGGCGCTCGACCGACAGCTGGCCGCGCTCCAGATAGGCGCGGTTGACGTCGGTGATCTCCAGCTCGCCACGCGCCGAAGGCTTCAGGTTCGCCGCGATGTCCACCACCTGTTCGTCATAGACATAGAGACCGGTGACGGCCCAGTTGGAACGAGGCTGTTTCGGCTTCTCCTCCAGCGAGCGCGCGCGGCCCTCGGCGTCGAACTCGACCACGCCGTAACGGCCCGGATCATTGACGTGATAGGCGAAGACGGTGGCGCCGGACCGCCGGGCGAAGGCCGCGCCGAACAGGTCGGTCGCGCCATGGCCGTAGAAGATGTTGTCGCCCAGGATCAGGGCCGACGGCCCGCCCGCGACGAAATCCGCCCCGATGACATAGGCCTGGGCCAGACCCTCGGGGCGGGGTTGCTCGGCATAGGTGATCGAGACGCCCCACTGGCCGCCGTCGCCCAGCAGGGTCTCGAAGGCGGGCCGGTCGTGCGGCGTGGTGATCAGCAGGACGTCGCGCACCCCCGCCAGCATCAGGGTCGTCAGCGGATAATAGATCAGCGGCTTATCATAGACCGGCATCAGCTGCTTGGAGACCGCGATGGTCATGGGATGCAGCCGCGAGCCTGTGCCGCCGGCCAGAATGACGCCCTTCATCGGCTCTCCCTTTTCAACCACGCATCGACTAGGCTGGGCATACCCTCCCGCCAGTCGCGGCCCGAAAGACCAAAGTCGCGAGCCATGCTTGTGCTGTCGAGCCTGGAATCCGGCGGTCGTCGCGCCGGCGCCTTCCAGTCTGCGGATTTGACAGGCCTGACCGACGGCGGCGAGCGCCCCGTTCGCTCACTCCACAAGGCCGTCAGCGCCTGCGCGATCTCAAACCAGTTCGCATCCGCGCTCCCAGCATAGTGATAGGTTCCGATCCCCTGCACGAAGGGATGCGATCGCGCCAGAACCGCCAGGGCTTGGGCAAGGTCCGCCACCAAGGTCGGCCGCCCCCACTGATCCCCGACCACCTGCAAGGGCTCGCCGCGCTCGGCGCGGTTCAGGATGGCGCGAACAAAGCCGCTCCTCAGCCCCAGCAGCCACGAGGTGCGAAGCAGGATTCCCTTGCCGCCCGCCTCAAGCACCGCCCGTTCTCCGGCAAGCTTGCTCGAACCGTATATGGACAGGGGATTGACCACGTCGCCTTCGACATAGGGCTGCCCCTTCTCGCCGTCAAAAACATAGTCCGTCGACAGATGGATCAGGGCGGCGTCATGAAGCCGCGCAGCACGGGCGACCACGCCCGCCGCCGCGCCGTTGACGGCGAACGCCGCCGCCTCGTCCGTTTCTGCAGCATCCACCGCAGTAAAGGCGGCGGCATTGATCACCACCGAGGGCCGGATGCGAGCAACGGCGCTATCGACCTGCACCGGATCGACAATGTCGACCTGCCCATGAGACAGACCGACAACCGGACAGCCGGAATGCTCAAGGACGGCGAGCGTAGCCTCCCCGACCTGGCCTCCAGCCCCCAGCACCAGAACCGGCCGTGTTTCGCTCGGCGTCATCAGCCGGAATAGGGCGGCGGCGGTCGGAGCCGGGCGAATGGCGCCGACAGCCTGTCGAAATGAGGGTTGAACCCTGGATCACGGCTGAAACGCTCCCCCCAACGCTTCCAGAGCAGGCGCGACGCAGCCTCTGCCCGAGCCTGTCGAACCGGGGCGAAATTGAAACCGCGCGACTTGGACTCCAGATGGTAGAGGGTGGCGAAGGGATCATACAGGACCTTCAAGCCCTCCGCCTGAGCGCGCATGCAAAGGTCAACATCATTGCCTTCGACCGGCAAGCTCGCCGCATCGAACCCTCCCAGAGCCCGGAAGGCTTCAGCGCGTATCGCGACGCAGGCCCCGGTCACCGCCACACAGGAACGCAGCAAGGCGTGCCGGCCCATATAGCCAGGGCTTGACCCAGGCTGCCCGACCCCTTCGTGGACCAAGAAGGAATAGATCTCTTCACGCGCCACAAATCCGGCATGCTGAATCGTGCCGTCCCCATAGAGCAGACGACATCCCACAAGGCCGACTTCGGGACGCTGAGCCTGACTGACGAGCTCATCCAGCCAATCGCGCGTCAGAACCACGGTATCGTTGTTCAGGAAGATCAGAACCTCCGCATCCGTTTCCGCCGCCGCCAGATTGTTCATCAGCGCCCAGTTGAACTCGCCCTTGTACGGCAGGATGCGCGCCAAGGCCTTGTCGGCCAGGTCCGCAAGATAGGCCTGGGTCTCCGGGCTCTGGCTCTCATGGTCGATGATGATGAGATCAAAGGGCGTGGCGTTGCTCCCACGCCGATCAAGGATGCTGTCCACGCAGGGACGCAGAAGGTCCAGACCATCCTTCGTCGCGATGATGACGCACGCCTTGGCCGCCGCCGGCGCACGACGCACCCGCACCGCGCCTTCGACGTGCGCGCCCAACTGGTCTTCATGGTCGAGGACCGCCACACCTTCGCGCGGCAGATAGGCCTCCACCACCGCCCTCCAGTCCGATGCCTCCTCCGTGGACCAGCGGCCCAGCAAAACCCGACCAATATGGTCGATCAGCCCGCCCTGGTCCGAAAGGCGCAAAACAAGCTCCGCGCCGAAATCGTCTCCGGCGGCGTCGTTCAGACCGAATGTCCGTACGAGATCCGAGCGCACGGCGATGCGGCGTCCGACATAGGGGTGCTGGAGCAGCAGGTCTCGATCGAAACCCGGTTTCAACAAAGGGCGTCCACGGCGCCGCAGCACCGAGTCCGCTTCGCGATCTTCGCCCTCATAGCAGTCTTCATCGAAGTAGACGGCGTGGACCTCAGACCGGCCATCAAACCGTCCGTCGATACGGCGAAGCGCCCCTGGCGCGAGATCGTCGCCGGCGACCAGAAACAGGCAGACATCCCCACGAGCGCCGACGGCGTCGAACGCCCCCATAATCCGATCTGCGGGCGACGGCGCTTCCGTCACGTGGACCGAAACTCTGAGCCACCCCTGCCAAGCGCAGCGGTTGCGGAGATCTTCGGCGAGAAGACGCTGGCCCTCCTCGACCACCAAGGCAATGGACAGAGCTTCCGGCGGAATGGTCTGAGCGGTCAGGCTGAGAACGGTGTCGGCAAGAGCGCTCGCGGAGCGCCCGACCGCATCGACGATCACCAGATTGCTACACGACGTCACGGGAATGTCGGCGCCGTAGTCCCTCCAAGCCGCGGCATAGGCCGCGTAGTTGGACAGCGGCTGAGCGGCCGCCGCCTCCACCCAGGGAATTCGCGCCTCCAGCCGCTCCAACAATTGGCGCACCTCCGCCAGTTCCCGCGCGGCGGCGGCCATGCCGTCGAGAGTGGGCTCCCGCCGATGCACGACCGCCCGACCGATCAAGCCGCCACCGGCTCTCAGTTCGACCTGCTGATCCCGGTCCGAAAGGCAGACCTCCTCTGGCAGGGGCGCCTCGAAACCAGCACGACCATCGCCGCCAAAGCGGTCTTGAACGTCGCGCCGAAAACGATCAGCCACGACCGCCGAAACAAAGGCTTCGCCAGCCCAAACCTCGACGATCAGGGGCGCGTCGCGTCGATCGAAACCATGCACCCAGCCGCGGATCACGTGACCATCCACGGCTTCAATGCCGCCTATGATCCCCGCCTGGGCTTCCAGCGCCTTGAGACGTTCCTCCCATTGAGGGGAGTCAGCCCCGACCAGGGCCTTGAATTGTTCATCGCTCAGAAGCGTCCGGTAAAGGCGCAACCAGGACGGGGCGGTTGAAAGCAACGCCCGCCTCGCCGTCTCATTCCGTGCAACGCGTCGCGCCGCCCAGGCGACCAGTTCCTCTGCGGGAACTCCTCTGGAATCAAGCCCCGACTGCAGGCCACGGGCCGCCACGCCATCGAGAAATTCAATAAATTCCTCGGACGAAAAAAACATACGCAGAAGATGGTCAGGCTCATGCGCCGGCATACTGCTGACGATCGCCTCGGATTCTGGTTCTCGGCGCAGAACAAAGCGATACAGGTTCCGCACATCTTCATCGGACCAGTTGATCGGCCCCACGGGACGCGCTTTTTTTTCTTTTGCCAAATCAACCAACCTTCGATGCGCAGACCGCTCTTTAGCCCCCGCACGTCGACCCGTCGATATCAGACTGGAGACCCTGGCTCACAGGCTCGTCTCGTTCGCCGTCAGCCGATAGGACCCTACAGGCTGGCGCGCGCAGGAGCCGAGGAGCCCCGCCTAGAGCTTCTCGATGGTGAAACGGTGGGACAGACCCATGGCGCCGATCGAGGCGTCTTCCGTCACCTCCACGACGCGGCAGCCTTCCTGTGAGATAATTTCGAAAATGGCGCTTTGCGGCAGGGCGTGCATCTCCATGTCTCCTGTCGGGTTCGCCAGATAATGTTCGACCGAGAAGTATTCGGAAATGAAGGTCGGCATCTGGATCACCGCGACGCCGCCCGACCGCAAGGCCCGAAGCAGGCGCCGGAAGGCGTAGGCCATGACGGGCGGCGGGTTATGCTGCAGCACAATAAGCGACAGGATGAAATCATAGCCCGAAAAATCGTCGAGCGCGCGGAGATCGCGCAGCTGGACGAAGTCCACATTGGACACTCCTGTTTCCGCCGCACGCGCCCGCGCCAGCTTCAGATGCCCTGGCGAAACGTCCACGGAGGTCACCTGAGTTGCAATGGACGACAACGGCATGGACAACCGCCCGACGCCGCATCCGAAGTCCAGCGCGCGCTCGAACCCTTCAGCCTTGAGCCCCGCACGCCGCAGGGCGTTCAGAGCGACCTGAAGGTCATGCACCCCGCTCAGATAGAACTGAGCGATGTTCTCATCGATGTTGTCGGGCGAGTATCGCTCGCTCGTCAATACAGACCAATGGGGCGCCTCCTCGCCGAACTGGCTCCACGTCCGGCTGGTTTCCCGCAGCATTGCGTCGAGTTCTTCGTCAGCGCAGTCGATCTGGATTTCCTGCCGCGTTCGCTCAGCGTAGCGACCGACAGTTAGAAGGCCATAGGTGCTGCTCACGAACTCTTCCGACGCCATGAAGTGTTCACGCAGAGCTTTGACTGTCGGGAAATTGAGATGGATCGTTATAACTTCAGAATTTTCAGGTTCTCTCCCAAGAACGAAGCGATAGGCATTCAGAACATCTTCACGCGTAACCAAGACCCCCTCCATTCCCGATGAACGAATATCATGAAGCATGCTGCCCGCAGCGGCGCAATAGAATCGCCGTCCCGCCCCAGCATCCTCTCCTCTCCTCCCCGCCTCCGCCACACGGACACGCCCCATTTCATCGATAAATCGGCGGCTCGGCTTGACCGTTTCAGCAGGAACTGCTCTTGCGCCGAGTACACTGGTTGCAACGCCTCGGAGCTTAAATGAGCGACAAGACGCCGATGCCTCACAGCATCATCAGAAATCTGACCGCAGCCAGCGCACCACTCATGGGCCGCAGCTCCGTTCAAGAGCTAAAGCGCAAGGCGGCGGCGGCTCGCGCGCAACGCGACTGGGCCCTCGACACCTTTTACCGCCGCAAGATTTGCGGCCTGGACCCAGCCAAGCCGGCGAACTGGATACAGTTCGGCCACGCCCTGAAAGAAGCCGGTTTCCACGAGCGCGCACGAGAAGCCTATGAAAAGGCGCGTGAATTGGAAGGACAAAATCCCGAAGCCGCGCTTCAACTGGCGCACCTCGCGAAGATCCAGGGCGATTTCCAAACGGCCGCGCGCGAGTTCGCGACGGCTTCGGACCTCGGTCATGTCGATGTCGAACGGCTCGCCTTCGAGCAGAAACTCCTGCGCAAGATCGACAACAGCATCGTCTTCCGCGGCGTCAATCCCAGCGCGCCGAAGTCGGCGCTACGCGTCTTTCTGTCGGTTCCCGGCGGCGTGGTGCACGAGGACAGCAAGGAAACCGCGGGCGCAGGCCTCGGGGTCGCCGACTATTCCTACTCGTTCGCCATGCGCGGGTTCATTCAGGCCTTTGAAGAACTGGAAGTCGATTACACCGTCATCGACAAGCCCGAGTACATCGCGGATATCCGGGATCGTTCAGGGGCGAGCATCAACATTCACCTCGGCTTCTATCCGCCCGAGCGGATGCGCGTCCTGAAGGGAGCCTACAACATCAACTGCTTCGCCTGGGAGTTCGACCGTCTCCGGGCGCCCACCGAAGGTCTCAGCCACCACGCCTTCGCCGATCAGGCGCAAATGCTCGATGTGGCGGACGCTTTGTGGATTCCTTCCCAGCATGGCGCGGACACGGTTCGCGCCAGCGTGTCCAAGCCGGTGGAACGTGTCGCTGCTCCGGTCCTGTCCAATCTCGCTCGGCGTCCGCGCACGCGCCGCCCGGATCTGCGCGAGTTGGAACGCATCGGTCGAGACCTGGCGAGCATCAGTTGGGAGCCCCTGAGCATCTTGCCGCGCATGCAGCCGGCATTCGACACCACGGCGCGGGCCAAGGCCGCTTCCCTGCCCGCCATTCTATCGACCCTCGCCGGTGATGAACGGCCTGAGATCTTCCTGACCGTCTTCAACGTCCACGACTATCGCAAACAGATCGAACCCCTGCTGACGGGGTTCATGCGCCTGCTGGAAAAACACCCGAACGCCCTGCTGTTGCTCAAGATGACGACACCGCACCGGGCGGCGCGGGTCGCCAATCGCAATCTGATGGAGGAGCAGGTGTTCGACGTCGGACGGCTGATCCCGCCCATGGTCAGCGATCGAATCTGGATGACCGAAGCCGTCCTGACACGGGCGGAATTGAACCGCCTCTATGACGCAGCCACCTATTACGTCTGCACCTCGCACGCCGAGGGTCAGAACCTGCCTTTGATCGAAGCCATGGGCCGCGGCGTCGTGCCCGTGACGGTGGATCACACCGCCATGAGCGACTACATCTCGGACAACGACGCCATCGTCATTCCGTCAGAAGTGCGACCATTGGATATCAGACTGTCCAAACGCTATCAGATGTTTGGAACTCACACACACTACGTCACCCCGGCGGACGTCACTACAGCGCTCGAAAAAGCGATGTCGATTGAAGAGGGCGACTACGCCCATCGCTCGGCCGCCGCCTTTGAAGAAGTGCGAACCCAGTTCGGCCTCGCCCCCTTCGCCGAGCGCTTCTGGAGCATCGTCGACGCGCTCAAGGCCCAGGAAATCAAGCATGACGCATAAGGCCGTTCTGGATGTGAGCGCTCTTTTTGAAGAGCACTGGACCGGCATCCCAAACGTCGTCGCGGCCATCGTCCGTCACGCCCTGGATGACGGGGCCATCGATTGGACCTTCACCTATGAAACCGTGCCCGTCCCCCGCGACGTGGTGATCAACTTCCTGCGCCAAAAATCCGGCGCCGGCGGACTGGATCTCCTCTCTCGGCTGGTTTGGGATGCTCCCGCCATTTCCCAAGAGGTCGCGGCGGAAACGGTCGCCATCTTCCCCAGCATCAAGCCGGTCCAGCGCTACTTCCGCAAGGAAGCCGCCATCATCCACGACCTGAGCCCGCTGGTGACGCCGCAGTTCCACAATGCGGACAACATCAACCACTTCGCCAACCGCATCCGGTCCGATGTGGAGTTTTCCGATCATCTGTTCTGCGTGTCCGAAGCGACCTTGACGGACGTGGAGGCCTACTTCCGCAAGCCGCGCTCCCAGATGTCCGTCATTCGTCTGGGCTGTGAATTCGAGCCCAATGAACTGAGCGCCGGCGCGTTGCAGGTCCGGCCCGATGTCCTCGTCGAGCCCTACGTCGTCGTCATCGGCACGCTCGAACCCCGCAAGAACGGCAGCCTCATCTTCGACTACCTGATGACCAATCCGGGCTTCGCTTCGCAGTTCCGGATCGTCTTTGTCGGACGTGACGGCTGGCTTGATGAAAAGACGCGGCTGATCAAACGCCTGGATGGCGCGGGCGTGTCCGCCGACCGCATCCTCTTCACCGGCTTCATCTCCAACGAAGAGCGCACCGCGCTCATGCTGAACAGCGCCTTCTGCATCTACCCCTCCTTCTTCGAGGGATTCGGCCTGCCCATTCTGGAAGCCGGCGCCCTCGGGAAGACCACGGTATGCTCCAATAGCTCCAGCATGCCCGAAGTCATGCCCGAGCAATGCGTCTTCTTCGATCCGACCGAACCGTTCGAATTCGCCCAGGCCCTACGCACAGCAGAGCTTCGCGCCGCTCAGACGCGCGCTTCGCATCAGTCCGTTTCGGATCTTATGAACAGAACCGCATCGCACGGCTGGGAACGCTGCTATGGCGAGATCGCGCGCTGGGTGAAGGATCAGTGATGACCAATTCCTACTCCTCCTATACGCCGGTTTCAGTATTCGATTGTGATATCAAGGGCGATCGGATCGTCGGCTACGCCATGCCGCAAGCCGTCGGTCCGTGCCTTCTGCGACTATCGAGCGACGACACGCCCATAAGCTACGCCACAGCGACAGCCTATTCCGAAGCCGCCGCCGAGCAGGGGCTTCGCGGCGGTTGGTGCGGGTTTGAGCTGCATGGCCTCAGGCTCGCCATGGGGCTGGGAGAGCGCGTGGAGATCAGTTGCGCAGTATCCGGCCGTATCTTGAAGTCCGTGCCCGCGACCCTCGCAGACATGCCGACGGCGCCGGCGGCGAGCCGCACCTTGACGGTTGAGGGGCTGCTCCGTCTGGTGCGGGAGCCCCGCTCCTGCGCCAGCACCGCCCAGTTGTTGCCGTTTGCGTTGAACCACTACCGTCGCCACGGCGCGCAATCGTTCCGGGACCGGGCCTACCTCACGATTCTCGGCCGCTGGCCGGACGCCTTGGCGCCCTATCCGGACGACAGCATCGCGGAAGAGGAACTGCGGATCGCCACCTATATCGAGGATCTGGCGGAAAGCGCGGAGCTTACCGAAAAATGGACAGAAGGAACCCTCATCGGCCCCTTCCATCCGGACTTCCGCTTCGACACCACCGGACTGCTCTAGCCTTGCGGCGGGCTGACATGGCGACAGGCCGTATCAGCCCTGCCCCTACCCCAGAGGCATGCTCGCATCGCTTAGCGAGAAGTCCAGCCGACGCGCGCTGGCGCTGATCTGCCCGAACGCCCCCATGATGTGATAGAAGGAACTGGCGGGTGCGGCTTCGTTGATGAATCCCTTGCGCCCCAGTTGCTTGTCTCGCCACGCGCCAGTCGGCGTCAGGTAAAGCCACAGGGCGCGAAGGGCGTCGGCGGCGTCATTCAGGTAGCGTCGGCGCTCCCCGTCATCGGACACTTCAGCAAGAAGCAGCGCAGCCTTCAGCCATTCCGTTTGGGGCCACAGCCGTGCGCGGTCGCCGCGCGGGCGACCTTCGACATTCAAGACGTCAAGCGCGACCCGAGCGTCGCTTACGCCGCGGGCGCCGAACTCGTACAGTCGGCGCGCGGGAGCCAGCAAGCGATTGTCACCGCGCATCCGGGCATGACGCGCCAGGAGCCAGGCCCACTCAAACTGATGTCCTGGCTCGACGAGCCGCCCGTCGTCACCCGACGCCGGGTTCCAATGCTCGTCGAAAAACTCAAGAAGGCAGCCGGATTGGGCGTTGATGAAACGCGAATGAGCCAGTTCGACGATGTGATCCGCCATCTCGCGCCAAACCGCATCCCCTCCCCCTTCCTCCCAGGCCAGGCAGGCCTCGAGAAGATGCATATGGGCGTTGGCCTGGAAGGGATGCTCCCCATTCTCCTTCCAGCCGCCCTGGCTCCGCCGTTGCGACAGAAGGGTGTCGCGAATGCGCAAGGCCTGCCGCTCCAGGCCGCTTCCATCCTCGACCACATGGCGAGCCGACTGCAAGGCCAGCATGACAAACGCCTGATCGTAAACCATGAAGGTTTCATCCAGAGGCGCGCCGGTCGGCGTGAGCAGAGTTCGACACAGACCGTCTGGTCGCAAATATTCAGCTTCCAGGCACTGGACGCCCAAGGCCGTCGCCCGGCGCCATGGCCCCCCCCACCCCAGGCGACCCGCTTCGGCATAGGTCCAGATCTGGCGGCCCTGGACGCGCGCGCGCCTGGCGACCTTCATGGCCCGCCCGTCGAGGCTTAGGGATTCAGCAAACCGTCCGGCCTCATCCTGTCCGATAGTCGCCCAGAGCGGCAAAGCCGACTGCCGCAACCAATCCGCCAACCGACGAGCACCCGCCTCCAGAGTCTCCGGCTTCGGCTTGCTGAAATCGAGATACTGAGGGAAGCCGACGCGCACCCGCTCGACCACCCCTTTGACATCCTGCGCTCGCTTGAGATCGCAAACCAAGATGGCGTCGTCTTCGGCGATGATGGCGAGATCACTGACGCCAAGCACGCCCACCAGCACGCCCTCCGGCGCCCGGACCAGGCACCGTTCGGAGTCCTCGAAGATATGGGCGCCGAACTCTCCTTCTCCGGTCTCAGCGATCGCGTCCCAGGCGCCCAGGTCCGACCAGGCGAAATCGACCGCCAGCACCGATGCGCGCTGCGTCTTCTCCATGACCGCGTAGTCGATCGAGATCTTGGGCGCATCGCGGAAGGCGTCGCCCAGCACTTCTACATGCCCTTGCGGCATGTCGCTCAAGGCTCGGCTGGCGGCGTCCGCAACGGCCGGCGCCCTTTCCTGCAACTCCGCTACAAGCGTGGCTGCTGATACGATGAAGTTGCCGCTGTTCCACAGATAGCCGTCGCGAATGTACTCCTGCGCGCTTTCGCGATCAGGCTTCTCCCGGAAGGTCCGGACTTCCGACAACCCTTCACCCTCAGGGCAGATATAGCCGTATGCGGTCGACGGAGACGTCGGTTTGACGCCCAAGGTGACAATGCGTCCCAGACGTGCAGCTTCCGCCGCCTGGACGACCGCGCGTTGAAACGCCCCCCGATCAGGGATGTGGTGATCCGAGGCGACGAAGATGTTCACGGCCTCGGGATCCCGGTTCATGGTCCAGCACGCCGCGGCGGCCATGGCGGCCGCCGAATCGCGCGCTTCCGGCTCCAGCAGGATTTGGCAACGATCCAGCAGGTTCAGTTGCTCGATCTGCTCGAGCACCAGTTCGCGGTGGCGGAGTCCTGCGACGACGACCAAGACCCCGTCCCCAAGAAGAGGCGCGATCCGCATCGCTGTTTCCTGAAACAGAGAACGATTGCCTGCGAGCGGTATGAACTGTTTGGGCCGCGAGGGTCGAGACGTGGGCCACAGCCGCGTGCCGGAACCGCCACACATGATTACAGGGTAGAGAGCCATACCCCCTGCTAGACCGTGCCGCGACTGTTGCAAAGGGCGGGCCCGAACTTCGTGGGAGTCACTCACGCGCCTCAATCGAGCATCAAAGACGACAAGGACACCAAAAGCATGCCGACAACTGAGGACATGTCTCAATTCCACAATCGCTCAACAAAGCACGCGCTCATCTCTCAAGTTTGATCCTAGAGACGCAGCCGGGCGCATATATTGTTGATACTATAAGGTCACGATCGACGCTCGCCGCTGTAAATTAAAGCGCCGCTTGCCAGGCACGAGCCAACCTTTACGATGCTGAACGTTCATTTTCGGCAGGTGCGTATGTCCCCGTTTCAGACTGATCAAGCTGGCTCGGCCAATCTCTCCGACGATCCGGCCGATCGGCTCTACTTCCTGAACGCAGACCAACGCGGTCAGGGCGCAGGCCCTGGCGGAAAGCCGTCGCTGTCGACCAACGACGCCGCCATTCAACTGACGCGGACGGGCGCCACCTGGCTAGGAGGCCAGCCGCTGGGGTCCGGCGTCACGGTCAGCTTCGCCTTCCGCAGCAATGCACCCGCCGCCATGCCCGGCGATACTGCGGGCTTCAGCCAATTTTCCGCCGTTCAGATCGCCGCCACGCTTCTGGCGCTGCAGTCTTGGTCCGATGCGGCCAATATTCGCTTCGTCCGCGTCGATGACGGAAACGGCTATTCGGACAACGCCACCCTGCTGTTCAGCAACTATTCCAGCGGCGAAAACGGCGCGGCCGCCTTCGCCTACATGCCCGGCTCCAGCGCGGTGGGATCGGTCTCCGGCGATGTCTGGATCAACAACAGCCTCAGCTATAACGCTTCGCCGATCCAGCTGGGATATGGCGCTCACACCCTGGTCCACGAGATAGGGCACGCCCTCGGCCTCAGCCACCCGGCCGCCTATAACGCGACCAAGGACGAGTCCATCACCTATAACCAGCACGCCACCTATTATGAAGATTCTCGCCAATACACGGTGATGAGCTACTTCAGCGAGAGCAATACCGGCGCCTCCTTCTACCGCGCCTATTCCTCGGCTCCGCTGCTTGACGACATCGCCGCGATCCAGCGCCTGTACGGCGCCAATATGACCACGCGGACCGGCGACACCGTCTATGGGTTCAACTCCAACACCGGCCAGCCCTGGTTCACGGCCAACAATTCCAGCATCGGCGTCATCTTCAGCGTCTGGGACGCCGGCGGCGTCGATACCCTGGACTTCTCACAGTACAGCCAGGTCCAAGTCATCGATCTGCGTCAGGGGCATTTCTCGAACGTCGGCGGCATGGTCGGCAATGTCTCCATCGCCATGGGCGCCGTGATCGAAAATGCGATCGGCGGCAGCGGGGCCGACGTCATCATCGGCAACGCCGCCAACAACCGCCTGGATGGCGGCGGCGGCAGCGATCAGATCGACGGAGGCGACGGTATCGACACGGCTGTCTTCAATGGCAACAGAGGGGACTTCACGATCTCGGCGACGCCCTATGGCCTCAGGGTCGATGGCGCAACGGGCTCCGTCCTCCTCAACAACGTCGAATTCCTGGCCTTCAAGGATCAGACGATCTCCATTGCTGATGCTGGCGGCGTCCACCTCACCGGCACCGACGGCAACGACTTCCTGACCGGGACCCGATTCGACGACATATTGAAGGGAGGCTACGGCAATGATCTTCTCATTGGCTTGGAAGGCAATGACTATCTTGACGGAGGCCCCGGCAACGACATCCTCATCGGAGGATCAGGCGACAATCACCTCATAGGCGGCGATGGCATCGACACCGCTGTGTTCAGCGGAATGTACCAAGGCTATGCCTATGTCACCCGTAGCACTGCGGGCGGAGGACGTGATGGTGGCCACAACGTCTTCGATGTCGAAAGAGTCCAGTTCCTCGACGGAGTACGATCATTCGTATCCGATGACCTGTTCGCCACGGCCTACCGCCTCTACGACGCAGCCTTCGATCGCGAGCCCGATCCGGGCGGACTGGCCGCCTACGTCCACATGCTGGCGAACGGCACCACCGCCGCGGATATTCTCAAGGCCTTCTCAGCCTCCGCCGAGTTCCAGGCCAGATACGGCGGCACGGACAATGAGACCTTTGTCCGGCGAATGTATCAGTACTCTCTTGATCGGGAGCCCGATGCCGGCGGGCTGGCTCACAACGTCGCCGCTCTGAACAACGGCATGTCTCGCGCTGAACTTCTGACCATCTTCAGCGAATCCGACGAGCATAAGAATCTGATTAAGAATCAGATCGAAAGTCGCGGCATATGGATCCAGGACGAAGGCACCCTGGCCGTTGCTCGGCTCTATGACAGCATTCTGGACCGCGTGCCTGATCTGGGCGGTCTGGAGGCGTATCGCGGCCTCCTGGATCGTGGGTACACCCTCCAGCAGCTTGCGGACTCCATGGTCCAGTCGGTTGAATTCCAGACACGCTACGGCAATCTGTCCAACGGCGACTTCGTCAAGCAACTGTATCGGTTCGTTCTGGATCGCGAGGCCGATCCGCAGGGCCTCGACGTCTACGTCTCCGCACTCGAACGGGGCATGACGCGCGCCGAACTGACGGTCATTCTCTCGGAATCCGCGGAACACCGCGCGTCCTACCAATCGACTTGGGAAAATCAGGTCCGCACGCTCGAGAACGGCCTCTACAGGACCCCCGCCGCCGAAGCATCGGCAGACGCCGGCGCGCCGCAAACCCTGCCGCTCGCCGACGACCATTTCGCCGCTCAGAGCGACGACTGGGGCCATCGCGACGCTTTCGTCCTGCCCGCCCTTGTGGAAACGCCGCTGGTTCAACCGGCCCTGGCGTCCGATGAGGCCTATGATTTCCAGCCGCTGACGCAACCCCTGTTCGAACAGATGGATCTGACGCTGACGATCAACGGCCCGCACCCGGACCTGGGACTGCTCGATCATGGTCAGCACAATGACTGGTTCCTTGCCGCCTGACGCCGACAGCGACTAACAAGCGCGGGGCCGGCCGCATCGCCGGGGCGCAGACAGGGTCAATCGAATGAGCGGCAAGACGGCCCTGGTGGTTCTGGGGATGCATCGCAGCGGCACCTCGTCAGTGGCGGGCGCGCTCGCCCTGCTGGGCGCCACCGCGCCGCAGACCCTGATGCAACCCGCCGAGGACAACCCCAAGGGCTTTTGGGAGAGCGAGGTCCTGGCCGGTCTCAACGACCGCCTGCTGGCGGCGGGCGGTTCGACCTGGCACGACTGGCGGCGCTTCGACCTGGCGAGCGTCGGCGAGGCCCTGGCCGGCTTCCGCGCCGAGGCCGCGGACAAGCTGGCGGCCGAGTTCGGCGACGCCGACCTGATCGTGCTCAAGGATCCGCGCATCTGCCGTCTGTTCGGCTTCTGGCGCGGCGTACTGGAGGACAGCGGCTATCGCGTCGTCGTCGTCAGTCCAGTGAGGCCCCCGGCCGAGGTGGCCGCCTCGCTGATGACCCGCAACGCCATGTCGCGCAGCCACGCCCTGCGGCTGTGGCTGCGCCACGTCTCCGACGCCGAGCGCGCCAGCCGCACCCTGCCGCGCCGCGTCCTGGCCTGGTCCGACTTCATCGCCGACTGGCGCCGGCAGGTCGACCGGATGAGCCGTGATCTCGGCGTCGCCTTTGATCGCAGCCCCCAGGCCGAGGCCCGCGTGGATGACTTCCTGTCCGCCGAGCTGAAACGTCAGAACGCCGATGAACGGGTTCCTGATCAGGTCCGACGCGCGCACCAGCTTCTGCTGCTGACCGCCCGCGACGGCGACCACCCCGATCTGCAGCGCGCGCTGGACGACATCCGCCAGGCGTTTGATCAGGCTTGCGACCTCTTCCAGGATGCGCCCTGCTGAGGCCCGCCAAGCCTCAGCCGCCGCCCGTGCGACCGACCGCCTTGCCGGTCCCCTCGCACACGGGGCAGGTCTCGCCTGAAACCAGCGCGCCTGTGCCCTGACATTCAGGACACAGGGTCGCGTCGGGATGCTGCAGCGACGCCGGATCGACGGGATCGCCCGGCCCCATGTCGCGGTCGTCGATCTCCATGGGGTCTATGGACGGGCTCATGAGAGGCGAACGCCCGGTCGCCGCCCCGGTTTCATCGTGACTCGCGCGGCCTTCGACGCTATCGAGCGGCCATCATGCAAGAGACCGAACGGCAATCCGAGGAACGCAGCTGGGAGACGGCGAAGACGCTCGCCGAGGCCCTGCCCTATATCCAGGTTTATGATCGCGAGACCGTGGTCATCAAATACGGCGGCCACGCCATGGGCGAGAGCGCCGTGGCCAAGCAGTTCGCCGCCGACGTGGTGCTGTTGAAACTGATGGGCGTGAACCCCGTGGTGGTCCACGGCGGCGGGCCGCAGATCAGCGCCATGCTGGACAAGGCGGGCGTGAAGTCGGCCTTCGTCGACGGCCTGCGCGTGACGGACAAGGACACCATGCAGGTGGCCGAGATGGTCCTGTCGGGTGCGGTCAATAAGGAGATCGCCCACTGGATCACCGTCGCCGGCAAGGAAGCCGACGTGCGCGGCGTCGGCCTGTCGGGCAAGGACGCCGGCCTGCTGACGGTCGAAAAGACCAAGCGCACCAAGCGCGACCCCGACAGCATGATCGAGCACGAGGTCGATCTGGGCTTCGTCGGCGAACCGACCAAGGTCGATCCCAAGCTGATCAAGGGCCTGATCGCCTCGGAGACCGAGGACTGGGTGCCGGTCATCGCCCCCATTGGGGTCGCCGAGGACGGCATGACCTATAACGTCAACGCCGACACGGTGGCCGGCGCCGTCGCCGGGTCGCTGGGCGCCAAGCGGATGCTGCTGCTGACCGACGTGGCGGGCGTGAAAGGCGCGGACGGCGAGATCATCCGCCAGATGAACCTGGAAGAGGCCCAGGGCCTGATCGACACCGGTGTCGCCAACGGCGGCATGATCCCCAAGCTGGAGACGGCCATGGCCGCCGTCCGCGCGGGCGTCGAGGCCGTGGTCATCCTGGACGGGCGTCGCCCCCACGCCATGCTGGTCGAGCTGTTCACCGAGTTCGGCGCCGGCACCCTGGTGAAGGCGAAGTGACCATTTCGCCGCTGGCGGCGAGCACCGAGATCGGCGCCGACCTGCGCCACGTCCGGTCCTGGGTGTTCGACCTCGACAACACCCTCTACCCGCCAGAAAGCCTGTTCCTCAAACAGGTCGAGCAGCGCATCAACGCCTATGTCGTGCGTACCTCGGGTCTTGAATCAGCCGAGGCCCTGGCGGTGCAGCGCGGCTATCTGCACGACTACGGCACCTCGCTGGCCGGGTTGATGATGCATTATCAGATCGACCCGCACGACTTCCTGGCCGAGGTCCACGACGTGCCGCTGGACGTGCTGACGCCGGATCCTGGCCTGCACGCCGCGCTGGAGCGTCTGAGCGGCCCGCGCCTGATCTTCACCAACGGCTCGATCGGCCACGCCCGCCGGGTGATGGAAAAGCTGGAGCTGACGCGCTTCTTCGACGGGGTCTTCGCCCTGGAGGACGCCGACCTGATCCCCAAACCGGACCCACGCACCTTCGACAAGATGCTCGCCCGCTTCGGCGTCGATCCGACCACCGCCTGCTTCTTCGAGGACACGCCCAAGAACCTGGAGCCGGCGCACGCCATCGGCATGACCACGGTTCTGGTCGGTCCCAAGGCCTTCATCGCTGAAGGTGAGCACATCCAACACCGGGCCGTCAGCGTCGGCCCCTTCCTGACCACCGCCATGCTGGACGGAGATCCGCAATGACCGACCTGACCCATCTGGAATCCGTGATCGAAGCCGCCTGGGAGGCCCGCGCCGAGGTCTCGGCCGCCACGCGCGGCGAGGTGCGCGACGCCGTCGACACCGCCCTGGCCCTGCTCGACGCCGGTCAGGCCCGCGTCGCCACGCGCGACGAGGACGGCGTCTGGACCACGCACCAGTGGCTGAAGAAGGCCGTGCTGCTGTCCTTCCGCCTGAACGACAACGTCATCATGCGCGCGGGCCACGCGCCCACCCTGCCGCTGTCGGCCGACCACCCCGTCGCCGTCGGCCCCTTCTGGGACAAGGTGCCCAACAAGTTCGGCGACTGGAGCGCCGCCGACTATCAGGCCGCCGGCTTCCGCTCGGTGCCGGGCGCCATCGTCCGCCGCGGCGCGCACATCGCCAAGAACGTCGTGCTGATGCCGTCCTTCGTGAACATCGGCGCCTTCGTTGATGAGGGCTCGATGGTCGATGCCTGGGCCACGGTCGGCTCCTGCGCTCAGATCGGCAAGAACGTCCACCTGTCGGGCGGCGCCGGCATCGGCGGCGTGCTGGAGCCGCTGCAGGCCAATCCGACCATCATCGAGGACGGCTGCTTCATCGGCGCCCGCGCCGAGGTGGCCGAGGGCGTCATCGTCCGTGAAGGCGCGGTCCTGGCCATGGGCGTCTATCTGTCGGGCTCGACCAAGATCGTCGACCGCGCCACCGGCGAGATCTTCCGCGGCGAGGTTCCGGCCTATTCGGTCGTCGTGCCGGGCGCCCTGCCCGACCCGAACGGCGGCCCGTCGCTGTATTGCGCCGTCATCGTCAAGCGCGTCGACGCCCAGACCCGCGCCAAGACCGGGGTCAATGAACTGCTGCGCGACTGATCCGGAGCGCCGCTCCGAACGGACAAAAGGCCGGTGGATCGCTCCACCGGCCTTTTTCGTATCAGCCTGCCGTCTGAAGACTTAGCGCTCGACGCACATGGCCACGCCCATGCCGCCGCCGATGCACAGGGTCGCCAGACCCTTCTTCGCGCCCGAGCGCTTCATCTCGTGCAGCAGGGTGGTCAGGACGCGGGCGCCCGAGGCCCCGACCGGGTGGCCGATGGCGATGGCGCCGCCGTTGACGTTCACCTTGGCCGTATCCAGACCCAGTTCCTTGACCACGCACAGCGACTGGGCGGCGAAGGCTTCGTTGGACTCGATCAGGTCCAGGTCAGCGACGGTCCAGCCCGCCTTCTCCAGCGCCTTCTTCGAGGCCGGGATCGGGCCGGTGCCCATGATCGACGGATCGACGCCCGCCGTAGCCCACGACGCGATGCGGGCCAGGGGCTCCAGGCCCCGCGCCTTGGCTTCATCGGCCGACATCAACACCAGGGCGGCGGCGCCGTCGTTGATGCCCGAGGCGTTGGCGGCGGTCACCGAGCCGTCCTTAACGAAGGCCGGCTTCAGCTTCTCCATCGCCTCGATGGTGGCGCCTTGGCGGATGTATTCGTCCTGATCCACGACCACGTCGCCCTTGCGGGTGGCGATCGTGACCGGAGCGATTTCGTCGACGAACTTGCCGGCCTTCTGGGCGGCCTCGGCCTTGTTCTGCGAGGCGACGGCGAAGGCGTCCTGGGCGGCGCGGTCGATCGACCACTTGTTGGCGATGTTCTCGGCCGTCTGGCCCATGTGATAGCCGTGGAAGGCGTCGATCAGGCCGTCCTGCAGCATGCTGTCCTTGAAGCCCAGCTCGCCCATCTTCTGGCCGTTGCGCAGCTGGGCGGTGTGGGGCGACTGGCTCATGCTTTCCTGACCGCCGGCGACGACGATCTTCGCATCACCCTCGCGGATCTGCTGATAGGCCAAAGCCACAGCGCGCAGGCCCGAGCCGCACAGCTGGTTCAGGCTCCAGGCCGGGGTCTCGTTGGGCAGGCCCGCGCCGATCGACGCCTGACGCGCCGGACCTTGCCCCGCGCCGGCCTGCAGGACCTGCCCCAGAATGACTTCCTCGACGTCGGCGGGGGCCACGCCCGCGCGTTCCAGCGCCGCCTTGATGGCGACCTCGCCCAGCTTGGAAGCGGGCAGGCTGGACAGGGCGCCGAGGAAGGAGCCGACCGGGGTCCGGGCGGCGGAAACGATCACTACGTCAGTCATGATATTCACTCCGGGGAGAAATTCTGATCGAGGTTGTGCCGCATTGCACACTCCGCGTCACGTCTCGCAAGTGCGAAGTTCAGCACTTCGTCATCATCCGGGCGCATTCTGACGGGAACGATCCCCGCGGCGAACGCTTTCAGGAGTGATGCTGGTGCGGCTGAAATCCTTGGCGAGACGGGTGTGGACGCCCGACGACCTCGACATGATCGAGCATTATCAGTCGCGCGCCGAGCGTCTGGCCGATCTGTGGGTTCATATCGTGGGCCTGGGTCTGGCGGCGGTCGGCGGCGTCATCCTGGCGGTCCTGGCCGGGCTCTACAGCGGCATCAGCGCGGTCGTGGCCACCGCCATCTACGCCGTCTGCCTGCTGGCCATGCTGACGGCCTCGACCATCTACAACCAGACCCATCCCTGCGCCGCCCGGCCTGTGCTGCGACGCCTGGACGAGGCGGCCATCTTCCTGATGATCGCCGGCAGCTACACCCCCTTCACCACCCAGAGGTTCGAGGGCGCCTGGTCGATCGGCTTCACCATCGCCGTCTGGACCATCGCCCTGTCGGGCGTGGCGGTGAAGATGTTCGCCCCGCGCCTCTCCGACGCCTTCTGGAGCGCGGTCTATGTCCTGTTCGGCTGGGTGGCGATCTTCGCGCTGAAGCCGATGATCGAGACGGTCCATCCTCTGGCTCTGGGGCTCCTGGTCGCAGGGGGGGTGATCTACACCTCGGGCGTCTTCGTCTTCATCAGCCGGACGGTGAAATTCCGCCGCGCCATCTGGCACGGCTTCGTCGTCGCCGGCGCCGGCGTGCACTGGGCCGCCATCCTGATCGGGGTGGTCCTGGCGCCCGGCGCGGCCTGACCTGACGGCGCCCTCTAGTCTTCGCGCGCGCAACGCGTGATAGTGCGGCGTTGCAACAACGCGAGAACAAGCGTGAACGACAAGAAATCCGAGGGCGGAAAAACCCGTGACGGCGTCGTCGTCATCAAGAAGTATGCGAACCGGCGGCTCTACAACACCGCCACCAGCGCCTATGTGACGCTGGAAGACCTGGCGCAGATGGTGCGCGAGGGGGTCGAGTTCGTCGTCTATGACGCCAAGACCAATGACGAGCTGACGCGTCAGATCCTGACGCAGATCATCTTCGAGGAAGAGAGCCGCGGCGAGGCCCTGCTGCCCGTGCAGTTCCTGCGCCAGCTGATCGGCTTCTACGGCAATTCCATGCAGTCGGTCCTGCCGTCCTATCTGGAGATGTCGCTGGACAGCTTCACCCGCCAACAGGAGCAACTGCGCAGCCAGTTCAGCCGCGCCTTCGCCAACACGCCGGGCGGCGGACTGATGGAAGAGGCCGTGCGCCAGAACATGGCCATGTTCGAGCGCGCCATGAAGATGTTCCCCGGCATGGCCGCCTATGGCCGTCCTGAGGCCGAGGCGGAGAAGGCGTCCGCACCGGAACCCGCGCCCGCGTCCGCGCCCAAGGCAGACCCCGCCCTGGACGAGATGCGCCGTCAGATGGACGAGATGCGGGCCCAGATCGAGCGCCTGGCCGGCGCCGGCAAATGACTGACGGCGTGCGCCCGGTCGGCCCGATCGAGGGCCACACGGTGCACGAGCGCCGCGAAGGCGACCGGCGCGGCCGTGACCGGCGCGCCGCCGCCGAGGCCGAAACGACGTCGCGCGCCGTCATCCCGGCCGGCGAGCGGGTCGATCATGCCGCCTCCCCGGCAAAGCCTGCCGTGTCGCCAACCGCCCCTCCGGCCCTGTTCGCCGCCCAGGTGATCGGACAGACAGGCCAGAAACGCGGCCTGAAGGGCGGACCGCCGGTGCTGGACGCGGCCCGCTCCACCTATCTGGGTGCGGAATACTCGGGCAAACGCGACCGTCGCCCCCGCGTCGGCAAGGCGACCCAGACCGAAATCTAGGTCCCTTCGGCCGCTGGCACGGCCCTTGCGACGGCTCCGGCGTCTTCGACCGGAGTTTCCCCCATGGCCGCCCTCAACCTCGCCGCCCGCCTGTTCGACGTGACCGTGGTCGCCCTGGTCTTCGTCGCCTTCAGCTAGGCAGCCGTCAGAACGACCATTCGATGAGCCGACGTAGACGCGCGGCCTCTTCGGGGCCGACCCGGGTTTGGAACTCCTCAGACTGGATCAAGGTCGAGACGAGGGATCGTCGGTCCTTCTGCCTGCGGTGAGCATCGATGGCATCCTCGGACTCCGGCTCCCGCCCAAGGAACAGTTGATAGCCCGCACGCACTTCACGCTCTGAAAGCGCCATCACCGGCTCGTCGGTGCTCTGCGCCTTGCCATGCTTGACCTCGATCTTGCTGACCTGCAGAGCCGCCTCGATCACATCTTCATCACAGACGATGTCCCCGTCGGAACGTTGGCTGGCGATGACGATCGGCGCGACGCTGGCGGCGCCTTCCCCCCGAATGAAGTGCTGTTCGAAAATGCGCATCACATGGGCCACACCGACATCGCGGACCTCGCGCAGGTCGGGCGCATAATATCGACCGGCGCTCCCTGGGCCCGAGATGATCTCGAAGGACGGGAAGTAGGCCACGCCCTCATGGGTATCAGCAGCATGCTGCGCGGCCACGCGGAGCACTGACTTGCTATAGACCGTCGACTGCAGGACGTGGCGATCTTCAAACGTCGCCTTCAGCGGCACAGGCGACACAGTCAGGATCACGCGCATGCCCGGATTGACCGAACGCGCCTTGGCGATGAATTGGTCAAGGTCGGCGATGACCTCCTGAACCTTGAAGTTCACAGGCTCGAACAGGCTCGGATCGAACGCCCCGCCAGTCACCCCCGGCGCCGTCGGATAGACCGCACCGCTTTCCTTCGAGCGCCAGGCTTCTGTCAGGCCCAGGGTGAAGACCATGACGTCCGCTTCTTCAAACACACGGCGCACAGCTGCGAGATGCGCCTGGCGAGAGCTCTCGAGGCTTTCGCGATCCGCAAAGCCCTCAGGTTCGATCTGCGGGCGGAAGGGGTCCACCCAATGATCCGCCTTTTCCCAGACCTCGTCGAAAGTCGAGATCCCGAAGGCGCGGTCGAATAGCTGCACCGCCTGTTTGACGGTGTACAGGTTTCCATAACGCGCGGAAAAAACGCCGTAGTTGGCCTTCTTCGCCTCAGTCGCCGACATGCCCTCGGGCGCGGTTTCCGGCACGAAATAGTTGAAGCCGGCCGCCTGAAGGCGACGCGAAATATGCTGGGCGAAGCAACTTCCCATGGTCGCCACCTTGTCCGACGGCGCAATCAGGAAGGGAGCATTGGACATGGGATCGATCTGGGCAGGATGCACCCAGGTGATGCCCCGGCTCCAGAAACAGTAGTCAGGCAAAGAGCTGTAGGGATTCGTCATCGCGTGGCCGCCACTCGCATTACGGCATCAAAACCAGGGGCATCGGTCATGTGGCAATCTACATGGGCGCCGACAGCGTCCAGTGCTCGGAACTGCTCATTCAGGTAGCCATCCAGATCGTAGAAGGCGTTTCCGAACTTCCACGACAGGCTGGGCGGCAGGGCGAGCGACTCGGCGACGCCCGGATAGATGGGCCAGATCGCGCCCATTCCCAGGGCGTCCGGCACGACGGTCTCGACAGCTTGCCTCAGGTTCGCTTCTTCCGCCCCCAGCAGCCGCGCGACGCCGCGGGCGAGCTGTGCGATCGCCGAAATATTGGGGTGGTTGAAGGTATGCATGAAGGGCCGGCCCGAGGCCTGAAGCGGCAGGAAGAAATCGGCGAATGCGACCGGACTGCCTTGGAAATGCGCGCGCATCTGCGCGACGGCAGCGTTCCATGAACGGTCAAAGCCCAGGGCGGCCATCGTTTCCACGGTGAACAGCCTGCGCGTCTGCTCGAGGTCCAGCCCCTGCTTCCAGCACCATACCCCGATTGCGGATTGATACGGCGCTCCGAAAATCCCGCTGACCAGTTTTCCGCCGCTGAAGGCGTTGGTCAGGTCCGGGTGGAAACCGGGGAAGAAGAGGCTGGGCACGACCAGACACTTGGCTTCATCGAAGCCATGCTCATCGGCCAATCGCGCCAGAATCTCCGGCGGGGCGTTGGTGACGACGACATCAGATTCGGCTGCCGCATCCGCGACCTCGGCCTGTCCCTTGCCGGCATCCCAGGGCAAACCGCTGACGACGTCCTTGGGCAGGAAAAGACTCAGACAGGAGGTCAGTCCGCCGGTCTGGCAGTTCGCCAGGACAAGGATACGCCTGCCCTCTGGCGGAAGAGTTCGGAAATCCATGTCAGCAGGCATCCCTTTACCGCAGCCCGGAGAACCGACGCGTCCGAGCAGGAAGGCAGATACACGCCGTCTTGCTAAGGGACCACAAAAACTCACACGGCAGATTTCTGGGCGTCGGTCGATCAGTTGCCTGCGCTTGCCCGTCAGGTACGGCAGACGCGAGATCTAGCGTTCGCTTCCCGCGCGGAACAGGCTCCTGGCCAGAGGCTCGAACAGATACTGCAAGGCCGTGCGCTTGCGCGTGACGACCACTACCTCGACCGGCATGCCTGGACGGATGTTGGCAGCGGACGGCCCGAGCTGGTTCATCTCGCCGGCCGGCACGATGATCTCCACCCGATAGAAGGGATGCGCTCCTGACGGCGTCTCGGAGGTCAGGCGGTCGGCGGATATGCGTGTGACGCGGCCGTGAACAATGGGTGGATTGCGGTCGCGCAGGCCGGGGAATTTCACCTCGGTCATCAGGCCGGGACGCAGATTGTCGATGTCGCCTGGGCTAACCGAGGCGACGATCACCTGAGACGCGTCGTCCGGCACGATCTCCATCAGGATCTGACCGGGCTGGATCACGCCGCCGACGGTAAAGACGCTGAGGCCGACCACCTGACCGGTGGAAGGCGCCCGGACCTGGTTGCGGGCGATCTGCGCCCGGGCCTCGGCCAGACGGGGGCGCAACTCGTTCAACTGCACCTCGACCTGCTTCAACTGCTCGGCGACGTCCTCGTTCAGCTTGGTCGTCACACCGGACATCTCCAACCGGGTCTCGCCTATGGCTTCGCGGGCGCGGGCGACCTGGGCGCGTAGCGAGCCCTCTTCGCCTTCCAGCGAAGCGGCCGTGCGCTCCAACGCCCGGACGCGGGTCAGGGGCGCGTATCCCTGGGCCGCGAGAGAGCGCACGCCGTCCAGTTCCTCGACGATCAAACGACGCTGTTCCAGGTTGGACGCGATCTGGCGCTCCAGTCCTGCGATCTGCTGCTCCAACTGCTGCCCACGTTGCGACAGGACCCCCGTCTCTGTGCCGCGCCCGACACGACGAGCGGCGAACTGCAGTCGTTGCAGGCGCATGGCTTCATCGGCCAAGGCCTGGTCCTCGGGCGCCAGACCGGTCAGATCGAGCGGGATGGGAACAGCGCCCAGCCGATCACGCTCGGCTGTCATGCGCGCTCTTTGCGCCAGGAGGGCGTAGACCTGCCCCGCCAGTCCGCGCTCGGCGGCGATCAGTTCGCCAGACGCCAGTTCGACCAGGACCTGACCGCGCGCGACATGATCGCCCTCGGACACCTTGAGCGCTGAAACAGTCCCGCCCTCACGGTGCTGAACAGCCTGACGGTTGCCTGACACGGCGACCTCGCCCTGGGCGTAGGCGCCCGCGTCCAGTCGCGCAAAGGCGGCCCAACCCAGAAAGACGACGAAGAAGGCGACGAATATCGCCGCGCCCAGGCGGATGTCGCGGCCCGGCGCGTCGCTGACGGCGACCTGTGACGATGGCGCGGCGGTCATGCTGCCGTGCTCCGATTGGAGCTTGCGTGACGCAAGCGTTCCAGCACGGTCTCACGCGGGCCTTCAAGCTGAACGGAGCCGTCAGCCAGCACCAAGAGCCGATCGACCTGAGCCAGAACCCCGGCCCGATGGGCCACCACCACCACGGCAGCCCCGCGCGCCGCCGCGCTTTTGACGGCGGCCAGGAGGGCGATCTCCCCCTCTTGATCCAGGTTGGAATTGGGTTCGTCCAGCACCAGCAGGACCGGGTCGCGGAACATGGCCCGCGCCAGGGCGACGCGCTGGGCCTGTCCCGCCGACAGACCGGCGCCGAAGGGCCCCAGCAGGGTGTCATAGCCCTTGGGCAGCCGCAGGATCATGTCATGCGCGCCCGCCGCCTGGGCTGCGGCGACGGCGTCGCGATCCACTTGCGCCGGATCCTGCTCCAGCGTCGAGGCGAAGCGGGCGATGTTGTCCTTCACCGTCCCGGCGAAGAGGCTGGGCGTCTGGGGCAGGTAGCCGATATGCCGCGCCAGGTCGTCGCCGGGCCGCGCCTCATAGGCGGCGCCGTCAAGGCGGATGACCCCCGCGGTCGGCTTCATGCCCCCCGCCAGAATGCGCGCCAGAGTGGTCTTGCCCGAACCGCTGGCCCCGATGACGCCCAGCACTTCGCCGGGCGTCAAGACCAGCGACACCTGCCGAAGTTGCGGCGCCTCCGTATCGGCGTAGCGCTGGGACACGCCCTCCAAGGTCACACGGCCAATTGGCTTGGGCAGCGCCGTCCGCTCGGCGTCCTGGGCCGCCGTCGAAGAGAAAAGATCCACCAGCGCACGCCAGCTGGTGCGGGCCTGGACCAGACCCGGCCAGGCGCCGACCAGCAGCTCGACCGGCGCAACGGCCCGGCTGAGAAGGACGGAGGAGGCGATGATGGCCCCTGGCGACAACTGGCCCCGCACGGCCAGCAGGGCCGCCACGCCGAGCGCCAGAGACTGCAGCGTCAGGCGCACGAACTTGATGGCGCCGCTGTATCGTCCGCCGGTCAGTTGGGCGTCTGCCTGGCTGGACACAGCTTCGCGACGCTGGCCGACCTGCCGGGCGATGCTGGCTTCGCGCATGCCCAGGGCGCGCACGACCTCCGCCTGACCAGCGATGGCCTCCTGAGCCGCGTAGGCGGCGTTGGCCGCCTTGATGGAACTGCTTAAGCGCGCGCGGCTGTCACGCTCATTGGCGACAGCCAAGGCCACCAGAACCGCCCCGCCAACCAGGGTCAGCACGCCGATGGCCGGGTGCAGCAAAAAACAGCACAGCAGATAGATCGGCGTCCACGGAGCATCGAACAGGGCCAGCGCGCCCTGCCCCGCCACGGCGGAACGGACATTGTCGAACTCACGCAAGACCTGGGCGCCGGGCGCCGGCCCTTGCTTGTCGGTGATCCGCGCCAGGATACGCGCCGACAACAGGCGGTCCAGACGCAAACCGGCGCGCAACAGCAGCCGCCCCCGTATCCAGTCCAGCCCCGACAGCGCCGCCAGGGCCAGGACGGCGATCACCGTCAGGAAGGCCAGGGTCGTCAGCCCGCCGGTCGGCACGACCCGGTCATAGACCTGCATCATGTAAAGGGTCGGCGTCAGGTAGAGCAGATTGACCAGGGCGCTGAAGCCTGCCGCCCACAGGAAGTGGGTCCGGCACGCTCGAAAGGCGTCAGCCAGAGGCTGGGTCCCCGGTCCATCAGGCAATAGGCTTTTGAACACGCAGCTTTCCAAAAGGCCCGAAGCAGAAACCCGTGGGCGAAAGCAGACAACCTATCGTGTCGGTTGCTGTCGGGATAGACTGACCGCCAACGACCGGATCGCCGAGAGGCCCCGTCACGGACAGACCCATGCGCCGCCTCTCCTTTCTCGCCGTTCCGATCCTTGTCTGGGCCGCCTCCGCTGCAGCCTGCCGTTCAGAGGCGCCGTCCGTGACCCCTGCCGCTCCCGCCTCCGCTTCCGTCACGCCTCAGGACGCCGTGGGCCTGTGGCGCATTTCGGCGGCGGACGAGGCTCGGTCCTGCCTTCTGGCGCTCAATCTCAAGGCCTCGGACGGGGGCTATGAGGTGATGCTGGAAGAGTGCCGCCTGCCGGATCTGAGCAAGGCGAGCAGTTGGCGCCTGACGGCAGACGGCCTGGAGTTTCGCGCCGCCGACGGCGTCGTGCTGGTCCGCCTGCGCCGCGAAACCTTGGATGCCTATAGAGCCGTCGACGGCGGACCGGCCTACCGCATGGAACGCGCCCCGCTGGCCTGACCTCAGCGCGGGTTCAGGTCGAAATCACGCCGCGAGGCGATGATGGTGACGATGAAGCCCGCCAGCACATCCAGCAGCACCATGGTCAGGATCAGGAAGAAGACCGATCCGGCGAACCCCGGCAACAGCAGGAACTCGACCAGGCAGACCACGAACAGCGCCATCGACAGGGCGTGATTGACGATGGCGACCCGCTGGCTGGAGGTCGATTTCAGCAGCTCCACGAACAGCAGGATCAGCGACAGGAAGAGGATCAGGTCGCCGATGCTGACGCTCCAGACCGCGCCCGAGGTCATGGGCACGCGGAACAGGACCTCGCCCAGCACCGCCGTCGGTCCCAGCAGCGGATCAGCGCCCGCTCCGCCGAGCAGGATCACCAGATTATAGATCACGACCGGCACGATCAGCAGCGGTATGGCGATCAGCATGGGCGGCCCCTCCAGATCACCCTGCTTAACCCTGTTTCCGGCGCACGGCCATATGGCCCTAAAGGCCAGAATGTCGGGGTCAGAACTCGCTGATCGGGCCCGGCCGGCGCGAGCGCGACTTCAACCACATCACACCCAGCAGGTCCGAGAAGGAGGCCCGCAACCGGCCCCAGTTGGTGTATTTCGACCGGCCCGTCTCGCGGTGACGGTGATCGACGTCGAGGTAGCGGTTCTCATAGCCTTCGCGGATGGTCAGCGCCGGCAGGTAGCGGTGGATATGATCGAAGTAGGGCAGCCGCAGGAAGACGTCGCGACGGAAGGCCTTGAGCCCGCAGCCAGTGTCGTCGGCGTCGTCGGACAGCAGCTTCTTGCGGATGCGGTTTGCCCACAAGGAGGCCTGACGCTTGGCGTTGCTGTCCTGACGCTTGGCGCGGACGCCGCCGACCAGGGCCACATTGGCTGGGGCGGCGATCAGGGCGTCAGCCAAGCGCGGCGCATCGGCGGGCGGGTTCTGACCGTCGCCGTCCAGGGTGACCACGATGGGCGCCCGCGCCGCCAGGACGCCGGTGCGCACCGCGCGGCTCTGGCCGGCGTTGGTGGCGTGAGACAGCACCCGCAGAGCCGGCAGTTCCGCCATCGCCGCCTGAAGCTCGGCCAGGGTCGAATCCCGGCTGGCGTCGTTGACGAAGATCATTTCATAGGACCGACCGGCGAAGGCCTCGGCGATCTCGCGCGCCAGAGGCACGGCGGCGCCGGATTCGTCATGCACCGGCACGACGACGGAGATGTCAGGAATGGAAGCAGGGCTGTCGGTCATTTGTCGCTCTGTAGCGCATCGCCGGGTCTGAGGAAAACCGGGCCGCGCGAAGAGGTTACAAGCTGAAGCTTCCGGGGGGCGCCGTCGGCGTGATACGACAGCGCCATGAACCGCCCGAACCTGGATCACCTCATCGCCGGTTGGCGCGGCCCCGTTCTGGCGGCCCTGCTGACCCTGCTTGCCGGCCTGCCCAGCCTGATGCTGCTGCCGCCGCTGGATCGCGACGAGAGCCGCTTTGCTCAGGCCACGGCGCAGATGCTGGAAAGCGGCGACTTCGTCGACATCCGCTTCCAGGACGAACCGCGCTGGAAGAAGCCGGTCGGCATCTACTGGATGCAGGCCGTCGCCGTCGGCCTGACCTCGGACGTCGAGGACCGCGCCATCCAGCCCTATCGCCTGCCGTCGCTGTTCGGGGCCATGCTGGCCGCCTGGGCCACAGCCTGGGCGGGGGCGGCCCTGTTCGGCAATCGCGCGGGCTTCTTGGCGGGCGCCATGCTTGGCGCCACCTTCCTGCTGTCGTCCGAGGCGGGCATCGCCAAGACCGACGCCATGCTGTGCGGCCTGACCACCCTGTCGATGGCGGCGCTGGCGCGGATCTATATGGCGACGCGGGCGGGCGAGAAGCCGGTGCGCTGGCACAAGCTGCTGTTCTGGCTGGGCATCGGCCTGTCGATCCTGATCAAGGGACCGATCGGCCTGCTGGTCGTGGCCCTGTCGATCATCGCCCTGTCGGTCTGGGACCGAAACATCAAGTGGCTGGGCAAGCTGGGCTGGGGCTGGGGCCTGCCTCTGGTGGCCCTGCTGGTCGGTCCCTGGGCCATCGCCATCACCATCGCCACCGACGGCGGTTTCTGGCGTGAAGCCATCGGCGGCGACCTGGCGCCCAAGCTGGCCGGCGCCCACGAAAGCCACGGCGGCTTCATCGGCATGTACGCCCTGCTGTCGCCCCTGCTGCTCTTCCCCGTCACCCTGATGCTGCCCGCCGCCTTGTCGACCGGCTGGCATCGTCGGGCCGAGCCGGCCATCCGTTTCGCCGTCTGCTGGCTGATCCCGGCCTGGCTGATGTTCGAGATCGCCCCGACCAAGCTGTGGCACTATACTCTGCCCACCTTCGGCGCGATCGCCCTGCTGGCCGCCGCCGCCTTGACCCAGCCGATCGGCAAGGTCTCGCGCATTTCCGGCGCCCTGCTGGGTCTGTTCGCCGCTGTCGTCATCTGCGCCATCACCGTCTATGGCCTGACCGAGTTCGGGCGTTCGACAGCCCAGACCTGGGCCACGGTGACCATCGTCTTCGCCGTCATGGCGGCGGCGGTCGGCGGCTTCCTGCTGCTCAACCGTGCGGCGATCACCGGGGTTCTGGCCGCCATCGCGTGCGGCGTCATCGCCCACGCCGGTCTGGCCGGGACCATCCGCCAGCTGCGCCCCCTGTCCATCGCCCCACGTCTGGTGAAGACCATGGAGTCGGCCGAGTTGAGCCCCGCCCAGGGCCGCTATCCCGGCCCGGTGGCCATCACCACCTTCCATGAGCCCAGCTTCGTCTTCCTGACCGGACGCGACACCCAGCTGACCGACGGTCCCGGCGCCGCGCGTGCGCTGGCCGAGGGCCGCCCCGCCATCGTCGAGGCTCACGACGACGAAGAATTCCGTCGCGCCCTGGCCGACCTCGGCGCCGCCGGACGCGCGGTCGGCGTGGTCAGCGGCCACAACTATTCCTCGGGCGACGACGTGCGCCTGACCGTCTATGCGCCTGCCGGCGCGGGCGAGCGGAGCGCCCGCTAATGGGTCGCTTCATCCAGATCGTCGAGGTCGGGCCGCGCGACGGCCTGCAGAACGAAAAGGCGGTGCTGAGCCCCGCCGTCCGCGCCGACTTCGTGCGCCGCCTCGAAGCTGCGGGCGCCAAGCGCATCGAGGCCGTCAGCTTCGTCCATCCCAAGTATGTGCCCCAGATGGCCGGCGCCGAAGAGGTCATGGCCGCCCTGCCCCCCGCACCGGGTCACAGCCGCATCGGTCTGGTCCTGAACGGCAAGGGCTATGACCGGGCGCTCGGCACGGCGGTGGACGAGGTCAATGTCGCCATGTCCGCCACCGACGGCTTCGGCCTGAAGAACCAGGGGCTGAACGTCGACCAGCAGGTGCAGATGCTGGCCGACATCATGGCTGGCCGCGCCAATGCATCCGGCGCGCCGGGCGCGACGCCGAAGCTGTCGGCCACCCTGTCCTGCGTCTGGGGCTGCCCCTTCGACGGCGAGGTCTCGGTCGAACAGGTCGGCGATCTGGTCACCCGCATCGCCGCCCTGGGCGTCGAGGAAATCGCCCTGGCCGACACCATCGGCGTCGGCGACCCGTGGAGCGTGACCAGGAAGGTCGAGGCCGCGCGCAAGGCCGCGCCTGATGCGACCTTACGCCTGCACTTCCACGACACCCGCAACACCGGCCTGGCCAACGCCTATGCCGGGGTCGAGGCGGGCGTGGATATTCTGGACGCCTCGGCCGGCGGCATCGGCGGCTGCCCGTTTGCGCCCGGCGCCACCGGAAACATCGCCACCGAGGACCTGGTCTATATGCTGGAACGCGCCGGCTTCTCGACCGGCTACGACCTCGACAAACTGATCGATAGCGCCCGCTGGATCGGCGACCAGATCGACAAGCCGCGCCTCAGCGCCCTGAGCCGGGCGGGGGGATGGCCAAAGCAGGCCGGTTAGGACAGAAGCTCAGTCGCCCGCTCGCTCGAGTTGCTGCAGTCGCCATCGAGGTTCCCTTGTTCAATCCCTTCTCGAAACGCTCGGCTCGTTTTCGTCAGCGACTCGCCCAGTCCCCCGCCCGGCTGGAAGTGCTGGAAACCCAGGTGGCGCGCCTGACCCAGGCGCTTGAGGAGCATCGCCGTGAAACCCGCCTGCTCTACAGCGTGCTGGCCCTGCCCGAACGCCGCGCCTGGGACGGCCAACCGCCGCTCCTGGAGGGACAGCCCGGTCAGAACGTCTTTCCTTTCAGCACGGTCTGCCGGCAAGACAGCTTCGAAACCCCGGCCTTTTCCTATTGGTGCCGGCGGCTGGACGAAGGTCTGCGCTATCACCGCAAGCTGTGGGAGTTCGTCTTCATCTGCCAGGCTCTGTGGGAACGCGGCGCAATACGCCCCGGCGCGCGCGGGCTCGGTTTCGGCGTCGGGTCGGAACCGCTCAGCGCCTATTTCGCCTCCGAGGGCTGTCGGATCACGGCGACCGACATGGCGGTCGAGCGCGCTGAGGAAATGGGCTGGATCCTCACCAACGAACACGCCGAGGGCAAGGCGGCGCTGCGCAAGCCGGTGGTCTGTCCCGACGATCTTTTCGAGGCCAATGTCGAGTTCCGCACCTGCGACATGAACCACGTGCCGGACGATCTGACGGGCTATGATTTCTGCTGGTCGGCCTGCGCCTTCGAACACCTGGGCTCCATCGAAAAGGGCCTCGCCTTCGTCGAACGTTCCATCGACTGCCTCAAGCCCGGCGGCTGGGCCGTGCACACCTCCGAATACAACTACGGCTCCAACACCGAGACCATCGACCATCAGGACACCGTCCTGTTCCGACGTCGGGATCTGGAAGAACTGGCGGCGCGCCTTCAGGCCAAGGGCCACCGCGCGGCCCCGTTCGACTTCTCCATGGGCAATGGGCTGGTCGAGCAGTACGTCGACGTCATGCCCTATCGCGACCAACCGCATCTGAGGATGTCGCTGTGGGGGCACCCGACCACCTCGGTCGGCATCATTGTTCAACGCGGCGAGGCCTGATCGTGACGACCATGAGAAAGCGCCTGGCGCGCGCACGTCGACGTCTGCTGGGGACCGCGCCGGCGCCCGTTTGCAATTGCAGCGGCAAGGCTGAGCGCTACTTCTATCTCGCGCCCGATCTGGCGATGGTGCGGCTCAACTGCGGCCATATGCTCTACGTGGACCCGCTGGACGAGCACGTCAGCGCCAACATCATCGCCAACGGCGCGTGGGAGGCTCATATCCATCGGGCCTTGCTGGCGCTTATCCGCCCCGGTTTCAGGATCGTCGAAGTGGGAGCCAACGTCGGCTACTACACGACGACCATGGCCGGCGCCGTCGGAGCAGAAGGCTTCGTCACCGCCTTCGAGGGTAATCCGCGATTGGCCGGACTGGTGCAAAGGTCGGTGCTGCTGAACGGCTATGCGCCCCGCAGCCGGATCATCCCCAAGGCCGCCCTGGATCAGCCGGGCCACATCGATTTTGTGGTGTCCCGCAGGAACTCCGGCGGCGGCTTTGTCACCCTCTGGGAAGGCAATCCCTACGAAGACGGCGAAACCCTGAAGGTCGAGGCCGTGCGCATCGACGATCAGGACGTCGGGCGCGTGGACCTGATCCGCATCGACGCCGAAGGCTCGGAGCCCTTCATCCTGCGCGGCGCCGAGGCGGCCCTGCGCGCCAACCCCGACATCATCATTGTCCTGGAGTGGAGCGTGATCCAGATGGGATCACGGACCTCGGTGCCCGACTTCGTCGCCTGGATGGACGGCATGGGCTTCAAGTTCTGGCGTATCGGAGGCGATTCCCGCCTGACGGAGATGCCGATCGACACGCTGGCGTCGTTGGAGAACTGCGACCTTGTCGCGGCGCGGCGGCTTCCCCAGAAACCCTAGCGGGCGCTGCGCAGCAACCGGGCCGGCCCGCTGGCACGCGTTGTCCGGGCGCTGCGACGGACGAAGCGCAACAAGCGCCCGAAAGCCCCGTCGCCGCCTGTCCGTTCATCCCTCTCGCGATAGCGTTCAAGCGTGTGGAGATAGCGGGGTTGATGCGGATCCAACGCGATCGCCTCCTCGATCGCATTGATCGCCGGATCGACCGAACCAAGCTGCCACAGAATCAGACTGCGCCAAGCCCGCAGGTGAGCCTGTTCCGGCAATTGTTCGATGACTTCGTCGGCAAGGGCCAGGGCTTCTTCCAGGCGCCCCGCCGCTACGAGGGCGTTGCCGTGCGACACAAGGCAGTTGGCTGCGCGCTGACTGACTTCCGTGGCGCGCTCATGCAAGGCCACCGCCTGCTCATGATCGCCAGCATCACCGCAATATCGTCCCAGAACGCCTAGGGCGATCGGATCATTGGGCGCGATCTCGCAAGCCCGTCGAGCCAAGGCCATGCCGGTCTTGTGGCGTCGCGGCGGCTGCAACTCCGCCAACCGGGAAAGATAGGTCGAGCTGTGCCGTCGGCGTTCGCCCGCCTCCTTCTTGAAGGCGCCCGCGTCGAAGGCGCCGGACAGGACGTCGAACACCAGGGACTTCAGCAGGCCGGTCTCGAGCAGATAGGTGGTCGATGGATGCTTGCTGTAGCGAATATCCACCGGAACGATGTTGATCTCCGCCTCGATGCGGCGAATATGGGGGCCGTCCTCGCCCGCCGGATCGAACACGATCACGGGGCGGCAGCCGCAGACCAACAGGCCGTCGATCTCGGGCAACCATTGGATGCGGTGGCTGTCTTGCAGCCAGCGTGTCTCGAACGGCACCTTGGCGGGATCGATCGAATACTGGGGCGAAATGGCCAAGGCTGTATTGGCGCCGGCGGCGTCAGCAAAGCGAAGCGCCGCATAGGCGCCCATGCTGGTGCCATAGGTCATAACACGATCAGCCTGCGCCGTGGCCCGACGCACGGCGGCCATGGCCTCGGCCATCTCAGGGTACTGATACCAGTCCTCGCGGCGCCCCATGACGTGGATGGCCGACACGCCCGATTGTCGGAGGAAATCCTCTCCGAACCCTGGGCGGTCAAAGCCGGGGCCAATGCCGTAGTGGTCAAAGGTGACGACCCAGCGGCTGACGTCCTCCGCAGGCACGCTGCGGACCACGACATTATTGCTACGAAACAGGTCGATCATCCAGGCCCCTTAAGCGCACGCCTTAGACCGATTTGCGGCGAAGCGCGACGAAAGCCGCCGCGCTTCGCCGCCTTTGTGATCAAAGGTTCAGCAAAGCCGGATCGCCGCCCTGGGCGGCGATGTTGACGCTGATGGCCTTTTCGGCGGCATAGCGGATCAGGCTGTTGGGGCCGCCAGCCTTCGGGCCTGTGCCCGACAGGCCCTCGCCGCCGAAGGGCTGAACGCCGACCACGGCGCCGATGATCGAGCGGTTCACATAGACATTGCCCGCCGGGACCAGACGCACGACTTCGTCGGCGAAGGCCTCGATGCGGCTGTGGACGCCCAGGGTCAGGCCGTAGCCGCGCGCGGCCAGCTTGGCGGCGACCGACTTCAGGTCCTTCGAGTCATAGCGATAGACGTGCAGGATCGGGCCGAAGACCTCGCGCTCGAGGAAGTCGGGCGTCGGGATCTCGGCGATGGTCGGGGCGAACAGGTCGCCCTTGTCCGCACCGGCGGCCAGTTCGGCGCGGGCGACGATCTTGGCTTCCTTGGACAAGCGCTCGACGTGGGCTTCCAGATTGGCGCGGCTCTCTGCGTCGATGACGGGACCGATGTCGGTCTTCGGGTCGGTCGGGTCGCCGATCACCTGGGTGGCCAGCGCGCCCTTCAGGCCCTCGATCAGGGCGTCGGCGGCTTCCCTGGGCGCATAGAGGATACGCAGGGCCGAGCAGCGCTGACCGGCCGAACCAAAGGCCGACAGGATGACGTCGTCGATGACCTGTTCCTTCAGCGCCGTGGTGTCCACGAACATGGCGTTCAGGCCGCCGGTCTCGGCGATGAAGGGGATGATGGCGCCCGGGCGCGCGGCCAGACCGCGGTTGATGGCGGCGGCGGTGTCGGTGCCGCCGGTGAAGGCCACGCCGTCGATGCCCGGATGGGCCGTCAGGGCCGCGCCGACGATCTCGCCGCGACCGGGGACCAGGGCCAGCAGGTCGGGGTTCAGACCGGCCTTGAAGAAGAGGCGGACGGCCTCGGCGGCGATCAGCGGGGTCTGTTCGGCCGGCTTGGCGACCACGGCGTTTCCGGCGGCCAGGGCGGCGGCGATCTGGCCGGCGAAGATGGCCAGAGGGAAGTTCCACGGGCTGATGGCGGCGAAGACGCCGCGGCCGTGCAGGACCAGTTCATTGGTCTCGCCCGTCGGACCCTTCAGGGTCTGACGGCCGCCGAAGTCGCGCTCGGCCAAGAGGGCGTAGTAGCGGCAGAAGTCGGCGGCTTCGCGCACCTCGGCCACGCCATCGTTCAGCGTCTTGCCCGCTTCACGCGACAGCAGGGCGACCAGACGGTCCATGTCGGCTTCCAGCACGTCGGCCATGGCGCGCAGGATCGGGGCGCGACCGGCCCCGCCGATGCGGTCCCAGGCGACCTGGGCCTCAGCGGCGGCGATGACGGCCGCGTCCACGTCCTCGACCGAGGCTTCGGACACATGGCCCAGGACCTGCGAACGGTCGAAGGGGTTGGTCACGTCCTGCGGGTTCACGCCGGCCTTCAGCTTGCCGCCGATGATGGGGCCCGAGGTCAGCTTCTCGCTGTCGACGCGCTCCAGGGCCTTGGCGTGGCGTTCACGGTCGGCGGCCTGCGAGTAGTCGCGGCCGAGGGAGTTCTGGCGATCGCCGTAGATGTTCATGGGAACCGGAATCCTGGGGTGACGGTCGGGCTGGGCCTCGACGGCGGTGATGGGGTCGGCGGCCACGGCAGCCGCCGGAACGCGCTCGTCCAGCAGGGCGTGGACGAAGGAGGAGTTGGCGCCGTTTTCCAGCAGGCGGCGCACCAGATAGGGCAGCAGTTCTTCGTGGCCGCCGACCGGAGCGTAGGCGCGAACGATGACCTGCTCGTCGGCCCAGGCCTCGTGCGCGGCGTCATACAGGGCCTCGCCCATGCCGTGCAGGCGCTGGTGCTCGATGGTCACGCCACGATCGCGGGCCATGCGGCGCACCGCCGCCAGGGTATGGGCGTTGTGGGTGGCGAACTGGGCGTAGATATAGGGCGACGCCTCGATCAGGGCCTTGGCGCAGACCAGGTAATTGAGGTCGGTCGCGGGCTTGGTGGTGAAGACCGGATAGTCGGTCCGGCCGTTGACCTGGGCCAGCTTGATTTCGGTGTCCCAATAGGCGCCCTTGACCAGGCGCACCATCAGGCGGCGGCCCGAGGACCTGGCCAGTTCGGCCAGCTTCTGCACCGTTTCGGTCGTGCGCTTCTGATAGGCTTGGACGGCCAGGCCGAGACCCTTCCAGTCGCCCAGCTCCGGCTCGCGGGCCAGCCGCTCCAGCAGCTTCAGCGACAGGGCCAGGCGGTCGGCCTCTTCGGCGTCGATGGTGTAGTTGATGTCGTATTTGGCGGCGATCAGAGCCAGGCGCAGGATGCGGGGATAGAGCTCTTCCCAGACGCGGTCTTCCTGCACCGCCTGATAGCGGGGCGACAGGGCCGACAGCTTGACCGAAACCCCGTGGCCGGCTTCCGGCCCCTGCCCCTTGGCGGTCTTGCCCACGGCCTCGATGGCGTCGGCGTAGATCTTTTCATAGCGTTCGGCGTCGGCGACGGTGCGGGCGCCCTCGCCCAGCATGTCGAAGCTGCACAGCCAACCCTCGCGGTCCGACCGCTTCAGCGCCGCCTCGATGGTGCGGCCGACGACGAACTGCTCGCCCATGATCTTGACGGCGGTGGCCACGGCCTGACGGATGACCGGCTCGCCCAGACGCCCGGCGATGCGCTTGAGGAAGCCCGACAGGTCGGTCCTGGCCTCATCGTCCACGTCGACCAGCTTGCCGGTCAGCATCAGGCCCCAGGTCGAGGCGTTGACGAACAGGCTGTCCGACTGCCCCATGTGCGAGGCCCAGTCGGCCGAGCCGATCTTCTCGGCAATCAGGCGGTCGCGGGTGTCGGCGTCGGGGGTGCGCAGCAGGGCCTCGGCCAGGCACATCAGGGCCAGACCCTCGCGGGTGCCCAGCGAAAACTCCTGCAGGAAGCTCTCGACCACGCCCTGCTTCTTCTGGCTGGCCCGGGCCTGATCGACCAGGGCGATGGCGTCGCGCAGCACGTCCGCCCGCTCGGCCGTGGTCAGGCCGGGCTCAGCCAGCAGTTCGGCGACCACGGCGCCTTCGTCGCGAAACTTGTTCCGGTCCAGATCGTCCCAGTGCTTGAGGTCGTTCGGCGTCATCATCTCACCCTGGGATCAAACCCTTCGATTTGCGGCATATATGGCGGACTTGGCCAAATGTGCATTGTATGATGGCGACCTGAACCAGAGATTATTCGGCAATCAGGCTCATTCGCCATGCAAATTCTTGACGACACCGACCGCCGTTTGCTGCGCGTGCTGCAGATCGACGGCCGCATCTCCAACGCGGAACTGGCGCGAAGGTGCAATCTGTCGCCTGCCGCCTGCTTCGAGCGGGTCAAGCGGTTGAAGGACCGCAAGGTCATTACCGGCTACGCCGCCCTGATCGACCCCGCTTCGGCGGACAGGGCCCTGCTGATCTTCATCGAGGTGCTGCTGGACCGGACCACGGGCGACGTCTTCGACGCCTTCGCCGACGCCGTGCGCCGCCAGCCCGAGGTGCTGGAGTGCCACATGGTCGCCGGCGGCTTCGACTATCTGATCAAGGCGCGGGTCGCCGACATGGACGCCTATCGCGTCTTCCTCGGCGATATTCTGGTGCGGATGCCCGGCGTGCGCGAGACGCGAACCTATGCTGTTCTCGAAGAGGTGAAGTCCACGACGGTCTTGCCGCTGTAACCCGTCTCGCCTTCGTCATGCGAAGCGGCTAGAACTTCCCGCTCAGCGAAACGGCCCGGGCCCACTCGACTTCATGCGCATTGTTCTGGTCACCGACGCCTGGGAACCCCAGGTCAACGGCGTCGTCCGCACCCTGACCCGCACCGTGGCCGAATGCCGCGCCATGGGCCATGAGGTCGACGTCATTGAACCCAGCCAGTTCAAGACCATCCCCTGCCCCACCTATCCCGAGATCCGGCTGGCCCTGGGCGCAGAAGAAGAGATTCGCGAACGCCTGCGCGCCTTCGAGCCCGAGGCCGTCCACATCGCCACCGAAGGCCCGCTGGGCATCGCCACGCGCCGCATCTGCGTGGAGTGGAAGCTGCCGTTCACGACCAGCTATCACACCAAGTTCCCGGAATACGTCTCGGCCCGGTTCCCGATCCCGGTCCAGGTCGGCTACGCCTATATGAAGTGGTTCCACAAGCCGTCGGGCCGACTGATGGTGGCGACGCCCACCCTGCGCGACGAACTGGTCGAGCACGGCTTCCGCAACGTCTCGCCCTGGACGCGTGGTGTCGACACCGAGCTGTTCCGGCCCGACCTGGAGCCCATCTACAAGGAGATGGGCGGCGAGAACTGGCCCCGGCCCTTCTTCCTCAACGTCGGCCGCGTGGCGGTCGAGAAGAACATCGAGACCTTCCTGGAACTGGACCTGCCCGGCACCAAGATCGTGGTCGGCGACGGCCCGGCCCGCGCCGAACTGGAAGAGAAATATCCTGACGCCAAGTTCCTGGGGGCGCGCTTCGGCGACGAACTGGCCCGCTGCTTCGCCGACGCCGATGTCTTCGTCTTCCCCAGTTGGACCGACACCTTCGGCCTGGTGATCCTGGAGGCCATGGGCGCCGGCACCCCGGTGGCCGCCTATCCGGCCCACGGCCCCATCGACATCATCCCGGGTTCGGGCGCGGGCTTCATCGACGACGACCTGAAGACGGCCTGCCTGAAAGCCCTGGAGCTGGATCGCAAGGATGTGCGCGCCTACGCCGAGAAGTTCAGCTGGCGCGCCTCGGCCGAACAGTTCGTAGAGAACCTGCAACCCTATCCCGACCCCGCGCGCGGCCGCTTCTGGCGCCGCCTGCGCCGCATCGCCCGGCTTAGGCGCAGGGCGGCGGCCTGAGTCGCTTCATCCAGGATCCAGACAGCAAGACGCCCCGGACGATGATCGTCCGGGGCGTCTGTTTTTCGACCGTCAGAACCCTTAGTTCGGGCGAGCCATCGAGGTCATGGCGGCGGCCTTGGCGCGTTCCGCCGTCAGTTGGTCGGCGGGCAGCGGCACCAGACCGCGGTCCTGCAGGTAGCCGCCGCGCGCGGCGGAGCCTTCGGACATGAACTCCTGGACGAACTGCTCCAGACCCGGCGTCACGCCCACGTGGGCCTTCTTGACGTAGATGTAGAGGCTGCGGGCCAGAGGGTAGCTGCCGTCGGCGATGGTCTCGGCCGAGGGGGCGACGCCGTCGATGGTCTCGGCCTTCACCGTATCCATGTTCTGCTCCAGGAAGGAGAAGCCGAACACGCCCAGCGAACCCGGGGTGCGGGTCAGGGTCTGGACGATGGCGTTGTCGTTCTCGCCCGAATCGACCCAGGCGCCGTCTTCACGCAGGGTGTGGGTCAGGGTCTCGAACCTGGTCTTGTCGTCCTTGAAAGCGGCGACGGCGGGGATCAGCTTGCCGCCTGGGGCCATGCCCAGCTCCAGGAAGGCGTCGCGCGTGCCCGAGGTGGGCGGCGGGCCATAGACCTGGATGCGCTGGTTCGGCAGGGCCTTGTTGACCTGGTTCCATGTCGTCGCCGGATTGGCGACGAAGGTCCCGTTCGGGCCGGGAACCTCCTTGGCCAGACCTTCATAGAGGTCGTTCAGCTCGAAGTTGAAGCTGTTGCCGGTACGCGCCGTGGCGATGACGATGCCGTCGAAGCCGATCTTGATCTCGACGATGTCGGTGACGCCGTTGGCGACGCAGCGGTCGAACTCGCCCTGCTTCATCGGGCGCGAGGCGTTGGCGATGTCGGGGGTCGAGGGGCCGACGCCGGCGCAAAAGGCCTGGATGCCGCCGCCGGTGCCCAGCGACTCGATGCGCGGGGCCGCCGTGCTGCCCGAGGTGCGGGCGAAGTTCTCAGCCACGCGGGTGGCGAAAGGGAAGACGGTCGAGGAACCGGCGGCCCAGATGCCCGCGCGGGCCTTCTGGCTGCCAGGGGCGGCGCCGCCCTCGTTGTTGCCGCAGGCGGCGAGCGCGACCAGGGCGGCGGCGCAAGCGCCGAATTTGGCGGTGAGTTTCAGGGAACGGATCATGGCCGGACCTCTCCAAGTCGTCAGTATGCGACGCTTTAGAGCAGCAGAGTGTGACGGTCCGGCCAGACCTTTGTGACAGTCAGAGCAAACCTTGCGGCCGCCCCCGCAGACGCCCGCTACAGCAGGCGCTTGCGCATGACCTGCGACAGGGTGTCGATCAGGGTCACGGCCACGACCACGATGATGACGATGGCCGACACCGCGCGGAAGTTGAAGGCGTTCATGCTGTCGAACAGCACCTGGCCGATGCCGCCGGCGCCGATCAGGCCCAGCACGGTGGCCGAGCGGCTGTTGGACTCGAAGCGATAGAGGGCGAACGAGGTCCACAGGGGCGCCACCTGAGGGATCACCCCCCAGACGATCTCATGCAGCTTCGAACCGCCGGTGGCGCGCACGCCCTCGACCGGGCCCTTGTCGATCGACTCGACGGCTTCGGAAAACAGCTTGGCCAGAACGCCGGCCGTGTTCAGGGTGATGGCGAGCACGCCGGCCAGGGGGCCGAGGCCCACGGCGGTGACGAACAACAGGCCGATCACCAGATCGGGCACCGAGCGCAACAGGTTCATGACCCAGCGCACCGGCGTCACGACCCAAGCGGGGGCCATGTTGCGCGCGGCGGCCAGCCCCAGTGGGATGCCGAACAGCACGGCCAGGAAGGTGCCCCACAGGGCGATCTGCACCGTCTCCCACATCTTGGCGACGAACATCTTCCATTCGGAGAAGTCAGGACGCAGCAGGTCGTGGACGAACAGACGGGTGCTCTCATTGCCCGAGAACAGGCGCGAGATATTGCCCAGGTCGACAGCGTCGATGCTGTAGAGCAGGACGGCGATCACGCCGCCCCAGACCAGGACGTCCATCGCCCAGGAGAGGGCGGACTTTTGCGGCGCGGCCGGAACGGCGCCCGCCGTCGAAGGGGGCGTCAGCGGAGCAGAGGTCAAGGCTGGACCTCACGCAGGCTGCGCAAGCGCTGGAGCTCGGCGGTCGCGGCGGCGGCGCCTGCCTTGTCGCCCTTGGCTTCGGCTTCACCGCGCTTCTGGTCGGCGATCATTTCACGGATCGGGTTCAAATAGCTGTCGTCGGCGGCGGCGAAGCGCGAATATTCCAGACCGGCCAGAACCTTGCGCTGACGCTCGGCTTCCGGGCCTTCGCCCTGGCCATAGGTCAGGAAGAAGCTGCGGATTTTTTCCTTCAAGACCGGGTCCAGGTCCTCGCGGATGACGATGCCGCTTTCCGGGATCGGCGGCGAGACCCAGATCTCTTCGATCTGATCGGCCAGTTGCGGGTTCTCGCGGCGGATGAAGATGGTGTTGACGCTGTTCGAGGTCGCCACGTCGATCACGCCAGTGGCCACGCCGAAGGCGTTGGCCTGATGGTTGGCCGAACGAACCGTCTTGAAGCACTGCGACGGCACGACGCCGCGCGCGTTGAACAGGAAGGTCATGGGCGCCAGGGTGCCCGAGGTCGACTGGGCGTCGCCGATGCCGAAATTGTACTGTTTGCCGCAGGCCAGGACCTTGTCCAGCGTGATGCCGGAGCCCTTCTTGACGATCAGGGTCGACTGATAGCTGTCCAGGCCCTCGCGGTTGACCGTGCGGGCGATGACCTCGGCATTGGCGCGATCAATGGCCTCGACCTCGGGCTTGGCCGAGAACCAGCCCACCTGGGTATGGTTGCCGCGCATGGCTTCAACCAGAACCGTGTAGTTCGAGCCGAAATAGGGCTTCACCGTCACGCCGATCGCCTTGGACATGTCGTCCAGCAGCGGTTGCCACAGCGGACCCGACGAGGCCTGGCCCTCGGCCGACAGGATGGAGAAGGTGATCTCGGTCGGGGCGGCGCCCGAGGCCTTTTCCTCGCCTTTGCCGCAGGCGGCGAGACCGAGGGTCAGGGCGGCGACGGCGGCGACGCCCATGAGGCGGCGAGTGATTAGGGTGCGGGTCATGCCTTGGCTTCCCAGAACGCGTCCTCGTACTCGGGACCGTAGATTTCAATCAGGCGCTTGGAGTCCAGACCGGTCGAGGGGCCGTCATAGACCACCTTGCCCTTTTGCAGGGCGATGACGCGGTTGCAGTAGCGGATGGCGTAGTCGACCTGGTGCAGGGTGACGATCACGCCCATGCCGTCGCGCTTGTTCAACTCGACCAGCAGTTCCATGACCTTGCGGGCCGAAACCGGGTCCAGCGAGGCGACCGGTTCGTCGGCCAGGATGGCTTGCGCGCCCTGGACGATGGCGCGGGCGATGGCCCCGCGCTGCTGCTGCCCGCCCGACAGAGTGTTGGCGCGCTGAGGCGCGTACTCGGACACCCCGACGCGGTGCAGAGCCGCCATGGCCCGCTCCTTGTCCGCCTTGGGCCAGACGCCGAACACGCCCCGCCAGCCCGGCAGACGCCCAAGGGCGCCCAGCATGACATTGGAGAAGAGCGACAGACGCCCCACCAGATTGAACTGCTGGAAGATCATGCCCATACGGCCGCGCGCCTTGCGCACGGCGCCGGTGATGCGGCCGTTCTGCTGAACGGTCTCCCCGAACACCTGAATCGTCCCCTTGCCGGGATCGATCGGATGCAGGCCGGTGATGGAGCGCAGCAGGGTGGACTTGCCCGATCCGGACGGACCGATCAGGGCGACCATCTCGCCGGCGGCCACTTCGACGGACACGCCGTCGAGCGCCTTTCGGGCTCCGTAGGTCTTTGACACATCCTTTACGGACGCGACAGCGGCGGTTGAAGAACTCATGAACCCGTGGGTGGCGGTTGCAACAGGGGGCGCCGCATGACGCGCCACGCGCGTTTCGACAAGTCTTAATGACATGGCTGCGTCGATTTCGTCCAGTGCGAGCCCCCTTTGCGCCCCTTCCCCTGTGGATCGGATGTGGATCAGGTCACGAAATTACCGCTTTACATGACGGTCGAGCATCCCTACATCGCGCGTTCCGGCGGACCCCGTGGTCTAACCGTTAAGCGCTGCTAACGCCGGTCTGGGTTAACAATTAGCAGGGGGTTACGTGAATTGCGCACGTACCAACTTCCCCTGGACCTGGTCCGTGAGCGGTCCCCTGAACGTCCCGTCGCCCTCGTGCGGCCGCGTTCGGTTTCCGTAGCGGCGCGCTGGTTCCAGGATAATCTGAAAGCCGACGTCTTCTATGCAGTGAAGGCGAACCCCTCGCGCTGGGTCATCGAGACCCTGGTCGAGCAGGGCGTCAACGCCTTCGACGTCGCCTCCCTGGCTGAGATCGAGCTGGTTCGCTCGGTCAGCCCGAACGCGCGTCTGGCCTTCATGCACCCGGTCAAGAGCCGCGGCGCGATCCGTGCCGCCTACGCCGACCACGGCGTGCGCACCTTCGTGCTCGACAGCCACGACGAGCTGCAGAAGATCATCGAGGCGACCGACAACGCCGACGACCTGAACCTGGTCGTGCGCATGGCCGTCTCGGCCGACGGCGCCGCCTATTCCCTGTCGGGCAAGTTCGGCGTCTCGCCGGATCAGGCCCCCGCCCTGCTGCTGGCCGTGCGCCAGGCGGTTCAGGACGGCCTGATGGGCGTGTCGTTCCACGTCGGTTCGCAATGCATGCGTCCCTCGGCCTATGAAGCCGCCATGTCGCAGGTCGGCCGCGCCATCAAGAAGGCGGGCGTCTTCGTCGACATCGTCGACGTCGGCGGCGGCTTCCCCTCGGTCTATCCGGGCATGGTCCCGCCGGACCTGAGCGAATACGCCGACGCCATCCATCGCGGCTTCAACGAGATGCCGGTGTCGGAAACGACCGAGCTGTGGTGCGAACCCGGCCGGGCCTTGGTGGCCGAGTCGTCCTCGGTGCTGTGCCGCGTGGACCTGCGCAAGGGCGACGCCCTGTATCTGAACGACGGCTCCTACGGCTCGCTGTTCGACGCCACCCACTCGCGCTGGCCCTTCCCGACCAAGCTGGTCCGGGACGGCGAAAGCTCGGGCGAGCTGAAGCCCTTCCGCTTCTACGGCCCGACCTGCGACAGCATCGACCACATGCCGGGTCCGTTCTGGCTGCCGGCCGATGTGCAGGAAGGCGACTTCATCGAGATCGGCATGCTCGGCGCCTACGGCGTGGCCATGACGACGGGCTTCAACGGCTATGGCGAGCACGAGATCGCCGCGGTCGAGGACGCCCCGATGGCTTCGCTCTACGGCTTGGCCCCGCGTTCGATCCCCACGGTCCGCACCTCGGCCGAGGAAGCCGCCCGCAAGGTGGTCCGCCTGTCACGCCCCAAGGGCAAGGCCGGCGCGCGCAAGCGCAAGCGCTGATCGCCTGACCCAGAACCGTCTTCGGACGTTGGTATGAGATCCGCAGCGGCCCGTCGCTCCGTCCGGGCCGCTGCGTCTGCTTGACGACGGGCGCTCATATCCTAGGGAAACCGCCGAAATGAACGCTCCCGTTCAGTCGAACCAGAAGGCTGCGCTGCTTCAGAACACCGTCGAGCACGTCGACATGACCAGCTTCGACGCGCGTCCGATCATCGACAGCATGCGCAAGATGAGCTTCAGCTCGCGCGACACGGCTCGCGCCGCCGACATCTTCAACATGGCCCTTGAGGACAAGGCCTGTTCGCCCTGGCTGATCCTGGCCGGCTCGACCTCGGCCGGCGGCTGCATGCATGTCTATCGCGATATGGTGAAGTTCGGCATGGTCGACGCCATCGTCGCCACCGGCGCCTCGATCGTGGACATGGATTTCTTCGAGGCCCTGGGCTTCAAGCACTATCAGGCCGCCGGCGAGGTGGACGACAACGTCCTGCGCGACAACTACATCGACCGGATCTACGACACCTATATCGACGAGGAAGAGCTCCAGGCCTGCGACCACACCATCCTGGAGATCGCCAACCGTCTGGAGCCGCGCGGCTATTCCAGCCGCGAGTTCATCTGGGAGATGGGCAAGTGGCTGTCCGAGGGCAACGCCAAGAAGCCCGGCTCGCTGATCCAGACCGCCTATGAAGAGGGCGTGCCGATCTTCTGCCCGGCCTTTGTCGACAGCTCCGCCGGCTTCGGTCTGGTCAAGCACCAGAAGGAGCGCGCCGCCGCCGGTCTGCCCTATCTGATGCTGGACGCCATCGCCGACTTCCGCGAACTGACCGACATCAAGATCGCCGCCGGCGTGACCGGCCTGTTCATGGTCGGCGGCGGCGTGCCCAAGAACTTCGCCCAGGACACCGTCGTCTGCGCCGAAATCCTGGGCGTCGAAGCCGAAATGCACCGCTATGCGGTGCAGATCACGGTCGCCGACGTGCGCGACGGCGCCTGCTCGTCCTCGACGCTGAAAGAGGCGGCGTCGTGGGGCAAGGTCCAGACTACACACGAGCAGATGGTCTTCGCCGAAGCTACGACCGTCGTCCCCCTGATCGGATCGGACGCCTGGCATCGGGGCGCCTGGAAGACCCGCGAGAAGCGCCGCTGGAACAAGCTGTTCGGCAAGTAGGAAAAGGTCCGGTTGCGGATCAAAGGCCGGTGGAGCGATCCACCGGCCTTTTCATTGGCGGAACCATCGCCCTGCCGCCTCGCGTTATCCTCACACAAGGAGACGATGATGGCCGATCCCAAGACCGACACCGAGGAAGCCCGCGAAGCCGCCGCCATGGGCGAAAAGCCCGACCTGGGCCATACTCAGGACGCGCTGAAGAAAGCGCTAGAGGGCAGCGACATGGGCTCTGATACGCGCGCCGGCTCCTTGCGCGGTGGCTCTGCGTCCGGCTCGGACATTGATCCGGACCAGGATGTCATCAACGAGGCCCTGGCCGCCGAGGGCCGCCGCGTCAAGGGCGAAGGCTCCAGACCTGCAGGCGGTCCCGCCGAGGCCCGCAAGTCCACCGGCCAGCCCGGCGACGATGTGGATGCTCCAACCGGTTGAACCGCCTTGCTGCCGCCGCACGGATGGGCCACGGTGTTCATCAAGTTGAACAGTCTCAAGGACGTAGGCGGGATGAAGCGTAGCGTGGCAGCCGTCGCCGTGGCCCTCACGGTCGGTCTCGTCGGATGCGATGAGCGCAGTGAAGCTGCGCCCGAGACCAGCCTGCCCCCGCCTGCCGACGCCCCCGCCGAGATCGCGCCGGCGACCGCCGCGGCCCCTGCTCCCGCCGCACCTGCCGACGCCGCGCCGATCGACGGCGCCCCGGCCTTCGCCGCCCTCTATCCCGGCGCCCAGGCCGACGGCCCGGCCACGGTCGCCAACGGCCCGACCGGACCCGGCGGCCTGATCACCTTCACCACGGACGCCGACCCTGACGCCGTCGTCGCCTTCTACAAACAGCGCGCCGAGGCCGCCGGCCTGGCCCCCGTCATGGCCATGAATCAGGGCGAGGCCCGCGCCTATGGCGCCGCCGCCCGCAAGGCTGACGGCGCCACCCTGCAGGTCGTGGCCTCGCCCGGCGAAGGCGGCCTGACCTCGGTCCAGCTGACCTGGAGCGCCGGGGCTTGATGAACCGCCGGGGGGCCTTCATCATCGCCGCTGTCGCTGCCGGGCTCTCGGCCTGCGCGGGCACCCCCGCCGCCCTGCGCCCGCAAGCGGTTCAGGCCGCCGCCCCGGAAGCCAAGGGCTATCTGACCGGGCCGCTGATCCAGGCCCTCGCCGACGCTGTGCCGCCGTCGCCTGTCGCCGGCTCACCGACCGATCTGGCCGACAAGGCGCGATCTGCTCAGTTCAGGACGCTGGAGGACAGCGACCGCTGGCTGCTGGCCACCGCCCACGCCGAGTTGCGCCCGCCTCTGGCGCTACAGCATTTCGACTGCGCCCTGGGCGTGCGCCTGGGCTCGGCGACGACGCCGAACCTGAACCGGCTGATGCAGCGGTTGTTCGACGATTCCGACGCGGCCGCCGAACTGGTCAAGGCGCGCGGCTTCCGCGCCCGCCCGGTCGGCGACGATCCCGAGCGCCGCCCCTGCCAGCGCGTCAGCGAGGCAGGCCGCAGAAGCGCCTCCTATCCTTCCGGCAGCTCGACCGTGGCCACCGTCTATGGCGAAGCCTTCGCCGCGCTGGAGCCCCAGCGCGCGACTGAGGCCCGACGCACTGCCCACGAGATGGGCCTGAGCCGTCTGGTCTGCGGCATGCACTATCCCAGCGACGTCGCCGCCGGCGAAACGCTCGGCAAGGCTGTGTTCGAAGCCGCCGCCGCAACGCCCGGTTTCGACGCCGATCTGGTCGCCGCTCGCGCCGAACTGGCGGCCGCGCGCGCCACCGGCCTGACCAGCCCCGGTTGCGCCTCAGAGCGTCTGGCCCTGGCCACGCCCCTGCCCTGATGACGGCGCCGCTGGCGGCCTTGTGGCTGAGCGCCTTTGCCGACCTCTGGTCTCTGCCGGCCGCCCGCCCCTGCTCCGCCGCTGAACTCGCCGAGCTGACCGCCGAGGCGCCCACGCCCTACCGCCTGACCTGCCGCGCGATGCTGGCGCCGGGCCAGAGCATCCGTCGCTCCTTGCTGATCGAAGGCGCCGAAGCTTCCGGCGCCGGGCTGGATTGCAACGGCGGCGCGGTCGGACGACCGGGCGTCGTCACCACCACGCGACAGCCGACCCTCGCCATCTGGTCGCGCCGCCTCGACGCCCGGCACTGGAGCCGTCCGACCGATATCCGAATCAAGAACTGCACAGTCCATGGAGCCGTGCGCGTCTGGGGCATGGGGGCGGATGGGGGCTATGACGACCTGCGCGCCTCGTCGCGCACCGCCGAACATACGACGACAACCCAAGGCGCGGCGCCCAGCCATGTTGAGCTGGAACGGGTGACCATCGTCGGGACCGGCTCCATCCCCCTCTATGTCGGACCAGGGGTGACGCGCCTCAGCCTGACCAACTCGACGCTGACGGGGCGCAGCGATGCGACCGCCCTCTATCTGGACGCCGAGAGCGCCGATAACCGCATCGAGAACAACTCCATCGCCGTCGCCACCCGGCGCGAAGCCGTCGCCGTGGACGGCTCGGCCCGCAACCGCATCATGGGCAATCGCTTGACGCTCGCCGGGCGAGGCGGGGTCTTCCTCTATCGCAACTGCGGCGAGCGCGGCGTGATCCGGCACCAAACGCCGTCGGATAATCAGATCACGGACAATGTCTTTTCCGGCGCCGCATGGCTGCGCCCGCAACTGGTCGTGGTCGGATCACGCGAAGGCCGCAGGTCCTACTGCGGCGCGGACCGCGGCTACCCCTGGGGCAGCAGCGCCGACGACGGCGACCGCGCCACGGGCAATGTCGTGGCGCGGAACACGCGTCGTTAGGCCGGACGGCCGGTCGCCAGGGCGCCGTACAGTTCCGGGCGGCGGTCACGGAAGAAGCCCCAGGCGGCGCGGTACTGATCCAGGAAGTCCAGGTCGAAGGTGTGGACCAGCACGCCCTCTTCGCCCGCCAGGCTCTCGACCAGATCGCCGCGATGATCGGCGATGAAGGAGTGGCCGTAGAAGCTCTGGCCGGCCTCGGTCAGGGTCTCATGGCCGATGCGGTTCGAGGCGATGACCGGCATGGCGTTGGACACGGCGTGGCCCTGCATGGCGCGCTGCCAGGGGGCGGCGGTGTCCAGGGTGGCGTCATGCGGCTCCGAGCCGATGGCGGTCGGATACATCAGGATGTCGGCGCCCTGCAGGGCCATGGCGCGGGCGGCCTCGGGGTACCATTGGTCCCAGCAGATGCCGACGCCGATGCGACCGAAGCGGGTGCTCCAGACCTTGAAGCCGGTGTCGCCGGGACGGAAGTAGTACTTCTCCTGATAGCCGGGGCCGTCGGGGATGTGGCTCTTGCGATAGACGCCCAGGGCCTCGCCGTCGGCGTCCAGCATGACCATCGAGTTGAAGTAGTGCGGGCCCTCCTTCTCGAAGATCGAGACGGGGATGACCACGCCCAGTTCCTTGGCCACCGGCTGCAACTGGACCACCGCCGGATGCTCGCGCCACGGATAGGCCGAGGCGAACCAGTGCTCCTCCTGCGTGACGCAGAAGTAGGGCCCCTGGAACAGCTCCGACGGCAGGATGACCTGCGCGCCCCTGGCCGCGGCCTGGCGGATCAGGCCGATGGTCTTGTCGATATTGGCCTGCATGTCCTCGCCGTACGAGGTCTGGAGGGCGGCGACGGTGACGGTGCGGGTCATTTACGCGGGCTCCTGCTGGCTGATGCAGTGGAAGGATCCGCCGCCGGTCAGGACGGCGTTCGACGGCGACAGGACGATCTCGCGGTCGGGGAAGACGGTCGCGAGAGCTTCACCGGCCAGACGCGCGGCCGTGTCGTCGCCATAGGTCGGCACCACGACGGCGCCGTTGGCGATCAGGAAGTTCATGTGGCTGGCCGGGATCGGGCGCTCGTCGGCGTCCAGCACCAGACCCGGCGACGGGATGCGCAGCACCTTCAGCTTGCGGCCCATGGCGTCGGTCGTCTCCATCAGGGTGCGGGCGGTCTCGTCATAGACCTCGGCGTTGGGGTCCTTGCGGCCGAAGGCGATGGGACAGGCCACCACGCCGGGCGCGACGAAGCGAGCCAGGTTGTCGACGTGGCCGTCGGTGTGGTCGTTCAGCAGTCCGTCGCCCAGCCAGACCACCACCTTGGCGCCGACCGAAGCGGCCAGCGCGGCCTCGGCGTCGGCCTGGGTCCAGGTCTTGTTGCGGTTCCTGTTCAGCAGGCACTGGCGGGTGGTCAGGACCGTGCCCTCGCCGTCGTGATCCAGGGCGCCCCCTTCGAGGATATACTCATGGCGCGTGGTCGGCACGCCCGAGAAGGCGGCGATCTGATCGGCGACCTCGTCGTCGTGGGGATAGTCGTACTTGCCGCCCCATCCGTTGACGCTGAAGGTCTGGGCCGTCTTCGAACCCGCGTTGAAGATCGGGCCGGTGTCGCGCAGCCAGATGTCGCCGAAGCGGGCGGCCACGACCTCGACGCCGTCGACGCCGTCCAGACGGGCGCGGGCACCCGGCAGGGCCTCGTCATTGCCGACCATCAGCTTGACCTGCTCGCGGCCCGGACCGGCCAGAGCGCGCACCAGGGCTTCAACCTCGTCCTGGGCCTGAGCGAAATACTCGCCCCACAGCTCGACATGGCTGGGCCAGCCGACCCACATGGCGCGGTGCGGCGTCCATTCGGCGGGGATGGCCAAGGTCGAGGGCGAGGTCATGGGCGAGGTCGATCCGAACGGGAGAAAAGGCAGACCGCGCCAGATAGGCCGAGACGCCCCCCGGTTCAATGTTTGCGGGCGATCGGCCGCAGCGACGGCCTTCCCCGCACGGGCCTCAAGTAGCGCAAGGCGCGGCAGGCCCAAAAAGAAAGGGCGGCCCGTCGCCGGACCGCCCTTCCGTGTCTTGATGCAGGCTGCCTCTTAGAAGGAAGCGCGCAGGGTGACCATGGCCGTGCGCGGGGCGCCCAGCTGGTACTGGGCCGAACCCGTCGTCGAGGTCGAGATGTCGCCCAGGTACTCTTCGTCGAAGAGGTTGATGACGTTCAGCTGGATGTAGGAACCGCCAGCGCCGACCGAAGCCAGGTTGTAGCGGACGTCCAGGTCGAAGGTCAGGTAGTCAGGAGCGACTTCCGTATTGATGTCGTTCGAGAAACGCTCGCCGACGAACTTGCCCTGCAGACCCAGGTCAAACTTGCCGATCGTATAGGCCGCACGGGCGCCGAACTGCCAATCAGGCGTTTCAACCAGCTGATTGCCGGCGATCTTGATGAAGATCGGATTGCCGTTGCTGTCCGTGCCGTTCGGCAGGTCGTTCTTCACTTCGCTGTCGGTGTAGGTGAACGAACCGGTCAGGTTCAGGTTCTCCATCGGCGACCAGCCGATCTGACCGTCGACGCCCTGCAGGGTCACGTCGCCGACGTTACGCGTCAGGAACAGGCCAGCGGCTTCGTCGAAGGTGCGCACGATGCGGTTCGCATAGTCCGTCTTCCACACGGCGACCGAGGCGATCACCGAACCCGACTGGTAGCGGTAGCCCAGGTCGTAGGAATTGGTGGTTTCCGGTTCCGGGTTCACATCAACGACGTCGTACAGGTCGTCGGTGCGCGGGGCCGAGAAGCCTTCAGCATACGAGGCATAGATCGACTGGTTCGGCGCAAACTTCCAGGTCACGCCGGCGTTCGGCAGGAAGGCGTCGTACTTCTTCTCGAACGAGCGCGGCTTGCCGTACTCGTTGTTGGCGCTGCCGTTCATCGACGACACCGGGAAGGTGACCAGACCGTCGTTGTCGGCGTCGACGCCGACCTGCGTGGTGCAGTAGGCGTTGAAGGTGTCGCGCTGGTAGCAGTAGTTGTTCAGTTCGCGGTCGAAGAAGGGAGCGCGGGCGCCCAGCGTCACATCAACCGAGTCATTGAAGAACGAACCGCGGTACTCAGCCGCGATCTGATTCAGCATGGCGTAGGACAAACGGTTGCGGCGTTGCAGGATGGTGCCGTCGGGCAGCTCGACCGGGCGACCGTTGCGACCCGCGAACGGATCTTCCGGGAAACCGTTGGCGTCGATGTAGCCGAACTGGCCGGTCTGGCGGTGACGACCCCAGTCGAAGGTGTAGGCCAGGCGGAACTGATGATCCTCAGCCGCGTCCCAGATCAGCGAGCTGGTGACGCCGTAGCGGTGCGTGTTGGTGATGTTCGGACGGAACAGGGTCACGCGCGTGGCGCCGTTGATCACGCCGTCGCCGTTCAGGTCGACCCCGGCAGCCGACGAGTTGCCGATCAGTTGCGGATCGGTTTCGCTCATCGTCTGAGTGCCGCCCCCGTGGGCCAGGGTGTACTGGAACGACGGGTCGATCGTCAGCTTCAGCGTATCGCTCAGGGTGAAGCGCGACTGGCCGCGGATGTTGCCGGTGTTCGACGGGTTGATCGCCGTGGCCTGCGAACGAACCGTGTTGTAGTCGTCCTTGTCGTAAGCGCCGCCTGCGTTGAACTGCGCCAGCGTGACGCGCGGCATGAACTCGTTGCGGTTCTCGTTGTAGTGACCGGTGACAGCGATGAAGTCACCGTTGTCGCCCAGGGGCTGATAGATGCGGCCGTTCAGTTGCATCTTGTCGACGCCGCCGGCGCCCACGAAGTGATCATAGACGGTCTTCGAGGCCGAGAACCAGGCCGAGGTGCCCCACGGGCCGACTTCGCCGGTGTCCACCAGGGCGAAGATGCGCTTGTAGCCGTACTCGCCCAGCGAGGGCTGCAGGATGACGCCGAAGTCCTTGGCCGGACGACGCGTGATGTAGTTGACGGTGCCGCCGGTGGCCGAAGCCGTCGGGCTGTCCACGTCAGTCGTGCCCAGGTTGACCGAGGCGCGTTGGATCAGTTCGGGATCCAACTGCTGGTTCGAGTAGATGGCGTAGTTGCCGGTGTCGTTAAGCGGAATGCCGTCTTGCGTCAGCGAAACGCGCGCAGCATCAAAACCGCGGATGGTCAGGTCGCCGCCGGCCGAGCCGTAGGCGTCGTTGTTGGTGAAGTTGACGCCCGGCAGCAGGTTGATCGAGTTCAGGATCGTCTGGCCGGCAGCCTGGGTGCCGATAAAGGCTTCCGTGATGGTCGCACGCGACTTCGGATTGTTTTCAACCACAACGCCTTCGATGGCGCGCGGGCCACGAGCGCCGGTGACGACGACGTCGCCGACTTGCGTGGCGCGATCTTCAACAGCCTGCGAAGCGGTCGACTGGGCCGAGGCGGCGCCGGCCATGAGAACGCCGCTCATGAGGGCGGTGGTCGCCCAGAACAGCTGTTTGCGGTTGGTCATCTGTTGGTATCCCCAGTGATGAAGGCGAAGCGCCATGCGCGGCAGGCCAATGGCGCCTGTCGAGATGGGCTGGGCCTTAAGGCCGCTGCGGGAAGTTTGGACGACAGTCGTGTGACAGTGATATGACAGTCATCGGGGGTGGCTATAACGCCACACCCCTGTGGACGATTGTCTGCTGTCAATTTTCGCCGGGTCAGCCGCCGCGCAGGGCGAAGGCGTCCGCGACGAGTCCGGCCGTCGGCCGCATGGCCCGCGGCTCGTGATAATTGCCGTTGATCTGACTGCGGGCGATCACATGCGCCCTGAAGGCTGTGAACAGCTTGGGATCGGCGGCGACCGGCGCCTTCCAGAAGCCGTCCAGCGGCTGCTGATCGGTCAGCCCCTCGAAATCGAAGAAGGCGTCGCCTAGGACCTTGACCGGCGTGCGGAACCCAAGCGCCGACAGGGCCGCGCTGGAATTGTTGACCACCATCCCTTGAGAGGCGCGACACAGCTGGGCCAGGTTGCCGCCATCGATAAAGTCGACCCGATCATCCAGACCGCGTTCGACCGCCAGACACCGGGTCATATGCTCCAGGTCCGACAGCCCGGGATCCAGCGGATGGTTCTTGACCACCAACCGACTGTCCTTGGGCGCATAGCGGGCGAAACTGCCCATGACCTCGGCCAGGAAGGCGGTGTTGTCGGCATAGGAGGAATAGCGCAGCAACTGGGCGTCGCCTTCACGCTGAAGACAGGCAATGAAGAAGGGCCCCCGCGCGCGGATCACATCCGCGTCGCAGGACTGCTTGGGACGCGTCGCCAGGCCGAAGTAGCGGCGGACATGACCGAAAAACTGCCGCCAGGGCGAAACCGTATAGGGGTGTCGATAGCGCGGGAAAGCCAAACGCCCCAGCGGCTGAACCGCGTGATAGAAGCTGATGTTGAACACATGGTGCGGCAGGATCTTGCCCACCGGACGCGTCACCGGCAGCTCCGGCCCGGGCATGGCGTAGCCGGAGGCCGAGCGCGGCAGACTGCTGGAACCGTTGACCCCATTCTGCTCCAGCGTGATCCAGTCGGGCCGGAAGTAGCCGTTCTCCAACACCCAGACGCGGGCGCTCAGAGCGTCGGCTTGCGACAGGACGCCCTGATTGTAGGGCCCGCCCTCGCCGAACACGACAATGTCGGAGAACTCCGCCGCCAGCGCGCGAACACGCACAGGCCAGCGCCGAACATGATCGCGGAAGGTCACGCCGCCGGCGCGACGCCAGGTCACGAAATCGCCGGCGTTGAAGATCATGCGGCTGACTTCACCGCCCCGCGCCACGATAGCCTCGGCCAACAGTCGCCCGAAGCCGCCGAATGGAGCGGTCACGATCAGAAAACGGCGGCCGCGCAAGTCCGCCTGCACCAGCGGGATCGCGTTCGGCTGATCAGGATCAAATGGCGCGAGCAAACGCTGAGTGTCTTTCCAAGAAACGAGCCCTTCTCCTAGTGCCAAGACTATGTCGATGACAAGGCGGCCCGGAGGGGGATCGAGTCTGCATTACAAAACTAGAAGGCCGCCGGCTCTGAAAGAAACCGACGGCCTGCTTGCTCGACATCTGGTGAAGCCGCCCTCCGAAGCCTTACCTTTCGGTCAGCCTCGGAGGGCGCTCCCTTAGAAGTTGATGTCGATGGTGGCGCGACGGTTGAGCGGCTCGCGCACGCCGTCAGCGGTAGCCTTGGCCAGGGCGGTTTCACCCTTGCCGTCGAGGGCGATGACGCCGCCGTTGACGCCTTGGGCGACCAGGGCGTCGGCGACGGTGCGCGAACGACGGTTCGACAGGCCGAGGTTGTAGGCGGCGTTACCCGAGGTGTCGGCGTGGCCGACGACCAGGATACGGGTCGGGGCGCCCGACTTGGCGTAGTTGGCGGCTTGGGTAACCACCGAACGGGCTTCCGCCGTCAGGTCCGAGCGATCCCAGTCGAAGTAGACCACGAACTGACGCGCAGCCGGCTTGGCCGGAGGCGGCGGAGGCGGCGGCGGGGGCGGCGGGGGCGGCGGGGGCGGCGGCGGCGGCGGCGGAGGCGGCGGCGGGGGAGCCGCCGGCTCGGCGCCGAAGGCGTAGCGCAGACCCAGGGTCACGGTGTGCGACTGGTCGTAGTCGCCGGCCATTTCGCCGAAGGCGTTGGTCGCCGTGTTCGTGAAGGTCGCGAACTCGGCGTCGCCCGTCAGGTAGCGGTAGGTCAGGTCGATGTTGGCGCGATCGCCAACAGCCCAGGCCAGACCGGCGATCGCCTGAGCGGCGAACTTGGTCGAGCTGTCGTCAGCGCCGAAGGCCACGGTCGGGTTCTGACGCAGACGGCCGACGACGTCGGTGTTGACGTGGTTGGCGCCGACGCCCAGGCCGACGAAGGGACGGATGCCCCAGGCCGAGCGGCCGAAGTCATAGATGACGTTGGCCATCAGGGTGGTCGAGGTGATGTCGCCTTCGGGCGAGTAGCACGGACCGGTGGCCGGCGTGACGTTGCACAGGCCTTGCGGACCCGAGACGGCGCGCACGGTGCCGACGTCGCCCGAGCGGTAGCCGCCTTCCAGTTCAACGCGCCAGTTGGGGTTGAAGCGGTAGCCGAGGCGGGCGAAGGCGGCCCAGCCGTCGTTGACTTCCCAGTTCCAGTTGGAACCGCGGGTCGACGACTCGGTGTTGATGTCATCGATGATGTGGTAGCCGGCGTCGACGGCGCCGTACCAGCCGTCCGGCTCAGCCGACGCAGCGCCGGCGACAAACAGCCCGGCCGCAGCGACACTGGCGAGAAGTTTGAGCTTCATAGTGTCCTCACACTCAAGTTGATCCGAAAGCCGTCGTCGATGACGTCAGCACTCAGGGGGCTTCAACGGCACGAGACCGCTCAGGTTCCGCCATCTTTCCCCGCATTGTGACAACTGTGGCGCCCTTTCAACACATCCGGCCGTTTTTTCCCTCAATCGAGCCTGCTAGGACCATTTTGAAACACAACGGAGGCAAGGGATGACGATCACGTTCGACGGCCAGGTAGCGATTGTGACGGGCGCGGGCGGCGGATTGGGCCGCGAACACGCCCTGGCCCTGGCGGCGCGGGGTGCCAAGGTGGTGGTCAACGACCTGGGCGGCGCGCGCGACGGCTCGGGCGGATCAGCCACGGCGGCCGAGGCCGTGGTGGCCGAGATCATCGCGGCAGGCGGCGAGGCCATGGCCAATGCGGCCTCCGTCACCGACGCCGAAGCGGTCGAGGCCATGGTGGCCGAAGTCATGGCCCGCTGGGGCCGCATAGACATTCTGGTGAACAACGCCGGCATCCTGCGCGACAAGAGCTTCGCCAAGATGGAACTGGCCGATTTCCGCCTGGTCATGGATGTCCACCTGATGGGCGCGGTCCATTGCACCAAGGCGGTGTGGGACATCATGCGGGCCCAGAACTACGGCCGCATCGTCATGACCACTTCGTCGTCCGGCCTGTTCGGCAACTTCGGCCAGGCCAACTACGGCGCGGCCAAGATGGCCCTGGTCGGCCTGATGCAGACCCTGGCGATCGAGGGGGCCAAGAACGACATCCGCGTCAACGCCCTGGCCCCGACCGCCCACACCCGCATGACCGAGGACCTCGGCGCCGCCCTGCCGCTGGAGGCCCTGGGCCCGGAGCTGGTCTCGCCGGGTCTGCTCTATCTGGTCAGCCGCGACGCCCCGACCCGCGCGATCCTGGCCGCCGGCGCCGGCGGCTTCGAACGCGCCTACGTCACCCTGACCCAGGGCGACTTCGCCGTCGGCCCCGACGCCGCCGAACAGGTCGCCGCCCGCTTCGACGCCATCTCGGACCGCGCCAATGAGATCGTCCCGGACATGGGCGCCGCCCAAGGCATGATCGAACTGACCAAGGCCCAGAAGCATCACTCTTCTTAAGGGGCCTGCCGCGCTTCGCGAGACTTGAGGCCGCATTCACTTCTCAAAAGACGCCTTGCGTTGACCCGACGTGAGGCGCCTATCCTCTCCTTGTTAGGCAGGAAACGCGCTCATGCAGCGAGCGACCGCGTCGCGAGCGATAGCGCCCTCAAAACAAAGAAGGAGCATCGCAGATGCGTGAAGCCGTCATCGTCTCCACCGCCCGCACCCCGATCGGCCGGGCCTATCGCGGGGCCTTCAATGACACCCAGGCGCAGCAACTCGGCGCCCACGCGGTGAAGCACGCGGTCGCCCGCGCCGGCGTCGATCCCGCCGAGATCGAGGACGTCATCATGGGCGCGGCCCTGCAGCAGGGCTCGACCGGGACCAATGTGGCGCGTCAGGTAGCCCTGGCGGCGGGCCTCCCCTCCTCCGTTCCCGGCATGAGCCTGGACCGCCAGTGCGCCTCGGGCCTGATGGGCATAGCCACGGCGGCCAAGCAGGTCGTCTTCGACAACCAGAAGATGGCGGTCGGCGGCGGGCTGGAGAGCATCTCCCTGGTCCAGAACCAGCACATGAACCTGTATCGGATGAAGGACGAGGCCCTGCTGAAGCTGTCGCCCCACATCTATATGTCGATGCTGGAGACCGCCGAGGTCGTCGCCCGTCGTTACAACATCAGCCGCGACGCCCAGGACGAATACGCCCTGCAGTCGCAGCAGCGCACGGCGGCGGCCCAGGCCGAAGGCCTCTTCGACGCCGAGATCGTGCCCATGACCACCAGCATGCTGGTTATGGACAAGGCGACCGGCGAGACCACCTCCAAGGAAGTCACGCTGGCCAAGGACGAGGGCAATCGCCCCGACACCACGCTTGAGGGCCTGCAATCGCTGAAGCCCGTCTTCGGCGGCGGCGAGGAAATCCAGCAGGGCGAGTTCATCACCGCCGGCAACGCCTCGCAACTGTCGGACGGCGCCTCGGCGGCGGTCATCATGGAGGCGGGCGAGGCGGTGAAGCGCAACCTGCAGCCGCTCGGCGCCTATCGCGGCATGGCCGTTGCCGGATGCGAACCCGACGAGATGGGCATCGGCCCCGTCTTCGCCGTGCCCAAGCTGCTGAAACGCCACGGCCTGACCATGGACGACATCGGCATCTGGGAGCTGAACGAAGCCTTCGCCGTGCAGGTCCTCTACTGCCGCGACAAACTCGGCATCCCCAACGACCGGCTGAACGTCTCGGGCGGCGCCGTCTCCATCGGCCACCCCTACGGCATGTCGGGCGCGCGAATGACCGGCCACGTCCTGATCGAGGGCAAGCGGCGCGGGGCCAAATACGGCGTCGTCACCATGTGCATCGGCGGCGGCATGGGGGCCGCCGGGTTGTTTGAAATCTACTGAGGTCCGCACTCAGCGGCCCGCCGCGCCTCCATCGCTGCGAACCAGCGCTGGCGCAGGACGGCGGGCCGACCCGGATAGCGGTCGTCCAGAAACTCCGCGTCAACCACCCGGTCGGCGCGGAAGCTGCGGAAGTCCTCACGCGTCTCGCACCAGGCCAGCAGCAGGCGCGCCCTCTCATGATAGCCGATCAGGAAGGGCCAGATGACGCGCGTCGTCTCGCGCCCCTGCTCGTCGGCGTAGTGCAGCCGCAGCTTGCGCCCGGCGTGGATCCAGGCCCGCACCTGGGCCAGGTCCACCGTCTCGATCTTCTGCTCCCATGGCGGGGGCGTGGCCACCGAAGGCTCCAGCACCACCGGCCGCAGACGCTCAGGCACGATGGCGGCGATCTTGGCGGTCAGGTCGCGCGCCGCTCGCGCCAGGGCCGGATCGCCGCGCGCCGCCACCCATTGCGCCCCCAGCACAACCGCCTCGATCTCGTCCGAGGTCAGCATCAGCGGCGGCAGGTCGAAACCGCCGTCCAGCACATAGCCCAGCCCCGCCTCGCCCCGGATCGGCACCCGCTGGCCCAGCAGGGCGGCGATGTCGCGATAGATGGTGCGTTTGGAGGTCTCCAGCTCGGCCGCGATGGCGTCGGCCGTCACCGGACGCGAGGCCCGGCGCAGCACCTGGATGATCTGGAACAGTCGGTCGGCGCGTCTCATGTCTCCACCCTCGCCGAACACTGCTGACAGCATGGTGGCAGCAGGGTGTCAGTAGTCAAGACGGACTGCCGCCGACGCTCCGTCGCGGCGCGATATCTGGGAGGACTATCGATGCTGACCCTGTTCCACGCCCCCTGGTCCCGTTCCTCGCGCCTGGTCTGGCTGGTCGAGGAACTGGGGGCCGACTGCCGCATCGAATACTGCGACATCCGCCGCATGGACGGCACGGGCGCCGCCGATCCGAAGAACCCCCATCCCGACGGCAAGGTCCCGGCCCTGCTGCACGACGGCGCCCTGATCACCGAGTCGGCGGCGGTGGCCCTCTATCTGACCGGATTGCACCCCGAGGCGGGTCTCGGCTTCCCGCCGGACTCGCCGCAGCGCGGGCCGCTGCTAACCTGGATGTTCTGGGCCTCGGGCGAGCTGGAGCCGTCGCTGTGGAACAAGATCACCGGCGCGGTGGAGGTCGACACCTACGCCCGCGCCCGCTACGACGCCGCCATGACCCGGCTGCTGGAGGCCCTGTGGGAAGGCCCCTGGCTGATGGGCGACCGCTTCACCGTGGCCGACGTCCTGATCGGCAGCACCGTGGCCTGGGCGCGCGAGCATCTGCCGGAAAGCCCCCTGCTGGACGCCTATGTCGAGCGGCTGGCGGCGCGTCCCGCCCATGCCCGCGCCATCGCCCGGGACGGCGCCCCGGCGCAGTATGCTCAAGCCAGCTAGGCCCGATCAGACCGCGTCGGCGACCGCCTCGTCATCGGCGCGGATCGCCACCTTTCTGAGCGCACCGACATAGCTGTCGCGCCAGACGGCGACGTCGGTGTCGCGCACCACCTGCATCAACGCCTCCCATTTTCGGATGCGCTCCTTCAGCGGCATGGTCAGGGCCTTCTTGATGGCTTCGGACAGCTCCTCGCGGCTGAAGGGATTGACCAGCAGGGCCTCGCCCATCTGCTCGGCGGCGCCGGCGAAGCGCGACAGGATCAGCACGCCGGGGTCCTCAGGGTTCTGGGCCGCGACATATTCCTTGGCCACCAGGTTCATGCCGTCGCGCAGGGGCGTGACCAGTCCAACCTTGGCCGCACGATAGAGACCGGCCAGCTGGTCCCGGCGAAAGGTGCGGTTCAGATAGCGGATCGGCTGCCAGTCCATGTCGGCATAGGCGCCGTTGATGCGCCCGGCCAGGGCGTCCAGCCGTCCGCGAATGTCCTGATAGGTATCGACATCATCACGAGAGATGGGCGTCACCTGCAGCAGGAAGACCTCGCCGCGCATGGCCGGATTGTCCTCAAGGAACTGCTCGAAGCCCAGCAGCCGCTGCTCCAGCCCCTTGGAATAGTCCAGCCTGTCCACGCCGACGATCATCGAGCGGAAGGCCGCCGAGGCCGCCATGCGGTCATAGGTCTTGCCGCCCAGCACCGAGTCGCGCGCGGCCAGGAAGCCGTCCACGTCGATGCCGATGGGAAAGACACCGCCCTGGACCCGGCGGCCGAAGGCCTCGATCACGTGATCAGGCGACACCCGTCCCCGCGCCTCGACCTCGACGTAGCGTTCGAACAGGCCGAGCCATTCCTGGGTGTGGAAGCCGATCAGGTCGAAGTAAAACATCGACTCCACCAGCCGCCGATGATGCGGCAGGGTCACCAGCAGCTGCCGCGCCGGCCAGGGCGTGTGCAGGAAGAAGCCGATCCGGTTCTTCACGCCCAGGCGGCGCAGGTCCCGCGCCATGGGGATCATGTGATAGTCGTGGATCCAGATGATGTCGTCGGGCCGGATCAACGGCTGCAGCACCTCGGCGAAGCGGCGATTGGTGCGTTCATAGCCCTCGCCATAGGATCGCTCATAGGCGGTCAGGTCGACCCGGTGATGGAACAGGGGCCATAGGGTCTTGTTGGCGTAGCCGTTGTAATATTCGTCGACGTCCTGCGGCTCCAGATCGACGGTGGCGACGGTGACGCCGGCGCGGTCCTCGATGTTCAGCTCGCCGGTGAATTGCTCGACCGTTTCGCCAGACCAGCCGAACCACAGGCCGTCGTATTTCCTCAGCGCCGCCGACAGGGCCATGGCCAGGCCGCCGACCGAACCCGAGGCGGGGTCCTTGGGCGCCGAGACGCGGTTCGAGACGACGATAAGCCGGCTCATCGTGCATCCTGCCACGAGCGGCTGAGCAGGACGGCGCAGTTTATGATCCCGACCAGGGAATAGGTCTGCGGGTAGTTGCCCCACAGTTCGCCGTCCTGAAGCGCGATATCCTCGCTGAGCAGACCCGCATGGGTTCTCCGGCTCAGCATCTCGTCGAAAATAGCCCGCGCCTCCTCGGTGCGCCCGTTCAGATGGAGGGCCTCGATGAACCAGAAGGTGCAGAAGTTGAACGCCGTCTCCGGCTCGCCGAAGTCGTCGGGGTGGATGTAGCGGAACAGATAGGGGCCGCGCTTCAGGTCGCGCTCCACGGCCTCGAAGGTCCGGACCTGACGCGGATCGCGGGCGTCGAGGAAGCCCAGATCGGTCATCTGCAAAAGCGACGCGTCCAACTCGGTCCCGCCGAAGCTGGCGGCGAAGCGGCCCTCGTCCGGCAGATAGGCCTCGGCCTCGATCCGCGCCCGGATCAGACGCGCCCGCTCGTCCCACATCTCGCCGCGCTCGGTCAGGCCCAGATGCCGCGCCGCCTTGGCCAGCCGGTCACAGGCGGCCCAGCACATGACCGAGGAATAGGTGTGAACCCGGGCGATGGTGCGGAACTCCCACAGACCCGCATCGGTCTGATCGTGCATGGAGAAGGCGCGGTCGCCGACCTTTTCCAGGGCGTGGAAGTCGTCGATCGTGCCGGGTCGCAGCATCCGCTCGTCAAAGAAGGCCTGCACCAGGGGCAGGACGATCTGGCCATAGACGTCGTGCTGCAGATGCTCGTGCGCCTGATTGCCGACCCGCACCGGCTTCATGCCGCGATAGCCCTCGACGCTATCGACGACGCGCTCGCCAATGTCGGCCTCCAGGCCCACGCCATAGACGGGCTGGACGTGGCCGCCCTTGGCGTCGTCCACCAGATTGCGCAGATAGCCGAGATAGTTCTCAAGGATGTCCACCGCGCCCAGCCGGTTCAGCGCCCGCACCGTGTAATAGGCGTCGCGCACCCAGCAGAAACGATAGTCCCAGTTGCGCCCGCTCTCGGGGAACTCGGGCACAGAGGTGGTCATGGCGGCGACGATGGCCCCGGTCTCTTCATAGACACAGAGCTTCAGGGTGATGGCGGCGCGGATCACCGCCTCCTGCCAGTCCAGCGGCACATAGAGGGTCCGCGTCCACAGCTTCCAGTGCTGTATGGTCTGGTCCAAGGCCGCCGACACCCCCGCCATCACCGACTGGTCGTAGCCCTCGTCCGGGCCGAGGAAGAAGGCCAGTTCGCCTTCCAGCCGGAAGGTTCGCTCGTTCTGGACATGGGTGACGGGACAGTTGGTGGTCAGCCGCAGCGTCAAGTCGGTGCACAGATAGCGGATGTGGTTGGAGCCCGAGGTCTGCTCGGCCCGGCGCGCGCCCCAATCGGCCGAGGGCCGCAGCCGCACCGTGATGCGCGGCGCCCCCGAGAGGGGCCGCACCACGCGAGCGAAGGCGATGGGCCGATAGATGCGCGAGTGCTTCAGATGGCGCGGCGCGAAGTCGAGGATCTCGACCGAGGCCCCGCGTTCGTCGGTCATGACCGTGCGCAGGACGGCGGTGTTGCGCACATAGGCCTGCTCGATGGACGTCTGATCCGCCAATTCGATGGACCAGAAGCCATGCTCAGGGTCGTCGCCGTCCATCAGGGCCGAAAAGACCGGGTCGCCGTCCACGCGCGGGGCGCAGGCCCAGACGAAACGGCCCGTGCGGTCGATCAGGGCGCTGACCGAGCAGTTGCCGATGGGGGCGAGGTCGAGGTTGGGGCGGCTCATGCGGCGCCTCCTTCAATCTGATCCAACCACTCGAGAACGGCGACGACGTCTTCCAGCCGATAGAGGGCCGCCGTCGGCCGCTCAGGCCCCACCAGGACGCCGAACCCGCCCAGAGCCGCCGCCGCCTCGAAGCCGTGTTCGTCGGTCAGGTCGTCGCCGACCATGACGGGAACCGCGCCGCTGAACGGCGCCTCGGCCATAAAGGCGCTCAGGGCCGCGCCCTTGTCCGTGCCGGGGGTCTTCAGTTCCAGCACCATGGAGCCGGGCTGCAGGGCCAGTCCGGTCTCCTGCGCCAGGGCCGCCGCCAGGGCCAGGGCCTCGGCCGAGACGCCGGGCGCCTGGCGATAGTGCAGACCTGCCGCCAGGGTCTTGTCCTCGACGATCACCCCCGGCCGGTCGGCGGCGAAGGCGTCGAAGGCCGCCACGGCCCGACGCACCGCCGGGTCCGGCGCCCTGTTGGCGAAGGTGCCGTCGCCGCGTCGCCTCTGCAGGCCGTGCACGCCCGAGGCCGCCCGCGCCGCCCCATCGCTGATGCGGTCGATCTCACTGAGCGTCCGCCCGCTGACAATGGCGACGCGCCCCTCCAGCCGATCCGTCAGCCGCCTCAGCACCTCGGTCCGGCGCGCATCCGGCCCCACCGCGTCCGGCGTCGGCGCCAGGGGCGCCAGCACACCGTCCAGATCCAGAAACAGGGCGGGCTTTTTCAGCGCGACGGGCGGATGGGACAGGCGTGGGGCGGTCGCCCCGAATGCAGACGGCATAAGGTCCGGACTCGATTCTTGGCTGTTGTTGAGACGCTCACAACGCACAAGGACCCGGAAGGTTGTCCCTTTCGGTGACAATTCCGTCCCATCCTCGCCATTGTGCGAACAATCCAGATGGGGCAATTCGCGAATGCGCCACGAAGAACCGCCGCAGCGGTCCGGCGTCTCAGGAGCCGATGCCCATGCCCAACACGCTTCACTCGTCGCCCGAGCAGATCGCTGCGATGACGGACCGAGCGCGCGAGGTCGTGCGTCTGAACATCGAGGCGCTTGAGGCGCTGGAGCGCTCCATCGACGTCTCGATCGCCCGCGCCTGCGACATCATCCTGTCGCGCCCCGGCTATCTGGTCGTCACCGGCATGGGCAAATCGGGGCATATCGGCGGCAAGATCGCCGCCACCCTGGCCTCGACCGGCACCAACTCCTTTTTCGTCCACCCGGCGGAGATGAGCCACGGCGACCTGGGCATGCTGCGTCCCGACACCACCCTGCTGGCCATCTCCAACTCGGGCGAGAGCCGCGAACTGCGCGACCCCCTGCTCTATTGCCAGCGCAACGACATTCCGGTCATCGGCATCACCCAGCGGGCCGGCAGCTTCCTGGGCCGCCACTCGGCGGTCAGCCTGACCATGCCCAAGGTGGCCGAGGCCTGCCCCAACGGCCTGGCGCCGACCACCTCGACCCTGATGACCCTGGCCATCGGCGACGCCCTGGCCATGGTGCTGATGGACCGTCGCGGCTTCACCCGGGAAGACTTCGGCCTGCACCACCCTGGGGGCGCCCTGGGCATGAGCCTGCAGAGCGTGCGCGAATGGATGGGCGACAACGCCGCCACCCCGGCCAGCGTGCCGATGGATGCGGACTTCAGCGCCGTGGTCTCGGCGGTGTCGGCGGGCCGAAAGGGCGCGGTCGCGGTCCTGCACTCCGACGGCAGCCTGGCGGGCATGATCACCGACGGCGACATCCGCCGCGCCTTCACCAGCGACATCTCGGCCCTGCGCGCCGAGGACATCATGAGCCGCACCCCCATCACGGTGGATCCCGACGCCCGCATGAGCGACGTGGTCGACCTGCTGAGCGCGAACAAGATCGCCAACCTCTTCGTGGTCGAGAACGACCGACCGGTCGCCATCATCCACATCGCCGAACTGATGCAGGCCGGCTACGTCTCCTGATGAGCCGGGACATCCTCTTTGACGCCAGCCGTCTGCTGAGCCGCACCGACCGCAGCGCCCCCACGGGCGTCGATCGCGTCTGCCTGGCCTATGCCGAATGGCTGGTCGATCACCCTGGCTACCGCATGGTGCCGGTCCGTTCGCGGCACGATCAGTTGGCGGTGGTGGACGACGCCTGGTTCCGTGATTGCATGGTGGAACTGCGCCAGCGCTGGACCGGCGGATCGGGCGCCCGCGCCCTGAACAGCAATGAGCGCCGGCTGTTCGCCGCTCTGGAGGCCGACCGGCCGACCGCCTCGGTGATCGGCGAAGCGCCGGACCCGCACCAGCCCAAGGCGAAAAAGAAGAGTCGCGTCTGGAAACAATATTTCCGCTCGCGTCGGATCGCCGCCCCGCCGCCGGCCAAGCTCTATTTCAACGTCGGACACACCAGCCTGAACACGCCGGACATCCTGGCCGGCCTGGGCGCCCAGGGCATCGAGCGCGTGGTCATGCTGCACGACCTGATCCCGATCACCCATCCCGAGTTCTGCCGCCCCGGCGACGGCGCCAAGCACCGCCGACGCGTCGTGACGGCCCTGCGTCATGCGTCGCGCATCGTTGTCAACTCCCACTACACCGCCCACGAGCTGCTGACCTTCGCCGAGCGGGAAAGGATGCCTGCCCCGCCCATCGACGTCGCCCACCTGGGGCTTGAGCCCATCTTCATGCAGGCTGAGCCCAGCGCCGCGCGGCGCCCCTACTTCGTCCATGTCGGCACGATCGAGGCGCGCAAGAACCTGGCCTTCCTTCTGACCATCTGGCGGCGCCTGCATGAGAAGATGGGCGACCAGGCCCCCCGTCTGGTCCTGATCGGGCGATACGGCTGGGAAAACGAGGCTGTTCTGGACCACCTGCAGCGCTCGCCCAATCTTCAGGGCCTGGTGCACCAGGTCGAGAACCTGCCCGACACCGCCCTGGCCGACCTGATGAGCGGCGCCCAAGCCGTGCTCGCCCCCTCCTCCGTCGAGGGTTTCGATCTGCCCGCCGTCGAAGCCTGCGCGCTCGGCGTGCCTCTGATCGCCTCGGACATACCCGCCCACCGCGAACTGGTGCCGCAGGCGACCCTGATCGATCCGCTCGACGGTCTGGGATGGCTGGAGGCCCTGGAAGCGGCGACACGACAGCGTCCGGTCGCCCCCGCCTACCGCGCACCGACCTGGAAAGCCCATTTCTCCTCGATCGAGGAACAACTGCTGCCCCCTCTGGCGGCGACCGCCTCAGCCGGGTAAGCATTCGGCGAGAAGCAAAGCAGAGCTGCAATGACCCGTACCGCCGCCAGTCTGATGATCGTCGCCCTGCTCGCCGGCTGCTCGACCTTGCCGCGCGACGGACCGTCCGGCTCGGGCGTGGTGAAGCGCGCCAGCACCGCTGAACAGCAGGGCGACTACGCCCTCGTCGATCTCGACTTCGCCATGAGCGAGCGCCTGAAGACCGCACCGTCACGCTCGTTCAGCACCCTGGCCTTGGCGTCCAGCGAAGCGCCGACCGACGTCATCGGCGTCGGCGACACCTTGTCGGTGACCATTTTCGAGCCCAGCGGCAATCTGTTCGGCGGGCGCAGCTCCGGCCAGAACGTCCAGTCGGGCAACCAGTCGCTGCCGCCTCTGGTGGTGGACCGCAACGGCGCGATCCCCGTGCCCTTCGCCGGAAGCGTCGCAGTGCAGGGCCTGACGCCGGCTCAAGCTTCCGCCGCCGTCCGTCGCGCCCTGGTCGGCAAGGTCGGCAATCCCCAGGTCATCGTGACGACCGCGGGCAACACCTCCAACGCCGTCACCGTGCTGGGCGAAGTACGCAACCCCGGTCGTCAGCCGCTCTCGGCCAACCATGACCGCATCCTGGATGTGATCGCCGCCGCGGGCGGGTCGTCGCGTTCGGTCTATGACGTCACCGTCCGCATCCAGCGCGGCGGCCAGACCTATGCCGCGCCGATGTCGATCGTCACGACCGAATTCAATGAGAATGTCCGTCTGCAGCGGGGCGACCAGGTGAACCTGGTCTATCAACCCCGCCGGTTCAGCTCCTTCGGCGCTTTCAACGCCGTGGCGCGCACTGATCTGCCGCCGGGCCCGCTGACCCTGGCCGAGGCCCTGAGCGGCGTCGGCGGCCTGGATTCCAACCTGGCGGACGCCAAGTCGGTGCTGATCTTCCGCTTCGAACGCCCCGAAGTCGCCCAGGCGCTCGGCATCCAGCAGCCGTCCACCCCGCGCGGGGTCCCTGTGGTCTATCGCCTCAACCTGAATGAAGGCTCGGGCTTCTTCATCGCCAGCAACGTCCAGATCGAACCTGACGACGTGATCTACGCCCCGCGTTCGGGCGCAGCTGAAGCCCGCAAATTCTTCGAGTTCGTTCAGAGCGTTACCCGCGTGATCTACGACGTCTCGGTCACCAGCGCGATCAACGTCGACTAGATCGTGTTCGGCCGCTTCGGACGCCGTCAGCCCCAGTCGTCGTCGACAGCTTTGGCGGATGACAAACCCGGGGCGGCAGTCAGCGCTCACGATCTCGTCGAGCTTCTGACGGCGATCGAGACGACGGCCGGAACCGTTTACGGGCGCCACGGCCTGCCGCAACGCCCCGGCCATTACCGTCGCCGCGCCGACGGGGGCGCTTGGGAAGCACTGGGCGACACCCTGTCGCCAGCCGAAAAATGGGCGCTGATCGAGGCTGGCGCCGACGGTGAGCGCTGGCGCTACTGCGCCTATGAGGGCCTGGGCGCCCATTCCGACATTCCCGCCGTCCGGCAGGCCTCGGCGATTCTGGCGGCCTGCCAGGGGCTACGTCAGCGCCTTGCCGACCGGGCGATCATTTCGGCTCAGGACCTGGCCGATTCCATCCGCCTAGGCGAAGCCTGGCGCCGCTTGGCCGAAAACGCCAGCTTTGGCGAGCCCGGAGCGGCGGCCCTGCACTTCCTCCCGCCCGACGAATCCTGAGAGTCAGGCCTGGCCAGCCGCCTGAGACAGAAGTTCGATCGAGCGCACCCGGGCGGCGGGATCCCATATCTGGCTGGTGACCATCAGTTCGTCCGCACCGGTACGGGCGATGAAAGCCTCCGTCTGGGCGCGCACCGTCTCGGGCGAACCGACGGCGGAACAGGCCAGGGCGGCGTCGATCATGCCGCGCGCGGCGCCGTCCAGCCGTTCGTAGTAGCCCTCGACCGGGGCGGGCAGCTTGCCGGGGTGGCCGGTTCTCAGATTGACGAAGGCCTGCTGGACCGAGGTGAACAACAGACGCGCGGCCTCATCCGTCTCGGCGGCGAAGACGTTGTAGCCCAGCATGGCGTAGGGCTTTTCCAGATGCTCGGACGGCCGGAAGGTCTGACGATAGACGTCCAGGGCCCGCATCATCTCGCCGGGCGCGAAATGGCTGGCGAAGGCGTAGGGCAGGCCCAGATGGGCCGCCAGCTGCGCTCCATAGGTCGAAGAACCCAGAATCCAGATCGGCACGGCCTGGCCCTCGCCCGGATTGGCGATGATGCGCTGGTCGGGCGTGGCCGGAGCGAACCACTGCATCAGCTCCATCACATCCTGGGGGAAGGCGTCGACGTCGCCCTGAAGCGTACGGCGTAGCGCCCGCGCCGTGGCCTGGTCCGAACCGGGCGCGCGGCCTAGGCCCAGATCGATGCGGCCGGGATGCAGGGCGTTCAGGGTGCCGAACTGCTCGGCGATGACCAGAGGCGCGTGGTTGGGCAGCATGACGCCGCCGGCGCCGACGCGGATGGTCTTGGTCGCCGCCGCCACCGCGCCAATGACGACCGAGGTCGCGGCGCTGGCGATGCCCGGCATGTTGTGATGCTCGGCCAGCCAGAAGCGCTTGTAGCCCAAGCGCTCGGCGTGGCGGGCCAGGTCGAGGGTGTTGGCCAGCGACTGCGAGACATCGGAGCCTTCCGGCACCGGAGCGAGGTCGAGAATGGAAAGCGGGATCATCCGACCGATATGGGGCCGCTTTTCAGCGGCGCCATACCGGCCGGAACGATAGCGCCGTTCTTAGCCGGCGGGGCAGTCGCCGATGCGCTCGGCGGTCATGGTGACCTTGGTCTCAGCCATCTGCGGCGTGGGCGGCGGGGTCAGCCTGGTGGTCACCTCGGTGACGTAGCGGCTGTTGAAATCGCCGGTGACGCGAATGGTCGAGTCCATCTTCATGGCGCCTGGCAGGGTGCAGGACGTGGCGGCCACCATGGCGTCGCCCTGGCGGGCGAAGGCCTGGGTGGTGCAGTCCGCGCCAGGCTGCTGCGTATTCGCCGGGGGCTCCAGCTTGGCCTCGGTGATGCAGACCTCCTGCGGCGGGATGGTCGCTCCGCCGGGCTGCCCCTCCATGGCGGTCGTCACGCGCCACAGGCCGGGCCGGGGTGCGTCCAGAGCCGCCTCGACCGAACCGGGGACAGCCTTCGCTCCCTCGCCCGCCGGCGCCTCGGTCTTGCTGTCGTTGTTTCCGCAGGCCGACAGGCCCAGCAGGCAGGCGACGGCCGCGCCGCCGATGATGACTGAACGCATGGAGCGCTCCCCTCTGGTTGAAACCGAGGGGTCAACGCCGCTCAAGCGTCGCGGTTCACCCACGCGCCATGTTTAAGTCAGATCGACGCCCGTGGTGCGCATGATCTCGGCGCGCAGTTCGGGGATGCCGAAGCCCTTTTCGGACGAGGTGACCAGCACCGCCGGATAGGCGGCGGGACGCTTGGCGATGGCCTTTAGCGTCGCCGCCTGGACCTTCTCGGCCTCGCCCTTCTTCAGCTTGTCGGCCTTGGTCAGGACGATCTGATAGCTGACGGCGGCCAGATCGAGGGCGTCCAGAGCCTCGTCGTCGACCTTCTTGAGGCCGTGACGGGCGTCGATCAGCAGATAGACCCGCTTCAGCGTCACCCGTCCGCGCAGGTAGTCGCGGCCCAGGTCCTGGAACTTCTTGACCGTGGTCTTGGACGCCTTGGCCCAGCCGTAGCCGGGCAGGTCGACCAGACGCATCCGGCCGTCCAGATCGAAGAAGTTGACCTCGCGCGTGCGGCCCGGCTCGTTCGAGGCGCGCGCCAGCTTGTGCATCCCGACCAGGGCGTTGATCAGGCTGGACTTGCCGACGTTCGAGCGTCCGGCGAACGAGATCTCGGGCAGGTCGGGATCGGGCAGTTGCTCGATCTTGGCGCAGCCCAGGACGAAGGTGGCCTGGCGCGAGAACAGCACGCGCGCGGCCTCGATCTCGGCGTCCGAGTATTCTCCGACCTTGGGCTCGTCCGACGGATATTCCAAACGATCAGGCCTTCTTGAAGCGGGCGAAGAAGGTGTCGATCGGGTTCTCGGCCTTGAAGCGGTGCATGATGACGTACTGCTGCGCGATCGAGAGGATGTTGTTCCAGGCCCAGTAGATCAGCAGGCCGGCCGCGAACGGGGCCATGATGAAGGTGAAGATGAAGGGCAGGAAGGCGAAGATCTGACGCTGCATCGGATCCTGAGCCGGCGGGTTCATCGACTGCTGCAGCCACATGGTCAGGCCATAGACGATCGGCAGGACGCCGAGGTGCAGCGGGCCGTTCAGCAGGCTGCCGACCAGAGGCAGGGTCGCCGGGTCCCACGGAATGGCGCCGAACAGGTTCCAGATCGTCGACGGGTCGCGCGCCGACAGGTCGCGGATCCAGCCAAAGAAGGGCGCGTGACGCATTTCGATGGTGACGAACAATACCTTGTACAGGGCGTAGAAGACCGGGATCTGCACGAGGATGGGCAGGCAGCCCGCCAGGGGATTGATCTTCTCCCGCTGATACAGGGCCATCGTCTCCTGCTGCTGCTTCTGCGGGTCGTCCTTAAATTTCTTTTTGATCTCCTCCATCTTGGGCTGGAGGGTCCGCATCTTGGACAGGCTCTCGTAGGACTTGTTGGCCAGGGGGAACATGACCAGCTTGACCACGACGGTCAGGGCCAGGATGGCCAGGCCGAAGTTGCCCAAGACGCCGTAGAAGAATTCCACGATCATGAAGATCGGGCGCGTCAGGAAGAAGAGGTGCCCCCAGTCGATGGCGTAGATGAAGCGCGGCACGCCCAGGCTCTTTTCATAACCGGCCAGGATCTCGTTGCGCTTGACGCCCGCGAACAGACGCTGGGTCTCTTCGATCTGGCGGCCCGGCTGGATGGTGCGGGTGGCGCCCAGCATGGCGGCTTCGTGGACGTTCAGGCCCTCGGCGTCGCGAACCGAGAAGCGGCCCTCGATCTTTTCCTTCTGGTCCGGGATGAGGGCGGCCATCCAGTACTTGTCGGTGATGCCCAGCCAGCCGCCGGTCGACTCGTTCTCGATGCGCGGCTTCTTGGCCCAGTCCTTGTACTTGACCTGCTCGGTCGTGAACTTGCCGTCCGCGCCGAAGGTGCCGATGGCGCCTTCGTGCAGAATCATCTGCTTGCCCAGGTCAGCCGGCACGCCCTGGCGCTCGACGCGGCCGTAGGGGGCGATGGTGATGGCCTGGTCGCTCAGGTTGGCGACGGTGTCGGTGACGGTGAAGACGTACTGGGCGTCGACCGCGATGACCCGCGTGAAGCGCAGGCCCGCGCCATTATCCCAGGTCAGCTCGACCGGGGTGGTCTGGGTCAAGGTCGCGCCCTTGGTCAGGCTCCAGACCGTGTTCGGACCGGGGACGCCGCCGGGGACGTTGGGGCCGCTCCAGCCGAACTGGGCGAAGTAGGCGTGCTCCATGCCCTGCGGGCGGAACAGTTCGACCGGGGGCGAATTCCTGTCCAGGGTTTCCTTGTAGTCGGTCAGGTACAGGTCATCGATGCGCGCGCCCTGCAGCGACAGCGAACCCTTCAAGGTGCCCGTCTGGATCGGCACGCGGGCGACCTTGCCCAGGGCCTGAACACGGTCGGTGACGAAGGCGGCGGGCGCGGCCGAGCCCGAGGTCAGGCCGGCGTCCGTCGCGGCGGCCTTCTCCTCGGCGGCGACGACCTGCTGCTGGCGGCGCATCTCGGCCTGCGGGCGCATCACCATGAAGTAGTACACAATCATGATCACGAACGCGCACGCGAAGAAGATGATGGTGTTGCGCGAATTCTCGTTCTTCATCGGGGTCAGCGGTCCTGGCCGGAGGGGCGCGAATCGTCAGAGGCGCGGGCGGTCGATTTCACCTCGTCTCCCATATCGGGAGCCGCGCGCGGGGTTGCGAGCCTTGTAAGGGCCGATTTCACATCGTCAAGCAGACGGTCCCAATCGCGGTCCGCCGTGCCCATGCGAGCGATGAACACATAGTCGCAGCCGGGGCGCCCGTGCAGGGGCGCCAACAGGCGTGCAGCCTCGCGCAGGCGGCGTTTGCAGCGGTTGCGGACAACCGCACCGCCCACCTTGCGCGTGGCGGTGAAGCCCAGGCCAATGGCGGGATTGCCGTCGCGTCGATCCAGTTGCTGGACCACCACGGCGCCGCGAGCCTGAGAAACACCTTTGGCGGCCGCCAGAAACTGGGGCCGCCGTGTCAGGCGATCGATTTTCATCGGATCGGTCATGCGCCCGCCCTGAAGGGTAATGGGCGCGTGACGTTAGGCCGTCAGGCGCTTACGGCCTTTGGCGCGGCGACGCGCAACAATCTTTTGACCGTTCTTGGTGGCCATCCGCGAACGGAAGCCGTGACGGCGCTTGCGCACGAGTCGCGACGGCTGATAGGTCCGCTTCACGTTCGGCTCCAGGGCTACAGGGTTGCACAACGGACAACAGTCATCCGCTGCAGGAGGCGGGCGTATAAGCGGCGACGACGGACGAGTCAACGCCGACAAGCGATCTGAAACCCCGCAACCTGCCTGAAACCGCTAGAGAAGCTGGGCCACGTCGGTTACGGAGCAGGGATGAACCGGGTCAAACGATTTCTGCCCCTCGCCGTCCTGCTGGCGGCGATCGCGCTGATCTTCGGCATGGGATGGAATCGCTACCTGTCGCTGGACACCCTGCGCGAGCACGGCGCGGCCTTTCAGGCCCTGGCGGACGAGCACTATGTCTTGATGCTTCTGGCCCTGATGCTGGTCTTCGCCCTGCTGACGGCCAGCGTGGTGCCAGGCGTGGTCTTCATCACCGTGACGGCCGGCTATCTGTTCGGCCCCTGGGTCGGGGGCGTGGCCACGGCCTTCGCCGCCACCATCGGCGCCCTGGCCGTCTATTACGTGGGCCGCACGGCGCTCGGCGAATCCCTGCGCCGTCGCGCGGCCCAGGACACCGGCCTGCTGAACAAGGTCTGCGCGGGCGTGGACAGGAACACCTTCTGGTACGTCCTGGTGGCGCGTCTGGTGGTGTCGGTGCCCTTCCACCTCATCAATGTGGCGGCGGGCGTCATGGCGGCCCCGCTGCGGCCCTATATGATCGCCACCTTCATCGGCCTGCTGCCGGCCCACATCATCTATTGCTGGATCGGGGCCGGGTTGAACGACATTCTGGTCGATGACCCCAATCCGAACCTGCAGAGCCTGTTCGCCGAGTTCATGTGGCCGCTGCTCGGCGTGGCCTTCCTGTCGATGTTGCTGCCCCTGACGCTCAAATTGGTGCAGAAATGGCGGGCTCGGCACGGCATGGACGCCGCATGACGGAACGGAACGCGATCGAGACCCGGCTGCCCCTACGCCCCCGCGACGAGACGGGCCTGACCGCGCGCCTGCGGACGGCGCGCCTGCCGGAACGCCTGCCTGACGTCTGGCGCGAGCGCCTGACGCCGCGCGCCCCCGACGGCCTGTCCAGCCGGCTGCTGCTGCTGACCGTGGCCTTCACCCTGGCCGTCGCCGCCCTCATCATCGTACCCAGCGCCGCCTCCTTCCAGGAGCGCTGGCTGATGGACCGGCTGCAGGCCGCCGAACTGGCCTCGGTCGGGGTCGAGGCCCTGCCCTATTCCGCCGTCGAGGATTCCACCGCCGAACAGCTGCTGAGCATCGGCGGGGTCCAGTCCGTGGTCGTCGGCGAGCAGGGCGTGCGTCGTCTGCTGCTGCAGGCGCCCAACCTGCCGCGCACGCCCGACCTGATCGACCTGCGCCAGCGCAATGTCGGCGCCCGGCTGCTGGACCCGTGGAAGACCCTGTTCGGCCACCCCGACCGCTCGCTGCGGGTTCAGGCCAAGCCCCGCTATCGCTCGGGCGACTTCATCGAGATCCTTGCCCCGGCTCAGCCGCTGAAGACCGAGCTGAAGAGCTTCCTGCTGAACAGCCTGACCATGTCCCTGCTGATCGCGGTGGTTGCAGGCGGCCTGCTCTACGCCTCCCTCTCCTTCCTGGTTCTGGCCCCGCTTCGCCGCGTGACACGCTCGATCGAGCGCTTCGCCGCCGACCCCGAAAGTCCTGCCGAGACGCCGTCGGACCGCAAGGACGAGATCGGCCGGGTCGAACGCGAACTGGCGCGGATGCAGGAGGAAGTGCGCCAGTCCCTGCGTTCGCGCGCCCGCCTGGTGGCCCTGGGCGAGGCGGTGGCCAAGATCAACCACGACCTGCGCAACATGCTGACCTCGGCCCAGATGGCGTCCGAGCGCCTGTCCAGCTCGTCCGACCCCCTGGTGGCCAAGGCCCTGCCCCGGCTTGAGCGCGCGCTCGGCCGCGCCGCCGCCCTGGCGCGCAATGTGCTGGAATACGGCAAGTCCGAAGAGGCCGCGCCGCAGCTGCAGAAGATGCTGCTGGCCCGCGTCGTCGCCGTCGCCGCCGAGGATGCGGGACTGGAGGACGATGGGGTGCGCCTGATCCGCGACCTGCCCCCCCGCTTCACCGTCAACGCCGACAGCGACCAACTGCATCGCATTCTGGTCAATCTGATGCGCAATGCCCGCCAGGCCATCGAGAGCGATCCGGCGCGTGAAAGAAAGGGCCAGATCACCGTCCGCGCCGAGGCCCGAGACGGCGTGATCGCCGTGCGCGTCATCGACGACGGCCCAGGCATTCCCGAGCGTTTGGCCGGACGCCTGTTCGAGCCCTTCGTCAGCGGCCGCGCGTCGGAGGGCACCGGCCTGGGCCTGACCATCTCACGCGAACTGGCGGCCAACCACGGCGGCGAGCTGCGCCTGCTGGACACCGGCCCGGAGGGCACGACCTTCGAGCTGTGCCTGCCCGCCTGAAACAAGGGCAGCCATTTGCCCGCCGGAGCGTTGTTTGTCCGGATTGGAAAGGCCAAGCTTCTATCCAGCCTCATTTGTTCGGCAAGGACAGACCATGACCCAAACCGCTCACCGCGCCGTACTGCTTGCAGCCTGCCTCAGCGCGCTCATGACGGCGCCGACATCGGCCCAGACCCCAAAGCCCTCCAAGCCCGTCCAGGCCATCCAAACCGCCCCCGCCGACCCGGTTGGCGACCTGCTACGAAGCCAGGGCGAGCGTTACCATCGCGCCCCGGACTCGTCCCAGGACCCCGACGAACTGCGCCGCACCCAGGCCCTCAACGCCGAGATCACGGCCCAGAACGATCTGGCCGAAAATGAGGATCGCGCCAACGCCGCCGCCCACGCCAAGGCTCAGGCCCGATATCAGGCGGAACTGGAAACCGCCGAAGCCGAGGCCCGCGCGACCCGCGAACGGCACGAGGCCGACCTGCGGACCGCCGCTGAAGCCCAGGCCGCCTATGACCGTCAGATGGCGGACTGGCGCGCCACCGTGGCCGCCTGCGAGCGCGGCGACCGCGCCCGCTGCAACGCCGGGCGTCAGACCCCGAACTAGGCCGCCGCGCTAGAGCGCGATCTCGGCCCGGCGTTCGGCGCTGAGCAGGCCCGCTTCCAGCACCTCCATCACGGCCACGGCCTCGGACGGCGGGACCGGATTGGGCGCCCGGTCGCGGATGGCGCGGGCCACGGCCGAGTAATAGACGGGATAGTCGCCGGGCCGTTCCGCCACGGCCTCGCGTGCACCGGTCGCACCGTCCACGACGACGCCGGGGCGAGGATCGACACCCCAGCCCGCAGCACCGGGCGTCCAATCCGACTTCAGCTGGTCTTCCTGAACGTCCAGCCCGGTCTTGAGCCAACTGGCGCGCGCGCCATGGACGGCGAAACGGGCCTCGGGCGCAGGCGTCATCATGTCGGCGTGCAGGATGACCCGCTTGTCGGCATAGCGCAGCACGGCGTGGGCGTAGTCGGCAGCGCGACCGCCGGGGCGCAGGTTGGCCAAATCGCAGCTCACGCCCAGCGGCCGTCCGAACAGGACCAGGGCCTGATCGATCAGATGCGGCCCCAGATCATACCAGAGGCCCGCCCCCGGCCCGTCGCCTTCACGCCATCGGTCGCGCACCTCGGGCCGATAGCGGTTGAAGCTGCTCGCGAAACGCACCACCGGCCCCAGCCGATCCTCAGCGATCAGGGCCTGCACGGTCAGGAAGTCGGCGTCCCAGCGTCGGTTATGGAAGACGGACAACAGCAGGCCGCGCGCCTCTGCGAGGGCCGCCAGCCGACGCGCCTCGGCGGCGGTCAGGGTGAAGGGCTTGTCGACCACCACCGCCTTGCCGGCCTTCAACGCCGCCTCAGCCTGAGCCGCGTGCAGGTCGTTAGGCGTGGCCAGGACGATCAGGTCGATGGCGGGATCGGCCAGCGCCTGATCATACGAGGCCAGCCCACGCACCCCAGGCCAGGCGTCGGCCACAGCCTCGGCCTGACGGCTGACCACCGCCGACAGACGCAGGTCCGGGCAGGCGGCGATCAGCGGGGCATGAAAGGTCCGCCCGGCATAGCCGAACCCGACCAGCGCCGCGCGAACCGGAGAGGTCACGGAGATCAGCCCTCGGCGGTCTCGCGGCGCTTCATCATGGCGTCGAAGCTGTCCCAGACGCCGTCGGCGCCGTGCCACGACCCTTGCGTCGCGGCCTTGGAATATTCGGTGGCGCGGGCCTCGAAGAAGTTGGCGTGCTCGACGCCCGACAGCAGCGACTGCAGCCAGGGCAGCGGGTTTTCCGTCACGCCGTAAACTTCCGGCAGTTGCAGTTGCCGCAGGCGCCAGTCGGCGATGAAGCGGATGTACTGCTTGATGTCGTCCGGCGTCATGCCGTTCACCGGGCCCATTTCGAAGGCCAGGTCGATGAACTTGTCCTCCATCTCGACCACGGTCCTGCAGCAGTCGACGATGTCGTCGGCCACGGCCTTGGTGACGGCGCCCGTCTCCTTGTTGAAGGCGTGGTACAGCTTGATGATGCCTTCGCAGTGCAGGCTCTCGTCGCGCACCGACCAGCTGACGATCTGACCCATGCCCTTCATCTTCGACTGGCGCGGGAAGTTCATCAGCATGGCGAAGCTGGCGAACAGCTGCAGGCCCTCAGAGAAGCCCCCGAACATGGCGAGCGTCCGGCAGATGTCGGCGTCCGTCTCGACCCCGAACTGGCCCATGAAGTCATGCTTGTCACGCATGGCCTCGTATTCCATGAAGGCGCCGAACTCGCTCTCGGGCATGCCGATGGTTTCGAGCAGCAGGGCGTAGGCCGCGATATGGATGGTCTCCATATTGGCGAAGGAGGCCAGCATCATCTTCACTTCGGTCGGTTTGAAGACCCGACCGTAGCGCTCCATGTAGTTGTCCTGGACCTCGATGTCGGCCTGGGTGAAGAAGCGGAAGATCTGCGTCAGCAGGTTGCGCTCGCTGTCGGTCAGGCTGGTGGCCCAGTCCTTGACGTCCTCGCCCAGCGGCACCTCTTCGGGCATCCAGTGGACCTGCTGCTGCTTCTTCCACATGTCGAAGGCCCACGGATAGCGGAAGGGCTTGTAGGCGGCCGAAGGGGTCAGCAGTCCGGCCGTTCCGGGGCGGATGATCGAGGCGTGGGCGTTCATCAAAATGACCTGAAGCGAATCCGGGAGAAGTGAGTTTCACCATGCGGCCCGGCGCGCGCGGCGCCAAGTCGGAATACGCCTATCTTGCGATCACATTTTCATCTGACCGCTAGATGTGGTGGTCGAAGACGAATCAGATGGGGAGAAGCCTGGGGATGAACATCACGCTTTACGGCGCCGCCGGCTCGGGATCGGTCCCGGTCGAGGCGGCCATGAGCCTGATCGGGCTGGACTATCGCGTCATCGAGGCCGTGACCTGGGAGGGCGAGACGGAGCGCGACAAGGTCGCCGCCGTCAACCCGATGCGCCAGATCCCCGCCCTGATCACGCCAGGTGGCGAAACCCTGACCGAAAGCGCCGCCATCCTGATCTGGCTGGCCGACAGCCATCCCGAAGCCCGCCTGGCCCCAAAGCTGGACGACCCGCGCCGGGCCCAATTCCTGCGCTGGATGACCTTCATTCCCGCCGCCATCTACTCGATGTTCTGGGTGCGCGACGTGCCGTCGCGACTGGTCGGAGAGGACAAGGCGGCGCAAGAAGAGGTGAAGCGGCGCACCGCCGAACGCATCGCCGAATGCTGGCGCGTGATGGACGGCCAGATCGAGCCGGGCCGCTTCCTGCTGGGCGACGACCCGAGCGTGCTCGACCTCTATGTCGCCGTCGCCAGCCGCTGGACGCCGCGCCGGGCGCGCTTCTATGTCGAGGCGCCGCGCATGGCAGAGGTCGTGCGTCGGGTCGACGCCCTGCCCTCATTGCAGACTTTCTGGGCCGCCCGCTTCCCGTTCGAGGACGAGACCTAGGCCGCTTGCTCCATGCGGGTGGCCGCCGCCTGCATGGCCTGGTCGATGGCGGCATAGAGCCGGACATGGGTGATCGGCTTGGCCAGGTGGCCGTCCATGCCGGCCTTGCGGCAACGCACGGCGTCCTCGGGCATGGCGTCGGCGGTCACGGCCAGGATCGGGGCGGACGAAACGGGCATGGCCAGAGCGCGAATCCGCTCCGTCGCCGCAAGGCCGTCGAGATGCGGCATCCGCACATCCATCAGGATCAGGTCGAAGTCGCCCTCCCTGGCGCGCTGAACCGCCTCCAGACCATCGGTCGCCTCGACCGTCTCGCAATCAGCCGCAGCCAGCATCAGCCGCATCATCTCGCGGTTCACCGGATGATCATCGACGATCAGCACCCGCATGGCGCGCTCCACGTCGCTCGGAACCGGCTCCGCCTGCTCGACCATGGTCGCCAGGGGAATGCTGAACGTAAAGGTCGATCCCGCGCCCGGCGTGCTGACCACGTCGATACGCCCGCCCATGCGCCGTACCTGGGCCAGGGCCAACGGCAAGCCCACGCCGGCCCCCATATGCTCGCGACGCAGCGAATCATCACTCTGTGCAAAAGCGTCGAAAAGCCGGGGCATGAAGGCGGGGTCGATTCCGCACCCCGTGTCGGAAACGACGACGGTCAAGTTCACACCGTCATGGGCGGCCGTGACGCGCACCTCGCCGCGGTCCGTGAACTTGACCGCGTTGGAGATCAGATGATGCAGAACCTGGCGCAGGCGACGGCGGTCCCCGCTGAAGACTCCCAGAGCCGCCGGCTCCACGTCGAAATACAACGGCAGCCCCTTGGCCTCGGCGTTGATGCGCGCCGGCGCCGCCGCCTCATGCAAAAGTTCCGCCACGGTCAAGCGCTCGCTGGCGATCTCCTCGCCGCCGCGCGAGAACTCCAGCACGTCCTCAACCAGCATCAGCATGGCTTCGCCGGATCGACTGATCGCCTCTACCTGCGGCATGACCTCGGGCGACAGATCTCTGCGCCGCGACAGGAGGTCGGCGTAGCCGGCGATGCCGTTCAAGGGGGTGCGCATCTCGTGGCTCATGAGGGCCAGGAAGCGGGATTTGGCGGCGTCGGAACGCTCCGCCCGCGCCTGGGCCTCGATGGCTGCGGCGTGCTTCGCCTGCAGTCGCTCCACCAATCGACTCCTCTGGCTCATCAGCGTGCTGAGCGGCAGGGCCGTGAGCACGGTCACCAGAAGAAAGACGTAGTAGGCGCCCATCTGGCGCATCCGCAGCGGCACGCTCGCCAACTCGGCCACGTCAGGAACCGCCGCCAGCATAATGGGGCCATGGCCGGTCAGGGTGCCGATCCCGCTGATCAGCGTCACTACGATCAGGGCCAATGCCGTCCATGGCGGCGACAGGCGAAAGGCGATCAGCATCAGCGGCGGCAGGACCGCAAAGGCCATGGCGGCCGGCTGGCTGAAGACCCAGGCGGTGACCGCCCCCAGCAGAAGGAACAGGGCCGCCGCCTCGGCGACGCCCGCCGTACTTGCCGCTCGATCCAGACTGAAGCGATGGATCCGCGCCAGCAACAAGAGGGTCGGCGTGACGATCAACAGACCCAGCAGCTCCATGCCGAACATGTGTTGCCACACGAATCCGGCCATGACGGGCGTATAGCCCCGCACCCAGGTTCCCAGCCCGACGGCGACTGTGGTGCTGAGCATGACCGCAGGCGCCGCCGCCAGAAGGGCGAAGGCGAACAGTCGCCGCGGACGCCGCATGTCCAGAGCCGCGCCACCGAGGCGACGCGCCAACAGACCGGCCACCAGAACCTGGCCGAGGTTCAGCGCCACATTGGCCCAGAGAAAGGGCGGGTTGTCGCCGCGCAGGACGTTGCTGCCGAGGTTCAGCAGAGCGCAGGCCAAGAGGACGGCGATCGCCTGACGCCGTCGCAGTTGCAACAAGGCGGCCAGCATGACGCCGTTGGCGGGCCAGACGATCACGGCCTGAAAGGTTTCAGTACTCCATTGGCCGAGTAGAAGACAGATGACGAACAGAAGGACATAGGCGACCGGGGGCGGCCCCGCCTCTCGTCCTGCGTCATGGCGAAACAACCGCCAGCGTCCTGCCATGCTCGAACCTCGCCCCATCCCCGCACTGATCGTGGGGGCCAAGTGTAAAAAAATCCTGTTCTTCGGGCTGCGCGAAATCGCTTAGGACAAAGGTCTAGGGCCTAGATCAGGCCCATACTCCGCGCTTCTCCTGCCAGATATTCACGGAACTGAGGCGCGGCTAGGCCGATCAAGGCGTGGGCGCGTTGATCCACCGTCAGACCCCGCAGATTGACCCAGCCGTGCTCGGTGACGACGATCTGGACGTCATTGCGCGGCGTGGTCACCGGCCCGTCCAGCCGGGCGACGATGCGCGAGGCCGTCCCCTTGGCCGCCGTCGAATGACAGGCGATGATCGACCGACCGCCCGCCGACGCCGAGGCGCCGCGCACGAAGTCCAGCTGGCCGCCCGCCGCCGTATACTGCCGCCCGTTCAGGTATTCCGAACAGCAGGCGCCGAAGAGATCGACCTGCAAGGTGGCGTTGACCGACACCATCTTGTCGTTGCGGGCGATGACGGCGGGGTCGTTCACATAATCGACCGGATGCGCCTCCAGCGCAGGGTTCTCGTGCAGGAACTCGTAGGTCGAGCGGTCGCCCATGGCGAAGGTGAAGACCGTCTTGCCCGGATGCAGGCTCTTCTTGGCGTTGGTGACGACCCCGGCGCGCATCAACTCGACCAGGCCCGGCGTCAGCAGTTCGGTGTGGATGCCCAGATCGACATGGTCATGCAGGGCGGCGCAGACCGCGTCCGGCAAGGCGCCTATGCCCATCTGCAAGGTCGAACCGTTCTCGATCAGACCGGCGATGAGGCCGCCGATGACCAGATCCTGCGGCTGCTGCGGCGCCTTGCCCGCCTCCAGCAGGGGCGCGGCGTGTTCGACAAGGGCCGTGACCTGGGACACATGGACCCGGCAGTCGCCGAACACGCGCGGCATGTGCGGATTGACCTCCAGGATCACCCGCTCGGCCGTCATCGACGCCGCCAGGGCGTAGTCGGTGTTGGTGCCGAAGCTGAAGAATCCGTCGGCGTCCATCGGCGAGACGGTGGCCAGCAGAGTGTCGACCCCGATCTCGCGCGTCAGGACCTTGGGCGTCTGCTGGAAACCGGTCGGGATGAACCAGACGGCCCGGCGGCCTTCCTCGATCCCGCGCGCCTCCAGCCTCCGCTCGATGGCGCCGTGGAACAGGCTGTGGGGACGCAGGCGGTCGGTCAGTTCGTAGCGCAGCACCGTCTCGCCCGCGATGGCGGTGGACAGCAGATAGTAGATATTGACGTCGCCGACCTCTCTCGCCTCGGCCCGGTCGGCCAGGGCCTTCAGCAGGGCCGGCGGCTGGCCGACGCCGAGCGCCATGGCCACCTTGGCCCCGGAAGGAACCAGGGCCGCGGCGGCGGCAGGCGTGGTCAGGCGCTGGGCGTAATGCGTGGCGTGATCGGTCATGGCGTTTCCTCGAACGGCCGTTCGGCTCTCTTCGATCCGTTATCCGGCGCCCGGCGCGTCCCGACCGCTAGACATTGGTCGAAGGCGCGTCCTGCAACGGAGCGTGGTGCAGCCGCTGGCGGCGTTCGACCGCATAGGCAGCGAGCCACAGCGTCATGGCCCAGGCCGCCCCCACGCTCCATCCGGCGAAGACGTCCGAGGCCCAGTGCGCGCCCAGATAGATCCGTGTCAGACCGATCAGCAGGGCGATCAGCACCGCGCATCCCAGGACATAGGCCTTGAGCCGCTTTCGGGGGAAGGCGCGGGTCAGCATGACCCCGAGCGTCAGATAGAAGACGGTCGACAACAGGGCGTGACCCGAGGGGAAGCTGGCGTTCAGGGTCTCCACCGCCTGAAACTCCAGCGGCGGACGTTCGCGCTCGAACAGGGCCTTGAGACCTTCGCTCAGCGCCACCCCGCCCGCCAGGCCGAAGACCAGCAGCAGGGCCGACAGCCGCTTGCCCTGAATCATCAGGAAGCCCAGGGCCACCAGGGCGAACAGTGTCAGAACCGAAATCCCGCCCAGAGAGGTCAGGTCCGCCGCCGCCTCGTGCAGCCACCACGGCCCCCAAGGGCGGCCCGGATCGTCGGCGAAGGGGCGCACCGCCTGCAGCACCGCCTGGTCGAAGGCCTGGCCGTCGGCCTCGCGCATGTCGTCGGCCACTTCGATGAATGTGAGCGTGCCCAGGGCGAGCACCAGCAGGGCGGCGACGGCGGCGATTTCGGTGCGGGCCACGCGCAGGGCGCGGGTCAGGAAGGCGGTGGGATGCGGAGCCATGGCCCGCTAACGGTCAAGCTGAAGCTGTGTTCCCGCCTCGGCGATATCACACGCTTGTGATCACGCAGACCGCGCGGCTTGACGGTTGTCTTTTCCGACTTTTCCACAGGGCGCGCCCGGTGAATCTGTGGACCCCACATCCCCCGACCAAGATCAAGTCTTTACCTGGCATTAGCGATATGCGCCCATACATCTAGCCGAGCACGGGAACAGAGACACCATATCTAGTGTTTCAAACCGGCACGGTCTTCATACGATTTTGATCGGGGCAAGGATCAACATGGCTGGCGGCGAAGCTCTGCAGACGACGGAATTCACGACGGTTTCTGCGCCGCCGCCCGAAGGCAAGCCGCAGCTGAAGGTGGTCTCCGGCCTGAAGCTGGACCGTTCGCGCGACGCCGTTCTGACCGACTTCGGCAAGAAGACTCTCGAAGATCGCTACCTGCTGGCGGGCGAGAGCTATCAGGACATGTTCGCCCGCGTCTCGACGGCCTACGCCGACGACGCCGAGCACGCCCAGCGCATCTACGACTACATGTCCAAGCTGTGGTTCATGCCCGCTACGCCGGTCCTGTCGAACGGCGGCGCCGACCGCGGCCTGCCGATCAGCTGCTTCCTGAACGCCGTGGGCGACAGCCTGGACGGCATCCAGAACGTCTGGAACGAGAACGTCGCCCTGGCCTCCAACGGCGGCGGCATCGGCACCTACTGGGGCGGCGTGCGCTCCATCGGCGAGAAGGTCAAGGGCGCCGGCAAGACCAGCGGCATCATCCCCTTCATCCGCGTGATGGACTCCATGACCCTGGCGATCTCGCAAGGGTCCCTGCGCCGCGGCTCGGCCGCCGTCTATCTGGACATCCACCACCCGGAGATCGAGGAGTTCCTCGAGATCCGCAAACCCTCGGGCGACTTCAACCGCAAGTCCCTGAACCTGCACCACGGCATCAACATCACCGACGAGTTCATGGAAGCCGTAAAGACCGGCTCCACCTTCGACCTGAAGTCGCCGAAGAACGGCGAGGTCATGAAGACCGTCGACGCCCGTTCGCTGTGGACCAAGCTGCTCGACATCCGCATGCAAACGGGCGAGCCCTATCTGATCTTCTCGGACACGGTGAACCGCCAGATGGCGCCGCACCAGCGCGACCTGGGCCTCAAGGTCAAGCAGTCGAACCTGTGCGCCGAAATCATGCTGCACACCGGCCGCGACCACCTGGGCGTCGACCGCACCGCCGTCTGCTGCCTGTCCTCGGTCAACGCCGAGACCTTCCTGGAATGGCGCGAAGAGCCGAAGTTCATCGAAGACATCATGCGCTTCCTGGACAATGTCCTGGAGGACTTCATCCATCGCGCGCCCCCCGCCATGGCGGCGGCCGTCTATTCGGCCAAGCGCGAACGGTCGGTGGGTCTGGGCCTGATGGGCTTCCACTCCTTCTTGCAGTCGCAGGGCGTGGCTTTCGAGTCGGCCATGGCCAAGTCCTGGAACATGCGCCTGTTCAAGCACCTGCGCCGCGAGGCCGACAAGGCCAGCCGCCTGCTGGCCGAGGAAAAGGGCGCCTGCCTGGACGCCGCAGAACGCGGCATGATGGAGCGCTTCTCGCACAAGCTGGCCATCGCCCCGACCGCCTCGATCTCGATCATCTGCGGCGGCACCTCGGCGGGCATCGAGCCGATCCCGGCCAACATCTATACGCACAAGACCCTGTCGGGCTCGTTCGCGGTCAAGAACCCCTATCTGAAGAAGCTTCTGGGCGAGAAGGGCATCGACACCGAGGCCGTGTGGAACTCGATCCTCGAACACGAGGGCTCGGTTCAGCATCTGGACGCCCTGTCGGACGATGAAAAGGGCGTGTTCAAGACCGCCTTCGAACTGGACCAGCGCTGGGTGGTCGAACTGGCCGCCGACCGCGCGCCGGAAATCTGCCAGGCCCAGTCGCTGAACCTCTTCATCCCCGGCGACGTGAACAAGTGGGACCTGCACATGCTGCACTGGTCCGCCTGGGAGCGCGGCGTGAAGTCCCTCTACTATCTGCGCTCCAAGTCGGTGCAACGCGCCGCCTTCGCCGGCGCAGAGGACAAGGCCGAGGTCGAGATCGATCCGAACCAGCCGGACCTCTTCTCGGCGGCCCGCACCGACTATGACGAGTGCCTGGCCTGCCAATAGGGCGCGGTCACTTCATCACGATCCGCTGATCCAGCCGCCCGGAGGAACCGTCCTCCGGGCGGTTTCGTTTGAGCTAGGCAGATTGTGACATGAAAGAGGCCGTTGCAGTTCCCCCGCGTTAGTGCAGAGTGCGACTGTTAACGGCTTTGGGAGGGACCGTTGGTGCGTAGGGAGGCTTGCCTCGTTGGTGTTCTGATCGTCGTGGCCCTGCCCATGACGGCAAGCGCGCAGGCGACCGCCTCGTTCACCGGTCCTCTGGCCGCCCCCATAGCCGTCCGCAGCAGCGACGCCGTCCAGTTCGAGGACGCCGCAGCCCGGCTGGACAACGACATCGCCATCACGGCTTCCGACACGCCCTTCGGCGCGCCCTTGGCCCTGTCCGGCTCGCCAGCGGGGCGCGACGCCTTCATCGCCAGCCAGAGCGAAGCCTGGTTCGCCGGCGACGGCTTCACCGACCGGCTGCGCGTCACCGCCCGTGGCGAACTGCGTCGCGCCGATGGCGCGCCCGTGCCGCCGCGCGCCCTGGACGCCCGCGCCTATGACAGCGAAGCCTATGACGTCACCTATACGCGGGGCTGGGTCGCAGCTCAGGGTCGCACGGCCTCGGGCCTGGAGGTCTCGCTGACGCCCCACGCCGGCGTCGGCTTCGGCAGCGACGGCACGACGGCCGAGGCCGGCGCCACCTTGAAGATCGGTGAAGGCCTGGACCGCCTGGCCCCCGACGGCGACGAAGCCTTCGGCGAGCGCGCCCGCTGGTATGTCTACGCCGCCGGGTCCAAGCGCGCGGTCGGCTATAACTTCGCCCGCACCCGCGACGGCGATTTCGCCCGCTCGGGGATGAGCCACGACGAGGGCGCCTTCCTGGGCGACGCCTCGATCGGCGTGGCCTATCGTCGGGGCGCGGTGCACAGCTCGTTCGGTGTCGTCTATCGCGAGATCGAGGCCAACGGCATCCGCGCCTACAACGGCATCAAGACCGACGTGTCGGAAGGCCTGGTGGCCTTCCAACTGACGATCCGCCCCCGCGAGTAGAAGACCTACTGCGTGCGGGCCACGCCCTCGCGGCGCGTATCCGCCCCGCCGTCCCAGCGTCCATTGCGCCACAGGCCGCCATGCAAGCCCGAGGTCTCGGTGGTGTTCGGCCGCAGCACCACCCCGCGCGCCGCCATGCCGTCGCGCACCGACGCCGGGAAGCCCTCGGTGTCGGCGCCGAAGCCGTCGCCCTTGGCCACCAGATTCGGCAGGTCGAAGGCCTCCTGCAGAGGCAGATCCCAGCCCAGTGCGCCGATCAGGGCCTTGGCGTTATAGGCCAGGATGGACGAACCGCCGGGCGAGCCCAGAGCCCCAACCAGTCGCCCCTCGCGATCCAGCACGATGACCGGCGACATGGACGAGCGCGGACGCTTGCCCGCCGCCACGGCGTTGGCCGCCGGCGTGCCGTCCGCCGCCGTCGGGACCAGAGAGAAGTCGGTCAGTTGGTTGTTGAGGAAAAAGCCCCCGGCCATCCGGCCCGAGCCGAACAGGCTCTCGACCGTGGTGGTCATGCTGACGGCGTTACCCTTGGCGTCGACGATAACAAAGTGCGAAGTCCCGGCCGGTTCACGGGTGGCGTCAGCGCCGACGCGCGGCGCACCGGGCGGCGTCCCGAACGGGGCGGCCCCGCGCAGGGCTGGGGCCAGGGCCGCGCGTTCGGCGGCATAGGCCGGATCCAGCAAACCGGCGACCGGCACCGACACAAAGGCCGGATCGCCGAAATAGCGGTCGCGGTCGGCGTACATCAGCCGCTGCAGCTGGCCGAAGGCGGCCCAGGCCTCGGGGCTCGGCGCCCCCTTGTCGAGGTCTGGCGTCGTTTCGCCCATGGCCAGGAGCTGCAGGATGGAGGCGCCGCTGGACGGCGGCGGCGGCACGCAGACGACATAGACCTTGTAGGGGCCGCACACGGCCTCACGCACGACGGGGCGATAGGCGGCGATGTCGGCGGTGGTCAGCCCGCCCGGACGCGGCCCCTCGGCCACGGCGGCGGCGATGGCCTCGGCCAGAGGCCCGGTCTGCAAGCCCGCCGCGCCTTCGCGCGCCAAGGTCCGCACCGTCTCGGCATAGGCGGGGTTCTTCAGCACGTCGCCCGCGACATAGCGCGCGCCGTCCGGCTTGGTGAAATAGGCGGTCGCCCAGCGCGTCTTCGCCTGGGGCGCATTGCTGCTGATCATCCCCGCCAGACGAGGGCTGACGACGAAGCCGTCCTGCGCCAGCTTCTCGGCGTCGCCGAACAACTCGGCCCAGGGCAGCACGCCGTGTTGTTTTTGCGCCATCGCCAGCATCGGCACGGCGCCCGGCGCGCCGGTCGAGCGGCCGCTCAGCACCGCATCGACGAAAGGCAGGGGCCGGCCGTTCTCGTAAAACAGCTCCGGGGTGGCCGAGGCCGGCGCCGTCTCACGCCCGTCATAGACGGTGATGGCCGCGCTGTCGGCGTCGTAGAACATCATGAAGGCGCCGCCGCCCAGACCCGAGGATTGCGGTTCCACCAGGCCCAGGACCGCCTGCACGGCCACCGCGGCGTCCACCGCCGAGCCGCCGCGAGCCAGAACTTTCATCCCCGCCTCGACCGCCAGAGGATTGGCCGCCGAGACGAAGGGCCCGCGCGCGGGTGCTTCCACCTTCGCCGCAACCGATTCCACCGCCGTCGACTCGGCTACCGGCGCCGTGGCGCACCCTGTCAGCATAAATGCGCCGAGTGCCGCCCCCGTCAGAATGAGCGAAATCTTGCGCCGACGGTTCGACGAGGGGATGGAATAGGCGCGCACGAACAGGCTCCTGCGGGGTTCAGGGAGAGGTTCATGCCTAGTGTCCCAGGCCCCTCTCGCCAAGCCTGCATTTTCTATCGGCATTTTCAGAAAAGCCGCTTGCCAGCCCCGGCCCCGCCCGCTAGATAGCCGCCCTGCCCGCAAGGCAGTGCGCACCCGTAGCTCAGCTGGATAGAGCACCAGACTACGAATCTGGGGGTCAGGAGTTCGAATCTCTTCGGGTGCGCCATTTTCTCCAATAAAATGAATGGTTTATCACCACCCTATCCGGGGCGGTTTTCGGCCGTTCGCGAGTTGGGGCACATATGGGGCACGCCTTCACCGGCTGGTCGCCACTCTGAAAAAAAATCCTCAGGACGGCCTGTCCACGTCGTCGCAGACGGTTTCACCCTGTATCCTGCGGACGCTTGACCTCGCGGCCGCGCGACAGCGGTACAAACCGCTGAACCTCCACCGTTCTGTCGCCGTTCTTCTGGACCCGCCCGGAGCCCCCCATGACCACCGCCAATCCACCCATCCTCTCCCTTGCGGCGACACATCCGGCATGACCGCCGACACAGGCGCCACCCCGGGAGCGGTCCAGATCGTCGCCTGTCCGAAAGACGGGGCCCTGAACCGGGTGCCTGTGGTCCGGCTCGACAGCAGCCCGAAGTGCGGCACATGCGGCCACAGCCTGTTCAAGGGCGGCGCAGTGGCGCTCACCGCAGCGACCTTCGATCGCCATGCGCTGAAGGCGGACATCCCCCTCGTCATCGACTTCTGGGCGCCCTGGTGCGGTCCCTGCCGCACCATGTCACCGAACTTCGAGGCGGCCGCCGCCATGCTCGAACCCCGGGTCAGGCTGGCCAAGCTCGACACCGAGGCCCAGCCGGCGATCGCGGCGCGCTACGGCGTCCGCAGCATCCCGAGCCTGATCCTGATCCATAAGGGTCTTGAGATCGCGAGGACCTCCGGGGTCATGCCCACTGCCGCCATCGTGGCCTGGGTCCGGCAACATCTGCCATCCTGATCGAGCTGGACTCCGGTTCTCGGCGGATAGCTCCCGGTCGCTCGTGGCGAAACTCGCTGTCGCGTTCGAGCCTGGACGCGTCATTCACTTTGCTGATCGACGTTCCGGAAACCTCGTTCCCTCACTCTGGAGGGATGGCGCGATACGCTCGAGCACGGCGAAAGACATCCAAACCGTTGCCAATCTGGCTCGTTGGATCCGGAGCCTTCGCTCTCGCCTTTGCCGGCGCGACCTACGCCATCACGCCGAACGCGATCGGCAAGGCAGAGCTACGACGAGAATGGATCAAACGAACGACGGACCAGCACTACTCCGGTTGTGCACAAGCCCGCGGGAATGGTCATGAAGACATAGGTTCATGGGAGCCGAGTTACCGCGAGCGGATGGATGGTGATGGTGACGGATTAGCGTGTGAGCCCTATCGCTGAAGGTCGACGCCTGCAGCGACCGCTCACCTCCGCTGAGCCTGGCAGACGGAGATAAGGCCTGAAGTCTAGCGGCCCGGATATGCGACACCCAGTTAGGGCGCTGTGGTCAGGCAGAGGCCGCCTGCCCTATCTTGGTGGGAGCGGTGTCGCCTTGGCAAGGTTCGAAACCAGCTCGGGAAGCGTTTGATGCTCGTGCGCGTGCCATGCGGGCTGACCCGGACCGCTACGCCAGGACTCGCTAAGCGGGCTGTTGTCCGCCGTGTCGAAGCCGAACTGGTCGTACAGTCGCGTGACCAGCGCCACCGCTTCGGGATAGTCGCTCGACACCGACAGCGCGTGCCGCCCCGGCGTGCCAGCGGGCCGCGCCGACAGCAACAGGCGCGGCGCCTGGATATGCGTGAACGCCTTCGCGACCTTGGACGTTGGCAGCTGGTCCTGCCGCAGTTCGTGCTCGGTCTTCGCGCCGGTATCGACGAGGGCATAGCGCCCGTCGCGCCACGGCATATAGTTGTTGGTGTCGAGCACGATCTTGTTCGCCAGTTGCGCCACGGGCATGTCGTTGACCAGCTTGAGCGGGGCCGCGATCACGACGAACTCTCCCGCTTCCGCCGCACCGGCAGCGGTCGCGGCGCGGGCAGACGGCCCGAGCTCCGCGACCAGCCCGGCCAGGGTCTCGGGCCCGCGCGAGTTGGCGATGACCACCCGATAGCCGTTGGCGATGGCGGCGCGGGCAATCTGTCTACCGACCTCGCCCGCGCCGATGATGCCGATGGTGGTCATCGGCGTTTGCGCCGCCGGATCAGGCACCGAACGCGCCGTCGATGGTGTGCATGGCGCCCGTAACGAACCCCGCCTCCGGGCCGGCGAGCCACGCCACCATGCCCGCGACTTCTTCCGGCCGGCCGTGGCGCTTGATCGCCATGAAGCCGTGCAACAGCTCCTTCATCGGTCCGTCCGCCGGATTGGCGTCGGTGTCGATCGGGCCGGGCTGCACCACGTTGATCGTGATGCCACGGGACCCGAAGTCACGTGCGAGCCCGCGCGCCATCCCTTGCAGCGCAGACTTGCTGAGCGCGTAGGAGGCCATGCCGGGAACGGGCATCCGGTCGCCGTTCACCGATCCGATGACGATGATCCGGCCGCCCTCGGGCATCTGGCGCGCGGCCTCGACCGACGCATGATAGGGCGCGTGGATATTGATCCGGAACAGCCGGTCGATTGCGTCCGGATCCTGCTCCAGCGAATCGCCGAAAACACCGATTCCGGCATTGACGACCAGCACGTCGAGCGGGCCACTGTTCTTCACACGCGCGATCACCGCGTCGCGATCCGCGCTGTCCGTCTCGACAGCGGTACTGCCCGTTTCGGCCGCCAGCGCGTGCGCCGCGTCAGGCGAGCCGGAATAGGTAAAGGTCACGTTCGCGCCATCGGCCACAAAACGCCGAACGATCGCCGCGCCGATCCCCCGACTGCCACCCAGCACGAGAACGGATTTCGCCTCAAACACACCCATCGGACTTTTCCTTGATTAATAACTTACGACTCGCTACATAATCAGTTCGAGACATCCGTCAAGGTATTTGTAGTGGCTCATACAAAACTAAACCGCGCACGCGGCAGACCGCGCCTGTTCGACCCGGACGAAGCGGTCGCGACCGCCCAGCATCTGTTCCATTCGCGTGGCTATGATGCCGTCAGCATCGCGCACCTTACGCAGGCGATCGGGATAAACCCGCCCAGCTTCTACGCCGCCTTCGGTAGCAAGGCTGAGCTCTACAGCCGCATTCTCGATCGCTATGCCGGTACCGGCGCGGTCCCGCTGTCCGATCTGCTGAACGCCGATCGCCCGGTCGCGGAATGCCTCGTCGCGGTGCTGGAAGCGGCGGCGCGGCGCTACGCCGCCGATCCGGACGCGGCGGGGTGCCTCGTTATCGAGGGGGTGCGCTGCACCGACCGCGAGGCACGCGAGGCGGCCGGAACGTTCCTTGCGGCGGCGGAGGGGGCGATCCATCGCTTCGTCGCCGCGCGCCATCCCGACCAGGCCGAGCGCGTGACCGACTATATGAGCACCGTCATGGCCGGCCTGTCCGCCAGCGCTCGCAACGGGCACGATCTCGATCGCCTGCTCGCCGCCGCCCGGCTCGCCGGGGCTGGTCTTGAACAGGTGGTTAGCGGCTAATCTGCAAGCTCGGCAGATGACCAGGACGTCATCGACCGGCAAGGCTGGTCGCGAACACTGCGCCGCGCTGCCACTTCTCTCAACCGGAAGGCAGACATTGGGGGGTCAGGGCTTGCGAGCGTTCGAGGCCTTGTAGCGTAGATACGGGGTTGGCTCCCTCAGCCTTCGACCCGTCAGACGCCGCTCTCGAACGCCTGAAAAGATGCAGGCGGACCCGATCAGCTCTCCCGGAAAATGAGCTCGGTGTGGCCAGGGAAGAAGGCGATATAATCCGCGATAGGGGCGACGGCGGGATAGGGCGTCTCGTAGGACCAGGCCGCATCCGGATGGACTTCATCTCCCACCGCCAGTGAGAAGTAACTCGCCTCGCCCTTGTAGGGGCAGAACGTCATGGTGGCGGTTCGGGTCAGGAGGTTCATGTCCAGGTCCCCACGCGGAACGTAGTGGACGGGGGCATAGGCGGACTCGTGCAGCGTCAACACGTCGCCGGTCTCTCCAATCTGGCGACCCCCCGCCCGGATGACGGCGCGCGACATCTCACGCACCAGCGTGATCGGATGATCGGGACCGGGGATCCTCATTCGGGCGTCGCTCATGGTTTCTCCTGCGAGATCCGGATCGAAGGCTCCTTGCCTTCGGGGGACGTCAGCGCTGAAGCTTGGAGAGGCCGTGGACGCTGAACAGGGCTTGCAGTCTGCGCCTCCTGGGTCAGCTCCACCAGCAGGGTCGGAATGAGTTCCGAAACTGTGGGATGGATCGGCACGGCCCAGCGAAGCGCTTCGATCGTCTGATCGGCCGCCATCATGTCGAGGATGCCGTGGATCGCCTCGTCCCCACCGACGCCCAGAATAGCGGCGCCCAGAATCCGGCGCGTGTCGGCGTCCGTCACCACCTTCATGAAGCCCCGGGTCTCGCCCTTTTCGACCGCCCGTCCGACGCGCGTCATCGGTCGTTTCGAAAACAGCAGCCGACGTCCGCTCTTCAGCGCTTCGGCGTCCGTCATCCCGACCCGGCCAAGCGGCGGATCGATATAGAGGGCGTAACCGGGCAGTCTCTGGCTGACCCGCCGATCCTCGCCATCAAGAAGGTTGGCGGCCACGATCTCGAAATCGTTGTAGGCGGTGTGGGTGAAGGCGCCGCGACCGTTGCAGTCGCCCAGCGCCCAGACGCCTTCGGCCGTGGTCCGCAGCTGCTCGTCGACCCTTATGTAGCCCCGGGCGTCCGTTGCGATGTCTGCGGCCTTCAGACCCAGATCGTCCGTGTTCGGACGACGGCCGATCGCCAGCAGGACGTGAGTGCCGACCGAAGCGGGCGCCCCTTCGGCGCAATCCACCGAAACCGACACCCCCTCCTCCGCCGGGGCGAACCCGATACAGTCGGCCCCGGTCCGGACGGTCACGCCTTCGGCCTCTAGAATCTCGCGCACGGCCTGGGAAACATCCGGGTCTTCGCGACTGATCAGCCTGTCTCCCCGCTCGATGATCGTCACCTCCGCGCCGAAGCGGCGATACATCTGGGCGAACTCCAGACCGATGTAGCTGCCGCCCACGATGATCAGATGCCGGGGCAGGACATCCAGGCCGACGATCCCGGTGTTGGTCATCCAGGGCACGTCGTACAGCCCGGGCAAGTCGGGGACGACGGCCCGGCCGCCGACGTTGATGAAGATCCGGGGCGCCGTCAACCGCCGACCTTCGACGACGACCGTGTCGGCGCTTTCGAACCGCGCGTGGCCGCGGATCAGATCGACATTGTCCATGCCGGTCAGCCAGCCCTCGCTACCCGTCCGCGAGTCGAGGATGACCTTGCCCGCGCGAGCCGCAACGGCGGCCATATCGACCCTCACCTCGCCTGTAGAGAAACCGTACTCTGCGCCGCGCTGCGCGGTGCGGATTGCCTGGGCGCTGGCGACGAGCGCCTTGGTCGGCTTGCAGCCCGTGTTGACGCAGGTGCCCCCTACGAGATGGCGCTCAATGATCGCGACCGTCATCCCGGCCGCATTCAGCCGTCCCGCAAGGGCGGGCCCGGCCTGGCCGGCGCCGATGATGATGGCGTCATACCGCTCCGTCGCGATGCTGTCTGCTGTGGGTTTCGACACGAGAAGAGTCCTTTGAAAGGCTTACGAACGCCAATGCCGCGAAACCGCAGCGAGCCGATCAGGCCTCAAGGCTGGCGATCACCTCAAGGATATCTCCGGGATCGGTTCGACAGGTGAAGTCGGGGTCCACAAAGGCGGCGGCGACAGCGCCATTCCGGTCAATCACATAGGTCGCCGGGATCGGCAGCATCCAGGTCCGGGAGCCGTGAAGCTCGCCGAGATTGATTCCACGGGCCTCGAGGTGGGCGCGCATGAACGGCGGCACCACGAAGATGACGCCGAACAGCAGGCCTATCGCGTAGTCGACATCCGACAACACGGGAATCGAGAGTTCCGACTGCAGGCGACGCGCCGGTTCGGATGTCTCGGGAGAGATGGCGATAATGCCGACTGACTGTGCGGCGAATTGCGGAAGGGCGGCGTCGAGGGCTCGAAGCTCCTCCACGCAGAACGTGCACCAGGCGCCGCGAAAGAAGCTGATGACCAGCGGGCCGCTGCGCACGAGTTCCCCGGACGACACGAGGCGACCGTCGATCGTCCGCGCCAGGAAGACCGGCATGGGATCACCCGGCTTAAGCGTGCGCTCCATAACGTCAGACGCGGTGATCCACTCCTCCAGATCGCCGTAAAAGGCCGACGAATCTGTCTGCGGAGCAGCCATTGTGATCTCACCTTTTCCACTATCTCGTCGTGGACACCGGTCCCGCGACCACCGTCAGATGAACGGGATATCACTCGGCGGCAAGTAGGAGACCGTCGCGTTGCCGGGGACCGCCACCGACCTGGATCTGCGTCGTGAAGCAATCAACAGGGGCTCGCTGCTTTCTTCGCCTGCTCGCTAAGCATGGACGCATGATCGGCCGGTGATGACTTCCGGGAAGGGTCGAGCTTGTTGGCCCAATAGCCGACGGGCATCGAAAGCATGCCCCCCCGAAGTCTGTCGCCGTGGGTGACGCGCTGATACGCTGCGGCGGCCGGCCTGAGAAGTCGACGTCTGAAGCGGCGAGGACGGGGTCTTCGTCCAAAGGAGACTCAAGGTGACCACAGAACCAGCCCATCTCGGCCGTAGAGACCTTTTCATCGCTGCGGGATCCCTGGCGGGAGCGGGGCTCTTCGCCTCCGCTGGCGCCGCCCTTGCGCAGCCCGGTGACGGCGATGTCGGCATCCTGAACGGCGCCCTCGCCATCGAGCACGAGGGGATCGCGGCCTATCGGCTTGCCGCTGCTAGCGGGTTGTTGTCCGCCGGCACTTTGAAGGTCGCCACAGTGTTCATGGGACACCACCAGCAACATCGTGACGCCCTCGCCCGCGTGGTCCGTGAGGCGGGCGGCACGCCGGTGGAGGCCCGATCGGACGCGGACTACGTCGAGGCGCTCGCGCTCGCAACCTTGACGTCCGAAGCTGACGTCGTGGCGCTCGCCACGCGTCTCGAGCAGGGGGCGACCAACGCCTACACCGGACAGGTGGCGGCCCTGTCCGACAAGGGCCTGGTGCACCTGTTCACCCAGCTCTCCGCCGATGAAGCCGTTCACTGGGCGACCTTGAATAATGCGGCTGGGACAGCGATCCCGGCCCAGGCCTTCCTGTTCGTCTGAACCGTGAAGCGCCTGACCTGGGAGGGGTTGGTCCTCGTCTTCGCCGTCATCTCCTCCCTGGCGAATGCCATTATCCACTCGCCGGCGGCCTTCGCGCAAAGCGGCGGGGATGCCACGCGTGGACGCGCGCTGTACGACGGCCGCTGTGGCGCCTGCCACTCGCTCGACGTCAACCGCACCGGCCCAAGACATCGGGGTGTCGTGGGCCGGCGCGTGGCATCGGCGAACGGCTATGACTACTCGCCGGCGCTGCGGCAGGTCGGCGGCGTCTGGACGTCTGACAGGCTTGATGCCTGGCTTCAGGGTCCGCAGCGCATGGCTCCCGGCTCGCGGATGTACCTGACCGTTCCGGACGCGAACCAACGCCGCGACATCATCGCTTACCTGGAGACGACGGACGGTTCAGGACGCTGACCAGACTCCGCCATGATCGGGCGGTGATGGCGGAGGCAGGCGCCAAGCCGCGCCATAGCTGGCCGTCCACCCGTCACGCTCCAATCAAACGCAGTTTCAGGTCATTCAAAAGCCAGCGTCCGGCAGGCCCCAGGGGTCGGTCCCGCATGTGGGCGGCGTAGATGGTGAGGTCTTCGCGGGCGCCGTCATCGGCCAACTCAAGGCGGACCAGCCTGCCGTCCGCCAACAGCTGCGTGATCAGATGCTCGGGCATGCGGCACCAGCCGAAGCCGGCCAGCAACATGTCCAGGCGCCGCTGGAGATCCACGAAACGCCAGAGACGCGCGCTGGCCAGACCGTAGGACGGTCCTGTGGCGTCGATCGGGTCCGACAGGACCAGCTGGATGTGCGGATCGAGATCCGCCCGGGTGATGGGTCGACCCAGGCGAGCCAGCGGATGGTCAGGCACAGCCACCGGCGCAAGCTTGACGCTGAGCAGCGGCAGGGCGGCGATATCGTCCGGCGGTGAAGGCAGCAGGAGGCAGATGGCGAGGGCCGCGGAGCCCTGGCGCAACCGCCGCTCCGCTCCGCCGAGCCCCTCGGTCGAAAAGCTGACCGGCAGGTCGGGATAGGTGTCGCGAAGCGCCCGCAGGCTCTCGATCAGGGGGGCGGAGGGCACGAGCGGATCGATGGCCAGCGCCAGTTCCGGCTCCAGCCCTGAGCGGGTGTTCGCCGCCACGGCCTCGAACCGCGCGGCGCTCGCCAGCACCATCCGGGCCTGGTCCACCAGAAGCCGTCCGATCTCGGTCAGCTGCGGGCGATGACCGCTGCGGTCGAAGAGCTGAACGCCCTGGGTCGCTTCCAGCCCGGCCACGGCCTGGCTGATGGCCGACTGGGCGCGGCCGATCCGACGCCCGGCGGCCGAGAAGCTGCCGGCGTCGGCGATCGCGACGAGTACGCGCAGCTGATCGAGCGAGAGGTTTCCGATCACGATCCATCATCCAGACCGATGGACATCATCATAACTTCATCGCTCCCACAAGGGAGCTGTCGACCCTATCTCCCTTGGCATGCAACCAACCTATTTCATCAATCACGGCGGCGGACCCTGCTTCTTCCTGGAGCCGGGTCCGATGCGCTCGGCCTGGCGCGAACTGGAGGATTACCTGCGCGGGTTCGTCGGAGAGCTCACCGAACGGCCTCGCGGGATCCTTGTCATCTCGGGCCATTGGGAAGCGGCTCGGCCGACGGTCAACAGCGGAGGCACGCCGCCCCTTCTGTACGACTATGGCGGCTTCCCGGAGAACACCTACCGCCTGCAATGGCCTGCGCCCGGATCGCCCGTGCTGGCGGCCGAGGTTCGCGCACGGTTGGCGGCGGCCGGGATCGCCAGTGCATCGGACGACCAGCGCGGGTGGGACCACGGCGTCTTCGTCCCCTTCAAGGTGATGTTCCCGCAAGCCGACATCCCCGTGGTGCAGTTGTCGCTGCAGCAGGCTCTGGACCCCGCGACCCATATCGCCATCGGGCGGGCGCTGACCTCGTTGCGCAACGACGGCGTGCTGATCATCGGAAGCGGCCAGACCTATCACAACATGCGCGGCTTCGGCGACGGTCAGGCGCCTGATCCGGCGGCGGAGGCCTTCGACGCCTGGCTGCGCGAGGCGATGGTCGATCCGTCCCGGCGCGACGAGGCCCTCGTCGCCTGGGAACAGGCGCTGGGCGCCCGCGCGGCGCAGCCGCACGAAGATCATCTGTTGCCGCTGATGGTCGCCGCCGGCGCGGCGCCGGGCGAGCCCGGCGAGGTCGTCTTCCACGGCCGCGTCCTCGGCAAGCCGATTTCCGGCTTCCGCTTCGGCTGAATCCTTCCCCTCTTTCAAAGGACAATCCCATGACCAGACTGCTCGTCGTCGAGACCAGCCCGCGCGGGGATCATTCGATCTCGCGCAATCTCACGCGTCGCTTCGTCGCGAGGTGGCGGACGGCCCACCCTGACGGAGAGATCGTCATCCGCGACCTGATGGAGACCGACCTGGCGTTCGTGAACGCGCCGTGGCTCCAGGCCTATTTCACGCCGTCCGAGCAGCATTCGCCCGAGATGAAGGAGGCGATGCGGCTGTCCGACGAACTGGTGGCCGAACTGCTCGCCGCCGACCACTTCGTCATCGCCACCCCGGTCTATAACTACAATGTGCCGGCCGCGCTGAAGGCCTGGATCGACCATATCGTGCGCAAGGGGCTGACGCTCGGCTTCGACGGCAAAGGTCTATTGTCCGGCAAGACGGCGACCGTTCTGATGGCCTCCGGCGGCATCTATACCGAAGGCTCGCCGATCCGGGATCGCGACCTCGCGACCCAGTATCTGCGGCTCATCCTGAACGTGATCGGCATCACCGACGTCACCGTCATCGCGGCCGGCGGCGCCAAGATGGTGGACCTGGGCGAGGTGACGCGCGAGGACTTCCTCCAGCGCTTCGATCCAGAGATCGATCGCGCGGCCGCCTGAGTGCAACGCCTTCAGATCGCAGGGACCTTTGACCAACGACTACACGCTTCACGTCGGAACCCCTGCGAAGGAAGACTATCTCGGACTTCGCATAAGGGCGGGCCTCACACCCAAGACGGCTGAAGGCGCAGCCGCCGGCCTGCCCAACACCGTCTTCGCCGTCGTCATCCGCAAGGACGGCGAAGCTGTGGGGATGGGCCGGGTGGTCGGCGATGGCGGCCTCTTCTTTCAGGTGGTCGATATCGCCGTCCTTCCCGAGCATCAGGGGCGTGGACTGGGCAAGGCCATCGTGGGGGCGCTGGTCGATCACCTGCGCGCCACGGCGCCGGAGGGCGCCCATGTCAGCCTGATGGCCGACGGCGAAGCGCACCGGCTCTACGCCCAGTTCGGCTTCGCCCTGACGGCGCCGCGCTCGGTCGGAATGGCTTTCGTGGTGCAGGAGCGGCGGGCGGGAGTTGTCCCGAAGCAATAGCGTCGAGACATAGCTTCCATACCCAAGTTGAGATCACCTATTGGATTACGCGAATTCAGCAACGTCTGCCGCCATACGTGAACCGCGTAATATAATCAGGAACCCCGCCAAGCTTGGTCTTGCGAAGTCAGGCCGCCTGGCCGACTGTCGCTCAGGCGGCAAGAAGGGCACGACGCATGGAATCCATCGGGCGCGATTTGCGCGAGATGCAACGCGTCCCCCTTTCGGTGACGCACGTCGCGGCGTTGCAGGCGGTCGGCACGGTCCGCCGCTATCCTGCAGGCGCGTTCGTCGCCCGGGCCGGGGAACCGGCCAACCGCTTCGTCTACGTCCAGGAAGGCGAGATCGAGGTCGTGAACCCCTTCACGGACGGGCGCCATATCGCATCCACGCTCGGGCCAACCCAGTTCATGGCGGAGATCTCGTTCCTGAACGGCGGCAGCTGGCTGATGCCGATGCGAGCCGTGACCGACACGACCGTGATCGAAGTGCCGCGGATCGACATGCTGCGATTGATGTCCGAGATCCCGGAGATGTCCGACATCGTCATCACCGTGCTCGCGGCGCGACGGCGCCAGCAGGTCGACAGACGTTACGGCACGCTTGTTCTGATCGGCGAGGACGAGGACCGGGCGGTCCGCCGGATCGCGGACTTCGCCAGCCGCAACCGTCTGCCGTACATGTCCTACGCGCTCGGGAGTCCGGAGGCGGCGGCTGTCGCCACGAGCTGTTCGGTCTCACCGGACGAGCCGGCGGTGATCTTCGGCCGCGATGTGGTCGTCGCCGACCCGACGCCCGACAAGGTCGCCCGCCTGCTCGGCCTCAACCACGATCTCGTCGACGATGAGGCCTTCGACGTCCTGATCGTCGGCGGGGGCCCCGCAGGCGTGTCGGCAGGCGTCTACGCCGGAGCCGAAGGGCTTCGCGCCCTGGTGATCGAGGATGTCGCGATTGGAGGGCAGGCGGGCGCGTCGAGCCGGATCGAAAACTACATGGGCTTCCCGACCGGAATCTCCGGCGCCGATCTGGTGTGGCGCGGCGAGGTCCAGGCGATGAAGTTCGGCACGCGTTTCGCAATGCCGCGGCGGGTGGTGAAACTGGAACGTCTGGAAGACCGGACGTTCTGCGCCACCTTCGACAACGAACAGCGGGTCCGGGGACGGGCCGTCGTGGTGGCGACCGGCGTCCAGTATCGCCGGCTCCCGATCGATCGGCTCGAAGCGTTCGAAGGCGCGGGCGTCTATTACGCGGCGACCGAGAGCGAGGCGCGGTATTGCCGGGACACCGAGGCCATCATCATCGGCGGCGGCAACTCCGCCGGCCAGGCTGCGATGTTTCTCAGCCGAACCGCCAAACATGTCCGCGTCCTGGTTCGCGGGAACTCGCTCGCGTCGTCGATGTCCAGTTACCTGTCCAGCCGGCTGAATGCAGATCCGGCGATCACGATAGAATACGGGACTGAAGTCAGCGTCCTTCACGGCTCGGACAAGCTCGAGTCGGTCACGATCCGCGACGTGCATGACGGCTCGACCCGCATGATCGAGTCCTGCGCGGTTTTCGTGATGGTCGGCGCGGCTCCCAATACCGCCTGGCTCTCGGGGCTTGTCGACCTCGACCCCCGCGGCTTTGTCCTGACCGGGGAACAGGTAGGGGGTTGCTCGCCCTATGAAACCTCGCAAGCCGGCATCTTCGCGGTGGGGGATGTCCGTGCGAGCTCCGTCAAGCGGGTCGCATCGTCAGTGGGCGAGGGCTCCGTCGTGATCTCCAAGGTCTGGGATCATGTTCGTGCCTGACGCCGACGATGCCCTTCCCCCGTTCCGCCGCTCTCCTTTCGGCGGACATCCTGCCGGCCGCGGTCGAAGACAGGCGCCGCGCCATCGTCCAGGGCGCTTCAGCCTGACCTGTCATCTCATCACTCGCCCGCAACAGCGTGAAGGATTCCCGTCATGAAGATCGGTGTGATCGGCCTCGGCCGCATGGGCGCCAATATCGCGCGCCGTCTGATGCGCGGCGGCCATGAGGTGGTGGTGCATAACCGCTCGCCGGAACCCGTCCAGGAACTCGCCAGGGAAGGCGCCATCGCCTCGACCGACTTCAGGGACATGCAGTCCAGGCTCGGGGAGAAGGCGATCTACTGGGTCATGCTGCCGGCCGGCGCTCTCACCGAAGAGACGATCGACGAGATCGCGGGCATCGCCAGACCCGGCGACATCCTCATCGACGGCGGCAACAGCTACTACAAGGACGACATCCGTCGTGCGAAGGCGCTGCGCGACAAGGGGCTCGACTATGTCGACATCGGCGTCTCCGGCGGTGTCTGGGGGCTGCAGCGCGGCTACTGCATGATGATCGGGGGAGACGCCGAGGTGGTCAGAGCTCTCGACCCGATCTTCGAGACCCTGGCCCCCGGTTATGGCGACATCGTCCGCACCACGGGTCGCGACGCCCCCGATGACCGGGCCGAGAAGGGCTATATCCACGCCGGTCCCGCCGGAGCCGGTCATTTCGTCAAGATGGTCCACAACGGCATCGAGTACGGGTTGATGCAGGCCTATGCCGAGGGCTTCGACATCCTGAAGAACAAGACGTCCGAACGCCTGCCTGAGGACGAACGCTTCACCCTCGACCTGCCCGACATCGCCGAGGTCTGGCGGCGCGGCAGCGTGATCAGTTCCTGGCTCCTGGACCTCAGCGCCTCGGCCCTGGCCAGGGACAAGTCGCTGGAGCAGTTCACCGGCAAGGTGGCCGACAGCGGCGAGGGCCGCTGGACCATTGAGGCGGCGATGGAAGAGGCCGTGCCCGCCAATGTTCTCTCTGCCGCGCTATATGCCCGCTATCGCTCGCGCAGCGAGAACACCTACGGCGACAGGCTGCTGTCGGCCATGCGCCTCGGGTTCGGCGGCCACGTCGAGATGCCGCAGTGAGCGTGGACCGCGATGGTCGATACGGCGAACGCATCCGCGGTTCTGCGCCGGAGGTCCATGCCGGTCCGGAGGTCTGCGACGGCCGAGCAGCGTCGTCGTCCACCCGATGGCCAGCGGCGTGCGGGCAGACCAAACCCGGACGCGTCTCCGCTGGAAGGCGACGCTTCTTCCGAGCCTGACCGTCTCCGCCCATATTCAAGCCTAGCGGGGCAGGATCGAACAGATGAACTGAAGGGATATGGATATGGATTTACTCGACGAAATCAAAGCGGACCAACTGGCGGCGCGCAAGCTGGGCGACCGCCTTAAGGCTGATGTGCTGACCACATTGATCGGCGAGGCGACCCAGATCACGACCGAGGAATTCAAGCGCGGCGTGACGAAGGTCACCGACGAGAAGGTTGTCGCAACCGTCGCGAAGTTCTCGAAGAACACGAAGCTGACGCTGGAGAACCTCGCGACCGAGCGCGCGCGTCTGATCCAGGCTGGTGGCGATGTGTCGAAGGTGGACGAGCGGGTCGGGGCGGCTGAAACCGAACTCGCGATCCTGTCCGCCTATGGCCCGAAGCAGATGACGGAATCGGAACTGCGCGAGGCCATCAACGACTTCCGGGCCAGGAACCCCGGGGCCAACGTCGGGACGATCATGGCGCACCTGAAGACCAGCTTCGGCGGCCAGTATGACGGGAAGGCGGCCAGCGCCCTGGCCAGGGCCTGAGTTGAGAGCCGCCACGCAATCGCGCGACAGGACGGCCAGGCGGCGCCTTGCTGATTGGCGGACGGTTGCCGAAAGCCCGTCGCGATCATGAGCGAGCTCCCGCAGTTTCAGTCGTCCTGGTCGAACGACGTTGCGGCTTACCGCGCCGTCCGCGATCGCATGACCGAACTGGCCGCGGGTCTCTCGGCCGAGGACCTCGCCGCCCAGCCGATGGCTGACGCCAGCCCCGGCAAGTGGCATCTTGCCCATACCAGTTGGTTCTTCGAGGCGATGATCCTGTCCAACGAGCCGGGATATCAGCCCGTAGATCCGCGCTTCCAGCAGCTGTTCAACTCCTACTACGAAGCGCTCGGCCATCGGGTGAACCGGCACGAGCGCGGCCTGATGACCCGCCCCAACCTCGACGATGTCCTCGCCTACCGCCGCGAGATCGACCGCCGCATGATCGACCGCCTGTCACGTGGCCTGACCTCGGGCGCGGACCGCTACCTGTTCGTCCTCGGCCTGCATCACGACCAGCAGCATCAGGAACTGTTCCTGATGGATCTGCTCTATCTGATGTCGCGGTCGCCGCTCGATCCCGCCGCCTATGACATCGAGCCTCGCGAGGCCCCGGTCCAGCCCTCCGTCGGCGGCGTGACCCGTCTCAACGGCGGTCTGATCACCATCGGCCATGATGGCGAGGGCTTCGCCTTCGACAACGAGGGCCCGGCGCACCAGACCTTGCTGCGCCCATACACCCTCGCCAATGACCTCGTCACCAACGCCGACTGGATCCGCTTCATCGAGGACGACGGTTATTCCCGTCCCGAGCTCTGGCTCGCCGATGGCTGGGCCACGGTGAAGGCCGAGCAGTGGATTGCACCGCTGTACTGGCATGCGGCGGAAGCCGGCTGGTCCGTCTTCGGTCTTGCCGGCGCTGCGCCGGTCGATCCATCGGCCCCTGTTCGTCACATTAGTTTCTACGAGGCCGACGCCTACGCGCGCTGGGCCGGCAAGCGTCTGCCGACCGAGGCCGAGTGGGAACACGCCGCCGTCACCGACGCCGCGCCGTTCTCCAACCTGTTCGGCGAGGTCTGGCAACACACCGCCAGCGCCTACGCTCCCTATCCCGGGTTCCGCCCGACCGACGGCACGGCGTCCGAGTACAACGGCAAGTTCATGGCCAATCAGATGATCCTGCGCGGGTCATGCTTCGCCATGCCGCCGGGCCACGCCCGCGCGACCTATCGCAATTTCTTTTATCCGCATCAAAGGTGGGCGTTCATGGGCCTCAGGCTTGCCGAAGACATTGTCGCCGACCCATCAAGGGCTGACGAAAATGACGAGACAGCGGAGTTCCGCGCGGAGCTCATCGCCGGCCTGTCGAAACCCCAGAAGGCGGTCTCGCCGAAATGGTTCTACGACGCCGAGGGCTCGCGCCTTTTCGAGGACATCACCCGCCTGCCGGAATACTATCCGACGCGGCAGGAGGCCTCGTTGCTCAAGGCGCTGGCCCCGCGCCTGACGCAGGATTTCGGCGACAACGCCGTTCTGGTCGAGTTCGGTTCGGGGGCCAGCGAAAAGACCCGCATTCTGCTGGACGCGGCCCCGGCCCTTTCGACCTATATCCCCATCGACATCAGCTCAGACGCCCTGAACGAGGCGGCGGAGCGGATTACCGAGGCCTATCCCTCCATTGAGGTCGTGCCGGTCGTCGGCGATTTCCTGAACCTGCCGGCGCTGCCGGAACTGGGCCGGGGTCGTCGCATCGGCTTCTTCCCCGGCTCGACCATCGGCAATCTGGATCGCGACGCCGCGGTCGAGTTCCTCAAGGTCGCGCGCGCCCGGCTGGACGATGGCTCGCTGTTCATTCTCGGCGTCGATCTGGTCAAGGCGCCCGAACTGCTGGTCGCCGCCTATGACGACGCCCAGGGCGTGACCGCGGCTTTCAACAGGAACCTGCTCGTTCGGGCCAATGCCGAGCTGGGCGCCGACTTCGACCTCGACGCCTTCGAGCATCTGGCGCTGTGGAATCCGGCGGAATCGCGCATGGAGATGCACCTGCGTTCGATCCGCGACCAACATGTGGCCATCGGCGACACGGTGATCGCCTTCTCCAGGGGCGAGACCATCCACACCGAGAGCTCGCGCAAATACACCCGCGCCTCGGTCACGGAACTGGCGGAAGCGGCGGGCTGGACGGTGTCGCTGTTCGAAGAAAGCGCCGATCCTTCGGTCGCTCTGGCGCTACTCAGAGCCTGAGACAGAAGAAGCGGCGACACCCGATGGAACGCCGGCGCAGCCCTTACGGGCGATCTCCAGCTGTTGAAGCGTTGAAACGCTGGACAGCCGACCGCAGGCGTTCACGGTAGAAGTCACGAGCAGGCTCTGTCAAAGACCGGACCCTCTGCGGACGTCCTCAACCGCCGCACCGCGTCAGCACCGGTTATCGGCGACTGTCATCTCGACGCCCTCGGCGATGTGGACGACATCCTCCGCGATCAGATCCAAGTCCCGGGGGTCGTGGGAAACGATGATCATCGGCAGCGCGGCCTCCTCCCGCAGACGCAGGAGATAGGGCGCCAGCCGCTCGCGACGCCGCACGTCGAGACCGGTGAAGGGCTCGTCCAGCAGAAGCAGTTTGGGTCGCGCGGCAAAGGCCCGGGCAAGGGCCACGCGGCGCGCTTCCCCGCCCGACAGGCTGGCGGGTCGGCGGCGCTCGAAGCCCCGAAGGTCCATGAGATCGAGCGCATGGCCGACGGTCAGTTCATCTCCGCCGTAGGGCCGGGCGAAGGCGATGTTCTCCTCGACGGTCATGTGCGGGAACAGCCGGACGTCCTGAAACACATAGCCGATCGATCGCCGGTGAGCCGGCCGACGGAGCACCGCGTCGTCGAGGAGGACGTCTCCGTCGATCCGCACGCGGGCCGTGCTGTCGCCGAGAAGCCCTGCGAGACCGTGGAGAAACGTGGTCTTGCCGCAGCCCGAGGGGCCCACGACCGCGACCGCCCGGGCGGAGCTGTCGAACCCGATGTCGAAGGCGAAGTCGCCCCGGCGCCCGGCGGCGTGACAGGACAGGGTCATGCCCGCCTCGCCTGCAGGATTCGGCGGTTGCACATCTCCGAACCGACGACGGCCACGACGGAAACCAGCACGGCCACGACGGACAGGCGCAGCGCGACCTGGTCGCCGCCCGGGCTCTGGAGCACGGAATAGATGGCCAGCGGCAAGGTCTGGGTCTCGCCGGGGATGGCGCCGGCGAACGTCACCGTGGCGCCGAACTCACCGAATGCGCGGGCGAACCCCAGCAGCCCCGCCCCGACGAGACCGGGCGCCGCCAGAGGCAGGGTGATGCGGGCGAACACCGACAGGGGTGGCGCGCCCAGCACCGCTGCAGCGTCCTCAAGCCCGCGATCCACACCCTCGATCGCCAGCCGCAAAGGTCGCACGACCAGCGGAAGCGCCATGATGGTCGCGGCGAGGGCCGCCCCCGTCCAGTGGAAGGCCAGGGAGACGCCGAAGACCTCGTATAGCGCCCGTCCGATCGGCCCCCTGACGCCGAACAGGCTGAGCAGGATCAGTCCCGTCACGACCGGCGGCAGGACGAGAGGGATGTTGACGGCCGCCTCGATGATCCAGCGGCCGGGGAATCGGCCCCGGGCGAGGATCAGGGCCAGGGCCAGGCCAAGTGGCAGGCAGACCGCCAGGGAGGCCGTGGCGACCTTGAGGGACAGCCAGAGCGCCTCGAGCTCGAAGGCGGAGAGGGGCTCGAACATTCAGGCGACCGGCTCGAAGCCGTGACGACGGAAGACCGCCGCCGCCCGCGGCGTGCGCAGATAGTCCAGAAAGGCCCGTCCCTCCGTCCCGCCGTCCGCCGTCTCGGCCGCCGGGTAGACGATCGCGGGCTGCTCCGGAGGCGGGGGCTCCAGCACGATCCTGACCTCGTCCTGCCCCACGACGTCACTGCGATAGACGATCCCCAGCGCCGCTTCGTGTCGGGCGACGAAAGCGCGCACGCCGCGCACGTCCGCCGCGAAGACAAGGCGATCCCGGACGGCCTCCCAACGACCCGTGGCCTGCAGCCAGGTCCGGGCGTAGGCGCCGGCGGGCACGCTCTCCGGGTCCCCGATGGCGAGACGTCCGCCGCCGGAAAGGACTTCGAAGACGTCCTGGCTCGCCGCGGCGTCGACCGGGGCGATCACCACCAGGGCGTTGGCGAGCAGGTCGAAGCGTTGCCGGCCCAAGCGTCCCGCGGCGGCCAGTCGGTCCATCCAGATCGGGTCGGCCAGGATGACCACATCGGCCGGCGCGCCGGCCTGGACCTGACGCGCCACCGCACCGCTGGCGCCGAACGACAGCCGGACACGGGTCCCTCCGGCGCGTTCGTAGTCGGCGGCGATCTCGGTCAGGGCGTCGGTCAGGGAGGCCGCTGCAAAGACGGTCACGGTGGCCCCTGATCCGGAGGATGGCGCAGGGGTGCAGGCCGCGATGGCGACGAAGACCAGGCCGGCCAGCACCGTCTTCGGGAAGGTCCAGGTCATGAGAGGAAAGAACGCGCCCTTCAGTGAAGACCCGTTATAGTCGCCGGAACATGACGGTCATCTACCAATCTGACAGAGCGATGCCGACCGGCGTCGTCGCTCCGGCTTCGCTGGTCGATCCGTTCGGCCGCACGGTCAACTATGTCCGGATCTCGGTGACTGACCGCTGCGACCTGCGCTGCCTCTACTGCATGGCCGAGAACCCGGTCTTCCTGCCCAAGGCCGACCTCCTCAGCCTGGAGGAGCTCGAGCGGATGTGCGGCGCCTTCATCGACCTCGGCTGCCGCCGGCTCCGTCTGACCGGCGGCGAACCCCTGGTCCGCAAGGGGATGATGGATCTCGTCGCCGCCCTGTCCCGTCGCCTCAGGGCCGGCGATCTCGAGGAGATCACCCTCACCACCAACGGGACCCAGCTCGCGCGTCACGCCGAGACGCTCGCCGGTCATGGCGTGCGCCGCATCAACGTCTCGCTGGACACGCTCGACCCTGACACGTTCCGGCGCATCACCCGCGGCGGCGACCTGAACGTGGTGATGGACGGATTGGCGGCGGCCCGCGCGGCGGGACTGAGCGTCAAGATCAATACCGTCGCCCTGAAGGGCGACAACGCCGACGAACTCCCCGACCTGATCCGCTGGGCCCATGGCCTGGGCATGGACATCACCCTGATCGAGACCATGCCGCTGGGCGAGATCGGCGCCGATCGCACGGACCAGTACCTGTCCCTCGCCACGGTCCGCGAGGACCTGGGCCGGATCTGGACCCTGACACCATCGACGCGACGCACCAGCGGTCCGGCCCGCTATATGGAGGTCGAGGAGACCGGCGGGACGCTGGGCTTCATCACCCCGCTGAGCCACACCTTCTGCGAGGCCTGCAACCGGGTGCGGGTGACCTGCACCGGCCAGCTCTTCCTCTGCCTGGGCCAGGACGATCAGGCGGACCTGCGCCAGGTCCTGCGCGACCATCCCGGAGACGACGCGCCGCTGTGCGAGGCGATCCGGACCGCGATCGGCTTCAAGCCCAGGGGGCACGACTTCAGGATCGACCGTCCGGGCGCCGCGCCGGCGGTGCTGCGCACCATGTCGACGACGGGAGGATGAGATGGCGGTCGTGAAACTGTTCGGGACCCTCGGGGACATCGCCGGCTGGAGCGAGGCGACGCTCGACGGCGCGACCCTCGGCGAGATCAAGGCGGCGGCCGCGGGCGACAACGGCCGTCTCGCCGAACATCTCGATCATCGCAGCACCCTGGTGATCCTCAACACCACCCTCACCCCGTTCAGCCTGCGCAGCGACGAGCTGGCGATCGGCCCGGAGGACGAGGTGGCCTTCGGCTCTCCGGTCGGCGGAGGCTGACGCCTTGATCCGCATCACCCAGGATCCGCTCGACGCCGCCGCCCTGTTGCAGGACTTCAGCCGCGATCGCCTCGACACCGGGGCTGTGGTCTCCTTCACCGGCCTGACCCGCGGCCGAACCGGCGACCGGACCGTCGACACCCTGACCCTTGAAGCCTACCCCGGTTTCACCGAACGGGTGATGGAGGAGATCGAGGCCGACGCCCGCGCGCGCTTCGAGATCCAGGACGCCCTGACCGTGCACCGCTGGGGCAGGATCAACGTCGGCGAGCCGGTGATCTTCGTCGCCGTCGCCGCCGCGCACAGACGGCCCGCCTTCGAGGCCGCCGACTTCCTCATGGACCATTTCAAGACCCGGGCGCCGTTCTGGAAGCGGGAGGACGGTCCGGACGGCCGCCTCTGGATCGAACCCCGGGACCAGGACCACGCCGATCTGGCCCGCTGGGCCGAGGAGACCCCATGACCGACACCCATCCCGACCTGCAGCCACCCGCCCCCGGTGGTCGTCTGGTCGACCTGCCATTCACGCCGGTGCGGATCGCCGTCCTCACCATCTCCGACACCAGGGACGAGGAGAGCGACACCTCCGGCAAGATCCTGGCCGACCGGATCGCCGAAGCCGGGCACAGCCCCGTCCTGCGCGACATCGTTCCGGACGACGTCGAAGCCATCCGTGCGCGGGTGCGGCGCTGGATCGCCGACGGTGCGGTGGACGCGATCATCACCACCGGCGGCACCGGCCTGACGGGCCGGGACGTCACGCCGGAGGCGCTCGAGCCCTTGTTCGACAAGCGGATCGACGGCTTCTCGGTGATCTTTCACCAGGTCAGCTACCAGACCATCGGCCTGTCGACCCTCCAGTCCCGCGCGACCGCAGGCCTGATCGACGGTGTGTTCGTGTTCTGCCTGCCGGGATCGAACGGGGCCATCCGCGACGGCTGGGACAAGGTCATCCGCTGGCAACTCGACAGCCGTCACAAGCCCTGCAACATGGTCGAGCTGATGCCCCGGCTGCTGGAGCGATGATGCCGGATCCGAAGACACCCGTCGGGGCCGCACTCACCCATATCGACGCCGACGGACGCGCCCGCATGGTCGACGTCTCGGGAAAGGCGGTGACGACACGCGAGGCGACGGCGCGCGGCCGGATCACCATGCGGCCTGAAACCCTGGCGCTCGCCTTGTCGGGCGGCGGCAAGAAGGGCGACGTGCGCGCCGTGGCCGAGATCGCCGGCGTCATGGCGGCGAAGCGAACCTCCGACCTGATCCCCATGTGTCACCCCCTGATGCTGACTTCGGTCAAGGTCGCTGTCCGCCCGACCGAGGACGGATCGGGTCTCGAGGCGACGGCGACGGCCCGGACCCAGGGCCAGACCGGGGTCGAGATGGAGGCCCTGACGGCGGCGTCCGTGGCCCTCCTCACCCTCTACGACATGCTCAAGGCGGTCGACCGCGAAATGATCGTCACCGACATCGCCCTTCTGGCCAAGTCCGGCGGGGCCTCCGGCGACTGGAGGCGGGCATGAGCCTGCCGTCCGTCGAGAACGCCCGCGCGACCATGCTCTCGGCGATCGTCCCGCTGACGGCGGAAGCCGTGCCCCTGGCGGAGGCGGACGGCAGCTGGCTGGCGGAACCGGTCACGGCCGGACGCGATCAGCCCCCGTTCGACGCCTCGGCCATGGACGGCTGGGCGGTTAGAAGCGTGGACGTCCGCCTGGGCGCGCGCCTCCAGATCGTCGGCGAGAGCGCCGCAGGCCACGACGCCGGCGTGACCGTTCAATCGGGCCAGGCCGCCCGCATCTTCACCGGTGCTGCCCTGCCGCCCGGGACCGACCGGGTGGTGATCCAGGAAGAGGCGAAACGTCGGAACGAGACGGTCGTTCTGGCCGCCGCGCCGGACGGCCCCGCTTGGGTGCGTCCGCAGGGATGCGACTTCCGCGCCGGCGCGATCCTCCTCGAGCCGGGAACGCGGCTCAATCCCTGGCGCCTGGCCCTCGCCGCCTCGGCGGGGCGAGCGACGGTGACCTGCCGACGCCGGCCAGTCGTCGCAATTCTTTCGACCGGCGACGAACTCGTCGCCCCCGGAGAGCCCGCCGGCCCGCACCAGATCTACGACGCGTGCGGCCCGGCCCTGGCGGCCTTCGTGCGCCGCAGCGGCGGGACGCCAACCCTTCTTGGCCGGGCGAGGGACAATGACGCCTCCATTCTGGCCGCCGTGGATGCCGGAGTGTTCGATCTTCTGGTGACCGTCGGCGGCGCCTCGGTCGGCGATCATGATCGCGTCAAGCCGGTGATCCGATCGGCCGGCGGGGTGCTTTCGGTCGAAGGCGTCGCCATGCGTCCCGGCAAGCCTGTCTGGTTCGCGCATCTGGCCGACGGCCGACCCTTGCTTGGCCTGCCCGGCAATCCCGCCTCCGCCCTGGTCTGTGCGGAGCTGTTCCTGGCCCCCCTGATCGCCGCCCTCCAGGGCGGAACGGCGGCTCCGGACACGGGCCTTGCCGTTCTCGACGGCCCGCTTTCCGCCAATGGTCCGCGCGAACACTATATGCGCGCCATCGTCGATAACGGTCCTGATGGCGTGCGCCGCGTCCGTCCGATGAGCGAACAGGACTCCTCCCTCGTCACGGTGATGGCGGCCGCCAACGCGTTGGTGCGCCGTCTCCCCGGCGCACCAGCGCTGGAGGCCGGGGCAAGGGTGGAGGTCTTGGTCCCGAAACGCTGAAGCTCTCCGGAGAGCCGGTCCCTTTCCAGTCGACAGTCTTCCTGTCACCCGACTGGGGGGCCTAAGAGGATCACGGGGAATGCGAGGAGGCGGAAGATGCTGACACGGATCGGTCCGGTTAAACTGAGACTCCAGGTCATGAGCGCGGAAACCAGCGCCATGGGGCCGGGCAAGGCCGCCGTCCTGGAGGCCATCACGGCGACGGGCTCCATCTCGGCAGCGGGACGGGCTCTGCAGATGAGCTACAAACGCTGCTGGGCGCTGGTGGATGAGATGAACCGGTGCTGGAAGACCCCGCTTGTAAGCGCCACGCGCGGCGGGCCTGCCCAGGGCGCCTGTCTTACTGAGGAGGGGCGCCTCGTCCTGGACGCGTTCCGGGATCTGGAACGTCGGTTGTCGGACGTCACCCGGGACGATCCCGCCTATGGGACCCTGGTCGACAACCTTCGCGATGCGCCCCTGCCGAGTACGGCGTCCTGATCAACGGTCATACCCTCGGCGCGACGTCACGGCGATTGAGCCTGCTTGGGGCGACGCCCCGACAGCGGCGCCTGGCCGCCGGCGGGGGATCCGATCACGCCAGTTCGGCGGCGCGGACAACGGGGAAGTCGATCTCGGTCCCGGCGACGTTGTTCAGGAAGTTGGTGAAGACGTTCTCGACGACCACGCCGACGATCTCGACGATCTGGGCGTCGGTGTAGCCGGCGTCGCGAACAGCCGCGATGTCGGCGTCCGAAACATGGCCGCGCGAACGGGTCACTGCTGCGGCAAACGCCACGGCGGCGTTGGCCATCGGGTCCGACGAGGCTCCACCGCGATTGAGCGCGATCTCGTCGGCGTCGATTTTCGCCATGTTCAGGCCAATGTAGGTATGCGCCGACAGGCAGTAGTCGCAGCCGTTGATCTGCGCGACGGCGAGGGCAATGCGCTCACGGGTCTTGACGTTCAGAGTCTTGGCAAGCGCGCCGCTCAAGCCCAGGAACCCCTGCAGCACCGGCGGGCTGAGGGCGATCAGGCGGAACATGTTCGGTACAATGCCCAGTTGCTTCTCAACCGCATCGAGCAGGGGCTGGGCAGCAGCAGGGGTGTCTTCACGGGCGGTGACGGCGATGCGTGACATGAGCTCTCCAGGACTGGAACGCGGCGGCTGCCGTCGCTGAGCAAAACCGTAGCATCACCTTATGTATGCGCCAAGCATACAGTATGGGCTGGGCGCTGTTGGGCGCTGGTTGAAGAGATGAACCGGTGCGGGAAGACTCCGCTCGTAACCGCCACGCGAGGTGGGCAAGCCCAAGGCGCTTTTCTCACCGAGGAGGGGCGCGCCGAAGCGCGCTCAGCTCCAGCTGTAGGCTGTTTTCTGCTGGGTAAAGAACTCAACCGCTGCGAAACCCTGTTCCCGCGCGCCATAGCTGGACTTCTTGGATCCGCCGAACGGCACGTGATATTCCACGCCGGCGGTGGGCAGGTTGACCATGACCATTCCGGCCTGGGCGCGGCGCTGGAAGTCGCGGGCGTATTTCAACGACGTCGTGGCGATGCCCGCCGACAGGCCGAACTCAACCCCGTTCGCTATCCCGAGGGCCTCTTCGTAGTCCTTGACCCGGATCGTCGAGGCGACGGGGCCGAAGACCTCCTCGTTGTTGATCTGCGAGGTCGCGTCGGTGTCGGCGATCAGGGTCGGCTGGACGTACCAGCCGGGATTGTCGAGGGTCAGTCGCTCTCCACCGGTGACGATCCGGCCGCCGGCCGAACGGGCGATGTCGATGTATCTGTAGCTGTTCTCCATCTGCTTCTCGGACACGGCCGGACCCATCTGGGTGACGGGATCGAGCGCGTCGCCGACCTTCAGCGCGCGGACCTTCTCTCCCAGCATCTGCACGAAGCGATCGTGGATGCCGTCCTGCACGATCAGTCGGCTGGAGGCGGTGCAGCGCTGACCGGTGGAGAAGAACGAACCATCGAGGGCGATGGCGACGGCGCGCTCCAGATCCGCGTCGTCCAGGATGACAAGGGGGTTCTTCCCGCCCATCTCAAGCTGCACCCGCGCCTGGCGCTCCATCGCACCCTTGCCGACGCTGGCGCCGACACCCTGAGATCCGGTGAAGCTGAGACCGTCGACGTCCTTGTGGGCCACGATCGCCCGCCCGACTTCCGCTTCTCCAATCACCATATTGACGACCCCCCTGGGCAGTCCCGCCTCGTGCAGAATGGCGACCAGGGCCTCGGCCGTCGCGGATGAGAACCCGGCGGGCTTTATGACGACTGTGTTGCCGAACGCGATCGCCGGCGCGATCTTCCAGGCAGGAATGGCGACGGGAAAATTCCACGGCGTGATCAGGCCAAACACGCCGACCGCCTGGCGATAGGTCTGGATCTCCACCCCGGGGCGTACCGACATCAGGTTCTGCCCATGGACGCGCAGCGCCTCGCCCGCGAAATACTTCAGGATGCGTGCCGACCGCGCGGTCTCGCCGATGCTTTCCTGCAGCGTCTTGCCCTCTTCGCGCGCCATAAGCCGGCCGACTTGCTCGCGGCGGTCCATCAGGATGTTGGACGCCCTGTCGAGGATGTCCGAGCGCACCTCGGGCGAGGCCTCTGACCAGGCGGGGAAAGCCGCCTTCGCCGCCGCGACGGCGGCGTCCACCTCGGCCGCCGCGCCCTGGGGCACGCGAGCCACGATCTCGTTGGTGTTGGAGGGATTGAGGCTCTCGCCCGGACGCTCGGAGGAGACCTTCTCGCCGTTGATCCAGTGTGAAAGGTCGAGGGTGTCAGTCATGATCTTCTCCTTGGAAAGGATTCGCCGTCTGGCTGGGGACGGACGACGATGATTCGTTCAACCGCCAGGTCGCGCCGGTGGGCGAATCCATCACCACGACGTTGAGTTCGGTCAGGCGGTCGCGGATGCGGTCGGCGGCGGGCCAGTCCCTGGCGGCGCGCGCCCGGACTCTTTCGCCTAGGAGGGCCTCGACCTCGGCCCTCAGCGCATCGTCTGCGCCGCCCTCGAACCACTGGTCGGGCGTGGACAGCAGCACCCCCATGATCCGCCCGGCGGCCAGCAGGTTGGCCTTGGCGATCCCCACGGCGTTCAGATCGCCAGCCGTCATGGCCCGCTCGATCTCGCTCGACAGGGCGAACAGGGTCGCCATGGCGCCCGGCGTGTTCAGGTCGTCCGAGATGGCCTCAAGAAACTCGGGCGATGGCTTGTCGCCCAGTGCTTCCACCCCCTCTGCGCGGCGCAAGGCTCCATACAGGCGGTCCAGGTTCTTCCGCGACTGATCCAGCAGCGCCTGGTTCCAGTCGAGCGGCTGACGGTAGTGGGCCGACAGAAGCGCCCAGCGGACCACCTCGCCCGGGATCGTCTGCACCAAATCGTGCAGCAGCAGGACATTGCCGACCGACTTGGCCATCTTCTCGGCGTCCATCGTCAGGAAGCCGTTGTGCATCCAGTAGCGGCTGTATTCGGCGGGCGCGGTCGTCTCTTGGGCATGGCCGTGGGCGCAGACCCCCTGGGCGATCTCGTTCTCATGGTGGGGGAAGACCAGATCGATGCCGCCGCCGTGGATGTCGATCGGCAGGCCCAGGACCGCCTCGATCATGGACGAGCATCCGATATGCCAGCCGGGCCGTCCCTCGCCCCAGGGTGACGGCCAGGACGGTTCGTCGGGTTTGGATGGTTTCCACAGGACGAAGTCGTGCGGGTTCTTCTTGTAGGGCGCGACCTCGACCCGCGCCCCGGCGATCATGTCGTCGAGGTTCCGCCCCGACAGGGCGCCGTAGGCCGGGTAGCTCGAGACATCGAACAGCACATGGCCTTCGGCCGCATAGGCGCAGCCGGCGTCGATGATCTGGCCGATCTGGGCGACCATGGCCTCGATGTGGTCCGTGACATGGGGCGCGATGTCCGGCGGCGAGACGTTCAGCAGCCCCATGTCGGCGAGGTAGGCGGCCTCGTAGCGGGCCGTGACGTCGCCGATCGGCACGCCTTCCCGATGCGCCTTCGCATTGATCTTGTCGTCCACGTCGGTGACGTTGCGGGCATAGATGACGCTGTCCGCGCCGTATTCGCGCCGCAGCAGCCGCACCAGCACGTCGAACACCACCGGCGGGCGGGCATTGCCGATATGGGCGTAGTCATAGACGGTCGGTCCGCAGACATAGAGGGTCACCCGATCGGGATTCCGCGGCCTGAACTCACGCTTCTCGCGATGCAGGGTGTCGTAAAGGGAAAGCATCATGGGACGTCGGCGGCCTCGAAGATGATCTTGCGGGACGCACTGGATGTTCCGCGTCCCACAAGGTCACCTATGCTTTTAGATGGGCCTTCGCCATGGCGGAGGACACCTGTCGTCTCAGAGTTTCCAGCGCGGTCCGGTCTCCAGAGGGAACGCCGCGAATGTCTTCGGCCTGCGCCCGGTCACCGCCTCGACCGTATCGGTGACCCGGTCCTCGGCGCCGTGGGCGATCGCGATCCGACAGGTTCAGGCCACAAAACAGCCGCCTGGCGGTCAGATCGCTGGCTAGCCGGTTGAGGGCGTCCTAGGCAGAGGCATGGACTCCGTCGGAACCATCCTCTTCCTGCTTCTCGCGGTCGTCGTCAGCGGCAAGCTCGCGCGTCTGACCCGCGCGCCCCTGCCCCTGGTGCAGATCGTGCTGGGCGTCGCGGTGGCGCTCTCGATGGCGCCCACCGTCACCCTGGATCCCGAGATATTCTTCGTCCTCTTCCTGCCGCCTCTCCTGTTCCTCGACGGGTGGCGCATCCCAAAGGACGACCTGCTGCGCGATCGCAGCACCATCATCGAACTGGCCCTCGGCCTGGTCATCCTGACCGTGCTCGGCGTGGGGCTTTTCATCCACTGGCTGATCCCCGCCATGCCGCTGCCGGTCGCGTTCGCCCTCGCGGCGGTGGTCTCGCCGACGGATCCGATTGCCGTTTCCGCGATCGCCGCGCGAACGCGGATTCCCAAGCGGATGATGCACATCCTTGAGGGCGAGTCCCTGCTCAACGACGCGTCCGGACTGGTCTGCATGCGTTTCGCGGTCGCAGCGATGCTGACCGGATCCTTCTCGCTTCAACAGGCGATCGGGTCTTTCCTCTGGGTCGCCCTCGGCGGCGTCGCGATCGGGATCGCCCTGACCTGGCTGATCTCCAAAGGAAAGACATGGCTCGCAACCCAGCTCGGTGAGGACACGAGCGCCCAGATCCTCGTCAGTCTTCTGATCCCGTTCGGCGCCTACCTCCTGGCGGAGGAACTGCACTGCTCCGGCATCCTCGCCGCCGTCGCGGCGGGCGTGACCATGGGGTTCACGGAGCAGGGCGGGCAGGCGCTCGCCGCGACCCGCGTGCAGCGCACGGCAGTGTGGGATGTCGTCCAGTTCGCCGCCAATGGCGTCATCTTCGTGCTTCTGGGCGAGCAGCTGCCCGGCATTATCGCCCAGGCTCACGAGACGGTGCGCATGACCGGCCATGTCGAGGTGTGGTGGCTTGGCGTCTACGTCCTGGCCATCAGCCTGGCCCTCGGCGCCCTGCGTTTCGCCTGGGTCTGGACGTCGCTGAAACTGACCTGGTTCAGACGCCACGCCGAAGCGCCCCCGCAACGTGTGGGACTGCGCCTCGTCGCGGCCATGTCGTTCGCCGGCGTGCGCGGCGCCATCACCCTGGCCGGCGTCCTGACCCTGCCCATGACCCTGCTCGACGGAACGGCCTTCCCCGCACGGGACCTCGCCATCTTCCTCGCCGCGGGGGTCATCATCGTCTCGATGATCGTCGCCACCATCGGTCTCCCCCGCCTGCTCGAACATCTGGAACTACCGCCGGAGCCGTCCCACGACGCGCAGATCCAGAGCGTCCGCACCGCCGCCTCCGAGGCCGCCATCCAGGCCATCGAAGCCGAGCAGCACCGACTTGCGGAAGACCAGGCGGACGCCGACCTCTACACCGACGCCTCGGCCCGGATCATGGATCACTACCGTCGGCGCATCGACGGCCGGCTTCAATCCATCGAGACGGAGGCGATCGCGAGACGCACGGCGAGGATCGAAAGCCGGTTGAGGCTGGCCGGGCTCAAGGCCGAACGGGCCGAGATCTTCCGGGCGGCGCGCGAGCGCGAGGTGAACGGCGAGGCCGCACTCCGAATGATCCGTGACATCGATCTGCTCGAGGCGCGTCTTCGCGCCAAGCCCTGAAGGTCGTCACCCGCCGCTTCCGCCGCCGGAGCGCAGGCTGTGACGCCTCAACCGGTCGGTCAGCGCCCGGCCGCCGCTGTGACCCCGCGCTCCAGCTCAGCGATCCGAACATCGTACGACCGGCGGATACAGGCGATGTTGGCCCCGCAGAGTTCGCGTTGGCCCAGCCATTCGCTCTGGCGATCGCGCATCGCAGCCAGCGCGCCCATCCCGCCCTGGAACTGGCGCACGACCGAATAGAGGGTCGCCATCTTGACGTCGCGATCCTCAAGCGAGCGGTTCCCACAGATTGCGCGCTCGCTGGCCGATCGCGCCCGGGCGCAGTCGAAACTGGCCGCGTCGGCCCGGTTCGGGGCGAACAGAATGGCGGAGGACAACAGACCCGCAGCGACGAGAACCGAACCCAGAACACAGCGCATATGACGGCCTTGGAAAGCGCAGCCTCTGCGCTGCGTCCCGTCAACGCGTCGCCCGCCACAGTGTTGCCCACGAACCGATCCGGCCGGGCGCCTGATCACGATCGCAGCTCGGCGGTTGATCGCGGCTCTGCTCGCCGGCGCCGTGGAACGATCAATGGGCGTCTGACGTCATCATCGGCCTTACGGTAAACCTCATCGTACTGTTCGCATCGCGGCCCTGATGTCTTCCGCGAGCACCCGGGGCTGTTCGGCCGCTGCGAAGTGACCGCCGGCGGGCATCACCGTCCATCGCCGAACATCGAAGACCCTCTCCACCCAAGATCGGGGCGGCATCGGCAACTCGCGGGGGAACAGCGCCACGCTGAGCGGCGATGTGATCCGCTCGCCGTGATGGAAGACGAGGGGATCCAGAGCGCCCTCCTTGTAGATCCGGACCGCATCGCCCGCGGCGCCGGAGAACCAGTAGAGCGACAGGGTGGTGAGGAGGTGGTCCAGATCGAACACCCGCTCGAGATTCCCGTCGCAATCGCTCCAGGACTGAGATTTCTCGATCAGCCAGGCCGCCAGTCCGATGGGGGAATCCGTCAGTACGTAGGCGAGGGTCTGAGGCCTGGTGGCGTGGATATGGGCGTAGGCGCCCTCGGCCTTCGACCAGTCCGCCGCCGTGAGCTGGAAGGCCGCTTCCTCCCGCGACAGGGGCGCCGCCTCGGGAGACAGGGGCGGCTGGTAGCTGCCGGGAATGTAGTTGAGGTGGATCGCCGCGACCGCCTCCGGGAACAGCCTTGCCGCCCAGACCGACACCCCAGCCCCGATGTCGCCGCCCTGAACGCCGAAACGCCCGTATCCAAGGCCTCGCATAAGCTCGACCCACAGACCCGCAATGCGGCGCGGCGATGTTCCCGAACGCGTCGCTGCGGGTGAGAATCCAAACCCCGGCAGAGACGGGATCACGATGTCGAAGGCGTCTGCCGCGTCGCCCCCGAAGCGGCTGGGATGGGTGAGCAGGGGCAGGATCTGTTCGAACTCCAGAAAGGAGCCCGGCCATCCATGCGTGAGGATGAGCGGCATGGGGCTCGGACCCTCCCCGCGGGCATGGACGAAATGGATGTCCTGCCCGTCCAGGGCGGCCATGAACTGGGGCAGGGCGTTCAGACGGCGTTCCTGCGCGCGCCAGTCGAACCCGTCGCCCCAATGGGCCGCCAGGCGCTTCATGAAGACGAGGTCCGAGCCGTCCTCCCAGGCCGGCGACAGCGCGGGTCCGGGCCACCGGGTGGCCGCCAGCCGATCGTGAAGATCGCGAAGGTCGGCGTCCGGTATGTCGATCTGGAAGGCCTCGATCATCATATCGGTACTCCTTGGAGGCGGGACCATGCCGTCATGCCCGATCATAGTCGACGCGGTTTGGACCGGACGCGTCTGGTCCGAAAGACGCGTTGCCCCGCTTCATGAACGCGTTGGGCCGCTCCAAGACGATAGTGTCTTCGGCAGTATGGAAACTATACGCACAGTGCATTGGATAAATCCGGGACGCGCTGCGATAGTCTCCGCGATGGCTGGGCAAGACAAGCGGTAGTGAGCCTGGCGCCGAGTGCTGGAGTGTCGGACGTCATCTTGTCCGAGCGCGAGTTTTCCGCTGGCGTCGCTGCAGTTTTGAGTAAAAGTTTCGACCGATACGCTCGACGAAGACATCGAAGGCGTCCCTCTAGAAACAGGTGTTGGAGATCCTTGTGAAAGCCATCGGATACAGGACGCCGGGTCCGATCACGGAGGACGCATCGCTCGTCGATATCGACCTTCCGGATCCCGTGGCGACGGGGCGCGACCTCCTCGTCCAGGTGCGGGCCGTGTCGGTCAACCCGGTCGACTACAAGGTTCGCGGCAGCTCGGCGCCTGAGGGCGACGCCTGGAAGGTTCTGGGGTGGGACGCCTCCGGCGTCGTCGTCGCCGCAGGGCCGGATGCCACGCTGTTCAAGGCGGGCGACGAAGTCTTCTATGCGGGCTCGATCATCCGTCCAGGCACGAACGCCGAGCTGCATCTGGTCGATGAGCGCATCGTCGGCCGCAAGCCCGCCTCGCTCGACTGGGCGGAAGCGGCGGCGCTCCCGTTGACGGCCCTGACGGCCTGGGAGGCCCTGTTCGACCGACTGAACGTGACGAAGGCGGTTCCCGGCGCGGCCTCCGCCGTTCTCATCATCGGCGGCGCGGGCGGGGTCGGCTCCATCGCCGTCCAGATCGCACGCCAGCGGACGGACCTCACCGTGATCGCGACCGCGTCGCGGCCAGAAACCCTCGACTGGGTCCGCGGGCTCGGCGCTCATCATGTGATCGACCATTCGAAGCCGCTCGCGCCGCAGATCGCCGATCTCGGCGTCGGCGCGCCCGCCTTCGTCTTCTCGACCACTCACACCGAACAGCATGCCGGCGATGTCGCTGAGCTGATCGCGCCCCAGGGCCGCTTCGCCTTCATCGACGATCCCAAGACCTTCGAGATCATGGCCTTCAAACGCAAGGCGGTGTCGATCCATCACGAGCTGATGTTCACCCGTTCCATCTACCAGACGCCGGACATGGACGAGCAGGGCCGGATTCTGAACGCCGTCGCCGACCTGGTTGATGAGGGAAAGATCCGCACCACGCTGACCGAGCGGCTGTCGCCTATCAACGCGGCTAACCTGAAGCGGGCGCACGCGTCGCTCGAAAGCGGAGCCACTCGAGGCAAGGTCGTCCTCGAAGGCTTTTGACCGCCCACCAGTCTCCGCGTCCCCGAGTTCAACCGCCATCATGCCCGTGCATCCCGCACGGGCGAAGGAGCCCCCATGACCCGCAAGTCCATCGCCACGGCCTCCATCAACCGCGAGTCCGCCACGGCCCTCATCGCCGCCGCCCTTTCGGCGGCGAAGGACATCGGCATCCCCGCCGCCGTCGCCGTCGTGGACGCCACAGGCTATCTGCGCGCCTTCGAACGCACCGACGACGCCCCCTTCCTCACGGTCGATGTCGCCGTCGACAAGGCCTGGAGCTCGGCGTCCTTCGGCTATCCGACCCACGTCTGGAACGACTATGTGTCCAACGATCCGAAGGTCGCCCCGCTCGCCTATCGTCCGCGCATGGTCGCTGTCGGTGGCGGCTATCCGATCCTGGAAGACGGCAAGCTGATCGGCGGCATCGGCATCTCGGGCGGCACCTACCAGCAGGACCAGGACGCCTGCGTTGCCGCCCTGACGGCCCTCGGCTTCGAGCTGCCGGCATGACACCGCGCTCGGAAGCCTTGTCGCGGCGACGGATGGGAGCCACCGGCAAATGACAGCCTATATCGTGTTCACGCGCGACGAGACGACGGATGCCGCCGAGCTCGCCCTTTACTCCCAAGCCGTCGGAAAGACCTTCGACGGCCATCAGGTCGAGTTTCTGGCGACCTACGGCGCAATCGAGACGCTCGAAGGCGACGCTGTCGAGGCCGCCGTCATCCTCCGCTTTCCCGACATGCAGGCCGCCCGGGCGTGGTACCACAGCGAGGCCTACCAGACCGTGGCGCAGCATCGCTTCAAGGGCGCGAAATTCCGGGCGTTTATGACCGAGGGGCGGAGCGGCGCATGACCGCGAAGCGGCCTGAACGCCACTCACACGCGGTGGCCATCCGCGGCCTGTCCCTCATCGGCGTCAAACAAGGAGTCCATTGATGTCACAACGTGAAGCTCTCTACCCCGCCCGCCCCCATGCCCTGTTCCGGGAGCATGGCTACGCCGCGGCGATCCGCTCCGGAGATCTCCTCTTTGTATCCGGTATGGTCGGGGCGCGTGAGGACGGCTCTCCAGAGCCCGACTTCACCAAACAGGTGGAACTTGCCTTCGCCAACCTTGAGGCCACCCTGGCCGCAGCCGGCTGCGGTTTCGGAGATATCGTGGACCTGACGACGTTCCACACCGATCCCGAAAATCAGTTCGAAAGGGTCTGGGCGATCAAATCGCGAGTCCTGGACCAGTCCCCGCCGCACAACGTGACCGCCCTGGGCGTCAACTGGCTGGCGGGCTTCGATTTCGAGATCAAGGTGATTGCACGCATACCGGCCTGACCGACGGATCTTCTCCCACCGCATCCGAGGGGCGACAGGCGCGCACGTCTCGTCGATACCGTTCCCGGAAACAGGCCGAACTCAGGCGCGACGGCCACTTCGGCCGTCCGGTCACTTCGACGTCGAGAGCCCGAACGCGACCAGGGTGACCAGGAACAACACGGTCAACGCCGCCAGAAGGACCAGGTTGAGCTGTCGCTTCCGGGCTGCCGCCCGGTCGAGAAGGCGGCGGATCATGCGGAGACAGATCTCGGTCGCGGCATCGAGCGGTGACGGCGTTGGAGGGCCTGGGTTCGACATCCTTGAACTCCTGAGATCGTCAAGCCGGGTCACGGCCTGCTTACGACCCAAGCCGGGGGTTCGCCCGAAGGGCGCCCTTTCCCGGGCTGGGACCACGGTTGATACAGTTGAGCGGCGCCCGGCCGGAGGCGTCGCCTTCCAGGTCCGGAATGACGAAACACCGGGCGCGTCGTCGTTCAATCCATGTCGCCGACGCCGGGCGGCTGCCAACTCCTGGGCGGGAGCTCCAGACTGTCGATCAGGCGTTCCAGGCCTTTGCCGTAGGCCTCCCGAAGCGCGATCCAGTAGGGGTCGTCGGACCTGACCGTGACGAGCCGGGCGCCGGAGAAACTGTCCGCCCGGTAGAGCAGTACGTCGAGGGGGAGGCCCACGGAAAGGTTGCTGCGGATCGTGGCGTCGAACGACAGCATCGCGAGCCTGGCCGCCTCGTCCAGGGTGCATGACCCGGTGAGTGCGCGGTCGAGGATCGGCTTGCCGTATTTGGTCTCTCCGATCTGCAGAAAGGGCGCCCGGCCGGTCGCTTCCACGAAGTTCCCCGCCGAATAAATCTGGAAGAGGCGCGGTGGTTGGCCGGCGATCTGGCCCGAGACCAGCAGGCCGGCCCCGGGCCCGACGAAAGACGTTACGAAGACCCCGTCATGGGCGATCGCCACCCGCAGCTGCTCGCCAACGATCCGTGCCACCTCAAACATCGTGCGACAGGCCTTGATGTCCACCGCGGGGTCGCCGCCGCCGAACGCCTCACACAGCGCCGTGATGACCGCCTGGGTCGTCGCCAGGTTTCCGGCGGACTGGATGGCGACGAACCGGTCCGGCGCAGGCGGCATCAGGTTGAGCTTGCCGACCTCGACGATCTGGTCGAACCCGGCGTTCGACCGGGAGTCAGAAGCGAGCACCAGGCCGTCTTCGAGGAGAATGCCGAGGCAGTAGGTCACCAGGAACCTCCTTGATCCGGTGAGAAGGGAGGCAGAAGGCGAGGCCTACTGCTCAGCAGGCTGGCGGTTGGTGTAGTTGAGCGGCACCCAGGCGTACCCGTCGCCTTCGCGACGGACGTGACCGATCCCGGGGAAGTCCGCGTGCGGCACGGCGATCAAGACCTCGTCCCGCGCGAAGGCGCCGAACGCCTCGGCCCTGACACTCGCGGCCGTCGGCTGGTCCAGGTCATAGGCGATGGTCACTGTGGGATCCGGGAACTGCACCGCCGTGGAGTGGACGAGGTCCCCCACGAAAATGAGCGCCTCGCCGCCGTCCCGCAGGGTGAAGAAGGCGCTGCCCGGCGTGTGGCCCGCATGCAGACTGGAAAATATTCCGGGAAGGACCTCGCCGTCGGCGATGATGGGGCTGACGCGGTCCGCGTCGAGATAGGGCTTCAGCATGGTGGCCGCGCCGTCGAAATACGCCTTGTCGTATCCCGTGCGCTGCTGGGCCGTCGCATCGAAGAAGAAGTCCAGATCAGGCTTGCCGACGTGGACGGTGGCGTTCTCGAAGACCCTCTGGCCGCCCCGGACCAACCCGCCCGCGTGGTCGGAGTGGATGTGGGTGATCAGGATGTCGGTGACCTGTCCCGGCTCGAAGCCGGCGCGCTCGAGACTCGCGATCAGACCGCCTCCGGCGCCGGGGCCGAACAGCTCGCCTGAGCCCGCGTCGATCAGCACCAGTTTGCCCGGCAGCTGGATGAGATAGGCGTTGATCGACGCCTCGACCGGATTGGTCTGGAAATTGAGCTTGAGAAGAGCGTCCGTCTGAGCCGGCGTCCTGTGCTGAAGAAGCGCGTGAAGATCCATGGGCACCGACCCGTCGGAGAGGGCGAAGACCGGTACGGCGCCGATGCGCAGGCGGTAGACGTCGGCGCCCTGCGAAACGACCTGCTGGGCCGAGACGGGCGTCGGACCGGCCAGGGCGGCGGAGAGGGAGAGCGGGCCCAAAAGCGCGAGCGCGAGGGGGAGTAGATTGAAGCGTCCTGAAGCGGTCATCTCGATTTCCTTGGTTGATGATTTAAAGCAAGAGAACTGTCGGGCGCCGTCGCAGCGCCGCCCTGGACCTGCGGCGCCCCACGACTGTTGAGGCTCTGCATGGCGATCGGATCCGCTTCCTGGAGCGCCACCTCTGAAAAGTGTCGTCGGATGAGATCCAGCTTGGGATCGATGTAGCGCCGGCAGAAGGGTCGGCTCGGGTCGGTGCGATAGTAGTTCCGGTAGCGCTCGTCAGAGGGTTTGAACCCTTTGAAGGGAAGGACCAGGGTGTGCACCGGTTTACCGGACGCGTCCCCGAAGCCGATGATCGCCTGTTCGGCTTCGGGTCGCTGGCTGTCCTCGAAGATGTAGATCGCGCTGCGATACTTGCTGCGCGGCGAGCGCGCCCGGGTGGCCGAATGGGTTCTGAGGTGCACCTCGCACAGGGTCGCCAACGGAATGACCGAGGGATCGAAGGTGACGATCACCCCTTCCGACCAGACGTCCGCAGGCGCGTCCGACTGGACAAAGCCCTGTTCGACCTGGGCGACGCCGCGCAACGCCTGGAACACCCCTTCCGTGCACCAGTGGCATCCCCCTCCAAACCCGGCCTTGGCCATCATCGCCTCCCACGTCCGACGTCTGGATGACGCAGGTTTGTCCGGCTAGCCCTGTCGGCTGATCTCGAACAGAAACCAGGCACGGCGCTCCGCTTCGTCCGTCCAGGTGTCGATGAGGCCGGACGTCGCATTGTCTCTCGCCTTGTCCGCGACGTCCTTGGCGCGCCGGAACGACTCGACCATGCGGAGATTGTCGGCGCGGAGCTCCGCCAGCATATCCTGCGGCGACACGAACTCCGCATCGTTGTCCTTGATGGTCTGGTGGCGCGCGATGTCGCCGATCGATCGAATGGTGGTGTTGCCCGTCTTGCGCGCCCGCTCGGCGATCGCGTCGGTGGCGGCCAAAATCTCCGCGGCCTGCTCGTCGAGGAGCAGGTGATAGTCCCTGAAATAGGGGCCGGAGACATGCCAGTGGAAATTCTTGGTCTTCAGGTAGATCGCATAGCTGTCCGCCAGGATGATCTTCAGGGCGTCAGCGACCGTCATCGCCGCGCCTTCCTCAAGATCCGACAACGTCTGGAGAGGCGCGGCGCTGATGGTTGTCATGGCCTGGACTTTCGATCATGGCTCACAGGAGCCGCCGCCGCTTCCCCCAAGGAGCGCGACCGATAGACGATGAGTTTATCCCCCGGCGAAGTCCAATGGCCGGAGAGTATTGTTTTGATACCCCCGAGGCACATGAGGAAGTCCAAGGCGACCGCGAGGCGCTCCACCCGCCGTCAGGGGTTCGGTCTGAACTCCAGCACAAACGCCACGACCTTTTCAGAGGACATCTCGCAGGGCTTCAGCAGCGCTCGATCCGAGGCCGTCCGGTAGAGGTTGAAGCTGACGATGTCGGTTCCGGCCAGCTCGCGGGCGAACAGACTGTTGCGCCGCCCGTCGCCGGATCGCCGGACTGTCACACCGTAACGTCGGCCTTCGTAGACGCCTTCGCCGTATCCCTCTGCAATCTTCGCGAAGGCGGCGTCGAACTCGACATGCTCCGTCTCATCCATCCGTATCGATCCCGTTGACGCGTGAGCGCCACACCGCCGGCGCCGAAGGTCCGGGTCTACAGCCGGCCCGGACCCGGAGAGTTGGAGGCGTCAGTGAATCCGCCTCCCGGCGGGCCTGTCAGCCAACCTCGACGCCCTTCCAGAACGCGACGTGATCCCGGATATGCTCGGAGCCCGGATTGGGCTCAGGATAGGTCCAGGCCGCATTCTGGTTGAGCAGCTTGCCCACGCGAACATGGTAGTAGCTCGCGGCCCCCTTGATGGGACAGACGGTCGTATGCGGGCTCATCTCGAGCAGGCGAAAATCGACCGACGCAGGCGGGAAGTAGTGGTTTCCCTCGACCACGACTGTGTAGCCGCTCGTTGCGATGGTGGTGTCTTCCCAGATTGCTGAAACCAATGGGTTCTCCTCTCGTGTTCAAAAAGCGGCACGGGCCGGGCGACCCGCGCCAGGGGGGCGTCAGGTCGTGGACGGGGTACGCCCAAGAAGCTGGTCAAGCTCGCCTCTGACGTCGAGGGCGAACAGCTCCTCGGAGCCGCCGACAAGCGTGCCGTTGATGAAGATCTGGGGGACGGACGTCCGTCCCGACGCTTCCATCATCGCCTGCCGGTGAACCGGATCCGCCTCGATATCGAGCTCGGTCCATTGCACCCCCTTCTCTTTCAGGAGCGCCTTCGCCCGGCTGCAGAACGGGCACCAGCTCGTGGTGTACATCAGGACATCAGCTGTCATATCGCGTCTCCTGCTTTGGGGCGGCGAGGCCGACCCTGGCGCATCTCTGCGGGGGTTGAAGGTGAAGGCCCGGCCGCCGGCGATGAGAGCCTGAACGCCAAGGGTGTGCTCGCGTACGAAGCGGAAAACCCGTGGCGGCGCCGTCTCACCACGCCGCCCGGCAGCGCTGGACCTGCGCAGACCTGGCCTGGGGCGACCTCTGTGCGCCGACAAAGGTGTAGAGGCCCGACGGCGTCAGGACGGGACGCTAGGCCGCCATTCGTCTCACGGTGTCGAGCACCTGCTCCTGGCGATAGGGCTTCGGAAAGAACGCGACATTCGCCGGGACAGGGTCGTCTGCGGGCCAGGGCCTGCCCGATGTGACGATGATCTGGATGGGTGGCCAACGCGACCGGATGTACGCCGCCAGTTGGATGCCGCTGACGCCACCGGGCATGTCGACGTCCGTGAAGACGACGCGGACGTCCAGCCGATCCTCCAGGGCTGCAATCGCCTCCGTCGCGTTCGGGGCCTGCAGCACCTCGAAGCCCGCGTCCTCGAGCATGTCCGCCGCAAACAGGCGAACAAGCGGTTCGTCTTCGACGACCAGGACGACGGGTTTGGTCATTGCACATCATCCTGTCTCAAGCCTGGGCGAGATAGCGCAGCGACGCTCGCAGATCGGCCGAGAAGCCCGACCGGTCGTAACGAAGGTTCACGCCGCCCGTGCCGGCCAGGCCGACACTGACCAGCTTTGACCCGAAGCCGCGCCGGAAGGGCGGGATCACGACGGGTCCGCCGCTTTCCTGCCAGCGGATCACCAGCAAATCCTCGGCTTCCGCGCTTTCGATGTCCCAGGTGAGCGAAACCTCCCCGTCCTCGTTCGACAGGGCCCCGTATTTGAAGGCGTTGGTCAGAAGTTCGTGCACGATCAGGGAGAAGGAAACGGCGGCCCGGGGTCCGAGCGCGACGGGCGGCCCGTCCAAGGTGCACCGATCCGCAAATGCGACGGTCTCGAGCACTGTGTTCGCGATCGTCCGGAGATCGGCCTGCGTCCAGTTTGTCTCCAGCAGGGCGTCATGCGCGGCGCTCAGCGCAATCAGTCGTCGCTCGAAACCGTAGATCGCTTCACGGTCGGCGACCGTCCTCAAGGTCTGACTTGCGATCGCCTGGACCATCGTCAGGGTGTTCTTCAGACGGTGGGCGATTTCACCGTTGATGATGCGCTGCTGCTGCTCGGCGCGATGTTGCGCCACGCCCGCCTCCAGGCGGTCGGCGGCGCTGCGCAGGAAAGCGATCTCTTCGGGCGGCCAGGCTCGCGGATGAGCCGAATGGACGAAGAGTATGGCGATCGTCTTGCCGTGCTCGCGCACGGGCATGTCGACAAGGGAGCGGACGCCGATGCGCGTCGCGCCTTGCAGATCATGCAGGTTGCGTTCGCCGCCAAGGGCGTCCCAGACGACAAGCGGCTCTCCGGGATCGGGCGGGTCTTGCAGGTGTCTGAAGGTATCGAGGCGGTGCCGGCCGGCGATGCTCGCGACGCCCGGCGCCGTCCAGTCGGTCTCGACGTCGATCGTCTCCACAGTGGCGTCGACCGATCCAAACCCCGCGCGATCCGCCGACAGCACGCGGCCGACGACGCCGGCAGTCGCGAAGGCCATCTGTCCGGCGTCCCGGCTGTTGCGAATGGTGTCGCCGATCTCCACCAGTGCGGTCTGCAGCGTCACCATACGATCGCTCATCTTGGCGGTGCGGCGCAGCTCGAGGTTTTCGCTGGCGAGCCTGGCCAGGGCTCGAAGCATTCCCTTTTCCTTCTCGCCCAGCCCCTCCGGGCGAGGGACTGTGTCAATGACGCAGAGGCGCCCGACCACGACGCCGGAGCGCAGGACCAGGGGCGCGCCGGCATAGGCCCTGAAGTGTCTATCGCCGGTGACCAGAGGGTTGGCCCTTGTGCGGCGATCCGCCGTCAGATCCTCGATCTCGAGGAAGTCGCCCTGGTCGATGTCGATCCTGCAGACCGAGTGTTCGATCTCGGTCTCACGGACGTCGAGCCCGAACCGCGCCTTGAACCACTGGCGATCGGCATCCAGAAGCGTGATCAGTGCGATTGGCGCGGCGCAGGCCTTGGCCGCGACGAAGACCAAGTCGTCGAACGCCTCCTCTTCAGCGGTGTCGAGCACCATCAGATCGGCAAGCGCCCTGGCGCGCAGGTCCGGGCTGGCGCCCTTCATGTCGGAGGCCTGGATCATCGTCCGAACCCGGACAGGGTTTGCGCTGTCCGCCGCCCGGGAGCCATTGGCGAGTGTCGGGCCTGTTCTGACGGGCGCGTGGGGGGGGCCGGCGGGAAGCGGTCGATGGTCATATCGGCGATCCCATTCAGCCGCGTTCCAGCAGGGCGACCGTGCCCTGACCGCCGTCGGCGCAGATGCTGACGATCGCCCGCGAGCCGGGGGGCAAGGCCCAGAGTTCCTTCACCGCCTGGCTCAGGTCGCGCGCCCCCGTGGCGGCGAACGGATGGCCCAGGGCGACCGAGCCTCCGTTGGGATTGACGCGGTCCCAGTCGAAATCTCCCATGGCCGCCCCGACGCCGGCCGTCTCGCGCACCCACTCCGGGTCGGTGATGGCCGCGACGTTCGCCAGGACCTGGGCCGCGAAGGCCTCATGGATTTCCCACAGGGCTATGTCAGAGAAGTCGAGGTTGTTGCGCGCGAGCAGGCGTGGAATGCCATAGGACGGCGCCATGAGAATTCCCTCCATGTGGAAATCCACGGCCGAGATTTCGTAGTCGACGAGCCGGGCGTAGGGGGTTCCCTCCGGAAGTCTCGCCAGACCGTCCTCGGAGGCGACCCAGCAACCGGCGGCCCCATCGGTGATCGGCGAGCTGTTGCCGGCGGTGAGGGTTCCCATCCCGCTCGTGCGGTCGAAGGCCGGCTTCAATGCGGCCAGTCGCTCGGATGAGGTGTCGGCGCGCGGGTTCGCATCACGCGCCAGTTCGGGCAGGGAGACCACCAGATCGTCGAAGAAACCCCGCTCCCAGCCCGCGACGACGCGCTGGTGGCTCTTGAGCGCCCAGTCGTCCTGCGCCTCGCGGGAGATCCGCCAGGCCTTGGCGGTATCCTCCATATGATCCCCCATGCTCTTGCCGGTGATCCGGTTGGCCCAGCCCTTGGTGGGAAGCACATAGTCGGTGGGAGTGAGCGCCTGCAGGGCTGCAAGCGCGGCCATTGCGTCCTTCGCAAAGAGGTCAGTGAGCCGCTTCGACGCCTCGGCGGTCAGGGCGATCGAAGGCCGGCTCATGACTTCGGCCCCCCCGACCATCGTGAGATCCGTCCCCTTGCCCAGCATCCCTGCTGCGGCGACGGCCGCCGTCATGCTGGTGGAGCAGGCCAGGACGACGGAGAAGGCCGGAACCGTTGGATCCAGTTTGGCGTCAAGCCAGGCCTCGCGCGCGATGTTGCTCCAGCCCAAGTTCGGGATCACGGTTCCCCAGATGAGGAGGTCGGGCGTCGCCTGCGCCGCCATCGCCTGCATGACGGGCACGGAAAGGGAGATCGCGTCATAGGCCGCAAGCGCGCCGCCTCCGCGGCCGAAGGGGGTCCGCAGGCCGGGGGCGATGAAGACGGGTTGGGCAAAGCGGTTCATGACGACCTCGATCAGGGTTGGCGCAGCGCGGGAGAGCCGCCACGGCCGGGAGAGCGTTGATCCGGGATCGTGCAGCGCGATCGCATCCGGCGCGCCCATGAGCCTTCAGCCCAAGACCACCGGGTCACCGGGACGCTATCCGCCATAGCGTTCGGTCTTGATGATCGACGGATCAAGGCCGGCCAGGAGCGCGCCGTCGACGGCGATGTTGACGAAGCCGTTGGACCCGCAAACGAAGACGTGTTCGGGCTTCTGCGGGAGGCGGGCGACGACGTCGGCGATCATCGCGCTGTCGATCCGCCGCCCGAAGTCCGAGGCGCGGGCGGGCGTGTCGCGCGTGATCGCCAGGGCCAGGACGAACGTCGGATCGGTCGTCTCGGCGGCGTGGAGCTCTTCCGAGAACAGAACGTCCCCGGCCGTCCGCGCGGAGAGAAGCAGGGCGGTCGGCACGTCCTGGGCCCAGGCGCGACGCTGCCGGATCATCGCCATCAGCGGCACGAGTCCGGACCCCGCGCCGATCAGAAGCACGGGGTCCATGGCGGGCTGGGGCCACAGGAAGTGGCCGCCGAGCGGACCCCGGATTTCGATCTCGTCGCCGACTGCGGCGATATCGTGGAAGAAGCTCGAGACTTCGCCGTCCGGCAGACGCTCGATCGCGAGTTCGAGCGTCGGGGACGAGATCGCCGACGAGGCGATCGAGTAGCTCCGCATCGCGGTGTAGCCGTCGGGCGCGGTCAACCGGACATCGACGTGCTGCCCCGGGATATGGACGAAGGGTCGCTCGGGCCAGAAGAAGAAGCTCTTGATGGCCGGCGTCTGCTGGACGATGTCCGCGATCACGCAGGGTTGCCACGTCGCCAGCTGGGCGCCGGTTTCAGTCATTGGTGTATCTCTGCTCGCGCCAGGGATCGCCGTAGATGTGATAGCCGTGCCCCTCCCAGAACCCGGGCTCGTCGCGGGTCGTGAACTGAAGCGCATTCACCCATTTGGCGGATTTCCACAGGTAGAGGTGTGGGACCAGGAGCCGCGCCGGACCTCCGTGATCGCGCTCGAGCGGCTTGCCGTCGTAGGTGAGGGCAACCATCGCCTTGCCCGAGAGCAGGTCGGCCAGGGGGACGTTGGTCGAATAGTTGTCGTAGCAGTGCGCCAGGACGAAGTCGGTGGGACGATCGAGCCCCGCATCGGCCAGGATGTCCTCGATGAGGACGCCCTCCCATCTGGTGTCCAGCTTGGACCAGGCGGTGACGCAGTGGATGTCGGCCGTCATCCTGGTCTTGGGCAGGGCGTTGAACTCGGCCCAGTTCCAGCTCTTGTGAGGTTTGGGGCCGACCTTGATCGTGAACTTCCAGTCCGCGAGTTCGACGCTCGGCGTCGGACCGGCCGTCAGGACGGGGAAGTTTTCCACGAGATGCTGACCGGGCGGAATCCGCTTGTCCGTGTCGCCGCCTGAACCGCGGCCGGTGAACCCTCTGGTGACCATGCGCCTGTGTCCTCTCGCTGACGACGACAGATTGCATCCGGGTTCACTTCCGATTTCTGTACAGGACCCCAGCGCGAACAGTCGTCGAGTCTGCGGGCCGTGCGAAAATCAGAAAACCGGGTCTGCCGTCAGTATAGAACTGTCTTGAACCAATCTGCGCCGCGACTGTCGTAACTTGACTATAGCGCCCGGCCAGCCTGTTTTCCCAATACCCCTTCGCTATAGTTTTGATAGCGACGTCCCGGGATGCCGGATGCGCAGGGTTCGGCCGGGTCGAAGCGTCGCCGAGGCGTTCGCGCGTCTTCGGCCGCGTCTGACAGGGGAGGGCGGCGAGGCATGGAAACTATGTCGGGCCGCTATTGGCTATGGTCCGGGGCAGGCTTCATAGTCGCGATCACGAGAACTCGTGTTCCGACTACAGGTTCGCAGACGTTCCGATCTGGCGACGAAGACTTCAGGGCGCAGGACGCAGACAAGGCCGGACGTTCGCCCGTCGTCGCCAGTGTCGACCGTCAGCGGGCTTTCACACCCGGCTGGAGAAACCGATGAGCATGGCCGAAGCACAGGCGCCCGAACTACGGGTGCAGCGGTGGATCGGCGAGGATGGCGCCACCCTCGCCGCGCCGCTCACTTTGTCTGATCTCGGGACGGGGCCGAAAATCCTGTTCGCCTTCCAGCACTGGTGTCAGGGCTGCCATGTGCACGGCTTCCCGACGCTGCAGAGGCTGCATCGCGCCCTGGGTCCCAGGGGCGTGGGGTTCGCGGTGATCCAGACCGTCTTCGAAGGCGCGGAGGAGAACACCTTCGAGAAGCTTCGCGTGAACCAGCTCAGGTACGAGCTTCCCCTCGCGTTCGGCCACGATGAACCGGCGGCGGGCACGAGGCTTCCCAGCTTCATGGAGGACTACGGAACAGGTGGAACGCCGTGGTTCGCCGTCATCGACGCCGGCGGCCACATCGTCTTCTCGGACTTCCATCTCGACGCGGACCAGATCGTCAAGGAACTGGAGCAGGGGTAGCCATGCGATGGTCCCCCGTCCTGATCCGCGCCGCAGCACATCAGGCCTTGCGCCCGTTCTCGACATGAAACGGTCGGTCGAGACCATGATGGCGGCCTCCAGGCGCGGCCTCGTGCTCGCGCCGGTGGCGGGCCTGTTGCTGAGCGTCGCCGCCCTGCTCCTGGGAAACGGCCTTCTGGGCACGCTCCTGATCGTGAGGGCCGGCCAGGAGGATTTCCCGGGCGGCGCGATCAGCGCGATGATGTCCTTCTACTTCGCCGGCTTCACGATCGGCGCGCTCGTCCTGCCCCGGATCATCGTGTCGGTCGGCCATGTCAGGACCTTCGCCGGTTTCGCCGCGATCGCGTCGATGACCGCGCTGGTCCACGGCGCGGTCGTGGACCCAGTCGCCTGGATGCCGCTTCGCCTCGTCACAGGCTTCGCCTACGCGGGCATGATCCTGGCGACGGAGAGCTGGCTCAACGCCCATGCCATGCCGTCGACGCGCGGCCAGCTGCTGTCGATCTTCGGAGTCGTGTCGATGGGGTCATGGGCCGTCGGGCAGGGGCTTCTCAACGTCGCACCGCCCGCGGGCCTGACACTGTTCCTGATCGTCTCGCTTCTGATCTCGGCGGCGGTGGTTCCGATCACCCTCCTGCCCACACGTCCGCCGGCCGAGGTGAAACAGCAGCCGGTCGCGTTCAGGGACCTTATCGTCATGTCGCCCCTCGCTGCGGCCGGCGCCTTCCTGGCCGGACTGGCCATCGGCGGGTTCTGGGGCATGGGCCCGAACTTCGGCCAGAGGATCGGCCTGGACGTGGGCGGCATCTCCGCCTTCATGGCCGCGGTTCTGGGTGGAACCCTTGTCTTGCAGTGGCCGCTCGGCTGGCTCTCGGACCGGGTGTCCCGGAACGTCGTAATCGCCGGCGCCGCCCTGGCGTCGGCCGTGGCCGCCGTCGGCGTGGCCTTGGCGGTCCAGGCGCCCCTGCCGCTGCTCCTGGTCGCGGGCGCCCTGTTCGGCGGCTTCGGCATCCCGATCTATTCCCTGTGTCTCGCCGTCGCCAACGACGACCTCCCCCCCGATCGGCTGCTGGGCACCGCGCGAGGGCTTCTGCTGCTCAACGGGATCGGGACAGCCGCCGGGCCGATCATAGGCGGCGCCGTGATGAACCTCGTCGGCCCCGGCGGCCTGTTCCTCTATGCGGCGGCTGTCCTCGCGATTTTGGCGGTGCTGGCCCTTGCCCGCAGGACGGCGCCCCACCCCATCCGGGCGAGAGCCATCCTTTGTCCCGGCACGCCCATGATCACCGGATCCCTGGAGGCGATGATCCGGATGAAGGAGGCGTCGCAGAGCGAGCCGCGCCGCCCGTCGGTCGTCGAGGACGGGGCCTAGGCGACGTCCTCGACGGTGAGGGTGCGGCCATTGAACTCGATGACCTCTCCGGCCTTGGCGCCTTCGATCGCTTCGTAGATGGGCGCCATGGTGGAAATGCCCATGAACTCGCGCCCCTGACACTTGAACCGGTTCGTCGACACCGCGATCACGAACCAGCGGCCAGACAGCTTGACGACCGCGCCTTCGCCCACGGTCGACCTGGGACCGAAATCGATGGTCCGCAGCGTTTCCAGCTTGTCGGCCTGGTCATGGATTGTGTCGTCAAGCGATTCAGCGAAGTCGCTCGCGATCTCAGCCTGCGAATGCACGTGGTTGTCGTTCGGTTCGGATCGATCGATCCGGGCGTCGCAGACATAGTCCTGATAATGTTCGCGAGCGCTGTTCAGCGCGGCCGTCTCCAGCGAAAGCATGGTCTCGCGGATGTGGTCTTTGTTCCAGTCCATCGTTTCCTCGTCGTGTTTCTATGTTTCAGGATAGCGGGCCGGATTGGCCGTGATCGCCTGGGTCGGGACTCTCACAGCCGTGGATCGCTCTGGTCCTCGTCGATGACATCTTCGCCCTGGTAGGGAACCCTGATCAGCCGGGAATCACGAATGATGCTCGTGACCAGCCAGACATAGGACTGCTCGGCGGTGTCGAAGCCGAGAATGCTGTACTCCTGGCCGAACGGACAGGGCGGGAAATCCGGAAAGCCCTCGCGCAGGATGTAACGCGCGGTGTCCTGCTCGAACTCGGCCTTGTAGATTTTGCGCAGCCCGTACTTCATCGGTACGTCCTGGCCGCCGGTCTGCGTTGTTTCCCGGTTCGCCACGAGCCGCTCGGAGAAGTCGGCGTGACAGAGCTCGTCGAAAACGTCGAAGGCGTCGATCAGCAGGCCCTTGTGACCGGTCGCGGGATCCGTGATCGCGTAGATGTTGGAGGCGTCTTCGGCGTCGTCCCCGCTTTCGAGGCGCAGGGCCGCATCGACGTTCAGGTTGCAGGCCTCGAGCGTCGATCCGAGTTCGAGATCGATGAGCTGGCCGTCCTTGACGCGGTATTCGCGGTCGTAGCCCTTGGCGACGAACGACTGCACTGCGTCGATGACGTCGGTAATCTGGGATGTCATGGCTTCACCTTTGTCTGCCGTTGATCTGAGCCCGCCTCGGCAAACGGCGGGCTGTCGTCCGTCGGATGACGGCGAGTGGCGAGAGCGGTGGCGTTCATAGCCATTTGGCCTTCTTGAAGCGCACGAACAGGAACAGGCAGGTCGCCGCCATCAGCCCGAGGACAACGAGCCATCCGTACGCCGAGTTGAGGCCCGGCAGGTGCGTGAAGTTCATACCGTAGATCCCCGCCATCGCCGACGGGACCGCCAAGATCGCCGCCCAGGCCGCGAGCCGGCGGGTGCTCATGCCCGTCCTCTGCGCCTCCAGAAGGCTGCTGAACTCGAAGACCGACGACAGATTCACAAGAAGGCCGTCGACCATGGACTGCACGCGATCGACATGATCGGCGACGTCGTTGAAATACGGCCTCACCTCCTCGCTGATGCAGGGGAAGTGCCCGCGGACGAGCTTTCTGACGACCTCGACCATGCCGCCGAGCGTACGCTGGAAGCGCGTGAGTTCGCCTCTCAGTGCGAAGATCCGCGCGACGTCGGCCCGGTCGAGAACGTCGTCCAGCGACCGCTTCTCCATCTCCAGCACGTCGTCCTCGATCATCTCGAAAATGGGCAGATACTGGTCGACGATCCGGTGCAGGACGGCGTGCAGCACATAGTCGACCCCCTTTCCGAAGAGGGTGGGCGAACCCTCGAGTTGCTCTCGCAAGTTGCCGAGCGCCCCGCCGGCGCCGTGCCGTGCGGTGATCAGGTGGTTGTGTCCGGTGAAGATCGCTGTCTTGCCATAGCGGATCTCGTCGCCGACCAGTTCCGCCGTCTGTGCGACGATGTAGAGCTCGTCATTGTAGACTTCGAGCTTGGGCGGGCACAGCGGGTGCATGGCGTTGTCGATCGCCAGCGGGTGGAGGTCATAGGCCCCCTGAAGCGCGCGGAGTTCGTCGGTGGCCGGGTCGTGGAGCGCGATCCAGCAGAAGCCGGAGCGGCTCTCGTCCAGCGGGACGCGTTCGTCGAGCGCCAATTTCCGGACCCGTTTGCCGGCGTTGTAGTAGTAGGCGGCCAGGACGGTCATGCTGGCCTGGCCGGAATGTTGAGGCCGCGCTGGACCGCGGGCCGGGCGAGGCCACGCTCAAGCCAGATCTGGACGTTCGAGTAGGCATCGACCCCGACGAGTTCGCTGGCGTCGTACATGCCGGTCAGCGCATTCACCCAGCCGAGTGTGGCGATGTCGGCGATGGAATAGTCGTCGACGATCCATTCACGACCCTCCAGCCGGCGATCCAGCACGCCCAGGAGACGCGCGGTTTCGTCTGCGAACCGCTGCCGGGGCCGCTTGTCCTCGAAGTCCTTGCCAGGTCCCCGCAGGTAGACGCCGAGCTGGCCGAACATCGGGCCGATCCCCGACATCTGGAAGAAGATCCAGGCCAGGGTCTCGTAGCGTTGGGCGGGCGCACTCGAAAGGAATTGGCCCGTTTTATCCGCAAGGTAGACCAGGATCGCGCCGGATTCCCACAAAGCGAGGGGTTCGCCTTCGGGACCGTCCGGATCGAGGATCGCCGGGATGCGGCCGTTCGGGTTCAACGCCACGAAGGATGGGTCCTTGGATTCGTTTTTCGCGATGTCGACCAGGTGGGGTTCGTAAGCCAGGCCGGTCTCTTCCAGCATTATCGAGACCTTGACGCCGTTGGGCGTGGGGAAGGCGTACAACTGCAGACGATCGGGATGAGACGCCGGCCAGCGCTGCATGATGGAAAATGACGAGAGGTCCGACATGGTCTGCGATCCTGGTGCTGAGGCGGACGGAAACGACGCCCCTCGTCAAGGCCGGGTCGATGACCGCATCGTCCAATTATGCGGTCATCGCCATTGGGAACCGGGCCGGTGCGGATGCAACGGCCGGGAAGCCTATTCCGCTGCAGATCCGGCGGCAGACTGTGTGGCGTCTGCTGTCTGGCGCTTCGGGATCACCCAGTCGGGCCGGGGGAAGTGGCAGGTATAGCCGTTCGGCCGCTTCTCCAGATAGTCCTGGTGATCCGCCTCGGCTTCCCAGAAATCGCCGACCGGCTCGACCTCGGTGACCACCTTGCCGCCCCACAGGCCCGAGGCGTCCACGTCGGCGATCGTGTCCTCGGCGATCCGCTTCTGTTCCTCGTCAGCGTACCAGATGCCCGACCTGTAGGAGAGGCCGACATCGTTGCCCTGGCGGTTCTTGGTCGTCGGATCGTGGATCTTGAAGAAATACTCCAGGACGTTTCGATAACTCGTCACGGCCGGGTCGAAGATGATTTCTATGCCCTCGGCGTGCGTGCCGTGATTGCGATAAGTGGCGTTCGGGACATCGCCGCCGGTGTAACCGACACGGGTCGAGACGATGCCGGGCTGCTTGCGGATCAGATCCTGCATGCCCCAGAAACAACCGCCCGCGAGAACTGCGCGCTGATGCATATCAAGCCTCCTTCACCTGATCGAGATAGTCGCCGTATCCGCCGGCCTCCATTTCGTCGCGCGGGACGAAGCGAAGGGAGGCGGAGTTGATGCAGTAGCGCAGGCCGCCCTTGTCCTTGGGACCGTCGGGGAAGACATGGCCGAGATGGCCGTCGGCGTGCACGGACCTGACCTCGGTCCGGACCATGCCGTGGGCGGTGTCGCGGACTTCGTTCACGTTCGCCGCAACAATCGGCCTGGTGAAACTCGGCCATCCCGACCTCGAGTCGAACTTGTCCGTGGAAGCGAACAGAGGCTCTCCCGACACGATGTCGACGTAGATGCCCGGCGCCTTGTTGTCGTTGTATTCGCCCGTGAAAGGCCTTTCGGTACCCGACTCCTGGGTAATCCGACGCTGCTCGGGGGTCAGACGGTCAATCGCCGCCTGTGACTTCTCGAACTTCATGTTGGTCTCCAATACTTGTTTAGAGGTCCGTATACACTGCGCTCAGCTTATATTGTCAGTCGTAGCGTCGAGTATCGCAGCGCCTCAAGGATTTGGCCAATGCGTGGCGTCTATAGTTTCCATAGCCGTGAAGCTCCCGCCTCGTTCAACTCCACGCGTAGCCGGCCGCCAGTTGCGCGATCTTCCTGATTTCGACCGCCGCCGTGGAGCCGGACACCGTCGCCATCACGACCTCCCGCTCCAGTACGAAACCGTCGATCGGCCGGGTCACGAGGCCGTGCGCCGTGGCCGATCGTTCCGGAAGAATGCAGACGGCGTCGCTGGCGGCCACGACCCGCTGCACCCAGTCCTCGCGATCCGATCGGAACCGGGGACGCATGAGCATGTCCCCACGCAGGAAATGATCGAGGATCCGATCGCGAAACTCGCAGCTCAGCCGATCGACGAAGGGAAACGCAAGGAGGTCTTCCCCGCGCACGATCTCACTGGTCGCCAGGGGATGACGCTCAGCACAGCCGAGTACGAAGCGCTCCCGAAACAGGGGGTGCATATCCACCTTGCGGTCCGGCCTCGTTTCGCGCGGCAGGATGCAGGCGTGGTATTTTCCCGACAGGATCTCCGATGTGTCCTCACCCGACTGAAGCGAATGCAGCCTGATTTCGATCGCTGGCGCTTCCAACAGGATGCTCTCGAAGAAGGCCGCAAACCTCTCCGGTCCGATGCTGTGCGCGACGGCGACATCCAGCACGCGGTGCTTCCCCATCGCCCAATTCTCCGAATGATCGCGGACGCTCTTGATCGCCGCCATCATGCGCCTGAACTCCGCCTCGACGTCCTGACCGAGGCCGGTCAAGCGGCTGTTCTTCCCGTCGCGATGGATCAGCGGTCCGCCGAGCTCCTCCTCCAGGCGGCGGATGGCGCGGGTCAGACTGGGCTGTGACACGCCGCTCATCCGAGCCGCCGCCGTGAAGTTCAGCGTCTCGGCGAGGTGGATGAAATAGCTGACCTGAGTGAGTTCCATAGCCGTTCGGCCCATCCCTGACAGATGCCTCTACCGCCACGCCGCCAAGGACGGCGAACGGAGAAGTATGCGCGACGCATATAATATAGACCAAAGGGCTTGTCTATATGCGCGCCGCATATAATAAGAAGGCCTCGAGATGACGTTCACTGGTCAGCGACTGCGCTCTCGTCCTGAGGATCGGGAGCACCGCCGCCCGGCCGCGCGCTGAGGGTTCGACTTATGGCCGGAACAACATTCACCTTTGTCGGCGGGGACGGCGCCTCGCTGTCCGGGCGTCTTGAAGCCCCGGAGGGGACGCCGCGGGGCTGGGCGATCTTCGCCCACTGCTTCACCTGCGGGAAGGACAGTCACGCCGCCGTTCGTATCTCGCGCGCGCTGTCGCGGGCCGGGATCGGGGTGCTGCGGTTCGATTTCGCCGGAACCGGGACCCAGGGGATGGGGGGCGCTCTCAGCTTCCTGTCGGACGTCGAGGACCTTCGTGCGGCCGCTCAGGCCATGGCGGCGGCGGGGATGTCACCCTCCCTACTCGTCGGACACAGCCTGGGGGGCGCCGCTTCCATCATGGCCGCGGCGGAACTGCCTGACGTTGCGGCGGTGGCGACCATCGGCGCGCCGGCCGAACTCGAGCATATCCTGCAGAACCTGCGACCGGACGAGGTGGACGCCATCAGGCGCGAAGGCGAAGCCTCGGTGGACATCGCGGGCAGGTCCTTCCTCATTCGCCGCAGTTTCCTGGAAGCGGTCGAGAAGCTCGACGTCGAGACCTGCATGGCCGCCCTGCGACGTCCGGTGCTGATCCTCCATTCTCCGGTGGACCAGGTGGTCGGCCTCGATCACGCCTCGCGTCTGTTCGGTGCGTCCAAGCATCCGAAGAGCTTCATCTCGCTCGGTACGGCGGATCACCTTCTCACCGACATCGAGGATGCGAACTACGCCGCAGCCATGGTGGCGGCATGGGCAAGCCGTTTTCTCCCCCTCCTCATGGCCGATCTTCCGCAGGTCGAGGTTGCCGAGGGCGTCGTCGCCACCGAAACGCTCGCGGGCAAGTTCCAGCTCAATATCCGCAGCGGCGAGCATGTCTTGCTCGCCGACGAACCGGTGTCGGTCGGCGGTCTCGGGACCGGCCTGTCCCCCTTCGAACTGGTCTCCGCCGGCCTCGCAGCCTGTACGGTGATGACGATGCGTCTCTACGCGGACCGTAAGGGCTTCCCCCTCAAACGGGCGAGCACGACCGTGCAGCATGAGAAGATCAAGGACATGATGCCCCCCGACCGGTTCACCCGCACCGTCGTTCTCGAGGGGCCGCTGAGTGATGAGCAGCGCGCGCGCATCCTCGAGATCGCGGATCGATGCCCCGTTGATCTGACTCTCGTTCGCGGGTCTGACGTACAGACCGAACTGTCGGGCGCCAGCCTGGCCGGGAATTCCGCGACGCTGGCCTGACCTTGCCCGGACGGAAAAGGCGAACGAATCTTGAGCCAGGCAGGAACCACTAGAGAGGTCTCAGCGCCAGAGCGAGCCATCCTCGCAGGCGGCTGCTTCTGGGGCATGGAGGATATCCTGCGCCGGGCCCGGGGAGTCGTTTCGACGCGCGTCGGTTACACCGGCGGCGAAACCGCTGATCCGGCCTATGCGAACCATTCAAACCATGCGGAAGCGGTGGAGGTGACGTTTGACCCTTCAATCCTCAGCTATCGCGCGCTCTTGGAACTCTTCTTCCAAATCCACGACCCCTCGACCTACGAACAACAGGGCAGCGATTTCGGTCCAGGCTATCGGTCGGCCATTTTCTACACCACCGAGGCGCAGCGGGACGTCGCCCTGGCGACCATCGCCGAAATCGAGGCGTCAGGCCGGTGGCCCGGCCCGGTCGTTTCCGAGATCAATCCGGAAGAACCCTTCTGGGAGGCAGGGCCAGAGGACCAGAAATACCTCATGCGCAATCCCGGGGGCTACAGCAGCCACTTCGTGCGTCCGACCTGGCGTCTGGAACGCCCCGGTCGATGAGCCGGTCGGGCCGCTTTCGGGAAAGCGCAATCCTCGGATCACCGTTCCGCTACCCAGGGTGTGCGTTCTCGGCCTGAAAGAACGAAATCAGGGCGCGCAGCGCCGGCGGGGTCTGATGCCGGTTGGGATGATAGAGATAGAAGCCGGGGAAGGGCTTGCACCATTCGTCCAGGACACGGACGAGCGCCCCGCTGGCGATATGGGTCTCGACAGCCGCCTCGGGCAGGAAGATGAGTCCCATGCCGGCGACCGCCGCGTCCCGGAGGAATGCGGTGTCGTTGGCGACCAGCGGTCCCTCGACCCCCACCGTCACAATGCCTTCGGGCCCGGTGAAGCGCCAGCGCTCGAGCTTGCCCGTCGTCGCCCAGCGATACTTGAGGCAGGGATGTCCCGACAGGTCGTGCGGCGTGGCCGGAGGTGCGTGCTTGGCGAAATAGGCCGGAGAACCCGCCACCGCGAACCGGTAGGGCGGCGTCAGCCGTATGGCGACCATGTCCTGCGCCAGCCGCTCGCCGGCCCTTATCCCCGCATCGAAGCCTTCCGCCACGACATCGGTCAGACCATCGTCGACGACCATCTCCAGCCGCACGCCGGGGTGCAGGGCGTTGAAGAGCGGCAGGCGTGGCATTACGATCAGTTCCGCCGCCATTCGCGGAAGATTCAGGCGGATCGTTCCGACGGGATCGTCGCGAAGCGCGAGCGCATCTCCGAGCGCTTGGTCCAGACCGGCAATGGCCGGTGCGAGCTTGGCGTAAAGGACGGCTCCCGCCTCCGTCGGGTGGACGCTGCGTGTCGTCCGGTTGAACAGGCGCAACGCCAGGCGATCCTCGAGGCGACGCAGGGTCCGACTCAGGGCCGAGGGCGTGACGCCGAGGCGCAACGCGGCGTCCCGGAAGCTGCGTGCTTCGTGGATCGCCATGAAGGCCCGCAGCTCGGCGTAGTGGCCACCGTCCATCATTGTTTCCTTCAGGTCACCAGACCATCCCGCTTTATGGTCTTTTTCGCGCAGAAACGCGCGCCTAGTCATGGCTGATCGAGGGATTGGGCGATGGGCGGGACCGTGATCAATCAGGCCGCCTGGCAGTGCGCACCGGGCCATCCGCTGCGGATCGGCGTCTCCGATCTGCCCCAGCCGGCGGCTAACGAGATCCTGATCCGCAGCGCGGCTATCGCCATCAACCCGATCGACTGGATCCTGCAGGAGATCGCCCTGCTGCCCTGGCTCGAATATCCGGCGATCCTCGGCAGCGATGTCGCCGGGGAGGTCGCGGCGGTCGGCAGCGCCGTCGATCGGTTCAAGGTCGGCGATCGGGTCCTCGGACAGGCGGTCGGTACGACCGTCAACGAGCCCGCGCAGGGCGCCTTCCAGCACCACACCATCGTGCTGGAGCTCTTGGCCGCGCCGATCCCCGACGACATGGCCTTCACGGATGCCGCCGTCCTTCCCCTTGGCCTCGGCACCGCCGCGGGCGGCCTCTATGGACGGACGCAGCTGGCGCTGGCGCCACCCTCGCACGCGCCGGTCGCGCGCCCGGAGGTGGTTTTGGTCTGGGGCGGATCGTCGAGCGTCGGCTGCAACGCCATCCAGCTGGCTGTGGCGTCGGGCTACAGTTGCGTCGCCGTCGCCTCGGCGCGCAACGCCGGCCTGTTGAATACCCTCGGCGCCGGCGAGGTTCTCGACCACGCGAGCCCGACCCTGGTGGACGACGTCGTCGCGGCGCTGCGTGGGCGCCGTCTGGCCGGGACGTTGCACGCCACCGGCAGTATGGACGACTGTTTCGCCGTCGTCGCGAGATGCGACGGCTCGCGCCGGGTGGCGGCGACCCTGACGCCGCCCGAGTCACGGCCTGCGGGCATCGAGGCGACGCATATCTCCGGGACGAGCCTCAAGGACGACGACGTCGGTCCGATGATCTATCGCGACTTCCTGCCGCAAGCGCTCGCCTCGCGCACATTCGTCCCCGCGCCCCCGGCGAAGGTCGTGGGCCATGGCCTTGCAATGCTCCAACCCGCTCTGGAGGCGTTGAAGGCCGGCGTTTCCGCTTCGAAGGTCGTCGTCACCCTTCCCTGAGGAACCTACGCCTCGTCAGTCGCTTCGCGGTCCACCCCTCGCTCGAGCAGTTCGGCGTCAACGGGGCAGTTCGTACAGCCCGCGTAGCAGCACAGGCGGCAGATGCGGTACGAGTGCCCGAGGTTTTCCAGGCGATCGCGCAGAACGCGTTCGGCGATGTCGCTCAGGATCCTCAACTCGCCCGGCTCCAGGATCGACAGCCCCTCGGCGATGACCTGATCGCGCGAGGCGAGCACCTCGCCGCTGGCGACTTCTCCGGTCGCCGTCAGATAGAGGGACCGCGCGCGCCCATCCGTCAGATGCTCCCGGCGCTCGATCAGACCCTCTGCCGACAATCGATCCACCAGGCGAACGGTCCCGGCGTGTGACAGACCCACCCCGACCGCCAGCATGCCTATCGAGAGCCCGGGCTTGTGCGAGAGCAAGGCCAGCGCCGAGGCGGCGGGTCCGGCTTCGGGCGCCCGCGATGAACTGGCACGAACGATGTCGTCGCTGATCATCAGTGCGAACACGCCGAATATATTTCGAGCTCGAGGTCCATCCATCGTGCTGTCTATATGTGCGCCAAGCATAGACGGCAAGCGGACAGTGGCGGCTACAGACTGCGCGAACAACCGTCAAGACCTTGTATTTAAATACAACTTTGGATTTATTATCGAGCTTGAGACGCGGAAAAAGGGGTCCAGCGCACAAGCCGGCAGAAATTACCGATACCTGGCAGCTATCGACGCAGCTCTTGAGATCATCCGCATGCGGTCAAGTCCGCCGGGTAGTTCGCGGTTCCTACCTGGGGGCCTCTTGACGGCAGGCCCTCGACATCTCCCGCGCCTGATTATATGCACGACGCATATACCGGAGCCCGCGCAATGGACGACCCCTCTGATCGCCTGATCAACACCTTCGGCGCCCTCTCGCAGGCGGTGTCCGACCGGGTTCGACGGGCGATCGCAGAGGCCTTCAACGCAGGCGGTCAAACAGCGGCCGCACTCATCGCCATCGGCCATGAGCCGGGGATGTCGATCGGTCAGATCCGCCAGATCCTCCGGCTGTCTCATGCCGGAGCCGTCCGGGTCGTCGAGAGGCTCGGAGATCAGGGCCTGGTCGAGAAATCGCAGTCGTCCTCAGATCGTCGCGTGGTTCACGTCACCCTCACCGCACAGGGTCAGGTCCAGCGCGCCGAGCTCCTCGGACTTCGCAGGGCCGCCCTGGCGGACCTCCTCGGCAAGGTCTCCGTCGAGGACCGCGTCGCCCTGGAGCGGGCCGCCGACGCCATCCTGTCGTCGGTGTTCGGCGACGCCCAGGGGGGTTGGGCGACCTGCCGCCTCTGCGACCGCGCACGCTGCGACGACTGCCCGGTCGACAGACATCGTCCGTGTTAAAGGGCGAGAACCGTTCTGAGACGTCTGGAGCGCCTCGCGCGTTCGCACCCGGGAGGCCGCGACAACCGGCTCTTTCGCCTGTAGCCGGGAAGATATGATGCCTGTGTTCGTCCAAGCCGGCCTGTGGGGACTGTTCTCGGCCAGCGGCCTGACGATCGGCGCCCTGCTCGCCGTCACCCTCTACAACCGGCTGTCCCACCGCGTCATCGCCGGCGTGATGGGGTTCGGAGGCGGGGTTCTGATCGCCGTGGTCGCCGTCGAGCTGATGACGGAGGCCTACACGCGTGGGGACCCTCTCTCCGCCGTCGCCGGCCTTCTTGTCGGGGGCGGGGTGTTCAGTTTCATCAACTGGCGTCTCGCCAAGCGGGGCGCGAAGAACCGCAACCGGTGCGGAGACTGCGTCGCCCAGCCCAGCGAAACGGACCAGAAGGGGAGCGGCCTCGCCATCGCGGTGGGCGCCGTGCTGGACGGGATTCCCGAGGCCCTGGTCATCGGCCTGTCGCTGCTCGGCGGGGGCAAGCTCGCCGCAGGCGTGGTCGCGGGCTTCTTTCTCGCCAACATCCCTCAGGGCCTTTCCAGCGCGTCCGGCATGCGGCTGGCGGGTCGTTCGCAGCGCTACATCTTCACGGTCTGGCTGGGGATACCGGTCATCACCGCCGCGGCGGCGGCGCTGGGCGCGCTGGTCCTCGGTTCGGCCTCAGACCAGGTCCCGGCGGTGATCCTCGCCTTCGCCGCCGGCGCCGTTCTGGCGATGCTCGCCGAGGCGATGATCCCCGAGGCGTTCGAGAACGCCCAGCCCTTCATCGGCCTGATCACAGTGGTCGGTTTCCTCGCCGCCTTCCTGCTCCTGCAGCTCCACTGAACGTCGGGACGATGCTGGGTGCGAGCCGCTTCCCTGTTCCGGTCGCCGGTCGCTCATACGCCGCCTTGATTGACGGAACACCCAATCCAGAAGACGAACCCGCAAATAACGACGGCGATGACGACCTCGATCATGCGCAAGGCCGCGGCGGCGTCTACGACGCTGCCCTTCGCCTTCCGCCTCCGTCGGCGACGATGGGGAAACCGAGCGCCGCCGCCACCGCCTTCTGCCGGACCTGGCTGATCGCCCGGGTATGTCGCGGCGAGGGATTGTCGCGGATGTTCAGGGGCAGGACGAGACCGGATTGCAGAAGCCGATGCTCCAGCAGCCAGGGTTCGGTCGCCGTCGTCCAGGCGACGAAGGCGTTGTCCGACATCCAGCGATCGAGCGCCTGTTCGCCGGGGTTGGTGAAGGTCAGGCGACGGCCGGACCCGACACGACGCAAGGGGTAGCCGGTCTCCTCCGCGAGGAGGCAACCGAGGGTCTTGCGCAGGGTCGAGCCCTCAGCGTTGCCGGCGTAGTGTGTCCGCAGTCTCTGCCTCAGAGTCGATCTCGAGGGTCCGCGACCGTTGGCCGGCGGTTGCTTCGGCGAGATGCCGACATAGAGCAGCGTCAGACCCTCGACATTGTGACAGCCGTCGGCATCGATCCCGGGCGGAACGTCGCGGAAGTACCAGCCGTAGAGCCCCGCAACCGCGGGGACGGGCGACGGCCGCGCCAGCGCGTCGGCGCGCGACAGAAGCTGATCCGCCCGGATGATATGAGGAAAGGGCGCGTCCGCCACGGTCATCGGATCGCGATCGCCTTCAGGAAGGCGTCGATCTGGCCGAAAGCGTCGGTCTGCCATTCCTCCTCGTCCCGACCGTCGAGGATGCCCTGTTCGGCAGCGAAACGCCGAACGGAGACGGGCCCCGTGTAGTCGCGGTCCCGGAACTTGCCGGCGATGCCGGCGAAACCCTCGATCGCCGTGTCGATCTTCAGCAGGGGTTGGCAGTCCCGGACCAGGGCTTCCAGCCCGTCGGGGTAATTCCGGATGCTGTACCAGACATCGTAGGCGTCCTTGTCCTTCAGCCGCCCGACGAGGGCGAACCCCTTCATGACGAGGAAGGCCGGGATGGTGGCCACGGACAGCTCGACTTCGTTGCGTCCGCCTTCAGGCATCTCGGCCTCGACGGCGATCAGGTCGTTGAACCGCAGCGCCATGTCCGCGCCGCTGGCCGGGATGACCGCGAAGTCAGGGATCAGCGGCGGACGGTTCCTTTTGATCTTCGCGTGTTTGGGCATCAGGAAATCGACGACGATCTTGATCGCCGGCTCGCCGTTTTCACCGGGAACCTCGCGGGTCAGCTGGAAGACTTCGCCGTCTGCGGGCTGGCGATAGTCGGCCGCCAGAAGGGTGTCCACGAGACCCTTGTACTGGCCGTCGGCCAGGGCCTCGGCGTCCAGCGCCAGGTCGATGTCGATGGATCCGATATGGACCGTGTCGGCGTTGGGAATCTGCAGCCACGGCACATTGCCGCCTATGATGGCGAACTTGCCCCTGTAGTCGCCCAGCACCTGGCCGAGCTCGACCAGTACCCGTTTGACGGCCTCGGTGGTCCGGGGCCCATAGGGATGCGGCCCGGGCCGCGGAACAGCCGGCTTCACCATGGCAGTCGCTCGGCACGAAGATGGTCCGCCGCTTCCCGGTCCCGTTCGCCGCCCCGGTAGAGGTCGAGGTAGGTCTGGACCAGACTGGTCGCCCTGAGCCCGCTGCCCACATCAACCGCATCCATCAACGGTCCGTCGTCCTCCAGGACCGTGATCCAGACATTGGGGCCCTTTGGCGCGGGTTCGAGCGCCAGAGCCTTCGCCAGGGTCTCGGCGCCGGTCCGGTCGGCATAGAGTTCGACCGAACCGGCCGCGAGCCACGGCGCATGCCAGTTCGCCGCCGAGCGGCCCGCCAGGGCGGCGTGCGGGCCCGCAGTCCTGACGGCCGCTTCAACCGCCTTCTCGAGCGGGCCGCCGTGGAGCGTCGTGTAGTAGCCTCGCCGGGTTCCCGCCGGGGCAATGTCCGAACGCCAGGCGTCGAGGAGCTGGTCCGGATTGCGGACGACGACGCCGTCCGGAGTCTCCTCGATCCAGTCCCGCTCCAGCAGGGCGGTCTTGAGCTTGTGGACCTGGCCGATGCTGACCTGTGTCGCCTCGGCGATTTCGCCCAGGCGTCGGGGCTCCTGGCCGGGCCTGAGCAGGTAGCGCAGGACCCGGGCGGACTTCGGCTTGAACAGGGATTTGAGATCGCGCTTCTCGGCCGCCGGCGTCTCGGCCACCTCGCGGTTGATGTAGAGGCCGGGCAGCACGAGCCGGGCGTTGCCGAACAGGTCGCAGTAGTTGACCTCGAAGTCCCGACACATCTCCCGCACCTGTGGCGACAGATAGGGAGCGACGAAGATCAGGGCCGGGTTCCAGTTTCCGTGTTTCGCGGCCTGGCGCGACTGGTAGCTGATCAGCTGGTCGATGGCGTGACGCGCGGTTCGCGGCGACCCCGAGGTTTTCACCTCGGCGAGAAGAATATGGCTTGAGCCCCCAACGTCGAAGTCGATCCTGAAGTCCACCCCGCGATCAGGCATGTTGGCTTCGCGAACCACGTCGCCCACGGTCAGGGCCGGCACGTCATTCAACAGGCTGACGACCGCTGCAACCGCCTCGACTTCCAGCTCTACCGGATCATACAGTTTCACCATCCGGTGAAAGTGGCCATTATGGTGAACCATGTCAAATGGTTTTCACTGAATTTGCCCGTTTCACCGAGCGGTGAAAAGTGTTTCGCGCAAGATCACGTTTGATCTTACTGACTTGCAGCCCCTTCAGCAGGCTTCGAATCGGTGCAGTTTGAACGTGTGAAGAGCGTCCTGCCCATACCGTTGCGCGAACCAAGCGATCCTCAGGCTCCAGACGCGGCCAGGGGCTGTTTCGCCTCGCCCCAACAGTCTTGATTGGGGACGGATTCCAATGCCGGTGACGCAACGCAAACCTGTCCTTTGCCCTCTCGAAGACCGGTTTGCGTTTCCTGAGGCGGCGCTCGCCCCGGGTGATCACACGGCATTCCGCGCCACCCTGTTCGAGGTCGAGGAGATCGCGACAGGACGTGAGTTGACCCTGAAGCTCTGGCGCAAGACCGGCGGACCCGCAGACGCGGATCTGCGAGAACTCTGGCGCCACGAGATGCGTCAGATCACCCGCCTCATGGCCAACCCCGGCGCTGGCAACCTGATCGTCGATCTTCTGGAGCTGGTGGAGGATGCCGACCATTTCGGTCTCGTTCTGGAGAGGGTCGGTCAGCCTCTGAGCGAGAAACGCAAACGCGTGCCGCAGAGCCACTGGCTCCGTCTGCTTGAAGCGCCTCGTCCCCGCAGCCTTCTCTGGCGAAACGTCGCCCGTTTGGTCGAGGCGCTCGGTCTCGTCCACGACCAGGGGCTGATGCACGGTTCGGTCTGTGCCGAGAACGTCATGACAGAGGGCGACCCCGCCCAGCCGGACTTCCAGCTCGGCGGTCTGGAGTGGTCCCTCGATCTGATCAACGAAGGCCCGGGCGGAGCCCACGCCGATGTCAGCGAGCGTGCGGCCGTTCTTCGCCCGCCCACCTATTCCTTCGCCGAGGATTGGCGCTGTTTGGGGCTGATGATTCTCGAACTGCTCGGCCTGACGGTTCGGAATGGCGACGGGTTCGTCTCGGCGGAGGGCAGACCCGCGATCGACGCGAGCCTGTCCGCAGCCGAACGACAGCTTCTCCGGCGACTGGTGACACCGGCGCGGTTCGATCAACTCGACGCCCGCTCCATTGGCGAAGCGATCGAGGACTTGTTGCTCACGCTGACGCGCGCCTCGGTCACCCAGGCCGGGAGCTTGGTACTGGCCTTCGCCGGAAAAGCAGGGCTCGGCCGAGCGGTTTTCGACGCCACGGACGGCGCCATCGCTGTGGACGAGACCCGTAACCAGCTCGACTGGGTGCGCGCCGATTTCGACGGCGGAGCGACGCTTCTGATCCCGTCCCGTTTTGATCCTACGAAACACGGTCTCCGACTGGTCACCGGCCAGCTCGTGATGACGCTCAGGGCATCGGTGTCCAATGGCGTCCCCAGCTGGGATGCCGCCATCTGCGAACGGGTCTTCCCACGCGATCGTCGTTTTGAACCGCGTGGCGATCGGCAACATGACATCACCCAGTCCATTCAGATCGCCCGCAATGCGACGGAGGCGGAAACCCTCAAACTCCGGCTGGGACCGGATGCGCTGGACTGGAGCGCGTTCGCCGCCGACGACCGACCGGAACGCGACGATCCCGTCGCCGACGTCGGGGATGCGCTGTTCGTCGCCCAACTGGTCGAGGGGGTGGTCAAGGCCGCTGAAGCCCTGCCGGTCGAAATCCTCGAGCGCCGACGCGAGAACGGCCGGCCCGTGGTGGCGGTGCGCGCCCTCCCGAGGAGCGATCGGGATCAACTCGCTCGCAAGCTTGGCATGGCCCAGGGCGAGGTGGCGATGCGGCGCCTGTTCGACGATGACGGGCGGGACGCGGAAATGCGGTGGCGGCTCGGCCGCTCCGCCGCGATGAAGGCGTCTCGCACTTTCGATACAGCGGCGCATTTCGTCGGGGCTTGCACGATCGACGGCAGGCAGGCGTACCGCTTCGAGATCGATGAGCCTCTCGATGGCTACGATGGACCGCTGTTCCTCAAACCGCAGAGCGACACCGGTTCCGAGCAGGTCATCGCACGCCGCCTGCGGGTGCTGAAGGCGTTGGCGGGCCGGCCCGACCTGACCGATATGCTGACCAATCCCTGGCGCGTCCGGCGGTCGACCGGAGAAGGCCTGAGCGAGAAGGAACGCGGTCTGAAGAGCTTCAAGGTTCTCGACGCGCCGAAGCAGGCGGCTCTGGCCGCCGCCTTCGAGGTCGCGCCGACCCTGCTGGTCGTAGGGCCGCCCGGTGTTGGCAAGACCCGGCTTGCGACCGAGATCGTCACCCGGCGCTTCGATCGCGAGCCCAACAGCCGAATGCTGATCTGCGCCCAGGGGCACGACGCGCTGAACCATCTCCAGGAGAAGGTGCAAGAGGCGTTGGCCATGTCCGGCGCAGACAAGGTCCTCGTCATCCGCTCCTCGACGCCCGAACGCCAGGCGCGCCTTCCCCAGGAGGTGGAGGCCCGTGCACTGGATCTGCTCCGGACCCTAGAAACGAGCGCGGGGGTCGCCGCAGCTCCGCCCAGCCTCGGGGAGGCGGTCAAGGCGCTGCGGGTTTCGGTCGAGGACAGCCTCGAACGCAAGGCCGACCTCATGGTCGGCGACCGGGTGGCTCTCGGGGCGTTGGCCAGCCTGCTGCTCGACGCGGCGGATATCGTGATCTCGACCCTGAACTCGCGCGACGTTGAGCGACTCGTCGAGTCCCGCGCCCAGTTTGACTGGGTGATCGTGGAGGAAGCGGCGCGGGCAACCGGGCCGGAACTGGCGGGTGCGCTCATGCTGTCAGGCAGACGCCTGCTGATCGGGGACCATAACCAGCTCCCGGCTTTCGACGCTCCGCGCATGCGGACGATCCTGTCGAGCCACGCCCTGACCCAGACGGCGCTGGCGGAGGCGAAGGTCCTGCTGGCGCCCATGCTCGATGAGGAGTGGACGACGCGTCTGGGTCGGCTCCTCGCCGCAGACCCGGGTGACCAGCGCGCGACGGGAGAGCGTGCGCACCGACTGTTCGCACCGTTCGAGACCCTGGTCGCCGAGGATGAGCGACAGGCCAAACAACGCGTCGGCCATCGCCCGATCGCGGAAACTCTGACCGAACAGCGACGGATGGATCCGGCCATCGCCGAGGTCGTTTCCAAGGCCTTTTACGACGGCGGCCTGACGACGTCGGCGTCGCGGATCGCCGAGGTCGAGGCGGACGCTTCCCCACTACGCTATCTGGAGCCGATGACGGCTTCGCCGATCGTCGTCGTCGACTTCCCGCACGTGAGCCGGCCCAAACCCGGTGAACCGAGCGCGGAGGAGGAGGTCGGGCGGCTGAGAAACAGCGTCGAGGCCGACGCCGTCATGGCCGTGTTGCGCCACGTTCGTGCGGCCGACGGGACGCGGCCGACCTTGGCTATCCTTTCGCCCTACAAGGCCCAGGTCGAACATTTGCAACGCCGTCTGACGTACGGGCTTTCGAGAGACCTCAAGCACCTGGACGCCTTCGCGCCGGTCCGAAGCGACGGCGCGTTTGTCGGCACGATAGATTCCTTCCAGGGTAACGAGGCCGACCTCGTCCTCCTTTCCCTGGTCAGAAACAATCCACGCACGGGGCTGGGGGCGGTCGGATTCCTGCGGGAGAAGGCCCGCATGAACGTGGCCCTCAGCCGCGCCAAGGACCAGCTGGTGATCGTCGGCAGTCTGGATTTCCTGAAAGAGGCGGTCCGCGGGGTCAATCCGGATGAAGAGGCGCACAGCCTTGATTTCCTGACCGACATGATCGCGGCGATCGAGGATGCTGAGGGACGGAAGCGCAAGGGCGTTCCCCTGGCGACCAGCCTGCCACCATCCGCCTTGGGACTCATTCGATGAGCGTCCTCATCGCAGTGCCGATGGCCCGAATTTCGATGCGCGTGACGATCGAAACGTCTCGCGCCTGGTCGGTGGTTGATGAGGCGATCCTGCTGGCCATCGGACGCCAGTCCGTGGGGCTCGATGGTCTGGTCGGCCAACTGGCCGTGCCCAGACAGGTCGTCGTCGCATCCGTGACCCGGCTGATGCGCTTCAGGCTCGTCGAGATCGCGCTCGTCGGCGCGACGTCGGCGTTTCAACTCAGCGAGTTCGGTCGCCGATCGACGAGTGCCGGAGCGCCATTGCCGACCTTCCCGAAATTCGCCCCACGAAAGGTGGCGTTCGTCGTAGATTTCGCGACCGGAGAGTTCTTCAATGCCTCCCAGGTACGCCGGTCGACCCACGCCAAGCTCGAGGCGGAAAGCGCGGCCGGCCGGGAAGTGCGGTACATCGAGGTACGCGACGGCGGCCCGTCCCTGTCACCCGAGGCCAACATGGCCCGTCTGAGCGAGATCGCCGTCCGCAACTGGGACGAGCAGGTGGCCGGGGTCAACACGGGGGCTGCCGCGGTGCGGGAGGACGAGTTCATGGTCTTCCCGGTCGCGGACGGTGTGGTCCAGGGCCTACCGGACAAGGTCGGACCACGACTGCGCGGCCTGGTGGAGGATGCCGCCGCCCGACCCGCAGGCACCCGCAGTATCGTCGTCTCCTACAATGGCCCCGGGGAGACGCCGATCGAGGCCTTGCCGACCCACGCCTGCCGCATCGGGCCTGACGACGTGATCATCGGCGGCGCGGCTCACAGGAACGCTCTGGGCGATCTTCTGGCGCGCGCGCACCGCAGGCTGATCCTCCACTCGACTTTCCTGGACCTTGAGCGCTTCAGGGCCCTCCTCGGGCCGATCCGCGACGCCTGCCGTCGCGGAGTCCGCATCGACATCCTCTGGGGCGACAATGACGATCTCGACGTGGATGACGACAAGCCACGCAAGACCGCTCTCGTCGTTCCTAAGATCGCCGACCTCGTCCGTGACGACCCTGAACTGCGGGGCAACGTCCGCTTCCAGATGAACACCACCGGCTCGCACGCCAAGATCGTCCTGCTCGATACGGAGTATGACGGCTGGATGGCCGTCGTCGGCTCCTGCAACTGGCTTTCGACCCCGTTCAACGCCGTCGAGCTGTCGGTCATTCTGCGCGACGCTCACGCCGTCGCCGATGTTTGCCGGATCGTTCAGGTCATGACCGGTCGCCGGGGCGTGGCGGACGATCTCGCCCACGAACTCGCGATCACGGCCAACGACCTTCGTCGCGAACCGGAGCGCGGAGGTCCTGATCGCGTCACTCTGGTCGTCGGCGGCGCCCACGATGGTCTGATGCGTCGCGCGGCCGAGTCGGCGAAGCGACGCCTGACCGTCGTTTGCCATCGCCTGGGCTCGACGGCCCGTCCCGGGGCGATCCTGCAAGGCGAGGCGGCCGCCGAGCGCGAGGTCGATGTGACGGTGCTCTACACAATGCCCGCCGGCCCACTCAAGAAACGCCATGCCCGCGTTCTGGTTGAAGAGGCGGCGGGAAACGGTGTTCGGCTTGCGTGCGTCGGCAAGACCCATCTGCACGGCAAGTTCATTCTCTGGGACGCGGACGATGTTGTGGTCACGAGCCTGAACTGGACCTCAAGCGCGGTCGATCACGATGCGCCATGGAACGACGTCGGCGTCCACATCTCCTCGCTCGGGATCGCCGACAGCGTCCATCGGCGTCTCGCGGCCATCTATCCTGACCTCTTGCCGGCGACGCTCCCGAAGTCTGCTGAGGGATGAAGAGGCCGTAGCCTTTAGGTAGCGTCAGAAATCCCCGCGCTCGGCTGTTCCAGCGTATCGGTTGTGGCGCGCCGCGCGGCCTCTCGGGTCAGAGCGCGAAGCAGGTCTGCGAGGTTGAGCAGGATCGCGTCATCCTCTTCCGTAGAATAGTTCGAAACGAATTCCCCGTGCATCACCTGATTGCGCAATCGCCTCCAGGTTTCGACCTGAGCCCTTGTGCCGACGCCTCGATCGGCGAGATCGATCAGGCCGCGCACTACAGACACCTGATCCGCCCGGCCTACGGCGCTTCTAGCTGTGTCTCTCAGACGTTGCGGCCCTACCCAGGCGTCGATGTGTTCGATCAGACCCGCGATCGCTGCGGGGTCGGCGTCCGCGCGACGGGTTTCCTCGGGTACGAGAATGCGGGCGATGCCTTCGATGCTTGAGGCCATCGTCATGGCCCAGACCCATCGTGAGCCACGCATCGCCTGAATGACCTCTTCAAAATAGGCGGTGACCGTATGGCTTCCCCACAGACCCGTGCGGACCACCATGGTCAGCAGGTCCCGGTAGAGGTCGAAGAACAGGTCTTCCGTCGTCGGATCCGAGGCGTTCCACATCGCGAGCCAGACGGAGTCTCTTGTCCAGGCCGGTGATTGACGAACCCAGAGCATCAACCGCCCGTCGGAGAAGCGACGTTCCACCAGTCGAGGGAAGACCAGTTGCCCGAACAGAACCCGGAGCGGCTCCCCCAGCCAGTTCTCCGCGGAATGAGCGGGCATGGCTTCGGTAGACGGGGCCGAAATCGCGAGCACGTTCGTGGTCCGGTCGAAGCGGAAGCTCACCGGCGACCCGAGAACCTCGATGGTCCTTACCGCTTCCCACTCTCCCGGCCGGACCTCCGTCCGGACCAGGCGACGCAAGGCGGCGGATGCGCTGTGATTCCTGGGGATGATGAAGCGAGCTTCCGCCCCTGCTCGATCCGCCTCCGCCGCCCCGCCGCCCATGAGGGCGTCACACGTGCCCGAGAAGACCCAGCCGTCGGCGCCTACATTGAACTCCGGCATCGTCCAGCCGCCGTTCCATTCGTCCCCGTTCTCATCAACCAGGAGCAGGCGGAACTGGCTCAGCGCGTCGTAGCGATCTTCGCGCGCCCGATTCATCGCACGCATCGCATGCCCCAGGTCGGCTGGCGTACCGGTCAGGCGATATTCAAACTCGCGTTCGTTCACGATCGTGAATGTGCCTGCGCCTTCGACAAGCGCAGGCTCAAAGTCCCCGCAGAGGAGCGTCATTCGCGGACAGGCGATGGTGACCGGTCCGGTCAGGAACCGCGTCAGGTCATCAAGGTTGGGCATAAGGCTTTCCTAGCTTGACGACCGACCGCCAGCCCGGGGTTTCGCGCGAAACCCGTGTGAGCGGAAGGTGTCTCAAGTCCGGCCAAGGTCCTGCATCGGCTGGCGTCCCCCGACGATCTGGGCGAAGCCGCGCGCATCCATAGAGAGCGCAATGTCCTTGCCGAGCTTCGGCGGCGCGGATCGTCGCAACATACCGATCGGTGAGTTTGACCTTGCTCATTCCAGCGCCCTTTCCGCACGTGTCGGGTTAGGGATCGCGTGCCCCGCGACCCGTCAGGCGATCAGTCTTGAAATCGCTTTGGGGCACATATGGGGCACAGAAAAACGGGAAACAGGTGAAACCGCCTAGAACGCAAAAAGACGGTTAGCCCGAAAAAACGTCAGTTAGAGCAATGGCTTGTGAGGCAAGTTGGAACAATCTGGAACAGCGGGAAATTGGCTTTGAAATTTCCTACGAATCTGGGGGTCAGGAGTTCGAATCTCTTCGGGTGCGCCATCTTTCCTTCAGAAGCAGACCCTTCAAGGCGGAGCCGATTGGCCCGCCTTTATTCTTGCGTGTTCAGCACCGCTTAACGGTGTTCAACTTATAGTTGTCACCTTAAAGAGGTGAGGCCGAACCATGAGGCGCTGCTCTTCCCTTCTGTCATTCAACCGCGACCGGCGCGGCGTCGCCGCCATCGAGTTCGCCATGGTCGCGCCGCTGCTGATCCTGATGATGCTGGGCATCGTCGTATACGGCGGATGGTTCTGGATGGCCCATTCGGTCCAGTCGCTGGCGTCGGAGGGGGCGCGAGCGGCGATCGCCGGGCTGGACCCGGCGGAACGGGAAACCCTGGCGCGCGACTTCATCGGCGCTCAGGTCGAGGATCTGGGCCTGCAGGCCGATCGGGCCTCGGTCGAGGTCGAAAGCACGGCGAGCATCATCCGCGTCAATGTCGTCTATGACGCCAGAGATCACCCCCTGATGGCCCTGGCGGCCATTGTCCCCTCGCCGCCGCCCACCATCCGCAGGACCGCCATTGTCCGTCTGGGGGGATACTGAAATGCCGCGCCTCCGCTGGCTTGAAGACCAAAAAGGCGGGGTGGCCGTCATGTCGGCCGCCTTCGCCGGCCTCATGTGCGTCCTGGCCGCTCTGGCTGTCGATCTGGGGGCCATCTCGCTCAAGGCCCGCAAGATCCAGGGCGCGGCGGACCTGTCGGCCATGGCCGCCGCCCACGACCTGACCCATGCCGAGTCCGCCGCCCGCGCCACAGCCGCGGCCAATCTGACCGACCTGCAGACCGTCAGCGTGACCAAGGGCGGCTATACCGCCGACCCTCGCCTCAAACCTGAGGACCGGTTCAGGGCCAATGCTTCCGAACTCAACGCCGCGCGGGTCGAGGTGACGGCGCCCGCCTCCCTGTTCTTTGGTCGCTGGATTCTGAAGCGCGACAGCATCACCGTGCGCAAGACCGCCACAGCCGCCATTCCGGGCGGCCGGCCCCAGGCCATGTTTTCGATCGGCTCGCGACTGGCCAGCCTGGACGGGGGACTGGCCAACGCCCTGCTGTCGAGCCTGCTGGGCGGCAATGTCTCGCTGACGGTGATGGATTATCGCGCCCTGGCCGGGGCTCAGGTCAATTTGCTGCAGTTCTCCGACGCCCTGGCCGCCGACCTGGGCGTGACGGCGGGCGACTATGACGCCTTGTTGAATCAGGAGGTCACGGCGGGACGCGCCTTGAAGGTGCTGGAATCCATCGCGGGGTCCGATACCAAATCGGTTCTAGGCAAACTGACCCGCACGCCGGCGGACGCCAAGCTCAGGCTGAAAGACCTGATCGGGGTCGAGGTCGACGCCAGACAGGGGCTGCGCGAGGCCCTGAACGCGGACGTCTCGGCCCTGGACCTGATCATGGCCTCGCTGGAGACCGCCAACGGCGACCGTCAGGTGGCGCTGGATCTGGGCGCGCGCGCCGGCCTGGCCGATCTGGACGTCATGCTGGCCATCGGCGAGCGGCCCAACAAGTCGCCGTGGTTGACCATCACCGGCAAGGACGAACCCATCATCCGCACCGCCCAGGCCCGCATCTATCTGAAGGCGACGACGGCCCAGGCTCTGGCTGGCCTGGCCCAGGTCAAGCTGCCCATCCTGGTCGAGGCGGCCGCGTCGGAGGCCCGCCTGAAACGCATCAACTGCGAGGGGGCGCGAACCGTGACCCTGGCCGTGAGACCCGGTGTGGCGCGGGCGCGCGTCGGCGCCATCGACGAATCCAGGTTGAAGAACTTCAAGGCGCCGCTGACGAGTTCGCCGGCGACCCTGGTTTCAGCCCTGAACCTGGTCACCGTCAAAGCCCACGCGGACTTGGAAATCGCCGACCTGAACTGGCAGGAGGCGGTGTTCAGCACCGCGGACATCTCCAACCATACGGTCAAGTCCGTGCGCTCACGCGGCTTCCTCAACGGTCTGATCGTCAGCCTGCTGCAACGGATGGAGGTCAGCCTGCTCGGCCTGGATCTCGGCGGCCTGGTTCAGGCGGTCGGGACCCTGCTAACGCCGCTCGGCCCAGTGCTTGACGGGATCGTCCAGCCCCTGCTCGACCTTCTGGGCCAGAAGTTGGGCGAGGCCGACGTGCGGGTGCACGGCGTCCAGTGCCCGACCCAGGGGCGAACGCCGATGCTGGTGGGTTAGAATGGGGAGCCGCGCACGGCCCCAAGCCGTCAGCCTTCGACGGAACGCAGGCCCGAAGCCGAGGCCTGCTGGACCACCGGGCGGCGCTGACCGCCGGCGGCGATGATGCGGTCGATGCGGGCCTTCTCGGCGCGGAAGGCGGCCAGGTCGGAACCAGCCAGAACCGTGCCTTCCTGGGTCTTGATGCCGGACGGATTGATCCGTTGGCCGTTGCGCCAGATCTCATAGTGCAGGTGCGGACCGGTCGAGGCGCCGGTCGAGCCGACGTAGGCGACGACCTGACCCTGAGACACGCGCTGGCCGGCGCGGATGCCCGAGCCATAACGCGACAGGTGGCCGTAGCCGCTTTCCAGACCGTTGGCGTGGCGGATGCGCAGCCAGTTGCCGTAGCCGCCCCAGCGACGGGCCTCGACCACCACGCCGTCGGCGGGGGCCACGACGGGCGTGCCCGTGGTGGCGGCGAAGTCCATGCCCTGGTGCATCTTGCGATAACCGGAAATGGGGTGGGTGCGGACGCCGAAGTTGGAGCTGACGCGGCGGAAGCTGGTCAGCGGCGTACGCATCATGGCGGTGCGCGTGTTCTTGCCGGTGGCGTCGAAATATTCCGCCGTCTTCGCGCCGGGGCGCTGATAGCGGTAGAAGGCGTGGCCCTTCAGCTCGGCATAGAGCAGTTCGCCGGTTTCCACCGTGCGGCCGGCTTCGGTCACCGAGCGGTCGAAGACCAGGGTGAACTCGTCCGAGGCGCGCACGTCGCGCTGCATGTCGAACTTGTGTGCGAACAACTGGCTGGCGCGGCGGACGACCGCCGAGGTGGCGCCCAGTTCCCGGGCGCTGGCCGACAGCGAACGCTGAACCTTGTCATTGGCGACGACGGTTTCGTGCGTCACCTTTTCGTCAAGGGCGCGAAGGCGCAGGGCGCCGTCGAAGCTGCGCGACACGGTCAACTGGCTGGCCGGGCCGGTGCGCATGGTCAGGCCGATCAGGCGGGCGTCGCCCCGGCCGCCGCGCGGCTTGGAGACGGCGGTTTCAAACTTCAGGCCTGCGCGCATGTCCTTGAGATCGAAGGCGCTGGCGATGGTGGCGGCGACGGCGCTGGCTTCATCGGCGCCGACGCCGGTGCGGCGCACGGCCTGCTCGAAGGTTTCGCCGCGGCGGATTTGCACAGGGATGGCCTCAGGGGCCGTCAGACCGGTCGGCGCGCCGGCGGCGGCGTAGGCCTGGGTCTCAAGATAGGCCATCTGTTCCGACGTCAGCGCGGGAACTTCCTCGGCGCGAACCGGTTCATAGGCTTGACCCGCCACAAGGGCGATGGCCACTGCGGCGGCGGTCGTCAGGAGATGCGGCGCAAGCCGCATCGGCTGGCGGCGCGGATCGAACTGAGCCATCGGTCCCCGGCAATCGACGACGCCCTACTGGCGCCAAACCATTCGAATCATGGATCGCGCCCCGGCAGCCCCGAAAACGCGAAGCGAGCGATATAGCCCGTCCGTCCCATCTTGGGAAGCGCGTAGGTTACAATTGGTTAACTTGGCCGGGTGAAGGTCAAGTATTCCACTGTTTTTCATGAATCATCAGCGGACAATGGCCCTTTTCTCGCCTTGCTTGACTGAACAGTGACTGCCGCGCCACGCAGCAGTGTTCAAACAGCCACGCCTGTCCTTGCAACACGATCTGTGGCGTTGTTACGCCTCCTTTCGCCGACGGATCGCCGAGCGCCTTGACCGACGAAACCCCCGCCTCAAAGCCCCCCCTCCGTCCACGCTCTGTCGCGCGGACGCTGCTGATCGCCTTCCTGATCGGGCTCGCCCTTCTGATCGTGCTGGCCGCCGCCCTCTACCTGAACCGTCGCGCCGCCGCGCGCGAGCTTCTGACCGGCTGGCTGGACCGCAAGGGCATCGACGCCGACGTCGAGGTGGAACAGCTGGAGGTCGACGGCTTCGTCGGCAAGATCAGCATCGGCGACCCACGCAACCCCGACTTCAGGGTGGAGCGGGTCGAGGTCGACTACGCCCTTGGCATGCCCTGGTCCAAGGCCGGGCTGGGCGTGACCCCCAGCCGCATCCGCCTGATCCGCCCCCTGGCGCGCGCCAGTTGGAAGGGCGGCAGGTTCTCGCTCGGTTCGCTGGACCCTCTGATCGAGGAGTTCACATCCAGGCCGCCGCGCCCTGACAGCCGCGCCCCCCTGGTCATCGTCGAGGGCGGCCGCGCCCGCATCGACACCGAGTACGGCCCTGTGCAAATTCTGGCCGACGCCCGTATCGACGACAGCAGGCTGATGCGGCTGAACGCCCGCCTGCCCGCCGCCTCGCTCAAGAGCGGCGACGCCGAGGCGCGCGGCCTCAGCGCTGTCATCGACCTGACCACCACCGACGACCGCGTGGCTCTGAAAGTCGAGGCCGCCGCCGACGCCTTCACCCTGACGGACGCCGCCGGATCGGCGACGAAGCTGAGCCTGACCGGCGACCTGCCCTATCCCGACCTCAAGAAGCGCCGCGGCGACGGCCGTGCCGTTATCGCCGCCCACCTGACGGCGGACGCCCTGTCGGCTGGCGGGATCGAGAGCCGCGCGACGGAGGCCTCGCTGGACTTCGACGGCCAGGCCCAGGGGTGGATCGAAGCCTTCCGCCTCTCGGGCCAGGGACAGACACGGGTCCGCGCCCAGCGGCTGAGCGGTCAGGGGTTGAACGCGCGCGGCGCCGATCTCGCCCTGAGCCAGGCCGAGGTTTCGGTCTCGCGCGGCAAGCGCGGCCTGGAGTGGCGCCTGGCCTCGCCCGCCGCACTTCGCCTGGACAGCGGCGTCATAGGCGCCTCACGCCTGACCCAGACCAGCCTGACATCATCAAATCTGGCGGCCGGCGGACGCGATAACGCCTTCGAGGTTCAAGGCCCCCTGGCCTTGGCGGCGAGCCGACTGGTTTCCGGCGACTTGACGCTGAACGACGCCCGCGGCCGCCTGGCCCTGGACGTGGTGCGTGACGGCGTGACCCGCATTGCCGCCACGGGCGCTCTGTCGTCCGCCCGCGCCGCCTGGCCCGGCTTCGGCGCCCCGACGCCTGACGACCAGCCGGAACTGGCCGAGCTGAAACGCGCCTTGAGCGCCTTCGCCATCGACGCGCCCGGCGTGCGCTTCGCCACCAGCAATACGGGCACGGAACTGACCCTGATCCGACCGGCGACGGCCCGGCCGGCCAACGGCGGCCTTCTGACGATCTCACCGGCGAAAACGCCCCTGTTCGCGGCCGAGCCGGACCAGCCGGGCGGCGGGGCCCTGAGCCTGACGTCGCAGCGTGGCGGCGGCCTGCCCGAGGCCCGATTCACCGTGCCGTCCTGGAACCTGACGCCCGGCGGATTCCGCGCCGCGCTGGACGGTCAGGCGGCGCTGGACTTCGGTCCTGCACGCAACATCGCCCTGTCGACCAAGGGCGAGTTGGCCTCGAACGGCGGACGGCTGACCTATACGACCCAGGACTGCATCCCCCTCAGCGTCGAGCGGCTGGAACTGGGCGAGAACGACGTGACCGACGTGGCGGGCCGCTTCTGTCCCGTCGAGACGCCGCTGATCACAGTGGCGGACGGCGCCTGGCGCGCCCAGGGAAGCCTGGCCGACGTCGGCGCCACCGCCCCCTTCCTGGCCATGCGCTTCTCGGACGCCCAGGGCCGACTGGTCGTGGACGGCAAGCCCGCCGGCCTGTCGATGACCGCAACGGTCAGCCGCGCCCAGGTCGCCGACACGACCGATCCCCTGCGCTTCCTGCCGCTGACCGCGGCGGGCGAGGCGAAGCTGACGAACGATGTCTGGAGCGGCGGCTTCGACCTGACACGTCTGGAGCACGAAGTCGGCCGCATCGACCTGCGCCACGACGGCAAGGCCGAGGCGGGCGGCGTCGTCATCAGCGCGCCGAACCTCTTCTTCACCGCCCAGGGCCTGCAGCCCGATGATCTCAGCCCCCTGGCTGGCGACTATCTGAAATCGCCGGTCGAGGGTTCGGCCGGGTTCGAGGGCCGCTTCGACTGGACCCCGACCACCACGTCCAGCTCCGGCGTCGCCACCATCACCGAGCTCGACTTCACCAGCCCGGCGGGCAAGGTGCAGGGGCTAAAGGGTCGCGTCGAGTTCACCAGCCTGACGCCGCTGGTCACCGCCCCGGATCAGGTGCTGACGGTGGACCGGCTGGAGACCGTCACCCCTCTTACCGATCTGGAGCTGCGCTTCGCCCTGGACGAAAAGGCCCTGGCCCTGGCAGGCGGTCAGATCCAGGCGGCGGGCGGCCGCATCAGCATCGAGCCGTTCAGCATCCCCCTGACGCCCGGCGAGGCCTGGGGCGGGGTGATCCTGGTCGAACAGGTGCAGCTGAACGAGCTGATGAAGAGCGCCAACCTGCAGGACAAGGCCGAGCTGGATTCCGTGGTGTCCGGCCGCCTGCCCTTCACCTTCGCGCCCGATACCGGCTGGCGCATCGTCGGCGGCATGCTGACCGCCGTGCGGCCGGGCCGTCTGTCGATCAAGCCCGAGGTCTTCGACGACCTGGCGGCGGGCGGTGGGAACGCCGATGGAGCGCCGCTGCCGCCCAACACCATGCAGGATCTGGCCTATCAGGCCATGCAGGATCTGGCGATCAGCGACCTGTCCGCCGAGGTCAACAGCCTGGACGGCGGCCGCCTGGGCGTTCGGTTCCATATCAATGGCCGCCACGATCCGCCCGAGCGCGAACAGTTGCGCCTCAGCTGGATGGAGCTGATCCGCCGCGACTTCCTCAACAAGAAGCTGAACCTGCCGTCCGACACCCCGATCGATTTGACGCTGGACACCACCTGGAACGCCAACCAGATCGTCTCGGACCTGATGGAGTACGCCCGTCGCGGCGAAGCGCCGGAGATCAGGCCTTGAGATACGGCGCCGCTTTGTTCAGAACCCGTTCACGCACCGGGGCGTTAGATCGCCACGACTTCAACCGCCGCCTTCGGAGACCGGCCTCATGATCAGCAAGCGTCAGATCGCCCTGCTCGGCCTCGCCGCCGTCAGCGTCGCCGCGTGCGCGCCCACGGTGAACATCAAATTCAGCGAACCGCTGCAGATCTACGCCAAGCTGGACGCCGACATCCGCATCAAGCTCGACCAGGAACTGCAGAACCTCCTGCGCGAAAACCCCAACCTGTTCTGACCGAAAGAAAGGGGCTGAACATGAACCATCGCAAGCTCTTCGTCGCCGTCGCCGCTGTCGCCGCTCTCGGCGTGGCCGCCGGCGCCGCCGTGGCCCAGACGGCCTCGCAAAAGGCCCTGGTCGATCAGGCCAAGGCCGCCGGCACGGTCGGCGAGCAGGCTGACGGCTATCTCGGCGTGCGCACTTCGGTCGCGCCCGACACCCAGGCCGCCGTCAGCGCCACCAACGCCGGCCGCCGTCAGGCCTACGCCCGCAGCGCCGCCGACGCCGGCACCTCGGCTGAAGTGGCCGGCGCCCGGATGTTCGAAACCCAGCTGCTGCCGCGCATCAGCTCGGGCCAGTGGTACAAGAACGCCGCCGGCCAGTGGGTCCAGCGCTGATCTGACGACATGAAGACGCCCCGGGTCGAAGGTCGGGCGGGACGCTTCCTGCTGGCCCTCGGCCTGGCGGTGGCGATCGCGGCCGTCGCCACCCTGAGCCTGGCCGGATACTGGCGGCTGATCGGCGGCGGCCCGATGTCCGTTCACGGCTGGATCGCTATGGGCCTGGGCGTTCTGGGCACAGTCGGCCTGTCCTGGCTGCTGATGAGCCTGGCCTTCCGCTCGGATCGCGAAGGCTGGGACGACCAGGTCGACAACCGACTGGACCCCGGCCGGGAAGAAGCCGACAAGGACGATCTCGACTATTGATCCTCCCGGAGGCCGCCATGCGTTTCGTCCTGCTCTGCGCCCTTGCGACCGCCGCCCTGGCGGGCTGCTCGCAGCCTGCAGCCGAAAAGACTCCTGCCGCGCCCGCCGAGGCCCGTACCCTGGCCGGGGTCGATCTGGATCAACCCTTGCGCGTGATGGGCACCGAGCCGTTCTGGGCCGTCGAAATCGTCCCGGAGAGCCTGACCTACTCCGGGGTTGATCGCCCCGCGCAGAAGGCCGCCAATCCCGGTCCGGCGCTGCAGGGCACGGTGGCGACCTGGACCACCGAGACCACGGCCAAGACGCCGCTGGTGGTCACCCTGATGGCCACCGACTGCTCTGACGGCATGAGCGACCGGACCTATCCCCTGACCGCCAAGGTCGAGATCGGGACCGAGACCCTTTCCGGCTGCGCCGCCGCCGTCGCGGCGATCGAGAAGGTCGGCGAGTCCGGCCGCGTCGAATAGGGGGTCTGGCGCCCGTCTTGCTGCTGAGGCCCATGGCCGCTTAACGCTTCCCAAAGCGGCGCTATGCCATGGTGGCCGCATGACCTCCGCTCAGACGCCCGTCGATCTTCGCCCCTTGACCGCCCTGCGGTTCATGGCGGCCCTGTGGGTCGTGCTCTACACCTTCTGGCCCAACCTCGATGTCGGCTTCCTGCCAAATCTGGCGGCCAAGGGCTACCTCGGCGTCGAACTCTTCTTCGTCCTGTCGGGCTTCATCCTCAGCCACGTCTATCTGCACGCCTTCGCCGAGAAGCGCTTTTCCTATCGCGGCTTCCTGTGGGCGCGGATCGCGCGGGTCTATCCGCTGCACGTCTTCACCCTGCTGGGAGTCATGGCCCTGGGCCTGGCGGCGGTCGCCGTCGGCCTGAGCATCGACGCCAGCATCCTCAGCTGGAAGAGCCTGCCCGCCCACCTGCTGATGCTGCACGCCTGGGGCTTTGCTGGAGAAGCGGGATGGAACCATCCGTCCTGGTCGATCTCGGCCGAGTGGTTCGCCTATCTGGCCTTCCCCCTGTTCGCCATGGCCGCCTGGCCGTTGCGGAAACGGCCCTGGGTGGCGACTGCGGGGGCGGCGGTCTTCCTGATGGGGCTCTATGCGGCGTTCGAGCGTCTGGCGGGTTTCCCCCTGACCGAGGCCACCTTCCGTTGGGGGGCGCTGCGCATCGTGCCCTGCTTCGCCTATGGCTGCGCCCTCTATCTGGTCTATCGCCGCGCGCCCCTGCCCCGCGCCGGGCTGCTGGCCCTGCTGGCCGCCGTCGTCATGGTCGCCTCGGCCTCGGTCCTGGCCTGGGACGCCATCACGGTTCTGGCCGCCGGCCTGCTGATCCTTGCCCTGGCCTCCATCCCCCAAGGCAAGGCGGGCTGGCTCGGCTCCAAGCCCGCCGTCTATCTCGGCGAGATCAGCTATTCGGTCTATATGGTCTGCGCGCCCTGGCAGATTCTGGCGGTCAATCTGGCCGCCCGGGCGACCGGGGCAGACGACAAGCGGCTTCACCTTCTCGTGTGGTTGGGGATCATTCTGGGCCTGATCGCCGCCGCCGCCGCCACCTATCACCTGATCGAACGCCCGGCCCGCAAGGCCCTGCGCGGCATGGCCGACCGGCGAGGCGCGCCTGTGGATCACAAGACGAAACAGTCCGAAACGGTTCTTCAACCTTCGGACACTATCGTCTAAGGCTTGGTCCGCGTTTTAGTCGGGAGCACGCCAGATGATGAAACGGCTCACAGCCGCCGCGGTTGCGGCGACCCTGGGGTTCTTTGCGATCGGTCCTGCGCCGGCCAAGGCTGACGACCCCTACTGGCAGTGCGTGACCTTCGCCCGCATGTTCTCGGGCATCAACATCTTCGGCGACGCCTGGACCTGGTGGCGTCAGGCGGTCGACAAGTTCCGCACCGGCCGCGCCCCGGAAACCGGCTCCGTTCTGGTCTTCCAGCCCTCGGGCCGCATGGACAAGGGCCACGTCGCCGTCGTTTCCGACATCCTGACCGACCGCGTCATCCGCGTGACCCACGCCAACTGGGGCGGCAGCCGCGGCAAGGTCGAGGAGAACGTCACCGTGGTGGACGTGTCCCCGGCCGGCGACTGGAGCCGGGTCAAGGTCTGGTACAACCCGATCAACGCCCTGGGCACCACCGTCTATCCGACCTACGGCTTCGTCTACAAAGGCGCTCGCGACGCCTTCGACAACGGTCGCCAGATGGCTGCAGCCGCCGCCAGCGAGCCCCGCGCCGCCAACTGATTTTTCCGTCGCCTCCGGGCTGGCCCTTGCGGCCCGATCCGGCGATAGGTGGCGGATGACCGACGCACCCAACGATACTCGCACCCACGCGATCGAGACGGCGAAGCACGAGCCGGGCGGCATCACCTATGCCGGCTATCTGTCGCTCGACGACCTGCTGAGCGCCCAGCACCCGCGCTCGGACCAGCATGACGAGATGCTGTTCGTCATCATCCACCAGACCAAGGAACTGTGGCTCAAGCAGATCCTGCACGAGATGGCCCTGGCCCAGAGCCTGATCCGGGCCGGGGACCTGGTGCCCGCCTACAAGAGCCTGGCCCGCGTCAGCCGCATCCAGTCGGTCATGACCCAGAGCTGGGACATCCTGGCCACCATGACGCCGTCCGACTACCTGAAATTCCGCGGCGACCTGGGCGCCAGCTCGGGCTTCCAGAGCGACCAGTTCCGCCGCCTGGAGACCATGCTGGGTCTCAAGGACCCGCGCTTCCTGCGCTTCCACGTCGAGCGGCCCGAGGCCCATGCGGCGCTGGTGGCGGCCATGGAGGCCCCCAGCCTCTATGACGACGCCCTGCGTCAGTTGTCGCTGGCCGGCCTGCCCGTCCCCGCCGAGGTGCTGAACCGCGACGTCAGCCAGACCTATGAGCCGTCCGAGGGCGTCGAGGCCGCCTGGCTGGAGGTCTATCGCGACACCGAGCGCTGGTGGCCGCTCTATCAACTGGCCGAGAAGCTGGTCGATCTGGACGACGCCCTGCTGACCTGGCGGCACAAGCACGTGGTCACGGTCGAGCGCATCATCGGCCGCCGTCAGGGCACGGGCGGCACCGACGGGGTCGGCTATCTGGTCGAGACGCTGAAGCGCCGCTGCTTCCCCGAACTCTGGTCGCTGCGCACCAAGCTGTAATCGGGCAACCTTCGCCGCTGGCGCGGGTTTCACCTGCGTCAGCCATGGAGGTTTCTGGTGAGCAGCCCCAACAGTCATGACATCAAGGTTCTGAACGGCCTGGCCGAGGGCCTGATCGACAGCGCCGACGGCTATGCCGAGGCGGCGGCCGAGACGGCGGATGTACGCTATCGCGACCTGTTCCTGCGACGCAGCGAGGAACGGCGTCGGGTCGCGTCCGACCTGCAAACGGCGGTGCGCGGCATGGGCGGCCACCCCGATGATGAAGGCTCGATCCTGGCCAAGGCGCAGCGCGCCTTCATGGACATCAAGCACGCCCTGATGCGGGACGAGGCCTCGGTCGTTGGCTCGATCGAAAGCGGCGAGGCCCATCTGCAGGCCCGCTTCGACCGCGCCCTCAGCGACGAGGCCCTATCGGCCACGACCCGCGAAACCATCCGCCGCGCCCACGCCGCCGTCCGGTCCGGCCACGACGAGATGCATGTCCTGCGCCGCAGCCTCGAAGGCCAGCACGACGCGGACAATCCGCTGTATCCGCAGTAGCGAGACGCCTCTCCCTCCCCTTTAGGGGGAGGGTGGTCGCGTAGCGACCGGGTGGGGAGGGCATGGCGATACAGGCGCGGCGTGTGATTTACCGAAGCGCCCCCACCCGTCTGACGCTTCGCGTCAGCCACCCTCCCCATGAAGGGGAGGGAGAAAACTGCACTCAAGCAGCGCTCGACCGCGTCGCGCGCGATAGCGCCCCAAAATGAAAAAGGCCCCGGCGTTTCCGCCGGGGCCTCGATTTTCAGCGCAGGGCCGAAGCTGGATTAAGCTTCGTCGCCCTTGTCGGCCGAACCGGTGACCGGAACGGTCGCGCCCTTGGCCGGACGAACCGTCTGGCGCTCGGCGATACGGGCCGACTTACCGCGACGGTCGCGCAGGTAGTAGAGCTTGGCGCGACGGACGACGCCGCGGCGCTTCACTTCGATGGACTCGACGTTCGGCGACAGGATCGGGAAGCGACGCTCCACGCCTTCACCGAAGGAAATCTTGCGGACCGTGAAGGTCTCGTTGATGCCGCCGCCGTCACGGGCGATGCAGACGCCTTCGAACGCCTGGATGCGTTCGCGCTCGCCTTCCTTGATGCGCACGTTGACGCGCAGGGTGTCGCCGGGCTGGAAGTCGGGAATGGTCTTGCCTTCGAGCAGGCGGGCTTTTTCTTCTGCAGCGAGCTGCTGAACGATGTTCATGTCTATTCTCCTCGGGCTTTAGCGCCCTTTGCCTTTGATTTGGCGGAGCCAGGCTCCGCGGCCGTCTTCGCCAGATGCGCCGCCCAGAGGTCCGGGCGCCGTTCCCGCGTCGTCTCTTCCCGCTGCGCCTCACGCCATTGCGCGATCTTCTTGTGATCGCCCGACAGCAGCACCTCGGGAATGTCGTGCCCCTCGAACGTCCGCGGTCGCGTGTACTGCGGGTGTTCCAGAAGACCGTCCTCGAAGCTTTCGGACGACAGGCTTTCAGCCGCGCCGAGAACACCGGGAACCAGTCGTACGCACGCCTCGATCGCCACCATGGCCGCCGCCTCGCCACCGGCGAGGACCGCGTTTCCGACGGAGATCTCCTCGAACCCCCGGGCGTCGAGCACCCGTTGGTCCACCCCCTCGAAACGGCCGCAAAGCACGACGATGCCGTCAGCCTTGGCCCATTCCTTCACTCGCGCCTGCGTCAGGGGTCGACCGCGTGCGCTCATGTACAAAAGCGGCCGAGGCGGGCCCTCCAGACTATCCAAAGCCCGGGCCACCACGTCCGCTTTAAGCACCTGACCGGGACCGCCACCCGCGGGGGTGTCGTCCAGGAAGCCGCGCTTATCTTCGGAAAACGCGCGAATGTCCAGCGTCTGCAGGTCCCACAGCCCCCTCTCGCGCCAGGCGGTGCCGATCAGCGACACGCCAAGCGGACCCGGAAAGGCCTCGGGGAACATGGTCAGGACGGTGGCGGTAAAGGGCATGGCGGCGGCTCATACAGGAAACCCGGCGATCCGGCGAGCCAGTGCAGCGTGTCGGAACAACGCCAAAGGCTGGTTGACTTGCTTGTTAGGCGCCACCCAAATTCAGAATTCATGAATCTGCGAGGTCCTATGCGTGTCCTTGTTCCCTTACTGGCTCTGCTGAGCGTTTCCGCCTGCGCCACGACACCTGAGGTCTACGAGGCCAGAATGCCGTTGGAGATCGTCCGAACCGAAGGTCAGGCGCCGCGCATGGGCGATGTCACCCTGCGCGCTGGAGGGAACAACAAGGGCGATCCATTCGCGTTTACCCTTTGGTTCGACAGCGATGGCGAACACTTAGGCCCGTTGCGTTCGGTAGGATGGACCGTGAAATTCGGCGACTACTGCCGCGACCGGCCCAGTTGGGTTCAATCGGTTCTGATCGGACCAAATGGTCAGGCTTGGCCGGGGTGGCGCGTCTTCGTACCAGCCGGCTTGGACAGAGGTCAGGATTGGTCCACCGGCTACGCCAGCGCCAACGAAGCCAACACTGTGGCCGCGCCCGGACTTCTGGAAGCCCTGGCGAAAGGCGGCCGGTTCAAAGTCGCACTAGAAGACGACGAAGGCCGGTACTGGCATGAAGCCGTCATCAATCTTCACTCGCCCGCCCGCTGGGAACAACTGTTCGCCGCCAATCGCGACGCGGTCGGCGCGGCAGATCCCGATATGCCCCCGAGAGGGGCGACACCACTTATCGCTGTGTATCAACCGCCCTTTACGCCGCCGACCCCGCCACGCCCGTGTCCGTGACGACGGATAGCCGCAAGCGCCCGATCCGTCTCCCGACTCGACCTTCGAGTATAGAATCCTAGGTCGGCTTGCCGCCGCCCGCTGCGATCCAGGCCTCGACCTGATCGGCCAGGACGTCCAGCGGCACAGAGCCAGAGCCCAGGACCACCGCGTGGAAGTCCTTGATGTCGAACCTGTCGCCCAGGGTCGTCTCGGCCTTGGCGCGCAGTTCCTCGATCCTCAGCTCGCCGATCTTGTAGCTGGTCGCCTGGCCGGGGTTGGTGATGTAGCGCTCGACCTCCTTGCCGATGTCGCGTTCCGACAGCAGGGAGTTCTGGCGGAAGTAGTCCATCGCCTGTTCGCGGCTCCAACGCTTGGCATGAAGCCCGGTGTCCGTCACCAAACGCACCGCGCGCCACAGCTCGGTCGAGAGACGGCCGAAGTCGGAATAGGGGTCCTGATAGAAGCCCATCTCCTTGCCCAGTTGCTCGGCATAGAGGCCCCAGCCCTCGGCGTAGGCCCCGTAACCGCCGAAGCGACGGAAGCGCGGCAGGCCCTCGATCTCCTGAGCATAGGCGATCTGGAAGTGATGCCCCGGCGCGCCCTCGTGATAGCTGATGCCTTCGATCTGGGGCTTCAGCACCTGGGTCATGTCCGACAGGTTGACGTAGTAGATGCCGGGACGCGAGCCGTCCGGCGCCGGCGCATTGTAAAAGGCGATGGAGGCCGTGGCCTCGCGGAAGGGCTCGACGGCGCGGACCTCCAGCGCCGCCTTGGGCAGGGTCGAGAACCACTGGGGCGCCACCGCCATGACCTGGGCGATGAAGCCGCGGGCGTCGGTCAGATACTGCTCCTTGCCCTCAGCCGTGTTCGGATACTGGAAGCGCGGATCGGTCTTCAGGAAGACGAAGAAGTCCTGCAGCGAGCCGGTGAAGCCGACCTTGGCCTTGACGACCTCCATCTCGGCCTGGATGCGGGCGACCTCGTCCAGACCGATCTGGTGGATCTGGTCAGCGGTCAGGTCGGTCGTGGTCGAGAGCTGCAGGCGGGCGTTGTAATAGGCCTCGCCGTTCGGCAGGCGCCAGACACCCGCGTCGCTGTCCGCCATCGGCCGGACCTCGGTCAGGGCAGTCAGGACGGTGTCGAAGCCACGCTTGTAGGGGCCGGTCAGGGCGGCGCGGGCCGAGGCCAGCAACCGGTCCTTGGCGGCCTGATCGGCGTCCAGCGCGGCGACCTTCTTCTGGAAGTCGGCCCAGACCGGGTTGTCGGCGCCGCCGTCGAAGGGGGCGCCGGTGATGACGTTGCGGGTGTTCTCGATCGAGGGCTCAAACACGAAGCGCGGCGAGACCACGCCCTCGGCGGCGCGGGCCTTCAGCGTCGTCGCGACCTGCCCCATGTAGCGCTCGGCCTCGCCGATCCGCGAGACATAGGCTTCGGCGTCCGAGACGCTGCTGATGCGATGGTTGTTGATGAGGAAGACCGGCAGGCCCGTGGTCGGGTTGCCGTTGGCGGCGAACTGGAAGCCCCAGTTGCGCCACTGGTTCGACAGGCGCGCCTGCTGCACGCCGTATTCAAACAGCCGCCACGACATCCTGCTCTGGGCGCTGAGCTTGGCCGGATCGAACTCGGCCTTCATGCGCGCCAGCTGCGCCTCCTGCAGCGCCAGAGAGCGCTCGGCGGCGGCGTCGGAGACGTCGTCCAGCTTGTCGTAGTCGGTCTTCAGCCCCAGGCCGGTCATCTGCTGCGGGCTGAGCGCGATCCGCTCCTGGAAGGCCTGATCGAAGAAGGCGTTGAGACGCGCGTCCTCGCTTTGCACCCGAGCGGGCGCGGCAGGCGCCGCGACTTGGGCCATGGCGACGGGCGCGGCGGCGCAAAGCGCCAGAACGGCGGCGGACGAGACCAGAAAACGACGCATGAAACCCCCTCGGAACAGCGAGGCGGCACTGTTCCCCGGCACGGCGTCAGGCGCAAGCCGCCAGACGGCGCAGAGGCGTGTCAGGCCCCGCGCAGGTCCGTGATCGTCCGGCCGGGCGCGATCTGCTCGGCGTCGGTGATCAGATGGACCAGAGCCGGACGACCGCCCGCCGCGGCCGCGCGCGCGGCCGCCAGGGCCGCCGGGAAGTCCGCAGTCGCCTCGCAACGCACGGCGAAGGCGTCGAAGGCCTCGGCGTATTTGACGAAGTCCGGGTTCTTCAGGTCGGTGGCGATGACGCGGGCGGGATACTCCCGCTCCTGGTGCATGCGGATGGTGCCGAAGGTGCCGTTGTCCACGACCACCACAATGACGCCGAGGCCGTACTGGGCGGCGGTGGCCATCTCATTGGCGCTCATCATGAAGTCGCCGTCACCGGCGATGCAGACCACCTCGCGCGACGGCTGGGTCGCCTTGGCCCCCAGGGCCGCCGGATAGCCGTAGCCCATGGCGCCCGAGGTCGGGGCCAGCTGGGTGCGACGGGCCTGATGGCGGTGGAAACGGTGCAGCCAGGCGGCGAAGTTTCCCGCGCCATTGGTCAGGATGGCGTCTTCCGGCAGAACCTCGGCCAGATGGGCGATGACCTCGCTCATGTTGACCGCGCTCTTGACCTCGATGGGCGTGGAGAAGGTCATGAAATCGGCGTGGGCGGCGGCGCCCTGCGCGCTCCAGGTCCGGCCCGGATCGATGCTCGACAGGGCCAGGGCGGCCAGGGAATTGTCGGAAGCGGCCGACAGGGCGGGCGCCCAGACGCGGCCCAGTTCCTCGGCGCCCGGATGGATGTGGATCAGGGTCTCGGCCGTCTTCGTCCGGTCCAGCAGGGTGTAGCCCTGGGTCGGATTCTCGCCCATGCGGGCGCCGACCACCAGCAACAGGTCCGCGTCCTTGACGCGTGCGACCAGCTTGGGGTTCGGGCCGAGGCCTAGGTCGCCCGCATAACCCGGATGGTCGTTGCGGATCAGGTCCTTGCGGCGGAAGGACAGGGCGACGGGCAGGCCCAAACGCTCGGCCCAGCCCGAAATCGCGTCGGTGGCGACGTCGGTCCAGCCCGACCCGCCGAGGATCAGCATGGGGCGCTCGGCCTTGGCCAGCCGCGCCTTCACCTGCTCGACGAAGGCCGGGTCCAGCGCGGCCTTGGCGGCGACCACCGGGCGCACCGGCGCAGGACCGCCATTCTCGTGCAGGATGTTCTCGGGCAGGGCCACGACCACCGGGCCCATGCGGCCTTGCAGCGCCGTGGCGAAGGCGCGCTCGACCACCTCGACGGTGCGCTCGGGGCTTTCGATCTCGGTCGCCCACTTGGCCAGTCCGCCGAAGACCTCGCGGTAGTCGACTTCCTGAAAGGCGCCGCGCCCGCGGTCGGTCAGGGCGATCTGACCGACGAAGAGGATCATCGGCGTGGAATCCTGATGCGCCGTATGCACGCCAATGCTGGCGTGGGTCGCGCCCGGTCCGCGCGTGACCATGCAGACGCCCGGCTTGCCCGTCAGCTTGCCATAGGCCTCGGCCATGTTGGCGGCGCCGGCCTCGTGGCGGCAGACGATGACCTCGATCTGATCGCGCACGTCGGCCAGGGCGTCCAGCACGGCCAGATAGCTCTCGCCCGGCACGCAGAAGACCTTGTCGACCCCGTTCATCACCAGGGTGTCGACCAGACGGCGGGCGGCGGTATCGAGAGCTTGCGTCATGGTTTCGCCGTTAGCAGATTGAAGGATGAATTGGCCATGCAACCTTGTGGCCAAGCTTCACGTTGAAGCGCTCAATCGTCTCATTCTCGGGGAAATCATACATGCGCAAGTTCATCGTCCTCGGCGTCATCGCCGCCGCTCTGGCCACCGCCGCCTGCAACACCGTCGCCGGCGTCGGCCGCGATCTGGAAGCCGCCGGCCAGGCCGTGACCTCCAGCTCGAACTCGGCCCGCAACTAAGGGCCGCGCCGGCGGCGGGTTTGCGATCGTTTGCGATCCCGCCACAAAAGCGTAGCCTCGTTCCCTCAGACTGCGGGCTTCAACTCGGAGAACGACCCATGGGACTTCTGGATAATGTGCTCGGCGGCCTCGGCGATGACGCCGCGGGCGGGCTGTCGGACCTGCTCAAGGGCCAGGGCGGCGTCGGCGGTCTGGCTGAGAAATTCGGCCAGAACGGCCTGGGCGACGTGGCGGCCTCTTGGATCGGCAAGGGCGCCAATGCCGGCATCTCGGCCGAGCAGATCGCCTCGGTTATCGGCTCGGGCCCCATCGCCGACTTCGCCAAGAAGTTGGGCATTTCGCCGGAACAGGCCAGCGAGACCCTGGCGGGCCTGCTGCCGGAAGCCGTCGATCGCCTGACGCCGAACGGCTCGGCCGAGGGCGCCGACGACCTGCTGGGCGGCCTGATGAACAATCTTCCGGGCGGCATCGGCGGCGCCCTGGGCGGTCTGTTCAAACGCTAGAAAAGTCGAAGCTACCCTCCCCCGTTTACGGGGGAGGATTGGCGATATCAGGCCTCAGCCTCATAGGTGACGCCCGTCAGATAGAGACCGTCTGACGGCGCCACCGGGCCGCAGCGCGCCCGATCCTTCGCCTCAAGCGCCTCGGCCAGATCGGACACGGCCCAGCGCCCCAGGCCCACCTCGGCCAGGCTGCCGGCCATCGAGCGCACCTGACGGTGCAGGAAGCTGCGCGCCTCGAACACCAGATGCACCTCTTCGCCCACTCTGGCGACGCGGGCCACGTCCAGAGTCTTGACCGGACTGGCCGACTGACACTGGGCGTCGCGGAAGGTGGTGAAGTCGTGCAGGCCGATCAGAGCCTGCGCCGCCGCATGCATGGCCTCGACGTCCAGCGGCTTCTTGACGTGCCAGACCCGGCCCCGGTCCAGCGCCGGACGCCCCGGACGGTTGAGGATGCGATAGAGGTATTTACGCCCGCTGGCGGTGAAGCGGGCATGCCAGTCATCGCTGACCGGGGCGCAGTCCAGCACCGCCACCGCCTCATGCATCAGGTGGGCGTTGAGCGCATTCATCACCGTCCGCGCCGGCCAAGCCTTGTCCAGATCGACATGGCAGGTCTGGCCCGTGGCGTGGACGCCGGTGTCGGTGCGTCCGGCGGCGGCGATGCGCACGGCCTGGCCGGAAAAGGCCGTCACCGCCGTCTCGATGGCCCCCTGCACCGTCGGCTGACCGGCCTGGGCCTGAAAGCCGTTGTAAGCTGAGCCGTCGTATTCGATGGTGAAACGGTATCGAGGCATCAGCCCAGAACAGTTCCAGCGGAGACCGGGAAGCCGCGCAGCATTTCATCCGCCGACTGAGCCGCCTTGCTGGGGCGCTGCACGCGGGTCAGGCGCACCGCGCCGGCTCCGCAGGCGACCGTCAGGGCCTCGTCCAGCACCTGTCCGGGCTCGCCTTCGCCCTCGGCCAGAGCCGACATCAGCGCCTTGATGCGCACGGGCTCGCCGTCCGCCTCAACCTCGAACCAGGCGCCCGGGAAGGGCGACAGGCCGCGGATGTGAGCGTCCACCTCAGCGGCGGGACAGGTCCAGTCGATGCGCGCTTCGGCCGGAGTGATCTTCCTGGCGTAGGTCGCTTCGCCGACCTGTTCGGTCTCGGTGAAGCCGCCGCGCTCGATGGCGGCCAGGGCGCGCGGCCACAGGGCGGCGCCGAGGTGGGCCATGCGCTCGGTCAGGCTGGCGGCGGTGTCGTCAGGATAGATGTCCATGACCTCGGACAGGATGATCGCGCCCTCGTCGAGACCCTCGCTCATCCGCATGATCTGGGCGCCGGTCTGGCGGTCGCCGGCCATGATGGCGCGCTGGATCGGCGCGGCCCCGCGCCAGCGCGGCAGCAGCGAGCCGTGCAGGTTGAAGCAACCCAGGCGCGGCGCCTCCAGCACCTCGGGTTTGAGGATCTGGCCGTAGGCGACGACGCAGGCAGCGTCGAGATCCAGGCTGCGGAAGGTGTCGATGGCCTCCGGCGCCTTCATGCTCTCGGGCGTGAAGACCGGCAGGCCCATGGCCTCGGCGAAGGCGTGAACCGGCGACGGCGTCAGCTTCTGGCCCCGGCCCTTGGGGCGCGGCGGTTGCGAATAGACGGCGACGATCTCGTGTCCCGAGGCGATCAGCTCGGCCAGCGAAGGCACGGCGAAGTCGGGAGTTCCCATGAAGGCTAGGCGCATGGTCCCGCCTTTAGACCGTGGGGCGGATTACATCCAGCGCGTATAGACGCCGCCGCCCTCGTCCCACTCGCCGCCTGCATCCAGAGCGTCGTCGAAATCGAGCAGACGGTCCAGCAGCAGCCCCGCCACCACGCCGACGGCGGCGACAGCGACGATGGTGGCCAGGCTGGCGGCGCCGACCTTCTGATTGCGGGTCAGACGGCGACGGCCGCGCGGGTCGATGATCGTGGTCTTGCGGGCCATCAGGCGGCGAGCCTTGCGTTCTTCTTGACCTTGGCGACAGCCCGTTCGCGGCGCAGGCGCGACAGGTGGTCGATGAAGAGGACGCCGTTCAGATGGTCCAGTTCGTGCTGGAAGCAGACGGCGTAGAGACCTTCGATCTCTTCCTCGATCTGCTCGCCGGCATAGTTCAGGTAGCGGACGCGGATGCGGGCCGGGCGCTCAACGGCGTCGAAATATTCCGGCACCGACAGGCAGCCCTCCTCATAGGAGAACATCTCGTCCGAAGCCCAGACGACCTCCGGGTTGACGAAGTAGCGCGGGTTGCGGCGCGCCAGTTGCAGGTCCTCGCTCTCCTCGGCCTCGGGGTCTTCCGACGCGCCCTCGACCGGCTTGTCGCCCAGGTCCATGACCACGACGCGCTTCAGCTCGCCGATCTGTGCGGCGGCCAGGCCGATGCCCGGCGCGGCGTACATGGTCTCCAGCATGTCGTCCATGAGAGCGCGCAGCGCGTCGGTCACGCCGCCCTCGACGGGCGGGGACACGGCCTTGAGGATCGCCAGGTCGGCGGCGTTATCGATGGTCAGGATGCGACGAATAGCCATGGCCCGCAGGTAGGGTGCAAGCGGTCAAACGTCAAGAATTTCCGAGTGCGGCGCTTGGTCTTGCCGCACACCCTCGGCCCGCCTAGCCAGCCGAAGCCATGGCGATGCCGACCACCTGCATGATGGTCCAGACCAGGCCGCCGACAGCCAGAAGCCCGCCCGCGCCGGCCGCTTTCAGCCTGGCGCGGCACAGGCCCTCGAACCGCTCAGGATCGACGGCGCGCTCAATCCGACGTCCCGCATGCCCCTTGCTGCGGATCACGCCAGTCTGGCGCGCCTTGAGCAGGGGCAGCAGTTCGCGCAGCATGAGAAACAGGCCGCCGATAAAGGCGCCGATGCCGGCCAAGGTCCACATGGTCCGCCCTCCTCGCCCCTCTCTTGGAGTCTGGAAGAACGATGTTGCATTCAGGCCTGACTGTCCAGAGCCGGGGGCAGCGGGCGCGGCTTGCGGTCGGAATCGATGGCGACATAGGTGAAGACGCCTTCGGTCACGCGCACCGACTGGGCCTCGGGCTGGCCGCGCGAACGCTTCCAGGCCTCGACATGAACCCGGATCGAGGTGCGGCCGGTGTGGACGACGCGAGCATAGATCGAGACCTCGTCGCCAACCGAAACCGGCTGGTGGAAGACCATGCCGTCCAGGGCCACGGTGGCGCAGCGGCCGTTGGCGCGCTCGAAGGCCGGGGTGGCCCCCGCCAGGTCCATCTGGGCCAGCAGCCAGCCGCCGAAGATGTCGCCCTCGGGGTTGGTGTCGGCGGGCATGGCGATGACGCGGCCGACAGGCTGGCCTTCGGGAAGCTGGGCGGGGATTTTCTCGGCGTCGGTCATCGGGGCCTTGATGGTCTTGGGGAGGAGAGAGCTTCCATGCGCCTCGCGACAGGCCGCATCAAGGCTATCCGCGCGGCCGCAACCGATCCATCAGGCCTTGGAGCCCCTGCCGCTCGGCCACGGGCGAGCGCCACAGCTCGCCCGCCCGCGCCCGCTCGCGCGCGGCGTCGAACAGGCGCTGCATCGTGGTGGTGTCGAAGCTCAGCATCCCGCCCTGGTCCGGCGCGTCGGGGATGGAGGCGACGCTGATCGGCAAGCCCTGCGCCGCGCAGAAGGTCGTCGCCGTCCCCAGGGCCTGGCGATACGAAAACCGCAGCATGGCGTCGAAGCTGCGGGTCAGCACCGCCGCCACATTCGGCGCCGTGGTGCGCGGTTCCGGCTCCAGCACCGTATTGACGAGGACATGCACCCGCCCCCGATGCAGTCGTCGCCCCAGCCGGTTCCAGCGCAGCAGACCCTCAGGCATCAGGAAAAGGGGCGCCGCGACCCCGCCGTCGACGTGCATCTCCTCGAACTTGGCGCCATCGACCTCGCAGGGAATGCGACGCGGCGGGAACAGACCGGGCAGGCTGGCGGAAGCCGCCAGAACCTCGCGGAACAGGGCCACGGCCTTGTCGCCGCCGTGCGAGGCTATGGCCCCCATGTCCCAGATGCAGGAGCGCTGACTGTCCAGATCGGTCGTCGCCACCAGCAGCCGCCGCCCGCGCGCGTGCTCGGCCGCCACGGCATCGATCAGGGCTTCATCGACAAAGGGATGGATCAGGGCGTCCAGGGCCTCGCCCTGGAATAGGCCGCCGGTAAAGGTCGAGGCCAGACGGCGCAAGCTCAGCAGGTCGGCGGCATGCCCCCCGACATAGGCGTCGGTCAGACGCTCGTCCCAGGCCGGCCCGAGAAAGGCGAAGGGCGCGATCAGGGCCCCGGTGCTGACGCCTGTCACCAAGGCGAACTCGGGCCTCTGTCCGGCTTCCGTCAGGCCGACCAAGGCCCCTGCCCCATAGGCGCCGCCCGCCGCCCCGCCGGAAATGGCCAGCATGTCGAACCGCCCGGAGGCCCAGCCCGAACGCGGCAAGGACAGCCGATCCGCCGCCGCCTCCAGCGAAGTCTCGGCCTGCTCAATGCTCAGACGAATATCGGCAAAGCCCGCGATCCGCCCTTGGCCGGGCGGCGGCGCAGGCAACCGCCCCCTGGGCAGACGTCGGACGGAATGGACGGATTCGCTCACACAGCTTCATCGGACGTGGCGCGGCATCGGTCAAATGACGAGGTCTGGCTCTGTCGCCGCACCCCAAAGGTAACCGGTTTCCATGCGCCCTAAATAATAATACTAATTACACTAAGGGGGCGGTGTCGTCCCATGGATCGTGCGCCAGTCCACATTCGGCAGGAGTGGAAATGCCTTCAAATCCCGTGGTGCTGTCGCGCCGTCGTTTGCTGATGGCTTCGGCCGCCGCCGCCGGTCTGGCCGTCTCGCCGTCCGTGGTGCAGGCCCAGGCCTTCACGCCCCTGCCGCGCACCGGCGACGAAGGCGAGCTCAAGCTCTGGTACCGCAACCCGGCCGAGGCCTGGGTCGAGGCCCTGCCCATCGGCAACGGGCGGCTGGGGGCCATGGTCTTCGGCGGCGTGGCGCGCGAGCGCCTGCAACTGAACGAGGACACCCTGTGGGCCGGCGGCCCCTATGACCCGTCCAGCCCCGACGCTCTCAAGGCCCTGCCCGAGGTTCGGCGCCTGATCTTCGAGGGCCGTTATCTGGAGGCCCAGACCCTGGCCCAGGCCGGGATGATGGCCAGGCCCATCCGCCAGATGTCCTATCAGACCATCGGCGATCTGATGCTGAGCTTCGGTGTGTCCTCGGCCTCCAGCGGCTATCGCCGTGACCTCGACCTGGACCAGGCGATCACCACGACCGAGTACCGCCAGAACGGCGTCGCCTATCGCCGCGAGGTGTTTGCGTCACGGCCCGACGACGTGGTGGTGATGCGTCTGAGCGCCGACCGACCGGGCGCCGTGAGCTTCGAGGCGGCCTTCGAGACGCCCCAGGCCGCCGACGCCGCCGTACATGACGGCGACCTGATCCTGAGCGGTCGCAACGGCTCGCAGTTCGACGTGCCTGCCGCCCTGTCGTTCGAGACCCGCGTGCGGGTAATCGCGCGCCGCGGCCAGGCCCAGGCCGACGGCAAGGCCCTGAGGGTCGAAGGCGCAGACGAGGTCCTGCTGCTGATCGCCGCCGCCACCAGCCATGTCGGTCCCAGGGACGTCAGCGGCGACCCGCGCGCCCGCACCCTGGCGACCCTGGACCGGATCATGCCCGACTTCGACCAGTTGAAGGCTCGCCATCTGGCCGACTACCAGCCCCTGTTCCGGCGCGTCAGCTTCGCCGTCGGCGCGACCGAGGCCGCCCTGCAGCCCACCGATCAGCGCGTGTCGAAATCCCAGACCTTGGACGACCCGGCCCTGGCCGCCCTCTACTTCCAGTACGGACGCTACCTGCTGCTGTCCTGTTCGCGGCCGGGGACCCAGCCGGCCAATCTGCAAGGCCTGTGGAACGACAAGACCAGTCCGCCCTGGGGGTCCAAGTACACGATCAACATCAACACCGAAATGAACTACTGGCCCGCCGAACCCCTGGCCATGCAGGAGTGCGTCCAGCCCCTGATCGCCATGGTCAGGCAGATGGCCGAGACGGGCGCCGTCACCGCCCGCGTCAACTATGGCGCGCGGGGCTGGGTCTGCCATCACAACACCGACCTGTGGCGCGCCACGGCCCCCATCGACGGCGCCCGGTTCGGCCTGTGGCCCATGGGCGGCGCCTGGCTGTGCGAACACCTGTGGGATCACTACGACTATGGTCGCGACAAGGCCTATCTGGCCGAGGTCTATCCCGTGATGAAGGGGGCGGCGCAGTTCTTCCTCGACACCCTGGTCGATCATCCTGACGGCTCCGGCCTGGTCACCTGTCCGTCCCTGTCGCCCGAGAATCTGCACCCGTTCGGGGCTTCGGTCTGCGCCGGCCCCGCCATGGACAGCCAGATCCTGCGCGACCTGTTCGCCCATGTGGCCGAGGCCTCGCAGATCCTGCGCAAGGACGCCGGTTTCCGCCGCGAGGTGCTGGCCGCCCGCGCCCGCCTGCCCGCCGACCGCATCGGCAAGGCCGGCCAGCTTCAGGAATGGCTGCAGGACTGGGACATGGAGGCGCCCGAGCCGCACCACCGCCACGTCTCCCATCTCTACGGCCTCTTCCCCAGCTGGCAGATGTCGCGGCGCGACACGCCCGATCTGGCCCGCGCGGCGCGAAAGTCCCTGGAGCTGCGCGGCGACCTGTCGACCGGCTGGGCCATCGGCTGGCGCATCAACCTGTGGGCTCGGCTGGGCGAGGGCGACCGCACGCATCAGGTGCTCAAGCTGCTGCTGAGCCCGGAGCGCACCTACCCCAACCTGTTCGACGCCCACCCGCCCTTCCAGATCGACGGCAATTTCGGCGGAACCAATGGCATGGCCGAGATGATCGTCCAGTCGCGCCCCGGCGAGATCGAGATTCTGCCAGCCCTGCCTTCGGCCTGGCCCAAGGGCTGGCTGAAAGGCGTCCGGGCGCGCGGCGGGCTGACGCTGGACGTCGAGTGGGATCAGGGACGTCCGACACGCACCCTCTTGCGCGGCCCGGCCGGCGCCGAGACGCGCCTCCGCTTCGCCTCAGAGGTCCGGACCCTTCGACTGCCGGCCAGCGGCGAGCTTGCCGCGACCTTCTGACTTCAGGATGACAGGGAGGAGATGGCGCACCCGACAGGATTCCTCGTGCCGACCTGCTGGTAGGCCGAGCTATCGGC
>NZ_DAMBRE010000004.1:0-125815 GCF_032055285.1 Brevundimonas sp.
CAACAAGACGCCGATCACGCTGATGAATCCGGGTGACATAGCCAGCCTGTCACCCTGACTCGGGCCGGAAAACTCTAGCCTCGGGTGCTCCAGAAAACGGGGGCGGATCACGTTAGGGCGGACTCTAACTATTCCTGGAGGAGTTTCAGGGGGTCGCGTCAAACCGCATCGAAATCATGTTCGGTCGCCTGAAAGACTGGCGACGCGTTGCCACGCGTTATGATCGGTGCCCGAACGTCTTCCTCTCCGCCATAGCCCTCGCCGCTACAGTGCTCTTTTGGCTATGAGTCCTGAGCCTAGTGCTGACGGCCCCGTTTCTCATCACCAAGAGCATATGGTCGTCGACGATCACCCATGTGCTTCACGACTGGCTGGTATTCGGACTCTTCCTGGCGATGGGGGCCGCAGCATTTCATGGGTCGGTTTAGGTCTGGCCGTAACGCGCGGGTCTAGCCGTAAACACTTAGATCGACATGAATGTATGCGAAATTATGTTATATACGATGATACATGATTGAGAATCGGGGGACATCATGGCTACGTACGCGCACCTTTTCACGCTAAAGCGGCTGTGGCTGATCCTCGCCGTCAGCATGTTTGTGATGTTTGGAACCCTGCTGTGGTTCGGGCGCGAGATCTATCACGCGGCCCCGCCGATCCCCGAGCGGGTTCAGACAACGCAAGGCCAGACCCTTTATACTCTGGACGACATCCAGAGAGGGCAGAACGTCTGGCAGGCCATGGGCGGCATGCAGCAGGGCTCGATCTGGGGACACGGCGGTTATCTGGCCCCCGACTGGAGCGCCGACTGGCTGCACCGCGAGGCCAGCGCCCTTCTGGACATACGCGCCCGCGCCGAAGGCTCTTCTTCCTTCGCCAGTCTAACGCTACGAGAACAAGCCGCTGACGAGGCCGAGCTGCGCATCGACATGCGGCGCAACACCTATGATCCGGCCACGGGTACCGTAACGGTCACGCCTGAGCGCGCCGCTGCCATAGCCGTGGTTCAGAACCACTTCCGCGATCTTTATCAGGCGCGCACCCCCGAGGCGCAGAAGCTGCGCGTCGACTACGCCTTCCCGGTCCACACGCGCCTCTCGGACGCCGACGCCCATGCGGTCGCGGCATTCTACTTTTGGACCTCCTGGGCGGCCTCGACAGAGCGCCCCGGCAAGACCATCACCTACACCAGCAACTGGCCGCACGAGCCTCTAGTCGGAAATCAACCGACAGCCACCATCCTGCTGTGGTCGCTCATCTCGATTCTCGTCCTTCTGGGCGGTATCGGCGCGCTGGTCTGGTTCTATGCGCGCGAGTTCGACGTCTGGCGCGCCGACAGCACGCCAGACGGCGGCTTCGCCACCTTCGATTTCATGGACAAGCTGACGCTGACGCCCTCGATGCGCGCCACGGCCAAATATTTCTGGCTGGTCCTCGCCATGTTCGGCGCACAGGTTCTGTTGGGCATCGTTACCGCCCACTATCAGGTCGAGGGACAGGGCCTTTACGGCCTGCCCTTCGCCGAATACCTCCCCTATGCCGTGACCCGCACCTGGCACACGCAACTGGCTGTGTTGTGGATCGCCGTCGCCTGGCTCGCCGCCGGCCTCTATGTCGCGCCGCTGTTGTCGGGCAAGGATCCGAAGTTCCAGGTCTGGGGTGTCAACTTCCTGTTCGTCAGCCTGCTCGTCATTGTCGTCGGCTCATTCGCCGGACAATGGGCAGCTGTCAACGGCTTCTTCCGCAACCTGACCGCCAATTTCTGGTTCGGGCATCAGGGTTACGAATACACCGACCTTGGCCGCTTCTGGCAGATCTACCTCTTCATCGGCTTGATGCTGTGGGTGCTTCTGGTCCTTCGCGGTTTGTGGCCTCTGCTGCGGCGCAAGGGCGGCGTGTCTCTGATCCTGCTGGTGGCCATCTCAACCGTGGCAATCGGTCTGCTGTTTGGCGCCAGCCTGATGTGGGGCGAGAAGACCCACATCTCGATCATGGAATACTGGCGCTGGTGGGTGGTCCACCTGTGGGTCGAGGGCGTGTTCGAGGTTTTCGCGACCGCCATCGTCTCGGCGTTGCTGGTGCGTATGGGGCTGGTTCGCCCCTCCGTGGCCGCTACGGCGGTTCTGGTCGCCACCATCGTCTTCCTCAGCGGAGGCGTGCTCGGCACCTTCCACCACCTGTATTTCAGCGGTACGCCGATCGGCGTCATCGCGCTAGGTTCGGTGCTGTCGGCGCTGGAAGTGGTCCCGCTCGCGGTCGTCGGCTTCGAGGCTTACAACCGCTCCAAGCTGGAGGGCCAGAACGAGTGGGAAGAGGTCTATCACTGGCCCTTCCGCTTCTTCGCCGCCGTCCTGTTCTGGAACCTGGTCGGGGCGGGCCTCTTGGGCTTCCTGATCAACACACCGATCGCCCTCTATTACATGCAAGGGCTGAACACGACGGCCAGCCACGGCCATGCCGCCCTGTTCGGCGTCTATGGCATGCTGGGCCTGGGTCTGGTGCTCTATTGCATGCGCGGTCTGACCAATCCCCGCATCTGGAACCAGCGCCTGCTGTCTATCGCCTTCTGGTGCCTGAACATCGGCCTGGCGATGATGACTTTCCTGTCGCTGCTGCCCCAGGGCCTCTGGCAGACCTATGTGTCGTTCAACGAAAACTACGCCGCCGCACGCTCGGCCGAACTGATGCACCATCCGATCATGGAGGGGCTGGTCTGGGCACGGGTACCGGGCGACGTGGTGTTCGCCGTCGGCGTGGGTGCTTTCGTCCTTTTCGCGGTGAAAGCCTTCTGGGGGAGCCGTCGTCGCGCGTGACGGTGGTGGCACCCTTGAGCTGAGCAGGTCTTAAGTGGTTTCCGACCTGTTTGAGCAGCTCTTAGGCTCAGGGGTGCTGTCATGTTAACTGAGCGAAGTCGAAAGATCCCTACCCTGCTCATTTTCAGACCACGGCCGCCTCCCACGCGGCATTCGCTTCAGCGCGAAAGCAACGAAGTGTGGGTCTGCTGATCAAATGGCGCTGGAAGTTGAAGGTGTTGTAGATCGCGGCGTGGGTGGTGAGAAATCTCTGGGCTGAGGCTTGGGATTTGAACCTCTGATGCTGCCGCTCCCGTCGTCGGATCGGCAGATGTGAGTTCTCAACGCGGTTGTTGTCACGAAGCCTGCCAGGGCGATGCAGATGGCGCAGTTCCAACTGATCGAGTGCCGCACAGTACGAGGCCAACCCGTCCGTCGTGATGGTTTCTGGCTCGACCGGTTGATTGCGCAAAAGACGTCTGATCAGCTTCAAAGCCGCCTCTGTGTCCCGCTGGCGCTGGACAACGACGTCTAAAACCTCGCCTTCGTCGTCGACTGCGCGCCACAGATACATGCGCCGTCCTCCGATCTTGCAGACCATTTCATCGAGATGCCAACGGCCTGTCGGAGGCACTCTCCGCTTCTTGAGCCGCCGTGCAATCAGAGGCCCGAACTTGATCGTCCAGCACCGGATCGTTTCGTAGCTGACGTCAATTCCGCGTTGCGCCATCAGTTCCTCGACGTCGCGGAAGCTAAGATTGAAGCGAAAGTACAACCACACGGCATGACGGATCACTTCGCCTGGAAAGCGGTGTCGCTTAAACGATAGCGGTTTCATAAAACACCTTCTCCACCAATGGCTTGCAGCCTTCGAAGTGGAGCACCTTTAGCGTTAGACTGACAGCACCGCGCCCGCCCCTCTGGCCGAGAGTCTGGTCGACGAGGTGCGGATGGGCACTACGGTGGCGACCAACGCCCTGCTGGAACGCAAGGGCGAGCCGACCCTGTTGGCCATCACGGCGGGTTTCGGCGACGCCCTGAGGATCGGCTGGCAGGCGCGCCCCGAACTGTTCGTGCGTCACATCGTGCTGAACGATCAGCTCTATGACCGCGTCGTCGAGATAGACGAGCGCGTGACTGCCGACGGCGGGCTGGATCGGCCGATGGACGAAGCCAAGGCGCGGGCAGACTTCGCCGCAGCTCACGCCGCAGGCCTGCGCGCCGTCGCCATCGTCCTGGTCCACGGCTGGCGTTTCACCACCCATGAGAAACGGCTGGCCCAGATCGCGCGCGAGGTCGGCTTTGAACAGGTGTCGGTCAGTCACGAGGTCGGCGCCCTGATCAAGCTGATCGGGCGTGGCGACACCACGGTCGCGGACGCCTATCTGTCGCCCATCCTGCGGGCCTATGTGGACCGGGTCGGGGCCGAGCTGGGCGAGGCCACACCCTTGCAGTTCATGCAGTCGTCCGGCGGGCTGACGGCGGCCGACGCCTTCCGCGGCAAGGACGCCATCCTGTCGGGACCGGCGGGTGGTGTGGTGGCGATGGCCGAGACGGCGAAAGCCGCCGGCTTCGACCGCGTCATCGGTTTCGACATGGGCGGCACCTCTACCGACGTCTCCCACTTCGCGGGAGACTATGAGCGGACCTCGGACGCGGTGGTGGCGGGGGTGCGCCTGCGGGCGCCCATGTTGAGCATCCACACCGTGGCGGCAGGCGGCGGCTCCATCTGCCGCTTCGACGGCGGGCGTCTCAGGGTCGGGCCGGAGTCCGCCGGGGCCGTGCCAGGACCCGCCGCCTATCGTCGCGGCGGGCCGCTGACGGTGACCGACTGCAACGTCATGCTGGGCAAGCTGAGCCCCGACTTCTTCCCCGCCGTCTTCGGCCCCCACGCCGATCAACCGCTGGACGTCGAGGCGGTTCGCGCCAAGTTCGAAGCGATGGCGGCTGCAGTCGCAGCGGCGACCGGCCGCGCGGTCACGCCGGGCGACCTGGCTGAAGGCTTCGTCACCATCGCCGTGCAGAACATGGCCGAGGCGATCCGCTCCATATCGATCCAGCGCGGCTATGACGTCACCCGCTATGTGCTGAACTGCTTCGGCGGCGCGGGCGGGCAGCACGCCTGTCTGGTGGCCGACGCCCTGGGCATGACCCAAGTGCTGCTGCACCCGTTCGCGGGGGTGCTGTCGGCCTATGGCATGGGTCTGGCCGAGGTGCGCGCCATCCGCCAGACGACCGTCGCCGCGCCGCTGGGCGCCGATCAGGACACCGGGCTGGCCAACCGCGTCGCTGAACTGGCCAGCGCAGCCCGCGCCGTTCTGGAGGCCCAAGGCTTCGTCGCCGACGCCATCTCAACCATGGCCCGCGCAGAGATCAAGTTCGCCGGATCGGACACGCCGCTGGTTGTTCCGTTCGGTCCAGCCGCCGAGATGGCAGCCGCGTTCGAAGAGATGCACCGCCGCCGATTCGGCTTCTTCGCCGACGGCAAGGCCCTGGTGGTCGAGACGCTGGAGGTCGAGGCCGTCGGCCGTTCGGATCAGGCCCCGACGTCGCCGCTCGCGGCCAGCAACGCCGAACTGACCGCCGTCGTGCAGTTGACCGTCCGCATGGCCGGCCAGGACCGCGACACGCCCGTCTATCACCGCGACGTGCTGACGCCCGGCGTCGCCGTGGACGGCCCCGCCATCCTGCTGGAAGACACCGGCACCACCGTGGTCGAACCGGGCTGGCGCGCCTCGGTCGATGCCGCGGCCAACCTGCTGCTGCAACGGGTCGTCGCCCTGCCCGCCCGCACCGCCATCGGCACGGACGTCGATCCCATCATGCTGGAGGTGTTCAACAGCCGCTTCATGGCCTGCGCCGAGCAGATGGGCGAGGCCCTGCGCGCCACCGCCTATTCGGTGAACATCAAGGAGCGTCTGGACTTCTCCTGCGCCGTCTTCGACGCAGGTGGCGCCCTGATCGCCAACGCCCCGCACATCCCGGTCCACCTGGGTTCGATGGGCGAAAGCATCCGCACGGTCATCACCTCGCGCAGCGACGCGGCTGACGGGCGCGGCATGAAGCCGGGCGACGTCTATATGCTGAACGCCCCCTACAACGGCGGCACCCACCTGCCCGACATCACTGTCATCATGCCGGTGTTTCTGGACAGCGACGACGTCCCCGCCTTCTTCGTCGCCGCCCGCGGCCACCATGCCGACGTAGGCGGGATCACGCCCGGCTCCATGCCCGCCTCGTCGCGCAGCGTGGACGAAGAAGGCGTGCTGATCGACGACTTCCTGCTGGTGGATGCCGGCACGCTTTGCGAGACCGAGACCCGCGCGTTGTTCGCCTCCGGTCCCTGGCCGTCGCGCAACGTCGACCAAAACCTGGCCGACCTGAAGGCCCAGGTCGCCGCCTGCACGCGCGGCGCCGATGAACTGATCCGCATGACCGGCGAGTTCGGACGCACCGTCGTCTCCGCCTACATGGGACACGTTCAGGACAACGCCGAAGAGGCCGTCCGTCGCGCCATCGCCGCCCTGAAACCCGGCGCCTTCGCCTATGAGATGGATGACGGCGCCGTCATCCGCGTCCGCATCGACGTGGACGTCGCCAACCGTAGCGCGGTCGTGGACTTCACCGGCACCAGCGACCAACTGCCGACCAATTTCAACGCGCCGCTGTCGATTGCACGGGCGGCCACCCTCTATGTCTTCCGCACCCTGGTGGACGACGCTATTCCGCTGAACGAAGGCTGTCTGAAGCCCATCGAACTGATCGTGCCGGAAGGCTCGATGCTCAACCCACGCTATCCGGCGGCGGTCGTGGCGGGCAATGTCGAGGCCAGTCAGGCCGTGGTGGATACGCTGTACGGCGCGCTGGGCGTCCTGGCCTCCAGCCAGGGGACGATGAACAACTTCACCTTCGGCGACGAGGCGCGTCAGTATTACGAGACCATCGCCGGGGGATCGGGCGCAGGGCCGGACTTTGCTGGGACCAGCGCGGTCCAGACCCACATGACCAACAGCCGCCTGACTGACCCCGAGGTGCTGGAAACCCGCTACCCCGTCCTGCTCGAAGAATTTTCGATCCGGCGCGGCTCGGGCGGCAACGGGCGTTGGCATGGCGGCGACGGGACGGTGCGGCGCGTGCGCTTCCTGGAGCCTATGACCGCGGCCATCCTGTCCAACCACCGCCGCGTGCCGCCATTCGGCGTCGCCGGCGGCGAACCCGGCGCGGTCGGGATCAACCAGGTCGAGCGGGCGGACGGCGCGGTCGAGGCTCTGGCCGCCACCGCCGAGGTCGCCATGCACCCCGGCGACGTCTTTGTCATCGAGACGCCCGGCGGCGGCGGCTTCGGCGCAAAAGACGCTTCCTGAGCCGACCGAACCGCGCAACCCTTCGTCGGGGAGGACGAACCATGCTGGTGCTTTTTGGGATACTGATCGTGGTCGGGGGCTTTGTCGCCCGGATCAATCCGTTGGTGGTCATTCTGGTCGCCGCGATCGCCACCGGGGTGCTGGCGGCAGTCGGTCCGGGCGTGGATGCGCAGGGTCTGCTGACCGCCGGGATCGACACGATTGCGCGCTTTGGTCAGGCCTTCAACGACAACCGCTACTTCCACATCACCTGGCTGGTGCTGCCAGTGATCGGCCTGCTGGAACGCGCGGGACTGCAGGAACGCGCGCGTGATCTGGTCACCAAGGTCAAGGCGGCGACGGCCGGACGGCTGATGCTGATCTATCTGCTGGTGCGTCAGGCGACCTCGGCCCTGGGGCTGACCTCACTGGGCGGTCACCCGCAGATGGTCCGCCCCCTGATCGCCCCCATGGCCGAGGGCGCCGCCGAGACCCAGCATGGCCCCCTAACTGACAAGGCCCGTTTCCGCATTCGCGGCATGGCGGCGGGCACCGACAATATCGGACTGTTTTTCGGCGAGGACATCTTCATCGCCATCGGCTCCATCGTCCTGATCGTCGGCTTCCTGGAACAGGCGGGCATCCGGGTCGAGGCCCTGCACGTCTCCCTGTGGGCCATCCCCACCGCCATCATCGCCTTCATCGTCCACGGCGCGCGGCTGGTGATGTTTGACCGGCAGGTGAAGAAGGACATGGCCGCGCCGGATGTCGCCGATGACGCATCGGAGACGGGCCAATGATCACGCTGGAGCACGCCTATATCGCCACGGGGCTGATGTTCGCAGCCTTCTCCATCCTCAGCCTGCGTGATCCGCTGAACCCGACGCGGTTCCGCAGCGCCCTGTTCTGGGGCCTGATCGCCCTGTCGATGCTCTTCGGCTCCTGGCTGGGCGGTCTGGGCAACGGCCTGCTGGTCATCGCCCTGGTGGTCATCGGAGCCTCGGGCAAGCTGGGCGTCGGCGAGCCCGCCACCACCACCTCCGAACAGCGCCAGGCCGGCGCCGCGCGCTGGAAGAACGCCCTGTTCGTCCCTGCCTTGATGGTGCCTCTGGTGGCCGTCGGCGGCACCTTGCTGGCCAAGCACACCCCCGCCGGGGCCTGGTTGATTTCGCCGGTGCAGACGACGCTGATCTCGCTGGGTCTGGGCTGCGTCGTGGCCCTGGTCGCGGCCATGGTCTGGTTCCGCCCTCCAGTTATGGCCCCAGTGCAGGAAGGGCGCCGCCTGATGGACTCCATCGGCTGGGCCGCGCTTCTGCCGCAGATGCTGGCCTCGCTGGGCGCGGTGTTTCTGGCCGCCGATGTCGGGCAGGTGGTGGGCGACCTGATCGCGCGGGTCATCCCCATGACCTCGGCCTTCCTGGCCGTCTTCGCCTACTGCGCGGGCATGGCCCTGTTCACCATCATCATGGGCAATGCGTTTGCCGCCTTCCCCGTCATGACCGCCGCCATCGGCCTGCCCATCGTGGTGCATCAGTTCGGCGGCGATCCGGCCATCGTCTGCGCCATTGGCATGTTGGCCGGCTTCTGCGGAACCCTGATGACGCCCATGGCGGCCAACTTCAACGTGGTGCCGGCCAACCTGCTGGAACTACCCGACCGCAATTCGCCTTTGAACGGCGTCATCCGCGCCCAGATCCCCACGGCCGCCATCATGCTCGTGGCCAATATGCTGCTGATGTACTTCCTGGCCTTCAGGTTCTGACATGACCCAGATCGACGCTGTTCTCGCCTCCCGCTTCGCCGCCACGGCGCTCGGCCATGTAACGCGGGAATACCCGAACCACATCATGCATGTGCTGACGGGACCGCAGGACGCCCGCACCCCGCGAGACATGCACCCGATCTTCTTCGGCAGCTTCGACTGGCATTCCTGTGTCCACGGCTGGTGGACACTGTTCACCCTCTATCGCCAGCATCCCGACATGGCCGAAGCGGCGCAAATCCGCGCCCTGGCCGACGACCTGTTCACGGCTGAAAAGCTCGCGGGCGAGGCCGCCTATCTGGCGCGGCCCGAAGCCAGAGGCTTCGAGCGTCCCTACGGCTGGGCCTGGCTGCTGATGCTGTCCGCCGAGCTGGAGCGTCACGACACGCCCGAAGGCCGCGGCTGGGCCGAGATCCTGCGCCCGCTGGCGCAGATTTTTGCCGAACGCTTCAAGGCCTTCCTGCCGCTGGCCGATTATCCGGTGCGCGTCGGGACGCATTACAACACGGCCTTCGCCCTGCGGCTGACGCTGGACTACGCCGAGGCCCACGACGCCGATCTGGCCGCAGCCTGTCGCGCGGCCGCCCTGCGCTGGCACGCCGAGGATCGCGACTGTCAGGCCTGGGAGCCGTCGCAAGACGAGTTCCTGTCGCCGGCCCTGATGGAGGTGGTGCTGATGCGGCGCGTCCTGCCCGGGGCCGAGTTCCGCGGCTGGTTTGACGCCTTCCTGCCGCGCCTGACCGAAGGTCAGCCAGCCACCCTGCTGGCCCCCGCCCGCGTCAGCGACCGCACGGACGGCAAGATCGCCCATCTGGACGGGTTGAATCTGAGCCGAGGCTGGTGCTGGCGCGAAATCGTCGCCGCTCTGCCGGACGCCGACCCCCGCCGCACCGTCGGGAGAAAGGCGGCGGCTGTTCACCTCGACGCCGCCCTGCCCCACGTCACCGGCGACTATATGGGCGAGCACTGGCTGGCCAGCTTCGCCCTGCTGGCCCTGCTGGCGTCCTGATCAAGGCTCGACCACCTGAGTTGCAGCCCAATCGTGCAACTGACTGGCCCCGTTTTAGACGGACCTAGTTTAGCGGGGCGACGTCCTGCGGCATCAGGAATTCCGAGCGACCGCTCAACTCGCCGTAAAGCGTCGCGAGATCCTCGAAAACACGATTCCAGGCGAACTGCTCAACCATCTTCGTGCGGGCCGCTTGGCCCAGAGCCTCGATATCCCGCTCGAACAGAGCTTCAATGGCTTCGGCGTAATCCGCCGGATCGGCAGAAACTGCCAACTGCCCCACGCTCGAATCAACCGTCTCGGCGACCCCGCCGGCATCAACGCCCACGACCGGCCTCCCGCATGCCATGGCCTCCAGCACGATCAGGCCGAACGGCTCCTTATCGTTGGCGTGAACAAAGGCGTCGCAGCTTGCGATGATCCGCGCCACTGCCTTGGGGTCCTTCTCATAGGGCAGAGAAATGACGCGATCCTCCGGAGGCATGCCAGCCCCCGCCCCGACCAACACCAGATGGTACGGCGCGCCCAGGCGCTGAACCGCATCAATCAGGACATCGACATTCTTCTCCTTGGCCGGCCGCCCTGCGAAGCATAGCAGGCGCGCATCGGCCCCCAGGCCCAACTTCTTCAGCAGCCATTCGCGATCGCGGCGATCGGGCCGGAAAGTATCGACCTCGACCCCCAGGGGACGGATCACAATGTCGCCCACCCCCGCTTCTTCGAGGCGGCGGGCGATAAAGCGGCTGGGCGAAACCACGCGGTCGAACTGGGAAAACAGCCTCGCCCAGCGTTTCTCTACCGGCTTCTTGGCCCATTCGCCGAAATGCAGCGCAGCCAATCCGGCCGGGTCCGAGTGGCAGAACCCGACGACCGGGCACCCTGCCCGTTGCCCAGCCTCGAGCGCGCCCTGCCCCGGCGTATAGGGATCGCCCGCTTCGATGACCGCCGGGTTCATGGAGGCCACCCAGGCGCCCCAGCGCCGCACCGAACTGGGCCAGCGATAGCCGTCGCCGAAAGGCAGCTTGGCGGCATGGAGTTGGACGATACCGTCAACGCCCGCCTTATGCTTGGCGCCCGGCACCACCAGGGTATGAGCCACCGAGGGCCGGTTTGCCTCGAGCCAGGTCTTCTTCGAGAGCAGGTAGCGTTTCACCCCGCCCGAGCGGGGCGCAAACAACATGGTGGTGTCCACCAGCCTCGGACGCGGGTCGACCGTAGAGGCTTTCAGCAGGCGGAGCGTTTCGGCGACTTCCTCATCCAACCCAGGGAAAAGCCGCAGCTCGCTTTCCTGAACGTCGATGTCATTCATGCTCATGGAATGTGCCCTTCCAGAACTTGACGCCGCAATGCGACTAGCTCGGCCTTGATTGCGACGCGCACGTTTGGAACTCACCATGAATCGCCCCTAGCGCCGGAAACTGCTCCGCTCAAGCATCCATTTTCATCAACGGCGCTGCATCCCTGCGAAACGTAGGTTTTCATGTACCGTTCACCTTGCCGGCGTTACGCACGGCCTTGCATTCGCCTCAAATTCGAGAAACTTGGGGCATGGTGTCGCCGAGCCTGATAGAGGGGCGGCTGGCGTCCTTGCGCGTGTGTCCACGAGGGGTTTCTAACTAATGCGTATTCTGCTTGCGACCGCAGTGGCGATCGCCCCCTTGATGGTTGCCGCTGGCGCTCAGGCTCAGACCACGTCGGAGACCGTGATTTCAACGGCTCGGACCACGCCGATCACGACGTCCAATGCAACCGGCACGGCCGCGGACAATATCCGAATCTCCAGCGGAGGATCGGTTTCCGTCACAAGCGGCGCCGCAGTAACCGTCGATTCCAGCAATAGCCTGGATATGGACAACGGCTCCTCGATCTCGATGGCCAAGGCGGCGGACGGATCAGTCGGCGTCTTGGCGCAAGGCGGAACGACCGGTGCGATCACCATCGGCGGCACGATCTCCCTCACGGACGATATCGACGAATACACCGACACAGACAAAGACGGTGACCCCGACGGCCCCTTCGCCTCGGGCCAGAATCGCTATGGCGTACGCGTCATCGGATCGAGCCCGAAAGCAGGCGATATCCTCGTCGAATCCAGCGGCTCGATTCTGGTTGAGGGCAACAATTCCTACGGCCTCTCGCTCGAAGCGCCTCTGGAGGGCAAGCTAACCAGCTTCGGGACGATCACCGTCACGGGCAATGACACCCGTGGCATCAGCATTTCAGGCCCGGTGACGGGCGACGTCAACATCCTTGGGTCGGTGTCGGCGCGTGGAGAGAACGCAGTCGGGATCGCCGTGGACGGAGACGTCGATGGTCGGCTGAACTTCCAGGGAACCGTCACGGCCACCGGCTACCGCTACACCACCCGTCCCGCGAACAAGCCGACCAGCGGCACGGTTCCAACCGAAACACTCTTCCTCGAGAACCTCGACGCCGACGATCTGCTGCAAGGCGGTCCGGCGGTGAGCATTACGGCCAACGCGTCCAAAGGCGTGCTGTTCGACGCCGCCCCCTCCTATGGCTCGGCGGGTATTGAAGGCGACGACGACGGCGACAGCGTCAAGAACGGCGATGAGGACGATGACGGCGACGGCGTCAAGAATCGTGAAGACCCGGATCGCGACGGCGATGGCCTTCCCGACGCCAATGAAACCGCCGCCAAGATCACCTCCTATGGCGGCGCCCCGGCCGTGGTCATCGGCTCGACGGACAATACCGTCAATCTTGGCGTCGCAGGCGCCGGATCCAACGCCTACGGCTTTGTGAACCGCGGCGAAATTTTCGGCATCGGCGTCTATGACGACGTTGCATCCACAGGTCTGCAGTTTGGCGTCGCCGGCGGCCAGGCGGTGACTATCGAGGGCGGCGTCCGGAACGAAGGCTCGGTCGCCGTTCTCGCCAACAACGCAGACGCCACCGCCATCCGCTTCGCCCAGGGCGCCAGCACGCCGACCCTGATCAACACGGGCACCATCAGCGCGGCCGCCGCGACTGACGCCGCCGATCAGATCACGGCCATCCGCATCGAAGCCGGCGCCAATGTCGCCTCGATCGACAACGACGGAACGATCTCCGCAACGACGGGGGGCGGCACGGGCAACACGACCGCTATCGCCGACCTGAGCGGCAGCCTGACGTCGATCACGAACACTCGCTCCATCCAGGCCAATGTTTCGCCGAACGACGCCGGCGATCCGATCACCGGCAAGGCGACGGCAATCGATGTCAGCGCCAACACTTCTGGCTTCACCTACACCCAGAAAGGCATTGCCGGTACGGCGACGACGTCCGACCCGGATACGGACGGCGACGGTGTCCCGAATTCGCGCGAACCCACGACTTACGGCGACATCAAGCTGGGATCGGGCGCCGACCTCCTCGACATTCAAAACGGCGTGGTTCAGGGCGACATTTCGTTCGGCGCGGGCGCGGATCGTCTATCGATTTCGGGCGGTGCGATCGTGCGCGGCGCTATCAGCAACACCGACGGCTTGCTGGATATCGATATTTCAAAGGGTACGCTCGACGCTCGCCAGAGCGGCGTAACCACCATCAGCAATCTCAACATCGGCGCTGACGGAGACCTGATCGTTACGCTCGACCCTGCTGCAGGCGGGAACAGCGGCTTCAAGGTCGATGGAACGGCCAATCTGGCGGCAGGCGCAGGACTGGGCGTTCGTTTCAATTCCCTGCTGCAAGACCCCACCCGGTTCACCATCATCGACGCCAATACCCTCAACGTCGGCGCTATCGACGCTGACGCCGTGCAGGCCAACTCTCCCTACGCCTTTGTGGTCAAGGCTGGCGCTGATATCGCGGCCGGCGAAGTCTATGTCGATGCCCGCCGTCGCACCGCCGAGGAAGCCGGCATGATCGATGTCGAGGCGGCGGCCTATGATTCGATCTATGCGGCGCTCGACAAGAACGAAGCGATTCGGAACGCCGTCCTGGGACAAACAGGCCGAGACGATTTCTTCAACCTTTACGAACAGATGCTGCCTGATCACTCGGGCGGCCCCCTGCTCTCCCTGGCCAGCGGCGTTGACGCCGTCACCCGCGCGCTGACCGGCCGCAACGCCTCAGCAACCCCGGGCGAGACCAGCGCCTGGGTGCAGGAGATCAACTTCTACGCCGACAAGGATAAGACAGACTCCTACGGCTTCCGCTCGGAAGGCTTCGGTCTCGCTGGCGGTGTAGAACGCGGCACCAGCATGGGGGCTGTCGGGCTTTCTGTCGCCTTCACCTCGTCGGACCTGGAAGATCCCGAAGCTGCGGCAGAAGAGGTCCTGTCGGCCAACCTGCTTGAGCTGGGCCTCTACTGGCGGGCTCAGGGGCAATATTGGACGACATGGGCGCGCGCTGCTGGCGGCTACGCCTCGTTCAACGCGACCCGCAAGCTGGTCGCCGACGGGCTCAACCTGAAGAATGAATCCGACTGGCACGGCTTCACCCTGGCCGCAGCCGGCGGCGCCTCCTACGAGCGCCACTTCGGCCGTTTGAACATCCGTCCCGAAATCTACGGCGAGTATTTCTCGCTGAGCGAAGACGCCCGCACTGAAAAAGGCGGCGGCGACGGCTTCGACCTCGAGATCGATGAACGCGACGGCCACATGTTCTCCGGCGTCGCCGCCGTGAACATCGGCTACGGCTTCGGCAAGGACGGCTGGATTCGCCCTGAACTCCGCGCCGGTTGGCGCCAGAACTTCTCGGTCGACGCTGGCTCGACCATCGCCCGCTTCGCCTCCGGCGGCGACGCCTTCACCCTGGATCCCGCTAGCATCGAAGGCGGCGGCCCCATCCTTGGCTTCCGCCTGAACGTAGGCAATGATCTGGGCTTGCTCTCAATCACCGGCGACGCCGAACTGCTCGAGGACTATGTCCGCTACACCCTGCTTCTGCGGGCCAGCTTCAAGTTCTGATCAGGTTTCGACCGAGCAGCAAAAAGGCCGCCGAGTTCGCCCGGCGGCCTTTTTGGTGATGGTAGGCGGCGACGGGTTCGAACCGCCGACCCTCTCGGTGTAAATCGCCCCGAATGCCATTTCAGGGTGTTTCATCGCATTACAATATAGTCCTAAGTTCCTGAATATATTGAAGTTGGCATTTGCACGCCTGTGCACCGGTTTGCATCGAATCTTGCACCAACTGCCCCCCTATTGCCCCCCTAGATGGTAGGCTGGCGGCGTCTGATTTGCTCAGGACGCTGCTGCGATGCCAAGCCAGGTCATCATCACGACCGATCGCCAGATCGCCGGCCTAAAGCCGCTCGAGTGTCGATTCGAGCGCCGGGTTTCTGGCGCGCGAGGCCTCAGCGTCAGAGTATGGCCGTCGGGCCTGAAGCAGTTCGAGGTGCGATTCGCGATCAAAGACGGACCTCGACGGCGTGTGATCCTCGGCGACTATCCGGAAGTGTCGCTCGCCGACGCCCGGCAAAAGGCGACGGAACTCAGGTTGGAACTTCTCAAGGGCGTCGACCCCGTAGCGGCGCGCGCCGCCGCCCAGCTTCCTGCCCCGCCGCAGGAACCTTTAGACGAAGTCGCGCAGACCTACTGGGCTGCAGCGGAGTTGGGTCTGCATGGCGGCCGCCGAAGACCTAAACGCCCTCGAACGATCGCCAACGAGCGCCACCTTTGGAAGCGTCATATCTCGTCTTCCCTCGGCACGACTGAGCCACGCAATTTGAAGCGCGCGGAGGTCAAGACCTTCATGCGTTCGCTCGTGACCGAGCGGCGCCTCTCCGCCGCCAGCGCGGCTTCGATTGGCGGGCTTCTTCACAGCGTCATGGCCTTCTGTGTTCAGGAAGAGATGGTCGACGCCAACCCCGTGGTCGGGCTTGCTCGACCTTTGGCCCTGGTTTCCCGCGACCGGATGCTGGACGACGCCGGACTGAGGCTGGTCTGGGACATTGCGCGGGACGGCGTACAGCCGCGGCCGCCGGGCTACCTCAACATAGGCCTTGCAGCACGGCCGGAGCCCGTAATGGCGCTCGCTATCCAGTTGCTCATGCTCACCCTGACGCGCCGCAATGAAGTCGCGGGTGCGCGCAAGTCAGAGTTCGACCTGGACGCCGCGCTCTGGGTGATCCCGGCGAACCGGGCCAAGGCCAATCATCAGCACGTCGTCCCCTTGAGCCCTCAGGCTCTGTCCGTGCTTGCGGCGGCGTTTGCGCTCGATCCCGACAGCCCCTTCGTTTTCCCCTCCCCGCGCGTCGCCGATCAATGCATTGACGAGCAGGCGATCACGCGAACCTTTTCCCGCATCTTCGAGCGTAGAAAACTACCGCTCCGATCGCCTCACGATGTCCGGCGAACGGGTGCGACCACCTTGACGGGGCGCTACGGCGTCACCCGTTTCATTGTCGGGCTCGTTCTCGGCCATACCCCAAAAGAGGGCGCCGCAGTCACGGCCGTCTATGACCGTCACACCTATATACCGGAGAAGCGCTGCGCTCTCGTCAAATGGTCGGAGCACCTTACCGGAACGCGATCCGATGCAGCTTCTGCTTAGGTTGCCGACGAGGCTGTTGCTCCCAGGAGAACCGAGGATCTGGCGGCGGCCAAGGTCCGTGCACTCGCGCTCTGCGCTGACGGCAGGGCGCAGCAGGCGGTGCTGACGATGTGCATGGCGGCTAGTCGGGAGGGCTCGGTATCACAGACTCACCTGGATTTACTGTCAGCCGTCGGCCTGGACCTCGCCAGCCGCAATGACTGGTCGGATCTGGAGGCGTGGATCAACGGCTTTGGCTGAAGGGTGAAATCGAAACCTGGGGACGTTCGGCCAGACCCCGATCAGGCGCCCATCGGCTGATCTGTGACGCGTGGTTTCTGGGGCACGCTCGCCATTGCCGTCACAGCAGGCAGTGGCCGCCTTTTCGGCGTCGCCGCCTGAGTCAAAGGCATCCCGCAACTGTCCGCAGCGGCCAGCCTCCTTCCAGGAGCGCGGGCTCACCCGGGCTGCTCCTGATGAGCCACACGATCAGTCGCTGTTCGCTTCGCTTTCAGGAGCCCGCCGCCCGCCGCTCAGACCGGGTTCGTACAGGCCCGTGGCGATGCCGGCGAGGATCCCTTCGACCCGTACGCGCGGACCGAACCGCCGACAGGGATCCAGGTCAGGTCTCGGGCGCAACGCACGGTCACTGGGCGCAAGGGCGTCGCCTACCATGTCGCCCAGGGGCTCCGCCAGTTGATGAGCATCGCCGATGCGCGACAGCGACGGCTTGTCGGTGCCCACCACCATGGCGTCGCGTCGCCAGACAATGGCGGCGGCCTGGCGACCGTCCGGCGCCAGCAACTCGGCCTCCGCGCCGAGGCCGCCCGTGCCGCCGGGCGCCCTCACCTTGATCGGACCGGGGATGAAGAAGTTGGCGACGGCAGCCGCCGCCGAGCCGGCCTGATGCGTCGGCCGGATATAGGTGACGCCGACGCGCACCGTTCCGGCCTGGGGATCGGGTTGTTCCAAAATCTCGAACCGCTCGCTCAATTCGTAGCAGAGCTGCCGATCCACCTCGTTCATCACCGCGCGCCTGTCGTCATCCGAAAGCACTGGATCCTTGACGCCGAAGACCTCGGCGGGCGCCACCCACAGCCGGGTGATGCTGGAAGCCAGGGCCTCGTCCCGCCGCTGCGAGACCGAGGCGCGCACCACGTCCGTTCTGGGCGCCAGGCCTTCGTAGGTCGTCAGAAAGCCAGTGTGCGACGGCGCGGCGCCGCTGGCGCAGGCCCCCGTGGCCATGGCCAGAACCGCCGCCCCCATCCCGCGAAACCCCTTGCCGGCCATCCTCGTCTCTCCCTCTTCTGCGGGGGAATACGCACGGATTGAGTGATCAGATTTACGGCAGATGCCGGGTCGATCGCGGGCGTGCGGGTCATGATGGTCGCCTTGACCGCATCCGAGGGGTTCGCCGTCCGGCTCATCAGCCACAGATACCGGCCGGACGGCTCGCCGGCCGCGACGACGAGGAGAATGGACGCGCGTCTCAAAGCCATCGGGAATCCACGGTTGAGGATCAGGCGCGCTGCAGGGCCATCTGGATCACATCGGTACGGCCCGACCGGAAGCCGGCCTCGCAGTAGGCGAGGTAGAAGCGCCAGAGGCGATGGAAGCGGTCATCGAAGCTCGCCTCCGTCCTGACGATCTCGCACCAGGCGCTTTCGAAGCGTCGGGCCCATTCGGCGAGGGTCTCGGCGTAGTCGCCGCCGAAACGCACGATCCCCGCCTCGACCAGGCCCGCGCCGGAGATGTCAGGCGCCATCCGCGCTTCGGACGGCAGGCAGCCTCCGGGAAAAACATACTTCTGGATGAAGTCTGTACGCGCGTCATACTCGTCGAACAGGTCGTCCTGAATGGTGATGATTTGCAGGCCCGCGCGGCCGCCGGGCGTCAGCACCTCATGGACCTTCTGGAAATAGGTCGGCCAGTACTCGCGCCCGACCGCCTCGAACATCTCGATCGAGGCGACGCGGTCGAACCGGCCCTCCACATCGCGATAGTCGATCAGGCGAATGTCGGCACGCTCGGCCAGCCCCGCCTCGAACAGGCGACGGCGCGCATAGTCATGTTGCTCTCGCGAGATGGTGACGCCGGTGACGACCGCCCCGACCTCGCGCGCCGCGAACTCGGCGAAACCGCCCCAGCCACAGCCGATTTCAAGCACGCTATGCCCCGGCTGCAGGTCCATCATCCGCGCCAGAGAAACGTACTTGGCCCGCTGCGCATCTTGCAACGACTGCCCCGGCCGCTCGTAACGGGCCGACGAATAGGTCATCGAAGGGTCCAGCCAGGCCCCGTAGAAAGCATTGCCGAGGTCGTAGTGGGCGTGGATGTTCCGGCGCGAGCCGCATCGACTGTTCCGGTTCAACCGATGCCCGAGCCAGTTGACCAAGTTCATCACCGGATTGCCGTCAAACAGGCGTCGGATGTGGTCGTAGTTGTTGACCAGGGTCTCCAGCAGGATCGCCAGATCGGGGGTGTCCCACTCGCCCGCCATGTACCCTTCTGCAAAGCCGATATCCCCGCTTTTCAGCACGCGCGCGGCGAACCGAGGGTCGCGGATGGTCAGGACCGCGGCGTGGCCGGGGTCACTGCCTGTCAACTGATGGCGCGCGCCGTCGGGCAGGACGACGGTCAGCCGCCCCCAGGTCCAGTTGGCGGATAGCAGGCGCATAACCAGGGCGAAAACCGGAGACGCCGTCCGCCTGTCGTTTCGTTCGCCATAAAAGGTGGTGGTCATGAGATCAGACGACTCTTGCGCGGAGGACGGCGCCCCCCGGGGATTTCCAAAGATCAACGCGCAAGACGGCTCTCACGCGCCCGCCGCTGGATCGTGACAGACTCCCGGGCCGGAGGCGGCTGTCGGGTCAGGCGCACGCCCTTGAGCCACAGCTTCAGCGCCTCCCAATGAATGGCGGCCATGACCTTGAGCGTCATAAGGGGCAGGGCCAGCGCCGCCGCCCACAACTGTCTGTCCTGCAGTGGTCGTCGTTCGCCGGACATGGCGGCGGTGATCAGGACACCCTCGGCGTCCAGACCGTCAATCGTCAGATCCAGCCGCTCTCCGGGCGCGTGGCCGCGGAAGGCGTAATCCATCTCCATCTCCATGAAGGGCGAGACATAGAGGGCCTTGGCCGCACCCTGACGGATCAGACCCGCCGCCTGATCCACGTTCGGCACAGGGATGACGTAGGCGTGGCGCGCGCCAAAGGTGCTGGTCACCTCATAGACCATGGCCGCCAGACGTCCGTCGGCCTGATGGCAGTAGTAGAGGCTGATCGGGTTGAAGACGTAGCCCAGCACGCGCGGCATGGTCAGCAGACGGATCGGCCCGTCGCCGATGTCGATCCCGGCGCGCCTGAGGAAATCTTCGATCTGAGGGCGTAGCGCCGTTCCCGACCCGTCGCCGTGATCACGATCATGAAAGGACAGCAGGTTGAACCGATTGCGCGAGAACAGGCGAAGGCGTCGGTCCAGCCCGTCGATTTCGGCCAGATCGAGCAGCAGCCAGAAGACGCGATAGTTCAACTGATGCGCCCGGGGCCGCAGCCGTCTGTGCATGACGCCGCCGCGATAGAGGGCTGAGACCTGGGTCACGCGGCCTGCTCCACGACCTTCGATGCGGCGAGCGACAGATGAATGCGGCCGCTCTCGTTCTGGACCGACCACGGCCGCCGCACGCCGCCCAGTTGTTCGGCCACGGCCAGACCCGATTGCAGGCCGTCCTCATGAAAGCCCGCGCCGAAGTGGGCGCCGCAGAACCAGACGCCGCCCTGCCCTTGCAGGCCCCACAGCTGCTTCTGCGCCTGGATGGCGGCGGGGGTGAAGATGGGATGCTCGTACAGTTCGCTGCGCAGCAGGGTGTCCGGCCTGGGGGGACGCGGCGGGTTCAGGGTGACGAACAGGTCCTGACCCGGCAGCCCCTGCAGCTTGTTCATCCAGTAGGTCACGCACAGACCCTCATCGGCCCCGATATAGTTCCAACTGGCCCATGCCCGGCGACGTTTCGGCATCAGGCCCGCGTCGGTGTGCAGGACCGTCAGATTGCGGCTGTAGCGGAAGGCGCCCAGCACCTCCTTTTCCCGCGCGGTCGGCTCGGCCAGCATGGCCAGGGCCTGATCGGCATGGGCGCCGATGACGACATGATCGAAGCGCTCGACGCCGCCCTGACTGTCGTGGACCATGACGCCCTGATCCGTGCGCCGCACCGCTGTCACCCCGTGGTTCAGCCGCACGTCGTCGATTTCATGCGCCAAGCGCTCGACATAGACCCGGCTGCCGCCCACGACGGTGCGCCACAAGGGCCGCCCGACCAGCTTCAACAGGCCATGGTTGCCACAGAAGCGAATGAAGGCCTCGGCGGGATAGTCCATCAGCGTATGCGCCGGCGAGGACCAGATCGCCGCCGCCATCGGCAGCAGGTGGTCATCGCGGAAGGCCTCGCTGAACCCCTCGCGCTTCAGATAGTCGCCCAGCGTCAGGTTGGGATCCGTCAGACCGCCCAGGTCGATCGGGGCCTCGCGATAAAATCGCATGATCTCACCCAGCATAGACCAGAAGCGCGGGCGAAGGACATTGCGGCGTTGGGCGAACAGGCCTGGCGCGGCGTACTCGAACCGTCCGCCGTCCAGCGACACGGCAAACGACATATCGGTCGCGCGCGTCTCGACCCCCAGATGCGCGAACAGGGCGATCAGATTGGGATAGGTGGCGTCGTTGAAGCAGATGAAGCCGGTGTCGACCGGCACAGCCCCCGTCGCCACGCCCGCCGTCACCGTGTTGGAATGACCGCCCAGACGGTCCGCCTTTTCATAGATCGTCACCCTATGGCGCTGCGACAGCAGCCAGGCCGACGACAGGGCGGCCACGCCCGAGCCGATCACGGCGATCTTCAAACTGTCAGCGGCAGGATAGGACATGTCCGGATTACGCACCGGCGGCGCAATCGGATTGCGAATGATCCAGACATTTCCACGAAGCGTATTAGGCTTCATGCATGCCGAGGCTTCGTCACTCACATCCCCTGCGCGGCGGGCGTCCGGCATGAGCCTGCACGCGCTCTCGCCCGATCCGTTCGTGCATGATCGGCTGATCGAGGCCGTGGCGCTGAGACGCGACCGCGAGGCCTTCGCCCAGTTGTTCAGCTATTTCGCCCCCCGCCTGAAGGCTTGGCTGATCAAGTCAGGCGCCACGCCCGGCGCGGCCGAAGACTTCGCCCAGGACGCCATGCTGACGGTCTGGCGCAAGGCCGACCTGTTCGATGCGCGCAAGGCGCGGGCCGCCACCTGGATCTTCACCATCGCCCGCAACCGGCGGCTCGATATGCTACGCCGCGACGCCCGCCCCCTGCCCGTCCCCGAGATCGAACTGACGGAACAGACGGTCGAACGACCTGACGACCTTCTGGTGCTGTCCGAAGACGCCGAGCGGGTTCGCGACGCCCTGTCGCGGCTCAAACCCGATCAGGTCGAGGTGCTGCGCCTCGCCTTCTTCATGGACAGCCCCCATTCCGAAATCGCCCGCCAACTCGACCTGCCGCTGGGCACCGTCAAATCCCGTATCCGCAACGCCATGATCAAACTGCGCCTGATCCTCGAACCGTCCGAGGAGGCCGCCCGATGAAGGCTCTTCGCAACCCCTCCGAGGAACGCCTCCTCGCCTATGCCGCGGGGAACCTCAGCCCGCCCGAGGCCGTGGTGGTCGCCGCGCATCTGGCCCTGCGCCCCGCCAACGACGCCTGGGTGCGCCAGCTACAGGCCGTGGGCGGCGAGTTCCTGAGCGATGCGGCGCCCACCCCCATGGCAGACGACGCCCTGGCGCGGGCCATGGCGCGGATCGACACCGACGCGGGCGAGGTAAAGGCCCCGGCGCCGCTCAACGACATGCCCGAACTACCCGAACCCTTGCGCCGCTACGCCCTGGGTCGGTGGCGCTGGATCGGGCCGGGCATGCGGGTGCGGGACGTCCACGCTCCGCGCGACGGCGACTGCCGGGTCATCCTGCTGGAGATCGGTCCGGGGCGCGAGACGCCTCGCCACACCCACGGCGGGGTCGAACTGACCTGCGTCCTGTCCGGCGCATACGCAACCGAGACCGAGCGGTTCGACGTCGGCGATCTGGAAGAGGCCGACCCCGAGGTGCTGCACCAGCCGCGCGTGGTGTCGGACGGCCCTTGCCTCTGCGTCGTCGCTCTGGACGGCCAGATTCAGCTCGAAGGATGGCTGGGCCGACTGATGCAGCCCTTCGTGCGGCTATGATCCGACTGCTGCCGCTCTGGGGCGCGGCGGCACTGTTCATGGTGGTCGTCATGGCTGCGGCATGGATTGTACAACGCCGCACGGGCCAAGGCGGCTGGGCCGACGCCTTCTGGTCACTGGGTCTGGGCGCGGCGGGGGTCGGCGTCGCCCTGTTTCCTATGGACGGAGCCCCGCCCTCGCCCCGACAGTGGCTGACGGCGGCCCTGATCGGCCTGTGGGGTCTGCGGCTGGGTCTGCACATCGCCGCCCGCGCGGCTCATGAGAGCGAGGATCCGCGTTACGCCCGCCTGCGCGACCAATGGGGCGCGAGCTTCCAGCCCAGGATGTTTGGTTTCCTCATGTTGCAGGCGGGCGCTGCTGCATTTCTGGTGCTCAGCCTCCTGCTGGCGGCCCGCAATCCGACGCCAGGGCTGACACTGCAAGACGGCCTGGCCGGCCTGATCTTCGCGGCCGCCCTGCTCGGTGAAGGGATCGCCGACCGCCAGCTCGCCGCCTTCAAGGCCGATCCCGGCAATCGGGGACGGGTTTGCGACCGCGGCCTGTGGGCCTGGTCACGGCACCCCAACTATTTCTTTGAATGGCTAGGCTGGTGCGCCTGGCCGGTGTTCGCCATCGACCTCAGCGGCGCCTGGCTGTGGGGTTGGCTGGCGCTGAGCGGGCCTGTCTATATCTACTGGCTGCTAACGCGGGTGTCGGGCGTGCCGCTGCTGGAGGCCCATATGCGCCGCTCACGGCCCGAAGCCTTCGCAGCCTACGTCGCCCGCACCAGCACCTTCTTCCCGCGACCGCCCCGGCGCTAGACAGGCGTTCGAAGCAATCGCATCGCCAATGCGCACGCTATCGACGACGCCCCGGCGCTGACACACACGCCCCAGGCCATGTCGATCAGCGACAGCTTCAGGCTCCAGGTCTTCAGCGTGGCCAGATTGGTCAGGTCATAGGTCCCGTAGGCGAAGAGGCCGAACACCCCGCCCCATAGCAGCGCCTTTTTCCAACCACCTTCGGCCAGGCCCGGCAGGACGGCGAAGATCGTCAGGCCCGCGGCGTAGAGGGCGTAGAAGGCGATGGCGGGCGCCAACCGGAAGTTCTCCGCCAGCATTGACCCGATCAAGGGGCGGTAGAGCCGGTCGCCCATAGCGCCCAGCCAGGCCGTGTCGATCACGGCGAAGGCGACAAGGGTCAGAAGGTAGGCGATCGCGGTATTCATGGCGCAGCTCCATCAGCTCCTAGCCTATACGAACGGCGCGCCCCGCCGGATGACCCCGAGCTTTCGATCCCGCAGGTTGATACACGCGTCAGCGCCGGGGGCACAGTGTCGACGAAACCGCGCTGAGGCGCCCGTGCCGGCCGGGCTAGGCCCCTCAGCGGGGCAATGACCCGCGAAACACCGAAGCTAGTCACACGAAGATAGATGGAGCGACCAACCATATCGACGGCGCTCCACCCGGAATAGGGTCTCTTAATCTTGTGAAGGGAAATCAGTCTCTTCAGAGCCATGAGCGGACATAGGTAGGCAGGAAGAAAGCGGGCATTCTTGCTGCTCCAGTTGACGACGCCATTAATTCTATTATTTTAGAACTATGGAATCAGAAACCGCCATCCTTGTTCTCGCCGCACTGGCGCAGTCCACCCGCCTTGAGACCTTCCGCCTGCTGGTCCGGCACGAACCCGAAGGCCTGCCAGCCGGAGAGATCGCCGACGCCTTGGCGGTGCCCGCCAACACCATGTCAGCGCACCTCGGTGTCCTGTCCCGCGCCGGTCTGATCAGTTCGGAGCGTCGCAGCCGGTCGATCATCTATCGGGCCGACCTGGATCGCCTCCAGGGGCTGGTCCTGTTCCTCCTCAAGGACTGCTGCCAGGGCCGCGCCGAGCTGTGCGAGCCGCTGCTGGCCGAACTCTCGCCCTGCCGCGCCTGAGGACATCATGGACGTCGTCATCTATCACAACCCCGCATGCGGGACGTCGCGCAACGCCCTGGCCCTGATCCGCCACGTCGGGATCGAGCCGCACGTCATCGAGTATCTGAAAACGCCGCCCAACCGCGCCATGCTCCTGGGGCTGGTCGAGCGCATTGGCGGCCCGCTGCGCAGCCTTCTGCGTGAAAAGGGCACGCCCTTCGCGGAACTGAGGCTCAGCGATCCGGGCCTGACCGATGCCCAGTTGCTGGACGCCATTGAGGCGCATCCCGTCCTGCTGAACCGACCGATCGTCGTGTCGCCGCTAGGGGTGAAGCTGTGCCGACCGTCCGAGGCGGTTCTCGACCTCTTGCCGTCCGAGGGCCTGAAGCCCTTCACCAAGGAGGACGGCGAGGTCGTCATCGACGCCGAGGGCCGGAGGATCCGCTGATGGTCGATGCCGTGATGACTGAACAACCGCCGCGCCGCCTCTCCTTCCTGGACCGCTGGCTGACGCTGTGGATTTTCGCCGCCATGGCGCTGGGTGTGCTGCTGGCCACGCTTGTGCCGGGGCTGCCCGCATGGATCGACAGCCTGTCGGTCGGGACGACCAACATCCCCATCGCCATCGGCCTGATCCTGATGATGTATCCGCCGCTGGCACGGGTGAAGTACGAGGAACTGCCCCGCGTCTTCGCCGACAAGCGGGTGCTTGCCCTGTCCCTGTTCCAGAACTGGGTGCTGGGGCCGGTGCTGATGTTCGCCCTGGCGGTCATCTTCCTACATGATCAGCCGGAATACATGACCGGCGTCATCCTGATCGGTCTGGCCCGCTGCATCGCCATGGTGCTGGTCTGGAACCAACTGGCGCGCGGCGACAATCAGTATGTGGCGGGCCTGGTCGCCTTCAACTCGATCTTCCAGATCGCATTCTTCAGCCTCTACGCCTGGCTGTTCCTGACCGTTCTGCCGCCGATGTTCGGGCTAGAGACCAGCGTGGTCGACGTCAGCGTCTGGACCATAGCCGGCGCCGTCCTGGTCTATCTGGGCCTGCCCTTCCTCGGCGGCTTCCTGACCCGTCGGACTCTGGTCGCGAGGAAGGGGAACGACTGGTACGAGACGCGCTTCCTGCCGCGCATCGCGCCGATCACCCTGATCGCCCTGTTGTTCACCATCGTCGCCATGTTCAGCCTGAAGGGCGGCGAGGTGGTCGCCCTGCCGCTGGACGCCCTGCGCATCGCCATCCCCCTGACGATCTACTTTTTCGTCATGTTCCTGGTCAGCTTCCTGATGGGGCGGCTGATCGAGGCGGACTATCCGCGCGCCACGGCCCTGGCCTTCACCGCCGCATCCAACAATTTCGAACTGGCGATCGCCGTCGCCATCGCGGCTTTCGGACTGGCCTCGCCGGTCGCCTTCGCCGCCGTCATCGGCCCGCTGGTCGAGGTCCCGGTGCTGATCCTGCTGGTCTCGGTCGCCCTGTGGCTGGGCCGCCGCTATTTCCCAGCGACCGCGCCGAAGGATGTCTGTCGATGACCTTCAAAGCCACGCCCCTCCCCGAACCTACCCCAGACCTGATCGCCGTACTGGAAGCCGCAGGCTTGCCCACGGATGACCTCCAACAACCCGGCCGTCGTTTCTACCGCTTCGAGGACGATGCCGGACTGATCGGCTACGGCGGACTAGAGCAGATCGGCCACGACGCCCTGATCCGCTCCATGGTCGTCGTCGACGCCCGTCGCGGCTGTGATCTGGACGCGGAAGTCCTCTCATGGCTGGAAGCCAGCGCGGCCGAGCAGAAGGCGACCACCCTCTACCTGCTCACGACCACGGCGACCGCCTTCTTCCAGCGACAGGGCTACGTAGTCCTGCCCCGATCAGCCGCGCCGACCGCCATCGCCGCCTCCAGGCAGTTTAGCGCCCTGTGTCCGGCTTCGGCAGCATTCATGTTCAAGGAGTTGCCTACCCAATGACCCGTCTTCGCGCCCTGCCCGATCCCGATCACCTGCCCGCGCTGGACCCGGCCTACCTGTCGAACCGTCCGGCGCTGGGCCTCGGCCTGAACGATCATCCGCCGCGTATCCTGCTGCTCTACGGCTCGCTCCGGGATCGGTCCTTTTCCCGCCTGTGCGTCGAGGAAGCCGCACGCCTTCTGCGCTTCATGGGCTGCGAGACGCGCATCTTCGATCCGTCCGACCTGCCCCTGACCGATCAGGTCGACTATGACGACCATCCTGCCGTCCATGAACTGCGTGAACACGCCCTGTGGTCGGAGGGCATGGCCTGGAGCAGCCCCGAGCGTCACGGCCAGATTTCCGGGATCATGAAACTCCAGATCGACCACCTGCCGCTGAACATGGGCGGCATGCGCCCGACCCAGGGCCGCACCCTGGCGGTCATGCAGGTGTCGGGCGGCTCTCCGCGATGTCGGGTACGCGCCCGAGACGGGCCACCCGGCCAGGCCCGGCGTTATAGGCGGCAAGCGCCAGCCTCAGGTCTCGGAAGCGCAGGATCTGCCTGGCGAGATAATCAGCCCCTCCTCTAAGGTTTTCAGCAGGATCGAAGCGGTTTCTCACGCCCAGCTCGAGGGCGGTGGCGGGCATGAGCTGGGTCAGACCTGCGGCCCCGACCGGAGAGACCGCATCCGTCCGGTAGGCGCTCTCCGTCACGACCAGGGCGTGCAGCAGTTTCGGGTCCAGCCCGTGAACGGCGGCGGCGGCGACGACCGCCTCGTGGAAAGGCTGGTCCAAAGGCTCGACCCTCGCGAGGGGTTCTGCGCCCGCGGAGGCTTCCGCCTCGCCTTCGGCCTCCTGGGCGCGCCCAAAGAGGTCGCCGCCCGCCGCGCTCCAGTTCACCGCCTGGGCCTGGGCCGCCCCGGCGACGGTCGCCATCAGCACCGCCGCGATCATTCCCCTCACCATGTCAGCACCTCCCTGTAGACGCCGACCACCTCGGAGCGGCGCACCGGCCCGAAGTAGCGGCTGTCGAAACTCCCCGGCGTATCGCCGAGGAGGAAGAGCTCGTCCGGTTCAAGGACGCGGCATTCGCGCCAGGCCGGCAGGATCGCGCCACGGCGATCCCGCTCCAGCCTCGCCGCCCAACGTCCGGGCGCCTGGACCCCGTCGCCAGCGGCGCAGACGCGGTCTCCCCCCATGGCGACGACCCGCTTCAGCAGCAGGAGGTCGGCAGGCATGCTCAACCGCTCGAGATAGGGTCTGGCCGCCTCGGACTGGGCAACCGCCACGACCGCGCCCGGCGACACCCTCTCGCCTGTGCGGACGTAGAGGCCGCGCGCCAGGCTGGAGCTTTCATTGATCAGGGCCATGGCAGGTCCGTCGCCGCCGACCGCCAGCGCCGCGACGACCAGGCCGATCGCCGTGACGGTCGTCTCCCGCCATCGCCCGGTCCAAGGGCCTGCCCGCTTCCGGATCATGGCTGATAGGGCTCCAGGATCAGGTCTCGCGTGATCATGACCCGGACCGGCGCCCCGGCTCGAAGCCGGATCGACGGACGAACCTCCAGTTCGCGATCCACCAGCCGACCGCCGACCTGAGCGCCTTCGATGGCCGCAGCGTCCCCGGCGTCGCCCAGCCAGCCGCCGGAACCTCGGCTGCTGTCGTCCCGGGCCATCTGCCCCAGGGTGGTGACCGCGCCCGCAAAGAGCGTCCCGACAAGAAGGGGAAACAGCCGACGATCGACCTGCCCCCGCACCCCGATCGCCCCTTGCGCGTCCACGCCCGGCTCGCCGTCCAGGATCAGACTCTTGCCGTTGGGCAGGATCAGACGCTCCCAGACCAGGAAGGCCCGCCGGTCGCCATAGGCGCTTTCGCCCTCATGACGGCCGATCAGCCGCGTGCCCTGGGGGACAAGCAAATGGCGACCGCTCACCGTGTCGAAGACGTTCTGGGTCACCATGGCGACGACCGGCCCGGCACGGGCTGTGTCGACACCCGTCAACAGGGCGGCGGGCACCATCGCCCCGGCCTTGAGCTCGAAGGGCGACAGGGGCGCAGTCAGGACATTCTCATTGTAGGCAGCCCCCTGTCGCCCGTTCGCGGTAGAGGCCTCGCTCGCCCGCTGCGCAGACGCCACAACCGGCTCAGCGGTCGATGGCCGTCGTGCCCATGAGGACGGCGTAGTCGCGCGGCATGCCGGCCATCAGCACGGGCTCGACCAGGGCCTGGGCCACCGGCAGGTCCCAGCCCTCGGGATGCAGATTGTCGAGGGAGCGGGCCATCAGGCGATCTCCACCCCGCCGGCGAAGCCGAAGAAGTCGAGGAAGAAGGTCGAGGCCGCAAAGGCGATGGTCAGCCCGAACAGGATGCCCAGGGCCCGCCGCATGGAGGACCCGCTCTCGCTCATGGCGACGCCGGCCCCGAACAGGACCACGGCGATCACGGCTGCGGCCTGGACGACCGGCCCCGTAATCGACTGCACCACCTGCTGGATCGGCCCTTCCCAGGGCATCCCCGTTCCACCCGCCAGCGCCGTCCCCGCAGCCAGAAGGCCGCTCGCCAAGGCTGCGCCGAACAGGCGCTGTCCCACTCTCCGCTTCATGATCCGCCTCCAGGGTTCAGCGCATTTCAGGGCGCCGCGACTCATTGCAAGCAAAACAATCCACAGGGAGTCAATGAGAAATATTGTTTTATTTCAGCGACTTATTTTGAACTTCTGGCCAAGTTGTTCGCAAGTTCCAGAGGCGTCGCAGAAGGCTTCCGGCTCGCCGGCCCGGCAGGCTCCGCGCCTTCAGGAGGTCCAGGGAATGAACCGTAAAATCAGAAGCTTCCTGAAGCATCCCGTCTGACAACCGCGCCCGGCCGGCTGTGAGCGCGGCGAGGAAGGGGCTGCAGCAAGGCGCCAAGCGCGCCGACCGCCAGAATTTAACCTCAATCCATATGGTAGCCGGACGGTCTCGAATTCACCTCAGGCGCCCCGGATGCACCCCCTTATTGACGGCCAGACCCTATCGCGCTCCGACCTCGAGGCCCTTGCCGGGGGCAAGATCAGGACCCTCCGCGGGTGCGTTTTCGATTATGTCGATCTGTCAGGCCTGAATCTGAACGGCCTTCTGTTCGATCGCTGCAGCTTCAAGGGGACGGACTTCACCAGCGCCCAACTCGAGGACACGCGATTTTCCGGCTGCCGCGGCGCCATGGCCAACTTCACCGCCGCCAGGCTGGACGCCTCGACCTGGAAATCCTGCGATCTCAACAATACGCGCTTCATCGGCGCCAGCCTTTCCGAGACGGTCTTCACCGGCTGCAAGCTGACGGGGGCGGATTTCTCACGATCGCGCCATGTCGGGACGACCTTCATCGAGACCACCCTGGCGTCCGCCCGCCTGCCCGGCTTCTCCTTTCGCAAGCAGACCTTGGAGACTGTCGATTTCAGCCATGCCGATCTTGCGGGCTGCGATTTTCGCGACGCCGTTCTGGACAACTGCAGCCTGCGCGACAGCCATCTGGTCGACGCCCGCTTCGACAACGCCGACCTGAGGGGCACCGACCTCGGCGGCCTGCGCCTGAACGACGCCCGACGGTTCAAGGGCGCGACCATCTCCCGCGCCCAGGCCGGCGCCCTGCTGGCCGAACTGGGCCTGAAGGTGATCTAGTTGGAGCCTGAGCCGACGAAACCCGAACGAATCTGGCTAGGCCTGAGACTTGTTCGATCTCGGCGACCAAGCGGTCGTCCAAGGCGGTCGCCATGCTGGGGTTGGTCCGCGCCTGTATGAGGGTAACGGAAACCGCCAAGGCCTGGCTCTTCAGCGACGCCAGGCGTTGTGCGCCCGGGATTCACACGCGCGCCAATCGCGCCTCGCCCCAGGCGCTCAGGCAGCAGATGTCTCCTGACGCCCCTCATCAGCCTGCGCGAGCGTGGAAAGCGCCTCGTACAGGGCCGACGCTGTAATGGGCTTGGCGAGATGCAAATCAGCTCCGGCCGCCAGGGCGGCGGCCACATGTTCCTCCAGGGTGTGGGCCGTCAGCATTACGATCGGCGTCCGCAGCCGCCCCTCCCTGCTTTCGAGCGCGCGAATGGCGCGCGTCGCCGCCAGACCGTCGGTCCCCGGCATCATCATGTCCATCAGGACGGCATCAAACGTCGACTGACGCCAGGTTTCGATCGCCATGGCGCCGTCGTTGACCGTCGTGACCGAAACGCCGGCGGCTCCGAGAATGAGTTCCAGCACCCGGCGGTTGGTCTCATTGTCGTCGGCCGCCAGAACCCGCGTAAAGGCCGGTCGCTCCGGGTCTGGACCGGTCCCGCGCTTCTCTTCTGCGGCCTCGCCCGCCGGGCCCAGGGGAAGTTCAAACCAGAAGGTCGCGCCCGCGCCCGGTTCGGCGCAGGCGTCGATGACGCCTCCCATGGCCTCAACGAGTTCCCGGCAAATCGCCAGCCCCAGCCCCGTCCCACCAGCGTGGCGCGAGATCGCGCCGTCTGTCTGATGGAAGCGTTCGAAGAGCATGCCTCTCTGTTCGACGGAAAATCCCATTCCCGTATCGCGAACCTCGAACCGGCGCCGCCCGCCCTCAAGGCCGGACACGTGAAGCGAGACCGAGCCCGCATCAGTGAATTTGATCGCATTGTTCAGAAGATTGATCAGCACCTGCTTCAATCGCAGTGGATCGCCGAAGACGCGATGCTCGCCAACCTCCTGATGCAACTGCAGGTCCAGGCCCTTTTCAGACGCCTTGAGCGCGCACAGGGCGAAGGCCCGTTCCACTTCAGCGCAAAGATCGAAGGCCTCACGCGTGATCTGCAGCTCCCCGGATTCGATCCTGGCCAGGTCGAGGATATCTCCGATAAGTCCCCGGAGCCTTTCAGCCGAGGCCTGGATGACCTGCGCTAATTCCTGCTGATGGGCGGACAGGGGCGTGCGGGCCAGAAGCTCGACAAGCCCGATGACCCCGTTGAGCGGCGTACGCAGCTCATGGCTCATATTGGCGAGGAAGGCGTTCTTGGCGTGATTGGCCGCATCCGCGCCCGCCCTGGCTCGTTCCAGTTCGGCTCTTTGCGCCTTGCGCCGGCTGATGTCCTTGATGGTCGTGCTCGTTCGCCTGGCCCCGTCCTCGAACCAGGGGGCGAGGCCGATCTCTATGTCCAGAGTCGAGCCGTCCTTGCGCCTCGCCACGGCTTCGCCTCGCACGGCCGTGGCAGAAACCGGCTCGCCTGCTCCGTCACGTTCAACGTTGTCGCGGAACTTCCGGAGATTCAGGCCCAGCAAGGTTTCGAGCCCGCCCGAGGCCTCCGTCTGCGAAAAGCCGAACAGGCGTTCCGCGCCGCCGGACCAGTAGATGATCCGGTCATGCTCGTCGGTGACGACAAAGGCGTCGGAGGCCGCTTCCAGAGCGCGTTGAAGCGCCATGCGCTTCTGGCGCCCCGCCAGGCGCTCCGCGGCGATCAGGCTGAGATCCTGAAGATGCGCGACCATCGCCTCGTCCCTCGGATACGGGTTCGATCCGGCGATGCAGAAGCCGCCGACCGCGCGCCCGTCCACCAGGAGCGGCGCGCTGGCGTAGAATCTTATCTGCGGCGGCCCCAGAACGAGCGGGTTGGCTTCGAAACGGGGGTCGGCCCGTGCGTCCTCGACCCAGAGGACACGATCAGGTTGAAGAATGGCGTGTCCGCATAAGGATTCGGCGCGTGTCGTTCCGACGGCGTCCAGTCCGGATCTGGCGACAAAACGCTTACGCTCCGCGTCGAGAAGCGAGACATAGGCGATCGACGCGCCGGACTGTCGACGCGCAAGCGCCAACAGATGGCTTAAAACCACGTCGCCAAGATCGTCATCAGTCTCCAGAGACCGGACGACCGATATACGGCCGTCTTCGTCCTCGGGTATGTCCGGAATCAGCATTTTTACCTCGCCCCCACGGGACGCTGGGCTCGCCGGCTTTCCCGGGCGTTAAGATTTCAACGCCTCCGCAACACTACGTAGTCGCTCTCCAAGGCTGCGCGGCTCCACCACGAACTTGCCTCGGCGCCGCTTTAGGCGTCTCCTGCGAAGCCAACCGGAGTAGCGATGATGCCACACGCTGAATCCCACAGGGTCGAGCGCATCGGCTGGCTCAGGGCTGCGGTGCTGGGCGCCAATGACGGCCTGGTCTCTACCGCTAGCCTGATCGTGGGGGTCGCGGCCGCGGCGTCGAGCCACGGAGCGGTCCTGATCGCGGGGGTGGCGGGCCTCGTCGCCGGCGCCATGTCCATGGCCGCTGGCGAATATGTTTCCGTCAGCTCCCAGTCCGACACCGAAAAGGCCGATCTCGCGCGCGAAATTTCCGAACTGGCCGGGGATCACGAGGCCGAGGTGCGGGAATTGGCCGGGATCTATGCCGCTCGCGGCGTCACGCCCGATCTGGCGAAAGAAGTCGCGAAACAGATGATGGCGCACGACGCCCTCGGCGCCCATGCCCGCGATGAGCTCGGCATATCGGAGATCACGACCGCCCGCCCCATCCAGGCGGCGGTCACCTCTGCCCTGACCTTCTCGGCCGGAGCCGCCCTGCCCCTGGTCGTGGCGGCCTTCGCGCCGATGGCCGACCTGGCCCTGTGGGTCGCCGGTTCGGCCTTGCTCGGCTTGGCCCTGCTAGGGGCCTTGGGAGCAAGGGCCGGAGGCGCGCCCGTCGGCCGATCAGTTGCGCGGGTGGTCTTCTGGGGCGCGCTCGCCATGGCCATCACTGCGGGCGTCGGCCGCCTCTTCGGCGTCGCCGCCTGATCCAGGACGTCCGCGGCGGCCGGACGCCTCTAGGAGCGCCCAGCGCGCCGAAGCGCATCAGCGCCGCGGAAACGGCCACATCCGACCAGCCATCCGGCCCTTGTCCATGAACTGATGCTTCAATGCTGCAACGACGTGCAGGATGATCAAGGCGTAGGTCACCTTCACCAGCAGCTCATGGACCCCCTCCATGGGCTCGTGCAGGGTCCGGGGCAGTCCGGGAATCAGGGGCCATGACAGGCCATTGATCAGGCTCATCACATCGCTGGTCAGGGCCGCCCTTCCCGTCGAGACCGCCGCCCATCCCGTTAACGGCAGGCCGATCAGGATCACGTAGAAGCCGAAGTGGCTGAGACCCGCCGCGACCCGTTCCCAAGGGGGCGTTCGGGCCGGAAGGGGCGGCGGCGGGTTGGCGATGCGCCAGCCCAGTCGCGCCACACTGATTACAAGGATCGTGATCCCCACGGTCTTGTGCCAGTCGAACCAGAGATCGCGGGCCGCGCCCCGCTCCATGTCGCCAAAGGTCCAGCCGACATAGATCTCCGCGAAGAGGAGGCTCGCGATTAGCCAGTGCAGGCCCGCCGCGACGGCGTTGTAGCGGTCCTTCTCGGCGAAGCGGGTGATCATGGTCGTCTTGTCTGATTGCGTGACGTCTCACGGTGTCAGCTTTGAATGCGCTAGCGTCAAGCTTTCGCCCGTCTTTCGCTCCTGCGTAATCACGAGCATTCTACGAGCCGCACGACCTGGTCGAGGCGCTTGATCGATCGTGATACAAGCCATGGCGCTCCATAGTCGCAAGCGCTGAGCGAAGAGACGGAGGCTAGATGACGTCCGATCCCGTCGAACCTCGCCCCCCGCTCCTGAGCTACGCCGCCCTTTTTCTGCAGTTCCTGGGTTTCGGCGCTCTGGCCTTCGGCGGTCCGGTCGCCCAGATCGCCATGATCCGGCGCAAGCTGATCGACGAAGATCAGTGGATGTCGAGCGCGCGCTTCAACCGGCTCCTCGCCGTCCTCCAGGCGCTTCCTGGCCCTGAAGCCCACGAACTCTGCGTTCACCTGGGCATGCGGGCGAAAGGCCGGATCGGCGGCGTCCTCGCCGGGCTGGGCTTCATGCTGCCCGGCTTCGTGCTGATGCTGGTACTGGCCTGGCTCTATTTCTCGATCGGCGTGAAATCGAACTGGATGAGCAGCGCGTTCATCGGGGTTCAGATCGCTGTCCTGGCCGTGATCGTGCGGGCCGCCCACCGGATCGGCCTGCACGTCATGGTCGACCGCAGCCTATGGATCATCGGCGCCGTCAGTTGCGCGGCTTCGCTGCTGGGCGTGAGCTTCTGGCTGATTCTGCCGGCGGCCGGCCTGACCTACGCCCTGGCCCAAAGGAGCCGCCGTCTAGCCGCAGCGACGCTCTTCATGCTGATGCTCTCCATCGGTCTGGCGGCGCGCTACGGCTTCGGCGGCCCAAGCGCGCCCCCCGTCGCCGTCGCCGGGGTCGTGCCGATGACCGCATCTGTCGCCGCCCTCTTCTTCACCGGCCTGAAGGCTGGACTTCTCACCTTCGGCGGTGCCTACACCGCCATCCCGATCATGCGCGCCGACGCCACGCGAGGCGGCTGGATCGGCGACGGCCAGTTCCTGGACGGCGTCGCCCTGGCCCAGGTGATCCCGGCGCCCCTCATCATCTTCGGGACCTTCGTCGGCTATGCAGGCGGCGGATTTCCAGGCGCGCTGGCGCTGACGGCTGGGATCTTCCTCCCGGCCTTCGGCTTCTCCCTCATCTTCTATGATCGCCTGGAATTGATCCTCGAGAACAAGTCCCTTCACGCCCTGCTGGACGGCGTCGCCGCCGCCGTCGTCGGCCTGATCGTCGCCACCGTCCTTCAACTGGGGACCTCCATGCTCCGTACGGTTCCTTACTGGCCGCTGGCGCTGGCGATCTTCGGCTTCGCCCTGGCGGCTGCCTACCGCTGGCGAGCGCAACTGGCGATACCCGTCACCCTGGTTCTGGCCGGTCTGGCCGGCGTTCTCAGTTTTTGACGAAGTCGTGCGGAGAGTCGCCGCCACCTCTGTCGACAGAGGAACGCGATGGATTTGATCAGCTGGAAAGAGCCCGCAGCCTCGCCCGTTCCGTTTCGCGGTGAAGGAGGAACTGGTGCGTTTCACAGTCCTGACGCGCGTCCACGCCGGCAACTGAGCAATCACTACCCCAGGCGGAAGGCGTCAGCTCCACAACGATCCGTTCTGCCTGAACCGCCGCATCCGGCACGGTGTCTTTCTGACCCTTCCCTAGACCGCGACAGCATCGATCGCTCGACGCAGGCCGGCTCCGATCTCCTCCGCCTTGGCCTTCAATGCCGGATTGTCGATCGCCGACATGGAGGCGACCGGGTCCACGGCGGCGATCTCGCACCCAGAACCCGAGGGCGAAGCCTGGATAATCACGTTGCAGGGCAGCATGACGCCGACCTTGTCTTCGGTCTGAAGCGCTTGATAAGCGGCCCTGGGATTGCAGGCCCCCAGAATGAGATAGGGGCGGAAGTCGACATCCAGCTTCTGCTTGAAGGTCTCGGCGACGTCGATCTCGGTAATGACGCCGAAATGCTCTGCCTTGAGGGCCTCGCGCGTCCGGACGACGGCCTCATCGAACGACAGGCTCGTCGTCCTGCTGTGGTAGTAGGACATGAAAATCTCCTTCTCCTCAGGTCAACGGTCAAAAGAGCGTCGGCGTTGCGCGTCCGGTCTCTAATCCCGGCTAAGCCGGAACGACCCTGGCGACCCGCTTCGACCTGGAAGTCCCGAGATTTGAACAATGCTCGCTTCGCTGGAGCCCAGGCCGGCGCCCTGCTGGCGGAACTGAGGCTGAAGGTGATCTGGTCCCCAGCTCTGACGCAGCTGTTGAGAACCCGCCCCCGCGCCTCGACACCAGGGACGAACCGCCCTCTACCCCCGCCCATGAAACGACTGACGCCGATCGAGCACGCTAGGGCCAGGGGCAAGACCATCACCATGAGCATGCCGGACCGCGGCCCTGAGGTCCGCGCGAAGATTCTCGCCTGGCTGGTAGAGCGGCCCGGCGACCGATGGTTCTACGCCCAGGGCGACAACTACGCTTTCGAGACTGCCGCTGACGCGGCGGCGTTCAAGCAGTGGCTGATGAGCGCCCTTGCCGCCTGAAAAGAAGAACCCGCTCCGGCAAACCGGAACGGGTCAAGGAGGGGATAAACACGTCGACCCAAGAGGCTCGGGCCAGCAGGACAACCACGGGATTCCAAAACCTGTGATTGCACGGCCCATAAAGCGCACTACTTGACATTGCCGTCAACACTGAACCGGACGGCCTCACCCCTCCGCGCAAAGCGCTGCACCTATGACAAGAGCCGTCCGCCGCCGCGCAGGCGGGCGCTGACGTCGGCCCTACATTCGCGGACGGTCAGCCGAGCGCGTTGAAGGTCACCCCTCCCCAATAGCGAAGCAGTTCAGCCAGGCGGACCAAATACCGCGAACGTGCCAATGCAGGGCTGCCCGGAAACAGCGAAAGCCCGGCGTTGCCCCTGTCGGGGTGCGCGTCGGGCTTTCATTGGGGGCTGGGCTTCACCCATTTCTGAGCGATGATCCTAACCTCAATCGTCTGATTTTCACCTGGCGATCAGACTATCAACCCTGCCGCTCTCTCAAAGTTCCTCGCGCGCCGCGCTCTTTCACAAGCGCTTCCCGATTTCGGTCGGGCGGCTCAAGCCTTGCCGCGGAGCCAGCTCATGAAGAGGCTGAAGAGGATGCCGCCGGACGCCGAGGGTTGCAGCCGACGAGCATGGCGGCCCTTGCCGCGATAGACCTCGAAGCCGCCCCCGCCATAGCCGCGGCGCGACCACCCGTTCTCGATCTTGAGCCCTGATTCCATGGGCCCAGTGTGGACTCTCCAGAGCCCGAACGCCATCGACCCGTGTTCAGGATCGTCGAGGCGACGGTCCGACCCGCTCGGCGAGAGACGAGTCGAACCGTCTTTGGGAACGAGGTCGGTCGCTCCCACGACACTGGTTTACGGCAAAGCTTGGCGCTCGCCTACCATTGCGCGGCGTTCAGGGCCGGCGACGCACCTCCCAGTCGAGCGTCCATCGTCCTTCCCCAGCCCGCTTCAACTCGGACGCCACAGCCGGAACCTGGCGATCCAGCCCGTCCAGCAGAAGCGAGGCGCCGCTGACCGAAGCCACCGTGGCGTTGGTCTGCCAGAAAGGCCCCGACATGCCGCGCATGGAAAAACGGATATGAACGGTGTCGTTGACCTTGGGCATGTCGGCGCCTCCTCGTGAGCCGCTCTAATGCACGGCAGGGCCCACGGTGTCTCCTGCCGGGTAGGCCGGCGCGGGAGACGCCCATCGATGCGAGCGGAACCGACCTCTTCCCCTCCGTGCTATGAAGACGTCGCGGACGAAGCTTCGCCCCCGCATCAAAGGACGTCATGGCGCGACAATCACGGATCTCGACCCGGCTTTCCGCAGCCAGCCTTGTCCACCTCGGCGCACCTCGCCTGGCCGACCTGCTGATCGAGGCCGGGGCCGGCAACGCCAACCTCAAACGCCGGCTCAGGCTGGAACTCGCCGCGGAGGCCGGTCCTGAGGTTCTTGCGCTGGAGATCGACAAGCGGCTGACCGCCCTCGCCGCAGCCCGCACCCGCGTGTCCTGGCGCAAACGGGGCGAACTGATCGAGGATCTCGAGGCGCATCGCCGCATGATCGTCGAGCGCCTGGCCCCCGAGGCGCCTGCCGAGGCCCTGGCTGTGCTGGTGCGCTGGTTCGACCTCTATCCAGGCCTCGCCGCCCGCGTGAAGGACACCAAGGGCGAACTGGTCGTCGGATTCGAGACGGCCGCGCCCGACCTCTTCGCCCTGGCCGAAACGGCGGGCGAAGGCGCCGCCCGCGAGCTAAGCGACGCCCTTCGTCGCCGGCCTCAGGACTACGGCCGGTGGATCGCCGCGGCCGGCGACGCCGTCAGCCCTAATCTCGCCCGCAGCTTCCTCGCCAGCCTCGACGCCGCCTCCAGAAAGACGCCGGCCGGACGCAACCTCGTCCGTCGCCTCGCCGACAAGGCGGAGGATCTGGACCTCTGGCTGTCTCTGGTCACCCCGGAACAGGCCGGTTCGCCGGATATCGCCGCCGACATCGCCCGCCGTCTTCTCGCCGCCGGTCGCGTCATCGAGGCTCGGGCGGCGCTTGAGACCGCGCTCAGCCCCTCCCCGTCGAACCGCCGCTGGACCTTCGGCCACAGCCCCAAGGAAGGCGCGCCGCGACTGACGCCCGCCTGGGAGGCCGCCTCGATCGACCTGCTCGACGCCGAAGGCCGCCGTGATGAGGCCCAGGCCCTGCGCTGGGAGCTGTTCGAGCGCGACCTGTCAGCCCCGGTCCTGCGCGACTACCTCGCTCGCCTGCCCGACTTCGACGACGTCGAGGCCCTCGACCGGGCCTTCGCCCATGCCGCCGTCCACCCCGACTTCGAAGCGGCCATGCGTTTTCTCATGGACTGGCCGGCGCATCGCGAGGCCGCCGGCCTTGTTCTGGCCAGGCCGCGCGAGGCCAGGGCCGCCAGATCCATGGGCGCCGACTGGGCGGCGCGGCTGGCCCAGCGTTACCCCGAGGCGGCCGAGATCCTGGGCTACCAGGCCTGACCGCTCAGGCCAGGGTCCTGAAGGTGATCGAATAGCGCAGCGCCGACATCGGCGAGATAGAGTGCTCCCATTCCCGGCGCGCCTCGCCCGACAGCCGATAGGCCGATCCTGGCGCCAGCGGCGCCGCTGACCGACGCCAGCCCGCCCCGTCCCTCTGTCGCAGGCGCATGACGCAGGGCGCCAGCAGGGAGACGCCGAGGATTTCGCCATAGACCGGCCGGTCGCGGTGCCAGCCGATCCCGGCGCCGGGGGCGTATTCATTGATGAGAGCCTGAACGAAGTCGCCCCTGTCCAGGCCGATCCGCTCCGTGAGGCGGGCCAGCAGGACTTGCAGGAAGTCCGGCCAGGGATCCGCGACCTCCAGCCTGCTCCGCTCCATGTCATAGCGCCGGCCAAAGGCGACGATGCGCCTGAATCCCTGGTAGCCCATGTGCTCATAGGGTTTGAAGCTCAGGCTCTGAAGCTGCCACGCCAGTTCGGTCTGCTCGTCGGCGGACAGAACCCCGGGCCAGTAGTCGAAGCCGTCCGGTTTCGTCACCGGGGCAGGCGCATCGCCGAACAGGTCGCCCTGGGCCGCCGTCATGACAGCGCCAGTTCGTTCGCAGCAGGCTGGGCCGTCGCCTTCTCGAGATTGGAGATGGCGACCCCGACCAGGCGGATCCCCTTGGCCGGCGGATAGAGCGACCGCACCAGCAGGCGGCTGATCTCCCTGAGGCGGGCTTTCGATGCGACCGGCTCGGCGAAGGATCGGCTGCGCGTCGACTGCTGGAAGTCGGCCCACTTCACCTTCACCGTCACGGTCCGGCCCAGCGTGCCGGCCTTCTCGCACCAGGCCCAGACCTCGTCGGCCATTTCCTCGACGCCGGCCTCGATCGCCTCCGGCTCGACGAGGTCTTTGGCGAAGGTGGTCTCCGAGCCGCTGGACTTGCGTTCACGGTCCGGATTGACCGGCCGATGATCCTCGCCACGCGCAATGGCGTAGTACCAGGGTCCCGACTTGCCGAAATGATGCTGGAGAAAGGCGAGCGACTGGCGACGCAGATCCGCTCCCGTTTCGATACCCAGCCGCGTCATCTTCTCCGCCGTCACCGGGCCGACGCCGTGGAAGCGCTTGACCGGCAGGTCCTGGACAAAGGCCTCGCCTCGTCCGGGCGGCACGACGAACTGGCCGTTCGGCTTGCGCTGGTCCGACGCCAGCTTGGCCAGGAACTTGTTGTAGGAAATCCCGGCCGAGGCCGTCAGTCCGGTCTCTTCCAGGATGCGGGCGCGGATCTCATCGGCGGTGGCGGTGGCTGTCGGCAGCCCCCTGAGGTTGGCGGTGACGTCGAGATAGGCCTCGTCGAGCGACAGCGGCTCGATCAGGTCCGTGTAGTCAGCGAAGACGGCGTGAATCTGGGCCGAGACCGCGCGATAGACCTCGAACCTGGGCGGCGCGAAGATCAGTTCCGGGCACTTGCGCAAGGCGGTGCTCGACGGCATGGCCGACCGCACCCCGAACCTGCGCGCCTCATAGCTGGCGGCGGCTACGACGCCGCGAGAAGCGGCGTGACCCACCGCCACCGGTCGCCCACGCAGGGCCGGATCGTCCCTCTGCTCCACCGAAGCAAAGAAGGCGTCCATGTCCACATGGATGATCTTGCGAACCGCCGCTTCTCCCATGGGCGACGCCTAGCAGGACCAGAACGAAAAGAGAACATGCAATCACACATCGGGCCGCTGCCTGGCGGGTCATGACCGGGTCCGCGACCTCAGGTCCTGTGGGCGCCGCCGCCTTGGCCCGATAGGAGGCAAGATCCCAGCCGCCCTCCGGAACCCTTGCATGGACGCCATCGCCCTCGGTCCCCTCGTTCTTTCGGGCGAACGTTTCGCCATCCTGGCCGGGGTCTTCGTCTTCCTGATCGGAACCGGCCTGCTGGCCAGCCGCGTCAGTCCGCGCTTCAACCTGTGGAGCACGGTCGTCGTCCTCTGCGGCCTGGCCGCCGCGCGGCTGGCCCATGTGATCAGCCAGTGGTCCTATTTCAGCGATGATCCCCTGCGCGCCCTGGCGGTTTGGCAGGGCGGCTTCAACTGGCCCTGGGTCCTGCCGATCGTCGCACTGTCGCTGATCTTCCTGCTGCGCAGCGGGCGAGAACGCGCCTGGGCGATCGCGCCTCTCGCGGCCGCGACCCTGGCGTGGACCACGGCCCATCATCTGGCCTCCGCCACCGAGCCCCTGCCCCCTCCGGCGGTGACCCTGGCGACCCTGGAAGGGACGCGGGTCGATCTGGCGGCAAGCGACGGACGGCCGACCGTCATCAACCTCTGGGCCACATGGTGCGCGCCCTGCAGACGCGAAATGCCCGCCCTGGCCCAGGCCGAACGCGCCCATCCCGAGGTTCGCTTCCTCCTCATCAATCAGGGCGAAGGCGACGCAAGGGTGGGCGACTTCCTGAAGCGCGAAGGCCTGTCCTTCGATTACATCCTGCTCGACCCAGGCATGGCGACGCAGCGCCACTACCGCACGGTCGGCATCCCCGTGACCCTCTTCCTCTACCCCGACGGTCGGTTGGCCAAGGCCCATACGGGCGAGATCGCGCCGGAACGTATCGCCGCCGAAATCGCACGGTTGAAATCGCCCTGAAGACGCGCGCCTGGACCGCCAGCGCGTCGCCGCGATCCGCCCGGTCAGTCGCCGCGTCGGGCCTTTCCAAGCCGACGCGCAGCTTCGTCGAGTACGGCGTCAGGCTTGGCGAAACACAGACGCAGGATGCTGTCGCCGGCGTCCCCCGCCATGAAGGCCGAGACCGGAATTCCGGCGACGCCATAGTCGATAACCGCCCGATCGGCGAAGTCCATGGCGCTGGTTGAAACCCCCGAAGTCTTCAGGTCCAGGCACAGGAAATAGGTCGCCTCTGACGGCAGGACCGCGAAGCCTTCAGCTTTCAAGGCCTCCGCCAGATGGTCGCGCGACCGCGCCAGGGCCGCCGCCTGCTCGCCAAAGCGCTCCTCCGGCCAGGCCAGGCTTTCGGCGACCGCCGCCTGAAGATGAGGCGGCGTCGAGAAGGCGAGGTACTGGTGCGCCTTGGCCGCAGCCTCCAGCAGAACCCCGCCCCCCGTGATGAAGCCGACCTTCCACCCCGTCATGCCGAACAGCTTGCCCGCCGACCCGATCTTCAGCGTCCGCTCGAACATGCCCGGGCGCGACGCCAGCGAGATGTGCCGGCGGTCGTCATAGACCAGCCGCTCCCATACCTCGTCGCTGACGGCGATCAGATCATGCCGGCGACAGACGGAGGCCGCCGCCTCGACCTCTTCAGCATCAAAGGCGCGCCCCGCGGGATTGAGCGGATTATTGAAGACCAGCACCCGGGTGCGCGGCGTCACGACAGCCTCCAGCGCCTCGGCCGTCAGTCGCCATGCGGGCGGGGCCAGCGACACCGCCCGAACCACGCCGCCCGCACGCTCGATCAGCGGGCGATAGGCGTCATAGGCCGGCTCGATGATGATCACTTCGTCGCCAGGCGAAATGGCCGCCATCAAGGCCGCCGCGATCGCTTCGGTCGCCCCGGACGTCACCACCAGGTTTTCAGCGGTCAGAGCCAATCCGTCGAAGCGATTGTAGAAGGCCGCCGCCGCGGTCCTCAGCTCGGGCAGCCCTCGCGACGGCGGATACTGATTGCCCCGCTCCCTCAGAGCACGCGCCGCTGCATCGAGAAGATCGGCCGGCTCCGGGCCGTCCGGGAAGCCCTGCCCCAGATTGACGGCGTCATGCTGACGCGCGAGCCCCGACATGCGCTCGAAGACGGTTGTCGGCAGATTGTCGAACAGGGGATTGAGACGCATGTCCGGAAGCTACCCCAAGACCGTCCAGACGAACACGAAAGACGCGGGCCGCCAGGCGGCCCGCAGTTTCAAGGGAGGAAACGCCTCTCGAAAGAGACGGCCCAACCTCTCACGCCGCACCACAGGCCAGAATGCAGAAATCCTGCGCAAAGGCTCAGCTTTCCTGACCTCGCCGGCTACTGCGATCCCAGAACCCTTCGAAGCGACTGTTCGATCTGGCCGCCGCAATAGAGGTCGCCATAGTCGCGGCGGGCGCGAACAGCCAGATCGGCCAGCGCCGGAACGTCAGAGACGCGTCGGGCCAGGTTCGCGGTCATGGGCCCTGCATCGTCGAGGATCGCCCCGATAGCCGGAAAGCGCTCCGACATGGTCGACCAGAGGGTCGCGCTGACGATGTCGACCACGCCCGGGGCAAGGCCGCCGAGCAGGAAGCCGGACTGAGGCGTGAGGCCGTGGCGTCGCCCCAGCTCCTCCCACAACCCCATCCATTTTCGCAGGCGCGGGACAAAGGCCGCCCATCGGGCCTCGGTCCACATCTGACGCCCTCCATCCAGGGTGAGGTCGTCGATCACGTCATTGGCGTCGTTGACCACCTTGATCGACAAGGCCCGCCTGCCGGGATCTTCCGGCAGGAGCCCGAGCCTGTCTCCAAGGTAGAGGAGGATCGCCGGCATCTGGGACAGAGCCACGCCGGCGGCGTGGTCGACCAGGACCGGAGGCCCCATGAAGGGAACCGGCATGTCTTCCAGCGCGCCTTCCATCAAGGCGCTGGTCGCCTCGTCGCCGGCCTCGAGCCAGGGCTCGCCGCCATAGGCCAGAAGGGCGCGGACGAACTGGCCGCGAAACGGTGCGGCCCAGTAGTAGAGGGTGTAGTTCGGCATCCTGACCTCGCTGACGGCGCGAAGCAGACAACGAACGGGGGCTAGGTCCGTTCTGAACCCGGCGCCCTCTTTATCCGTCCCGACAGCGACCCGGCCGCAGCACGCCAGGACTGGAGTCGCTGTCAGCCCTGAATGCGCACCGCTATGGGGCAGTGATCGGAAGGATGCTCGGCTTCGGGCTGGTCATAGACATATTCTTCGAACGAGCCCGGCTCGACACGCGCTGCGGCCTTCACGCCGACCACGATGAAGTCGATGAACTCCCGGTAGCGCGTCTTGCAGGTCGCCGATCGGTCTCCGCCGGCCAGGCTGAGCGCCCCTTCAGCCGGGTCGCTGTCATCAAGTCCATCGAAGAAGGCGTCGCCCGAACTCGCCATCCGCCGGTTCCAGTCGCCAAGGAGCACGAAGGCCTCCCCCGCCCGCGCCCGCTCATCAACCCAGGTCTCCAGCACCGGGAGCTGGTCGAACAGCACAGGGCAGTCGGGATCGGTCGAGGAGCGTCCTGAATTGCATCCGGACTTCAGATGGACGGCCAGGAGCCGCAGCGGCCGTCCCTCGGCGACAGTGATGTCGACGCCCCACCGCAGATTGGGATTGCCGAGCGCCAGAGCCGAGAGGTCGGCGTTGCGGGACCAGACGACGCCCTTGCGGATGGCGAAACCGACGGCCTGGTTCTGGATGTAGCGGCCAGGGAGCCCGCGGCATTCCGGACCGCGTTCGCTCGCCGGGCGGGTCGACATGACGACATCATATTTCGCCGGATCGAAAACCCGTTCCGCCGCTGCCCGGTTCTCGACCTCCTGAAGGGCGATCACATCGGCCCCGAGCGCATCGGCATGACGGCGCAGGAGGGCGTAGTCGGCCTCCACGCGCGGCCTGCATCCCTGGCCGTCCATCTCGGCCAGATGTTCGAGGTTCCAGCTCGCGACCTTGAGCGGCGCTCTGCCTGAGGGAGCGGGAAGGACACTGGCGCAGCCGGAAAGAAGCGCAGCGACGGCGAGGGAAGCGAGAAAGGGTTTCATGCGGCTCTGGTAACGGCTTGTCCTCGGCAGGCAAGCGCGGACGAGCGCCGGAGGGCGCCAGGCAGGCTCATGCGGCAAGGTGAAACGGATGCGGGACCGATTGTCGCCGTTCGGAACCCCTCGCCCCGGCGATCGTTAGTGGCGCCTGATCGAGGAAAGTTGCGTGATTTCATATTTTTGCATCGTTAACATGCCCGGCGTGCCCGCCAGGGAAATCCGGGTTCTCGGGGCCAGCGACGACACCTCGGCGATCAATGCGCTGGAAACCGTCATGGCGGAGTGGATCGGCTTTTCCACCATCTGCCTCTACCATGGAGAGCGGCTCGTCAGAGTTCGCAGCAATCCGGACCTGGGCTTCCCCATTGAGCCCCTCATGCCTGCCGATGCCGAGAAAGGGCGGAAGGCGGCGGCTTGAAATCCCTGGACCGAACGTCCGAAGTCCCTGAACTCGAGGGCCGGGTCAGTCCGCCGATGCGGCTGGAGGCACCGAGCGGACAAAGCGAACGCGTTCGGCGCGCAACTCCGGTTGGGGGACATATCCCGCCGCCGCAAAGGCGCGTTGCTGCGGCGGAGCCGACGGGCCGTCCTCGACGCGCCACCACTTCAGGTCGGCCGACGCCTTGGGAAGCAGGCCGCCGACGATCCGCTCGATGTCACGAAAACTCAGGTCGACCTCAGCCGCCTTCTGTCGACGCAGGTACCGAACGAGAGGTTCGTATTTCGCCATTCTGACCCGATCCTGTCTCTCGCGGCGACACGCCAACCCGCTGAAAGCGGCCGTCCTTAAGGGACGACGCCTCTGGAGAGAAGGCCGCATCTGGTGGGCGGAAGGTGCACAAGTCTGCAAGCGACCCGGCCGCCTCAGTCGCAATGGGGGGCAGTGGACGGAAGAGGCCGGGCCGCGCCTCACGCCGAAGCGGAGGAACGACCGGAACTCTAGGGTTCTGACAAGGTTCCGCCGCCTAGGCCTTCATCGGCCCTGAGCCAGGTCGTGGCGCTCCCCTGGAGCCCGGTCCAGACATCACGCCGGCCTCCAGGCCCAGCCACGCCGCCATGCGGTCAAGCTCCGCCTCAAGAGCGTCGCGCGTATGGGACGGCGCCTCCTCCTCCAGATGGACGGAACGCACGATCAATCGCCCCTGCTGGCGATCCGCCTTCAGATCCACGCGGGCGACGAGCCCATCGTCCAGAAGGAAGGGCAGAACATAATAGCCGTGCATCCGCTTCTCCGCCGGCACGTAGATTTCGATCCGGTAGCGGAAGCCGAACAGGCGTTCGGCGCGGTCCCGATGCCAGATCAGCGGATCGAAAGGGGCAAGAAGGGCCGATGCCTCGATCTTGCGCGGCGTCCGCGCATCGCGATGCACCCAGGCGCGACGACTGCCCGGCGCCGAGACCGGGATCAGAACCCCCTCCTCCGTCAGGTCCGTGATCGCCCGCCGCGTCGCATCCAGGGGCTGACGGAAATATTCGCGCAGCTCGGCCTCGGTCGCGACCCCGTGCGCCCGCGCCGCCCTTTCGATCAGTCCGCGATGCGCGTCGACATCCGCAGGCGTCGGCGCCGCCAGGACCGCCTCGGGCAGGACCCGTTCGACGAGGTCATAGACCCGCTCGAAACTCCCTCGTCGCTCGGCGGTGGTGATATGGCCCGCCCAGAACAGCCACTCCAGCGCCCGCTTGGTGTCGCTCCATTCCCACCAGCCGGGTCGCCCCTTGTGAGCTTCGAAATCCGAGGCCGCCATGGGGCCGTCGGTCCGGATGCGGTCCAGAATCTCCATGGCCTCGGGACGACGTTCGCCCGCGTAGAGCTTCATCCTGCCCCAGCCCGTCTCGCCGCGGTCGGCCTGGGCCATGCGCCATCGCAGGAGCGGATGCAGATCAAAGGGGACCAGGGACGCCTCGTGGGCCCAGTATTCGAACAGCCGCCTGTGACCGCGCGGTCCCCAGGCCATCCGATCCAGATCCGTGCGCTCGTATCCTCCCAACCGGGAGAAGGCCGGCAGGTAGTGGGCGCGAGCCTCAGGCTCGACGGCGAAACCAAAAAGCCGCGGCTTCTGCGGGTCTGGGCGCCCATCACGGTCCGTGGCCCCCTCGCCTCCCCGCGCCTTGGCGTGGACGCCTCAGCGGTGGCGACGCAGGGCGGCCTGGTCGGCGCCTTGGCGACCCTGGTCAACCCCGTTGCGGCGCTGCTGGGCTTCATCGATCCTGGCCTGGCGGAAGACGCCGACTGCGGCGCCTTGATCGCCAGCGCCCGTTGAACTGATGGCCCCGCCGGCTCTCGCGCCAGAAACGGAACCCAGCCCCGCGCGATTTGTTCGCACGGCGCAACAGCTCGAAATGGTCTCCTGGCGGTGACTGAAGAAATGATCTCTGGACGCGATATCGTCATCATCGGCGCCGGGCCCGCAGGCCTGACAGCAGCCCTCTACCTGGCGAGATACCGTCGGGCCCCGCTCGTGCTGCACGACGGGTCCAGCCGCGCGCTCCGGATTCCCCTCACGCACAATGCTCCAGGATTTCCCGATGGTGTTCGGGGACCCGACCTGATCGCGCGCATGACGCGCCATGCTGTCCAGTATGGCGCGGTCGTGGAAGAGGCGAAGGTGACTACAGTCGAAGCGATATCCGGCGGGTTTCGCCTGAATCTTGAGGACGGCTCGACCCGAGAGAGCCGGGCCGTCATTCTAGCTACGGGGATAGATCTCAACCAGGTCGATCTGCCGGACGGGGTTCATGAGGCGGCGATCCGAGCGGGGGTGCTTCGCTATTGCCCCGTCTGCGACGGATATGAGCACTTGGACAAAAGGATCGGCGTGATCGGTTGCGACACCAACGGCGCCAGCGAGGCCCTCTTCCTGCGACAATACTCGAACGACATCACCCTGATGCCGCTCAGCCACCCCGAACTCGCCCCTGCCCAGGTCCAGGAGTTGGCCGCTGCCGAAATCAAGGTGGAAGCGGGAGCCCTGATCGCTCTGGCGCCCGGACCAGATCACATCGGCGTCCTGCTCGAGGATCGCGCGCGTCTGGAGTTCGACGTCATCTATCCCGCGCTGGGGTGTCGGCCACGTTCAGGCCTGGCGCAGCAACTCGGGATCGACCTTACCGAGGCTGGTTGCGTGACGGCCGCTTGCGTCGCCGACAGCGGGGTTCCCGGCGTCTTCGCCGCCGGAGACGTCGTGGAAGGCTTGGACCAGATCAGCGTCGCCATGGGCCACGGCGCCGTGGCGGCGACCAAGGCCCACAACTGGCTGCGTGAACAGGACCAGGACACGCTCCAGAACAAGGATTAGAGCCGCCAGCTTCTCAACGGCCGCGCCGGACTCGGCGGCGGCGCATGCCGCCATCGAGTTCCTCTGCGCCCTCCTGAACTCAGAGGAACGGCGGCCCAGCCGCCACGTTGCGGCCCCATGAGCGAACTTGTTGCGAACTTCGTCGGGTCGGCTACGTCCATTGCTCCATCACCAGCTTTGCGCCTAGCGACAACGCGAGCCCGCTCGCTTATGAGACTGCGATCACACGCGAGGACGACGCAGGCGCAGCGCCAGCCAATGCATCGGCGATACGGTTCAGAAAGACGAGCCGCCGCTCCGCAGCGTCTTCGAGATTGGCGCCCTTCAACATGACGCGGCCTGAGAATTCGGGCGCGAGTTCTCGCAATCGTTCCACCAGAGCTTTGAGATGGCCTGGAGTCTTGCGATCATCCATGATGACGGCGTGAGCGCGAGCGTCGGACAGCCTCTTTTCGACATCACCCTGTACGTTCTGGCCGAGTTCGGAGCGGCCAGCCATCTGCACAAAGTCATGGGCGTAAAGTCGAACGTAGGCGTCTTCTATCATGTTGTACCTTAAGGAAGCGGCCGAACGGCTTGCCGCAAAGGTCAAAGCCCGTGTCAAGGAAAGTCACCTTCCGGGCGTCGGCCTGAGATAGATGGTGATCATAAGGGCGCGGCGCTACCGTCCCCCAGATTATGGAGCCAGGTTCGATCCTTCGACCGTTAGATTCAGGGGTCGCACGCTTGATCGCTGATCCAAAAAAACGCCCCCCACCATCTAGGGTGAGGGGCAAGCGCATAGGTTCGCCACGAGAAGGAAGAGTTGATCAAGCTGGCCCTTTGCACCCCCAGTCTTCGACCGGCCAGGAGCAGCTGGCCTGCAGAGAAGACCAGGACGCGATCCTGCCTCCGCCCCCTGGAAGGAGGGCGGACGACCCAGGACCGCATCAAGCCAGCCCCGCTTCTCTCCTCGCCATCTTCAGGTCTTCGACGAGGGTCGCATGGGCGCGGCGACGGGCTTCAGGATCGGGCACACGCAAGACAAAGGCGGGATGGAGCGTCAGCAGGACGCGCCCGCCATCCGGCGTTTCAACCAGCGCGCCCCGCTCCGCCATGATGGAGGGCTTTCGCCCCAGGACCGCCAGCCCCGCCGTCGCACCCATGGCGAGGATCAGCCGCGGTTGGACGAGCCTTCGCTCCTGTTCCAGCCACCAACGGCAGGCCTGGACCTCGCCCGCGTGGGGCGTCCTGTGCAGGCGGCGCTTGCCGCGCGGCTCATGCTTGAAGTGCTTGACCGCATTGGTCAGGTAGACCTCTGCGCGCTGGACGCCCGCTTCGGCGAGCGCGGCGTCGAGAACCTGCCCTGCCGGCCCGAGGAAGGGCTGTCCCGCCAGGTCTTCATGATCGCCCGGCTGCTCGCCCACAATCATCAGACGCGCCTCGCGCGGTCCCTGTCCGCAGACGCCCTGGGTCGCATCCCGCCAAAGGGGGCAGCGACGGCAGTTCTGCACGCCTCGCTCCAGGTCCGCCGGTTCCAAAGCGACAAGCTCATCGGTCGACGTCCGATCTACGGTCGGCGGGCGCAGGCGCTGAAACTTCTCATTGGGAAGAGAGGAAGGTTCGGAGACCATGACCTCGGTGCGGATCGCCGCAGAGGCCACCAGTTCGGGGATCAGAGACGCCTCGGGGAGGTTCTTCCAATACCGCTTCGGCATCTCCGACTGCATCATGCGCGTACGCAGACGCGCCGGATTGAAGGTCGAGGCGTAGTAGGTGAGCCAGAAATCCTCGACCTCGTCGTCTTGCGGCCCCTCCTCCTGTCGTCCCGGCGGGCCAAAGGCGAGCCCGTCCCCATCCCAGTGAGCGGTCCCGTCCGGGGTAAGAATGCTCCATCGCATCGTGCTGTAGCGTCGCGCGAAGAAGGGGGCGGTTTTCTCCAGAACGCGATGGGCCGGCTCGAACCAGGCGACCCAGCGGTCGCCTTGCGCATCCCTTGTCTCGCGAAACCGGACGAAGGCCTTCATCTTGTGGCTGGCGCGGCGCACGTTCTTCACCCGCTCGGCCGCGGCGGCGACATCAGGGTCGGAGACCACCCGCATCAGATCGGGCTCGTCCCGCAGCCGCCACAGCAAACGGTACATCAGGTCGAACCGGTCCGGCGCGCGATGCAGGATCAGGTCGCCTGCCGTTTCCATGAAGGCCCGAGGGACGACGAAGGCGTCGTCCACGGCGACCGCGCCCGGCCCCTCATCAGCGTCGAAAAGCCCGCCCTGGACCGATCCGGCCGTGACAAAGCGCGCGCTGGCGGGTTCAACCCCGGCACGGCGCAGCCGGCGCGCAGCCGCCTTCCATCCAGCGAAGTCCGTCTCGTTCGCCAGGCTGATGGTGCGCATCAGAACAGGCTCAACTGTTCCGGCGCGCGCCGGGGGGCCAGCCGGGCGCGAAGGTCGGCGGCGTCCGTCAATCCTCCGGGCGTCCAGTCCAGGGCGACGATCCAGGGGCGCACCTTGTCTATGGAACGCGTCAGGCGCGCCACGTCCTCCAGGCGCAGGGTACGGTAGCGCCGCACCGACAGGATGCGATCCACCGCCTTCACCCCCAGCCCCGGCACGCGCAACAGGTCTTCGCGTGGGGCCAGATTGACGTCGGTCGGGAAGACGTCGCGCCGCTTCAGCGCCCAGGCCAGCTTGGGATCGACCCCCAGATCCAGCATGCCGTCCGACGCCCCCTCCCCGATCTCGGGCGCGGTGAAGCCGTAGAAGCGCATCAGCCAGTCGGCCTGATAGAGGCGATGCTCGCGCATGAGCGGGGGTTTCGACAGCGGCAGGATGCTGGAACTGTCGGGAATGGGACTGAAAGCCGAATAATAGACCCGGCGCAGGCCGTAGCCGCCATAGAGAGAGGCGCTGCGGTCCAGGATTTCCGTGTCCGGCGCCCCGTCCGCCCCGACGATCAACTGGGTCGACTGGCCCGCCGGCGCGAAGGCCGGCGGACGGACCCGGTCCCTCTTCTCGGGCCTGGCCGCGTCCAGCCTCAGCCGCACCTGTCCCATGGTCTTGCGGATCAGGCGGGCATCCTTTTCAGGCGCCAGTCGCCCAAGCGCCTCGTCGCGCGGCAGCTCGATATTGGCCGACAGACGGTCGGCGTAACGCCCCGCCAGCGCCACCAGCCTTTCGTCCGCCTCGGGGATCAGCTTGAGGTGGATATAGCCCCGGAAATCATGGTCCTCGCGCAGACGGCGCGCGACCTCGACCAGCTGCTCCATCGTATAGTCGCCCGAGCGGACGACGCCGGATGAGAGGAACAGCCCCTCGATATAGTTGCGCTTGTAGAAGGCCAGCGTCAGGTCGACGACCTCGTCGACCGTGAACCGCGCCCGTTCGACGTTCGAGGACGACCGATTGATGCAGTAGACGCAGTCGTAGATGCAGAAGTTGGTCAGCAATATCTTCAGCAGGCTGACGCAGCGCCCGTCCGGCGTATAGGCGTGGCAGATCCCCATGCCCTCGGTCGAACCCACGCCCTTGCCCCCGAGGGAGTTGCGCCTGGGCGCACCGGAAGATGCGCACGAGGCGTCATACTTGGCCGCATCGGACAGGATGGAGAGCTTTCGTCGAAGTTCGATACGCGCCATATGTTCATGATACGTTCCAATCTCAAAGAGGTACAGCGTGGCCGTAAACCATCAGAAGGCCAATGGCGCCGTCTGCCATAGGACGCCGATCCCGGCGACCAGAGCCCCCGTCAGGCCCACGCGACGCTCCCACGCCTCAGCGCGGGAGCCCTCGCGCCTTCCCCGGACCAGCCAGACCGCCAGGGCGATGACGCAGAGCAGACAGCCGATGCTGAAGGCCAGTCCTGTCCAGCGCGCGCTCCCGGCCTCGCTGGACGACCAGACGTCGGCGGCGCTGGAAATCAGATAGACCCCGACGAAGTGCAGGGCCCATATCAGCAGGCCGCCGGTCATCCGCAACCAGCGCCTCATGCCCCGCCGCCCGGGAAGAGGCGGACCAGGAGGATGACGCCGATCGCCTGGGCTGCGGTGAAGGCCAGGAAGAGGCTGATCAGGTCCACCGTCGAAGGGCGTTCAGCCGCCAGACGGCCGAACAGGCGCCTCAGCATGACATAGAGGCCCATCAAGCCGCCGATAGCCGCGAAGGTCCCGGCCCAACTGAGCAGGGCGTAGACCGAAGCCCCCTGGCTGGAAGCCTCCGGCCGCAGGCCGCTCGCCCACCACACCCTGCCCTCCAGGAACATCGCGGCGATCGCCGCCACGCAGGCCAGCACCAGCAGGCCGGCTGCAGCCGAAACCGCCCCCGCGCGCGCCATTCGCACGGCCCGCGGCGCCGCGACGGCGCAAAGCCCGGCCACGACCAGCAGGCCGACGGACGCCATGAGCGAGCTGATGGCCGGCGGGGCCTGCCACAGGTCCGGCCGTCGGCTCCACAGGAAGACATAGGAGAAGCCGGCCAGCAGGCAGACCATGCCGCCGACGATCAGGACGATCACCATGGCCCACCAGCCGTGACTGGACGGACCTGACACATAGTTGGGCACGCGGATCGACGCCCCGATGTCGGTCGTCTTGCGAGCATGAGGCGCGTCCAGGAACCAGCACCAACGCATGATGCAGTAGATGGCCAGAACCCCGCTGACGACGGCCGCGGCATAGGCCTGGATGGTGAGGATCAGGAAGAAGCCCGCCGTGAAGACCGCCCCGAAAACATGCCAGGCCGATGGTCTGGGGATACGCAGCACATACTGCGGCTCGGCGTTCAGAGGGCTGGTGACCAGGGTCTGGCGCTCGCCCCGGGCCGCGCCCGGCAGGAGGTAGCGGCCCGCCGCCACCTCCTGGGCCAGCCCCTTCTGCTCCCACAGGGGATAGAGGCTCTTCACCACCGGGATGGAGCGCACGGAATAGAAGCCGCTGGGCAGCCATTCCAGACCGGGACCGCCGTGGATATTGCCGGCCTCACGCGAGCCAAAGGGTCGGTAGTTGCGGGCCATGTCGACGACCCACAGCAGCACCGCCATCCCGAACATGAAGGCCCCGAGCGTGGAGATGAGGTTGGGCAGGTCCCAGCCGCGGTCCGGCAGATAGGTGTAGACCCGTCGCGGCATGCCCATCAGGCCCGTCAGGTGCATGGGCATGAAGGTGATGTTGTGCCCGGCGAACATCAGCCAGAAAATCCAACGCCCCCACCGCTTGCTCAGCGGCCGGGCGCTGGACATGGGCAGCCAGTAGTAGATGGCGGCGAACAGGGGGAAGACCATGCCGCCGATCAGGACGTAATGCAGGTGGGCGACGATGAAGTAGCTGTCGTGGGCCTGCCAGTCGAAGGGGACCATGGCCACCATGACGCCGGACAGTCCCCCCATGACGAAGATCACCAACCCGCCCGTGGCGAAAAGACCCGGGGTGGAGAAGCGCATCCTCCCCGCCGCCATGGTGGCGATCCAGGCGAAGACCTGGATGCCCGCCGGCACGCTGACGGCCATGGAGGCGGCGCTGAAGTAATTGATCGAGATCTGCGGCATGCCGGTGGTGAACATGTGGTGCGCCCACACGCCGAAGCTGATGAAGCCCGTCGCCAGCATGGCCATGACCGCCAGCGGGTGTCCGACCAGCGGCGTGCGCGCCATGGCCGGGATGATGGTGGACATGGCTCCCGCCGCCGGAAGGAAGATGATGTAGACCTCCGGGTGGCCGAAGAACCAGAACAGGTGCTGCCACAGCAGGGGATCGCCGCCCTTGAGCGGATCGAAGAAGGGCCAGCCCAAGGCCCGTTCCAGCTCCAGAAGAAGGGTCGCCAGAATGATGGAGGGGAAGGCGATGATGATCATGCAGGCGAAGATCAGCATGGCCCAGGCGAAGATCGGCAGCCTGTCCAGGGTCATGCCGGGCGCGCGCGTCTTCAGCACCCCGACGATGATCTCTATGGCCCCGGCGATGGCCGAGATCTCGATAAAGCCGATGCCCAGCAGCCAGAAGTCGGCGTTGATCCCCGGCGAATAGGTGGTGCTGGTCAGAGGCGGGTACATGAACCAGCCGCCGTCCGGCGCCAGACCGACGAAAAGGGAGCAGAAGAAGGCCAGCCCCCCGATCAGATAGGCCCAGAAGGCATAGGCCCCCAGCCGCGGAAACGGCAGGTCGCGCGCGCCGAGCATCTGCGGCAGCAAGAGGACGCCCAGGGCCTCGACCGCCGGCACGGCGAACAGAAACATCATCACCGTGCCGTGCATGGTGAAGATCTGGTTGTAGGTCTCCTGAGGCAGGAAGCCGGTCATCGGCAGGGCTAGCTGGGTCCGCATCAAGAGGGCGAGAACCCCCGCCAGCACGAAGAAGAGCATGGCCGCGCCGACGTAATAGACGCCGATGATATTGTTGTTGGTCGCCGTGATCCACTCCCCCGGCGTTCGCGGGCCGCACCAGGCCTTCTCCAGCTGCTCCAGTTCGCCCTGGGGTCGAGGCTCGGACGTCGGAAAACGATCATACTTGCCGACGTCGAATCCTGTTTCCGACGTCATTTCAGACTTTCCAGGTAGGCGGCGACCTCACGCAGTTCCTGCCCGCTCAGGACGGGATAGGAGGGCATGCGATTGCCGGGCTTGATACCCTGGCTGTCGGCGATCCAGCCCGCCATCGTCCCCTGGTTATTGGGCAGGATGCCGGCCCCCAGGGTCTGGCGCGATCCGACATGGGTCAGGTCGGGCCCCGCGAGACCATTGGCCTCCGTGCCCCTGATGGTGTGACAGGCGCCGCAGCCGGAGGCCGAGAAGACCGCCGCGCCGGGCAGGGTCGACGCCGTCGCCGGGGCGGCCTGCCTGAGACGCCACGCCGCAAAATCCGCCGGCGAATGGGCCACCACCACCAGTCCCATCAGGGCGTGGGGGCCGCCGCAGTATTCCGCGCACTGGCCGGCGTAGACGCCCGGCTCGTCGGCCTGCAGACGCATGAAGTTGCGCCGGCCGGGGATCATGTCGGTCTTGCCGCCGAGGCGCGGGATCCAGACGCTGTGGATCACATCCGCGCTCTCCAGCTCCAGCACCACCGGACGACCGGCGGGAATATGGACCTCATTGGCGTCCTGAACGATCTCGCGCCCCTGATCATCGAGATAGGCCACGCGCCACCACCACATCTCCCCGGTCACCCGGACCCGCATTTCCCCCGCACGCGGCGCCTCGGCCACCCGGGCGGTGACGCTGAGCCCATAGACCAGCAGGCCGCTCAGCACGATGACGGGAAGGGCCAGTCCGCCGATCCAGACCAGCGTCTCGCCCGCCACGCGACGCTTCCACCGACGCGGGCCGAACAGGGCGACCACCAGGGCGAACAGCACCAGGGTCAGAACCCCGGCCCCCATGATGAACAGGACCCAGGCGACCGTGGTCACGGGTCCGGCGAAGGGGCCGGCGGGATCCAGCACCGGGGGCGGCCAGCCGCTCAGCATGGCGGGCGTCTCACTCGTCATCGAGGGTATAGAGATAGGCCGCCACGTCGCGGGCTTCGGCGTCGGTCAGGGGCATGGGCGGCATTCCCGTGTCGGGCAGCAGAGCCGGCGCGTCCCGCACGAAGGCCGCCATCACCTCCGGCTGGTTGGGCAGGCGTCCCGCGATCATCGGTCGCGCCCCCACGCCCGCCAGATTCCCTCCCGTTCGTCCTTGCGGCCAGCGCACGCCGGGGATGGCGTGGCAGGCGGCGCAGCCATGGCGTTCGATCAGCGCCAGCCCCTGCGCGGCGTCGGCCTGGGCCAGGGCGCGCGGCGCATTCGCCTTGTCGGCGCAGGCCGTCGCGGCGGCGCACAGCCCCCCCGCCAGCAGCAAGGCCCCTATGGTCCGCATCGTCCATACATGATCGCATCCCGCCCCTTTCCAGCTTCACCAGAACCCAATCCGTCGCAGCCTCAGGGGTTCCCGCCTGGAACCGGGGCCATAAGGCGGTGTTGGGAAGGGGTGCGCGCCCTCCCTTCCTTCGCTCTTATCGCTCTCGTCCTGGCCGGCCCCGGTCTGGTCGCGTGCGACGCCGCGCCGGGCGAGACCGACCGCGCCTTCTCGGCCACCGGACAGGTCATCGCTATGGGCGGCGGCGCGGGCGGCGCGACGAACGCCTGTTTCACCTGTCATGGACTGCAGGGTCAGGGCGACGGCGTCTCCACGCCCCGTCTGGCCGGACTGGACGCCGGCTATCTGCAAAAACAGATGGAGGACTACGCCAGCGGCCTGCGGCCCGACGACCTCATGACCCGCATAGCCAGGGATCTGGACGCCGACAGCCGACGCGCCGTCGCCGGCTTCTACGCCGGTCTGCCCACTTCGCCGCCAGGGAGCGCCTCCCTTTCCGTCGCCGCGTCCCCGACGATCTGGCGGACAGGCGACCTCTCGCGCGGGATCACGGCCTGCGCATCCTGTCACGGCCCCAGCGGCCAGGGCGCCGGCGAAGGCCAGCCAGCCGTCGCGGGCCAGCCAACCGCCTATACGCTGGAGCAGATCGACCGCTGGAAGTCGGGCAAGCGCCGCAACGATCCTCGCGGCGTCATGGCCGCCGCTGTCCAGAGGCTGACGGACGCAGAAGCGCGCGCCATAGCCCGGTGGCTGTCCGGCCAACCCGTTTCTCCAGGGTCCGCCAGCGCCTCTGCCACCGCGTCCGTTTCGGCCGCAGCTGCGGCGCGACCGGCAGCATCGCGTGAAACACGTCGTCCCGATCGATCAGATGGTGCTTGAGGGCGGCCCCGGCGTGTATCGGGATCATCAGCAACAAGGCCGCCACCATGGCCCAGTGCATCCATTCCGCGACGGCTTCTATCGCCCAAAGCCGGGTGTTCGAGACATCCTGCATCGGCAGCAAGGGCCATGGGACAAGGCCCGCCGCCGCCAGCTGAGTGTCGCGCGCCGTGGCGGAGACCATGGCCCATCCCGACAGCGGCAGGCCGAACAGGCAGATGTAGAAGACATAGTGGGTCACGTGCGCCGCTACGCTCTCCCACCCCGGCTTGTCCGCGTCATTGATCAGATTGGGCGCGGCCAGCCGCCAGGACAGCCGACCGATGACCAGCAGCAGCATCAACAGGCCGACGGCGAAATGCACCTCATAGGCCGCCGACTTGGCGCCGCCGACGGGCAACCGCCCCATCCACCAGCCCCAGCCTAGCTGGAAGACGACCAGGCCCGCCATGGTCCAGTGGAAGAGGATGGCGACCGGCGAATAGCGACCTTCGTCATGATGGCCGGCGGCCCACTCCAGCGCCTGCGCGATCAGCCGGTCGATCATGCCGGGCGCGCCGTCTCGCGCCCCTGGAACAGGCCGGCGACCCGCCACAGGGCGACCAGAAGATAGGCCGCCGCCGCCGGCGCCCACATGATCAGGCCCGCCGCCTGCTGGTCTTCAAGCGGCGTCAGCCCCCAGGCCAGGGTCGAGGCGAAATGCGGCGCGTAGAGGGGCTCCCCCGCAAAGACGATCAGGGCCCCCAGCAAGCCCATCAGCAGCATGGCCGCCAAAAGAGCCGCGACAGCGGCGGGCGCGCTGGACGCGCACACCGCCCCCCAGAACCAGACGGCGCCGCCGAGGATCGTCGCTTGCATGAGCCAGTAGACGGCGTCGTTCGACAGCGCCGCCGCATAGAGATCGGGCGCGTGCCAGGCCCAGAAGACCAGGGCCTGAACCGCCGTCGCCAGCCCCAGGCGGGGCGTCTTCAGGCGCGGAAGGCTCAGGGCGAGCAAGGGGGCCGCAGCGAGCAGGAGCAGGAGGTGATGCAGGGTGCGCGCCGTGAACAGGGCTGAACTGAGAGCGCAAAGCGGCGAGATGAAAACGACGACCAGGACGCCCGCCGCTCCCAGCAAGGCGCGTCCCCCGGCGCGGTTCCTCATCACCAGAAACACGCCGCCCGCGACGAGGAGGCCCACACCCGCAAGAAGCATGGGATCGCCGTTCCAACGTCCCAGAACATCCATCGGTTCGGGCGCGGGTCCGCAGTAGGGCGTCCAGGGCGTGATCGTCATGATCGGCTAACGACCCGGGACGGCGACGGTTCAAACATGCCGGCGATCCCGGCGTTCTCAGCGAGAGGGCGCGATCCGCCAGACCGTGTTGGACAGGTCGTCGGCGACCAGAAGGATCCTCTTGGTCGGATCAAAGGCCACGCCGACAGGGCGGCCGCGCGCCTCGCCGTCCTTGAGGAAGCCGGTGGCGAAGTCGACGGGCCGACCGACCGGGCGACCGCCGCTGAATGAAACCCAGGCGACCTTGTAGCCGGATGGATCTTCACGGTTCCAGCTGCCGTGCATGCCGATGAAGGCGCCGTCGGCGAACGCCCCCCCGAAACCCCCGTCGCGCGCGAAGTCCAGACCCAGGGCGGCGACATGAGACCCCAGGGCGTAGTCCGGCTTGACGGCCCGGGCGACCATGTCCGGATTCTGCGGCCTCACGCGCGGATCGAGATTCCGGCCCCAGTAGCTGTAGGGCCAGCCATAGAAGGCGCCGTCGCGCACCTGGGTCAGGTAGTCGGGGACAAGCTGCGGACCCAGTTCGTCGCGCTCGTTGACCACAGACCAGACGAGACCCGTCGTGGGTTCGATCGCCAGGGCGGTCGGGTTGCGGATGCCGGTGGCGATCGTGCGACGCGCCCCGGTTGCGCGGTCGATTTCCCAGACCACCGCCCGCTCCTCCTCCACGGCCAGCCCCCGTTCCCCGATATTGGAGTTGGAGCCTATGCCGACATAGAGCCTGGTCCCGTCCGCGCTGGCGGCGAGGGACTTGGTCCAGTGATGGTTGATGCGCGAAGGCAGGACCGTCACGCGCTCGCCCGGCGTCGCAATGCCGGTCCGCCCCGGCTGGAAGGCGAAACGGGTCAGCGCGCCCTGTTCGGCGACATAGAGGTAGCCCTCCACATAGGCCAGGCCGTATGGCGCATCCAGATTCTCGACCAGGACAGAGCGCAGTTCGGGGACGCCGTCGTTGTCGGCGTCACGCAGCAGGGTGATGCGGTCTCCCCCGCTGATCTTGGTGTTGCCCTGTTTCTTGATGAAGCCGGCGATCACGTCCTTGGGACGCAGGCGCGCCGCATGACCGCCGCGCCCCTCGGCGACCAGGACGTCTCCGTTCGGCAGGATCAGCATCTGACGCGGGATCTTCAGATCGGTCGCGAAGGCGCTGACGGTGAAGCCCTGGGGCACGGTCGGCGTCTCGCCGTTCCAGCCGGCGGGCGGGCTGATCTTCATGGCCGGAACCAGGGTCTCTTTGATCCCGGGCAGGTCGGGTGCGCCGCCGGTCTGGTTCAGCTTCGGATCGCTGGTGTTTCCGCAGGAGGCCAGGACGAGCGACAAGCCGATTGCTGCGACGCCGGCGGCGAGCAGGGTCTTCTTCATCAGAGGGTCTCCCGCGCGGAATAGGCGATCCCGCCGGCGACGAGGACCAGCAGGGTGCAAAGGGCTGACAGGGTCAGGCCAAGGGCGCCGACCGAGCTCCAGGCGTCCTGACTGTGCTTGAAGGCGTTCACCAGCCCCAGCACCCAGGCCAGGGCGAGCGCGACCAGATGGACCAGGGCCCGGCGGGATCTGCGGCGGCGGACGCCAAGTGCGAAATCGGCGATGGAGAAGAGGCCGGCGATCCCGCCGAACACCAGGGCGCCGGTGATCAGCCAGGCCGAGAAGTTCGTCCACTGGATCTCGGCGGTCTTCAGATAGGCGATGTCCGTGAACAGGGCGAAGGTGAACAGGCCGATCGGAAAGGCCAGCAACAGACGATGCAGAGGTCGAACCCACCCGCCCGACAATTCATGAATGCTCATGCCGCCCTCCCTAATGCCTGGCTTAGGCTAACCGCCTGGCTGAGAGATGGTTCACATCTTCCCCGTCGGGGCGGCCTCATTTCAATCGGACGGCCGCGTCCCGGCCGGGCGCCAAGCCGAACTGAGGCCCGCCTTGCAGCGCCAGGAGGGGCGAGTTGAGCTCAGGGCCCTGATCGACCTGTTCAACTCCGTTCCCAAGGGAGAGCGGCGGAACCCAAGCCTTCACGGCTCCGTTCCCCTGCCCTGTCCAGGAACTCCGCCCACATGTCCGACATGGTCGCCGATCCCGCCTTCGAACCGCCGCCCGAGGCGATGGCCTTCTACGAGGAAAGCCTCCGCCTGCTGACGGAAAGCGGCGTGCCCTTCCTGCTCTCGGGCACCTACGCCGTGACCGCCTATACGGGCATCCGTCGTCCCACCAAGGATCTCGACGTCTTCTGCAAGCCCGGCGACTACCCTCGTATCCTCGCCTTCTTTCAGGAGAGAGGCTACCGGACGGATGTCGAGGACGAGCGCTGGATCGCCAAGGTGTGGAAGGACGACAAACACTTCTTCGACGTCATTTTCGCCATGTCGAACGGGACCATCGCCGTGTCGGACAGCTGGTTTGGCCAAGACCGGATCACGGTCTACGGCCACGAGGTGACCATCACCCCGCCGACGGCCCTGATCCTGTCCAAGGTCTTCATCCAGGATCGCTATCGCTTCGACGGAGCGGACGTGAACCACGTCATCCTCAAGCAGTCCGACGCCATCGACTGGAAATCCATGCTGGACCAGATGGACCTCTACTGGGAGGTCCTGATGGCCCACCTGCTCAACTTCCGCTTCGCCTATCCCACCGAACGCGGCCTCGTGCCCGCCTGGTTGATGACCGAATTGCTGCAACGGCTGGAAGCCCAGGTCCATCTTCCCGCGCCCCGCGTCCGGGTCTGCCGCGGCCGTCTGTTCAGCCCCCGGGACTATATCGCCGACATCACCGAATGGGGCTTCGGCGACGTGGTGGGCAAGGGCCTGGAGGAACGCCATGACCCCGTCTACTGAGCGCGCCGAACCGGACGCCCGGACACGGGACGCCCAGACGCCCGACGCCCAGACGCCGCAGCCGGGCATGGAGGCCGGCCCCGGCAGGACGCTGCGCATCGCCGCCGTCGGCGACCTGCACGTCGGAGAAACCTCCCGCCGGGCCTATCGCGACCTGTTCGACCGGGTGCACGAGGAGGCCGACGTCCTGTGCCTGTGCGGCGACCTTGTGAACTTCGGCAAGACGACGGAGGTCGAGAACCTGCTGGAAGACCTGCGCGCCTGCCGCATCCCCATGGTCGGCGTCCTGGGCAACCACGAGCACGAATGCGGCCAGCCCGAGGAGGTCGTGCGGCTGATGACGGAGGCCGGCGTCAGGATGCTGACGGGCGAATCCTATGAGATCGACGGAGTGGGATTCGCCGGCGGCAAGGGCTTCGTCGGCGGTTTCGGCCGCTACATGCTCAGTCCCTTCGGGGAGGCTTCGATCAAGCATTTCGTGCAGCACGCCGTCGAGGACGCCAACCTGATCGAGAATTCGATCCGCACCCTGCGCACAGAACGCAGCGTGGTCCTGCTCCACTATTCGCCCGTGGTGGACACGGTGGTCGGCGAACCGCCCGAAATCCATCCCTTCCTGGGCTCCTCCCGTCTCGGCGAGGTGGTCGACCGCTATGAGAACGTCAGGCTGGTGGTCCATGGACACGCTCACCGCGGCGCGCCCGAGGGCCGCACCGCACGCGGCGTCCCGGTCTATAATGTCGCCCTGCCCGTCCTGCGCACCCTGGGCGACAAACCCTATCGCGTGTTCGAGGTCTGACCCTTCGCATGCCGCCGTCGTCCTCAGGCGATCCCGGCTCCACCGGTCACGCCCCAGACCTCGCCGGTGACGAAGCTGGCTTCCTGGGAGGCCAGCAGGACATAGACCGGCGCGATCTCCACCGGCTGACCGGGGCGGCCGAAGGCGCTGTGGGCGCCGAACTGCTCGACCTTCTCCTGGGGCTGGCCGCCGCTGGGTTGAAGCACGGTCCAGAAAGGTCCCGGCGCGACGGCGTTCACCCGCACGCCCTTTCCAATCATCTGCTTGGCGAGAGCCTTGGTGTAGGCGACGATCCCCGCCTTGGTCGTGGCGTAGTCCAGAAGAATGTCCGAGGGCTCATAGGCCTGGATCGAGGCGGTGGCGATGATGGCGGCGCCCGGCGGCAGATGCGGCTCGGCGGCCTGGCAAAGCCAATGAAGCGCATAGAGGTTGGTCTTCATCGTCGCATCGAAGTCGCTTGTTGACACCTCCGCGACATCCTTCCGGTACTGCTGGTGGCCGGCGTTGACGACCAGAAGGTCGAGACCGCCGAAATTCTCCACCACCCGCGCGACCATGGCCGCATTCCACGCTTCATCCCTGACGTCGCCTGGCAGGGCCAGGGCCTTCACCCCGGCCTTCTCGATCAGGGCGACCACCTCTGCGGCGTCCGCCTCCTCGGACGGAAGATAGCCGATGGCGACGTCGGCGCCTTCGCGCGCATAGGCGATGGCGGTCGCCCGGCCGATGCCGGAATCCCCGCCCGTGATCAGGGCCCGGCGTCCCTTCAGCCGACCATGTCCGACATAGCTGTCCTCGCCATGGTCGGGCCGCGGCGTCATCCGGCCCGCCAGACCGGGTTCGGCCTGGGGCTGGCGCGGAAAGGGCGGCCGCGGATACTGGATGCGCGGATCCTGCATGGCGAGGCGATCGGACATGGGGCTTCCTCGTTGTGGCGCCTGTCCCGGCCAGGGGCGGCGCAGGGGATGCCGATCTAATGTCCTCGTCCCTCGCGACGTTCCACCCGGCCGCCGACCCGACCCTCGCAACGCAGACGAGCCCGCCGCGTTCTCCCTTGCCGTCCTCGGCGCGCTTGTCGCCGCAGCCGACGGCCGTCACCAGGAGACGCCTGAAAGCGCATGCCCACGCCCGGTCAAGGTCTCGCCTCTGTCCTCCAGCCCACCCCCGCCGGCCTGTGGTGCCCGGCAGGCGACTTCTACATCGACCCGCCGCGTCCGGTGGACCGGGCCGTCATCACCCATGGTCACGCGGATCACGCTCGCGCGGGACATGGCGCCGTCCTGGCCACGGTCGAGACCCTGGCCATCATGGGCGAGCGCTATGGCGCTGACTTCGCCGGGCGCACCCAGGCCCTCTCCTATGGCGAGCGGCTCAAGGTCGGCGGCGTCGAGATCTCCCTGGCCCCGGCCGGACATGTTCTGGGCTCGGCCCAGGCGACCGTCCGTCAGGGCGGTCTGACCATCACCGCCTCTGGCGACTACAAGCGCCGTCGCGATCCCACCTGCGCCGCCTTCGAGCCCGTGCCGAGCGACGTCTTCATCACCGAGGCCACCTTCGGCCTGCCGGTCTTTCGCCATCCGCCGGACGTCCAGGAGATCGGAAGGCTGTTGCGCTCGGTCCAGCAGTTTCCCGAACGCGCCCATCTGGTCGGCGCCTACGCCTTGGGCAAGGCGCAGCGCGTCATCCGGCTGCTGCGCGAGGCGGGCTATGACGAGACCATCTATGTCCACGGCGCCCTGGAACGGCTGAACCGGCTGTATGAGCACTTCGGCGTCGATCTGGAACCGCTCGCCCCGGCTACGGGATCAAAGGCCGACTTCGCCGGGCGCATCATCGTCGCTCCGCCCTCCGCCATCGCTGACCGCTGGAGCCGACGTTTCCCGGATCCTGTCACGGCCTTCGCCTCGGGCTGGATGAGCGTCCGGGCGCGGGTGCGCCAGCGCGGCGTCGAGCTGCCGCTGATCCTTTCCGACCACGCCGACTGGGACGAGCTGACCGCCACCCTGACCGAACTGTCGCCCCAGGAAACCTGGATCACCCACGGCCGCGACGACGCCCTGCGCCGCTGGGCTGAACTGCAGGGGCTGACGGCGCGCGCCCTGCATCTGGTCGGCTATGAAGACGAGGACGACGACTGATGCGCGCCTTCGCCGCCCTGCTCGACCGGCTGTCCTTCACGGCCTCGCGCAACGCCAAGCTGCGGCTGATCCGCGACCACCTGGCCGACGCCCCCGATCCCGACCGGGGCTGGGCCCTGGCCGCCCTGACGGGCGCCCTCTCCTTCACCGCCGCCAAGCCGGCCATCATCCGTCAGGTCGTGGAGGGGCGGGTCGACCCCGAACTCTTCCGCCTGTCCTACGACTATGTCGGCGACCTGGCGGAGACCGTCGCCCTGATCTGGCCGGCCCGTCACGGCGCCAACCGCGAGCCGGAACTGTCCGAGGTGATCGACACCCTGAACGCCGCCAAACGCGGCGAGGTTCAGGGCCTGCTGGAAGGCTGGCTGGACGCCCTGGACGCCGACGGACGCTGGGCCCTGCTGAAGCTGGTGACCGGGGGTTTGCGCGTCGGCGTCTCGGCGCGACTGGCCTGGATGGCGGCGGCGGACTTCGGCGGGGTCGAGGTCGCCGACATACAGGAGGTCTGGCACGCCCAGACCCCGCCCTATCCCGACCTGCTGGCCTGGCTGGACGGCAGGACCGAGCGCCCCTCGGCCATGGCGCACGGCCGCTTTCGCCCGGTCATGCTGGCGCAACCGATCGACGAAGCCGTCGACCTGCCCAGGCTGGACCCCGGCGAGTACGCCGCGGAATGGAAGTGGGACGGCATCCGCGTCCAGGCGGTCAGCGAAGGGGGCGTCAAACGCCTCTACAGCCGAACCGGCGAGGACGTGTCCGCCGCCTTTCCCGATGTCGTGGCCGCCCTGGCCTATGAGGGGGTCGTCGACGGCGAGCTTCTGGTGCTGCGCGACGGTCGGGTCGCTTCCTTCGGCGACCTGCAGCAGAGACTGAACCGCAAGACGGCGGACGCCAGGCTGATGATCAGCCACCCGGCGGGCGTGCGCGCCTACGACCTTCTGGCCGCCGACGGGGAAGACCTGCGCGCCCTGCCCTTCGCCGAGCGCCGCAATCGCCTCGTAGGCTTCGTCGCCGAAATCGGCTCAGACCGCTTCGACCTGTCGCCCCTCGTTCCCTTCCGGACCTGGGAAGACCTGGCGGCCCGTCGCGCCGAACCGCCGCCGGGCGATCCGCAGTCGGCGGAGGGGCTGATGCTGAAACGGCTCGACAGCGTCTATGAGGCCGGCCGCCCCAGAGGGCCCTGGTTCAAGTGGAAGCGCGATCCGCGTCTGATCGACGCCGTCCTGATGTACGCCCAGCGCGGTCACGGCAAGCGCTCGAGCTTCTACTCCGACTACACCTTCGGGGTCTGGACCGAGGATGCGGACGGCGTCCATGTGCTCACCCCGGTGGGCAAGGCCTATTTCGGCTTCACCGACGAAGAGCTGAAACAGCTCGACAGGTTCGTACGCGAGCACACGGTCGAGCGTTTCGGCCCCGTCCGCTCCGTCACGGCGACGCGCGAGTTCGGCCTGGTGCTCGAGGTCGCCTTCGAGGGCCTGCAACGGTCCAAACGCCACAAGTCCGGGGTGGCCATGAGATTTCCCCGCATCAGCCGCATCCGCTGGGACAAGCCGGCAAAGGAGGCGGACGAGCTGCATACGCTGGAAGCCATGCTTGATGCGCCCTCGGCCGCCCTCTGACCTCGGCTAGCGGCTGTCCTTGTGTCGGGGATTGGGCTCGCCCGAGCCCGGATCCGTCCGGGTCTCGGTCGATAGCCCGGAGGCCTTGGAGCCCCTGGGTTCAGTCGCCGGCCGCGGAGGCTGTCCGGCCCGTTCCGGCGGGCGCAGATTTTCATTCTCGGCCTCGCGGCCGGTGCGTTCGGCCGGTTTGTCCGGTTGCGTCATCAGGCGTCTCCCAGGTGTGCGAAGAGGTCAAAGGAACCAGGGATCACGCCGACTTGCCCGTGTGCTCCGGCTTGCCCTTGCGCGGGGTCGAAGCCATTTCCTCCAGCTCCTTGCGGGTCATGCTTTCCTCCATGGACTTCGAGGCGCCCCGAAGCTTGCTTTTCGGCGCATCGCCCCGTTTTGCGGCCAGGGCGGCCCCTGCCGCCTTCTGCTGGGCTGCGGATTTGGCGGGCATGTCGAAATCTCCCTGATGTCGGATCATCGCCGGATCGAGCGAAAGGCCGGCGACACGCCTTCTTTCAACCCGCCCCCGAAACCCGGGTTCCTCGGGGACTGCGCCGGCTCGACCGGACCGACCGCGACAGCGGCATGGCGCTTAAGGACCGAAGAGTCCGATACCGGACAGAAGGCGGCGAGCCGCCGCGCGACCTTGAATGATCCAGCGCGGTTGGCCCTCCCTAGCCCTTCCGTTCAAAGCGCCATTTCATGATCAGGACGCCGCTGGCCATGACAAGGGCGCAGCCGTTGGCGAGGGTCACGGGCCATGCCTCGGTCAGCAGGCCGTAGCATACCCATAGAATGAAGCAGCTCACGGTAAGGGCGTAGGTCTTGAGCGAGACGCTGGAGGCGTCGCGCTCCTTCCAGATCTTGTAAATCTGGGGCGCGAAACTGCTGACAGAGCACAGGGCGGCGGCGACGCCGACCACATCGGCCATGGAGATCATAGGTCAGTCCCGAACTCGACCGGTCCGGCCGCAGTGAGTCAGCCTAACGCCGCGGACGCCCGCGGGCTCCTCGTCAGGGACGATAGAGGTCCGCGTCCGGGTCAGTCTCGCCCCTCACCCAGGCCGCCACGACCTGGCTGGCGATCACCGAGGAGGTGATGCCGTTGCCCCCGAAGCCCATGACGCTCCAGGCGTGGGCCATTCCTGGTACAGGCGCGATATGGGGCAGGCCGCTGGCGCTCTCTCCGAAAGCTCCGGCCCAGGCGTAGTCGACCTCCAGCGCGACCTCGGGAAGCAGGCGCTTCAGCTTGGCCAGTATGCGCCCCGTCTTGCGTTCCAGAAGCGCTCGGCTGGCATGGGCGGTGGCGGAATCCTCATCCTCCCCGCCGACGATCAATCGCCCGTCGTTGCTCGTGCGCATGTAGAGATAGGGGTCTGATCCTTCCCAGACGAGGGTGTCTCGCAGCCAGGCTGGACCGGAGAATCCCGGGGTAGACGCAAGCGCCCAGGTCGAGACCACCCTGGTGTCAGGCGCGGTCACGCCCTTGGGACGTTCGTAACCGCAACAGAAGACCACCGCTGAAGCCCGTACAGCGAAGCCGGTGCTTGTCAGCAAGGTCACCCCGTCGGGGTCCGACACGGCTTCGATCACATCGACCGGTGAGAAGAGCCTCGCGCCCCGGGCCTGGGCGCGCCGTAGAAGTCCCGCCGTCAGTTGAGCAGGATCGGCGCTGGCCGATCCGCCGCTGAGGATGGCGCCGGTTCGGTCGATCCCGAACCGATCACGAACCTGATCCGCCGGCAGGAAGAGGCTCTCCAGGCCGGCGTCGGCCCTCGCTGCGGCCTCGCTTTCGAGGGCCCTGGGGCCATAGGCGTCGCCCGCAAGATAGAGGGCGTCGCGATCCCGGTAGCCGCAACGGATACCCTCCTGGGCGATGATCTGTTTCAGGTCGTCGACCGCGCGCCGCGAGCGCAGATAGGCCCGCTGCGCCTTCGGCCGGCCTATGCGCTTCGCAAGCGCCTCCAGTGGAAGATCGATCTCCCATTGCAACAGAGCGGTCGAGGCGATGGTCGATCCCATCAGAGGCGGCCTGCGATCAAGGACCGCCAGCGTGTGGTCGCGCGACAGCTCATGCGCCATCAGGGCGCCGCTGATCCCGGCTCCGACGACGGCGACATCGACCGAAACGGCCTGCTTCAGAGGGCGAACCGGCGCCCCCGTAAAAGGGCTGTCCGCCCAGAGAGATCGCCCGCTTCTCAGGTCGCGCTTCTGTGTCAGCCTCGCCATTCAACCCCCGACACGCACAGCCTGCGCCTCCGCTTCAGGGAACGCGCGCTCCTGTGGAGGGTTGCTCAAACCATGGCCAAGCCTCATCGGATCACGACGTCTGCAACGGATCCGACGCACCAGCTTCCAGCGCCGTTTCGCGACTGGTTCGTGGACCGCGGCTGGACCTTGCGCCCCCATCAGCTGGACATGATCGACAAGGCGAAAGCCGGCGCCGATGTCCTGCTCGTGGCGCCGACAGGCGGCGGCAAGACCCTCGCCGGCTTCCTGCCCAGCCTGCTGCAACTGGCCGAACGCGGCCCACGCAAGGGCCGCAAGATCCTTCACACCCTCTACATCTCCCCCCTCAAGGCCCTGGCGGTCGATGTCGAACGGAACCTGCTGACGCCGGTCCGGGACATGGATCTCCCCATCCTCGTGGAGTCCCGCACGGGCGACACCGGCCAGGCCCGGCGCCAGCGTCAGAGGACATCCCCCCCGGACATTCTGCTGACCACGCCTGAACAGCTGGCCCTGTTCTGCGCCTGGAAGGGCGCGCGCGACTATTTCCAGGATCTGGAGTGCGTGATCATCGACGAAATCCACGCCATCCACGGATCCAAGCGAGGGGACCTGCTGTCATTGGGGCTGGCGCGGCTGAGGACTTTTGCGCCCGGCGTCCGGTGCGTCGGTCTGTCGGCGACCGTGGAAGACCCGGCCCGCGTCAGACGCTGGCTGTCGGACCGAGGCGACGACATCGTCCTTGGCCAGGCCGGGGCGTCGCCCCGGCTCGAGGTTCTGTTGTCGCAGAACCGGGTCCCCTGGGCCGGTCACACCGCCCAGCACGCCATGGCCGAGGTCTATGAGACCATAAAGACGGCGCGCACCACCCTGGTCTTCGTCAACACCCGCTGGCAGGCGGAGTTCGCTTTCCAGGAGCTATGGCGGCTGAATGACGACAACCTGCCGATCGCCCTTCATCATGGCAGCCTTTCAGCCGAGCAACGCCGCAAGGTCGAGGCGGCGATGTCGCGCCACGAACTGAGAGCGGTGGTCTGCACCTCGACGCTAGATCTGGGCATCGACTGGGGCGCAGTCGATCTGGTCATCCAGCTTGCGGCGCCCAAGGGCGCCTCGCGGCTGGTGCAGAGGATCGGACGCGCCAACCACAGGCTGGACGAGGCCTCGCGCGCTATCCTGGTGCCCGCCAGCCGTTTCGAGATGCTGGAGTGCCAGGCGGCGGCGGAGGCGGTGGCTGAAAACGCTCTCGACGGGGATCCGCCCCGGATCGGGGCGAGAGACGTCCTCGCGCAGCACGTCATGGGCTGCGCCTGTTCGGAGCCCTTCGACCTTGTGGACCTCTATGAGGAGGTGCGCCGGGCTGCGCCCTATGCTGGCCTTTCCTGGGAGGCCTTCGAGCAGGTCGTCGATTTCGTCTCGACAGGCGGCTATGCGCTCAGAAACTATGATCGCTTCCGAAGGATCATACGCGGTCCCGACGGCCGCTGGCGCGTCCTCAACGAGGAGACGGCGCGACGCCACCGGATGAATGTCGGCGTCATCGTCACAGCCCAGACCCTCAACATCCGGCTTGCGGGCCGACGCGGCGCCGGCCGCAAGATCGGCCAGGCCGAGGAGTGGTACTTCGAACAGCTGACCCCGGGCGACAGCTTCCTCTTCGCCGGCGAGATATGGCGCTTCGAAGGGGTCAGGGCGACGGATGCGATCGTCACCCGCTCGAACGACAAACAGCCCAAGGTTCCCAGCTGGGGCGGCTCCCGATTTGCGCTTTCCACCTTCCTGGCCAGGCGTGTCCGGCGCATGATCAGCGACCAGGCCTCGTGGTCGCGGCTGCCGCCTGACGTCTGCGAATGGCTGTTCGCCCAGCAATCGCATTCAAGCATCCCCGGGGAAAAGGATCTCCTGGTCGAGACCTTCAGGCGCGGCAAACGGCACTACATGGTCTGCTATCCTTTCGAGGGCCGACTGGCCCACGCCACCCTGGCCATGCTGATCACACGCCGGCTGGACCGGGCCGGGGTCGGGCCGATCGGATATCTCGCCAACGACTATGCTCTGTGTGTCTGGTCTTTGCGGCCCATGGACAGCCTCGATTTCGACGCCCTGTTCCAACAGGACATGCTGGGGGACGATCTTGAAGCCTGGCTGGACGAGAGTTTCATGGTGAGACGCGCCTTCAAGGAATGTGCGCTGATCAGCGGTCTGATCGAGCGCCGCATGCCCGGCCATGAGAAGAACGGACGGCAGGTGACCTTCTCCGCCGATCTGATCTACGACACCTTGCGCAGACACGATCCGGACCACCTGCTCCTCTCCTGCGCGCGCGAGGATGCGGCGCGCGGACTTCTCGACCTCGCGCGCCTGGGCGAGTTTCTCACACGCATCTCGGGCCGGATCGGGGTTGAGAGGCTTGCGCATGTTTCGCCCTTCGCCGTGCCCCTGCTGATGGAGATCGGCAAGGAGCGTGCGCCTGGGACCACCGCCGCGGACATGATGCTGGAGGACGCCGCCCTGATTGACGAGGCCATGTCTTGAACGTCTCAAGCCTGGCCGACGACGGCGCCTTCGCAACGCGCCTGGCCGGAGCCGACGTGGTGTTTCGCGTCTCCGGCGCCCTCTGGTTGCCGGCGGAGCACGCCCTGGTGGTCGCCGACCTGCACCTCGAAAAGGGATCCGCCTACGCCGCCCGCGGACAGCTCCTTCCCCCCTATGACACGCGCGAAACCCTCAACCGCCTGGAGCATGAGGTCGCGACCCTCGCCCCCCGAACCGTAGTCCTGCTCGGCGACACCCTCCATGACGGTGAGGCTCCGACGCGTATCGGCCAGGAAGAGCGCGCTCGCCTCAGGGCCCTGGCGGAAAGGGTCAGGCTGATCTGGGTCGTCGGCAATCACGACCCCGAAGGCGCAGGCGATCTGGGCGGCGAAACAGCGGACCTGGTCGAGGTCGCAGGCCTTTCGCTGCGCCACGAGCCCACCCCTGGCCCCGTGGAGGGCGAGGTCGCGGGACACCTTCATCCCTGCGCACGCGTCAAGGGCGCCGCAGGCTCTGTTCGCCGCCCCTGCTTCGCATCGGACGGCAGCCGCCTGATCCTGCCGGCCTTCGGCGTCTATGCCGGGGGGCTCAACCTGCGCGACCCCGCCTTCGCCGGGCTTTTTCGCTGTCCTCCCACAGGCTACCTCCTGGCGCGGCGCGTTGCGGCGGTCGCCTTCGAGAAGATGCGACCCGATCAGAGGTCCCTTCCCGACTGACCGCCCCCTGGCGTCCAGGGCGAGGTCCTGCGCCCTAGTGCCGGGTGGGCCGGATCATGGACATATCATAGCCCAGGGCGCGGGTCCGCTCGGCGATCAGGCTGCGTACCTCCGCCGAGGGCTCGGCGACGCGGCTCAGCTGCCACAGATAGCGACCCGACGGCTCCCCCACGATCGACCAGGAATAGTCGTCGGCGTGATCCAGAACCCAGTAGTCGCCCAGATAGAAGGGACCGAAGAAGGACACCTTCAGCTTGGCCCCCTGGCTGGCGGCGACTACCCTGGCCTTGCCTGCCGACGACTTGGTCGGTCCACCTACCCCGCCTTGGCGGCAGGTGTTCAGCACCCCGACGAGACCGTCGTCGCGCACCTCATAATCGGCCGTCACCGCCTCGCATCCGCGTTCAAAGCCGTTCTCATAGCGTCCGATCTCATACCAGCGCCCGGCGTAGCGGGTCAGATCGACGGGCTTCGCCGGCTGCGGGACCGCGAGATTTCCGACCGGACCCCGCTCGAGCGACGCGCAGGCGCAAAGGGCGAGAACCGAACCGGCTACGAGGAAGAAGGGAACGGCGCGTTTGAAGGTCATGGCGTCGGAAACGAGCCGTTCGCGACCGGGGTTCCGCGGTCCTGCCTATAGCGGCCAGAACAGCAGGATCAGGGGCGGGCCCGCCATGAGCACCATACCCATCTCAGGCCTTGAGGCGGATCTTCTTTTCGACCTCTGCGGCCGCCTTCTCTTCCTGCTTGCGCCTGTTGAAGACCGTCCGCATGAAGCGGCGATCCGCGAGGCTCAACACCTCTTCAGCGGCGACAAACTGCTCCTGCTCCTCCTCGCGGATGTGATGGAGGTATTCTTCTCGCAGGGCGACGAAACGGCGGATCCATCCGGGAGACGCCATGTCCCGCGCGGCCAGATCCGCGAGGAGATCATCGATCTCCTTGTGTTCGGCGATGGCGTGGCGGGCGAAGTCCGTGGTGTCCGGGTTTCTCAGCACGCTGGACCAGAGCGCCTGTTCCTCTGCCGCGGCATGCGCCTTCAGCTCATGAACCAGTTCCACAAAAAGGCGCTCGCGCTCGGGAGACTTCCCCTTCGTCTCCTCCAGCATGGCCAGGAGCGCGCGATGGCGATCATGGTCCTCGACCAGCCGACCGAAGATGTCGGGATCCCCCCTGAATTTGGTGGCGGGCGTGCTGCCGATCCGCGCGGCCAGGTCAGGCGCTACAGCCCGCGCCTTGGCGACGGCGGCAGCCCTGGCCTCCCGGGGCGCCACAGGCCGGACGCGATCCTGGGCCCGCTGTTCCTTTCCACCGGCTTTCGCCCGTATCTCGCTCCCCAAGACCCATTTGCGCATGCCCTGCTCCTGTCTCGAGCCGTCAACCTCCTCCGGAGGCCGACAAGCTCTACATTCGCAGTACGAACCTTTCGGTGCTCAGCCGGTTCCCGACTGTCCGACAGCCGACGGAGCCTGCCTAGCCGACAACCGGGAACCAGACTGTGAACCGGCTCCCCGCCCCCGCCCCGGCGCTTTCCAGTTCGACAGCGCCCTCATGCATTTCGACCAGCTGGCGCACCAGGGCGAGGCCGATCCCCAGCCCCTCGCGCGACCGGTCATCCGGCCCTTTCGACTGCGTGAAGAGATCGAAGACCCGGGACTGCATCTCCTGCGGCACGCCGACTCCGTTGTCCGCGACATCGATCCGCACTCGGTCCTCGACCCTGTTGGCCGACACCTGGATCCGCCCCTCCGACGGCGTGTACTTGGCCGCATTGGTCAGCAGATTGCTCAACACCTGGGAGAGGCGGGTGAAGTCGCCGTCGAGCCAGATCGGCGCGCCCGGGACGTCCACCGTCAGGTCATGGCGCCCCGCGTCGATCTTGGGTCGACTGGTGTCCACCGCCGAGTCGATGATGCTCTGCACCGTCACGCGCTCGCGTTGAAGCGAGATCTTGCCCTGGTCGATGCGGGCGACGTCCAGCAGATCCTCGATCAGCCGCGACAGATGGTGGGCCTGAACCTCCATTCGGGCGTGGATCAGCGCGCTCTTTTCCGGATCCTTCTGTCTCTCCAGCAGCTGGAGCCCCGCCCGGAAGGCCATGACGGGATTGCGCAGCTCGTGTCCGAGCATGGCGATGAAGTCGTTCTTGCGCCGGTCTGCGGCGCTGAGGGCCGCCGCATAGGCCTTGAGCTCGTCCCGATGCGAGAGGATCTCCTGCCTCTGGCGGTAGAGCTCGATGAAGACCTTCGCCTTGCTCTTCAGGATGTCCGTTTCGACGGGCTTCTGGATGAAGTCCACCGCTCCGGCCTCATAGCCCCTGAAGCGCCGCTGCTGATCGGCGCTGCCGGCGGTGACGAAGATGATCGGCACGTGACGCGCATTGGCGTTGCCGCGCATGAACTCCGCGAGCTGGAAACCGTCCATCCCCGGCATCTGCACATCGACCAGGGCGAGGGCGACGTCATGCACCAGCAGAAGCTCCAGCGCCTCGTCGCCGGACCGGGCCTTGAGACAGGCCACGCCGTCGCGCTTCAGCAGGGCCTCCAGGGCAAGGAGGTTCTCCTCGAGATCGTCCACGAGAAGGAGGTGGATCGGCTTGTCAGGGCTCGTCATGCCTGGCCTAGACCTTTCAGAACTTCGAGAATGCGCGCGAGCGACATCACTTGTGCGACCGGGCAGGCGCGCAGGGCGGCCTCCGGCATGGGGCGGGCATGGGCGGTGGCCGGGTCTTCGACAAAGGTCAGACCGCCGGCGGCGGCGACTGCCTTCAGCCCCGCCGCACCATCCTCATTGGCCCCCGTCAGAACCATGCCGACCAGACCGGCTCCGTAGGCGTCAGCGGCGCTTTCAAAGAGGACGTCGATCGAAGGGCGGGAGTAGTTGACGAGCTCGTCGGACGAGAGAGCCAGAGCGCCGTCGGCCTCGACCAGGAGGTGATAGTCGGAAGGGGCGAAATAGACCACGCTGGGCTCCACGGGCTCCTTATCCTCGGCCTCCTTCACGGTGAGCGCGCATTTGGACGCAAACAGGGGCGCCAGAACATTGCTGCGGTCGGCGGGCACGTGCAGGACCACCAGGATCGGCAGGCTGAAGTCGGCGGGAAGCGACGGCAGGATGGCGAGCAGAGCCTGGACGCCTCCGGCCGAGGCGCCGATCACGACAGCGCGGGCGGGATGAGGCGTCATGGCTCGCGCCTGCGATAGATCTTTTCTTCAGGCACGAAGTCGGCGAAGGCGCCGGCGTGCCGCGAGAAGCGCAGGCTCTCCTTGGATCCGATGCCCAGAAAGCCGTTGCGAGCCAGCGAGTCCTTGAACAGGCCGACGGCGCGGTCCTGTAGCGGGCGATCAAAATAGATCATCACATTGCGGCAGGAGATCAGCTGCATTTCGCCGAAAACCGCATCGGACGCCAGGCTGTGGTCCGAGAAGACGACATTGGCCCGCAGGGACTTGTCGAAGACCGCTCGGCCGTAGTCGGCGGTGTAGTAGTCCGACAGCGAGGTTCGCCCGCCCGACTTCTGGTGGTTTTCGGTGAACTTGCGGATGCGATCCAGAGAATAGACCCCCGCCTCCGCCGCCCGCAGCGCATCGGGATTGATGTCCGTGGCGTAGAACATCGTCCGTTCGAAAAGACCTTCCTCGCGGAACAGGATGGCCAGCGAATAGACTTCTTCGCCGGCGCTGCATCCCGCGATCCACACCTTCAGGGAGGGATAGGTCCGCAGGTGCGGCAGCACCTGTTCGCGCAGGGCCCGGAAATAGGCTGGGTCCCGGAACATCTCGCTGACCTGGACCGTCAGGAAACCCAGCAGCCGCGGCAGCATCTCCGGATCATGCAGGACGCGCTCCTGAAGGGCCGTCAGGCTGGGCAGGCCGAAATGGCTGCGCGCCTGGAGCAGGCGGCGCTTGATCGAGGCCCGCGCATAGTGACGGAAGTCGTAATGATAGCGCTGGAACAGGGCCTCCAGCAGAAGCTGGATCTCTATGTCCTCCACCGCATGGGGCGCGACGGCGTTCAACGGGGCATCCAGACGCGCACGAGCGAGAGCAGCTTGTCCACGTCCAGCGGCTTGGCCATGTAGTCATTCGCCCCTGCCGCCATGCAGCGCTCCTGGTCGTCGGGCATGGCCTTGGCCGTCAGCATCAGAACGGGCAGGTCGCGCCAGCGCGGGTCCTTCCTCAGTTCGCGCGTCGCGGCCAGGCCGTCCATGACCGGCATCATGACGTCCATCAGGACCAGATCGATCGCCTGCTCGGCATCTTCGGCGGACTGCTCCAGGCGCTCGATCGCCTCCTTGCCGTTGCGCGCGATCTCGACAAGGGCGCCGCGCGGCTCCAGGACATTGGTCAGGGAGTAGATGTTGCGAACATCGTCCTCGACAATGAGGATCCGTCGCCCTTCCAGCACGGCGTCGCGATGGCGGGCCTTGCGGATCATCTTCTGCTGCTCGGGCGGCAGCTCCGAGACCACCTGGTGAAGGAAGAGGGAAACCTCGTCGAGCAGCCGTTCAGGCGACTTGGCGCCCTTGATGATGATGGAGCTGGAATAGCGACGAAGCTGCTGCTCGTGCTCCGGCGACAGGTCGCGACCCGTGTAGACGATGACCGGCGGATAGCCCTGCCCGCCCTCGCGGCTGAGGGTCTCCAGCAGGGAGAAGCCGGACGCGTCCGGCAAGGTCAGGTCGAGGACCATGCAGTCAAATGCCTGGCTCTTGAGCTGCTCGAGGCACTCCGCGGCCGTGCCGACGCCCACCGTCTCGACATCACCCGATTCCAGCAGCTTGCTGACCGCTTCGCGCTGAACCACGTCATCCTCGACGATGAGGACGCGCCGCACGGTTCGCGTCAGCTTCTCCTCGAGCGATCGCAGCACCTCGGCCAGGGCCTCGCGTCCCACGGGCTTCACCACATAGCCGACGGCCCCCAGAGACAGGGCGGTCTGGCTATGATCGTCGGCGGAGACGACATGGATGGGAATATGGCGGGTGTCGTCGTCGCGCTTGAGCACGTCGAGGACGGTGAGGCCGGACTGGTCCGGCAGGCCGATGTCCAGCACGACGGCGTTGGGCCGATAGCGCTTGGCGAGCTTGAGAGCCTCCTGGGCCGTCCCGGCCAGAATGCACTGGAACCCCATCTCGCGCGACAGGTCCCGGACAATGGCGGCGAAGCGATCGTCGTCCTCCACGACCAGAAGCAGGCGACGTGTCCCGGCCAGATGATCGCGGTCATCGTCCAGGGCCCGGGCGAGCGTCGCCGCCTCCGCCGCTCGAGGGGTCGGAGCCCGGGCCGCCGGGATCGGAGCCACGCCGGAAGGCGCTTCTCTGGGCGCCACGCGCGAGGCGTCATAGGTCCGAGGAAGGATCAGGGTGAAGACGCTGCCTTCGCCGGCCCGGCTTTCCAGACCAATACGGCCGCCGAGCAGGCGCGCCAGTTCGCGCGAGATGGACAGGCCCAGGCCGGTCCCGCCGTAGCGGCGGCTGATGGTGCCGTCCGCCTGCTGGAAGGCTTCGAACACGCTGGTCTGCTGGTCCTGCGCGATGCCGATGCCCGTATCCGAGACCGCGAAGGCCACCTCGTCCGGCCCGGCGTCCGAGACCGACAGGATCACCTTGCCCTTCTCGGTGAACTTGAAGGCGTTCGACAGAAGGTTCTTCAGGATCTGCTCAAGCCTTTGGCGATCCGTCTCGAGCCCGTCATCGCCCGATCCCAGGTCGATCTCGAAGGCGAGGCCGCGATCGTCGGCCACCGGCTGGAACATCTGGCGGATGTCATCGCCGAGGCGCTGCAGGGACACAGCCTCCGGACGGGCCTGGATATGGCCGGCCTCGATCTTCGACAGGTCGAGAATGTCATTGATCAGGGTCAGCAGGTCGTTGCCCGAAGACTGGATGGTGCGGGCGTATTTGACCTGGTCTTCCGACAGGGTCTCGTCGGGGTTGTCGGCCAGGAGCTTCGACAGGATCAGCAGGGAATTGAGCGGGGTGCGCAGCTCATGGGACATGTTGGCGAGGAAGTCGGACTTGTACTGGCTGGCCCGCTCCAGTTCCCTCGCCTTGAGCCCCAGGGCTGCGGATCCGCGCTCCAGATCATCGCGCTGGGTTTCCAGCACCTGAGCCTGCTCCTCGAGCTGGCTGTTGGTCTGTTCCAGCTCAGCCTGCTGTTGTTCCAGACGCACCTGGGATTCCTTGAGGGCCCGCCCCTGCTCCTCCAGCTCCTCATTGGAGACCCGCAGTTCCTCGCTCTGGACCTGGAGTTCTTCGGACTGCCGCTGGGTCTCCTCCAGCATGTCCTGCAACCGGGCCCGGTAGCGTGCTGATCTCAATCCCGTGCCGATCAGCGGCGCGGCTTCCTCAAGCAGCGCGAGGAGACGCTCGTCGGGAAGACGAAGGAAGCCCAGTTCAAGAACAGCGTTGATCTCGCCGTCCGCGCGACCCGGGGCGATGACGAGGTGCCGGGGCTTGGAGCGTCCCAGCGCCGAGCCGATCGTCAGATAGTTGTCCGGCACCTCGGGCACCGTCAGGGCGCGCCCTTCGGCGGCGACCTGCCCCAGCAGGCCCTCGCGCGGACCGAAGCGCTCCGGGACAGGCGCGTCGGCGGGAACGCCGAGGTCCGCGACACGGCGGAACACGCCGCCCTCGCCCTTGAAGACGGCGGCGGCCTGAACATCGGCGTAGCGCGCCAGATAGGCGAGGATGCTGGCCGCCAGCTGTTCTACGGACTGATCGCCCATCATGGCGTCCGCCAGCCCCACCTGGCCCTTGTGGATCCACTCCTGGCGGGCCTTCTGACGGGCGCTGCGGCGGATGAGGGCATAGACGCCCAGGGTCAGGCCCGCGCCCAGCAGGCCGGACAGGACGCCGCTGACCAGGGCTGTGCGATAGGCGGCGTCCATCTCCTCGAGACGGGCGAGACGGAGCTTCTGCTCCTCCTGCCTCATCAGATTCACCTCGCTGCGGATGGCGTCCATCTCCGCCTTGCCGCGATCCGTGTTCATCCGGGACACAGCGGCCTGCAGGCCCTCGCTGCGGCGCGCCTGGATGGTGGCGTCCAGCTCGGTCATCTTGGCGTCGACATGCCTGCGGACCTGGCTCAGATGGGCCTGCTGCACCGGGTTGTCCCGGGTCAGGCGCGCCACATCCTCCAGGCGCCGCTCCACGGCGGCCGGGGCCATGTCATAGGGTTGCAGGTAGAGAGGATTGCCCGTCAGCAGATAGCCGCGCTGGCCTGTCTCGGCGTCCTGGACGGTCGATAAAAGATCGTCGACGGCGACGATCACCTGATGGGTGTGAATGATCTGCTGATTATTCGCCCTCAGCACCTGGACATTGAACCAGGCCACCCCGCTTGTCGCCAGAAAGAAGGCCAGAACCAGGGCCAGTCCTGCTGCGGACCAGGCTTCGGTCTTCGAGCCCGCGGGCGGGCGACGGAACAACATCATCAGCAGTCTGACCTCGGGTGAGCGACGGGAACCTCCCTGCCTAGAGGGCGGAGCCGTCAGCGCAATAACCTGTGCTGGTTTTTCTCGGCCTGGGCCGAGGCCATGGGTCGCACGCCCCAGCGGCGCACGCCGGCAAAACGATCATGTCAGGGCGTGAACTGAATCGTGCGGGCGAACTGATAATCCTTGCGGCCCGGCTCGACCTCGGCGTCGCGCATCAGGGCGATGGCCGCCTCAGCGAAGCCCAGACCGGGGTGGGTCTCGCCCAGGACGCGGCAATCCTCGACCCGCCCGGCGGCCCGCGCGGTGCACTCGAGGGTCACTGCTACAGTCAGAAGCGGGGCCGGCGCCTCATGCTGCGCGGCTGCGGCAGATATTTCAAACTTCGGGAGACGGTCGATCTTCGGCGACGCATCCAGCAGGATGGCCGCGGTCAAGGCCAGGATCATCATTGCAAAACCCTCCGTTTCCTTAACCGGGCGGGTCGCGATCTGTTCCAACGGCGCGGCCGCTTGTGGCGAACAAGGCGAGGTTGGATGCCTCTTGCGACCGGGCGTTTACGGCAGCCGGCCCCCCGTCCTGCGACGAGGGGCCGGCCTCGATCCTGAAGCAGCGCATCACCGCTCAGCAGGCTCGATCGCTTTCAAAGGGCGTTCAACAAACCCTATCGATTGTAGCGCGCCCTTTCCTGGGCGATCTGTTCAGCGGTCCAGGGTTCCGCCGCCGCGTCAAACCCCGACCACCCGCTCTCACGATAGGCCGCGCCGCGCGTCAGGGAATCGAACCCCCGCCGGTCATTGAGAAGCGTCTCGATACGGACTCGGTCGGCCTCCTCCGTCCTGACGCTCACAAGGGTCCCGCCGCGACGGACGCCTTCGGCGTAGACCTGGGCCTCGCCTTCGTCATGGCCGGCCTCCTTCAACGCGCCCAGCAAGCCGCCGGCGGCGCCGCCGACCGCAGCGCCCGCCGCAGCCGCCACCGCGGTCGAAGCGAGCCAGCCTGCGGCGACCACGGGGCCCAGGCCAGGAATCGCCAGCATCCCCAGCCCGGCGAGCACGCCCGCCCCGGCGCCCAGAACGCCCCCGGTCGCGGCGCCCTTCCCGGCTCCCTCGGCGACGTCGTTCTCGCCGTCGCCGTTCATGTCGCCGAACCGGCGCCCGTCTCCCGAATGGGCATGACCGTCATGCCAGTTATCGGAATTATTGGAGATAAGGCTGATCCGGTCGGAGGCGACGCCGGCCCGCTCCAGGGCGGACACGGCTTCAAGCGCATCATTGTGATTGTCAAAAAGTCGCGTGACTACGGCCATTTGAAGCTCCTTCTTTATCTAGTTTCTTAGTTGGCGGAGGCGCTGACCGCGCCCTTGTAGTCGACCGACACCTTGCTCTCGGCGCCATTGCGCGTCGCTGTAGCGCTCCAGATGCCCTGGGCGTCCTGGCTCATCGGCCCCACCACGGCATACCCCTGCTTCTCGATCGCCGAGCGCGCCTGGGCTTCGGTGAAGGAGTTGGCGCCCGGCGTCAGGGCCGCGTCTCCGCCTGGCGCGGTGTCGACGGCGGGATTGCGCGGGGCTTCGGATTCCGAAACGACCGGCCCTTCGACACGGCCCTCGTCCGCCTTGTTGTCTCCGCAGGCAGCCAACAGGAATACTGTCGCGCCCAAGGCGATGATCGCTCTCGTCATTCGGCTTGTCCTTTTTGGTGATGGCGAAAAAACAAGCCCCCCGTCCGGAAGAGGGTTCCACCGCTTTCGCCCCCCTCATGGCCCTGATCGCTCGCTATCGCCGCCACGCCTGGCCTGGAGCGGGATGTGACCTCTATCCGACACAAGGGGGCCATGAGGGATGACGCCGCTCTCGGGAAGCCGGCCGCCTTCGACCTCAGGGCACGGCGCTCGCCCTCACGGGCTCGACCAGCCGAGGACGCGCAAGGTCGCACGCGGGCGCTCGTCCCCGGTGAAGACCAGGGCCGCAGCCTTGCTCCCATGACCGGGCACATAGTCGAGCGTGGCCTTGGCTGTTTCGCTCCCGCTTACGCCTTCAACCTCCACGGCGGCGGCGGTCAGGTCGCCCCGGTTCACCACGGTCACGTCCATGACCCAGCCGCCCGCGCCTCTTCGAACCGACTCTGCCTGGACAATGAGGTCAGGCGGCCTCGCCTCGACCACGACGGCCCGCGCGAGGGTCCCGATGACGCCGAGGATCACCGCCAGGCCGATCAGGGCGCACAGGCCTTGAAGACGCGAGGGTTGCGAAGCGCTGGAAGAGAGCTTGCGGCTGGACATGGCTAGACCAGAAGCCGCGCCGCCGCCGCGCCTATGGCGGCGGGAAAAGCGAGAATGACGACATTGGCGACCAGCGACTGGAGCCCGTGACCGTCGAGGCCGCCGAAGGTCCACAGCATGGCGAAACTGGCGACGAGGCACAGGGCGTAACCTGGCAGAGTGAAATCAATGAAGGCGCGTAGCGGCGACTCCTTGTCCTCCTGGCCGGCGAAGCCCGCCTCAAACACGATGAGATGCAGAAGAACTACGGACAGGAGCAGGACGCCAAGCGCCCCCAGGGGCGTTGTGCGATAGGCGATCAGCCGCATCTCTTCCGTCGGCGCCAGGTTCATGGCGAAGTAGAGGGCGCCGGCCAGCATGAGGAAAAGCTCGCCGGGGTAGGAGGCCTGATCCTCGCCATCCTCCCCCGCTCCGTTCGAGAGCTGACGTCGGGCCACAAGCGCCCCGAGCGCGGCCGGGACGGCCTGCAGCGAGACCTGGCCGACAGCCGAGGCCAGGGAACTGCGGTCCAGAACATTGAAGAGGGCCAGCAGCCCGCCGGCCGTGACAAAGCCCGCCGCAAGCGCCGTCAGGGTGTCGAGGAGGTTGTTCAAGGCCCCGCGACGCGCGGAGAAGCCTGCATAATGGGCCAGCCCGAAAAGCACGGGCAAGGAGACGACGACAAAGGCCAGGCGTCGCTCGGGCGTCGCGGCGTGGCCCAGGGCCCACATCTCCATCGTCATGAGAAGCGGCAAGCTGAACAACAGCGCGCCGCCGAAAGCGCGGCCCAGGTCGCGAACATAGCCCGCCTCCTGGGATTTGCGGGCGGCGACGGCGCTCATGGTCTAGTCGGAGACAGCCGCTGCAGCCGTCGCAACATCCGGCGCGGGCGGGCCTGCCTCGTCGAAGGCTCGGGCGTCAGCTGCTTGCTGGGCGTCTGTCGGATTCTGATTGATGAAGACGCCATTGGCTGCGGCCCAGATCGCGAGCAGCAGGACGGCGACCGCGGCCGTGGAAGCGACCAGTATGGCGAGCACCCGGGCTCCGCGCCTTCCGCCCCGGACGTAGCGAGCAGCGACAGGGCGCCCCTTCCGGACGGCTTGTGCGGCCTTGGCGTGGCGACGGCTTTCTTCGGGGATCATGTGACCTCTCAATCGGCTCAATAGGGCAACGCCGCCTCAGCCTGGCTGTTCCTCGCCGCCCCCGCGAGCAGATGGACCTGCAGCCTCGCCGGATTGAAGCGACCCGATCTGTCGCGCAGCGGGCGAACGACAAACCGGGCCGTCAAGCAGGCCTCCCCCCCGGGAGACCGCGTCGAGCGCCAACAGCCCGCCCTGGCGCCGGTTCCACCGCGGGTCATCTGGGTCGGGAATCCGACCCAGAGCTTTCCTGACATTGCTCGCTTCGAGCCATGCGGTCCGGATTACCTGGACCAAGCGCCGGGTCCCGCGGCCCCCCGGCCAAACTCCGGAACCCTGAGAGAAGAGGCGACGTTGGGCTGGCTCCGGCGCTGAAGGAGAATTCGCATGCTGAAATGGGCCCTTATTTTTGCGGTCATCGCCATCGTCGCCGGTCTTCTCGGGTTCGGCGGGATCGCCGGCGCCGCAGCGGGGATCGCCAAATTCCTAGCCGTCCTCGCCTTGATCGTCTTCGTGGTCTTCCTCTTCCTGGGCTTCGCAGCCGCCAAGAAGATCACCTGAAGGAGAGCCTGGCCGCCGACGGCTAACCTCCCGATCGCCTCGGGGACACGGCGGCCAGGCCAGTCCGCGGCCCTCCCTGGAGACGTCGCGGCGTCCGTCTTCCTGCCCGCCGTCTCACAGCGGAGGCGCGAAGAGCCGACATGCGCTTGAGACAGGAGGGCCCGGCTATCGGGTCCGGGGCCTTCAGAACCGCGCGCCAAGTCGCGCGAAACCAACCTATGTGAAGAACAAAAACGCCGAAGCCATGCTGTTGGTCTAAGGCCATGAAGAATCAGTCGGAAACCCATCACGAAACCCGGCACACCGCGTCGCTTGAGCGGATGCTGTCCAGTTTCGGGCCGCTTGGCGCCGACGACATCGCCTATATCCGGGACTGCTTCACCGGGGTGCTGCAGACCCATGCGGCGGGAAGCCCGGTCATCCTGGCTCCGGAGCGCAATGAAGCAAGACTGGTCTTCAAGGGCTGGGCCGCACGCGGCGCCATGCTGGAGGACGGACGTCGCCAGATCGTGGGCCTCAATCTGCCCGGCGAGATGATCGTCGCATCCGGCGCGGTCGACACCGACATGCTGGTCTGGGCCCTGACGGACGTCGTCACGATCGACGGCACCGCCTTCTGGACCGGCATGTCCGAGCTGCGGACGCAGAGTCCGCCGCTGCTGGAAGCCTGGAGGCATTACCGCACGGCCGAACGCCTGCGCATGGCGCGCCAGGTCATAAGATTGGGTCGGCTCAACGCTTACGAACGCACAGCCCATCTCCTGCTGGAGCTCCACGAACGCCAGGCGCGTCTGGGTCCCGTCGTGGCGGGGGTGCTCCATCTGCCGCTGACCCAGGATATTCTTGCGGACATCCTGGGCCTCAGCGCCGTGCATATGAACCGAACCCTGCAGCAGCTCAGGCGCAACGCCCTGGTCGATTACAGAGCCGGGCGGGCGGTCCTGCAGAACCTCACGAGCCTGGCCCAGGCCGCCAACCTGAGCGCTGACTGCGGTCCAAGCCTCTGACGGCGGGCTTCGCCGCGGCGGACGAGAGACCCTCGCGTCCGCCAGAGGCCGGGTTAACCCATGTTGTTTGATCTTGCCCGGAGCAGGATCAGAATGCGCCCTTGCCGAGGAGGCTGGTCATGCCTCGACCTGAAGAGCTCTGGCGGCGTCTCGTCGCCTTCTTGCTAGGCCGGACACCCGCCATGCGGACGTCCCGACGCCTGCCCCATCCCCATTGGCCCCGGCGCTCCGGGCGTCACTGAGGCTGCGGCCCGGACAGGCTCAGACCGGATCGCGCCCCAGGCGCAGATAGGTCGGATCGAACTCCGCCAACCGCACCAGACGGTCCCAGTCCAGGATCCTGATGTTGCGTCCGCTCCATTCGACAAGGCCGTCGGCGCGGAGCTGGGCCACGGATCGGTTGACGTGGACGGCCGAGAGGCCAAGCACGTCGGCGAGGATGGCCTGGCTGAGAGGCAGTTCCATCCGATGTCCTTCCGCCCGCTCCACGGAGGCCAGGCGAAGATAGACCTCGCACAGGAAGTGGGCGAACCGCTCGAAAGCCGTGCGCCGCCCCAAGCCCGCCAGCCATTGGCGATGCACGGCGGCGTCGATGAGGGTCTCCAACCACAGAAGGCGCGTCAGGTGGGGTTGGGTCTGGGAAATGAAACGCAGGGCCTCATGGGGGCAATAGCCCACCTTGCAGTCCGTCAGACAGACCACGCCATGATCCATCGGGCTCACGAGAAGGCTATGGAGGTCGACAAAGTCGCCCGGGACATTGAGTTCCGTAATCTGGCGCGCGCCGTTCATCAGCACGACATATCGCGCCGCGAAGCCTTCGAGCAGAAGCGTGCTGCGCGACGGGCGATCATATTGTTCGACGATGTTGTCGCCGGCCTTCAAGGTGACCGGCGGCGCGACCACATCCGCCAGAACGGCCTTTTCCTCGTCAGAGATGAAGTCTCGACGCGACAGCTTGTCGATCAGGGGACTGATCAGGGTGACCTCCAGATTCCGCACCGCTACTGCGGCAACGCTTGCAAAACCATCCAGTTCCTCCGCTGCAGGCCCTACGTCGTCCAGCCGCGCGGGCGCGGTTCGCCGGCCCCCGGCCTCCTAACCCATGTAAGTGGCGACCGCCCCGCCATGGGCCACACTCCCCCTCTTAGGAGTGCGACATGCAGACCACGACCGGCCTACCAGCCATGGCCTCTTCCCCTCGCTCTCGTCTTGAGGTTCAGGATCACCCGGTCTTCCAGGCCCTGCCCGCTGACGCCCAGGTCCGGATAGAGGCCTGTGGTCACAGGGCGTCGCTGGCGGCCGGCGAGGTATTGCCGAACAACGGCGGGCTCTACTTCATCCTCTCGGGCGTGGTCGGCCTCTTCCCGGGCGGCGGCCGCATCTGCGTGGCCGCGGTGACAGCCGGATCCGTCCACGGCTGGGACCAGGCTCTTGAACCGGGCGCCCGTCGCCCGGAGGCGCGAGCCCTGATCGACACCGTCGTCTGCCGCGCCGCCGCCGCTCCCCTCGTGGAGGCCATGGGCCGGGAATGGCTGACCCGTCTCGTGGCGCGTCATGCGACCGCCCGTCTTGACGCCCTGGCGACGGAGGCGGCGTGCAACGCCTCTCACCTGGTGCCCGAAAGGCTGGCCAAATGGCTGGTTCGGCTCCACTGCGGCGGAAACGGCGCGCCGCTCTTTCTCACCCAGGCTGATTTCGGGGGGATGCTTGGGGTCCAGAGAACCAGCGTCAACGCCGCCGCCGCCCGTCTCCAGGGCCAGAACCTCGTGCGCTTCGGGCGAGGCAAGGTCCAGGTGCTCGATCTCGTCGGCCTGCGTCAGGCCTCCTGCGGTTGCGGCGAAGCTGTCGCGCCGGTCTCAGCGACACCCCGGTCGGCGGTGCGGAGCACAGGTCTCGCTACGGAAGCGGCCTCCTGGTCGCCTGCGCATCCCGGTTCACCGTCTCGCGACGTCGCCGAGCCGGAGGGCGTGGTCGCCTCGGCTCCATTGGCGCGCGCAGGCTAGGGCCCAGCCAGACGCTAATCTTGCAAGGCCTGGCTCCAGCCCCCGTTTGATCAACGGCCCCAGACCTTCCAGCCTCGAGGGCTGGATTGGCGCCCACGGCCTTCGCCGCCCGAGCGAAACGACGTCAGGCGGGGGCGGTTCGCAGCTCCGGGCGAGCCTCGGCACGCGCCCTCATCCGAGCCCGCAACTGCTCGCGAATGGTCCAGCCGTCGAGATGGGCGAAATCGTTCAGCGTATAGCCTTCGCGGGCCAGGGCTTCTTGAAGATCAGAAATCTTGAGGCAGGCGCGGTTCTCGTCGGCGATCTGAAAGGCGCGCTCGATAACGTGGATCTGGTTCATGTTTCCTCCGTGGCAAGAGAGAGCGAAAGCCGACGGCTACGGTTCCCAGAGCGGATGACGCAGGGCCGCAAAGTCAGGTCCAGGGCCTTTGGAACCCAAAGGCGTTGCGGGCGCTGCCCCTCCAAACCGAAAAGGAGCTCGCCTTGAACCTTCGCCCCCTGCTTATCGGACTGGTCGCCGGCCAGCGCTCCATGACGCCGCTCGCCGCCGTGGCGCTGGCGGCGCGTTCCGGCAGCCGCGCCCGCGACAATGGCGCTCCAGCAGTTATCGGCAAAAGGTCCGCTGCGATCGCCGCCAGCGCTCTGGCGATCGGAGAAATGCTCGGCGACAAGATGCGGTCTGCACCGGACAGGACCGTCCCTCCCGGGCTGGCGGCCAGGCTGTTCGCCGGAGGGGTCGCCGGCGCCGCCCTCGCGCCTCGCAGTTCACGCGCATCCGCCGCCGCCCTGGGCGCGGCGGGCGCCATCCTGGGCGGTTACGCCGGCCTGGCGCTGCGCAAGCGCGCCATGCGCCGTTTCGGCCAGACACGCAGCGGCCTGGCCGAAGACCTCCTGACCCTGGCCGCAACCACCCTCATCCTTCGCGCAGGTCCCAAACGTCAGGGGCCGTCCGTCGGGCGGGAGGGCGACGCGTAAGCCCGCCCCCCTGCCTGAACAGGAAAGGGATCAGGCCAGGGTGCGAACGGCCGGTTCCCGCGCCCACTGACGTGTGCGGGCCGGCGGCAGGAAGTCCCCCGCCTTGGCCGCAGACAGGTCGACGACCCCTTCATCGGACTTGATCCCGGCCCGATCCAGAAGAGGGCCGACCTCGCGCGTATGGCCGATGGCCTTGAGGTGGCCGAAGGCGTCCCTGACGAAGTCCACCGCCGCGCCCTCCTTCAGAAGCTGGGCGCATCCGCCCTCCGACAGGATGACGGCCACGGCGTCGAACAGGACAGAGGGGCTTCCCGCCAACTGGCCGTCAGCAGGCAAGACGGACCCGTCCGCCAGTTTCGCCCCGCCGATCTTGGGCGCGACGATGAAGACGGCGCCGCCGTCGCCTTCCACCGCCTTGCGGACAGCCGCGACGATCGCGCCGTCGGAGCCGTCGGTGACCAGGATCGCGACCTTGCGGCCCTTCAGGCTGTCCGGATACTTGCCGACGATCCTGAGGGCCGGCGAGGGTTCGAGGTCGATGGGCGTAGCGGCCGGAGCGGACGCCTTGGGCAGAGACAGGCTCATGGCCCCCGCCACGCGTTTGGCCAGATCCTCGTCGACATTGCGGAGATTGGCCAGGACGCGCGCCCGGACATGGTCCAGAGTCACCTTCGACAGTTCAAAGACGAGGGCGCTGGCCAGATGGGCCTGTTCGATCTCCGTCTGCGAGCGGAAGAAGAGCCGGGCCTGGCTGTAGTGGTCGGCGAAACTCTCGGCGCGCAGCCTGCCCTTCTCGCCCTCCACCGGCACGGCGGCGGTGCGGAAGCCGCCTTTCGGGTCCTCGCGCGGCCCGCCCTCCTCTCCCGCCTCGGACAGACTGTTCGGCTCGTAGTTGGCGCGCCCCTTGAAGACCTGGGTCTGCATATGGCCGTCGCGCTGGAAGTTCTGGAAGGGACACCCCTTGGCCTGGTTGATCGGGATCTGATGGAAGTTGACGGTCCCCAGCCGCGACAGCTGGGTGTCCTGATAGGAGAAGAGCCGCCCCTGCAGCAGGGGGTCCTCCGAGAAGTCGACGCCCGGCACGATGTTGGTGGGCAGGAAGGCCGCCTGCTCGGTCTCGGCGAAGAAGTTGTCGGGGTTTCGGTTCAGCACCATGCGGCCGATGACCCGCAGAGGATGATCCTCTTCCGGGATCAGCTTGGTCGCATCGAGGATATCGAACGGCAGGGCGTCCGCCTCGGCCTGGTTCAGCAGCTGGACGGCGAACTCCCATTCAGGGAAGTCGCCCTGATCGATGGCCTCGAACAGATCGCGCCGATGATAGTCCGGGTCGGCCCCGGCGATCTTGACCGCCTCGTCCCAGCAGGTGGACTGGGTCCCCAGCCTGGGACGCCAGTGGAACTTGACGAAGGTCGCCTCCCCCTTGGCGTTGATCAGCCGGAAGGTGTTGACGCCGAAGCCCTCGATCATGCGCAGCGATCGCGGAATGGCCCGGTCGGACATGGCCCACATCACCATATGGGTGCTCTCGGGCATCAGGCCGATGAAGTCCCAGAACGTGTCATGCGCGCTGGCCGCCTGAGGATAGCCGCGGTCGGCCTCCATCTTCACGGCATGGATCAGGTCGGGGAATTTGATCGCGTCCTGGATGAAGAAGACGGGGATGTTGTTGCCGACCAGATCCCAGTTGCCCTCGGACGTATAGAATTTGACGGCAAAGCCCCGGACGTCGCGCGGCGTATCCACCGAACCGGCGCCGCCGGCGACCGTCGAGAAGCGCGTGAAGACCTCGGTCTTTTTTCCGACCTCGGTGAGGATTTTAGCCGTTGTGTAGTCTTCCAGACTCTCGGTGAGTTCAAAAAAGCCATGGGCGGCCGATCCGCGTGCATGGACGATCCGCTCCGGAATACGCTCATGGTCGAAGTGCTGGATCTTCTCGCGCAGCACAAAATCCTCGAGCAGGGTCGAACCACGGGGCCCAAGTTTGAGCGAGTTCTGGTCGTCGCTGACCGGCGCGCCGTGGTTTGTCGTAAGGCGGCCCTCCGGCGTTGAGGCGGTCTGGTGGAGTTCGCCGCCCGCACCGGGGCGGACGTCTGCAGCGGGCGACTTGGACATGGGGTTTCCTTCAGTCAGGTTGTCGGGCGACAGGGTTGAAAGCCCGCAAAAGCGGGCGCGCGGAGGCGGACGAGCGTCCGTCTATCTTTGCGGCGGCGGTGCAGCCGCCCCCTCCTGCCCGGCCTGGTCGACTTGTCGAGCCGGGGTGTCGGCGACCCCCGTGGACGGGGTGGAACCGGGATTTGCGCCCGCCACGCCGCTCGTCGCGTCCGCCTCCAGCGAGGAGGCTTCAGGGGCCGCACGCTCCGCGTCGCGGCTTCCGCAAGCGCCGAGGGCGAGAAGCGGCACGGCCAGGATCGTCATCGCAGTCAGATGCTTCATGTCTTTCTCCCTGGAGGAACAACGGCAAGGCGGATGGGGCGTTGCACCAGGCCTGCGGCCGAGGCGGCGCGCGGCGTCGCATCTCGTCTGACGTCAAAGCCCGTAGCGCGTCTCCCCTCGCGGGACCCGGCAAGCGGCCGCAAAGGAAGGATCAGCCAAGGGGCGCCATGCCCGACCCGCCCGGAAGCCGGGACAATCTGAAGGCTTGAACCGAATAGACCTCCCCGCTGCGGCTGTCCCGGATCGCCACCCCTGCCAGGCCTTGAGCCTCGAAGGCCGCAGCCAGTCGCAAGGCGGCCGCCTCGTCTGACACGCTCGTCGCCATGTCATGGTTCCTGCAAACGTAGCTGACCAGATAGGGCATGGCTCTTTCCGGGCGCCGGATCCCTCGCAGTTCGCTCCCCTGGTGGGAAGCGCGGGGTCCGGCGGACTCATCAGGCTTTTCTGGCGGCCTCCAGCTTCCGGACGAGTTCCGCCTTTTCCTTGTTGAACCTCTGCTCAGCCGCCTCCCCCTCGGCCTCGATCCTGCGTCTTTCCTCCTCAAGCCGGGCGCAGGCCGCGGCATGGGATGTCTCAAGTTTCTGCAGCGCGACCGCCAGGGCCTCGATCCGCCGTGTTTGCGCCGGCGACGGCCTCGCGGGCGCCGGCCTGCGGGGCCGTCGCGAGCCGATTTGCCGGACGTCCACGGCGAGACCTCGCTCGATCACCGTCCCCGGTCGGGCGCGCGCCGCAGCCTCGTCTTCGGTCTCCACCGCCTCGCGCGCCAGTCCTGAAGCGAAGATGTCCTGCTGGATGCCCCATGCGGCCAGCGCCTTGGATCGGGATGAAGCCGCCACCGTGAAGCGATGGAAGCCGTCCGACCATTCAAAGACCTTCAGCCGCGAGGCCATTGGCCTATCCCGAGATGGCCGTCTGGATCTCCCTCGCCTTCTGAAGGTGGGCCTCGATCTTGGGAAGGACGGTGCGGGCGTGCGCCGCCAGGGCCGGCGCATCACTATTGTCCGCGAAGCCCCGGTTCAGGGTCACGGCCTCCTCATGGGCCGCCACCTGCTGGTCGATATAGACCTTGTCGAAGTCGTTCACGCCGGCCGAGCGAAGATTGTCGAGGAGGCCCTTGCGGCGCTGGTCCAGCTCTGTGGGGAGAACGATGTCCGGCGCCGCCGTCGCGACCGCCGTCTTCAAGGCCGTGCTGGCGGCCGTGTGATCAGTCTTGATCATTCTGGCCAGGGCCTTGACGTCAGCTCGCTTCGCGCGCTCGAGAGCGATGTCCGCCGCCTGGATTTCATACATGTCGCCCATGGCCGCGGACGGCGCATAGGCGCTCGCCAGGTTAGCCCCCATGGTGGCGGCGGACGTCTGTCCGACAGGGGCGGACACGGCGTCCTGGGCCTTGTCGACCGCTTTCTCCCCGCCCTGCGGGCTGCAGGCGGCGACCAGAGCGGTGAAGGCGACGAGGGTCATGGCGCGGCGCATGATGGTGATCTCCTGAATGTGTGATCCCTCAAGCGCCTCCGAGGCGATCCGGTTTCCTCCTCAGGCCCTTCCGCCTCTCTCACGCCCGCCCCCGCCGCCGTGGGAGCCTGTGTCGGGAAGACGACACACAAACCTGATTGAAGCCTGGAGCCGCTCAGCGCTCCACGCCTTCTCGGCCTTGTGTCGGGTAGCCGCCATCCACGAACGGTTTGGCGCGCGGCGCGTAGAGCCTTTCGATGGCGACCTATGATTACACGCTTCGAGGGCCGGAGCCCGATATGGTCCTCCAGGGCGTATCCGCGACAGACGCGGACGCGCGCCGTGAGGCCATCCTGTTCCTGTCGGAGATGATGCGAGAGCAGCCCATTCGTGACGGCGGAGCCTTCGCACTCGAGGTCGTCGTCAGCCGCTCCGGGATAGAAATCTGTCGAGTGGAAGCCTCGGTTTCCTGACCCCGCACTCATCCGCCGCAAAGCGGGAGTTTCGGGAGGAAGGCGGCCAGTTACGCCAAAGGGGGGCAATCACGAAGCCGGCCGCCTGCAGACTCCTCCCAAGGAGAGTGCAAAGACCTAACGTCCTTCTCCTCCCCTCAGGTCCCTATGTCTGGAAGACGACATAGCGCCCCCCCAGGCAGGGACGCCCACGCTCGCGCCCGATCCTAGCCCTGGCCCGCCGCCCCCAGCCTCTTCATGTCAGGAAGCAGGGCGGTGATCAGGCCGAGAAGCGGCAGTACGGCGCAGAGCTTGTAGACCCAGATAATGCCCTGGACGTCCGCAAGCAGGCCGAGGCCTGCCGCGCCGATGCCGCCTATGCCGAACATCAGACCAAACATTAGCCCCGACACCAGGCCGACGCGGCCTGGAACGAGCTCCTGCGCATAGACGACCAGGGCCGCGAAGGCGGAGGACATGATGAAGCCGATGGCGATCGAAAACACGGTCGTCCACCCGAGATCGACGTAGGGCAGCAGCAGGGCGAACCGTCCGCCCGAGGCGAGACGGGCCACCCGCGAGGCTTCCGGGTGGAAGGTAGCGGATCCCACCCCGATCACCGCCGAGGCGACAAGAAGCATGGCGAAGCTGCCGGCGGTCGCCAGCAAGCCGATCCCGATCAGGGTGACGAACATCCCGCAGGGCAGCAGATAGGGCTTGGGATGCTTGTCGGTATAAAAGCCGATCCAGGGCTGAAGCAGCGACGCCGTGAACTGATAGACCAGGGCGACAAGACCGATCTGGGTGAAGCTCAGGGCGAACTTCGTCTTCAACATCGGATAGATGGCCGGCAGGACAGCCTGAATGAGGTCGTTGAGGAGGTGGGCGAAGGCCACGGCGCCGACGATCCCGATCAGAAAACGCGGCGAGGTCGCCATATTGGGGACCGGTTGGGCGTCTGTCAGGTCTGTCGGAATGGTCATCGGCGCTCGATACAATCGGACCGACGCCCCGCGTCAGCCCCTTCATGGACCGCTATAGCAAGTTGACCTGCATCCCACTTCGATAGACGAGACATTCAGTTCTGAGTCTGGGACAATCCATCCATGGTGCTCCAACGCGATGACATGGACGAAGTCCCCAGAGCCGTCGTGGCTTTGGGCCGCCTATACCCGCCCGCCTTCGAGCTGGGCGAGCACCGCCATCGCCGGGCCCAGTTTCTCTACGCCGCCAGCGGCGTCATGGTGGTCAGCACGCCTCACGGAGCCTGGGTGGCGCCTCCGGAACGCGGCGTCTGGATACCTGGCGAGACGCCCCACGCCGTGAAGATGGTCGGTTCTGTGCAAACCCGCAGCGTCCTGATCGAGGCCGGCGAATGCGCCGCCCGATCCAGGACCTGCGAGGTCGTCGCCGTCTCGCCGCTGCTGCGCCAGCTTCTTCTGGAAGCCTTCGACCTACCCACCGAATACGACCTCGCGGGGCGCGACGGTCTCGTGATGAGCCTGCTGTTGAGCGAGATCGACAAGGCGCCTCCAGCGGGCTTCGCCGTCCCCTTCCCGTCTCACGCCGCCCTGGCCGAGCTCTGCCAGGCCTTTCTGAACAGGCCCCAGGCAAACGCCACCATCGACGGCTTCGCCGACCGCCTCGCCATGAATCGGCGCCGCTTCACGCGTCTGTTCCGACAGGAGACGGGCCTGAGCTTCGGAGAATGGAGGCAGAGGGCATGTCTGGCCGTCGCCTTGCCTCGGCTCGCGGCGGGCGAAGCCGTCACAACCATCGCGCTTGACCTCGGCTACGAGGGAGCCGGCAACTTCTCGACCATGTTCAAGCGCCAGGTGGGGGTCGCCCCGAGCCTCTATCTCCCCCATTCCGGCCCCAGTGTTCGGACCGGACATGCGGCCCCCCCGATCCCGAGCCCGTGGAAAGCTCGCCGAGGCGGACGCCTAGTTCAGCAGAGACGTCACGGCCGTCCGATCCGCAGGGCTCAAATCCATCCGGGATGCGGCGCTGAAGCTCCCTCGCGCCGCTTCAGTCTGTCCCGCCGCCGCCTGCGCCCGGCCCAGCGCCAGATGCAGCGCGCCCCAGGCGGGCGCCAGCCTTACAGCCTCGCGATATTTCCTGGCCGCCTCTGAAGGCTTGTTCTGCATCATCAGGGCGTCCCCCCAGAACTTGCGCGGCTCAGCCCAGTTTGGCCCCTTCTCGACTGCAAGCCGCGCCTGGAGGATGGCCCGAGCCGGATCGCGCCGCACCAGATAGGCCTCGGCCCAGTCGGCGTGCGGCGTGGGAAGAGAGGGCGTGATCCGCACGCTCTCGCGCAACCAGTGATCCGCCGCGCGTTCATCGCCGGCATAGGCCTCGACGAGTCCACGCGCGCGAACGCAGGGCGCGCAGTCCAGCTTGGTCGGTATGATCGCCGCCCGGGCTTCGTCGATCTGACCGAGCCGGGCGTGGGCCGCCGCCAAGACCGCGCGGTTGCCGGCGCTCAGATCGGCCTGGGCAGGGCCCCGCTGAAACGCGGAGCTCGCCGCAAGAACTCGGGCGACATGATCGCGCGCCGCCGCCCAGTCCCCGACCGACATCGCGAACTGCGACTGGTATTCGAACTCCGGTCCAAACTGCATCTGAAGCTTGGCCATGGCTTCCGGCGCCAACAGGCCATGCTCCTGCAGCACTCGTCGTGCGGCCGGCAGGTCATGGGCGGCCGCCGCGACCGGAGCGCTCGCCGTCCCCTGCGACCAGGGCGAGAGGCCAATGCCCTTCTCGGCGCGTTGGGACGCCTGACGCGTGTCGCCGACAATCCCCGCCCGGATCAGATGGGCCTGATTGAGCATGTCCTCCGCCCAACCCGACTGAAGCTCACGGCGAGCGTGGCCGGCGTGAGCCACAAAGTCCCCGAGGGTCGTATAGCCCTGCTCCTCGCGTCCGTCGGCGCCAAGGGACATCGCCAGGTTGAACATCGCCGGCGTGAATCTCGGGTTCAATCTCAACGCGGCCTGCAAATTGCGGTGCCGTTCCGCAGAGGTCTCCGCGAGATTGGACAGCCCGTAATAGCCCCACAGCCTCTCGTCCTCGTCCGAGCCGGCGACCAGAGCCTGAAACACCGCCTTGGCTTCGTCGTTGCGGTTCTGCTGCACCAGCCAGACCGCATAGCGAAACGGCTGGGTCTCGGCATAGATGGCCTCAGCGCCTTGCTGAAGCAGTGCATCCAGGTTCGCCTCGGCGCCCTCCCCCCTCGTGGCCGGATTCGTACCCACGCGCGTCGTCACCGCCAGCCGACCGTCAGTCAGCCGGAACACCTCGCCTGACAGCCGCGTCTGATCGCCCAGCCAGGCGCGCAGATAGCGACGAACTTCTCCGATCGACACGCCGGTGTTGGGGATTTCGATCTCGATGTCGCCGCCCCAATCATTGGCGTAGGTCGAGGCCGCCCGCGTGGATTCAGTCTGCGCCTGCATGCGGGAGAGCTTGTCGAGCATCTGGGCCGCCAACACCGGCCCGCTCAGCCCGCGCTCCACCAGATCGGGCGGTGCGGCGAACGGTTCGACCACCACCCCCTTGGCCTGCGAGGCGTCCCAGACCAGCAGGCATGCCCCCGCCAGGACGCAAACGCCAAGCGCCGTGATGATGAAGTCGCGCCACCGCTGGCGGCCCAGTTGCGCCGTCTGCGCCTCGATCAGTCGCTCATTCTTCTGCAGAACCCGCCGCGCCGGACTCTCGAGGTCTGGATCGTGACGCCCCGTTTCCAAAGCGATGTCGATGGGGTTTGTCGTTGGTGGAACACCTGCGACCGGCGCGTTCCGAAGTTCACCCGCCTTGCTGTCCCCGCCTCGTGCGACCTTCATGTCCATGCCCCCCGACATTCACAAATAACGTCACTATCGGAGCTATTGACTGACGTGTCGAGGAAGGCCCGTGTCGGCGCTCCCCTCAGCCTCAGCCTCAATCGTTTCGTCTAGCCACGTCAGGGGCGCACGTCCGGAGCAACACGCCGGATCGTATTGGAGAGATCATCGGCCATGCGCCGCCCAGGAACACAGGGAACGAAACGCCGCAACCGCCGAGGTCGGGGGAAGGCTTCTGCGGCGATCACGACGGATCAAGGATGCGGATCGCCGTGTCGTGCACCCGGCGATCTGCTCCTCTCGACCTATACGACGGTTTGTCAGCCCAGATTGACGTCCGCGACGCCGCCAGCATCAGGCGTGCTCTTGGTCAGGTTCGCCTTGAGGATCTGGTAGCCGAAGCCGAGCATGCCCGTGTCCGAAACCCAGACCCGACCGTCATCGCCATCAAAGCGTATGAGGGTCAGATGAGGATCGGCCTTTCCATCGGGATACCAGGCCGCAACGACCGGGTTCCAGAAGCGGTCTATGCGCTCGCGATCGAGATCGATCGCCAGCCTCCCGTGAATACAGGCCTGAAGCTTCTCGTCCTTGGCCTGGTAGCAGAACATTCCCATCTGACCGCCGGCGGCGACGTCTCGAGCGAAGTCCGTGTCGTTGCGTGTGAAGAACCAGATCGTCCCGGTTTCGGGCTCGCCAAATCCAGTCATCGGCTGGTGATGATACCCTGGTCGGTCGATCCCGAGCATGCCCGTATTGGACTGCTTGAGGCTTTTCCAAAACGCTGTCTCCGCCTCGGCTGGAGTCAGATGATCACTCATGAAACGTCTCCTTTTGTCAGCGATCAACCGATCGGCCGGAAACAGGTTCCTGAGCACATAAGGCGGCACAGCGGCCTCTACCCGGCGCTGCGGATACGCCATCAAACGCTTTCAAGGCACAGCCAAGGCGCAGATAAGATCGCGAGGTTCGACGATACACCTCGGCCTTACTTCAGGTGTCGTCCCCTGCGGACGCAGGCGCCCCGTCGTCGTCACCTTCATCGCGATTGGGCGTGACTGGCTTGCGCCTGCTCCGTCTTATGGCGACGACGGCGATAGCGGTGAACACAACACCAAGACCGAAGAGAACGAAGTTCATCGGTCGTCTCCATATCGAAACGGGAGTTGGATGAGCATCCTCCCCCTTTGCCAGTGAGTGGACTTGCGGGCCTGATCGGCAGGAATGCGGTCCGTCATAGGGGATTAGCGTCGATCGTCATCCTGACGTTCCGAAATGGCCGGATGGATACTCTTATGCGTCCCGGAGCCAGCGACGCCCCTTTGACGGGTGCGGTTCTCATCCCAACGCAACAATGCCTTGGGCGAGGACGCCAAGGCTCACCAGAGTGAAGATGGCGGTGGCGCAAATCATAAGGAGCAGCAGCTTGCATCCAGAACGCTTCATCGACACTCCTGGAGCATTGCGAATAGCGCAAACGGGTTGGGGAGAGGTCCTACCGCCGAGCCTGGAAACCGACCCCAACCTTCACAATGGCACTGGAACACGAAAGCGCAATCTGGCGACCAACATAGGTTAGGACGCACAAGCGTTCTTCAGTGTAGCCTCGGTGCATTGCGGGCCGTGATCATCCAGGCGTCTGCAACTGGAAGAGACCTGTGGCGCACGCCGCAAACTCCCGCCTTTTGGTCTGAGAGGATTGCCGTGGTCTACTTCTGTTTGATCGAAACTGGCGGCCCGACCGCCTCGCACCTCGAGGTCCTGGACGCCGAATGCGCCCAGGCCGCCACTAGCGAAGCCAAGCAACTAATGGCGCGGCACGCCAGCGCCGTCATGGTGCATGTGATCCACGGCGATGAAACCGTGGCCTCAATCCCTGCAGCAATCGCTGCGGCTGGGTTCGACGGGGCTGATGGATCAGGCTCGGGCGTCTAGTCGACGCTCCAACCACATCGTCTCCCGCCCATCATGCGAACTATCATCAAGCGGTGATCGCTGGGGGCCAAACAAGCCTCGAGCGGCCAGAACCCTTTCAGGACGTTTCAGCGAATTCCGCAGAAACTGCCCCCCTATTGCCCCCCTTGCCCCAAATTGATCCGGGTTCGGAGCATTTGGCATCGCCAAAGACCCAGCAACTCGCTGAATTTTATAGGAAAAAATGGTAGGCGGCGACGGGTTCGAACCGCCGACCCTCTCGGTGTAAACGAGATGCTCTGACCAGCTGAGCTAGCCGCCCTCATGACGCACGTCAGGCGGGCTTCATGCCCGTCTCGGCTCAACCGTTCAAGGCGCTTTTCAATCCTTCCCCAACCCGGAAACGCGCAGTGCGCGAAGCCGGGCGGGCGATGGCCTCCCCGGTCTGGGGGTTCCGGGCGGTTCCGGCCTTGCGTTCTATGGCGATGAAGCTGCCGAAACCGACCAGGCGCACGTCGCGGCCCTTGGTCAGAGAAGCGGTCACATTGTCGGTGAAGGCCTCCAGCGCCAGCCTGGCCTGATCGCGACTGATGCCTGCCGCCTCCGCCATGACGCCTATCAATTCAGTCTTGTTCATCGAGCCCCACTCCCCGGTATTTTCCCCAGGGCGCACTTAAGGCCTTCCTGACACGAACGTCAAAAGCAACGCGGCCCGGGTTTCCCCGAGCCGCGCGCTGTCGATCAGCTTGTCGTCGCCCTAGTGGCTGACGGCGGTGCCGTCCTGGGTCGGCTGGGCCTGCGGCGCGGGCAGCAGCGGCTCGGCCGCCTCGTCCCATTCCACTGGCGTCAGCGTGCCGGTCAGGGCCCACTTCAGCGCCTCGTCAGCGGTCGAGATCGGAATGATCTCCAGCGCCGACTTCACGTTGGCCGGCACATCCTCCAGGTCCTTCTCGTTCTCCTGAGGGATCAGCACGGTCTTCACGCCGGAGCGCAGGGCCGCCAGCAGCTTCTCCTTCAGGCCGCCGATGGCGGTGACCCGGCCGCGCAGGGTGATCTCGCCGGTCATGGCGATGTCCTTGCGGATCGGGATGCCGGTCAGGACCGAGACCATGGCCACCGTCATGGCGACGCCGGCCGAAGGGCCGTCCTTGGGCGTGGCGCCATCCGGCACGTGGACGTGGATATCGGTCTTCTCAAAGACCGGCGGCTTGACGCCGAAAGCTAGCGAACGGCTGCGGACATAAGAGGCGGCGGCGGAGATCGACTCCTTCATCACCTCTTTCAGGTTGCCGGTCACGGTCATACGCCCGCGGCCCGGCATCTTGATCGCCTCGATGGTCAGGATGTCGCCGCCGAACTCGGTCCAGGCCAGACCGGTGACGATACCGACCTGATCCTCGGCGTCCGTCTCGCCATAGCGGAATTTCCTGACGCCCGCATATTCAGCCAGCTTGGCCGCGTCCACGGTGATCGATACGGCCTTGGTCTTGGCCATCTCGCGCACGGCCTTGCGGGCCAGACCGCCTAGGGCGCGTTCCAGCGAACGCACGCCGGCTTCGCGGGTGTAGTAGCGGATCAGGTCGCGGATCGTCTCTTCCGGGACGATCAGCTCGCCTTCCTTCAGGCCGTGGTCCTTGAGCTGCTTGGGCAGGACGTGACGCTTGGCGATCTCGACCTTCTCGTCCTCGGTGTAGCCGCTGACCCGGATGATCTCCATCCGGTCCATCAGGGGCTGAGGCATGTTCAGGCTGTTGGCCGTGGTCACGAACATGACCTGAGACAGGTCGTAATCGACCTCCAGGTAGTGATCGCCGAAGGTCGAGTTCTGGGCCGGGTCCAGCACTTCCAGCAGGGCCGAGGACGGATCCCCGCGCCAGTCGGCGCCCAGCTTGTCGATCTCGTCCAGCAGGACGAAGGCGTTGGTCGTCTTCGCCTTCTTCATCGACTGGATGATCTTGCCGGGCATTGAGCCGATGTAGGTCCGGCGGTGACCGCGGATCTCGCTTTCGTCGCGCACGCCGCCCAGGGACATACGGACGTATTCACGCCCGGTCGCCTTGGCGATGGACTGGGCCAGCGAGGTCTTGCCGACGCCGGGAGGTCCCACCAGGCACAGGATCGGGCCCTTCAGGCTGCCAGTGCGCGCCTGGACGGCCAGATACTCGATGATCCGTTCCTTGACCTTCTCAAGGCCGTAGTGGTCCTCCTCGAGAATGTCCTCGGCCTTCTGCAGGTCGATGGGTTTGGTCTTGGCCTTGCCCCACGGCACGGACAGCAGCCAGTCGAGGTAGTTGCGCACCACGGTCGATTCCGCCGACATCGGCGACATGTTGCGCAGCTTCTTCAGCTCCGCCTCGGCCTTGGCGCGCGCTTCCTTGGACAGCTTGGTCTTGCGGATACGCTTTTCGAGTTCCAGCAGCTCGTCGCGCGTGTCGTCCGTCTCACCCAGCTCGCGCTGAATCGCCTTCATCTGCTCGTTCAGATAATACTCGCGCTGGGTCTTCTCCATCTGGCGCTTCACGCGCGAGCGAATCTTCTTCTCGACCTGCAGGACGCTGATCTCGCCCTCCATCAGGCCATAGACCTTCTCCAGACGCGCCGGCACCTCGATGGTTTCCAGCAGGCCCTGCTTGTCGGCGATCTTCACCGACAGGTGAGCGGCCACGCTGTCGGCCAGCTTGGACGGGTCGCTGATCTGGGGGATGGAGCTGAGGGCCTCGGGCGGGACCTTCTTGTTCAGCTTCACATAGTTTTCGAACTGCTCGATCACCGCGCGCAGCAGGGCTTCGCTCTGTGAGGCGTCGCCCTCTTCATCGGCGATTTCGACGGCCTCGGCCTCATAGTAGTCTTCGCGGTCGGTGAAGCGCGTCAGGCGCGCGCGGCCCTTGCCTTCGACCAGCACCTTCACGGTGCCATCGGGCAGCTTCAGCAGCTGCAACACGGTCGCTAGGACGCCGGTCTGATAGATGGCGTCCGCCGCCGGGTCGTCGTCGACGGAGTTCTTCTGGGTGGCGAGCAGTATCTGCTTGTCGCCCTTCATGATCTCGTCCAGCGCCCGCACGGACTTCTCGCGTCCTACGAACAGCGGCACGACCATGTGCGGAAAGACGACGATGTCTCTCAGCGGCAGGACGGGGAGGATTTTGCTCTCGGTCATGATGCGTACTTTCCAGGGCCTTCGTGGATCTCCGGCCCACTGAGCCGACCCGTCTCGGCGCGAATGCGTCAACGTCTCGACTCAGCCCGCCATTATCGGCGGCTTTCGTATGAGTATGTGGCGCTGCGAACGCCGTGTTCAAGCGTAGCGGACGCAAGGCCCACAGAAGCGTGAAACTGTGGTGACGCTGGACAGGCCGTCCGATCTCGAGATCGAAGCCGGTCGGATCGTGCTTTCGCGGCGCCGTGTCGGCTATTTATCGCCGTCGCCCCCCTGTGGCGCCGTTTCATCAGGGGACGAAGCGAAAGGGGCGGCCCGTCGCCGGACCGCCCCCTGCGTCTGTGACGGGCGTCAGCCTCAGGCGGCGCCGTCGGCCTTCTTCTTGGAGGCTTCCGAGTAGATCAGCAGCGGCTGGGCGCGGCCTTCGATCACCTCGGCGTTGACCACGACTTCCTCGACGCCCTCGTAGGTGGGCAGTTCGAACATGGTCTCCAGCAGCACGCCCTCCAGGATGGAGCGCAGGCCGCGGGCGCCGGTCTTGCGGGTGATCGCCTTCTTGGCCACCGCCGACAGGGCGTCGTCGGTGAAGGTCAGCGTCACGTTCTCCATCTCGAACAGGCGCTTGTACTGCTTGACCAGGGCGTTCTTCGGCTCGGTAAGGATCTTGATCAGCGCCGTCTCGTCCAGGTCCTCCAGCGTCGCCAGGACCGGCAGACGGCCGATGAACTCGGGGATCAGGCCGAAGCGCATCAGGTCGTCCGGCTCGACCTGCTTGAGGATTTCGCCGGTGCGACGCTCGTCGATCTCCTTGACCTTGGCGCCGAAGCCGATCGAGGCCCCCTCGCCGCGCGCCGAGATCACCTTTTCAAGGCCGGCGAAAGCGCCGCCGACGATGAACAGGATGTTGGCGGTGTCAACCTGCAGGAACTCCTGCTGCGGATGCTTGCGCCCGCCCTGCGGCGGCACGGAGGCGACGGTGCCTTCCATGATCTTGAGCAGGGCCTGCTGCACGCCTTCGCCCGACACGTCGCGGGTGATCGAGGGGTTGTCCGACTTGCGCGAGATCTTGTCGATTTCGTCGATGTAGACGATGCCGCGCTGGGCCCGCTCGACGTTGTAGTCCGACGCCTGAAGCAGCTTCAGGATGATGTTCTCGACATCCTCGCCCACATAACCGGCTTCGGTCAGGGTGGTGGCGTCGGCCATGGTGAACGGCACGTCGATAATGCGCGCCAGCGTCTGGGCCAGCAGCGTCTTGCCCGAGCCGGTCGGCCCGATCAGCATGATGTTCGACTTGGCCAGCTCGACGTCGTTGTTCTTCGTCGCGTGGTTGAGGCGCTTGTAGTGGTTGTGAACGGCGACGCTCAACACCTTCTTGGCGTGGCTCTGGCCGATCACGTAGTCGTCCAGGACGTCGCGAATCTCCTTCGGAGTCGGAACGCCGTCCTTGGTCGTCTTGAAGGCGATCTTGTGCTCTTCGCGGATGATATCCATGCACAGTTCGACGCATTCATCGCAGATGAAGACGGTCGGTCCCGCAATCAGCTTGCGGACTTCGTGCTGGCTCTTGCCGCAGAACGAGCAATAGAGCGTGCTTTTGGCGTCTGTGCCGGCGGCTTTGGTCATAGACCCTTCTCACTCCCGCGATCCGGCCCGACATGGGACGAAAGGCGCTTACCTCGTCATTGATCCGTGAATCTATGCACGAAGGTCTTCAAAAAAAGACAATCACCCATCACACGTTCCGCCACAACCCTGTTGCGACACGACAAAGCGCGAACAGGGACGGACAGGACAGTTTCTATGGGGATCACGGCAATGTCTGACATGGGCGCCGCACAATCGTTTCGCCAGTCCCCCGCCGAGGACCGCCCGATCGTCGCCTTCGACTTCGACGGCACCCTGACGATTCGCGACAGCTTCACCGCCTTCCTCCGCTGGCGGGCCGGCCCGGCGGGCTGGGCGATGGGTCTGGCGAAGATGGCGCCGGCCCTGGTCGCCTACATCGGCGACCGCGACCGGGGCCGGATCAAGGCCGCCTCGGTGCGTGAATTCCTGCTGGGCGTGGAGCGCGCCACGCTGGAGGCCGAAGCAGAGCGTTACGCTGATCAGGTCTGGGACCGGTTCATGCGCCCCGACGCCCTCGCCTGCTGGAAAGCCTGGGGCGACAAGGGCGCGCATCGCGTCATCGTCACCGCCTCGCCCGAGACGACCGTCGCCCCCTTCGCCCGCCGCCTGGGGGCCGAGGGCCTTTTGGGCACGCAACTGGTGTTCGACGCCCAGGACCGCGTGACTGGCGCCTTCGCGGGCGAGAACTGTCGGGGCGAAGAGAAGGTGCGGCGCCTGCGCGCCGCCTATGGCGACGACATGACCTTGGCCGCCGCCTACGGCGACACCTCGGGCGACACCGAGATGATCGCCATCGCTGAGGAAAAGGGCTTCCGCGTCTTCACCGGCCGCCCCTGAGCGGAGCGCTGACGCACAGCGCCGGCGGTCAGTGGCCGTCGGCGTCCACGTCGAAGACCATGGGCTTGCCGCGCGAGGTGGGATTCCACCCCGCCTCCATCGACGAAATCACGGCGTTGCGAACGGCGTCGACGTTGACCCGCTGCTTCTCGACATCCGGCCGGCCATTGGGACGCAGCGGCGGCGGGAACTGGATAATGGCTTCGCGCTTGAAGCCGACCAGGCACAGGGTGACGGCCATGCCCTCCCATTGCCCGCCCGACTTGGGTTGCGGCTGACGGCGGATCTCCCACTCGTAGATGTCGCCGTCGACTTCGACCGTGCCTTTGGAATCGCGCGTGTACTGCATGCAGGCCTGATAGCATGGATCCGGCGAAGGAGAGCCTCATTAGCCCAGCATGCGCCGGGCCGTGTCGTCCTTCCAGATGAAACGATGGACCAGAACCATCAGGACATGCCCGCCGATCGCCGCCAGCAGCAACCAGGCCAGCAGGCCATGGAAGGCGTCTGCTGGCGCGGTCATCCACGCCACCTCCGATCCGCCGCCCGTGATAAAGGGCAGACCGAAGAAGGTCATCGACTTCCCGGAACCATATTGGCGCAACAAGGCCGAGGCAGGCACCACCAGCATCATGGCGTACAGCGCCAGATGCCCTCCCCTGGCGGCCAGTCCCCAGAATCCGCCGCCGTGAGCGGGCCGCGCCTTCATGTTGTAGAGGCCCCAGATCGCTCGAACGATCAGAAGCGCGAGCAGCACGGTCCCCACGCTCTTGTGCGTGCCCACCCAGAAGGCGGTGATGGGCGCCTTGCCGACCGCCAGCTTGATCCCCATGCCCGCAAACTGCCAGGCCATCAGGCCCGCCATGCTCCAGTGCAGCAGGCGCGTCACCAGACCGTATCTGAACCCGTCGTCTCGCATGGCCATGCCTGAATGCTCCTTGTTGGCGACAAGTGCTCAAACATGATTCGAGGCGGCGTCCGTCGCAGGGCGCCGCCTCGCAAATTGTCGCAGCCGAAGCGGCGCTAAGGTTTAGGGTGCCTTCACACCGTCGTCGTCGGCCTGGGTGCGCTTGTCATAGACGTGGTCGACGATGCCCCAAGCCTTGGCTTCCTCGGCGGTCATGAAGTGGTCGCGGTCCAGGGTCCGCTCGACTTCCTCATAGGTCCGTCCGGTGTGGTGGACATAGATCTCGTTCAGGCGGCGCTTGGTGGCGATGATGTCCTCGGCGTGGCGCTCGATGTCCGAGGCCGTGCCGCGGAAGCCGCCCGAGGGCTGGTGCACCATGACCCGTGCATTCGGCAGGGCGATGCGCTGACCCGCCTCACCGGCCGTCAGGATCAGCGAGCCGGCCGAGGCGGCCATGCCCATGACCACGGTCGAGACCGGCGACTTGATGTATTGCATGGTGTCGTAGATCGCGAGCGCCGAGGTCACCTGCCCGCCGGGGCTGTTGATGTACATGCTGATTTCCTTCTTCGGGTTTTCCGATTCCAGGAACAGCAGCTGGGCGCAGATCAGCGAGGCCATGCCGTCCTCGAACGGGCCGGTCAGGAAGATGATCCGCTCGCGCAGCAGGCGCGAAAAGATGTCAAACGACCGTTCGCCGCGGCTGGATTGCTCCACCACCATCGGCACCAGGTTGTTGGAGATGTAGTCAATCGGATCGCGCATGAATGCCTTTTTCGTATTCTGCCGGCGCGACTCGCTGCCGCCGCCCTAGCCCGCAAGATATCATCACCCGAGCCGCGCGGCGCAAGATCAAGCCGAGCGGAGTTTCCGCGACACGATCAATCCTCTGTCTCGGGCGCCCCCGCTGCGCGCTTCCGCTCACGCGCCATCAGGCCACGGACCTCGCCGGTTTGCTGAATTGCAGAGCCCTGATTCAGCTCAGCGGCGTACAAGGCCTTGAGATAGACCATGTCCCAATCGGTCAGCCCTTCAACGGAGCTTGAATGGGAGAATAGGCCCAATACGGAATCATACCCGCTGGTGTCCGCATCTGGATCGACCTGAGAAAAGGCCACCATGGCGGCATAATCCGCGATCTGGCGGAAATTCATCCCGTCCGTCTTGGCCACGTCGAGAATGATGATCACTCGGTTGAGGTCGTTTCTGATCGTTGTCCGCAGACGGCCAGAGGTGGTCCGTTCAATCCGGATCGGCTCATCATCGCCCGGCATCCGGACCGCACGCGTGCCGGTCTGTGCGTCTACAGGTACGCTGATATGCCACCAACGCACGGGTGCGTCCCCGCTCTGAAATGCTTCAAGAGCCGCACGACTGCGGTTCATACCCGAACCTCCGGGCCAGAAGACCCTGGGACGCGCCTCGACCAGCCCCCGCGCCATGCCCGCTCCGTCTGCAGAGCCGATGATCAGGATATTCGGTCTACAGCCGGGTTCACCAATCTCCAGGCCCACTTCCAGCGCAACTTGGGAAACGCGATCAACGACATACTGCGCGGCCTCACCACGGATGTTAGCCACCCCAACACAAATGCTGTCTCGCCAACGCGCTGGCCCGCGTCCGCTGGGGGCTGCAATGACCTCGTCGATAAAACCGCTGACCCGCTGATCGATGCGACGCCCTTGAACGACGATATCGCTCAGCTCAGTCGCCGACTGATCGCTCTCAACCTGGCGCCCTTGGTCTGCCGTTTGCGACAGCAGAGCCAGACCCATTATTCCAGCAGCAAGCCATGCCATCCTTCACCCCTCCAAGTTTCATCGATTTTTGAAAATCCCGCAGATTAGGGTCGCAGTATGGCCGACCGGCCAGGGGACATTAAGCCTTTGTCATGAGCCAGAACGTCTCCCCGCGCGACTTTCACGCCGCTAGTCTTGAACGAAAGAGGGGCGGTTCCTGCGGAACCGCCCCTCTCGAAGTCACTGAGCTATGGACGAAGAGAGCTTAGCCCTCGTCTTCTTCCTTCAGCAGCTCTTCTTTCGAGATCGGCTTGTCAGTGACGTCGGCGACGCCGACGATCAGGTCGACGACCTTCTCTTCATAGATGGGCGCGCGCAGCTGGGCGGCGGCGTTGGGGTTTTGGCGATAGAAGTCCAGAACCATCTTTTCCTGGCCCGGGTAGTTCCGGGCTTCGGCCATGATGGCGCCCGACAGTTCCTGGTCCGTCACGCCGACATTGTTGGCGCGGCCGATTTCGGCCAGCACCAGACCCAGGCGCACGCGGCGCTCGGCGATCTTCTTATACTCGGCCTTCAGTTCGTCTTCCGACTTCTTGGCGTCGTCTTCCGGCAGACGGCCGGCGTCCTTGTCAGCCGACACCTGGGCCCAGATGCCTTCAAACTCGGCTTCCACCATCTTCGGCGGCAGGGCGAAGTCGTGGGCTTCGTCCAGCTGGTCCAGCAGGGCGCGCTTCAGCTTGAAGCGGGCGGCGCCGGCGTACTGCTGGTCCAGGTTGGCCTTCAGCAGCTCTTTCAGCTTGTCCAGCGACTCCAGGCCGATGCGGGTGGCGAACTCGTCGTCGATCTTGGCTTCGGCTTCAGCCTTGATGGCCTTGACCTTGACGTCGAACGTGGCGGCTTTGCCGGCCAGGTTCTTGGCCTGATATTCCTCGGGGAAGGTGACCTCGATGGTCTTCTCTTCGCCGACCTTGGCGCCCTTGAGCTGCTCTTCGAAGCCCGGGATGAAACGGTTGGAGCCGATCACCAGGTCGGCGTCCTCGGCCGAACCGCCTTCGAACACTTCACCGTCCAGCTTGCCGACGAAGTCGATGGTCAGTTGGTCGCCTTCGGCGGCCTTGACGGTCTTGCCCTTCTTGTCCTCATAGGACTTGGCCTGCGAGGCCAGTTCCTTCAGGGCTTCGTCCAGGTCCTCGTCCGAAGCGGTATAGGTCGGGCGCTCCAGCTTCAGGGTCTTGGGATCGACCGGCGTGAAGTCAGGCATGACTTCCAGCGACATTTCGTAGGCCAGGTCTTCCTGACCGGCGATGACCTTGTCCATGTCCGAGACCAGCTTCATCTCGGCCGGGGCGGCCGGACGGATCTTGGCGTCGTCCAGGGCCTTCTGGCTGGTTTCGTTCAGCGAGGCGTTGATGATTTCGCCCATGAAGTCACGGCCGAAGGTCTTCTTGACGTGGGCGGCCGGCACCTTGCCCGGACGGAAGCCCTTGAGCTTCATCTGGGGCGCGACTTCCTTGATGCGCGCTTCAAGCTTTTCGTTCAGCTCGGCTACCGGAATGGTCACCGCGATCACGCGGCTGAGGCCTTCGTTCGACTTTTCGACGACTTGCATGGTCGGGATTCTGACGCTCTGTGGCGACGCCGAACGGCGCGCGCGGTGGATAAAGCAATAGGGCCGCCCTTTTGGAGCGGCGCCTCGAAGCCCGCTCTTATGTCGAGAAGGGGCCGAAAGGTCAACGCGCGCGGGTTCCTTTGCCGGCATCCCCTCGCTATCTGGGGACCATGAGCCAGCCCGCCTCCCCCATCGGCGTCTTCATCACGCCCGTCACGCCGCTGCAGCAGAACTGCACTACCGTCTGGTGTACGAAGACGAACAAGGCCGCCGTCATTGATCCAGGCGGCTCGGCCGATGCGATTCTGGGTGAGATCGCACGGCGCGGCCTGACGCTGGAGGCCATCTGGATCACACACGGCCACCTCGACCACGCTGGCGGCGCTGCGGACATGCAGGAAAAGACCGGCGTGGACATCATCGGCCCCCAGGCCGAAGACCAGTTCTGGATAGACCTGATTCCCACCCAGGGCCAGAAGTACGGCCTGCCCGACGCCCGCATCTTCACCCCGACGCGGTTTCTGGTCGACGGCGAAACGCTGACGCTGGGCGAGACGACCTGGGAGGTTGTCCACTGCCCTGGCCACACGCCGGGCCACGTCGTCTTCTTCAACCGTGAGGCCCGCTTCGCTCAGGTCGGCGATGTCCTATTCCAGGGCTCGATCGGCCGCACGGATTTCCCGCGCAGCGACCACAGCGCCTTGCTGCACGCCATCACGCAAAAGCTGTGGCCGCTGGGCGACGACGTGACCTTCGTGCCCGGCCATGGCCCGCATTCGACGTTCGGGGCCGAACGACGTACCAACCCGTTCGTATCGGACCAGGCGATGTCGCGTGCGCCCATTGTTCGCCCGGCGACCGGCCCCTCCTGATTTATCGCGCGGCCAGCAGGCCGATGATAACACCGATCCCAAGCGCATAGAGTGACGCCCGCAGGGGCTCGTCACGGATCGCGTCACGCGCCCTTTTGACGCGCCGGTCGGCCCAGGCCCGCGCCTCCGCCGCGTCTTCGCGAACGGCCTCATGGATCGGGCGCGGCGAGGCGTTCCTGGCGATGATGGCGTCAGCCGCCTCTTCCAGCCGTCGGGTCGCGGTCGAGGCGCCGTTGATGATCTCTTCCGGCAATGGGGATGTGCGGGGTTCCGCCATGAGGGATCTCTCCGGGTGATAGGGGGTCGTTTTTCAACCCGCCGGTCCAAAGCTGGTTCCTGATCAAACCGCCCTTCAAGCCGATGGCGGCCCCTGGTGATTTCCGCTCCACGACTGACCGTCCACAGAACAAGGAAATCGTTCTTGTTCGGAACCGCATCGACGGCGCCGGGTTCTTTCCGGCAAGCGCCACCGTCTTTGAAAGGAACAGCCGACATGGCCGAAGGTCAGCCCACCCGCGGGTCGGGTGTTTCCAAACGAGGATTCGCCTCGATGGACCCCGAACGCCAACGCGAGATCGCCCGCAAGGGCGGGGCCAGCGTTCCCAGCGAGAAGCGCAGCTTCTCTCAGGATCGCAGCCTAGCCGCCCAGGCCGGCCGCAAGGGCGGCGAGGCCTCGCACGGCTCGCGCAGCAAGGATAGCGACGCCCCGCCCAAGGGCTGAGTCATTCCTCTGACATATCAAGGCGGCGCAGCCTCTCGGCGCGCCGCTTTTTTGCTGCGTCGCTGCCGGGATCAGGCGGCCAGCAGCGCCAGCCCCACGGTCGGGTCCGGCCCGACCGCGAACACCTCGAGCCGCCAGCCTGACGCATCGGCCAACGCCCTCACTGACGCCTCTTCGAACTTGCGCGAGCTTTCGGTGTGGATGGTCTCGCCCTCGGCGAAGCGGAAGGCCAGCTTGCCCAGATGCACCGTCATCGGCCGTTTCGCCTTCAGATGCATCTCGATCCGCGAGTGCTCGGCGTTCCACAGCGCGACATGAGAGAATGCGTCGGGCTCGAAATCCATGCCCAGTTCGCGATTGGCGCGGACCAGCAGGTTGCGGTTGAACGCCGCCGTCACGCCCTGGGCGTCGTCATAGGCGGCGACCAACACCTCTGGCGACTTCACCAGATCGACGCCGAGGACGAACAGGCTCCCCTCGCCCAGCACCTGCCGCGCCGAGCGCAACAGGGCCACCGCCGCCTCGGGCGTCAGATTGCCGATGGTCGAGCCGGGAAAGAAACCGATCCGCCGCCCCGGCCCTGCCTCGGTCGGCGGCGGCGCCAGATGCTCGAAGTCCCCCAGCACCGGCAGGACTTTCAGTCCCGGATAGTCGGCACGGATGCGCTCCGCCGCCTCATTCAGCGCCGTGGGGCTGATATCGATGGGGGCGTAGGCGGCCAGGTCAGGCACTGCATCCAGCACGATGCGCGTCTTCTCGCTAGCTCCTGATCCCAGTTCGACCAGGACCGCGTTCGCCCCGAACCGGCCAGCCCATTCCGGCGCGACCCGGCGCAGGAGCGCCGCCTCCTGCCGGGTAGGATAATATTCCGGCAGACAGGTGATCGCCTCAAACAGGCGGGACCCCTCGGCGTCATAGAACCACTTGGGCGGCAGAGCCTTCGAGCGTCGCGACAGGCCGTCGATCATGTCCTGACGAAAGGCGTCGTGAGCGCCCGCTTCCTTGATCTTCGACCCGTCCGCCGCCAGCCTGACCCCGGCGAACATCCAGCGCTGATGTGGATAGTAGAAGTTGCGATAGCTGGGCCGCGCATGGCCTTCGGGCGTGGCGAACGCCCCCCCGCGCAGAACCATCTGATTGGCCATGAACTTGCCGTTGTACTCCGCCGCCGTCCCCGCAGTCGGACGGAACCCCGGATAGGGACCATAGGCGCTGGCCGTCCACTGCCAGACTTCGCCAACCAGATTGGAGAAGGCCGCCGGATCGAACCTCGCCGCATGCTCCCATTCAGCCTCGGTCGGCAGCCGCCGCCCCGACCACCGAGCAAAAGCGTCAGCCTCATAGAAGCTGACATGACGCACCGGCGCTGCTGGATCGACGGGACGCCGCCCACAAAGGGACATGGCGCTCCATCCCGCTGTTTCCTCGCGCCAGTAGAGAGGCGCAGTCCAGCCCTCGGCCTTCACCGTGGCCCAGCCGTCCGACAGCCAGAACTCGGCCCTCCTGTATCCGCCGTCGTCAATGAACTCGATCCAGTCCGCATTGGTGACGAGATCGGCCGCCACCGAAAAGGGTTCCAGCCAGACCCTGTGTTCCGGGCGCTCGTTGTCGAACGCGAAACCGCCGTCGCCTGCGCCAATTTCCACCAATCCGCCCTCGAACGCCGCCCACCCGCCCCGGCGCGGCCGGAGCGCATCCGCGCGCGGCTCGACCTCATAGGCTACGGGATCAAACGGCGAGCGCGACATCAGGTTCAGCACGTCCATCAGAAACAACTCCTGATGCTGCTGTTCGTGGTTCAGGCCCAGCTCGAACAGATAGCGGTCCAGATCGTCGTCCAGCCCTTCGGCCAACCGCATCTCCATGCGGCGGTCGATCTCGTCGCGATAGGCCAGGACCTGATCCAGAGACGGCCGCGTCATCAGCCCCCGGTCGGCTCGGCCCACACGTGCGCCCAAGGCCTCATAGTAGGAATTGAACAGTGGGTTCAGGCGCTCATCAACAGGAACATAATCCGGTCGTCGCGCCAGGATCATCGTCTCGAAAAACCAGCTGGAATGGCCCAGATGCCACTTACCCGGGCTCGCTTCGGGCATGGACTGGAGCGCCAGATCTTCCGAGGTCAGTTCGGCGGCGATGCGCCGCATATGCGACCTTACCCGCCGATAGACCGCTACGTCTTGTTCCACGATCCGGGACGCCCTGAGAGGGTGGCTCATTCGCTCGATGCTCGCTGAAAGCTGATCCATCCGCTCGTTTGAATGCGGCCTGACGCATGCCGGTTCCGTCGCCCAAAGCGAGGTCGCCGTACGGAACAGTCGCGCAGAGCCCGCGTTTCGGCCACGCACCTTCCACTGTTGGATCGCGCAGCCTGGCTCTAGGATTCCCGTAGCATGCCCCATGTTCGCGTGCCTGACGGGCCGCAGGACAATGGCCCGAGCTATGCTCCTTCGCGCCGCCCCGTCGGCATCGTCAAGCCGGCCGACTGGCGCTATGCGATCACCGGTCTCCTACCCGCCCTGCGCGCCTTCGCCTTCACCCTGTCGCGGAACTCGGCGGACGCGGACGACCTGGTGCAGGAGACCCTGACCAAAGCCTGGGCGCACCGGGCGCGGTTCGAGCCGGGCAGCAATCTGCGCGCCTGGCTTTTCACCATCCTGAGGAACAGCTGGTATACGGGCGCCGCCAAGCGGCGCCGCGAGGTGCCCGACGAGGAAGGTCGCTACGCCGCCAGCCTGACCGCCGAAGCCAGTCAGGAATGGACCGCCGAATTGACCTCCCTCCAGGCTGCGCTCAACGCCCTACCGCCCGAGCACCGCGAGGCTATCGTCATGGTGGGTGCGGCCGGCCTGTCCTATCAGGAAGCGGCCGATATCTCAGGCTGCGCGGTCGGAACGATCAAGAGTCGAGTCAACCGCGCACGCCATCGTCTGGCCCTATTGCTGGAGACGGAACCCTCTGTTGAAGCTGACCAAAATGTAATCCATGGGGACAGCTAGGCAGGAGGAACGACCCCTCGTTTTCTCGGTTCCCTTCCTCAGAAACAGGGAGAGTCGACCATGATGAACCCCATCGGAAACGAAGTCCGAAACCCGTCCGACCAAGAAGCGCTGTCGCCTGCCCAGGCAGACCCACCACAAGTCAAGAAGACCGGTTTCGCCCATTGGATCAGTCAGCACTTCGGCGCAGAGCCGCCCCATCGCCACAGCGAAAACTTCTTCATCAGCGATGTAACTGAAGGCGGCATTGGCTCGCATCACCGCCATCAGGTGTTCCGGCCCGACAAGCGGCAGTAGGAGCACCCGGCGACGATTGAAAGGGCTGCGACGCTTGCCGCAGCCCTGCCTTTTAACGACGAAGACCGCCGTGCTTGGCGTATTCCAGACGCGCTATGGTGCGATTGTGCACCTCGTCCGGGCCATCGGCGATGCGCAACGTCCGAACCGTAGCGTAAAGCTCGGCCAGAGGGGTGTCGCCTGACACGCCCGCCCCGCCAAAGGCCTGGATGGCGTCGTCGATCACCTGCAGCGCCATGCGCGGCGCGGCGACCTTGATCTGGGCGATCTCGGACTTGGCGTTCTTGGCGCCGACCTCGTCCATCATCCAGGCGGCCTTCAGCACCAGAAGGCGGCACATATCGATATTGGTGCGGGCCTCGGCCACGCGCTGCTCCCACACCGAATGCTCGGCCAGACTTTTGCGGAAGGCGGTGCGCGTCAGCAGCCGCTCGACCATCAGTTCCAGCGCCCGCTCGGCGGCTCCGATGACCCGCATGCAGTGGTGGATGCGCCCTGGACCAAGCCGCCCCTGGGCGATCTCGAAGCCCCGCCCCTCTCCGGCGATCAGATTTTCAACCGGAACGCGGACATTTTCCAGCACCACCTCGGCGTGACCGATCGGCGCTTCGTCATAGCCGAAGACCGACAGCATCCGCTCGACGCGGAAGCCGGGCGTGTCGGTCGGGACGATGATCTGGCTCTGTTGCTGGTGGGTCGCCGCTTCAGGGTCGGTCTTGCCCATAACGATGGTCACGGCGACATTGGGATGCGCCATATTGGTCGACCACCACTTGCGGCCGTTGACCACATAGTGGTCGCCGTCGCGGACGATGCTGGTTTGGATATTGGTGGCGTCCGACGAGGCCACCTCGGGCTCGGTCATCAAGAAGGCCGAACGGATCTCGCCCGCCATCAGCGGCTTCAGCCAGCGCGCCTGCTGCGCGGCGTCGCCGTACATGTGCAGGACTTCCATGTTGCCGGTGTCGGGCGCGTTGCAGTTGAACACCTCGGCCGACCACAGCCGACGGCCCATCAGCTCAGCCAGGGGCGCGTATTCCAGATTGGTCAAGCCCGCCCCGTGCTCGCCCGGCAGGAACATGTTCCACAGCCCCGCCTCGCGCGCCTTGGCCTTCAACGCCTCCATCACCGGAGCCTGGACCTTGGGATTGGCGTGAACCTGTGCGCGGTATTCAGCCTCGGCCGGAACGACGTGCTCGTCGATGAAGCGCGACAGGCGCTCGCGCCACATCAGGCCGCGTTCGGAGGGAGCGAAGTCCATGGTCGTGTCCTCAAGTCCTTAACCGCGCTTCTGCGAGCGCCGATAGCAAAACGGCGCGGCCCCTGTGGAGCCGCGCCGTCCTTGTTCTGGTGCCTCAGAAACGCATCAGCGCTTCAGCAGCGGCGCCAGTTTCTGAGCGATCATCATGTCGCCGGCGATCTTCAGCTTACCCTGCATGAAGGCCATCATCGGATCCAGCTTGCCTTCCGACAGGGCCACGAAGTCATCCCACTTCATCGAGACGGTGGCGTCGGCGGGCTTGTCTTCGTTCGTCACCGAGTTCGGCACGGACGCGCCGTCGATGAAGATCTTGCCGACATCGCCAAGGTCCAGCTTGACGGTCTTGCCGAGGCCCGAGTTGTCGCCGACGGCGCCGCGGATGTGTTCAGTGACGGTGGTCAGGTCCATGTGCGTCTCTCCCAAGAGCAAGATTGAGGCGCAGGCGTAGCCCGCCTCAGCGGCGGCGCCAAGATCACGCAAGGGAAGGCGTGGATCGCCCTCCCTCGCCAGAAGCCTCAGAAGCCGACACCAAGCGTGGCCACAAGACGGTCTTCACTCAGATCACCGTCCACATCCGTGTCCCAATAGCGCAGATCCAGCGAGATCTTGTCAGTGACGCCGAATTTCACACCGACATTCCAGGTGGAATAGTCGTCGCCAACATCCAAGTACTGCTTGCCGTAGGCTCCGGTCAGATTGACGTTGTCGCGCAGGGCGTAGCCCAGGTTGCCTTCGACATAGCTCGTCTGTTCGTCCGCACCGAAAAAGTCTGGCGAATAGTAGACCACCGCGCCTGCCGTCAGGGGACCGAAGCCGCGAGACACCGCCGCCTTGAACTCCACATTGTCATAATCGGCGCCGTTGGGCGCGCCGATGTAGTGGTAGGCGATGACGCCCACATTGAAGTCAAAACCGCCGCTCGATACGGCCACGCCTCCATAGATATCCAGTTCGCCGTCCGTGTCGTCGCCGAAATCGACCTGGGACGCCCAGGCGCCGGCATAGAATATCCCAGCGGTCAGGTCCGCCCCGCCCTGCAAGGCCGGGCTGGTGTCGGTCTGGCTGAAGCCTCGGAACACGTAGTCGCTGGTGACACCGATGTTGAAAGCCACTTCAGGCTCGGCCTGAGCGTTCGCCGCGCCAGCCCCCATGGTCAGCGCCAGAAGTGAAACGCAAGCAAGTGCAACTCTCATGACATATCCCCTCAAAGTCTGATTGTTTTTTGTTACGCCTACTCATCCGGTCGCTGGTGGAGCGCGACCGGGCCTCGATTGGCGGGAAGTGGGACGCGGCAGGGAGGCGCCGCGTCCCGCCCCCTCGCCTCAGACGCCGTCCAGCACTTCGCCGTGCAGGTGGGCGTCCAGGCCTTCCGTCTCCTGCTCGTCGGTGACGCGCAGGCCCGTCGTGTATTTGCAGATCAGCAGGATGATCAGCGTGCCGACCGCGCTCCACAGGATGGTCCAGACCAGACCCAGGGCCTGAGCCCCGATATTGGCCCCTTCCGACAGGCTGTTGATCGCCGTCGAGGCGAAGACGCCCGTCAGCAGAGCGCCGACCAGACCGCCCGCGCCGTGCAGGCCGAAGGCGTCCAGGCTGTCGTCATACTTGAGCAGCTTCTTGAGCCAGACCGACGAGACATAGCAGGCCGGACCGGCGATGAGGCCGATGATGACCGCGCCCTTGGGATCGACGAAGCCCGCCGCCGGGGTGATGGCGACCAGACCCGCGACCACGCCCGACAGGACGCCGATCAGCGACCACTTCTTCTTGTAGACGACCTCGACGAACTTCCAGGCCAACGAGGCCGCTGCCGCCGCCAGCAGGGTGTTGATCAGGGCCGCGCCCATCAGACCGTTGGCCGCGCCTGCCGAGCCGGCGTTGAAACCGATCCAGCCGACCAGCAGCAGCGAGGCGCCGATCATGGTCAGAACCGGGTTGTGCGCCGTGATGGGCTCGACGCCGTAGCCCTTCCTCGGCCCGAGGAACAGGGCGCAGACCAGACCCGCGACGCCCGAGTTGACGTGAACCACCGCGCCGCCGGCGAAGTCCAGCACGCCCTGCGCGCCAAGGAAGCCGCCGCCCCAGACCCAGTGGGCGATCGGCGCATAGACCACCAGCGACCAGAGGGCGGTGAACAGCAGCATGCCCGAGTACTTCAGCCGTTCGGCGAAAGCCCCGGTGATCAGCGCCGGGGTGATGATGGCGAAGGTCAGCTGGAACGACACCCAGAGGAACTCAGGAATGCCCGGCAGCAGGCTGTGCGCCGTGTCCACCGTCACTCCGTTCAGGAACAGGGCGTCCAGACTGCCGATGTACTGATTGACCCCGGCGTCGCCGTTCGTGCCGAAGGCGATGGTGTAGCCGGCGATGAACCAGGTCAGAGAAACCACGGCGAAGGCGGCGACCGACTGGGTGATCGTCGCGATCACGTTTTTGCGGCGCACCATGCCGCCGTAGAAGAGCGCCAGACCCGGCAGGGTCATCAGCAGGACCAGGGCGGTGGAGGTCCCCAGCCAGGCCGTGCCTGCGGCGTCCAGCTCCAGCGGAACCTGATGTGAAAACAGCGCCGGAGCAGGCTCCGACGCTGTTACAGCGGCACTGGCGACATTGGCGATGGCGGCGGCGTCGGGCGCTGCGAGCGCCGCACCGACCGCGAATAGCCCCCCGGTAAGACAAAGCAGGGCGAGAAGCCCCGGTAAGCTGTTTTTGAACTGCGTCATGCGCGTATCCCCTCATGCGTTTCGCAGTTGCGAACTGTTCATCGCACTCGCGAGATCGACAAGAGGGAAAATGCAGCTCCCTGAGAATTTTTAACTCAGCAGTCGCAGTCAAGCGATGAAAAATTAGAATAGATTTTCACAATTACCGCCTCAAGGAACAATCAGCCCCCTGAATACGCGCACAACTGCGACAAAGAGACCCACGATTTTTGAGTTTACAGCCTTTTACGTCCGCCGCTTCAAGGTTGGCCTAGCATGGCCGGAATCACCCAGTTCGAGGCAGCGCCATCAAACCCCAGCTTTCCCAGGAAGAGGCTCACCTGAATCGCCTCTGGCTCGACGCCTTCGGCCAACCCATGCCCCTGATCGGCGCCCCCGACATAGCGCGCCTCATTCTTCGTCAGCACGGCGTCCCGAGCAGCGCATTCAGACAGGCGTCGATGGACAAGCCCAGAGTCGTCGCAACCCAAACGGCGTCAACGACGCATCATCAATAATGAGAGGGGGGGCTGGCGGAGACGGAGGGATTCGAACCCTCGGTACCCCTTACAGGGTACGACGATTTAGCAAACCGTTGCCTTCAGCCACTCGGCCACGTCTCCAGCAGGCCGGGTGGATAGCGGGTCCTTCGTCACTGCGCAACGGGGGTGATCGGAAATCTATCCCGTTAACGGGGGATAGACGTGAGACATGCAAAGACATAGCCATCTGAAACGCTTCAGGATCTGAATTTTCCCTATGACGTCCGCCGAATCCCTATTTCCCGTCGCGGACGGCGCCAGGCTTCGGACCAAGGTTGTTCATGACTCCCTACAGTCGGCGCCTGATTCGGCGACGGTGAGGGGGCGAGCGCGGCGAGGTCCCTTCCGCCCCGATCTCTGGCTGAACACCCGTCAGCGCAACGCGGCCCGTCGACGCGTCTTCTATTTCCGCAGCCTGGATATCTTGGCCGTGGTGGCGACAGTTGTCGTTGGCATCGCCCTCCTGGCTGGCGGCGCCCCGCTGTCAGCGCGCCTGATCGATGCAGCGCCCCTGATTCTCGGCGGCCTGATGATATTGGGGCTGCTTCGCTCGCTCGGCCTTTATCGTTTCGACAAAAACCATAGCGTCTTGCTTCACCTGGCTGGCGTAGGCGCCGTCGTCGCCCTTGGCGCCGCCGCAGCCTCCGCTCTTGGGCTGGCGCTGCATGGCGCCGCCATGCCTTGGCGCCTCTACCTAGCCTGGTCCGCAGCGCTTCTGGTTCTCCTGCCATGCCTGCACATGATCTGGAGCCTGATGGTCGCCGACTGGCGCCAAAAAGGCGCACTGACGCCCAGCATCGCGGTCGTAGGCGCCACGCGCCACGCGGAGCGCCTGATTCATGAAGCGCTGGAACGCCGCGACCTGAACGTGCTGGGCGTTTTCGACGACCGGCTGGCGCGCTCACCCGACGCGATCGGCGGCGTCCCGGTTCTAGGCGAGGCCGACGCCCTGCTGAACCACCGACTGACGCCCTACATCGACCAGATCGTCTTGGCCATCGACCCGAAGGCCGAGGCGCGCGTGCGTGACCTGACCGCTCGTCTCAGCGTTCTGCCCATCCGCCTGACCCTTTTGGTAGACCCCAAGACAGCCGAACAGCGCAACGCTGCTCTGGAAAAGCTGGCTCAGGCGCCGATGGCCCCGCTCGAGGGACCCGTCGATCATGATCGACGTGCCTTCAATAAGCGTCTCCAGGATGTGATCCTGGCTTCCGCTGGCCTCCTCCTGCTGTCGCCATTCCTGCTCCTCGTCGGCGCCTTGGTTCGATTGGACAGCCCCGGCCCAGCCATGTTCCGCCAGCGTCGGCACGGCTTCAATCAGGAGGAGATCGTGGTGTGGAAATTCCGCACCATGCGCCACGACGCCGCCGACGCCACCGCGAGCCGCCAGGTGACGGCCGACGACGACCGCATCACCCGCATCGGGCGTTTCCTGCGCGCGACCAGTCTGGACGAGTTGCCCCAGTTGCTGAACGTCATCCGCGGCGAGATGTCCCTGGTCGGCCCCCGTCCCCACGCCATAGGCATGAAGACCGGCGCGATCGAGTCCGCCCGGCTGGTCGCCGACTATGCCCACCGCCATCGCATCAAGCCCGGCATGACCGGCTGGGCCGCCATCAAGGGTTCGCGCGGCCCCATGCATACGGCGCCGGAAGTCCGCCGCCGCGTGCAGTTGGACATCGATTACATCGAGCATCAGTCCTTCTGGATGGACCTGTGGATCATCGCCGTCACCATTCCCGTCCTCCTTGGGGACCGGATGTCGGTGCGCTGATGTTCTGGCGCGGGGTGCTGGGCTATCTGCCCGCCAACATCATTCAGGGCGTCGTCGGCTTCCTGGCGATCATCGTCTACACGCGCCTGCTCAGTCCCGACGACTTCGGCCGCTATGCCCTGGCCTTCTCTGTCATGACCATGGCCCACGTCGCGACCTTCAGTTGGCTGGAGGCGGCCATGGCGCGCTTCTGGGCGGCCCAGCGCGAAGGCGCCGACATGGCCAGCCATTTCGCCAGCCTGTATCGCACCACCTTCATCATGACCGGCCTGTTCCTGCCGTTGGCGGGTCTGGTCATCTGGCTATGGCCGATGCCGCACGACTTGCGTCTGCCGATTGCGGTGGGCCTGATCGGCATCCCCGTGCGGTGCCTGACCAAGCTGGCGCAAGAGCGCTATCGCGCGGCTGGCGAGGTGCGCAAGGCCGCCAGCCTCGACATCTGGAACACCCTGGCGGGCTTCGGCGTCGGTGCGGCCTTCGCCCTGGGCGGCGCCGGCGGCGCCTCTCCGCTTGCCGGCCTGCTCATCGCCCCCCTGTTCGCCCTGCCCTTCATCCTGCCCGGCGAACTGCGCGAGGCCCGCAGCGGCTATATCGATCGCGCACGGCTCAAGAGCTACGCCGTCTATGGCTATCCGATCGCCGCATCCCTGGGTCTGGCCCTGGTGCTGGCCTCGACGGATCGTTTCCTGCTGGCCCTGTTCATGGACGAGGCGGCGGTCGGCGCCTATCACGCTGGCTACAGCATCGCGAACCGCACTCTTGATGTCCTGTTCATCTGGCTGGGAACCGCCGGCACGCCCGCCCTCGTCATGGCGCTGGAGCGCGGCGGGCGCGACCAACTGACCGCCGCCGCCGGCGAACAGGTCTCGACCCTCATCCTGATCGGCCTGCCCGCCGCTGTCGGCGTGGCGCTGGTGGCTCGCCCCCTGGCTGAATTCATGATCGGCGAAGATCTGCGCCATGCCGCCGCCCAGGTCACGCCCTGGATCGCCCTGTCGGCTTTGCTGTCCGGCCTCACCGTCTACTACTTCCACCAGGCCTTCACCCTGGGTCGCCGCACCGGCTGGCTCCTGGCGGCGATGAGCGTTCCGGCCCTCGCCAATGTCGTGCTCAACATCCTTCTGATCCCGCGCTTCGGCGTTCTGGGCGCAGCCTGGGCCACGACCGCCAGCTTTGCGGTCGGTCTGGTCGCGTCCTGGGCAATGGGGCGCCGCATCATGCCCCTGCCCCTGCCTTGGACTACCTTGTTCCAGTGCAGTCTGTGTGCGGGCATCATGGCTGTGGTGGTCTGGTTCCTGCCGCCCATCGGCGGCTTCCCCGAGTTGATGCTGGACGCCTCGGTCGGGGCGACGGTCTATGGCGCCTGCGCCTTCGCCATCAATGCGGGCGGCGTACGCGATCTGACGCAACGGCTGCGCGGTGTGATCCAGGCGCGAAGGGCTGCGGCATGAACGTCGTCGTTCACGACAACTCAGTCTGGATGCGCGCCGAACCGACGCTTTCGGTGCTGATCCCCTTCCTGCGCGACGATCCAGTGGCGCTGCTCGCCCTGCTCGACCGGGAAGCGGCCGCACTGAACGGCGCCGTCGAACTGGTCATGCTGGACGACGGCACCCATGACGCCGACCTGACCCGCCGTCTGATCGCTCAGGCTGACGCCAGCGCCCTGCCCATCCGCCTGATCTCCCTCTCCGCCAACGAAGGCCGCTCCGTCGGGCGCAACCGGCTGGCGACCGCCGCACGCGGGTCCAGTCTGCTGTTTCTCGACAGCGACATGCGCCCCGACCACGCCCGCTTCCTACAGACCTGGAGCGATCTGGCGCGAGCAGGCGAAACTGCGGTGGCCTTTGGCGGCTTCTCCCTGCTCCAGGCGCCTGACGACGCTCGCTTCGCCGTCCATCGCAGCATGGCGGCGCGTTCCGACTGCACCCCGCGCGAGCAGCGGGCGCTGCAGCCCGAAAAGCACGTCTTCACCTCCAACCTCCTGGTCCGCCGGGACGTGTTCGAGACCGAGGCCTTCGACGCGGGCTTCTCCGGCTGGGGCTGGGAAGACGTCGAATGGGCCATGCGCGTCTCGCGCCGCTTCAAGGTCGAGCACATCGACAACCCCGCCACCCACATGGGCCTAGACACGGTCGAGACCCTGGCCGCCAAGTACGAGCAGTCAGCGCCCAATTTCGCCCGAGTCGTCGCGCGCCATCCCGACTTCGTCGCCGCCTATCCCAGCTATCGCGTCGCGCGACGCCTGCAGAGCGTGCCAGGTCTGAAGATGATCCGCCCCCTGTTCAAGCAGGCCGCGCGCCTGACCATCCTGCCGGTCGCCATGCGCGCCTTCAGCCTGCGCCTGTATCGCGTCGCCCTCTACGCGGAGGCGATATGATTAAGCCGTACACACCTGACGTCAGCCTGGCGGGCAAGCTGCGCCGACGCTTCGCCCGAATGACCCACAAGCGCCCGGCACGACTCGATTTGGCTCGACCAATCGTCAGCTTCACCTTCGACGACATTCCGGCCAGCGCCGCTCACGCGGGAGCCGAAGCCCTGGAGCAACATGGCGCGTGCGGCACCTTCTACGTCTGCGCGGGCTTGTTCGGGAAAGAGGGACACATGGGCCGTTTCGCCGACGCCGCCGAGATAGGCGACCTGATCCTCCGTGGCCATGAGGTCGCGGGCCATACCCTGAATCACGTCGATTGCCATCGTACGGCGCCGGCCGCTCTGGATGTCGATCTGGACGCCAACGACGCCGCCCTGGGTGCGTTGGGCGCCGCCTCACTGCATTTCGCCTACCCCTATGGCGAAGTATCGCCGCGCTCCAAGAAGCAGCTAGCGCGCCGCTACGCCTCGCTCCGCGGCGTTCACAAGGGCACGGTTCGCAATGGGGACGACCTGAACCAACTGCCCGGCGTCGGCATCGAGGGGCCTGACGGCGAGACGATCGCCCGCGCCTGGATCGACCGTGCAGTCGCCGAAAAGGCCTGGCTCATCCTCTACACCCATGACGTTCGTGAGGCGCCTTCGCCTTGGGGCTGCACGCCTGAGGTGCTTGATCGACTGGTTGGTCATGCCTTGGCCGCCGGATGCGAGGTCCGCACGGTCAGCGAGGTCCTGTCGGCATGAGAGAACAAGCCGACGTGGCCGTCATCATCCCCACCCTGCGCCGTCCTGACAGCCTCGAACGCGCGCTGCGTTCGGTCATGGCCCAGACCGGCGTGACCGCGCGTCTGAAAGAAGTGGTCGTGGTCGACAATGATCCTCAGGCCAGTGCGCGCGAAACCGTCGAGCGCCTCGCCGCCGAGTCCGTCCTGCCGATCCTGTGGCGCCACGCCCCGCAACCCGGCGTCGCCACCGCGCGCAACGCAGGCCTCGCGGCCACCATCGCTCCCCTGATCGCCTTTCTTGACGATGATGAAGCCGCGTCCTCGGGCTGGCTCTCTGCCCTGGTCGGCGCACAGGCCTCCACTCGCGCCGACGCCGTCTTCGGCCCCATTCGCGGACGGGTTCCAGAAGGGACAGGCTGGTCGACGCCCTATCTGGAACGCTTCTTTGGCCGCGAAGGTCCAGCCGAGACGAGTCTCATCGACACGGCCTACGGCTGCGGGAACGCGCTGCTGGTGCGTGCGACCGCCCTGCCCGGCGCCGCCCCCTTCAATACAGCCGCCGACCAGGCCGGCGGCGAAGATGACGCCCTCTTCGCCGCCTTGGCGGCACGAGGCGGCCGTTTCGGATGGGCTGCAGACGCCTGGGTCGATGAGTTTGCGCCGTCGCACCGCGCCACCCTGCGTTACGCCCTGACGCGCGCCTTCGCCTACGGTCAGGGTCCAAGCCAGACCGCCGCCGCCGCTCGTGACTGGCTCGGGGTCGCGCGCTGGATGGCGATCGGCGCCGCCCAGACCGCCATCTGGGGGGCCGCAGCCTTGGGCTTGACGCTGGCGGCTAGCCCCCGTCGGGCAGACCTCATGGACCGTTGCGCGCGCGGCTTGGGAAAAGTGTTCTGGATGAAGAACTTCGAGCCGCGCTTTTATGGGATGCACGAGATGGCGCGCCTGGAGCGTCAGCCCTGTGCCGCGTCCAAGGGCTAACCCGCCAAGCGTTTCAAGATCGACGGCGGCGTCCAGGTTGAACGGTTCATGACCACGCCCGCGATATGGCCGCCCACGGCGTCGATCTCGTCGCGTAGCGTCACCGGTTCACTGGCCGAAGTCGTCTCGGCGGCCAAGACGATGATGGTGGCGTCCACGAACGGTGCAAGCGTGATCGCCATGTCGCTGCGATCCGCAGCCGGGGTGTCGATGACCACGGTATCGGCGTGACCCCGCAGTCCTGCCCAATACCGCGCCTCGCCGAGCGGCTCGACCCTTTGGCCGGCGCGCGTCAATTCCATGTGAAAACGTGTAACGAACAGTCGTCCGCCCAGGCAGGCTCGCGCCGTCATCAGACGCGCTGGCGGCACCGGCAAACCATCACGCCCGCGCATCGGCGGCGTCACCGCATAGAAGGCTGAACCATCGGGAGAGGCCTGCACCGGGGCAGCAAGGCGCCCAAAGCGTTCCGGTTCAGCGGCAATGGCGTCCATCTGGCCTTGCTGGGCCAGATCGCCATCGATCAACCACACCGGCTTCCGGGCCCGCACAGCCGCGAGACGCGCATACTCGCGCGCCACGGTCGAGACCCCTTCCCCAGAGGTTGCCGACACGAACTGGAGCACGCGGCCGCGATGAGCCGACGCTGGTCCCAACGCCGCCCACAATCCCGCCATTTCCGTTGTCAGATCGACCATCGAATCGGTTACGCGTCCACCCTCTTAGCTGCAGCCTAGCACGCCCCTCGGCGGGTCAGGCGCGCTTCATCGGCGCCACCGCCAGAACCGGCAGCTGCAGAGTCCGACTGGCCGTCGAAGGCATCGAAAAGCCCCTGCGCAGGAAGACCCGGAGCAGACCCACGCAAAGGGCCGTAAAGCCCGCGAACAGGAAGGCTGCAATGAACAGCAGCGCCTTCATGCTCTTGCCCCTCGAAGGCGGCTGCGCGCGCTCGATGACCGTGACGTTGTCGGCGCCGGCTTTCACCAGTTCATTGTCAGCTCGACTTTGGGTCTCGCGCAGTTGGAACTCTCGGATCGACTGCGACAGAACCTCGCGATTGCCCGACAAGGTGGCGTTGCGGGATTCCAGCTCGGTCAAACGAGCCTGACGCGCCCGCAAGTCGACAACCTGGCGGTCAAGAACGGCAAGGCGTGCCGCCAGGGAGTCACGTTCGGCCTGGGCATTGATGCGCGTGGTTTCCAGCTCGACCCAGATGGGGTTCGGGCCGGTGCGGACCTCCTTGGCGCCTACCGCCGTGCCTGTGCCGACATAGGCTTGCAACTGAGCGATCTGGGTTTCGATCTCGCGCACCGGCGCCGCATCGGGTTGGTAGCGCGCCAACAGGGTTTCACGCTGGGTCCGCAGTTGCAGGATCTGGTCCTGGGCGGAGATATTGAGGTCCTGCTGCAGGGCGATTTCCGCCGGGGTGCGGTTTTGCTGGGCCACCAGGGTCGCCAGACGTTGCGAGGCCTGGTTCAACTGGGCCTGCACATTCATGCGCTCGGCGAAAATGGACTGATAGGTTCCAGCCAGGGTCGCCTTGGCCGTGGCGAAATCACCGATGTTGTTGCTGCTCAGAAAGGCCTCATAGGCCCGGTCCGCATCGGCCAGCTCGCCCTCGAAAGTCTGGCGTTGGGTCTGGATCGCCGGCGTGGCCCGATCCTGGAAGATCTCGCGACGATAGGTCAGGTACTGGTCGATGACGGTGTTCAAGACGCGCGCCGACAGCGCCGGATCATCGCTCTTGTAGGAAAGGCTCACCACCGGGCTCTGAGGCGCCGCCGAGACGTCAAGGCCGCCGCTTACCGCGCGCACGGCCGAGGCTTCTTGCTCCTCAGGCGTCCCGGTCGCCGGCTTGCCGTCTTGGAAGGTCTCCACGCCCAGGGCGCGGACCACGCGCTGCTTGACCTCCAGGCTGTTCAGGATGGCGGCCTCCGACTGGGCCACCTCTCCCGCGGCGGGCGGCGTGGCGCGGTCCGTGGCGCCGACACGCGGCTGATAGACATATTCCTGACCTACGCCGACAAACAGGCTCGCGCCGGCGGTGTAGGTCTTCTTCATCGTGAACGCCATTGCGGCGCCTAGGGCGAACAGCACCAGGAAGATCACCACCATCAGCAACAGCTCGCGGAACAGCAAGGCCACGACGTCGACGACGCCGTACCGAGGCCGGGCTGCTGCATGTGCAGTCGAACGCATGAACTAAGCGAATCCTTTTGAATCCCTACGCGCCACCTTTGCCGTCCGCGCGTTAACCACGTGTTACCCATAACCGGTCAGCCTCGCCTCAATCTGAATTCAAGCTGGGCCGCCGCCTCAATGACCCCTGACCGTCGCCTCATCCTGCTCGGCCTGACCGCCAGCCTCGCCGGATGCGCCAGCGCCGCCCCCAGCGACACGCGACGCGTTCAAGGCGTTCCAACTTCGCAGTTTCCCGACATAGCCTTCGCCGAGTGGACGGATGTCGAGCCAGAATATCTGCTCTATCCAGGCGATGAGATCGAGGTGGCCACGCCGACGGCGACCGAGTTGACGCGACAGGTGAAGATCGGCCCGGACGGGCGCGTCTCCCTCCCCCTTCTCGGTCATGTCATGGCCGCCGATCGCACGCTGTCACAGCTCGAGGCGGACATTTCGGCTGGATACGCCCCCCAACTGCGCCGCCCAGCGATCGAGGTTACCTTGCGCCAGGCTGGCCCGCTCAAGGTCTGGGTCGATGGCGAAGTCCGCAATCCCGGCGTTTTCGACATGCCGGGCGATATCGACGCCTACCAGGCCCTCGTCTTGGCGGGGGGCGCGCTGCCCTCGGCCAAGGCCCAACAAGCCGCCCTGATTCGACGCGGCCCCGGAGGTGTTCGCATGATGCGCGTGGTGGATCTGCGTCCGCGCGAGGGCGAGGTCGTGGCGCTGCGCCGCGGGGATATCATCTTCGTGCCGCGTTCGACCTTGGGCGAACTGGCGGCCTTCTTCACCCTGTTCCGCGCAGCCATGCCGATCGGCTTCAGCTATTCATTAAACGGCGGCTACGCCTCGACCTGAAAGAGGTCCATCCATGGTCGGGGCGAGAGGATTCGAACCTCCGACCCTCTGGTCCCAAACCAGATGCGCTACCAGGCTGCGCTACACCCCGAACCGATGGAGCGCCCTCATGGCACGAGCGGCGCCTAACCGCAACGTATTGAACGCCTTAATCCAGTTTAGGGACGAAAGAAGCTGTGGCGAACCTGGTCGCCGGGCTTGGCGCCGATCTCCTCGGCCCGGCCGGCGCGCAGTTCCAGCACGCCGTTGGCCGCACCGTTTGAAGGTAAGGGCGTTTCCGAATAGGGCGTGGCGTGGCTGGCGATCGACACGATCCGCCCCTGCGGGTCGATGTAGATGATGTCCAGCGAGCTGGGCGTGTTCTTCATCCAGAAGCTCTGCTCGCTGGCTGCCGGAAACTGGAACAACATCCCCCGGTCGCCTTCCAGCGGCGGACGGTACATCAGCCCACGCTCACGCTCGGCGTCGTCGTCAGCGATCTCGACCAGGAACTTGTGCTCGCCCGAAGCGGTCACAACGCTCAGCGGCTCAAGCGGCCGGCCTGCGGCGTCCACGGGCCCCTTGGGCGCACAGGCCGAGGCCAGGCCTGCGACCGCAAGAAAGCCCGTCAACAGCATACGTCGCGAGAAACCCATGACTTCGCCCCTCAAAGGGCGAAACCTACTCGCCCGGCCTGATCTCGGCCACCACGAGGCCCTTGGGGCCGTCAGCGAACCGCACCTGCACCGCATCACCCGGAACCAGATCATCCAGCCCGCAGCGTCGCAGCGTTTCGACATGGACAAAGATATCGCCAGCCGCCCCGTCGCGCACCACGAATCCATAGCCCTTGGTCCGATTGAACCATTTGACGACGGCCGCCTCCAGCGGGCCGTCGCTCAGCGCGTCATAGGTCGCGCGCGGCGAGGCCGAGGCGCGCGAGATTTCGCGGCGGACCGGCGTCGGCGCGCCCTCACCCAGGTCGATAACGCGCACGACCTGCCAGCCCTTGGGGCGACGTGCACATTCGCAGGTGATCGGCGCGCCCTCGGCCGCGGCCTCATGGCCGCCATCACGCAAGCTGCTGACGTGCAGAAGCACGTCCTTCAACTCGGTCAGCCCAGGCTCATCCGGCACGATGAAGCCGTACCCTTTGCCAGGATCGAACCATTTCACCGTACCGGCGATCAAAACGATGTCCGGCGCTTCAATCTCGTCGTAATCCGACAACTCACAACCCCCGCCTGCAACGCGCGCAGAGACTATGATTAACACGGTTCTGTGAGCAGCGGAAAATCAAAAATGACGATTTTAAGGTCGCACGCGCGAATGACGTCTGCGCTGAAGAAGCGCCGCCGAGCCTTCAAAATGCAGGGAAGGCTCCGCGTGGCAGTCCCTAGGGGAGTCGAACCCCTCTTTT
>NZ_DAMBRE010000004.1:125915-399670 GCF_032055285.1 Brevundimonas sp.
CAGGTTGAAAACCTGACGTCCTAACCGATAGACGAAGGGACCGCTGCGCGGAGGAGTGGTCTGATAGCCGCCCTCTTCGGACGACGCAAGCCTGTTTTTCAACTTTCCGAACAAAGACTTCGCCGATGCGCCATGCGCGCGAAAACGCCCCTGCGGGACGATTGAGGCTGTCGATGTCGGGGGAGAAAGAAGGCTCCGCGTGGCAGTCCCTAGGGGAGTCGAACCCCTCTTTTCAGGTTGAAAACCTGACGTCCTAACCGATAGACGAAGGGACCGCTGCGCGGAGGACCGGGGTAATAGCCGTCGATTCCGTCGCTTGCAAGCGCCTGCTGCGCAGTTTGTGCGACTTTTTCAAAGACCTGCGCTCGGCCATGCTTGAAAACTCAGGCCATGCGCGGGTCGGCGACGTCCTCGATCTCGAACTGCACCCCGCGGCGGCCGTTCCAGTCGTCGGCCTTCAGCCGTCCGACCAGGTTCAGCCCGCCCTGCCCCGCCAGCAGCGCCTTGCCGCCGGGCAGGTCGGCGCATCGCCAGGCGATGGCCCGCACCGAGGCCCCGTCCGGCCCGACCAGACGGCATCGCACATGGCCGCCGTTCATGGCGACCGGCTCGCGCGCCTGCACGCCTTGCAGGGCGAACAGGGGCTCCGGGTTGGCTGGGCCGTAAGGCGCCAGCTGCTCGAAGGCCTCGAACAGGTCGCGGGTCGCCGCGCGCGGATCGATCAGGGCGTCCACCTCAACCCAGTCCTGGGCCACGGCCTCGGCCCGCTCGCCCGACAGACGCTCGTTGAGGAAGGCGCGCAGTTCGTCGATGCGGTCCGCCGCCACCGTCAGCCCCGCCGCCATGGCGTGGCCGCCCCCGGCGATCAGCACGCCCTCGTTCCAGCCCGCCTGCACGGCCCGCCCCAGGTTCATGCCCGGCTGCGACCGGCCCGAGCCCTTGCCCACGCCGTTGATCGCGTCGACGCCGATGACGATGACCGGCTTCCTCCAGCGTTCGCGCAGGCGCCCGGCGACGATGCCGACCACGCCGGGGTGCCAGTCCTCGCCCGAAACCACGACCAGCGCCGACTCGTCGGCGTGCGCGCCCGTCGCCTCGACCCGGCGCACGGCCTGTTCAGTTACCTGGGCCTCGACCTCGCGCCGGGCGATGTTCAGCCCGTCCAGTTCCTGCGCCAGCATCCTGGCCTCGTCGGGATCGTCGGTGGACAGCAGGCGCGCCCCCAGATCCGACTTGCCGATCCGCCCGCCCGCATTGATGCGCGGCCCCAGGATGAAGCCCGCATGGTTGGACTTGGCGGGTCCCGGCTCGGCCCCGGCGGCGGCCAGCAGAGCCTTAAGCCCCGGGTTCTTCCAGTCCGACATGACCTTCAGGCCCAGTCTGGTCAGGGCCCGGTTGAATCCCGTCAGGCCGGTCACGTCGCAGATGGCGCCCATGGCCGCCAGATCCAGCCACTGACGGATGTCAGGCTCAGACTTGCCCTCGAACAGGCCCCGCGCCCGCGCCTCGCGGTTCAGCGCCGCCAGCAAGACAAAGACCACCCCCGCCGCCGCCAGATTGCCCTGCCCCGAGTTGCAGCCCGGCCGGTTCGGGTTGACCACGGCCAGACAGGCCGGCGGCTCCTCGCGCATCATATGGTGGTCGATGACCACGACCTTCAGGCCGATGGCGGCCGCGTGGGCTACGGCCTCGTTGGCCGCCGCGCCGCAATCGACGGTGATGACCAGATCGGCGCCGCGCATCTTCAGCGTATCGAAGGCCCGCGCGCTGGGGCCGTACCCCTCGGTCAGGCGGTCGGGGACATAGATGGGCAGGTCCGCCCCGAAGGTGCGGAACCAGCGCACCAGCAGGGCCGCGCTGGAGGCGCCGTCCACGTCATAATCAGCGAAGACGTGAATACTGCTGCCCGCCTGCAAGGCGTCGACGATGGCGCTTGCCGCCGTGTCCATGTCCATGAAGCTGGAGGGGTCGGGAAACAGGGCCCGCAATGTCGGCGTCAGAAAGTTTCGCCCCTGATCCGCCGCCACGCCGCGCGCGGCCAGCGCCCGCGCCATCGGCTCGTCCAGATCCAGGGCCTGCATATGGGCGCGAATGGTCCCGGCATCGGCCGGACGCTGCCGCCAGGCGCGCCCCGACAGGGACCGCGAAACGCCGAGAAAGGCGGGAGCATTGCTGCCGTCAGCCATGGGGTATCCTTGTCAGCCCGGCCATCATTCCGGGATTCTGTCGTCCAGACGACAGGAGCGCCTTCAGGAGCGCGGGCGATCGATCGGCGGCGGCGCGGCGGCGCGACGACGCAGGGCCTCAGCGAAGGCCTCGACCTCCTCCGGCGTCTGGGCGCCGATCGGGGCCATCTTAGCCGGATCGAAGCGGCGCATGATCGATTCCGCATAGGCGGCCGGGTCGCTGTTCAGGGTCCAGTCGATGCCCGCCAACTGGCGCGCCAGGGCGCCGCTGTCGGCGTTCAGCGCCTGCACGTTCGCCGCCACCTGGGCTGGTTGCGGCAGGTCAGTCGGCGTGGCCGGAAAATCCGCCCAGCGCGGGTACTCGCGCTTCTCGTCCACCAGTTCCTGAATGCGCGGCGCCAGCGGCGAACTCGCGTCCGTCTGCGGGTCGAACGAGCCGACGCAGCCGCCCGTAAACAGCAGCAGGCCGGTCATCACCGGCGCCATGGTCTTTTTCGACAGGAACACGTTCATCTCACCCCCGGTCATATGCCATCATCGCCCCCGGAGGAAGGCTCGCGACCCGACGCGAGGCCGGTTCCGGAGGTTCGCCCATGGCCAAGCGCCCGACCAAGGCTCCCCCCGCCCCGCTGCCGGCCGCCGCCGCGCCGCGCAAATCCGGGCGTCCGACCTCGGCCAAGCCCCGCGCCAAGAAAGCGCCACCGCCGGACGCCGCGCCCGAATCGCCCGCTACGGCTGAAGCGCAGCCACAGACCCCGCCTCAGCCCGAGGCCCCCGCCGATCCCTTCGCCTTCGGCGCCGATCAGCGCCATCTGCTGGAAACCCTGTCGCTGAACCTGGCCAAGGCCGCCATGACGGCCCAGTCGGCCATCGCCGAAGCCGCCCTGTCACAGGCCGACCGCCCCGCCGCCCTGTCGCCTGATCCCTTCAACGTGGCCCCGGCCATGACCTCGGTCATGACCAGCCTGGCCGCCCGCCCCGAAAAGCTGTTCCAGGCCCAGGCCGACCTGTTCGGCCGCTACATGGATCTGTGGTCCACGACCGCTCGCCGCGCCATGGGCGAAGAGGTCGCCCCCGCCCCTTCGACCGACAAGCGATTCCGCGACCCGGCCTGGAGTGAAAACCCCGTCTTCGACGTCATGCGCCAGTCCTATCTGGTCACGTCGGACTGGATGAACGGCCTGGTGTCCAGCGTCGAGGACGTCGATCCGCGCGTGAAGCGCCGTGCCGAGTTCTTCACCCGCCTGCTGACCGACGCCTTCTCGCCCTCCAACTTCCTCGCCTCCAATCCGGCGGCGCTCAAGGCCCTGGCCGAGACGGGCGGCGAGTCGCTGGTGAAGGGGATGCAGAACTTCGCCGCCGATCTGGAGCGCGGAAACGGCAAGCTGAAGATCAGCCAGGCCGACTACGGCCAGTTCAAGGTCGGCGAAAACGTCGCCACCGCCCCCGGCCAGGTGGTCTGGCGCGACGAGCTGTTCGAACTGATCCAGTTCGACGCCGCCACCGAGACGCAGGCCGGCGTTCCCCTGCTGATCTTCCCGCCGTGGATCAACAAGTTCTACATCATGGACCTGCAGCCGGCGAACTCGCTGATCCGCTGGCTGTCGGCCCAGGGCTTCACCGTCTTCGTCTGTTCCTGGGTCAACCCGGATCAGGACAAGGCCGAGTTCGGCTTCGAGGAGTATCTGCACAAGGGCGTCTATCGCGCCGTTGAAAAGACGCTGGAGCAGACCGACCAGAAACAGCTGAACGCCGTCGGCTACTGCATCGGCGGCACCCTGCTGGGTTCCGCCCTGGCCCACATGGCGGCGCATCAGGACACCCGCGTCGCCTCGGCCACCTTCTTCGCCGCCCAGCACGACTTCGCCGAGGCTGGCGACCTGCTGCTGTTCACCGACGAGCACTGGCTGACCGAGATCGAGCAACAGATGGACGCCGCCGGCGGCGTCCTGCCGGGCGCGGCCATGGCCGACACCTTCAACGCCCTGCGCGCCAACGACCTGATCTGGTCCTTCTTCGTGTCCAACTATCTGATGGGCAAGGCGCCGCCCGCCTTCGACCTCTTGTTCTGGAACGCCGACCAGACGCGGATGCCCAAGCGCTTGCACCTCGACTACCTGCGCCGCATGTACGGCAGGAACGCCCTGGCCAAGGGCGAGTTCGAGATCGGCGGCCAGGCCATCGACCTATCGACGGTCAAGACGCCCCTCTACTTCCTGGCCAGCCGCGAGGACCACATCGCCCCGATGAACTCGGTCTATCGCTCGGCGCGGCTGTTCGGCGGTCCGGTGACCTACACCCTGGCCGGATCGGGTCACATCGCCGGGGTCATCAACCCGCCCGCCGCCAACAAATACCAGCACTGGACCAACCCCGCCCTTCCCGAGACGCTCGCAGAATGGCAAGCGGGCGCGGAGCAACATCCCGGCAGTTGGTGGACCCACTGGGCCGCCTGGCTGCGCGAGAAATCGGGCCAACAGATTCCCGCCCGCGACCCGAAGACCGGCCCGCTGAAGCCCATCGAGCCCGCGCCCGGCGCCTATGTGAAAGTGAAGTCTTGAAGCGTATCGAACCCAACCTGCTGCTGGCCCTGGCCACCGCCGTCCCGCTCGCCCTTCTGGTCGCCACCGCCAGCCTGTTCGGCGAGCCGGGCCATATGCTGAAGTACGTCCTTCTGGCTGTGGCCTGTTCGGCTGGCTTTGTCGTCTTCAACGGCATGATGTCCAGGCGCATGGGTCTGCAGCGCCCGCCGATGATCCACCCCGAGGCCGCCTCGACCGCCGTCTGGGCCAGCCTGTTTCCTCTGGCGCTGATCTTCGCCGCCGCCGTGCCGGTCTTCTTCCCCGGCCACGACTACGGCCTGCTGGTCATCATCGGCGCCGTCTGGTTCGGCGTGACCGTGCAGTCCGCGATCAAGGCCCGTCAGGCGGGATGAGGCGTCTGGCTGTCGGAGCGCTGGCGAGCGTCCTGCTGGCCGCCGGCGCGGCTTCCGCTCAGGACAGGCCGATCCAGGCCGACAAGATCATCCTCGTCGGCGATTCGACCACGGCGGTCGGCAGCGGCTGGGGCGGCGCCTTCTGCGACCGTCACGTCCTGTCGGCCCTGGCCTGCGTCAACCTGGGCCGACAGGGGCGCAGCACCTCGACCTATCGCGCCGAGGGCTCCTGGGATCTGGCGCTGAACGAGATGACGACGCCCGGCTATCAGTCGGTCTGGGTGCTGATCCAGTTCGGCCACAACGACCAGCCCGGCAAGCGCAGTTCCACCGACCTGACGACCCAGTTCCCGGCCAATCTGCGCGCCTATGTGGCCGAGGCCCGCGCCCGCGGCGCGCGGCCCGTCCTGCTGACGCCCCTGACCCGCCGCCACTTCAAGGACGGCCAGCTTCAGAACACCCTGGTTCCCTGGGCCGACGCCGTCCGCGCCGTCGCGGCCGAGACCGACACGCCCCTGATCGATCTGAACGCCAGCAGCGCCGAACTGGTCCAGCGCCTCGGCGCCCTCGAGGCCGCGCGCCTGTCGCCCGGTTCGCCGCCGCCGTCCTTCGAGGCGGATCTGCGCGCCGGAAACACTCCGCCCACGCCGCCGGCGGCAACGCCGCCTGCGATCGCGCACGGCCGTCACGTCGATGATTTCGACTACACCCACCTCGGCCCCGAAGGCGCCGCCGTCATCGCCGCCCTGGTCGCGCGCGACCTGATCGCCGCCGCGCCGGAACTGGCCCCTCGCCTCGTGCCCTGAGCCGCATCAGCCGGGCTGAAAGCTCAGCGCCACGCCGTTGTTGCAATAGCGCCGCCCGGTCGGGGGCGGCCCGTCCATGAACAGATGCCCCTGATGCCCCAGGCAGCGGGCGCAATGGTACTCGGTGCGGGCGATGCCGATCAGGCGGTCGGTCCTGGTCCCGATATTGGCCTCGGTCACGCGGAAGAAGCTGGGCCAGCCGGTGCCGCTGTCATACTTCCACCCCGACTGGAACAGCGGCAGGGCGCAGCCTTTGCAGACAAAGACGCCACGCCGATGTTCGTCGTTCAGAGGACTGGTGAACGGCTGCTCCGTCCCTTCATGACGCAACACCCGCCATGAGGCCTCGCCCAGCCGTCGCTTCCATTCCGCATCGCTGATCCGCCGAAACGGCGAGTTGGCCCAGGCATCCGGCGAGGCGTCCGCCGTTTCAGGCCCACAGCCGGACAGGGCCAGAGCGGTCCCGCCCAGAAGCACCGTCCGCCGCTGCAAAAAAGCGTCCATGCCCTGTAATCACGGCCGGACGCCTTTGGTTTCAGATCAGGCCGCTCGCCTCGTCCAGACCCAGCATGATGTTCAGGTTCTGCACCGCCGCGCCCGAGGCGCCCTTGCCCAGGTTGTCGAGCATGGCGACCAGACGCGCCTGCTCGCCGCCGCGATCGCCAAAGACGTGCAGACGCATCCGGTTGGTGCCGTTCAGGGCCTCCGGCTCGATACCGGTCATGGCCTCGGTCTCGTCCAGGTCGGCGACCTCGACGAAACGCTGGCCGTCATAGGCCTCCAGCAGCGCGCCGTGCAGCCGCTCGACCGAGGGCGTCTCCGGCAGGGCCGACAGGTGCAGCGGAACCTCGACCAGCATGCCCTGACGATAATTCCCAACAGCGGGCGCGAACAGGACGTTGCGCGACAGACCCGTATGCTTTGTCATCTCCGGCACATGCTTGTGCTTCAGCGTCAGGCCATAGGCGCGATACGCAGTCGATGCGCCCTCACCTTCAAACTCGGCGATCATGGCCTTGCCGCCGCCGGAATAGCCCGACACCGCATTGACCGTGACCGGATGGCTGCTCGGCACCAGCCCCGCCCGCACCAGCGGCCGCATCAGGCCGATGAAGCCGGTCGGATAGCAGCCGGGGTTCGACACCCGCGTCGAGGCGGCGATGGCCGCGCGCTGCCCGGCGTCCATCTCGGCGAAGCCATAGACCCAGGCCGGATCGACCCGGAACGCCGTCGAGGCGTCGATGACCCGCACGCTGGGGTTCTCGATCATCGACACGGCTTCCTTGGCCGCATCGTCGGGCAGGCACAGGATGACCGCATCGGCGCTGTTCAACGCCTCGCGCCGCGCCTCCACGTCGCGCCGACGGTCGCCCAGCAGGATCAGTTCCAGATCCTTGCGCGCCTCAAGACGCTCGCGGATCTCCAGCCCCGTGGTCCCGGCCTCGCCGTCGATGAAGATGGTGTGGGTCAACTGCTCAAATCCTTAGAGCCGGAAACGTCCGGGCGCGTCTCACTAATAGGGGTAGAGTTTGGGAACAATCGGGCAAGCCACGCAGCACCGCCCGCGATGGACGTTCCAGCCAGCACGACGATCAACAGGATCAGCGGAACGACAATGACGCCGCCCAGCCCCTTGCCGTCGATGCTCAGGCCAAACGCCTTGAACGACACCGAATGGGTCGCTGCCTGTTTCGTCGTCTTTTGCCTGAACACCGGGCACATCTCCGCATTAGCGAACTGATGTGCAATCCCTTCGGGTAGTAGGGTCCAGAAACGGATTGTCCGTCAAGGGCGCGTCTGCTGGACTTGTTAACCCGTTCACCTACGCCACCGCCTCCAGCACGGAATAGATGGGATTCCATGGGACACCGTGGGATTCCATGGGATTTCCCCGCATCGAATAGCTGCGGCTTCCAACTTCACCTTTTCGTGAACAAGATAACAAAGAAAAAGGGCGCTCCGGGTTTCCCCGAAGCGCCCCAAATCCAAATCGCCTGAAGGCGATTAGCGCTTCGAGAACTGGAAGCTGCGGCGTGCCTTGGCGCGGCCGTACTTCTTGCGCTCGACGACGCGGCTGTCGCGGGTCAGGAAGCCGTGCGGCTTCAGGACCTTGCGCAGCTCCGGCTCAAAGTGAGTCAGGGCGTGCGACAGGCCGTGGCGGATGGCGCCGGCTTGACCCGACAGGCCCGAACCTTCGACGGTGCAGATCACGTCGTATTGCGTGGCGCGGTCCGAAACGGTCAGCGGCTGGGCGATCATCATGCGCAGCACCGGACGAGCGAAGTAAACTTCCTGGTCGCGGCCGTTGATGGTGATCTTGCCGGTGCCCGGCTTGATCCAGACGCGAGCGATCGCGTTCTTGCGCTTGCCCGTGGCGTAGGCGCGGCCTTGGGCGTCCAGCTTTTGCTCATAGACCGGGGCGTCGTTCTCGGCCGAGGCGGTCAGGCCCTTCAGGGCGTCGAAGCCGGTGGCTTCAGCAGTCACGTCGGTCATGCTCAGACGCTCCGGGTGTTCTTGGCCGAGGCCGACTTGAAGTCGATGGTCTGCGGCTGTTGGGCTTCGTGGTCGTGCGCGGCTCCGGCGAACAGACGCAGGTGCGTCATCTGCTTGCGAGCCAGCGGGCTTTCCTTCGGCATCATGCGCTCGACGGCCTTCTCGAGCACGCGCTCGGGGAAGCGACCGCCCAGAACCTTCTCCGGGGTCGTCTGCTTGATGCCGCCCGGGTGACCGGTGTGGCGATAGTAGACCTTGTCGGTCGACTTCTTGCCGGTGAACACCACCTTGTCGACGTTGGTGACGACGACGTAGTCGCCCATATCAACGTGCGGGGTGTAGGTCGGCAGGTGCTTGCCGCGCAGACGGTTGGCGATGAAGGTCGCGAGGCGGCCCACCACGACGCCTTCGGCGTCGATGTGGATCCACTTCTTTTCGACCTCTGCCGGCTTCATCGAAGCCGTAGTGCTCTTCAGCATATTGAGGGTCCTAAAGACGAACGGTGCGGCCCACCCCAAGACAGGGATGAGCGGAAGGCGTGCTGATAGAGGGTCATCCACAGCAGGTCAACACCAGTTCGTGACGCGAATTTACGTCAAGATACTGATTTAAAACAACTTACCATAAACGGTATTAAAATACCCGACAATCGCAACACGAGCGCCGCCCTTCTCCCCTTGCGGGAGACGGAGGACTGACGCCCGCGCTTCTGCAGAACAAGGTTCCCTCGCCGTCTCAAACCATGACAGGCTCGCCTCCTTCCCGCCGCCGCGTCGCAAGGACCACACAGATGCGCCACCCCCCCGTCCTCCTGTCTGCCCTGGCCCTCGCCGGGTGCGCCACGAAGCCGCCCGCCGTCACGGCCGCCACTGTAAAAAGGAACCCATGCACGGACGGCATTCTCGCCCTGTACTTCAAGGACGAGGCCGCGACCTTGCAGCCGTCGTTGTCGCTGGAGTGGCCCGCGCGTGCAGTGACGGAATGTCCGGGCGCCAAGTTCAAGGTGATCGGCCTGCCGTCTCCGTCCGGCGACAGCCTGCAGGGCCAGAGAGCCGAAGCCCTTGCCCAGGCGCTGCGCAGCTTCGGCGTCCCTCAGCCGGACTTTGAGCTGGGCGACGCCGAAGACCAGGCGCGTCCGGTTCTGGAAATCCTCGTTCGCCCTGAACGCTAAGGGCGCTCGCATATTTGTTCTTGCTTTGTTCTAAAATTCTGCCATCCTCCCCTCATGAAGACGGCGATGAAAGGACGCGGCGCACGCTCCAATATCTCGGGCCGGTATGAAGCCGACCGGCGCGAGGAACTCGACGACGGCTGGACGGATCAGGACGAAGCGGCCGCGCCGCTACGCACCACCCTCTCTCCGGAACACGCGCGCACCATCATCGCCAAAAACACCAGTCCCGACGTCGGCTTCGATCGCTCCATCAACCCTTACAAAGGTTGCGAACATGGCTGCATCTACTGCTACGCCCGTCCGTCCCATGCCTGGATGGGCCTATCCCCGGGTCTGGATTTCGAGAGCCGGATCTTCTTCAAGCCCCACGCGGCGAGTCTGCTGGAACAGGAACTCGCCAGGCCCCGATACGTCTGCAAGCGCATCCACATAGGCGGCAACACCGACCCCTATCAGCCGGTCGAGCGCGAGACTCTGTCCACGCGCTCGATCCTGCAGGTCATGCAGCGGTTCAACCAGCCGTTCAGCATCATCACCAAGTCGGTGCTGATCGCCCGCGACGCCGACATTCTGGGGCCCATGGGACGCGACGGCCTGGCCTCGGCCTTCGTCTCCATCACCACCCTGGATCGCGGTCTGGCCCGGGCGATGGAGCCGCGCGCCTCCACCCCCGGCAAGCGGCTGGAGGCCATCAGCCGCCTCGCCGACGCGGGCTGTCCTGTCGGCGTCGGCTTCGCCCCGGTCATTCCCGGCCTGAACGACCACGAGATGGAAGCCATCCTCGAGGCTGCACAGAAGGCGGGCGCGACCTCGGCCATGTATGTGACCCTGCGTCTGCCGCTGGAGATCAAGGACCTGTTCCGCGAGTGGCTGGCCGACGCCCGACCCGAGCGCGCGGCCCGCGTCATGTCCCTGATCCGCCAGACGCGCGGGGGCAAGGACTACGACCCCGACTGGGCCCAGCGCATGAAAGGAACCGGCCCCGTCGCCGAACTGATCGCCACCCGCTTCAAGGCGGCGATCAAGCGCTACGGTCTGGACGCGCCCCGCACGCCACTGGACGTTACGCGCTTCCGCGTCCCCGCCGACATGCGCCCCCAGATGGACCTGTTCGACCTGGCCTCTTAGCGCCGGAAGATCCCGACCAGTTCGACATGGGTCGACCACAGGAACTGGTCGATCGGCGTCACCTTCTCCAGCCGGAATCCGCCGTTGATCAGAACCCGGGCGTCCCGCGCGAAGGTCTGCGGGTTACAGGACACGCCGACCACCAGACCGGCCTTGGTCCCCGGCAGTTGCTGGGTCTGCTCCAGCGCGCCTGCGCGCGGCGGGTCGATCACAATGGCCTCGCAGCCCTTCAGGTCGTAGGGCGACAGCGGGCGGCGGAACAGGTCGCGGGCCTGGGCCTCGATGGTCTTCAAGCCCTGCGCCGTGGAAATCCCCGCCTTCAGCGCCGCGATGGAAGCCGCCGACGAATCCGCCGCGATGACGCTGGCCACCTCCGCCAGAGGGAAGGTGAAGGTGCCTGCGCCGCAGAACAGGTCGGCGACCTTCTTCGCCCCCCTCACCGCCTCGACCGCACGGCTGACCATGGCCGCCTCGGCTGCAGGGGCCGCCTGCAGGAAGGCGCCCGGCGGCAGGGGCACGGTCGCCCGGCCGAAGGTGATGCGCGGCTGGCGCGCCATGACCAGGGTGTCGCCGTCCAGGCTGAGCCGCGCCAGGCCGGCTTCGGCCGCCGCCGCGATGGCCCGCGCCGTCACGTCCGCCGTCAGTCCGCCCGACTTCTTCTCGACGCCGGTCACGTCCACGTCCAGGCCGGTGTCGGTCAGGGTGACATGCAGGGTCGGCGCCGACTTGGGATGCCCCAGGAAGGGCGCCGCCACCTTGGCCAGAGCCGGCAGGGCCGCCGTCAGCGCCGGGTCCGACACCGGGCAGTCGGTCAGCTCGACCAGGCGCCACGACCGCCGCGCCTTGAAGCCCAGCAGGACGCGCCCCCCCGGTCCGCTGCGCGCATGCAGCGCCAGACGACGGCGGCTGGCCTGCGGCACGGCGACCGTCGCCTCGACTTCGGTCTCGACGCCCTCGCGCGCCAGGGTCTGGATCACCACCTCGCGCTTCCACGCCAGATAGGGCTCCTCCGCCCAGTGCTGCAGCGGCGCCACGCCGCATTCGGCATAGGTTTCGGAATGAATCGGGCGGCGATCCGGGCTGGCCTCGATCAGGTCGAACATCTCGACCCGCCCGTCCTTCACATCACCGGAAATCACCTCGCCCGGCAGGGCGCCCGGCACGAAGACAAAGCCGTTCGGCGTTTCGGCGATCCCGTCGCCCTGATGGCCCATGCGGGCGATGGTCAGCGTTTGCGTCATGGCGCGGCTTCTACCCGCTCCCGCGCCGAATCTGAAACCTGAACGAAGATGAACGAGCCGATCAAAAGCCGTTCAGCTTCGCCGCCCTATTTCTGGATGCAACAGACAGGGACCGGAGCCGTTCAGCTCGGGCATCTGTCACAGGGACAAGAACGATGTTTGATCATCTTTCCAAGAAGGTTTCCGCTGTCGCCGCCCTCGCGGTCGCCGGCTCGTTGATGGTCCCGGGCGTCGTCAGCGCCCAGACCTATGGCTACGGCTATCCCCCGGCCTACAACAGCTACGGCGCGCAGGGCCGCTACTATGATCCCTGCGTCGGCGATCAGCGGAGCCGCGCCACGACCGGCGGCGTGCTCGGCGCCACCATCGGCGCCGTGGCTGGCTCGCAGCTGGCGGCGCGCGGCCGTCGCACCGAAGGCAGCGTCCTGGGCGGCGTCCTCGGCGCAGCCATCGGCGCCGGCGTCGGCAACAGCTCGGCCAACTGCGACAGCCGCTATCGCTCCAACTCCAGCTACGGCTACAACCAGCCCTATGGCGGAACCTATGTCCCGCCGGCCTACGGCTACGACAATCGCGGCTACGACCGTCGTTACGACGACGGCTACGGCCGGGACTATCGCGAGTACAGCGACGGATACGATCGCGGCTACCCCCAGCCCGCGCAGGACTATCGCTATCAGAACACCGACGAATGCCGCCTCGCCGAGAGCTTCATCCGTCTGCCCGATGGTCGCAGCGAAACGCGCTATGTACGCACCTGCCCCGACCAGAACGGCCGCTATCGCGTCGTCGATTAAGTTTCAGCCCCCCTGTCGATCGACGACGTGAAGAGGGCCGCCGGATCACCGGCGGCCCTCTATATTTTTGGCGCTACGCCCGACGCGCCCACATCAGGAACTCGAGGTTGCCGTCGCCCCCGGTGATGGGACTTTCGGCGACCTCCCGCACCTTCCAGCCGACGCTTTCCAGCCAGGCGCGGACGCCCTCGACCGCCGCCGCATGGGCCTCGGGGTCCTTGACCACGCCCTTCTTGCCCGCGTCCTTGGGACCCGAGCCCTCAAACTGCGGCTTGACCAGGGTGATCAGGTCCGCGTCCGGCGCCGCCAGTTCGAGCGCCGCCGGCAGCACCTTGGACAGGCCAATGAAGCTGGCGTCGCAGACGATCAGCGACGGCGCATCGGGGATAATATCGGGCGTCAGTTCGCGTGCGTCCGTCCGTTCCAGATTGACCACGCGCGGATCGGCCGCGACCTTGGGGTGCATCTGGCCGTAGCCGACGTCCACTGCAAAGACCCTGGCCGCGCCGCGATCCAGACAGACCTCGGTGAAGCCCCCCGTGGAAGCGCCCACGTCCAGCACCACCCTGCCCTCGACCGCGACCGGCCACAGGTCCAGCGCCCGTTCCAGCTTCAGCGCGCCGCGCCCGACCCAGCGGTGGGCGGCGGCATAGCCGATCTCGGCGTCCTCACTGACCGCCTGCGAGGCCGCCTTGGCGGAGGCGCCGTTCACGGTGACACCGCCCGCCTCGATGGCCGCCTTGGCCTTGGCCCGGCTTTCGGCCAGGCCGCGCCTAACCAGAAGCTGATCCAGACGGACCGTCCTCACGCCCCGGCCATCGCGTCCAGACGGGCCAGGGCGGCCTGCAGCTTGGCCTTGCCCTCTTCGGCCTCGGCCAGCTTGGCGCGCTGTTCGTCGACGACTTCCGGCGCCGCGCGCGACACGAAGTTGGGGTTGCCCAGCTTCTTGTTCACGTGGCCGATGTCGCTCTCGAAGACCGCGATCTCCTTCTCCAGACGCGCGCGTTCAGCGGTCAGGTCGATGATCCCGGCCAGCGACAGCGCCGCCGTGGTTCCGCCGGAGACAAAGGTCACGGCCCCGGCGGGCGCGGCCTCGGCCGTTGCGATCTCGGACACGCGGCCCAGGGTCAGCAGCAGGTCACGGTGGCGCGCGATGCGCTCGGCGGTCACGGCGTCCGGCGCAACGAAGGCCAGCGGCGGCTTGGCCGACGGCGGCACGTTCATCTCGGCTCGCAGGGCGCGGATTTCACCGACCAGATCGACCAGCCAGCCGATCTCGGCCTCAGCCGAGACGTCGACGAAGCTGTCCGGCAGGACCGGCCATTCGGCGCCGATCAGCAGGCTTTCACGCGCCGGACCTTCCTTGCCCAGCTCGGCCCACAGCTCCTCGGTGATATAGGGCATGACCGGGTGCAGCAGCTTCAGCGTCTGGTCGATGGTCCAGGCGGTCATGGCCCGCGTCTCGGCCTTGGCGGCTTCGTCCGCGCCATTGAAGACCGGCTTGGCCAGTTCCAGATACCAGTCGCAGAAGACGTTCCAGACGAAGCGGTACAGAGCGCCCGCCGCGTCGTCGAAACGACCGCCCTCGATGGCGTCGGACACCTGGCGCTCGGCCTTGGTCAGCTCGCCACGGATCCAGCGGTTGATGGTCTGTTCGACCGTTGCCGGATCAAAGCCCTCGACCCGCTTGGCCTCGTTCATCTGGCTGAAGCGTGCGGCGTTCCACAGCTTGGTGCCGAAATTGCGATACCCTTCAATGCGCTGCTTCGACAACTTGATGTCGCGCGTGCCCGACAGGATGGCCATGGTGAAGCGCAGCGGGTCGGCGCCCAGCTCGTCGATGATGCCCAGAGGGTCGATGACGTTGCCCTTGGACTTCGACATCTTCTGGCCCTTCTCGTCGCGGACCAGACCATTGATGATGACGCGCTTGAACGGGACTTCGCCGTCCATGAAGTGCAGGCCCATCATCATCATCCGGGCGACCCAGAAGAAGATGATGTCCGCCGCCGTGACCAGATCACTGGTCGGATAGAAGCGCTCCAGGTCCTCGGTCTTCTCCGGCCAGCCCATGGTCGAGAAGGGCCACAGGGCCGAGCTGAACCAGGTGTCCAGAACGTCCTCGTCCTGCGTCAAAACGACCTCGGAATCATAGTCGGCGAGCGCCTGTTCGCGGGCGTCTTCTTCCGTCTCGGCGACATAGATCTCGCCGTTAGGGCCATACCAGGCCGGGATGCGGTGACCCCACCACAGCTGGCGGCTGATGCACCAGGGCTCGATGTTGCGCAGCCACTCGAAATAGATCTTCTCGTAGCTCTTGGGCTCGAAGACGGTCGCGCCGTCCTCGACCGCCTTCAGCGCCGGCTGGGCCAGGGTGTGGGCGTCAACGTACCACTGGTCCGTCAGCCACGGCTCGATGACCACGCCGGAACGGTCGCCGTGCGGGACGACGTGCTTGGTCTTCTCGATCTCACGCAGCCAGTTCTCTTCCTCGGCGCGGGCGACGATGGCCTTGCGCGCGGCGAAGCGGTCCAGACCGACCAGATCGGCGGGGATTTCCGGCACATCCTCATTGGTGATGCGCGCAAAGGCGTCCATCACGTTCAGCGCGGCCAGACCGGCGCGCTTGCCGACGCCGAAGTCGTTGAAGTCGTGCGCCGGGGTGATCTTGACCGCGCCCGAACCCTTGGTCGGGTCAGCGTAGTCGTCAGCGACGATGGGGATGCGACGGCCGGTGATGGGCAGGATCACGGCCTTGCCGACCAGACCCTTGTAACGCTCATCCTCCGGGTGAACCGCCACGCCGGTGTCGCCCAGCATGGTCTCGGGGCGCGTCGTGGCCACGACGATGAAGCCTCGCGTCTCGAATTCGGTCGCCTTGCCGTCCTCGTCGAAGGCGACCGGATGCTCATAGGTGACACCGTCAGCCAGCGGATAGGCGAAGTGCCAGTAGTGGCCGTCCTGATCGCGCTGCTCGACTTCCAGGTCCGAAATGGCGGTCTGGAAATGCGGGTCCCAGTTCACCAGACGCTTGTCGCGATAGATCAGGCCGTCCTGATGCAGCTTGACGAAGACCTTGCGGACAGCGGCGTTCAGGCCCTCGTCCAGGGTAAAGCGTTCGCGCGACCAGTCGCACGACGAGCCGAGACGGCGCAGTTGGCGCACGATGGTGCCGCCGGACTCGGCCTTCCACTCCCAGACCTTCTCGATGAAGGCGTCGCGGCCCATGTCGCGGCGGCTGATGTTGCCGGCGGCGGCCAGCTGACGCTCGACCACCATCTGGGTGGCGATGCCCGCGTGGTCGGTGCCGGGCAGCCACAGCACGGCCTTGCCCTTCATCCGGTGATAGCGGGCCAGGATGTCTTGAAGCGTATTGTTCAGCGCGTGGCCGATATGCAGCGAGCCCGTCACGTTCGGCGGCGGGATGACGATCGAATAGGCGTCGGCGGCCCCGTCCGTGGGCTTGGCGGCGCGCGGCGCGAACAGGCCGCTCTCTTCCCACTGGGCGTAGAGGCGCGGTTCGGCGGCCTGGGGTTCGAAAGTCTTCTCGAGCATTTGATTCTCTTTAGGTCCCGACCGCTCCGCACGCGGTGCGTCGCTGCATGAGGGGCGGGTTTCTGAAAAAGCGAAAGGGCGGCCCCGCCGGAGCCGCCCTCAGTGACTTAATGTCTGGTGAAGCGAAGGGCTAGCCGGCGTTGCGGGCGATGCGTTCTACTTCCTTGCGTACCTGGGCCTCGACGATGCCCGGCAGGTTGGCGTCCAGCCAGTCCTTCAGCATCGGACGCAGCATGGATTGAACCATGGCCTCGACGGTATTGCCGCTGACGAAGGGCATGTCCTGGGCGGCGGCGGCGGGCGCTTCCGGCTTCTGGAAGGTGGCGGCCAGGCCGGCGAAGGCCGAGGCGGCGCTGGCTGCGGCGCTTTCGCCGACCAGGGCGTCCCCCGGCGCAACGACCGGCTCGGGTGCAGCGACAGGGGCCGGGAAAGGCGCCACGTCGGCGACGTCCAGATCACCGATCGACTCGGCGGCAGGCGCCTCATAGCGCTCGGTCAGCTCCAACACTTCTTCTTCGACGGGCGCAGGCGCCTCGGCGGCGGCCTCGAACACGGGCCCGGGTTCAGGTTCGAGCTCAGCAACCGGTTCCGGCGACGCTGCGGCGGTTTCGGCCGGCGCATCGTCTTCAGAGATGATCCGGCGAATCGACGCCAGGATCTCTTCCATCGTCGGTTCTTGGGCGGTCTGGTCGGTCATGGCAGAACCTTGAGGGCTGAACCTGTAGGGACCGCCGACAGGCGCCGGACGGCGCGCGACGATCAGGGCCGAACAAGCTGACTCGTCCTGCCCCTAACCTGTCGTCGCACCAACGCCCGCCGGAATCAACGGACGTTTCGCCTGTCAGGCTAATCCCGCAGTCAATTGCCGGGAGCGGTGCGGACGATTTCGCTCTTCAGTTGGGTGTCGATCGGCGCGTCTTCGGCGTCGTCAGCGGGCGCGATGCTCGGCGATGCGACACGATCCAGCGCCTCGACTGCGCCGTCCCACGGCAGGCCGCCACGGTTGCGCACCGCATCATAGTTGGCCTCGGCGTCATAGACATCGATCGCCGGGTCCAGGTTCGGTCCGCTCAGACGGCCCATGGCCGCCAACAGTTGAGCCTGGGCCACGTACTGATTGCGATGGGCGCTGGCCAGGGTCACCTGGGCCGAGCGCAGTTCAAGCTCCTGGTTCAGAACGTCCAGGGTGGTGCGCAGACCGACCTGAGCCTCCTGACGCACGCCCTCGGCGGCGACCGAGGCGGCGCGGACGGCTTGCTCACCCGCCTGCAGGGTCGACTTGGCCGCGACGGTCTGGGCGTAGGCCGAGCTGACGCTCTGCAGCACGCCGCGACGCTCGCCCTCTACGCTGATCTGGGCCGCGTTGGCGCGTTCCAGCGCCTGGGCCACACGCGATCGGTTCAGCCCCCCGGTGAACAGGGGCACCGAAACAGAAGCGCCGGCGGTGAAACTGGTGCGATCGGTAAGGTCGAAAGCCGACAGGTCGTTGGCTGTGCCGCCGTAGGAGGCCTGCAGACGCGCCGACGGCCGATACTCGGCGCGGGCGGCCGCCACATTGGCCTCTGCAGCTTGCAGAGCGTAGGTCGCGGCGCGAACACCGGGGTTCTCAACCAGCGCTACATCCAATGCGCCGTCGAAATCGGTCGGTAGACCCGGCAAGACCGGCAGGGTTTCCATATTGGTCGGCGCCTGGCCGACGACGGCGGCATAGGCCGCGCGCGAGACCGACAGCTGGGCCTGGGCGTTGGCCAGATCGGCGTCCGACTGGGCCAGACGGGCTTCCGATTGAGCCACGTCGGTGCGGGTGATCTCGCCGACCTCGAATCGGGCGTTGGATTCGTCCAGCTGACGACGCAGGACGGCGATGTTCTCCTGGCGAATGCGCAGGATCTCCATGTCCCGCACCACGTCGGCATAGGCCTGGATGACCGAGGTCATCACCTGCTGCTCGACTTCGCGCAGATTCTCACGGCCCGCGCGGACATTGGCCTCCGCGGCGTCAATGCCGCGCGCGGTGCGGCCGGCGGTCCAGATATTTTGAGACAGGCTGACGCTGGCGCTGGCGCTGTCGCCTTCCACCACGCCCAGGGCGTCGGCGTCCACGCGGCTGTAATCGACGCCAGCCGAGGCGCTGATGGTCGGCCTCAACCCCGAACGCGCCTGCACGATTGTCTCGTCCAGCGCCCGTTGATTGGCGCGCTGAGCCAGCAGCGTGGGATTGGTGCGATAGGCCAGGCCGATCGCTTCTTGCAGGGTCTCGGCCCCGGCCGGAGCCGCGCCGGCTCCCATGGCGAGGGTGATCAGAGCGACCGAAGCCAGCGCGCGCGAGCGTTTCAACATGAACCTATTCCTGCCTGACGCCCCCGACGGCGCGCCCCGTAATGCCTGAATGGCGTAGTTGGAGGCTCTGCCCGCCCTGCGCCAGTTAAGTTTTTTTCACGCAGCCGGCGCGCGTCTCCGTCGCGCCGCCCTCACGCTTAAAGCGCGAAGGCCGGAGCGGGAATCAGCTCCGTCAGAACGGGCGGGGCGCAGTCGAAAAGTTCGCGACGCGACACGCCTTCACGACCGCGGACATAGAGGACGGCCTTGCCGATCGGACCGGCGCGCTCGACCACGGCCAGACGGCCGCCGGGGCGCAGGGCCGCGATCCACGATTCGGGGCGCACCGGCACGGCGGCCTCGCTGACGATCAGGTCATAGCCCTCGCCTTGCGGCTGGCCCAGCGGCGCGACCACAGTGGCGACGCCTTCTTCGGCCAGGGCCGCGCCCGTCACCTCGAACACGGCGGCTTCCGTTTCCTGCGCCGTGACCGTCAAACCCATGCGCGCCAGGACAGCGGCGGCGTAGGGACCGGCCAGAACCAGAGCCTTTTCACCGGCGCGGGCGTCCAGGGCCTGCATCAGCTTGCCCAGATCGCGCGGCAGCATCAGACGACGCTCGCCCGCGATTTCGGGCTCAATGTCGGCATAGGCCGAGAAGGCGCGGTCGGCGGCGCAGAATCGCTCGCGTTCGACAGCGCCGAAAGCAGCCTGCAGGTCGCGGTCCGTGACGTCGTTCACCCGGACTTGCGAGTCCAGCATGACCTTGCGTGCAGCGGCGAAATCCATGGTTCCGAGGTCCTTCAGGTCGGCGTAAGCAAATAAATCTGCGGCGCTTATAGGTCCGCGCGTTGCAGCCGACAATCCGATCTGATAGCTGACGCCCCTCGCGATGGTTCGGGTCACCGATTTGGGTGACCAAACGGCCTGATGGCGGAGTGGTGACGCAGAGGACTGCAAATCCTTGCACCCGGGTTCGATTCCCGGTCAGGCCTCCATCGCGATTACAAACAGTTAGCCGCCCTTCGGGGCGGCTTTCTTGTTTCTGGTTTGCAGGTCAGTTTGCAGCGCCTGTTCCCCATCCGGTCCGAAATAGCGCGCCCACAGGCGTTCAGCGTTGGCTATCGCGACCGTCTGGCGGTCCACATATGACGACTGAGCGCCCTGCTCGCCGGCCACCTTATGGCCCGTCGTCAGGGCCGTTTCTTCGGCCGTCCAGCCCAGGGATCGGCGCCGCGTGACGTAGGTCCCGCGCTGGTCATGAAAGGTCAGGCCGGTGATATTCGCCAGAGCGCAGGCTTCGCGAAATGCCGACCTGATTCCGTTTCCCTTGGCGTCCCAGGGCTTTCCGTCCGGCTTGTTCAGGACGTGACCCGCGAAGTCGAAGCCGCGACCGGCCGGCGCATCACCACCCTGACCATTGTGGCGGCGCAGGGGGCGCAGGCCTATGCGGGCCTCAAGCGCGGACAGCCGGCCTGGACCGCCATGCTGGAAGCCCTGGACCAGGCGGTGCGCCTGTGCCGAGCACAAGGTCTGATCCCCATCGTGACGGCGGGGGCTTGGCTGGGGTCCGAGGGCGACGCCGACACGGCCATGACCACGGCCACGACTGTCGAGCGCCAGATGCAGCAGTTGGCCCGGCAGTTCGCCGCCGACGTGCAAATCCGCACCGGCCAATCCGAGCCGGCCGTCATGCTGGTCTGCCAAGCCGCCTACACGCCAGCCGCCGATGTCTGGATGCGGCCGGTTCAGGAGGGCGCTGTGCGCGCCGACGGCCGTGACGGCATTCGTCTGGTGGGGCCGCACTACCAGCACCCCTACAGCGATGCGATCCACATGGACTGCCGGGGCTACAACCGGATGGGTCAGGATCTGGCCCGCGCTGAGCTGGCCGAATGGTTCGGCACCGGCGCCCGGGCCATCCGCCCGGAAAACGCCTATTGGGCCAGCGCGACGGAGATCATCGTCCACTTCGACGCTCCGACCTATCCCATGGTGATCGATACCTCCGGCGACCAAGTGGACACGACGGGCCTGACCGCCTCGGCGGGTTTCGTATTTGACGATCGATCTGGCGCGGCGCCGGCCATTGCTGCGGTTGCGGTGGACACCGACCGTAGCCTCAAGATCACCCTGGCCTCGGCTCCGACCGGGGCGTCCGCCCGCCTGGGCTACGCCATCCAGCGCACCAGCGGCACGTCGGATGGCCCCGTCACCGGGGCGCGCGGCCTGGTCCGCGACAGCACGTCTCTGGCCTCGCTCTATGACGCGGTTCCGGCCCGCAATTGGTGCCCGGCCTTCATCCTCGAAATCGGCAAACCCTAAGGAACCGACATGATCGTTTTGAAAGGCAAATCCCAATTCACGCAGCAGGACGGGCCGGTCCTGCCGGCGCCGTCGCCCGTCGAGCAGGCGGCGATGGATCTTCGGCCGTCACTGTGGATCCAGCCTTCGCCCGCTCGCGTGCAGCAGGCATCAGGCGATGTGACCGAGACCCTGTGCCGGGCTGCGGGGCGGGGCTATCGCCCGGCCTTCAGCGGCGCACCGCGACTGGTGACCAGCGGATCGGCCCACGCCCTGCGTTTCGGCATGGAGGGGGCTGGTTCGGCGCCGGGCGGCCTGGCCGTGCCGGGCGGTCAGGCGGTCATGCCGACCTCGGGCAGCTATACGGCGGCCTATGTGGTGCGCATGCCCCCGTCGGGGACCGAAGGCACGGGCACCTGGCCGCCGGAACTGTGGGCCTCGGGCGGCGCGGTTCTCGAGTGCGCCAGCGAGAGCTGGTATCACGTGCTGAACAAGACCAATGGCGACCTGATCGTGCAGCAGGCCGGCGTCACCGTCGCTGGCTGGGCCGCCGCCCTGCGGACCGGGGCCTGGCTGTCCATCGTGGTGTCGGTCAAGGCCGGCGCCAGCGGCGTGTCGCACACGGATTACTGGAAGAACGGGGTCCATGCGGACACCGGACCGGCCATGGCGGTCGGCCCAATCGCTGAAGGCGACCGGTCCGTGCTGGTCGGCGGCGGGACGGTCAATCCCTTCTACGGGGACATGGCGCTGATGGCCATTTTCCCGGACGTGGACGCCAAGACCAATGATGCCGCCCGCGCGGCCATCCTGGACCTGTGCGCCAGCGTCCGGTCGGCCGTGACGGCCTGATGGCCGGGTGGGCGTTTGACCTGACGCCGCGGCGCGCCCTGAAGAGAAAGTAGAAGACATGTCCTTTCAGACCACGTTCACGCGCGGCGAATCCTTCTCGCTCGCGCTTGAAGCCACAGATGGCGACATCGCCGGCGCCACATGTCGGGCTGACCTCAAGCTGACCATCAATGGCGAGTTCCCCCCGGAATCGGCTGCGCCGTTGATGGCCTTCTCGGTGACTGCAGTCGATGAGGTGACCCCGGGCGGCAATCCCGGCTGGCTCCTGTCTCTGTCTCCAGATCAGACCGGGACCCTGCCAACCGGCAATTACGTGACCGACGCCAAGATCATCATGGCGAACGGATGGGTTGAGCAGACCGATCCGGTCACCCGCGCGCCGCCCTGACGATCTGGGGCGACGATGAAAGGGCAGCGTTCGGCATCGTCAGGACCGAGGTTCCGGCGCCAGTGGCGATGGTCGAGGAACTGTGCGCCCTGATCGACGCCGAACGCGACCGGCGCACGGCCGAGGACTTCGCCTATGACTTCGGCGAGACCCTGGCCCTGGATGACACCGGCGCCGAGATCGCGGCGGGCGTGCGTCTGTTGCAGATGCGGGCCGAGGATCAGCGCAACTGGCAGGCCCTGCAAGGCGCGGCCCTGACGGCTGTGGTTTCGGGCGCGCCGAACACGATCCTGCCGATGCGGGCCGAGGATAACTGGAACATCCAGACCACGGCCCTGCAGGTCCTGGCGGTGTTGTCGGCCATGACCGCCAAGGGGGCCGAGCTACTGTTCCATGGCGGGGCGTTGAAGTCGCAGCAACGAGCCGCCTATCCCGTCATCATCGACCGAACGGCGGGCTGGCCATCGTGATCCAGTTCGGACCCGTCCACGTCCGCGTCATCGATCGGAAGTGGCAGGAGGTGGTCGAGCCCTGCCCCGTCACCCTGAACGGATACCCACTTTGCATCATCGAGGCGGGATATCGCAGCGATGGTCTTTCGCGCCGCTGGTGGATGCCGGCCAAGTGGGGCCGCTTCGTTGAGCGCTACCGCGCCGCCGCCCTGCTGCATGACCGTCTCCTGGATGCGGCCGAGCATCCGAAGTGGGTGATCGACTGGCTGTTCATGGGCGCGCTGCGTGCGTCCGGCGTGTCCGCCCTGGAGGCGGGCATGTTTTGGCTGGCCGTTCGCACCCGCCGACCGGGCAAGGCCTTCGGGGCCTGACCTGACGAACCCGGTTCGCGCCGGGACACCATCACAATCCCTCGCGTAGGAGCCCGCATGTCCGCAGGCGACGAGATCATGACTCCGGTCACCAAGCCGGAAGCCGTCAGCATGGCGGAAATCCACGCCATGCGCGGGCTGACCGACGCCGTGTCAGCCCTAGGCCGTCAGGTCGAGCGGATGAACGCCAAGGTCGATGACGTGCGAGAGCGTGTGATCAAACTGGAGGCGCGGGAGTACGAGCGCCAGATCGAAGGGTTGAACGACCGACTGGCGGCCGCCCTGAAGCGGATCGACGACCTTGAGGGCACTCGCGACCAGCAGCGAGGCGCCAAGGGCTTGGTCGACTGGATGCGCCAGACCGCGCCTTGGCTGGTCGCTCTGGGCATGGCCGCGCTGGCTGGCCTCGGCCTCAAGACTGGATCACCGACATGACCGACACCCCGATCCAGCCTCCAGCTACCCGGCTTGAGCGCGTGAAGTCCTTCATCGGCGATCTGGCCAGGCCCTTCGCGATCATCTGGACGGCGGCATGTGCGGGCGTCTCCATGTTGATCCTGGCTTTGAAGATCGACGACCCCGTCCAAGCGGGCGTTTTCATCGGCGTGGTCTACACTACCGGCGTTTCCACGCTGTACCTCGGCAAGGCTTGGGAGGTCGCCAAGACCGGCAAGCAATCGGCCGAAGTCGAGATCGCCAAGGCCAAGTCGGAAACAGGATAACAAAGTCCCGTCTTTGCCCTATTGATGGCTTCAGGAACCCTCATTCCTAACTGACAGCTTCTGCGAGCTGGCGTTTTGCCAAGGTCCCGTCAGCTCAAATCCATGCCAGTGGATAGGCCCTCGTCGCGCACGCGGCGAGGGTTTCCATGACGCTGAGCTTGGACCGCGTCTCGCTGAAGCTAACTGCCTGGGCTCTGAATCCAGCGCACCCCGCCAACGATCAGAAGGGCGGCGCTGAAGATCGCCAGTCCGATGGTCGATGGCACAAGGTCCGGGTGCCACGGAGCGCGGGTTCGCAGCTTTCCCCAGGTGTCCAGGCACCAGATCAGACCGCAGCCGCCTAGAACGATGTCCACCCACGCAGGCCAGATCATTCTGCGTTCCCCGGCGCGGGCTGGCGCGGCCCAGGCTCTATCGGGTTCGGCATGAAGTTCTCGCACTTCCAGTCGTCGTCACCCGCCGTGGCCATGCAGACGTCATAGCCGCGGTCGTAGATCCAGCCGTGCGGGCTGTGACCAAGGTTCAGGCCCACGATCAGCGCGAAGAAGAACAGCCCCGGTCTCTTCATGGCCTGAGGCTGCCACAGGTGAACTGCGTGCGCATTAGCCTTTGTAAGGCTGCTCCCACGCTCGGAAATGGCTGGCGGATGGCTGGACGATAATGTGCTTCCGTTCGAAGGCCTCGAAGCCGACCGTATCATCCTCAGCAAGGCCGGCCTGCCGCGCTTCGATGGACAGCTTCTCGAAAAGCGCGGCCCATTTCTCAGGATCATCGCGCTCACGGCGGCCATAGGCCATGGTCAGGTCATGCATTCGGCGGCGGATGTCAGACAGATCGGTCACGGCATTTCTCCTACGGGCAAAAGCGCCTGACCGGGAGAATAGACCACGGTCCTCACAGTAACGCGCACGCCCACCATTCCCACAATCTGAACTGGAGACCTCGCCATGAGCATCATGAGCGACGACGACTTCGTGCGCCTGTTCCAGCGCACCTTTGGCCTGACCGAAGACGGCTGGGCCGGGCGAGACACCGAGGCCAAGGTTCGCGAACTGGCAGCCCTCGCAGGCGTCGTGGTCCCGACCGTCCCGGCCAGCGATATCCCTGCCGACTACTGGCCTATGCTGTCGCGCATCGAGAGTGGCGACAGGCCCTATGTCCAGGCGGAATCGTCCAGCGCCTCGGGCCTGTACCAGTTCATCCGCTCGACGTGGATTGGTGAGGGCGGGACCTGGGGGCCGACCCTGCGTCCGGCCTTCGGCGGCCTGAAGCCCTCGCCCGAAGAGCAACTGGCCCGCGCCAAGACTTTCACCGCCAAGAACGCTGCCGTCCTGAAGGCCAAGGGCATCCCGATCAATCGAGCCTCGCTCTATGCCGCGCACTTCTTCGGAGCCGGCATGGCCGCCAAGGTCATCGGCGCCGACGTGAATGTTCGCGCAGATCTGATCGCTGGTCCCGAGGCGACCAAGGCCAATCCGGCGATCCTGAAAGGGAAGACGGTCGGCCAGTTCCTGACCTGGCTGCACAAGAAGACCGGGGAGTGGGCGCGATGATCGCCTTCGCCCTCAGGATCGGGCGCGCCCTCACCCCGACGGCCTGGCTAGCGCTGGCCGTCCTCGCCGCCTTCCTGATCTTCGGCGCCTACTGCTCCCACAAAGGCGCTGAGAGTGTTCGCGATCGCCACGCTGCCGAGCAAGCCAAGACCGAGGCGAAGGCCTCCAGCGCGCGGCAAACGGCCGCTGGCGAGCGCCTTAGCGACACCACCACCATCACCAACCGGAAAATGGAGAGAGACCATGCCGCTGAAGCGCTTCCTGACAGCCTGCCTGATGATCGTGAGCTGCGGCGCCGCTGTCGCCAGTTGCGGGACGCTGGGCGCATCCCTCCCGCCTGTCGAGGACTTGAAGGTCCAGCCTAAGCCGGTCCCGTCGGACGACGTGCTGACCAGCCGCATCGCGGGCGAGTTGCACGACAACGCCGTCGAGGCATGGGGCGAGGCTGGATGGGCTCAGGTCGGGCGGCTGTGCCGGTTCTTCGACCAGATGGGGATGAAAGGGCTGAACTGTCCGCCGCCGGAAACCCGACCTCGGCCGGGCTAGGCAACTATTCCGAACCATCGCCGTTACATCGGCTGGTGATCAGTGTCCGGTCTTGCGCTAGCCCAGAGCTGATCTTGCGTTGAGCCCCGTGGCTCCGCTCGGCCCGCCATCCTTTACGGGGTGGCGGGCTTCCCCCATTTCCTGCCACTGCCGTCCTGACCGTGTGCTCGAAGACGCTCATCTCGTCGGTAAGCTTAACCCCTTTGCCATGCCGGGAGCCGAGACCACCCGTGAGCCGCAGCTTAGCCATAAGGAACTCACCTCGCGGTGCGTCGCTTGAACTGCTTCAAGGAGGAAAAATCGCATGCCTACTGAACGCACAGTTGAACGAGCGGATGGTACCGTCGAGCGCACCACGACGACGGATGGACCTGTTGTCCAAGAACGTCGCAGCGGCGGCATGGGCGGCATCGTCGCTCTCGTCGTCGGACTGCTTCTGGTGGGCGTCGTGGCCTACTTCCTGATGAATATGAGCCGTAGCGAACAAGTAGAGTCCAACGCGATTGCTGGCGCAGCGGAAAGCGTCGGCGCGGCAGCAGAGAACGTCGGAGAAGCCGCTCAGAACGCAGTGCCCGAGGTTCCGGCGGCCAACTGACGCCCTTGGCGCTCAGCATTCAGGCCCGCTCCGGTTCGCCGGGGCGGGCTTTCTTGCATTTGGAACCGAACCGGCGCCGCGTTGTTGAACCCTTGCAGACAGGCAGGGCTGGCCGCTTTGCTGTCTGTGTAGTCCCTGGGAGGGGACTAAGCGCCCCCGTCGTCCCTAAGCCGGCGGGGGCGTCTCGATTTTAGATCCTGGGCGTCAGATCGCGATACGGCGCGCCGCGCTCGCCCGCCTCAGCGCGGGTCAGCACCTTCGTCTCCTGCGCCGCCCCAACGTGGATCACGATGTTGCGGTGGCGCAGTCCGTCGTCCAGCCGCGCGCAAGTCGGGCCGACGGCGGACAGAACCTGCACCCAGTGGTTGCTCTCTACTGTGATCAGGCCGGGAAGCTTGTCGGCGTCAGCGCCAGCGGCCTTCGCCATGGCGTCCAGGGTGTCGTTCAGTTCTTCGGGGGTCATGCTCGACCGTCTATCTGAGTCGGCGTCGACCTGCGCTGTTTCAGGGCAGCTCTCCGTATTTCGATGGTCTTGGTCTGGAACAGCCAGTCGCTGTGGTTCTGAAACTTCGCCTGGCCTTCCGGGGTCATCAGCCATTCGGCCCGCATGCCCCGGTGAGCCTGAAAGCGGATCATCCCCTTGCAGTCGCCGTTGGTGCAGAGCGGCAGGTGGTCGAGCATGGGGTAGTCCGCGCCCTTCTCACGCGCGATGCGCTGAAGGTCCACCTCTCCGAAGTCTTTGCACCATTGGCATGATCGGGTGACGCGGACGCCGCCCTCAATCAGAGCGCCGACAGTCTTAGGGGTCATTGCAGTTGGACGCCGCGCCGTCGCTCCAGCCCGGCCTGCATCCTGGCGATCGATCCCGGCGCCAGGGTCTCGATCTCGCGCAGGATGGCCCCCGCGCCGGCCCTGCCGTCGGCGCTGGTCAGGTCGAGGCCGACCAGTCGCAACATCAGGTCCGCCAGATAGGCGTCGTTAGCGGCGGTCATCGCGCCGGCCGCCCGACATGGGTCATGCCCGCGATCAGGCCCGCTAGAAGGCTGACGGTCTTCTCAGGCATCTGGGGTTCAGTTCGGGCTTCAAGCTCCCGGTCCAGTTCGACCAGGTCGCGGGCAAACGCTTCGTCTGGGCCGCTGGGTTGCGTGTCCATGTCATTCTCCGAGGTTGCCGACCCGGGGCGGACTCCTACGGCGCCATGAACGAAAAGAGAACAAACAGTTTGCAGCCGCCTCTTCAATCCTGTGTGTGCGTGGGGATAACTCGACCCGGTTTGCGGCCCTCGCTTTGAAATTCCGCGACAAGTCACGGCCTGCAAATCCTTGCACCCGGGTTCGATTCCCGGTCAGGCCTCCATCGCGACAAACAGTCAGCCGCCCTTCGGGGCGGCTTTCTTGTTTCTGGGCCTAGCGATCCGAACCGCTCGACCATCCATCGTCTTCACGCGTCTTTTCGATTTCCGACAGCGTCGCGTCCGGCTCGCCATCTGCATCCCGGTCGGTAAATCGCCGAGGCTGCACCAAGGCGAAGCCGGCGCCAGCCACCACAAAGGCCAGCGCGCCGATCAGAATCAACGCCGTCACTGGGTTCACGCTGCTCTCCTCCGCCCTTGGAAAGCCAACGCCTTCGCGCGCCTTCCGCTCCGCGCCGAGGAGCTCATGCCCCTTCGGACGTCGTCAGATGGTGCAGCGCCACCGCGCTGGTCGCCGCCACGTTCAGGGAATCAAAGCCGCCGGACATCCGAATGCCCAGCGGCCGACAACGCCCAATGACGTCTGCCGGAAGCCCCGGCCCTTCCGAGCCCAACAGAATCGCCGTGCGCGGTGCGGGTTTCAGCTCCGACAGCGCCTCAGCCGCAGACGGGGTCAGGGCCAGCACCTCGAAACCGCGCGCCTGCAGCGCCGCCACCATGTCTGACGCCTTCGGGCCTTCGACAAAGGGCGTTCGCAGCACTGCCCCGACTGAAACCCTGATCGCCTTGCGGTAGAAGGGATCGCAGCAGTTGGTGTCCAGCAGCAGGCCGGCGGCCCCGAACGCCGCCGCATTGCGAAACAGGCCGCCCATGTTGTCATGGTTGCCCACGCCGCAGGCCCCGACCACCACGGCGCGGTCTGGCAGACTGTCCAGAAACCCCTCCAGGTCCAGCGCCTCCGGCTTGCGTCCCAGCGCCAGAATCCCCCGGTGCAGGTGAAAGCCTGCCACACCGTCCAGCACGTCCTGCGGCGCCGTATGGATCGGCACGTCGTCCGGCAGACGCTCCAGAATCTCGCCCAAGGCCTCCAGCCGCTTCTCGGCGATCAAGACGGCGACCGGAGCGCAACGCGACGCTGGCGAAGCCAGCACACGCAGCACCACCTCCCCTTCCGCCACGAACAGACCCTGACGCCCCGTCAGGTCCCGCTCCTTCACATCGCGAAAGGCGGAAACACGAAGATCTTCGATATCGGACACGGGGATCAAATTCATGTCTCGGCTTCTAGCGCACCCCACCTGAAATATTTCCGCGTTTTTCTGCACTTTGCCCGTTGCATGAATCAAAAAGGCGTTGCTATACAGCGGCCTCCCCCGAGGGGACGTTCCGCGGTAGCTCAGTGGTAGAGCAGCCGACTGTTAATCGGCTGGTCGTAGGTTCGAATCCTACCCGCGGAGCCACTCGGGGGCATTAAGCCCAAAGCATCGCCAGTCACCTCGCCGGCCAGGGCTTCAACCCAACCACTTCCACTATTTTAGCACTACGGTCGCCCCCGCACGGTCCTGCAAGGATCAGCATTGCGTACGGGCGCGTGCGCCTCGCGCCTGATCCCGCCACACGTCGGGGGATGCAGACCTGCAGCGATGGCTGTCGAGGGTGCAGCGCCCTCAAACGTCTTGGAACAGGCCAAGCCTCCCCTGCGGCCACCGTCATTCAACACCATCGGCGTTTGGCCTAGGGCAATCGTCCTATTCATAGAACGCAGCGAGGCGATTTCGCATTCTTCTGCAGTCAGCGTTCCACAGTCATAAAGCCTCCAACGCGATCGGCGAGGCCCGGTCGCCACAGGAGACACGCCATGAAGAAGGTTCTCGGACGTTACGGCAATGATCGCGGCCACTGGGTCGGCGACGGCTTCCCGGTTCGCTCGCTGTTTTCCTATGACAGCGTCGGCAAGCAGGTCAGCCCCTTCCTGCGGCTCGACTACGCCGGTCCTCATAACTTCGAGCCGACCGACAAACGTCGCGGCGTCGGCCAGCACCCGCACCGCGGCTTCGAGACCGTAACCATCGTCTATGACGGCGAGGTCGAGCACCGCGACTCGACCGGCCAGGGCGGCGTCATCGGCCCCGGCGACGTCCAGTGGATGACGGCGGGCGGCGGCATCCTGCACGAAGAGTTCCACTCGCCCGCCTTTGCGCGGACCGGCGGCCCCTTCCGCATGGTGCAGCTGTGGGTCAACCTGCCGGCCAGGGACAAGATGACCCGTCCTGGCTATCAGTCGATCCTCAACGCCGACATTCCGACCGTCGCCCTGCCTGACAATGCAGGCATGGCCCGGATCATCGCCGGCGCGATGGACGGCTCGAAAGGCCCGGCCAACACCTTCACCCCCATCAACGTGTGGGACGTGCGGCTGAACCGGGACGCCGAGACGACGCTGGATCTGCCGGAAGGCCACACCGCCATCGTGGTCGTGCTGTCGGGCTACGTCACCGTCAACGGCGATCAGCCCGCCGGGTCCGCCGAGGCCCTGCTGCTGGATCGTCAGGGCGCCAGCGTCACCCTGAGCGCCGATGCGGATTCGACCATCCTGCTCCTGACCGGCGAGCCCATCGACGAGCCCATCGTCGGCTACGGCCCGTTCGTGATGAACAGCGAGGACGAGATCCGCGCCGCCATCACGGACTTCAACAGCGGCCGCTTCGGCGACATCCCGGCCACCTGATCCCTCTCACGCCCGGTCTTCGGACCGGGCCGCAACCCCCACCCCGAACGGACACTTGTCCGAGCGCGGCCCCCGCCTGAAAGGAAGACACTCATTTCCGCTTCCACCCTGCCCGCCAACTTCAACGGCCAACGTCCGGTCATCGATCCGAACGACGCCGCCATGCTGCTGATCGACCACCAGAGCGGCCTGTTCCAGACCGTGGCCGACATGCCGATGACCACCCTGCGCCGCCACGCCGCCGCCCTGGCCTCGATAGCCACCCTGGCCAAGCTGCCGGTCATCACCACCGCCTCGGTGCCGCAGGGCCCGAACGGTCGCTGATCCCGGAAATCCACGCCAACGCTCCTCACGCCCAGTATGTGGCACGCAAGGGCGAGATCAACGCCTGGGACAACCCCGACTTCGTCGCCGCCGTGAAGGCGACGGGCCGCAAGACCCTGATCATCGCCGGCACCATCACCAGCGTCTGCATGGCCTTCCCCGCCATCAGCGCCGCCTATGAGGGCTACAAGGTCTTCGTAGTGGTCGACGCCTCGGGTACCTATTCCAAGATGGCCCAGGAAATCACCCTGGCCCGCGTGGTCCAGGCCGGCGTCGTGCCGATGGACATGGCCGCCGTCGCTTCTGAACTGCAGAAGACCTGGCACCGCGACGACGCCCAGCAATGGGCCGAGGTCTACACCCAGATCTTCCCGCCCTATCAGCTGCTGATCGAAAGCTACGGCAAGGCCCAGCAGGTCGCCACCGACCACGAAATGCTGGACTCGCAGCGCAGCTGACCCCCTCCCGCCGGCCTCGCCGCTTCTGGCGGGACCGGTCCCTCAAGCGCGTGCAGCGCCTTCAGCACACCCCACCATGGAGCCCCCGACATGACCAGCGAACCGATCCGCGATCCCGTCGCCGACGACCTTCTGACGCCTCAGAATTCCGCCTTCGTCATCATCGACTACCAGCCGGTTCAGGTGAACTCGATCGCCTCGATGGACCGCCAGCTGCTGGTCAACAATATCGTCGGCACGGCCAAGGCCGCCGTGGCCTATGGCCTGCCGATCGTCCACTCGACGGTCAATGTGAAGACCGGCCTGAACAAGCCGCCGATCGGCCAGCTGCGCAAGGTCCTGGCCGACTATCCCACCTATGACCGGACCACGATCAACTCCTGGGAAGACGTCGAATTCCGCAAGGCGGTCGAGGCCACCGGTCGCAAGAAACTGATCATGACGGCCCTGTGGACCGAGGCCTGCTTGACCTTCCCGGCGCTGGACGCCCTGCGCGAAGGCTAAGAAGCCTATGTCGTGGCCGACGCCGTCGGCGGCACCTCGACCACGGCCCACGAGATGGCCCTGCGCCGCATCGAACAGGCCGGCGGCAAGATGATCTCCGTGCCGCAACTGTTCTGCGAACTGCAGCGCGACTGGAACCGCTCGGAAACCGTGCCCGCCTTCATGAACCTGTTTATCGAAACCGGCGGCACGGCCGGGATTCAGTTCTCCTACGACAAGGACTGAGTCTGGAAATGATGGCGGGTGAGCCGAAGCAAGGGCTTCTGCTTGCCCGCCCGTCTTCAGGCGAGAAAAAAGCCCGACGCAAAAACACGTCGGGCTGAAAGTCGTTCGGTGATGGTGGGTGTCCTCGGAGTATGAAGACCCCCTGTTGATCAACCGGTTTGGTTAATGGGTGGTTAACTGTATCAAATCGAGACGGTCAATCAGGAAACCAACTGGTCTGCCTGGCCGAAGCGGACAGACTCCGATTGACGCGCCACCCCTCGCCGGCCCGTTCGATCAAACCCAGACCACTGACGGCCGCTGGGCCAGGATAGACGAAAGATGCGCTATCGACCGCGATGCGCACCGCCCCGTCGCCTACATTGGGCAGCACTGCACTCCAACGACCGCCCCGATCAACCTCGACCTCCATCGCGGCATGTCCGTCGGCAGCCACCTTGATTCGCGCGCCCGGCCGGCCGTGGCCGCTCGCCACCAAGCCGCGTCCGTCGCCATCGACGGCGCCCAGCACCGGTCCGGCGGATAACCTTCGACTCGGCCCGCCCTCGACCAGCAAGGCGGCCAACAACTCTCCGTCGCTGACAAGAAGCAGGCGCTCAGGTCCAGGAGCCGACGTCTGGCCGATCTGAACCTCAGGGGTCATCAGGATCGGCGAGATCAGCCCGTTCACCCTCAGTTCGAATCGACCCGCCTGATCCGCGCCAGCAGCAAAAGCGACGTCCTGATCGCCGCGCAACACCACGCGCGCGCCCGGCGGCGCATCGCCGCGGATGACGACGCCCTGTCCTTGCGCTTCCACCGCCAGAACGCGGGGCGCCGCTGTCCAGCCGCCATCCAGAAGGGTTTCCTCGCTTTGCGGGCGCTCCACGGGCGCGCCGCAGCCCGCCACAGCCAATGCAACGCCGATCCCAGCGGCGACAATCCGACGTTTCATCCTGACCCGCGTAGCGATATGCCTGTTTCCCTCAGATAGCGCGGCCGACGCCGCCCTGTCTCCCTTCCTGTATCGAGGCCCCATGTCTTTGCCGCCCGCCACCATCGCCCCCTTCGACGGCCGTTCGGTCTGCCTGTTCTGCGGTTCGTCCGACGGGGCTGATCCGCAGTACGTCCAGGCCGCCAGCGCCTTCGGCAAGGCGACGGCCGAGGCCGGCTGGCGTCTGGTCTATGGCGGCGGCGGCGTGGGCCTGATGGGCGCCTCGGCCCGTGCAGCGCACGAGGCGGGTGGTCGCGTGGTCGGCATCATGCCCGCCTTCCTGCGCAGCCGCGAACGCCTGTTCGACGACGTCGAGACCGTGGTCGTCACCTCCATGCACGAGCGCAAGCAGCTGATGTACGATCAATCCGACGTCTTCGTCGTGGCTCCGGGCGGCATCGGCACCCTGGAAGAAGCCATCGAACTGCTGTCGTGGAAACGTCTGGACCTGCACGCCAAGCCGGTCATCTTCCTGAACCTGAACGGCTTCTGGGAAAACTACTTCGCCCTGATCCGCCACAGCGTGCGCGAAGGCATGACGCCCGCCAGCTTCCTGGACGCCTACATCAGCGTCGACACGGTCGAAGAGGCCGTCGCCGCCATGAAAAAGGCTGAGGACACGCCGCACTTGAAACATGATCGTCGGTAAGTAAACGTGGGTCACTAAACGTCGATCCGTTATATCAAAACTGCATTGACAGTTTTTTAAAAAAACGGACTATGGCGTCACAAGGGGCGTGCGCCCTGCCCACACCGGAGACCTGTTCCATGCGTGCTCTTCTCGCCGCCGCCCTTCTGTTCGCGGCCACCCCTGCCTTCGCCAACGCCCCGGCCACCAGCCTGACCCTGGCGGACGCCGCCAAGGCCCCGGCCGGCCGCGTCATCGTCGACGGCGCCGCCTGGCGCTGCGAAGGCGCCTCCTGCACCGCCTCGGGCGGAACCAGCCAGCCCGCCGCCCGCGCCTGCCGCCGCGTGGTCGCCAAGCTCGGCCCGGTCACGGCCTTCAGCTACAAGGGCGAAGCTCTGGACGAGCAGGCCCTGGCGATCTGCAACGCCGGCTGATCCAGCCGCATCGCTGAAACGAAAAAGGCCGCCTTCGCGAGAAGGCGGCCTTTCTTGTATCCGGCTGGGACTGAGGCTCAGCCTGCCTCGCCCTTCAGGCGACGCACGATGGCTTCGCGACCGATCAGCGGCGCCATGGCGGCCATGTCCGGGCCGTGCGCCTGTCCGGTCAGGGCCAGACGCAGTGGCATGAACAGGCCCTTGCCCTTGGCGCCGGTCTTTTCCTTCACCGCCGCTGTCCACGCCGACCAGGCGCCCGCGTCGATCACGTCCGGCAGGACTTCCAGCGCCGCGGCGGCGAAGGCGGTGTCCTCGATCACCGGCGTGACCGGGCCGGTGACGATCTTCGCCATCTCGGCCGCGTCGGCGAACTTGTTGAGATTCGGCTTCACGGCCTCCCAGAAGCCCTCGCCCAGATCGACGCCTAGCTCCACTAGACGCGGCTGCGCCTCGGCATAGGTCAGGCCATGCAGGGCCTGTGCATTGAGACGATCCAGATCGGCGGTGTCGTAACGCGCCGGCGAACGGCCCATCTTGGAGAAGGCGAAGGACTGGCCCAGGGCCTCGACCGAGGCCGCGATCTCCAGATTGTCCGAGGTGCCGATCTTGCCCAGATGGCTTGTGATGGCGATAGGCTCATAGCCCTGATCGCGCATGTCACTGATCGACAGCGAACCCAGACGCTTGGACAGGGCCGTACCGTCGGCGCCGACCAGCAACGGCATATGGGCGAAGCCCGGAACCTTGGCGTCCAGCGCCTCAAAGATCTCGATCTGCGCGCCGGTGTTGGTGACGTGGTCCTCGCCCCGGATGATGTGGGTGATGTCCATATCGATGTCGTCGACGACCGACGGCAGGGTATAGAGAAACAGGCCGTCCTCGCGGATCAGCACCGGGTCCGACATCGAGGCGGTGTCCACCTCGGCGTGACCGCGCGCCAGATCTTCCCAGGCGACGCGCTTGCCTTCCAGCTTGAAGCGCCAGTGCGGACGGCGCCCCTCGGCCTCATAGGCGGCCTTCTCGGCGTCGGTCAGGTCCAGCGCGGCGCGGTCATAGATCGGCGGCAGGCCGCGCGACAGCTGCACCTTGCGGCGGCGATCCAGCTCTTCGGCGGTTTCATAGCAGGCGTAGAGACGGCCCGAGGCCTTCAGCCGCTCGGCGGCCTCCTCATAGCGGTCGAACCGCTTGGACTGGTTGTAGCGCTCGTCCCAAACCAGACCCAGCCAGGTCAGGTCGGTCTCGATGCCGTCCTCGAACTCCTGGGTCGAGCGGGCCAGGTCGGTGTCGTCGATACGCAGAACGAACGAGCCGCCCTGCCCCTTGGCGAACAGCCAGTTCACCAGAGCGGTGCGGACATTGCCGACGTGCAGCCTACCCGTGGGAGACGGAGCGAAACGAACCTTGACGGACATGGGGGATCAACGACCTCGATAGGAAGGCGGCTTGGTCGCGCCGCCGTCCACTCAAGTCAAGTCGATCCGCCCAATCAGTCGCCGAACCTGACGATCAATCGTCGCGGTGAACCCGCTCGCGACGCTCGTGCCGCTCCTGGGCCTCGACCGACAGGGTCGCCGTCGGGCGGGCTTCCAGTCGGCCCAGGCCGATCGGTTCGCCGGTGTCCTCGCAATAACCGTAGGAACCGTCCTCGATCCGCCGCAGCGCGTCGTCGATCTTGGAGATCAGCTTGCGTTGCCGGTCACGGGTCCGAAGTTCCAGCGCCCGGTCGGATTCCGACGAAGCCCGGTCCACCAGATCCGGGTGATTCTCGGTTTCAGCTTTCAGATTAACAACAGTGCCCTTGGACTCGCGGAGGATGTCATCCTTCCACGCCAGAAGCTTGGCCTTGAAATAGGCCAACTGCCGCTCGTTCATAAACGGCTCGTCGTCGGTGGGTCGGTACATGACCGATTCCCCTTCGATCACAGACGCTAATGCGTTCATCGCACTCACGCTCATCTTGTCTGCGCCCCCCTGCGGCGCATGGGCCGTATAGGCAAGCACGAGAGTCGCGGCAATGGCGTTCGCGTCTCCGTGATATCGTTAAGCTTCATTAACGCCGAGCCAGTGTGGCAAATTGTCCGCACATGCCCCTCGAAACCGGGATTTCGATTAGGTTCCAGGGCCTTTTAGGCGCGAGCTCGTGCCGCTTCCGCCTTGGCCATTTCGACAGCCGCGCGCAGGTCGATCTGGTCGAGGACGCCCTTCAAGCCGGGGTCGGCGTCGTCGGGCCGTTCTTCGCGCAGGGTCCGCGCCAGGCGTTCCAGGGCCGGCGCACCGTCCTGGCCGTTCAGCATGGCCAGCTTCAGCTCGTCCAGCCGGTCCAGAAGACCGCCGCCGCGCCGAATCGCCCGCCGCCGACGCTCGGTCGCATCCTCGACCCCCTGCAGAGCCATCAGCGCCGACACCCCCGCCACGCTCGATGCAGACGCGGTCGCGGCGGCCGAAGCCGGCCCCGAGGCCGCCCCGTTGGCCGGCAGGCTGAAACCGCCCGCCGCCTTCGCGGGACGGGAGGCTTGCGATGATGTAGCGCCCGAGGGGCCGGTGACCTTCATGATCCATGCTCCCGATCAGCCTGGACCATCGACCACGACCGTCACCGCTTGGTTAACGTCCCGGCAAATTCTGCCGCCACACCAAAGCCTTCATCGCCACAGACGTTGAATTCATAAGTCTTTTTTGGCGGCACAAACTTCGCATGGTTAATCGCGAACGCCTCAACAGGACGTCTGTCGTATGCAGAAGTTGCTCACCGCCCTCCTCGCCTCCGCTTCCGCCGCCCTGATTCTGGCTGCGGCGCCGAACGCGGCCGAGGCCCAGTCGCGGATCAAGGACATCGTCTCGGTCGAGGGCGTCCGCACTAACCAGTTGGTCGGCTACGGCCTGGTGGTCGGCCTGAACGGCACCGGCGACAGCCTGCGCAACTCCCCCTTCACCCGCCAGTCGCTGGAAGGGATGATGGAGCGTCAGGGCGTCAACATCCGCGGCGCCAACCTGAACACCAAGAACGTCGCGGCGGTCATGATCACCGCCGACCTGCCGCCCTTCGCCACGCCGGGTTCGCGGCTGGACGTCGCCGTCTCGGCCATGGGCGACGCCAAGAGCCTGCTGGGCGGCACGCTTCTGGTCACGGCCCTGCAGGGCGCCGACGGCGAAATCTATGCGGTGGCGCAGGGCTCCGTTCAGACCGGCGCCGTCTCGGCCTCGGGCGGTTCCGGTTCCTCGGTGACGCGCGGCGTGCCGACCGCCGGCCGCATCGCCTCGGGCGGCGTGGTCGAACGTGAGACCGGCTTCGACCTCTCGGCCATGCCGATCGTGCGCCTGACCCTGCGCAACCCCGACTTCACCACGGCCCAGCGCGTCGCCGCCGCCATCAACCAGTCCTATCCCAACAGCGCCTTCGCCGAGAACGGCACCGTGGTCGCGATCCGCGCGCCCCAGACCATGGGCATGGCCGGCTTCGTCAGTCAGGTCGAAAACCTGCCGGTCCGCGTCGACGCCCCGGCCAAGGTCATCATCGACGAGGTCAACGGCGTCATCGTCATGGGCGACGCCGTGCGTATCTCCACCGTCGCCATCGCCCAGGGCAACCTGACCGTCTCGGTTCAGGAAAACCCCATGGTCAGCCAGCCCGAGCCCTTCAGCCGCGGCGGCCAGACAGTGGTCGTGCCGCAGTCCAACGTCTCGATCGAGGAAGAAACCGGCCGCCAGATGCGGATCGTCAACGGCGGTGCCTCGCTCTCGACCCTAGTCAACGGCCTGAACGCCCTCGGCGTCAGCCCGCGCGACATGATCAGCATCCTGCAGGCCATCAAGGCCGCGGGCGCCCTGCAAGCCGACATCGAGGTGATGTGATGATCTTCGCCGCCCCTGCCTCGTCCCTGCCCCTCGCCGACGCCCTCGGTCGCCGCGACCAGTCCGCCGACCAGATGCGCAAGACCGCCCAGGATTTCGAGGCCAGCTTCCTGTCGCAGATGTTCAAGCCGATGTTCGAGGGCCTGGAGACCGACGGCCCCTTCGGCGGCGGCAGCGCCGAGGAGACCTGGCGCAGCTTCCTTCTGGACGCCATGGCCAAGCAGACGGTCAAGGCGGGCGGCATCGGCCTAGCCGACACCGTCATGTCCGAAATGCTCAAGATGCAGGAACAGCCCGCGTGACCGCCGACGTCGAAACCTCCACCCTGCGCGCTCACCAGCTCATCAACCTGACCCAGGCCCTGACCGAGCGCCTCGGCGCCGAACGCGACGCCTTCCGCGCCCATCGCGCCCAGGATGTCGCCGCCGGCATGGCCGAGACCCAGGAACTGGCCAACCTCTATCGCCGCGAGTCGGCCCAGGCCAAGGCCGCGCCCGCCTTCCTGACGGTCATTCCCGCCGATCTCCGCGACGCCCTGATTTCCGCGACGCAAGCGTTTGAGGCCGTTCTGGCCGAACATGCCTCGACCGTGGACGCCGCCCGTCAGGTGTCCGAGGGCCTGGTCCGGACCATCGCCGCAGAGGTCGCGGGCGCCCGCGCCCAGGGCGTCGGCTACGGCGCCTCGGGCCGCGCCACCGAAGGCGACGGCCGCGCCGTCGCCTTGAACCGCAAGGCCTGATTCAACCGAGAAACCGGTTTCGATCCGCGTTTTCTTAACAGGCTGAACCGCAAGGTCGGCCCATGAACCTGAAATCCCGCCTTCTTGGTCTCGCCTTCGCCGCCGCCGACGCTCTGGTCGAGGTGAACGACAAGGGCGTGGTCAGCTTCGCCCTCGGGGTCGGGCCGACGGCGGGACAATCGACAGCCGCCTGGATCGGCCGCCCCTTTGCCGATCTGTTGTCGTTTTCCAGCCGTGAGCCGGTTCAGGAGACTCTGGGGGGCATGACAGGCGGGGCGCGCAGCCAGCCGCTGGAAATTCTTGCCGACTGCGGCGACGGCCGCGTGCGTCGCGCCCTTTTTCGCGCCTTTCTCCTGCCCGATCTGGCGCCCGCGGTATCCTGCGCCCTGACCTGGCAAGGGGAGCCCTTCGTGCTCGAAGAAATCCCAGAGCAGCCCCTGGCCGACTCCGAGGGCTTTCTGGCTCTGGCCCGCGAAGGCCTCAACGGCAAGTCCGGCGCAGCCCTGCAGCGTCTAGCCATGGCCTTCATCGAGGTTCAGGGCCTCAGCGCCGCCAACGACGCCGCCCATGAACGCTTCGCCGCCCGAATCGGCGCAAGGCTGCAGGCGGCCTCGCACGACGGCGTCAGCGCCGGCCGGCTCACGCCAAACCGCTACGCCCTGATCAAGGAGGCCGACGACGGCCGCGATCTGGAGGCCGATGTCCGCGAGGCCGGCCTCGCCGAAGGCCTGACCCTGACCTCGCGCGCCAGCGAAACCCCCGTCGGCTCCGACGCCTTGTGCGCCCTGCGCGCCATGCGTTTCGCCATCGAGGGCTGCCTGAAGGACAACAAGGCCCAGCCCGAGCTCAGCTTCGCCGACTCCCTGTCCCGCACCCTGAAGGACGCCGATCGCTTCCGCAGCATCGTTCGTGAAAAGGAATTCGCCCTCTTCTATCAGCCCATCGTCGACCTCAAGACGCGGGCCGTGCACCACTTCGAGGCCCTGGCCCGCTTCGGCCAGGCAGGCGGCCCCGCGCCCGCCATCCGCATGGCCGAGGAACTGGCCCTGATCGAGAGCTTCGACCTGGCCGTGGCGGAAAAGATCGTCCACCGCCTGCGCCAGCCCGGCTCGGGCCTGCTCAAGATCGCCATCAATGTCTCGGGCGCCTCACTGGCCAACGACGCCTATGTCGCGGCCCTGCTGAAGATGACGGCCTCCGAGCCCGACAACCGCAAGCGCCTGATCGTCGAGGTGACGGAAACGGCCGCCCTGGCCGACATCGCCGCCGCCAACCGCCGCCTCGGCGCCCTGCGCGACGCGGGGGTCAAGGTCTGCATCGACGACTTCGGCGCGGGCTCCGCCGCCTTTGACTACCTGCGCGGCCTGTCGGTCGACGCCGTCAAGATCGACGGCGCCTTCGTGCGCGACATCGACGGCGACGCCCGCACCCGCACCCTGATCGGCCATCTGGTCGAGCTGTGCGGCTCGCTGGGCATGACCACCATCGCCGAAATGATCGAGACCGAGGACGTCGCCCAGGCCCTTCAGGATCTCGGCGTCAACTACGGCCAGGGCTGGCTTTTCGGCCGCGCCGAGGCCGAGCCCGTCACGACCGGCCCCGTCTCCCCCCGCGTCCGCCGTCAGGGCGTGATCGAAGCCTGGGGCTGACCCGGAGATCACAAGTCGAAACCACAAGCCCTGAAATTTTCAGGGATCGAAAACCCTTGAAGCGACGTCACACGCCCTGATCCCACCCTCTGCTAGGCTAGGAACGGTCTTTGACACTTCCCCCGCCCCTTACCCCCCGCTCATCCCGGCGGACGCCGGGATCCAGTGCTTCGGCTCCCATGCGCCATGGCTCAACGGAAGCGGCTGCGGCCCGACGAGTGGGATCAATCCACCCGCGTCAGCCGCACCTCCCGGCCGACCCCCACATTGTCCATGAAGTCCCGATCATGGGTGACGATCACCAGCGCCCCGTCATAGGCCGCCAGCGCCGCCTCGATCGCGGCGATCGAGTCCAGATCCAGATGGTTGGTCGGCTCGTCCAGGATCAGCAGTTGCGGCGGTCGCGCTCCGGTCATCACGCAGGCCAGCGCCGCCCTCAGCCGCTCGCCGCCCGACAGGGTTCCGACCGTCCGGTGCGCCGCCGTATTGCGGAACAGGAAACGGGCCAGCGCCGCATGGGCGTCGTTCGGCGTCCCCTCCGGGTTCAACCGCCGCCAGGCCTCGATCAGGGTCTCCTCCGGTTTCAGGATCGCCGCAGCCTGATCCAGCAGCGCCGCCGTGACAGGCCGCTCGATCCGCCCCGCCATCGGCTCCAGCGCGCCCGAAATCAGCTTCAGCAAGGTCGTCTTACCCGCCCCGTTCGGCCCGGTGATCGCCACCCGCTCCGGCCCCGTCAGGCGTAGCGACACTGGCCCCACAATCCGCCGCCCTTCAGGGCTGCGCCATTCGACCCCGTCCAGCGCCAGCACCACCTTGCCCGCCGCCAGCCCCGTCGACGGCATCGGCACGGACAGCAGCCGCGCCCGCTCGACCCGCTCACGCGCCTCGACCAGTCGCGCCTCGACCTCGGCCCGGCGACGCTCGGCCAGCCGCCCCTCGCGCGCGCCGCTTTCCTCGGCCCGCTGCGCCTTGGCGTCGAGCAGGATCTTGGGATCGGACGTTCCCGCCCGATGCGCCCGCCCCGCCTTGTCGCGCTTCGCCTTCTTCTCCAGCGCCGACTGCGCCTCGCGCGCAGCGCGGCCGACCTCGCGCTCGGCGCTCTCCAGATCGCGCTCCGCCGCCGCCCGTTCCGCCTCCCGCCGCTCGATGTACAGGTCCCAACCGCCCCCATAGGTCCGCGCCCCAAGGCTCGACAACTCGACGATCCGGTCCATCCGCCGCAGCAGGCCGCGGTCGTGGCTGACCGTCAGCACCCCGCCGGGCCAGCGCCCGACGACCTCGGCCACCAGAGCCCGCGCCTCGGCGTCCAGATGGTTGGTCGGCTCATCCAGCACGATCAGATCGGGCGCCGCCAGCATCAGACCCGCCAGCCGCAGCCGCGTTTGCTCGCCGCCGCTCAGGCTGTTCGTCAGCCGATCCTGCGCCAGCCCGCTCAGCCCGACCTGAGCCAGCGCCTCGTCCAGTCGCGCCTCCAGCGTCCAGTCGGCCTCAGCCATGTCCTCGACCGAGCCCTCGCCCGCCAGCACTCGCACCAGTAGGGCCAGAGGCTTCGCAGCCCCCAGGGTGTCAGCCACGGTCTCGCCGGGCGCAGGCTCATAGGTCTGAGCCAGCCAGCCGACCGTTCCGGCGCGCGCGACCGTCCCCTCGGCGGGTTCAGCCAGACCGGCGACAAGGCGCAGCAGCGTGGTCTTGCCCACGCCGTTGCGGCCCACGACGGCCGTGCGCTCGCGCCCGAAGGCGAGGCTCAGATTATCGAATAGGGCGTGACCGTCAGGCGTGCGGGCCGCGACGCTGGTGAGCGTCACGAGTGCGGATGCGGACGAGCTTGGGCTTGGGTTGAGCGAGGACATAGGCGAGCACGAAGAGCGGAGCGGAAAGGGCGAAACCGATTTCCAGAGCGCTGATCATGATCGTCGTGCCTCCTCGTCAAATACGTTGGCTGACTAGAAGGATGGGTGCTGATCTTTCGCAGCGCAACCCCAATTCTCCTGCGACGCTTTTGCGATGCGGCGCCGAGCCCCTATCTTCAGACCATGACCGCGCCCGACCGAACCGTCGCCTTCCGTATCGACCGCCCCGCCCCTGACCGCGCCGAGGCCGCCGCCCGCCGGGCCGAGGCCGTCCAGCGAATCCAGGACGAGACGGGCATCGACGAGGCCCTGATCGACGCCCTGGTCGAGGGCTTCTACGCCCGCGTCCGCGAGGACGATTTCATCGGCCCCGTCTTCGCCGAACGCATCGAGGACTGGGGGCCGCACCTGGAACAGATGAAGCTCTTCTGGTCCTCGGTCGCCCTGTCCACCGGCGTCTATCAGGGCCGGCCCATGCCGAAACACCTGCCCCTGCCCATCGACGCCCGCCACTTCGACCGCTGGCTGCAGATCTTCGAGGCGACCGCGCGCGACCTGTGCCCGCCCGTCGCCGCCGACCACTTCATCGTCCGCGCCCGCCGCATCGCCGAGAGTCTGGAGCTGGGCGTCGCCAACGCCAATGGCGTCCTGGTCGGTCCGGGCGAACGCTACCGCCGTCCCGAACCCGCCTGGACGCCAACCGATTAGGTGGACGGCTCGGCGCTCAACGGCTTCATCTGCGCATTGACGTTGAAGCCCTGAACCTTCCAGGCTCCGCCTTCCTTGACCAAGGTCGTGTAGGCGTGAACCACGCGATCAGGATAGGCGTAGTCCTGCTGCACCTCATAGACCTCGCCGCTCGTGCCGCTTGTCTTTCGCGTCCCAGCCACAGTGGGTTCAGGCGGAGTGGCCTCGCCGACCATGTTACGAAGCATCGGCAACTGAGCCCGGATTTCCTCCGCCTTGTTGGCCGACGACATACGGGCGATCAGCGCATCGTCACGGCCGAGCACGAGATCTTCGAACAGGGCGTCCGCCTCGGCGTTCAGCGCGGGATCGGATGTCGGCATGGTCGTGTGGAAGTTGCAGCCGCCCAGCGTGACGACGCCGACGATCACCGCCCCCCATTTCAGAATACGCATGGCCTACCTCCCTGGCTGACGGAACCTTACGGCCGCGCAGGTTCCACACAAGCCTCGCGAGAAAAGTTCTCATATTGTTCTTGCTGTTTCGGGCGAATTGATCCCCATATAGCGTCGTCGCCCCGGACCGTTTTCGGGGTCTCCCGCGTTCCCGCTTACCGTTTCCGGGCCCATGACCGAAAAGCACAACTTCATCCGCGTTCGCGGCGCCCGCGAGCACAACCTCAAGGGCGTGGACGTCGATATCCCGCGCGAGAAGCTGGTCGTGATGACCGGGCTGTCGGGATCGGGCAAGTCCTCTCTGGCGTTCGACACCATCTACGCCGAGGGCCAGCGCCGCTACGTCGAGTCGCTCAGCGCCTATGCGCGTCAGTTCCTGGAGCTGATGGGCAAGCCGGACGTGGACCTGATCGAGGGCCTGTCGCCGGCCATCTCCATCGAACAGAAGACGACGTCGAAAAACCCGCGCTCGACGGTCGGCACGGTCACCGAGATTCACGACTACATGCGCCTGCTGTGGGCGCGCGTCGGCGTCCCCTATTCGCCCGCCACGGGTCTGCCGATCGAGAGCCAGACCGTCAGCCAGATGGTCGACAAGCTGACCGCCCTGCCCGACGGCGAGCGCATCCTGTTGCTGGCCCCGGTCGTTCGCGGCCGCAAGGGCGAATACAAGAAGGAAATGGCCGAGTGGCAGCGTCAGGGCTTCCAGCGGCTCAAGATCGACGGCGAATTCTACGCCATCGAGGACGCCCCGGCGCTCGACAAGAAGTTCAAGCACGACATCGATATCGTCGTCGATCGCATTGTAACCAAAGCAGGTCTCGAGCCACGCTACGCCGACAGCATCCAGACCGCCCTGGGGCTGGCCGACGGCATCGCCACCGCTGAATGGGCCAGTGCCCCCGAGGGCGAAGAGCCGCGCCGCATCGTCTTTTCCGAGAAGTTCGCCTGTCCTGTGTCGGGCTTCACGATCTCAGAGATCGAGCCGAGGCTGTTCTCGTTCAACAACCCCTTCGGCGCCTGTCCGGCCTGCGACGGCCTGGGGGTCAAACTGGCCTTTGACGCCGATCTGGTGATCCCGGATCGCGACAAGACCCTGCACAAGGGGGCTGTGGCCCCGTGGGCGCGCGGTCCCTCGCCGCTTTACACCCAGACCCTGCAGTCGCTGGCCCAGCACTACGGCTTCTCGATGGACAAGGCCTGGCGCGACCTGCCCGAACAGGCCCAGAAGGTCATCCTGCAGGGCTCGGGCGGCGAGAAGATCAAGTTCGTCTATGACGACAACGCCCGCAAATACGAGGTCGCCAAGGCCTTTGAAGGCGTCCTGCCCAACCTTGAGCGCCGCTGGCGCGAGACCGACAGCGCCTGGGTCCGCGAAGAGCTGGGCCGCTATCAGTCCGAGACCCCCTGCGAGGTCTGCGGCGGCAAGCGCCTGAAGCCCGAGGCCCTGGCGGTCAAGGTCGGCGGCGCCGACATCGCCGAGATCAGCTGGCTGTCCATCTCCAAGGCCTATCTGTGGTTCACCACCCTGGACGACCACCTGACGGACAAGCAGCGCGAGATCGGCCGCCGCATCCTCAAGGAGATCACCGACCGGCTGCGCTTCCTGAACAACGTCGGCCTGGACTACCTCAGCCTGTCGCGCAGTTCCGGCACCCTGTCGGGCGGCGAGAGCCAGCGCATCCGTCTGGCCTCGCAGATCGGCTCGGGCCTGACCGGCGTCCTCTATGTGCTGGACGAACCCTCCATCGGCCTGCACCAGCGTGACAACACCCGCCTGCTGGAAAGCCTGATGGGCCTGCGCGACCTCGGCAACTCGGTCCTGGTGGTCGAGCATGACGAGGAGGCCATCCTGACCGCCGACTACGTCATCGACATGGGCCCGGCCGCCGGCGTCCACGGCGGCGAAATCTGCGCCCAGGGCACGCCCGCCGAGGTCATGGCCAACCCGAAGTCGCTGACGGGCCAGTATCTGACCGGAGCGCGCGAGATCGAACTGCCACCCGAAGGCCGCCGCCCGGTCGACCGCAAGCGGATGCTGAAGATCAGCGGCGCCACCGGCAACAACCTGAAGAACGTCACCGGCGAGATCCCCGTCGGCCTGTTCACCTGCGTCACCGGCGTGTCCGGCGGCGGCAAGTCCACCTTCACCATCGAGACCCTGTACAAGGCCGCCGCGCGCCGTCTGCACAACGCCTCGGACGCCCCGGCCAACTTCGACCGGATCGAGGGGCTGGAGCAGTTCGACAAGGTCATCGACATCGATCAGTCGCCCATCGGCCGCACTCCGCGCTCGAACCCGGCGACCTATACCGGCGCCTTCAACCCGATCCGCGACTGGTACGCGGGTCTGCCGGAGTCCAAGGCGCGCGGCTACGGCCCCGGCCGCTTCAGCTTCAACGTCAAGGGCGGCCGCTGCGAGGCCTGCCAGGGCGACGGCGTCATCAAGATCGAGATGCACTTCCTGCCCGACGTCTACGTCACCTGCGACGTCTGCAAGGGCAAGCGCTACAACCGCGAAACCCTGGAAATTGTTTTCAAGGGCAAGAGCATATCCGACGTTCTGGACATGACGGTTGAAGAGGCCGCGCGCTTCTTCAACGCCGTGCCCTCGATCCGCGACAAGATGCTGACGCTCGAGCGCGTGGGTCTGGGCTACGTCAAGGTCGGCCAGCCCGCCACCACCCTGTCCGGCGGCGAGGCCCAGCGGGTCAAGCTGTCCAAGGAGTTGGCCCGGCGCGCCACCGGCAAGACCCTCTACATCCTCGACGAGCCGACGACCGGTCTGCATTTCGAGGACACGCGCAAGCTGCTGGAGGTGCTTCAGGAACTGGTCGACAACGGCAACACCATCGTCGTCATCGAGCACAATCTGGATGTCATCAAGGTCGCCGACTACCTGCTGGACTTCGGTCCCGAGGGCGGCGACGGCGGTGGCGAGATCGTGGCCTTCGGCACGCCCGAACAGGTGGCCGACAACCCCGCCAGCTGGACCGGCAAGTACCTCAAGGAGGTGCTGGACCGCCACGAGGAACGCCGCAAGGCCCGCGTGGCCGCCCTGCCCGAAGTCCAGAAAGCTGAAAAGAAGACCCGCGCCCGCAAGAGCGCCTGACCGAACCGGTCAGGCGTCTTCGACTTCCACTCAGGGGCGCGGCGCGCCCTTGAGCTGCAGATAGGCGGCCGAGAACGGCGCGTACATGATGACGATCTGCGCCGCCGTCATGACAGCGTTGACGACCAGCGACACGGCCAGCATCGGCCCCAGGGCGCTGAGCAGGCTGGGGACGCTGGCGCCCTCCATGCCGACCATGCGCTCGGCCCCGCCGACCATCAGGCTGAGCGGCGCAGCCACGGCCGAGCCCAGCAGGCCGACCAGCATAGCCATGACCCAGGCGATGATCGCCATGCCCAGCAGCGGCCAGAAAACCATCTTGCCCGTCATGGCGAAGGTCGGCTTCACCGCGATCCGTCCCTCGGCGAAGGTCGCCGGAACGACCAGGCTGAGCCGCACCGACAGCCAGATCACGACCGCCAGCACCGCCAGCGACAGCAGGACCACGGCCAGCCACAGCGCCGGTGCGGCCACCGCCAGGGCGGCGACCAGGCTGACAAGCATGAAGCCGACGAAGCTGACGGCGAACATGATCAGGGCGACGATCAGGCTGGCGCCCAGCACCCGCAGTTCGTCCTTGCCGAGGCGCATGTAGCCGAACTTGCGATCCTCGGGCCGGATGACCGATCGGGCGATGGCGGTGCTGATCACGGCGCTGAAGAAAAGGCCCAGAGGCACGGCCCAGGCGACGATGACGCCATAGGCCTGAATCAGCGGCTGCATGTCCTCGATCGACGGCTCGGTCTGTCCCTCCAGTTGGGAAATCAACGACATGATGGTGACGAAATGCGACCCCACCAGCAGGAACAGCAGGCCGAAGAACACAGCGTAGGCCACGGCCCACAACAAGACGGCGACGGGCGCGCGCCGCGTCAGGCGAAAGCCCTCAAAGGCGCAGTCGGTGGCGGAAAAGATCATGCGGTCGTCCTCGATTCCCGATCAGCCTAGCGCAACCGGACGGGCTGCGTCCTGCGGCGCTTGCGCCAGCAGCGATCGGCAGGCCTCGGCATAGGGCGCCATCATCACCGTGTTCAGGAAGCCCTGCAGCCACGACAGGGGCACGAAGGCCGCCAGCGCCCAGGGGATCAGCACGCCCCAATCCACCGTCGGCGGCGCCCCCTGTTCCAGCATGGCCGCCAGGCTGAAGACATTGAGTCCCGCGACCAGGAACAGCACCACAGCGACGATCGCCAGCAGGGCCAGCTCGATCGCCAAGACGACCGCGATGATGGCCAGACTCAAGCCCAGCAGCCGCAGCACCTGCCCCCTCGACAGCCTCCAGCCCTGCACGAAGGCGAAGTCGCCCAAGGCCACGCTGGCCGGCATGATCAGACAGGCCCGCAGGATGACGCCCCAGACCGCCAGTCCGGCCGCAACCGCAACCAGCAGCCCCACGGCGACCGCCGCCGCCTCCGACACGAACCACAGTCCTGCCCCGACGGCGAAGGCGATCAGGGCGATCACGATGGCGGCGGCGTAGAAGCCGACGATCATGGCCAGGCCGACCACGGCGACCCGCACCTCGTCCATGCCGACCTTGAGGCCGGCGAAACGATCCGCGCGCTCGGGGAACAGCACCGTCCGGAAGATGGCGGCGGTCACCACCACCCAGATCAGCATCTGCAGAATGTTCGCCAGCCCCGACAGGGCCTGAAACTGGACCATCTGCCCGACCAGAACGGCGGAGGCCTCTTCCGACCCCATGTCCGTCAGGGCCATGGCCCCGAACAGGCGCAGCATCAGCGCGCCCATCAGCAATGAAGGCGCGACGGACGCCACGCCCCACATCCAGACCCGCAAGGGGCGCCGCCGCGTCAGCCTGAAACCGGAGGCCAGGGCCTCGCCGATGGAAAACGCCGTGGTCATGATGGGCTCCTCTTAAGCTTCGTCATACGCCAGACAGCGGCCGCTTCGCCACCCCGCCGCAATGACAGGCTGACGGAAGCCTCCGGGACGGCTAGAAGGCCGCCATGTCGAACGCAGCGCCCTCTCCCAAACCCATTCACGTCATCGGCGGCGGCCTCGCCGGTTCCGAAGCCGCCTGGCAGATCGCCCAGGCGGGCGTGCCCGTCATCCTGCATGAAATGCGCGGCGTGCCGGGCATCAAGACCGACGCGCACCAGACGGACGGTCTGGCCGAGCTGGTCTGCTCCAACTCCTTCCGCTCGGACGACTGGGAGTACAACGCCGTCGGCCTGCTGCACGCCGAGATGCGGGCGCTCGGCTCCATCATCATGGAATGCGGCGACGCCCATCAGGTCCCGGCGGGCGGCGCCCTGGCCGTCGACCGCGACGGCTTCTCGCAAGCCGTGACGGCCAAGCTGGAAGCCCACCCCCTCGTGACCATCGTGCGCGAGGAAATCGCCGGCCTGCCGCCCGAAGAGTGGGACAATGTCATCGTCGCCACCGGCCCGCTGACCTCGCCCGCCCTGGCCGACGCCATCCTGAAGATGACCGGCGAGGAAAGCCTCAGCTTCTTCGACGCCATCGCCCCGATCATTCACGCCGACAGCATCGACTTCGACATCGCCTGGCGTCAGTCGCGCTATGACAAGGAAGGCCCCGGCGGCGACGCCGCCGCCTACGTCAACTGCCCGATGGACAAGGAACAGTACGACGCCTTCATCGACGCCTTGCTGGGCGGCCCCAAGGCCGAGTTCAAGGACTGGGAGAACGTCCCCTACTTCGACGGCTGCCTGCCCATCGAGGTCATGGCCGAACGCGGCCGCGAGACCCTGCGCCACGGCCCGATGAAGCCCGTCGGCCTGACCAATCCGCGCAACCCGACGGTCAAGGCCCACGCCATCGTCCAGCTGCGCCAGGACAACGCCCTGGGCACCCTGTTCAACATGGTCGGCTTCCAGACCAAGCTGAAACACGGGGCGCAGGCCGAAACCTTCCGCATGATCCCCGGCCTGCAGAACGCCCAGTTCGCGCGCCTCGGCGGCCTGCACCGCAACACCTACCTGAACAGCCCGCAGTTGCTGGACAAGCAGCTGCGCATGAAGGCCATGCCGCGCCTGCGCTTCGCCGGTCAGGTGACGGGCGTCGAGGGCTATGTCGAAAGCGCCGCCATGGGCCTGCTGACCGGCCGCCTGGCCGCCGCCCAGGCCCTGGGCCGCGACCTGTCGGCTCCGCCGCCGGAAACCGCCATGGGCGCCCTGGTCGAGCACATCACCGGCGGCCACCTGGAAGGCTCCAAGTTCCAGCCGATGAACATCAACTACGGCCTGCTGCCGCCGCTGGAGGCCCCCAAGGTCGACGAGGACGGCAAGCGCATCCATCCCAAGGAACGCGGCCGCGCCAAGAAGCGCCTGCAGAGCATCCGGGCGATGGCCGCTCTGAAAGCCTGGCGCGACGCCTAAGCGATAAGGCCGGGTCGCCTCAGCGCAGCTTGGGCAGGCCCGGCCGGAACTGTAGCGTCATCACGCCCAGACCCACGACGCCGACGCCCATCAGGACCCAGGCGCCGGTCAGGTCGGCCATATGGTCGCGCAACAGGCCGGCGGCCAGCGGCGACAGGCTGGCGATGATGTAGCCGCCGCCCTGGACGAAGGCGAGCAGATCGCCGGAGCGGGCCGGGTCGTCGATCTGGTCCATGGCCAGGATCAGGGTCAGCGGGAAAATGGCCCCGATGCCGAGCCCCATGACCACCACGACCGGAACCGCCAGCGTGACCGGCGCGAGCACCAGACCCGCCAGTCCGATCAGGGCCAGCACCAGCGCCGTCAGGATCGGCCCACGCCGATCAGAAAAGCGCGCGATGACCATCGAGACGATGACCCCCGCAGCCACCTCGGCCCCGGTCATGCCACTTAGCAGATAGCCCGCCGTCGCCCTCGCCTGCCCCAGATCGACGTAAAAGGGCGGCAGCCAGGCCAGCACCAGCGTGTAGGCCGATGTCCCAAGCCCCATGATCAGGATCAGGCTCCACGCCCGGCCCTGCTTCCAGAAGGGGATTTCGGGGTGAACCACTTCGACCACAGCCGCACGGTCGGGTTCCTCCGCCGCCGGATCGCGCGCGGCCAACAGCCAGACGACCGCCGCGACAAAAGCCGGCGCAGACCACAGCGCCAGCGTCCAGGCCCAGCCCACCGCCTCGGCCAAACCCGCCGCCGTGGCCGCTGCAATGGCCGCCCCGCCCATGATCCCGGTCGTATAGACGGCCATCACTGTGCCGAACCGTGTCGGAAAGGCCCGCTTGATCACAACCGGCGCCAGGGCCTGAATCAGGGCTACACCGACGCCGACGACCGCCGCGCTGGCGATCAGGCCCGCCGTGTCGCTCAGCGCCGCCCTTGCCAGACAAGCCCCGCCGATCAGCAGCGCCCCCAGCAGGATGCCGCGTCGCTCGCCCAGCCGCCGCCGCAGTGGACGGATCGACAGGGCGCCGAGGCCGATCATCGCCACCGGCAGGGTTGTCAGCAGGCTGGCGGCGGTGGAATCCATCCCCGTCGCGCCCTCGATCAGGTCCAGCAAGGGCCCGACCGCCGCCATCGCCGGGCGCAGGTTCAGCGCCAGGGCGAAGATGGCCGCCAGCAGCAGCAAGGACGCGCCGCGCGCCGCTTCGGCATCGGACCGTACGGTCATGACAGGGGACTCCACTGAGAATTCGCGCTAGTCTCTCGACCTCAAGTATCTCGATGTCAAGATAACTCATGCCTGACAGAGCCTCACGCGCCGCCGCCCAATGGGCCGTTCAACGCCCCGACATGGAGATGTTGCCGATGGAGGCGCTGGGCCGCCTACACGAGGCCTCCATCCTGGTCTCGCGCGAACGCCAGGCGCCGCTCTACGCCCGATACGGCCTGCAACAGGGCGAGTTCGACGCCCTGGCGACCCTGCGCCGCTCAGGCGCGCCCGAAGGCCTGACCCCGACCGCCCTGTTCGAGGCGGCGATGATGTCGTCCGGCGGCATGACGGCCCGCATCGACCGGCTGGAGAAGGCCGGACTGGTCGAGCGCCGCCCTCACCCGACCGACCGCCGCGCCACGCTGGTGCGCCTGACCGACAAGGGCTTCGACCTGATCGAAACCATCATGCCCCGCCACGAAGAAGCGGCGCGAGACATCCTCGCGCCGCTGTCGCTCGACGAGCAGAAGACGCTGAACGCCCTCCTGGCGCGCCTGATCAGCGGCCTCTGCGACTAATTGGGCCGCATCCTTCGGTTCCAGGGCATGACCGCCAGCAGGCGCGCCATGCCGCAGAAGCCTGTCGCCCCGGCTACGAACAAGCCTGCACCGACAAAGGCGCTGAGACTCCAGAATGCGGGGTGAACCATGGCTCCCAACAGACCGCCGACCAGGATCAGGCCGCCCGCCGCCATCTGCACCTGACGCATCAGCTCCAGGGGCTGCTTCGTGTCTGTTCTGACCGGAAGCCCCGCCTTCTTCCAAGCGTCGAGACCGCCCGCCAGCACATGGGCCGGGCCGGCGATGCGCGCGGCCAGACGGTCAAAGTGCGCGCCGGTCCGGTTGCCGCTGCGGCACATGAAGATGACGTCCTTTCCCGGCGTAAGCCCCAGGGTCGCCCCCTCGAAGGCCGACAGCGGGGCCGTGACGGCGCCTGAAATGTGTTCACGCGCGTGTTCATCGGGTTCGCGCACGTCCACCAGCACGGCGGTTTTCGCCTTCAGGCGGGCGGCGACCTCGGCGGGTGTCAGGGAGACAAGCGGATTCATGGTCATGGTCCTTGGATTTGGGGAAGGCCTCAGACCGAAGTCGGAGGACAGAAGATCTCGGCTAAAACCCCGATCACCTGCAGGGCTGCCGGGTCCGCGATACGATAGAAGACGGCGGTGCCGCTCTTTCGCGCGCTGACCAATCCGTCCTCGCGCAGGCGCGCCAGGTGCTGGGACAGGGCCGATTGCGACAGGCCCACCAGCGGAAGCAGGTCCGCAACCTGACGCTCGCCGTCGCCGATCTGGCACAGGATCATCAGCCGGCTTTCGTTGGACAAGGATTTCAGCAGCCGGGCGGCGTTGCCCGCATTGGCTCGAAAGCGTCCCAGTCTGATAGCGTCCAAGTCGATCATGGACGCCAATATATTAGCACTTGTTAAATTAGCAATATCTAATGTATAAGATCACGACCCAGGAGGCTGACATCGTGACCCCCTTCCCCGCTGGCCGGCCTGATGTTGTCGGCTTCTTCGACCCCGCGACTCACACCGTGACCTATCTGGTCTCCGATCCCGCGACAGGCGCCGCCGCCATCATCGACCCGGTTCTGGACTATGACCCCGTGGCGGTCCGAACCTCGACCGGTTCAATCGAGCGGGTGCTGGACGCTGTGCGCACATGCGGCCTGAAGCTGGAACGGGTGCTGGAAACCCATGCCCACGCCGACCACCTGACCGGCGCCGACGTGATTCGTACCCGCACCGGCGCCCCCATCGGCATCGGCGAAAAGATCACACGCGTGCAAAAGACCTTCGGGGACCTGTTCGAGGCTGGCGACGTGAGTGCCGGCGCCGTGGTGTTCGATGAAACCTACGCCGATGGCGACACCTTCAGTTTGGGCTCAATCCCGGTCGAGGTCCTGCATACGCCCGGCCACACGCCTGCCTGCGTCAGTTACCGCATCGGCGACGCCGTTTTCGTCGGCGACACCATGTTCATGCCCGACTACGGCACGGCCCGCTGCGACTTCCCCGGCGGCGACGCCCGGACCCTCTATCGCTCGATCCAGAAGATCCTGGCCCTGCCCGACGCCACGCGTGTCTTCGTCGGCCACGACTATCTACCCAAGGACGGCCGGAGCGAGTTCCGCTGGGAAACCAGCGTGGGCGAGGAGAAGGCCAACGTCCACCTGACCGGACGCAGCGAGGACGACTACGTCGCCATGCGCGAGGCGCGCGACGCCACGCTTGCGCCGCCGCAACTGATCCTGCCGGCGCTGCTGGTCAACATCCGCGCCGGCGCCCTGCCCCCGGCCGAAGCCTCGGGCAAACGTTTCCTGAAACTGCCGCTGAACGCGATCTAGACCCGGCCGCGCAGCACGCTCCAGAACAGCCGCAGTCGTTTCACCGGCTCAGGCTCGTCCGAGCGGATCAGCGCCGCATGGGCCACGGCGGGAAAGGCGGCCGGCGGTAGCCCCTTCAACGCGGCGTTGGCGGCGCCGGCCCGAGCCCTCGCCTCATCGACCCGTCCCGTCTGCGACAGGGCCCACAGGCGTCCGACCTCGGCGACGGCCGCCTGATGCCCCTCGCCCGCCAGCATCCGCACGGCGACCTGCATCGGGCCGACGTAGAAGGCGTCCAGGTCGTGCGGCTCGCCATGCACACGGCCGATGTGGGCCTCGATCAGGGCGTCGAAGGGCGCGCGGTCCAGCCCGTGATGGGCGACGGCGGCGGTGAGGCCTTCCAGCACCGGATGGCCGACGCGCGGGGTGTTGTCGAAGACGCCCTCCATCTGCTCGGCCCACCACGTATAGCGCATCTCGGCCAGCATGGGCTGGGTGACGCGGGTGGGAATGGCCAGAAGCTCCGCCTCGAAGGCGTAGAGGGCGATCAGGTCCGCGCGCGCCTGAACATCAGCCACGAACCGGCTGGACAGCCAGCGGTCGGGATCGGCGGCGCGGACCTGGGCATCAAGATCAACAGTCATTGCGCAAGGCCATCGGCCATTGCACGCAATGGCGCAAGTCTCAGCCGAACAGGGTCTGATACATGGCCATCGCCGTCAGCATCGGCAGCGACAGCAAGAGGTTGGTGCGGCTGCCCAGCATGGCGATCCGCGCGGCCTTGGCCTTCTTGTCGTCGTCCACGGCGATGATGCCCAGGGCGCGCTTCTGGTTCGGCCAGATCACGCCCCAGACGTTCAGGAACATGACGATGGCCAGCCAGACGCCGATCCCCATCAGGGTGAACTGCTGGTCGCCCGCGTTCAGGCCGCCGGCCAGGCCGAAGGTCAGGACTTCATGGGCATAGACGTGGCCGCGCGTGAACAGGACCGCGATCCCCGCCAGCACCGTCACCAGCGCCGACCAGCGGAACCAGAACAGGGCCTCAGGCGCGATGTGCTTGCTGACGGCGGGCTTCAGCTCAGCCGGGATCGCGGGCATGACCCGGATCTGCACGAAGTTGAAGTAGTAGAGCAGGCCGATCCACAGGATGCCGGCCACGACGTGCACCCAGCGGAAGGCCGCCTGGGCGAAACCGAGATCGAATCCGCCCGGCGCGATGCGGCCGAAAGCGAAGATCATGACGCCCGCCAGCAGGATGCTGAGCAGGAAGGTCGTTCTGAAGTTGGAAAGCAGTTTGGCCATGCGCCCCTCCCCGGGTCGGAATCAGGAAGCGTGACCTTACTCCTCCCTCCCCGCCCGGGGGAAGGAGGAGCCTTTTTCAGGTCTGAGCCGGCCCTAGGGGCGGCTGGCCATGCCGAACTTGATCGGCTTGGCGTCCTCATCGACGGAACCGCCGCGCTTGACGCCCCACAGCAGGATGATCGGCGCGCCGACATAGATCGACGAATAGGTGCCGATGACGATACCGACCATCAGCACGATGGAGAAGCCGAACAGGGCCTCGCCGCCGAACAGGGCCAGGACCGCCAGCACGCCGACGGCGGTGACGCCGGTGATGATGGTCCGCGACAGGGTTTCGTTCAGCGACAGGTCGATGACCTCGCGCAGAGGCATGGTCTTGTATTTGCGCAGGTTCTCGCGAAGGCGGTCGAACACGACGACCGTGTCGTTCATCGAATAACCGATGACGGTCAGGATGGCCGCCACGGTGTTCAGGCTGAACTCGAAGCGGAACAGAACGATCAGGCCGAAGGTCAGGATCAGGTCGTGCACCAGACCCGCCACGGCGCCGAAGCCGAACTGCGGCTCGAACCGGAACCAGATGTAGATGAACATCAGCACGATGGCCGCGCCCAGGGCCAGAAGGCCGCTGGTGAACAGCTCGCCCGAGACCTTGGAGCCGACGACACTGATGCCCGAGTATTTCACCTCACCGACCGCTTCGTCGATCGCCTTCTCGACCCGGGCGACGACGGCGCTCTGGCCTTCGTCCTCAGGAATCTGGAAGCGGACGATGGCGCTGGCCGAGCTGTCGATGCCTTGAACCTGGACATCACCCAGACCCAGCTCGCTGACGGCGCCGCGAACCTTGTCCAGTTCAAGCACCTGGCCGGCGGGCTTGGACACTTCCATAGAGGCGCCGCCTCGGAAGTCGATGCCGAGGTTCAGACCCGGATAGAAGCAGCCGACGATCGCGGCCACGCACAGGATCACTGAGATCACGCCCGCGATGGGCGCGTATTTGACGAACCGGAAGTTCGTCTTCTGCGGAAGCAGTTTGATGAGGGGCCATCCACGCATCGCCATCACTCCGCGATCGGCAGTTTTTTCGGCTTGGCGACTTTGAGCCAATACCCGAGCAGCACCTGGGCGACCATCACCGAGGAGAACATGGAGGTGAAGACGCCGATGGTCAGCGTCCAGGCGAAGCCGCGCACGGGCCCCGCGCCGAACATGAACATGATCAGCGCCGCCACCAGGGTGGTCAGGTTGGCGTCGACGATCGTACCCATGGCCTTGTTGAAGCCGGCGTCCATCGAGGCGATGACCGAACGACCGGCCCGCGCTTCATCGCGCATCCGCTCGAAGATCAGCACGTTGGCGTCGACGGCCACCGCGAAGGTCAGCACCAGACCGGCGATGCCGGGCAGGGTCAGGGTCGCGCCGAACAGCGACATGGCGGCGATGATCAGGATGCCGTTCAGGATCAGACCCAGCACCGACACGCCGCCGAACAGGAAGCCGTAGGCGCCGATCATGAAGACGCAGATCAGGATGAAGCCGATGATGGTCGAAACCATGCCGGCCTGCACGGCGTCAGCGCCCAGCTCGGCAGTGACGACGCGGCGTTCCTCAACCTTCAGCGGCGCCGGCAGGGCGCCCCCGTTCAGCAGGTTCACCAGTTCCGAAGCGGACTGGATCGAGAAGTTGCCGGTGATCTGGCCCGTACCGCCAGCGATGGCGCTCTGAATTGTCGGGGCCGAAATCACCTTGCCGTCCAGGATGATAGCGAATGGCTTGCCGATGTTCTGGGCGGTGGCTTCGCCGAAGCGACGCGCGCCTTGACCGTCAAAGCGGAAGTCGATGGCCGGGCGGCCGTTCTGATCCGAGCCGACGCCGGCGCGGGTCAGGTTCTCACCCGAGACCAGGATGCGTTTCTTGACCAGATAGGGCGTGCCCTGGTCGTCCGTCAGCAGTTCGGCGTCCGGCGGCACGCGGCCCGCCATGGCGTCCTGCAGGCCATTGGTCGAGGTGTCGACCATCTGGAACGTCAGCTGGGCCGTGCGGCCGACCAGACGCTCCAGCTCGGCCGGATCGCTCTGGCCCGGCGCCTGGACCACGATGCGGTCCGCGCCCTGACGGGTGATGGAGATTTCCTTGGTGCCCGAGCTGTCCAGACGACGACGCACGACCTCGATGGACTGATCCACCGCCGTCGCGCCCATGCTGTTCAGCGTGGCGTCGGTGAAGGCGAAGCGAATGCGATTGCCGCTCAGACGCGTGGCCGTGCGATCCGGCTGGCCGGTTGCGGCCGCGCCCGTCTGGGCCAGGGTGCGAAGCTCGGTCAAAGCCGTGTCGAACTGACCGGGGTCGGTGATCGTAACCACCACGCCGCCCGCTTCGCGCTGCATGGCGCCGATGTTGATCTGCTGTTCGCGCAGGGCGACCCGCACGTCTTCCATCAGATTGGTGACGCGCTTGTTGCGCATCTCCGGCACATCGACCTCGAGCAGGAGGTAGGAGCCCCCCTGCAGGTCGAGGCCCAGGTTCAGGCCGTTCTTGGGCAGCCAGCCGGGCAGCGCGTCGCGCTGCGCCGGGCTGAGCACGCTCGGGAAGGCCAGCAGCAGCCCGACAACGAGCGACAGCACGACCAGGGTGACTTTCCAGCGCGCGAGCTGAATCATGTCAGGGCTCTATTTCGGGCGGGCGTCAGCGGCGAGAAGCCGCTCAGCCCTTGTCGTTGGCGGCGATGGCGGTGCGATTGCGCACCTCGGCGATCATCGCCTTGACCACACGGACGTTCACGCCCTGCGAGATCTCGACCATGGCCTCGGCGTCTTCCACGCGCGTCACCTTGCCGACCATGCCGTTCGACAGGACGACTTCGTCGCCGCGCTTCACGCCGGCGATCAGGGCCTGGTGCGCCTTCATCCGCTTCTGCTGCGGGCGGATCATCAGGAAGTAGAACAGGATGAAGATCGCGACGATCGGCGCGATCTGCACCACGATGGCCATCAGGCCGCCTTCGGAACCAGTAGGCATGGAAACTCCCCGAACCGGGCCGACCTTGAACGGGGGCCCCATAAGAAATTGAGGCGCGGAACCTAGGGTGCGCCGTGCCGATTTGCAACGCGGCCTGACGCCTCTAGATCACAGGCGATGCCGCCGGGACACGCCCGGCCGCCGCTCATCAGCGCGGCAGCACGCTGATCGGATCGACCGCGACTGGATCATCGCCGCGCATCTGGCGCGTTTCGAAGTGGATCGAGGGCCGCCCGTCGCCTGCCGTCAATCCCACCGTGCCGACAACCTGCCCCGCACGAACCTCTGCCCCGTCGCGCACCGTGGCCGAACCCAGATGACCATAAACCGTACGCCAGCCGTCGCGGTGGATGATCAGAATCGTCAACCCCTGCCCAGGCAGGTCGTCGCCGACATAGGCCACCCGCCCGGCGGCCGCGGCCTTGACCTCGGTCCCGGCCGAGGCGCCGATGTTGACGCCGTTGTTGCGCTCTCCCATGCCGACCGGGCCGAAGCGACGCAGGATGTCCCCGCGCACCGGCCATTGCATCACCAGGGCCTGCCCCACGGCCGCGCCCTGCACCGGCGAGGCCGGGGTCGAGGAGGTAGCCGCCGGCGCGCGCGAGGGCGGCAGGGCCGCATTGCCGCTGGGCGGCGGCGGGGGCGGCGGAGCGACGCCGTTGTTGGGGGTCCGCACGCCCACGGGCGAAGCGCCCGTCGCATAGGGGTCTGAGCCAGTGTCCACGGCGCTGTCCGGCAGGACGATGCGCTGGCCCGAAGTAATGGCGCCGCGCGGCCCCAGGCCGTTCAGGTCGATCAGGGTCTGGACCGGGGTCTGGAAGCGGCGCCCCACGCCCGAAATGGTGTCGCCCGGCTGGATGACATAGGTCGCCCCCGGCATGCTGGTCGAGCCTGCGGGCGATGGAGGCGTGACCGTGATCGGCGCCCCTGTCGAGGGATAGGCCGGACCGCCGGCGGGCGGCAGGCCGCCGCCCTCGATGCTGCCCGACGGGGCGCGTGGCCCCTGCTCCTCATAGGGGCGCGCGGGCGGCGGGGTCTGCGGCTGCGACGGCTGGGCGTAGTAGGGGTTGTTGTTCGGATAGGCGCCTGGCTGCTGCGGCTGGGCGGGATAGCCCCCCTGCCCGCCGACCGGCATGGGACGCGTCGAATAGCGCGGCTCATTCGGATAGGTCGAACACGCGGTGACCGTCAGCGCTCCGCCGACGACGACCGCCGCCCTGATCCAGCCCGTGAAGCCGCCCATGCGCCCCTCCTTCTTAACCTTGAATTGCCTCTGCCCCCGGTGTGCCCCGGAAGCGTCGCCAAGCCAACCCGCCAAACAGCGCCAAAGTGGGGCGGAAAGGTTAACCGCGCGCCGATCTCGCCTTCACCGTCATCCCGGAAAACGCGTAGCGTTTATCCGGGACCGCCCAATACGCCGCCATCGGACCTGAAAGCCGCTTCCCACAGATCATTCCATTCGGGATTCATTCGTTCAATCAGGTCGAACTTCCAATCACGTCGCCAGCGCTTCAATCGCTTCTCGAAATTGATCGCGAATTCAGCGTCGTCGAAGACCTGGTACCAGACCAGCCGCCGCAGACCCCATTGGCTGCTGAAGCCCGGATAGGTCCGATCTCGATGCTGCTGGACCCGACCAAGCAGGTCGGACGTCACGCCGACGTAAAGGACGCCGCGCGTGGTGTTGGTCACGATATAGACGGTGAAGAGCCTGTCTTCGCGCATGAAGTGAACGGTAGCGCTTCCTGCGGTCCCGGATAAGCCCTTCGGGCTTTCAGGGATGACCGAGATAGAGCGACTGACGCCCCTACCCCTCCTTGGCCGTGCCTTCGACCAGGGGCACGAAGCGCACTTCGCACAGGCTTTCGCGGCGGAAGCTGCCGTCTTCCTGACCGGTATAGCGGTTCAGCATCTGCACCGAACTGCGGCCCACCGGCGCCACCAGAATCCCGCCAGGCTTCAGCTGTTTCAACAGTTCCGTCGGTTCATGCGGCGAGGCCGCCGTCACCATGATCCGGTCAAAGGGGGCCTGTTCCGGCCAGCCCTGCCCGCCGTCGCCGTGGCGGGTGAAGACGTTGTCGACGCCCAGCAGCTTCAGCTTGGCCTCGGCCTCGGTCAGCAGGCTCTTGTAGCGCTCCACCGAATAAACGAACCGCGCCAGCCGGCTCAGCACCGCGCACTGATAGCCGCTGCCGGTGCCGATCTCGAGCACGCGGTGACGCGGCTGGACGTCCAGCGCCTGGGTCATCAGGCCGACGATATAGGGCTGGCTGATCGTCTGGGCGCAGTCGATCGGCAGGGCCTGGTCTTCCCAGGCCTGATCCAGGAACTTCTCGTGGACGAACAGCGACCGGTCGATGGATTCCATCGCCTTCAGCACCCGCGCGTCGGTCACCCCCTGCCGCCGCAGCGACAGGATCAACCGGCCCGCACGGTCGTCCGACAGGCTCATTTTTCCAGCGGTCCCTTGGGGGGCGCGCCGCCCAGCACCTTCTTCAGGTCGTTGACGCTGCGCATGTGCGTCAGGTCGATATGCAACGGCGTGACCGAGATGCGCCCCTCGTCCATGGCGCGCAGGTCGGTTCCCTCGACGTGCTCCTGGGGCGCGCCGCGGAAGGCCATCCAGTAGTAGTCGCGGCCGCGCAGGTCGGTGCGGCGGATCGCGTGCATCTCGCCGATGTCGCGGAAGCCCTGCTTGGTCACCTCGACCGACTTGACCAGTTCCGGCGGCAGCTTGGGGAAGTTGACGTTCATGACCACGCCGTCCTCCCACTTCTGCTCCAGCAGCTTGGCGATGATGCCGGGGGCGAAGGCCTCGGCCGTCTCCCAGTGCGCCGTCACGTCGTCGTGGAAGCGCTCCAGCGACTGCGACAGGGCGATGGAGCGGATGCCGAAGGCCATGCCCTGCAGGGCGCCGGCCACGGTGCCGGAATAGCTGACGTCCTCGCCGACGTTGTGGCCGCGATTGACGCCCGACAGCACGAGATCGGGCTTCTCGGGCATCAGGTCGTTGACCGCCAGGATGACGCAGTCGGTCGGGGTGCCGGTCACGGCGAAGCGCTTGTCGCCCAACTGGTTGACCCGCAAAGGCTCGGTCAGGGTGATCCCGCGCCCCTTGGCCGACTGCTCGGTCTGCGGCGCGACGATCCAGACGTCGTCCGACAGGGTGCGGGCAATCTTTTCAAGACATTCAAGGCCTTCCGCCTCGATGCCGTCGTCGTTGGTCAGAAGGATACGCATTACTTGGAAACCGAACCCACCGTGGTCAGGCCGCCCATATAGGGCAGCAGCGCAGCCGGCACGGCGACCGAGCCGTCCTCCTGCTGATAGTTCTCCATCACCGCGACCAGGGTGCGGCCGACCGCCAGGCCCGAGCCGTTCAAGGTGTGCAGGAACTCGGTCTTCTTCTCGCCCGCGCGCTTGAACCGGGCGTCCATGCGCCGGGCCTGGAAGTCACCGCAGTTCGAGCAGGAGCTGATCTCCCGATAGGTGTTCTGGCTCGGCAGCCAGACCTCGAGGTCATAGGTCTTCTGCGCCGAGAAGCCCATGTCGCCCTTGCACAGCAGCACCTTGCGATAGGGCAGCTCCAGCGCCTGCAGCACCGCCTCGGCGCAACCGGTCATGCGCTCATGCTCGGCTTCAGAATCCTCGGGACGGCAGATGGAGACCATCTCGACCTTGGAAAACTGATGCTGGCGGATCAGGCCGCGGGTATCGCGCCCCGCCGACCCGGCCTCGGCCCGGAAGCACGGCGTCAGCGCCGTCAGACGCATGGGCTCGGCCACCTCGTCTTCGCCCAGGATTTGTTCGCGCACGAGGTTGGTCAGGGAAACTTCGGCGGTGGGGATCAGCAGGTGCTCGCCCGCGCGGAACAGATCTTCTTCGAACTTCGGCAGCTGGCCGGTGCCGAACATGGCGTCGTCCTTAACCATGTAAGGCGGCGCGACTTCCAGATAACCGTGCGTACCGGTCTGCAGGTCCAGCATGAACTGGCCGATGGCGCGTTCCAGCCGCGCCAGCTGGCCCTTCAGCACGGCGAAGCGCGAGCCGGACATCTTGGCCGCAGCCTCGAAGTCCAGCAGGCCCAGGGCCTCGCCCAGGTCAGCGTGATCCTTGGCCGGGCCGGTCGTGCGCGGCTCGCCCCACGTCAGGACCTCGACGTTGTCGTTCTCGTCCTCGCCGTCCGGCACGTTGTCCGCCGCCAGGTTCTTCAGGCCCGCCAGCAGGTCGCGCAGTTCGGCGCCCTTGGCGGCTTCGGCCTCGCCCGCGTCGGCGATATCGGCTTTCAGGGTCTCGACCTCGGCCTTCAGGCGGTCGGCCTCGGCCATGTCCTTCTTGCCCATGGCGGCGCCGATGGCCTTGGAGGCGGCGTTGCGTTTGGCCAGGGCTTCCTGCCCCGTCGTCTGGGCGGCGCGAAGGTCCACGTCCAGCGCCAGAATGCGATCAACGACGGACTGGGCGTCATCCACCCCGCGCGACGACCAGCCGGCGACGTAGGCTTCGGGATTGTCGCGGATGGCTCGGATATCGTGCATGGCGTCGCTCTTCGGGCGCTCGTTAAGGAGAAGCCGAAGGCTGTAACGCCCGAAGCGGAGTCGGGCAAACCCCTAAGCGCCTTCTCGCTCCCTCAGATCGTCATCCCGGAAAGCGCGCAGCGCTTATCCGGGACCGCCGGAAGCGCCTCCGGTCAGATTCCCAAACCCACGACGCAGCGCCTTGGGCGGTCCCGGATCGCCTCTAGAGGCGTCCGGGATGACGGCGAAGGTCAGCGCTTCGCCTTGACCTTGATCTCCACGCCAATCGCCTTGGACACCCAGTCCCCGCCCGCGTCAGACATCATGCCGAGATCCAGCGCCGTGCGATCCAGCTCCAGCTTTCCGGCCACAGTCGCCACGCCGTTAGCCTCGTCAAAGGTGAAGGGCAGAACCACCGGCAAGGTCGTCGCCTTGATCCGCAGCGTCCCCGCCGCCTCATAACGGTTGCCGCCCAGAGCCTTGAACGAAGCCGCCTCGAACCGCGCGGTCGGATAGGCGCTGGGGTCGAACCACTCGGCGCCGGTCAGGCTGCCTTCCTGGGTCGCATCGCCCGTCCTGGCCGTACCGGTCTTGACCAGAACCACGGCCTTGGAGCCCGCCAGATCGGCCGGATCGAACCAGACCTGCCCCTCCCACTGCTCGAACCGACCCTTGAAGGCCTTGCCCGCGTGGGTTCCGGTGAATTCGATGGTCGAGGCCGCCTGATCGATGGTCCAGGCCAACGCCGTCCCCGGCGTGACCGCAGCCTCGGCCTGAGCGGGCGCCGCCGCGGCATGGGCTTCGGCCCCTGCCCCTTCAGCCAGAGGCGCGGGCTTGGCCGCGATGCCGCCCGCCACGGCTAGCGCGGCGATGAAGCCGAGGCCCGCCAGACGTTCGGTCCGGCGCAGCAGCGGTTTGGGCTCGGGCGCGGTGCGGCCGTCGCCGTGCTTCAGCACCGGGATCATGTGGGCCAGAACCCCGTCGCGATTGATGAACTGGTGCTTCAGCGCCGCCCCGACGTGCAGCACGATAAGCACCACCGCGCCCCAGGCCATCAGACTGTGCGCCCCCATGGCCTGATAGGCCACGACCCGGCGCAGGCCTGCCGCCGCCTCGCCGATGAAGGGCAGGTGCGGCACGGTGAACAGGCCGAACCAGCTGGTCGCGACCGCCAGCGGCGTGTCCGTCGCCACCGCCCAGCCGGTCGAGACGTAGAGCCACCCCGTCAGCGGCAAGGCCAGCATCAGCCCATAGAAGGCCGCATGGGTCGCCCGCGCCGCAAACGTCTCCCAGGTCTTCATCTCAGCCGGCATCCCCGGCGTCCGGTGCGTCAGCCGCCAGGCCAGCCGCAGCGCTGTCAGCGCCAGGATCAGGAAACCGACCGACTTGTGAATCTGGAAAACGCGATAGGCCAGCGCCTGACTGCCCGGCTCGTTGATCGCCTCGCTCATCCACCAGCCCATCGGGATCATGGCGATGATGGCGATCGCGATGGCCCAGTGCAGGGCGATGGCGACAGGGGTGTAGCGGCTGGCGGACGCGGTCATGGCGAAACTCGCAGAATACTCATTGAAAAACGGGCGGGACCGTTCGGCCCCGCCCGCTCATTCGTCCCGGCTTAGGCCGCCGGGGCTGCGGCGGCCGGAGCGACCTGCTGCAGGAACTCGGCGTCGAAGCGGATGGTGACCTCGTCGCCCACCGGGCCCAGCGCCATGCCGAAGTCCGTGCGCTTGAACTTGCCTTCAGCCGCGAAGCCGAGGGTCGGGACCTGCATGAAGGGGTGCTTCTCGATCTCGCCGTTGAACGTCGCGTCCAGGGTCACCGGCTTGGTCACGCCCAGGAAGGTCAGGTCGCCCGTCACCTTGGCGGTGCGCGGACCCGTCAGCTCGACCTTGGTCGACTTGAAAGTGATCTGCGGGAAGGTGCCGGCGTTCAGGAAGTTCTTGTTCTTGGCGATGTCCTCGCTCCAGGTCTTGAAGCCCGAACCCGCGTGGGTGCCGGTGTAGTCGCCCGGATAGTTGGCGTCGACCGAAGCCGGGTCGATGCTGACCTCGACCGCGCTGTTGGCAAGGTTGGCCGGGTCCAGCGTGATCTTGGCGTCGAACTTGTTGAAGCGGGCCGTGTAGTTCGAGATCGTGTTGTGCGGCAGCGACCACTGCAGCGAGGCGTGGGTCGGGTCCATGACATAGACGCCGGCCGGGGCCTTCAGCTCGACCGGGGCGGTCGCGGCGGCGTCGGCGGCGGGAGCTTTGTCAGCGGCAGGTTGACCGCAGGCGGCCAGCAGGGCGGCGGCCGAAACGGCCAGGATGGCGGCTTTGATCTTCATGGGAGGACCTCGTTGGATGTTCAGGACTGGACACGAGGCCCAGAAACGGTTGCTCTGCCCGTCGGCGCGCCGCTCGGACTGCAACAGTATAAGTTGCGATTGCTGACCTTCAAGCCCCGTTCGCGCAAAAATGCGGATAGAGGTGCGCCCTGCGCGTCGCCCGCCTATCTTGCGACTCACATGCCCATTCGTCGCCTCCCCCCCGAAACCGTCAACCGCATCGCCGCCGGCGAGGTGGTCGAACGCCCCGCCAGCGCCATCAAGGAACTGGTCGAGAACGCGCTGGATGCAGGCGCGACGCGCGTCGAGATCCAGGCGGACGGCGGCGGTCTGACCCGCATCCTGATCGCCGACGACGGCAAGGGCATTCCGAAAGACGAGCTGCCCCTGGCGGTCGAGCGCCACGCCACGTCCAAGCTGGAGCCCGACGACGCCGGCGACGTGGACCTGCTGCGCATCCACACCCTCGGCTTTCGCGGCGAGGCCCTGCCCTCCATCGGCTCGGTCGCCCGCCTGACCATCACGACCCGCGCCCGCGACGAAGCCGACGCATGGGCTGTCACCGTGGATGGCGGCGATCAGCGCCCTGTGGCCCCCGCCGGCTTCCCCGGCCCGCACGGCGCCCGGGTCGAGGTCCGCGACCTCTTCTACGCCACCCCCGCGCGCCTCAAATTCATGAAGTCCGAGCGGTCCGAGGCCATGGCCATCTCGGAAGAGATCAAACGTCAGGCCATGGCCCACGAAGCCGTCGCCTTCACCCTGTCGCTGGACGGCAAGGTCACCCTGCGTCTGCCCGCCGAACATCCGGGCTTCGAGGGCCGCCTGAAACGCCTCGGCGCGCTGCTGGGCCGCGACTTCGAGGCCAACGCCCTGCTGATCGATCAGGAGCGCGACGGCGTACGCCTGTCCGGCTATGCGGGCCTGCCCACCTATTCGCGCGGCAATGCGGCGCACCAGTTTCTGTTCGTCAACGGCCGCCCGGTGCGCGACCGCCTGCTGCAAGGCGCATTACGCGGCGCCTACGCCGACTTCCTGGCCCGCGACCGGCACCCGGCGGCGGCCCTCTTCCTCGACATCGACCCGCTCTATGTCGATGTGAACGTCCACCCGGCGAAAGCCGAGGTCCGCTTCCGCGATCCGGCCCTGGTGCGCGGCCTGATCGTCGGCGCCCTGCGCCACGCCCTGCACGCAGCGGGCCACCGCGCCTCGACCACGGTCGCCGCCGACGCCCTGTCCGGCTTCCGCGCCCACACCGGCGAGGCGCTCCACACCCCCTCCTCGCCCTCGGCCCAGTCGTTCGGCAACGCGGCGCCCGGCTGGAGCGGCTGGCAGGGCTGGTCGCAACCGGCCGCCGCCGCCCAGAATCTGCCGGGGCTGAACGAGCGCTCGGCCCGCGTCGAGCACACCTGGAGCGGCGAAGCCGCCGCCCCCAGCTTCCGCACCCTCGGAGAAATTCAGGCCGAACACGCCGACCAGATCGCGCCCGGCGCCCAGACCCCGCCCGACCTGATCGACTATCCGCTCGGCGCTGCGCGCGCCCAGTTGCATGGCACCTATATCGTCGCCCAGACCCGCGACGGCCTGGTCGTGGTCGATCAGCACGCCGCCCACGAACGCCTCGTCTATGAACGGATGAAGACCCAGATGGCCAACGGCGCCGTCACCCGTCAGGCCCTGCTGACGCCCGAGGTGGTCGAGCTGGACCCCGCCGAGGCCGAGCGCGTCGCCGCCAAGGCCGAGGAACTGGCCGAGATGGGCCTGATCGTCGAGGCGTTTGGATCTGGCGCCGTCTTGGTGCGCGAAACCCCCGCCCTGCTCGGCGACACCGATGTTCAGGGCCTGATCCGCGACATCGCCGACGACCTGTCCGAACACGGCGCCGCCCTGTCGTTGAAGGAGCGGATGGCCGAGGTCTGCGGCACCATGGCCTGCCACGGCAGCGTCCGCGCCGGCCGCGTCCTTTCCGCCCCCGAAATGAACGCCCTGCTCCGCCAGATGGAGGCCACGCCCCACTCCGGCCAGTGCAACCACGGCCGCCCGACCTATGTGGAGCTGAAGCTCAACGACCTCGAGAAGCTATTCGGAAGGCGATAAAACATGCGCACAGACAGCCGCTTGTCGAGAATGCTTCATGTTTTGCTTCATATGGTGAGCAGCGAAACGCCCATGACCTCGGAGCAGGTCGCCGACATGCTGGGCACCAATTCCGCCGTCGTGCGACGCACCATGGCGGGTCTGCGCGAGGCCGGCTACGTCCGCTCGGAAAAGGGGCATGGCGGCGGCTGGCGGCTGGACTGCGATCTGGAAAAGATCACCCTCCTCGACGTCCTTCGGGCGGTCGGCACGGAGCGTCTCTTCACCATCGGTTTTGATAACGACGCCCCGGACTGCGCCGTAGAGCGCGCCGTCAACGCTTCGGTCGCTTCGGCCATGCACCGCGCCGAACAGGTTCTGATCGAAGGGTTCCGGGCCATCACCTTGGCCGATCTCGCCGGGCGCTTCCGCGCCGAAGCCGGCATGCCCGCCCACAGCTAACCCATTTAGCCAATGCGCTCCGCCGCATTGACCCTTCGCGGCACATTACGTATCTTTTAAAGATACATGATTTACCTGGAGCCCCAATGACCGAGATTCTGACCTCCCCCGCCGCCCATGGCCTTTGGATCTGCCTGGTCCTGGCCATCGCATCCGCCAGCGTGTCGATCACCCTGACCCAGACCGAACTGTTCGCGCCGCTGCGGGCCGCCGCCAACAAGGTCGGCCATATGATCGGCCACCTATTCCACTGCTTCTACTGCATCAGCCACTGGGTCGTGATCGCCGGCATCGCCGTCTATCGCCCCGTCATCATCTCCAGCGGCGTTCCGGTCATCGACTGGACCGTCTCGGCCTTCTTCACCATCGCCCTGACCGCCCTCTTCTGCGGCATGATCTTCAAGGTCTTCCTCGCCGCCATGAGCAAGAAGGCGACAGAACACGAGCTCAAGAAGACCCTGGCCCAGAGCTGATCCGCCGCTAGGCGACGAAGGGATCGGGTGGCGCGGCGAGCCTCGCCTTGATAGGCAGGATGCATGACCCCGTCCGTCCTCTTCGTCTGCCTCGGCAACATCTGTCGCTCGCCCTTGGCAGAGGCCGCTTTCCGCGAAGAGGCCCGCCGCCTGAAGCTGGACGTGGTGGTCGATTCCGCCGGCACCGGCGGCTGGCATGTCGGCGAACCGCCCGATCCGCGTGCCCAGGCCGTGGCCCGCAGGAACGGCGTCGATATCTCCAGCCTGCGGGGTCGACAGGTAAAACCCGCCGACTTCCGCCGCTTCTCCCACGTGGTGGCGCTGGACAAGGACAACCTCGCCAACCTTCGCCGCCTCGCCCCTACCGACGCCACTGCGGATCTCAGCCTGCTGCTCGATCACGTCGAGGGCCGCGAGGGACAGCCGGTGGCTGATCCCTATTTCGGCGACGATGACGGTTTCGACGTCACCTGGGCGGACGTGACGGCCGGGGCGCGGGGCCTGGCCGCCGCGTTGCGGCGCCTCAGAGACTGAGCGCCTCGACGATCCCGCTGGCCCTGCCGCCCGACGCCACCTCGCCGCCGCCGATGGCGTAAACCGTTCCGTTAACGCTGGCAGCCGCCAGGCCGTGACGCGGCGTGCGCATCGGCGGTCCCGCCGTCCAGGCGTCGCGCGTCGGGTCATAGATCCAGGTCTCGGCGAAGACCCCGCCCCCGCGCCCTTCGAACCATTCGCCGCCAAAGGCGACCAGCCTGCCGCCCACTTCCGCCATAGCCAGCCCGCCGCCGACCTGCCGCCCTGTCGCTGGCGAGACCGGAATGGGCGCCAGCTTGTCCCACCGGTCCGCAGCTGGATCGTAACGGTCCAGTCGCCCCGTGCCTCCGCCCTCGACCGTACGCCCCCCGGCCACGAACAGCTTGCCGTCCAGCACAGCGCCCGCCGCGCTGTTGCGGGCCACGGGCGCCGGTCGAGCCCTGTCCCAGCGGTTGGCGGCGGCGTCGAACACCAGATGGGTCGCCACGTCGCCCTGATCGTTCCACTGACCGTTGACCTCGCCCTTGGGCGAACGACCGGTGACCAGATGCACCCGGTCGCCCAGCGACAGCCCCACCGTCTCGCACAGCCGTTCCGGCATCTGCCCGACCTGGGCCCACACGCCCCGATCGATGGCCCAGACATCCGTCATGGCGGTCCATTCTCCGCCGTCGCGGCGGTCATAGCCGCCGAAGGCCCAGACCCGACCGGCCGCCGCCGCCAGCATCGGATGATGGCGCGGCTGCGGCAGACGCGGCCCCTCGCTCCAACGGTCAGCGGCGGCGTCGTAGATCGCCGTCCGGTCGTTGATGTGCAGCCCGCCTGTCGCGGCGCGCACCAGTCCGCCCGCGACGGTGATGTGTCCATCGTGCGCCGCACAATAGATCTCCTGCGTCGGCCAGGGCATCGCGGATCGGGACGCCCAGCCCGTCCCGGCTCGACCGACAGATGGGGCGACCGTCGCAGCTGCGGTCGTGGCGAGAAAGGCGCGGCGATCAAGCTGAGTCATGGCCCGGAGCCTAGCCGCGGACCGCCGTTTCGACTAGAAGGCGGTCATTCCCCCAATGGGACCGAACCATGCGTGAGATTGTAGCCACGGCATAGGTCCGGACGCTGCACGTCCGAGGCCTTTTTGAGCCCGCCCGCCGAACCGGCGAAGGCGCGTGTTTTCTCATGCCTTGGAAATCCCATGAACATCTCCCGTGCGGAACAACGCACGCTCCACGCCCTGGCCCAGGGCGGCTGTATTCTGCTGGAACGCGACGATCAGGGCCGCATCATCGCCGCCCGCTGCTTCACCCGCGAAGGCTGGGTGCTGGACGGCTGCAATCTCGAGCAATGGCGCAGCCTGAAGCGCAAGGGCGTCATCAAGTCGCGAAACGGCGGCCCCTATGTCGTCAATCGCGACGGCCTGAGCCGCCTGCGCAGCCAGTTGGACAACCGCGTCTCAGGACGCGGCTTCTGACACCCTGAGGAAAAGGACGCGCGCGGCGCCATAGTCGCGCGCGTCCAGACGCTCATAGCCCGGCGTGTCGATGTCCGGTTCATCCGAGCCGCGCTCGAACACGACGATGGCGCCGGGTTTCAGCCACTGGCCTTCACGCAGCCGCTGCAAGGTTTGTTCACCCAGGCCCTTGGCGTAGGGCGGATCGAGGAAGGCCAGGTCGAAGGCCTCGCCCACCGAGCCGGGACGCTCCCCCAGGTCAATGGCGCTGCGGCGATGCACGCGCGCCCGGCCGAACAGGCCATAGGCGTCCATGTTCTCGCGGATCACGCCGCGTGCGCCGTCGTCGATCTCGACGAACAGGGCGAAGGCCGCCCCGCGCGACAGGGCCTCGAAGCCCAGGGCGCCCGACCCGGCGTAGATGTCCATGACCCGCGCCTCGTGCAGGCCATCAGCCCAGGAGGCGTGTTCCAGCACGTTGAAGATGGCCTGACGCGCCCGGTCCGAAGTCGGGCGCGTGTTCTGGCCCTCGGGCGCGATGATGGCGCGCCCCTTCAGGCTGCCTGCAACGATCCGCATGTTCAGCCTTCTTCCGACGCGTACAGAGCCTCGACCTCCGCGCCGGTCAGGCGCGGGCGGTCGCCGGCGAAGTCATAGTTTGCGGGCTTGGAGTCGATGTAGATCTCGTCCTCGAAGGCGAAGACCGAGGGATCGTCGAAGGCCTGGACCGAGACCATGGTCATGCCCCCTGCCTTCAGACGCCAGAACAGGCCCGTCCCGCAGGTCGGGCAGAACTGGCGTTCCGCCCATTCCGACGAGTCGTAGGTGGCGACGGAACCAGCAACCTCGAGGCTGTCGCCGCAGTTGACGCTCAGCGAAACCCCGCCCGAAATCCGGCGACAGCTCTCGCAGTGACAGGCATGCATCCCGCCCTGCGGCGCGGCGGTGAAGGTCACCGCCCCGCACAGGCAACGGCCCGCCAGACGCGCGCCGTCCTTGCCCTCGACCATGGTCAGCCCTCCGTCCAGCCCTTAGCCGCGGTCGCGCGGACCGCCGCGACCGCCCGAAGGCTTGCCGCCGAAGGGTTTGCCGCCGCCGGGGCGCGAGCCGCCGCCCGGCTTGCCGCCGAAGCCGCCGGGCTTGCCGCCCGAACGCGGTTTGAAGTCCCGCTGGGGCCGATCGCCGAAACCGCCTTCACGCGGCTTGAACCCGCCCTTGGCGCCGTCACGCGGCGCGCGGCGGTCGTCGATGAACTGATCGCTGCGGGGCTCGCGGTTGAAGGGCTTGCGCGGACGATCCGCCCATTCGCCGCCCTCGGCGGCTTGCGGCCGGGCGCGCGGCTTGAAGGTCTTGGTGTGCTCGAACTTCGGCGTCGCCTTGGCCCAGCCTTCCTTCTTGGCGGGGCGCTCGCGGCGGTCGACCGCGTCGGCCTGCGCCTCCGTGGCGGCGCGGACACGGCTGGGCTTACGCGACGGATCAGACATGGCCGAGCCCGACTTGCCCGTCACGATCGGCGACGAGGTGCGGCGACCGGGGATCGGCGCGGGGGTCGAAACCGTGTTGCCGGTCGGCAGGTTCTCGGGCCGGATGTAGTCGGCCAGCATCTCGCGGATGACGCGCGGGCCGACTTCCTCAACCGCCCCGACCGGCAAGGTGCCGAGCTGGAACGGGCCATAGGCCAGACGGATCAGGCGGTTCACCGTCAGCCCCACCGACTCCAGCACCTTGCGGACCTCGCGGTTCTTGCCTTCGGTGATCGAGACGCTAATCCACAGGTTGGCCGACGACTTTTCGCCCTCGCCCTTTTCCTTGGCCTTATCGATGGTCGCTTCCATCGGGCCGTAGTGGACGCCGTCGATGGTGCAGCCGGTCTTCAGCTTGTCCAGCTGCTCCTGGGTGATGCGGCCGCGGGCGCGGGCGCGATAGTGGCGCACCAGGGCCGTGTCGGGCATTTCCAGCGCCCGGCTCAGCTCGCCGTCATTGGTCAGCAGCAGCAAGCCTTCGGTGTTCAGATCGAGACGTCCGACCGAGATCACGCGCGGCAGACCGCTGGGCAGGGCGTCGAACACGGTCGGGCGGCCCGCCGGATCGTTGTGGCTGGTGATCAGACCTGCCGGCTTGTGATAGCGCCAGACGCGCGTCGCCTGAGCCGAGCCCATGGGCTTGCCGTTCACGGTGATGACGTCGTCGCGCGTCACCAGGGTCGCCGGCGTGTCCAGGATGCGGCCGTTGACCGCCACCTTGCCCAGACCGATCAGGCGCTCGACCTCGCGGCGCGAGGCGATGCCGGCGCGGGCCATGGCCTTGGCGATTCGCTCGCTGCGCAGCGGAGCGACGGGTTCCTTGGCCGCTTTCGGCCCGCCCTTGCCGGCGCCCTTCACAAAAGGCTTGTCGCCGCGATCATCCTTGCGATCGCCGCGCGGCGGGCCTTTCCGGTCTCCGAAGCCGCCCTTGTCCGGGCGCGCGTCGGCGAATTTGCGGGGGCCGCGCGGGCCGTCGTCTTGACGGGAGCGGGGCTTCTTGTCGTTGTCTTTGGGATGGCGATCCATGATGAGCGGTTCATGAGCATGGCGCTCGACTTGGCGCAAGCGGCGGCGCAAGCGGGCGAAGTGCCCGTGGGCGCGATAATTGTCGACGAAATGACCGGCGAAGTGCTTGGTCGCGGGCAAAACGGCCCCATAACCGCCCATGATCCGACAGCTCATGCCGAAATCGTCGCCCTGCGAGATGCGGCGGCGAAGTTGCAGAATTATCGCCTTACGGACCTCACCCTCTACGTCACGCTGGAACCTTGCGCCATGTGCGCCGGCGCGATCAGCCACGCCCGCATCGGCCGCGTGGTCTGGGGGGCGGACGATCCCAAGGGCGGCGCGGTGATCCACGGCGGGCGCTTCTTCGATCAGCCGACCTGCCACTGGCGACCGACGACCGAGGGCGGTGTTCTGGCCGAGCCCGCCGCCGACGCCCTGCGCGCCTTCTTCCGGGCGAGACGCGGAACACGCGCCGCTGCGGGACGTTGACGCGATAAGCTTGACCTTGGAGGCCTCCGCTTGTCGCACCCGCTCCTTCGCGCCGCTCCGGCCTTCATCCTGACCGCCCTGGTCGCCGCCTGCGGGCCGGAACCTCGCGAAGCCCCAACCGACGGCGACGCCGTGCGCGAACGCGCCGTCGAGGCCCAGACCGCCCGCAAACGCACCGGCGCCGAGCTTCAGGACCGCGCCCTGAACCGCGTCATCCGCACCGTCTATCTGTGCAACAACAGCGAGCGCCTGTCGGTGGACTTCGACAATCCGCGCCGGATGGCGACGGTGCGCAACTCGTCGGGCGAAGCGGTCGATTTGTTCCAGGAACGCGCCGCTGACGGCATCTGGTATCGCGCCAGCGGCTACGAGCTGCGCGGCAAGGGCGTTCAGTCGACCTGGACCGCCGACGGTCGCGAACCGACCGAATGCCGGGCCGTGGACTAGGCGAACTTCGCCAGCCGCTCATCCAGCCTGCCCCGCACCTCGGGCCAGTCCTCGTCCAGAACCGCGAACTGGGCCGTGTCGCGCACGCGGCCGGTCCATGTGATCTTGTGCTTCCTCAGCACGCCCTCGTCGCGCGCGCCCAGCTTGCGGATGGCGGCGGCGCTGGCGGCGTTCTGGGCGTCGGTGATGATCTCGACCCGCACCGCGCCGCTGGAAAAGGCGTAGTCGAGCAACAACCGCTTGCACGCCGGATTGACCGCCCCGCCGCGCGCATCGGGCCGATAGAAGGTCGAGCCGATCTCGCAACGCCGATGCTCCGGCTTGATCTCATAGAGGCTGGTCGTGCCGACCACCGCGCCGTCGCTGAGCCGCCGCACGGCGAAGGCGATGCGCGAGCCGCTGGCCATCGCCTGCAGCGCCGCCGCCCACCAGCCGTCGAAATGCTCGCCGTATGCCGCGCCGACCATGCCGTTCCAGGCCTCGGCATCACAGTCCAGGGCCGCCCTCACCTCGCCCTCCAGCCCCGCCGTGAACGGCTCCAGCCGAACAAAGCGATTTTCAAGAACGACGGGGCTCAACTTCACGCGGCCGCGCCTTCCTCGATCAGGAAGGCCCGCACCGCCTCGGCGTCCACGTCCTTGTCGGTGAAGGCGTCGCCGATGGCCCGCGCCAGAATCAGCGTCAGCCGTCCGCCCTCGGCCTTCTTGTCCCCGGCCATCCGCCCGATCAGGGCGTCAGCGTCAAAGACCTGACCCACATCGGCCAGCCGCGTCGGCAGACCCGCCGCCTTGATCCCGACCTCGGCCTTCTCGGCGTCCGCCGCCGAACACAGCCCCTGACGCGCCGAATACCGGAACGCCATGGCGCAGCCCAGGGCCACCGCCTCGCCGTGGGTCAGGGCGTCGCCAAAACCCAGCTCGGCCTCCAGTGCGTGCCCAAAGGTATGCCCCAGGTTCAGCAAGGCGCGCCGCCCCGCCTCCTTCTCGTCCTCGCCGACGATCTGCGCCTTGATCTCGACCGAGCGGATCACCGCCCGCTCCAGGGCGTCTGGGTCGCCCTCGGCGCCCGAAGCCCCCTCTCCGCCCAGCCAGTCGAAGAAGGCCGCGTCGCAGATCAGCCCGTGCTTCAGCACCTCGGCCCAGCCCGAGCGCACCTGCCGCACCGGCAGGGTGGCCAGGGCCTCGATGTCGGCCAGCACCAGACGCGGCTGGTGGAAGGCGCCGATCAGATTCTTGCCGCGCGGCGTGTCGATGGCCGTCTTGCCGCCGACCGAGGAATCCACCTGGGCCAGCAGGGTCGTCGGAACCTGCACGAAGTCGATGCCGCGCATGAACAGGGCCGCCGCCAGCCCGGCCAGATCGCCCACGACCCCGCCGCCCAGGGCCACGACCAGGCTCTTGCGATCCAGCCCCTCGGCCAGCAGCCGATCCAGCACTGCTTCCAGTTGCTCGAACGACTTGGACGCCTCGCCCGCCGGAACCGTCACGATCCCAGTCGCCAGCCCCGCGCCTTCCAGCGCCGCCCTAACAGTCTCGCCGCGGATCGCCGCCACCGTCTCGTCGCTGACGATAAAGGCCCGCGTCGGCTTCAACGCCGCGACCCGCGCCCCGGCCTCTTTCAGCAGCCCGCGCCCGACCACGACCTCATAGGCGGCGAAGCCCTCGCCCCCGACCGGGATCGTCGTCGTCATCGCTTGCTCTCCTCGCGGGCGTGGCGCCGCAGTTCTCGAATGATGGCCTCGACCGCCTGGCCGTGCGAGCCGCCGCCGACGTCCACCGTCAGGTCGGCCTCGGCGTAAATGGGGTAGCGGGCCTCGGCCAGCTGGCTCAGGGCCTCCAGCGGATCGCGTCCGCGCAGCAGGGGCCGGGTGTCGCGCCGCTGCACGCGTTCGGCAATCACCTTCAGGTCAGCCCGCATCCAGACGCTGACCGAATGCTTCTTCATCAATGCCCGCGTCTCGGGGTTCATCATGGCCCCGCCGCCGGTCGCCAGGACAATGGGCGGGCCTTCCAGCAGGCGGCGCATGATTCGCGCCTCGCCCGCCCGGAACTCGGCCTCGCCCCGGCTGGCGAAGATTTCGCTGACGCTCATGCCGGCGGCGGCCTCGATCTCGTGGTCGCCGTCGTGGAAGGGCAGACCCAGCCGCTGCGCCAGTCTGCGTCCCACCGTCGATTTTCCCACGCCCATCAGCCCCACCAGGCTTATGGTGCGGTCAGGCGTCAAGGACGGCGACAGGGGCGAGGAATCGGGCGAGGCGTCGGCAGGCATGGTTCCACTATTCTCTACACGACCCGGCCGTTCGCTCCACACCTGTGTTGAGCGCGCCGCATGACGCCCCAGGTCGAGGCCTTTCTGGAAATGATGGCGGTCGAGCGCGACGCCTCGCCCCACACCCTGTCCGCCTATGGCCGCGACCTGGCCGACGCCGAGGTCTGGCTGTCGGATGCTGGCGGCCTGATGGACGCGTCTCAGGAAGCGGTCGAGGCCTGGTTCGCTGACCTGTCCCGGCGCGGCCTGTCGGCGGCCACGGCGGCGCGCAGGCGATCTTCCGTGCGTCAGTTCTACCGCTTCGCCCTGGGCGAAGGCTGGCGCAGCGACGACCCCTCCCGCCGCATCGACGCCCCCAAACAGGGCCGCAGCCTGCCAAAAACCCTCAGCCGCGACGAGATTGAGGCCCTGCTGGCCGCCGCCGGCGCCGCCGACAGCGCGGCGGGCCTGCGTCTCGTCGCCTTGGTGGAAATGGCCTACGCCTCAGGCCTGCGCGTGTCCGAGCTGCTGGCGCTCAAGGTCGAGGCCGTGCGCCGCGATCCGGCCTATCTGATCGTGCGCGGCAAGGGCGGCAAGGAGCGGCTGGCCCCGCTGAACGCCGCGGCCCGCCACTCCATCAAGGCCTGGCTGGACGCCCGCGACGCCGCGCGCAAGCCGAACACACCCGACACCGTCTGGCTCTTCCCCTCGCACGGCAAGACCGGCTGCCTGACGCCTCGCCGCTTCGCCCAACTGCTGGATCAGGCGGCGCTGGCGGCCAATATCGACCCGGCCCGCGTCAGCCCCCACGTCCTGCGCCACGCCTTCGCCACCCACCTGCTGGAAGGCGGCGCCGACCTGCGCGTGGTCCAGACCCTGCTGGGCCACGCCGACATCTCAACCACCCAGATCTACACCCACGTGGCGACCGACCGCCTCGCCCAGGTCGTGCATTCCAAACATCCCCTGGCGAAGGACGACTGAACCCGGCTTGCCCCGCGGCGTTCACCGCTCTAGTTTCCGCCGCTTTCCGTAGCGCCAACCGCGCTTCTCCTCACGGACGCCTTATGGCCACGCACTATCTCGAATTCGAAAAGCCCATCGCCGAGCTGGAAGCCAAGATCGCGGAGCTGTCGCATCTGGCCCCGACCAGCGGCTCGTTCGAGACCGAGATCGCCGCCCTGCGCAAGAAGGCCGACGCCCTGCGGGTGAAGACCTACGCCAACCTCGACCCCTGGATGCGCACCCAGGTCGCGCGCCACCCGCAGCGTCCGCACTTCGTCGACTATATCGAAGGCCTGTTCACCGACTTCGTGGAACTGCACGGCGACCGTCAGTTCGGCGACGACCAGGCCATCCTCGGCGGTCTGGCCCGCTTCCGCGGTCAATCCGTCGTGGTCATGGGCCACGAAAAGGGTCACGACACCCAGACCCGCATCACCCACAACTTCGGCATGGCCCGCCCCGAGGGCTATCGCAAGGCCGTCCGTCTGATGGACATGGCCGAGCAGTTCGGCCTGCCGGTCCTGACCTTCGTCGACACCGCCGGCGCCTATCCGGGCCTCGGCGCCGAGGAGCGCGGCCAGGCCGAGGCCATCGCCCGCTCGACCGAGCGCGGTCTGACCCTGGGCGTCCCCTCCATCGCCACGGTGACGGGCGAAGGCGGTTCGGGCGGCGCCATCGCCATCGCCGCCGCCAGCCGCGTCCTGATGCTGGAGCACTCCATCTATTCGGTCATCTCGCCCGAGGGCGCGGCCGGCATCCTGTGGCGCGACGGCACACGGGCCAAGGACGCCGCCATGGCCATGAAGATCACCGCTCCCGATCTGATGGCGATGAAGATCGTCGACCGCGTCATCCCCGAGCCCATGGGCGGCGCCCACACCGCGCGCGATCAGGCCATCAAGTCCGTCGGCGACGTGCTGGAAGACGAACTGAAGTCCCTGTCGTCGCTGTCGGCGGACCAGATCCGCAAGGCCCGCGCCGACCGCTTCTACGCCATCGGCCGTCTGGGCTGATCGCGCATTGCGCGGCGGCGTCGCGCCGCCGAAGCTGACGCCATGCGATTCGGTTCCTCCTCATCCCTGAACCTCGGGGCCTCGTCATGCGCGGCATGAACGGAGTCGGCGAATCGCTGCGCGAAAGCGCGGTGTTCAACTTCGCAGGCGCGGTGACCATGGTCATCGACGATTCGCCCTTCGCGCTGGAGCTGACGGCCCAGGCCATTCTCGGCTTCGGCATCAAGGTGCGCCACGCCTGCGCCAGCGCGGCCGAGGCCATCGCCGTCCTGCGCGACCATCCGGTCGATCTGATCCTGGTCGACTGCGAAATGCCGGGCATGAGCGGCTATGAGTTCGTGCGCTGGCTGCGCCGCTCCGGACTGGAGCCCAACGCCTTCGCCCCGGTCATCATGACCGCCGCCCACGTGCGGCGTTCCAAGGTGGCCGAGGCCCGCGACTGCGGCGCCAACTTCCTGATCACCAAGCCGTTCAGCGCCGGCGTTCTGCTGGAACGCATCGTCTGGGTCGCCCGCGACGCTCGCCCCTTCCTTGAAGTCGGCGACTATTTCGGGCCTGATCGTCGCTTCCATGCGGTTCCCTGGGACGGCCCCGAGCGCCGCGTCGAGGAAATCCGCAAGGCGGAATTCGAAACTCAACGCAGAGCGTCGATCGAACTATGACCGTCATCACGCACAACCGCCGTCGCTCGCGCCTCTCTACCCTGATCGACCAGCCCGGCGGCGTCAGCGCCGGCGTCGCCCTGGCCCAGGCCAAGGCCAACCTGGCCGAGATGGAAACGCGCAGCCGGGCGGTGATCGAGGAACAGGTCGCGGCCTTGGCCGCGTTGCAACCGGCCGCCGCGCTCGAGGAAGCCTCACGCGTCCTCGATCAGGCCTATGACCATTCCAGCGCCGTGATCGACGCCGCCGGCCCGTTCGAGCTGAAAGACTTGTGCGCCGCCGCCGCCAACCTGTGCGACCTGATCGACGCGGCGCCCGAGGACAGGCCCTTCGACTGGCGCATCGTCACCGTCCACGCCCAGGCCCTGCGCCTGTTGCTGACCTTGCCCACCGACGCCGCCGAGGCCCGCACCCAGGTCCTGGCCAGCCTCAAGGACGTGCTGAAGGCCAAGGTTCCGGGCGTGGCTCAGTCCGACTGAACCTGGCTTTTCGCGCCGCGCGTCTGCTTGCGCCACAGGCTGGCGTATTCCCCGCCCTGACGCGCCACCAGTTCGTGATGGGCCCCGCGCTCGACGATCCGCCCGGCCTTCAGCACTAGAATCTGCTCGGCGTCGGCCACGGTCGACAGGCGGTGCGCCACCACCAGGGTCGTGCGCCCCGCCCGCGCCTTGCGCAGCGTCTTCTGGATCGCCGCCTCGGTGCGGCTGTCCAGGGCGCTGGTGGCCTCGTCCAGGATCAGGATGCAGGGATCGGCCAGCAGGGCGCGGGCGATGCCGACGCGCTGACGCTCGCCGCCTGACAGCTTCAAACCGCGCTCGCCCACCCGCGTCTCCATGCCTTCGGGCAGGTTGCGGATGAAGTCGGCCAGTTCCGCCGCCTCGGCCGCCGCCCAGATAGCCGCCTCGTCGGCGTCCGGCCGGGCGAAGGCGATGTTGGCGCGGATGCTGTCGTTAAACAGGGCCACATCCTGCGGCACCAGGGCCACGGCGGCTCTCAGAGAGGCCTGCGTCACCGACCGGGCATCCCGCCCGTCGATCAGCACGCGCCCTTCCTGCGGATCCAGAAGGCGCAGGGCCAGCTTGACGATAGTGGACTTGCCCGCTCCCGACGGCCCTACCAGGGCCGTGGTCGTGCCGGCCGGGGTGACGAAGCTGACGTCGTCGAGCCCCGCAGCCCGCGCGTCGTGGCGGAAGCCGACATGGTCGAACACGACCTCGGCCCCGCAGCCGCTGGCGGGACGCGGCAGGGCGACTGCGTCGGGCGCATCGGCCACCTGGGGCGCCTGACGCGTCACCTTCAGCATCTCCTCCATGTCGATGAAGGACTGGCGGATTTCCCGATAGGCGAAGCCCAGGATGTTGAGCGGCGCATACAGGGAAATCATGATCAGCACCGCCGCCGTCACGTCGCCCGGCCCCATCCGCCCGGCCGCCGCCTCGAACCCGGCCATGACGGCCATGATCCCGAGGCCGACGTTCATGATCAGGCCCTGGACCAGGTTCAGCGTCGCCAGCGAGGTATTGGCCTTCAGCGCCGCGTCCACATAGGTCGACAGCGACCGGTCATAGGCCTCGGCGGCCCGTCCCTCGGCCCCGAACGACTTGACCGTCTCATAGTTCAGCAGGGCGTCGACGCTCAGACCCGCCGCCTCGCTGTCGGCGGCGTTCATGGCGCGTCGGTGCTCCAGTCGCCAGTTGGCCATGGCGAAGGTCGCGACCGCATAGACCGCCACCACCCCGATCGCCACCGCGCCGAACCGCCAGTCGTACTTGCCGCTCAGCACCGCCGCCGCCAGCACCAGTTCGACCACGGTCGGCCCCAGGTTGAACACCAGAATCCGCAGCAGGAAGTCCACGGCCCGCGAGCCGCGATCCATGACCCGCGACAGGGCGCCCGAACGCTTGGTCTGGTGAAAGTCCAGCGACAGGCTCAGCGCGTGAGCGAAGGTCTCCGCCGCCGTCCGGCGCTGCGCCGCCGCCCGAACCGGTGCGAACACCACGTCCGACAGTTGCGGCGTCGCGGCCGACAGGAACCGCACCACGGCCCAACCCACGGCGAAGGCGGCGAAGCCCCAGCCCACGGCCGCCGCCGCGCCCTGCCCCGCCGCCAGATGATTGACTGCCGCGCCCAGAATCAGCGGAGCCGCCACGCCCAGCGCCTTGCCCGCCAGCGTCAGTCCGATCGCGCCGCTCACGCGCCACGGCAGTTGCGGCGCGCCCGAGCGCGCGACCACGCGCAGCAGATCGGCCAGCGCCTGATGGGTCGGCGGCGCCTCCTGCTTCACCTCGGCCTGTCCGGCGGCCATCGCCTTGACCGTGGAGTCGCCCCGTCGGCCCGATCGTTCACCGCGCATCTTCATGCTCCAGCATATGGGCTGCGCCTGGCCGGAGAGAAAGCAACATTCAGTTCAGGCTCGCGATGGCTTCGAGCAGTTCGTCCACCGCTCCCTCGGTCGTGGCCCAGGAACAGACGAACCGCACCGATCCGTCGTCGAATTGGTAACAGGCCCAGCCCATGGCGTTCAGGCGTTGATGCGCCTCGTCCGGCATCCGCACGAAGACGGCGTTGGACTCGACCGGATGGGCCAGGACGAAGGACGAGCGCTCCTCGATCCCCTCGGCCAGACGCTGGGCCATCAGATTGGCGTGCGCCGCGCCGGTCTCCCACGCCCCCGATTCCAGCAGGCCCAGGATCGGCGCCGACAGGAACCGCCCCTTGGAGGCCGTCTGCCCGGCCTGCTTCAGCCGGTTGTCGATCCGTCGCGTCAGGCTCTTGTTGAAGATGACCAGGGCCTCGGCGCAGTTCGCGCCCGCCTTGGCCCCGCCGAACACCAGAACATCGACGCCCAGACGCGGAATGTCCTTCAGGTCGAAGCCTGCCGCGACAGCGTTGGCAAGTCGCGCCCCATCCATGTGCACGCCCAGCCCGGCCTGTTTCGCCGGCTCGATCAGGTGGCGCAGCTCTTCTTCGGAATAGACCGCGCCGTATTCCGTCGCCTGGGTGACGCTCAGCGCCGCCGCCGGCTGACGATGTCCGACGACCGGCTCCTCAAGCGCGGCGCGCAGCGCAAGCCCGTCGATCTTGCCCGAATAGCCCGGCAGGCCGATCAAGCCGACGCCCTGACCGAAGAAGCCGGGCGCCCCCGTCTCGTCTGTGCAGATATGGGCCGCATGATGGGTCACCACCGCCTCATAGGGCCGGGCCAGCATGGAGACCGCAATGGCGTTGGCCGCCGTGCCGCTGAAGACGAAGCGCACCTCGGCGTCGGCGTCCAGCCGTTGGCGGATCTGATCAGCCGCCCGCGCCGAGGTCTTGTCGGCGCCATAGGCCCGCGCGAAACCGCAGTTGGCCGCCGCCAGGGCTTCCAGCGCAGCCGGAGCCATCCCGGCCGTATTGTCCGATCCGAAGTCGTAACGCACGCGTCAGTCTTCCTGTTGTTCTGCCGGCGCCATGACGATGCGGGCGAATTTGGCGTCCTTGGCCGGCACCTCGACCTGGTGCGGGAAGGGTATCTCGATTCCGGCGGCGTCCAGCGCCTCCTTGCCGCCTTGCATCAGGTCTGCCTGGCTCTGCCACCAGTCGGCGACATTGACCCAGGCGTGCAGGGTGATCTCGACCGAACTGTCCAGCAGGGCTGTCACACCCGTCCAGGGCGCGGGGTCTTTCAGAACCTTGCCGTGCGCCCTGGCGACGCCGGCGATCACCTCGCAGGCGTCCTTTAGGTTCTCGCCGTATCCAACGGTGAACTTGATCTCGATACGGCGCGTGCGCTGGCCCGTCAGATTGATGATGACGTCGCTCAGGACCTTGGAGTTGGGAATGACGATCTTGTGGTTGTTGGCGTTCGACAACTGGGTGGTGAACAGGTCCAGCTTCTGCACCGTGCCGGAGGCGCCGCCGACATCGATCACCTCGCCCACGCGATAGGGCCGCAACACCAGCAGCATGACCCCGGCGGCCACGTTCGACAACGTACCCTGCAGCGCCAGACCGACCGCCAGGGAGGCCGCGCCCAGCACCGCGATGATTGAGGTCGTTTGCACGCCCAGCCGCTGCAACACGGCGATCAAACCGATAATGATGACCACCACCCGCACGACCTGGGCGGCGAAGCTCAGCACCGTCTGGTCGTGGCGGAAGGCCCGCATCCGTCCCAGCACCCGCCGTGTCACCCCCGACGCCCAGCGTGCGATGAACAGGGTGGCGGTGAAGATCAGCGCCGCGATCGTCAGATTGATCGCAAAGTCGCCGGCCATGTCGGCCAGCTTGGCCAGAATGGCGGCATCGACCGTCAGCCGTTTTTCACCGGCGGCGACCGTCTGCGTCAGGGTTTCATGCAGGAAAGACATGCCCTTGGGTCTAGCGCCTGCCCCCGCGAATGGAAGCCCCGGCGGTCAGGCTTTTCTCGCCCAACGCCTAAATCCGGCTGAAATCATCGAACGCCCTAGACCGTGCGAGGCATTGCTCCGGGTTCAGGCCGCGGCCACCGCATCTTCAACCGCTGCAACCGCCTGGCTCAGGGCGGCGCGCCCACCGGGGACCTGACTCATCAACCCGGCCAGACTGCGGAAATCGATCGGCTTGTTCAGATAGGCGTCCGCTCCAGCCGCCAGCCCGGCTTCATGATCCTCGTTCCGGGCCGATGCTGACAGGACCACGATCGGGGTCTCCCTGTTCACGCCCCTTCCTTCCCGGATCAGACGCGTCGCCGTCAGCCCGTCCATGACCGGCATGTTCACGTCCATGATGATCAGGTCGAACCTCTGGCTCTTGGCCAGATCGACCGCCAACTGACCATTCTCGGCGGTGCTGGTGCGATGTCCGGCAGAGCCCATCCAGGCCTCGAGGATCATACGGTTCACGGGGTGGTCTTCGACAACCAGAACATCCATGCAGTCCCCGCCCTCAACGTCCGCGTCGATGGGAGCTGCGGCCTCGGCTTGGGCCCACTCAACCACCTCCCCCTCGATCGACAAGGTGAAGGTCGATCCTTGGCCCAGACGCGAAGTGACGGTGATATCGCCACCCATGATGTGAGCCATGCGCCGGGCGATGGTCAGGCCCAGCCCCGTGCCGCCGAACTTGCGCGTGGAGGAGTTGTCGACCTGAGTGAAAGGCTGGAACAGGCGGTCCAGATCATCGCGCGAGATCCCTGTCCCGCTGTCAGTGACCGAAAATTCGAACCCGACCCTACGGTCGGAAATTCGACGCCCGCGTACCGCGTATCGGATCTCGCCCTGGTCGGTGAACTTGACGGCGTTCGACAGGAGATTCTGCACCACCTGGCATACCCGCAGCGGATCGCCCCGCACCACCGCCGGCAGTTCGCCCTCGAAGGTCGAAACCAGGGTCAGGCCCTTGGCCTCGGCCTGGGCCTCGAACGGGCCGGTGATGCGACGGTGCAGTTCGTCGACCTGAACATCCACCACGTCGAAGCTCATCTTGCCGGCTTCGATCTTGGTCATGTCGAGAATGTCGTTCAGCAGGCTCAGCAAATTGTCGCCCGAGTTGCGGATGATCGACAGATACTCGCGCTGCGTCCCCTCCAGCCGGGTAGCGCTCAGCAGTTGGGCGGCGCCCAGCACCCCGTTCATCGGCGTGCGCAGTTCGTGCGAGATGACGCCCAGGAAGCTGGACTTGGCTTCATTCGCCGCATCCGCCTTGTCGCGCGCCGCCTCCAACTCCTCGATCAGATGGGCCTGATGCTCCTGGAAGGCGCGGATGCGCTCCTCGCGCAGCATGGTCATGGTGACCAGAACAAACAGGCTGGCTGCAGTAAACGGCACCAAGGCCAGGAAGGGCCAGAACAGGGGCCCGCCCGCGAGGCTGACTGCGATGATCGCCGCCGCGAGGCCATACGGCGATGAAATCATGATGGCCTGACGCGGCGAGCTGCGGAGCTGGGCGAAAACCAGGACGTAGCCGGAAACCAACAAGGCGATCGCCAACTCATGACCGAACGGCGCAGGCGAGAACCAGGCCAACAACGGAGCCACGGCCCAGACCGCCGTAGTGACCGTCGCTACGGCGGGGAAAACCATGCCCCAACCGGCGCCGACCCTTTGGCTGACGCGCTTCTCGACCTCGCCGCGCAAGGCTCCGGCGGCCAATGTGGCCACGAACCAGGTCAGACCCTGAACCAGACCTACGGTGGCGACGACGCCCACGGCCCAGCTGACGATGATCATATAGCGTAGGTAATGCGTCTGCAGGATCGCCGTCAGCGCCTGAGCGGCTTCACCGGGTGCCTGCCCGTCCAACCCCTTGATCCCGTCAGAACCTACCATTCGCTAGCCCCCGCCTTTGCAAATCAGTCCGCGGCGAACGCTAGGGTGAAGGTTCTAAGACGAAGTGAATACGGTTCTCTACGTATCAGATCGGGACAAGCGCCCCTAGCCGACCTCCGCGGGCGTCATGGCGCGCACGGCCAGAGCATGAACCGGCCCCGCCAATTCATCTCTCAGGACGTTGTTGATGGCGCGCTGGCGGGCGACACGACCCTGCCCCTCAAAGGCCGATGAAACAATGGTCAGCTGAAAATGGCTTTCGCCGCCGTCCTTGGCGTCCATGCCGCCTTCGTGATGATGGCCTGCGTGTTTCCAGCTGTCATCCTCCAGCTCAATCCGTTGCGGCGCGAAGGCGGTCGTCAGTTTTTCGCGGATAAGTGCCGCCACGGGGCCGTCAGACATCGGTCGTTCCTTGAAGCTGTCCAATTCGAGCTTACACTTGGGTCGATGTCCGCGTCATTTGAATACAAGCCTCGCTTCACCGACATTCGCGTGAAGCCGCCCAAGCCTGAGGACGAGCAGGCCGATGCCGACGTCCTGCGCCTGAAGCCGGGTGAAAAGCCCTGCCAATGGCCGGACTGCAGCCGTCCCGCGACCGCAAAGGCGCCGAAATCGCGCGAGCAACTGGCCGACTTCTATGACTTCTGTCAGGCGCATGCGGGCCAGTACAACAAGGGCTGGAACTTCTATGCGGGCATGAGCGAAGGCCAAATCCGCGCGGCGCAGGAAAACGAAGCCATGACCGGCGGCCGCCCGACCTGGGAGATGAAGGCCGGAAAGAATACGCGTGAAACCGCCGCCTTCGCCGCCAAGATGGGGACAGCCAACAGCGAGGGCGCCGGGTCATGGCGCGACAGTTTCGGCCTGTTCGGGCGCCGCACGCGTGAAGCAGGCCCTGCCATGGCCGAGGAACACCGCATCGGCAAGATCGAACTGGCGGCCCTGACCGACCTCGATCTGAAGCCCGGCGCGGACAAGGCCGCGATCAAGGCCCGCTATCATGAACTGCTGAAACGGTTCCACCCCGACACCAACGGCGGCGACCGGGGTGCTGAGGCCAAGCTTCAACGGGTGATCAAGGCCTGGAAAACCTTGAAGAAGGCCGGCCACGCCTAAGGCTCTTCAACAAACCCGACGGACGGGGCAGATCGACGCGCGTCATGCTCTCGCCGGCTCCGTCCCAAATCTCAGCAAAGGCGCTACCCGCGTCCTCAAGCATCATGCGCCGCGTCTCACTGACCGCCTCAAGCCAGTTGTCCGCATCCAGCGCAAACATGTTGGGCGTGCCCTCAGGCGCGTCATAGACATAGCAGAAGTACTGCGCGTTCGTATGCATGGCCCTCTTCCCCGACGGAAGTGATGTCCAATTTGTTAACACCCGCTTGTGGATTACACGAATCACAGAACCGTTGTTTCTGAACCACCGAGACCCATATTCGATTCCTTCGATCCACAAAGGAGTCGCCTCATGGAAGTCTTGTATCGCGCCCACGCCACGGCATCGGGAGGCGGCCGCGACGAGGGCCGCTCCGCCACCGACGACGGCAAGATCGACGTGCGCCTGTCCGTCCCGACCGAAATGGGCGGCAAGGGCGGCGACGGCACCAACCCCGAGCAGCTTTTCGCCACTGGCTACGCCGCCTGCTACCTCGGCGCCCTGCGGCTGGTCGCGGGCAAGGCGGGCACGCCGGTCGGCCCTGACACCAAGGTCGCCGCCGGCGTCGGCTTCGGCAAGAACACCCGCGGCGAGGGCTTCAACCTGGATGTGACCCTGCACGTCACCGACCACGGCCTGGATCAGGCGGTGATCGACGACCTTATCCACAAGGCGCATCAGGTCTGCCCCTATTCCAACGCCACGCGCGGCAACGTCGACGTGGCCCTGAGCGCCGGCTGAGCCGGCGGCCATGAGCGCCGCGCCCCAGGTCCTGATCGTCGGCGCCGGTCCCACGGGACTGGCGGCGGCGCTCTTCCTGTCGCGGCGCGGCGTGCCTGTTCGTCTGATCGACGCCGCTGAGACGCCTACCGCCACCTCCAAGGCCTTGGGCGTCAATCCGCGCACCCTCGACCTTCTGGAACCGACCGGCGTCACCGCCCGCATTCTGGCCGAGGCCGGAACCGTCGCCCGCCTGCATATCCACCGGCACGGCCAGACCCTGGCCGAGGTGCATCTGGACGACCTCGACGTCGGCGCGCGTTTCCCCCTCGCCATCCTGCCGCAGGCCCGCACCGAGGCCCTGCTGACCGAGGCCCTGGCCGCGCGCGGCGTCGCGGTCGAGCGCGGCCTGGCCCTGACCGCCGTAACGCAGGACGCCGACGCCGTCACCGCTGTCCTGTCGTCGGGCGAGCGCGTGCGGACGCCCCTGCTGTTCGCCGCCGACGGCGCCCACTCCACCGTGCGCAAGGCGCTTCACCTCGGCTTCCCCGGCGACGCCTGGACCGAGCCGTGGCAACTGATCGACGTCGATCTGGACGGCCCGCCGTCGGACGAGGCCTGGATCGATTTCCGCGACGACGCCGTTTTCGTCTGCCTGCCCTATTCCGGCGCGCGGTTTCGCCTGATCGGCTTCGGCCCGCCGCTGCTGGACAACCTGCCCGAGGGCTGGCGCGCCGGCGCCGTGCTGTGGCGCTCGGACTTCCACATCTCGCACCGCATGGCCTCGGCCATGAGCCTGGGCCGCATCGCCCTGGGCGGAGACGCCGCCCATATCCATTCGCCCATCGGCGCCCGCGGCATGAACCTGGGCATAGAGGACGCCTTCGTCTTCGCGGACTGCGCCGCCGACTTCCTCAGCGGCCAGTCTGACCGAATCGAGGACTACGACCGCCTGCGCCGTCCGGTGGACAAGGCCGTGGTGCGCCGCGTTCGCGCCCTGACCGGCTTCGTCCGCAACACCGGCGCCGGGGCCGATCTGGCTCGCCGCGCCGCCATTCCCGTCGTCGCCCGCCTGCCCTTCCTGATCGAACGCGTCGCCCGCATCGGTCTGGGTCTCGACCACCCGGTCGTGCTGCGCTAATCGACCTGTCATGACCTCCCCCCTCGACGCCTCGCCCGATCCCCTGGTCACGCTGGAGCCGCACCGCAAGGTGACGGTCAGGGAGGCGTTCGGCGTCGACTCCGACATGGTCGTGCCCGCCTTCGACACGCGCGACAGCCATGTGCCCGAGATCGACGAGAGCTATCGCTTTGATCCGCAGACGACCCTGGCCATCTGCGCCGGTTTCGCCTTCGACCGCCGCGTCATGGTTCAGGGCTATCACGGCACCGGCAAGTCGACCCACATCGAGCAAGTCGCCGCCCGCCTGAACTGGCCGCTAGTCCGCGTGAACCTGGACAGCCACATCAGCCGCATCGATCTGGTCGGCAAGGACGCCATCGTCCTGAAGGACGGCAAGCAGATCACCGAGTTCCGCGAGGGCATCCTGCCCTGGTCGCTGCAGCGCCCGGTCGCCCTGGTCTTCGACGAATACGACGCCGGCCGTCCCGACGTCATGTTCGTGATCCAGCGCGTGCTGGAGGCCCAAGGCCGCCTGACCCTGCTGGATCAGAACCGCGTCATCCGTCCAAACCGCTGGTTCCGCCTGTTCTCGACCACCAACACCATCGGTCTGGGCGACACCTCGGGCCTGTATCACGGCACCCAGCAGATCAACCAAGGTCAGATGGACCGCTGGAACATCGTCACGACGCTGAACTACCTCGACCACGACGTCGAAGCCGAGATCGTCGCCGCCAAGATCCCCGAGTGGAACGACGCCGAGGGCAAGCGCCGCATCGCCGCCATGGTCCGCGTCGCCGACATGACCCGCAACGCCTTCATGAACGGCGACATCTCGACCGTCATGTCGCCCCGCACGGTCATCACCTGGGCCCAGAACGCCATCATCTTCGGCGGCGACCTGGCCCTCAGCTTCCGCCTGACCTTCCTGAACAAGTGCGACGAGCTGGAACGCCCCACCATCGCCGAGTTCTACCAGCGCGCCTTCGGCGAAGACCTGCCGGAAGCCGCAACGCGGGTGAAGATCGGCTGATCAACCGTTTGATCCGGCGACGGAACGCCACAGCCGCGTAACCGTCACATTAGCTTGACGGCGCTGTCGTCTGCGCCCGCTCTAAGCGGCTTCGAACCTATCGGAGTCGTCTTATGCGTCTGCAGCGCCGCCAACTGATCTCGACCGGGGCTGCGGCCTTCGCCTTCGCCGGCTTCGCCCGCAACGTCCACGCGCAGGGACGCGATCTGGGCGCGAGCGAAGAGACCTACGTCAATCAGGTCGAGGGCTATGGCCCGCTAAAGGCCGATCCCAACGGCCTGCTCGATCTGCCCGAGGGCTTCACCTATCAGGTCATCTCCCAGAGCGGCGAGACGATGGACGACGGCCTGCTGGTCCCCGGCCAGCCCGACGGCATGGGCTGTTTCGCCCTGACGCCGACCACAGTGGCCCTGGTCCGCAACCACGAGCTGAAGGGGTCCAAGGCGCTTCACCGCAATATGGGCCCCGGCGGCTTCCATCATGAGCGCCTCGGCCTGCTGGACGCCTCGAAGGCCTATGATACCTACAAGGACGGTCGCCCCCTGCCCGGCGGCACGACCACCCTGGTCTATGATCTCGAAACCCGCCGGACTGTGCGTCAACACCTGTCGCTGGCCGGCACCTCGACCAACTGCTGCGGCGGCCACACGCCCTGGGGCAGTTGGTTGACCTGCGAGGAAACGGTCGAGACCCCCGCCGACGCCGACGTGAGCAAGGCCCACGGCTGGGTGTTCGAGGTGCCTGCCGACGCGACCGTCCTGGTCGATCCCGTGCCGCTGAAGGCCATGGGCCGCTTCGATCACGAGGCCGTCTGCATCGACCCGCGCACCGGCATCGCCTACCTGACCGAAGACCAGGGCGACGGCCTCTTCTATCGCTTCATCCCGACCGTTCCGGGTCAGCTGGCGCGCGGCGGGCGACTGCAGGCGATGGCCTTCAAGGGGCAAGCAAGCGCCGACAGCTCCAACCACGACGCCCGCACCTGGTCCGTCAACGACTGGCGCGAGGTCGAATGGATCGACATGGAGGACGTCGAGGACCCCGCCGGCGACCTGCGCAAACGCGGTCATGCGGCGGGCGCTGTGAAGGTGGCGCGCGGCGAAGGCATCTTCTGGGGCGAGAATGAGCTCTATCTGACCGCCACCTCCGGCGGTCCGCTGCGCCGCGGCCAGATCATGCGCTACATTCCCTCGCCCGATGAGGGCAGCGCCGAGGAGGACCGCAACCCCGGCCGCATCCAGCTGTTCGTCGAAAGCACGGACCTGCGCACCATGAACATGGGCGACAACCTGTGCATCGCGCCCTGGGGCCATCTGATCGTCTGCGAGGACAACTATTCCGACGAGGTGCGCAACCACATCAAGGGCGTGACGCCCGACGGCCGCCTCTACACCATCGCCCGCAACGTCTTCACCGGGAACTCGGAGTTCGCCGGGGCCGTGTTCTCGCCGGACGGCAGCGTCCTGTTCGTGAACATCATGTACCCCGGCCTGACCTTCGCGATCAGAGGACCGTGGAACGCGGTCCGCTCATGAACAGGCGCGGGCGCGAGCGGCGAACCAGCCACAGGTTGACCGTCGCCGCGCCCAGCACCAGCGCCGCCACCGCCTGGTGCAGCGCGCCCAGGACGATCGGCACGGCGTGCATCAGGGTGACGACGCCCAGCCCCGCCTGAACCCAGAGCAAGCCCGCCAGCACGAAGGCCGAGACGCCCAGCCCCTCGGCCAGCCGCCAGCGCCAGGCGTGAATCGCATAGGCCGTGCCTGCCGCCAGCAGCAGATAGGCCCCGAGACGGTGATTGAACTGCACCAGACCATGATCGTGCAGGAAGGCCAGCCCGCCCATGCCCCACTCGACCGGCGGGAAGACCGCGCCGTTCATCATCGGCCAGTCGGTGAAGACAAAGCCCGCCTTGGCCCCGGCCACCAGCCCGCCCAGCAGGCACTGAAGGAAGACGGCGCCCAGCAGAAGCCCGGCGCCCCAGGTCCAGCCGCGCGGCGAGCGCGAATGATCCGATCCGCTCCAGGCTTCCAGCCCGGTCCAGATCAGGCCCGCAAAGATCAGGAAGGCCAGGCCCAGGTGAGTCGCCAGCCGTTCGGGCGCGACATCAACCCGTTCCGACAGGCCGCTGGACACCATCCACCAGCCGATCAGGCCCTGAAGCCCGCCCAGCGCCAGAAGGATCAGGCAGCGCCCGATCAGCCGCTTGGGCATCCGCCCGATCACGAGGAAGATGACAAAGGGGACCGCGAAGACCACTCCGATCAGCCGTCCGAACAGGCGGTGCAGCCACTCCCACCAGAAGATGCCCTGGAACTCGCCCAGGCTCATGCCGGCGTTGACCTGGGCGTACTGCGGGATGGCCTTGTACTTGTCGAAGACCTCGGCCCATTGGGCGTCGTTCAGCGGCGGGATGGCGCCCATGATGGGCTTCCACTCGGTGATCGACAGGCCCGAGCCCGTCAGGCGCGTCACGCCGCCGATGACCACCATGGCGAAGACCATGGCCGCGCTGAAGAACAGCCACAACGCCACCGCGCGGCTGCGATCCTGATTTACAAAACGGTTCATTCGACGCCTGCCGTTCGCCCCGATACACTGTCGCCAAACCCACCGGGCGACCGGGGCGGTATGCCCCTCAAGCGCGGCAAGATCGAGTCGCTTTCGACGCCAGAGCGTCGCACCATTCTGAAGGAGCGCCCGTGGCGCCATATGCGGATATCGCCATCGCCGTCGTCGGCGCTCTGGTTCTGGCCTGGATCGCCGACCTGCTGACAGGCCGTCGAGGCCTCGGGGGGACCATTCTGGTCGCCGCGGTCGGCGCCGGCTGCGGGGCCTTCCTGGCCATCCGCGTCTTTGCCGTGGCGACGCTGGGTGACTGGCTCTGGACGGTCTGGTCGATGGTCGCCGCCGTGATCTGCCTGGTCGCCTTCTTCCTGTTCAGGAGCAAGCGCTAATGCCGCCCCGCGCGCGCCGCTTCATCGCCGCCATCGGCGTCCTGCTGTTCCTGGCCTTCTGGGTCTGGGGCGCGGTGACCCTCAACGACCTGCTGCCCGACATCTGGTGGCTGGACCTGATCTTCTTCACGGTCGCCGGCATCGGCTGGGGCGTGCCCCTGATCCCGATGCTGCGCTGGGCCGAGCGCGAGCCCCGTTGACGCACGACAAGATCGAACAAGCCAAAAACCAAAACAGCGCTATCCTAACTACGTTAACCCTGCTTTCCTCAAGTCCCGTTCAGCGTGCCAGTCCCCTGGAGGCTTCATGGTCGACACTGCGTTGGAAGATCGCTCCCACCTCTATGTCGACGGGCATGGGCGGGTTGATGTTGTCAAACTGATCGCAGCCTACTCGCATGACGATCATGCCCTCCGCGCCGATCGCTATTTTTCCAGCGTGGCCGACCCCTGGTCGCACTTCCTGCGCAAGCCCTTCTCCAACCTGCACGAAACACCCGCTATTCTTTCTGGCTACAGCGTGGTTTTGCGAATGCTGGAGCCTAGGCCGGATCAGATCGTGGTTGATTTCGGCTGTGGCACTGGATGGCTGTCGCAAGCCCTCGGCCTGATGGGTTGCCAGGCGATCGGCTTGGACATTTCCGAGGCGGCCCTGAACGTCGCGCGGAAGGCGGTTTCCGAGCACCCCTACCTCCGAAGCCGCCCGGTATCCTTCAAGAGAATCGGTGACGGCGTGATCCCGCTCGAAGACCAGAGCGTTGACCGTCTGGTCTGCTTCGACAGCTTCCACCACGTTGCCGATCAAGCGGCCTGGCTGTCCGAATTCTATCGCGTGCTCAAACCTGGAGGCCGCGCCGCCTTCCACGAACCGGGCCCCGAACATTCCACCAGCGCCGGATCTCAATACGAGATGCGCCAGTACGGCGTGATCGAGAACGATATCGTAGCGGAGCGGATTCAGGAGACCGCCTACGCCATCGGCTTCACCGACATGAAGCTGGCGATGTACCTCGACACGCCTGTCATGATGACGCTGGAGGAACACAACCGCACCATCGCCGACCTATCGGTCGACAGGCTGACGGAACTAGGTCGCCAGGTCGTGCAAACCGCGCCTCCGCGACGCGTTTTCGTCATGACCAAGCCTGGAGAGGAAGCGTTGGACAGCCGCTACCAACATGCCTTCCGCGCTGCAGTCGAAGGCACGATCACCCCAAACGCCCAAGGCAGCCTGGTCTCCGCTCGTTTGAACAACGTCGGCCTGGGAACCTGGCTGCCATCGGGGGCGTCCGCGGGCAGCGTCAATGTCGGGGCCTCAACCTATCTCGCCGGACGTCCGCTGGTCGGCGAGCCCATACGCTATCAGATCATCCAGTCTCCGGTCCCCCCCGGCGATTTCCTTGACGTCGCTTTCGAGGTCCCGCATCCGCCCGGCGCCAGCGTGAAGATTGATGTTGTTGCTGAGCATGTCGCCTGGTCGTCCCAGAATGGCGGCACGCCCCTCATGTCATGAGGGACCGCCGACCAAGAGGCCGCGCAAAAGCTCCAGGCTGGAATTGCAAAAGGGGCCGCCCGAAAGCGACCCCTTTAACCAACCGATTTCCCTGAGGAAATGGTCGGAGCGACAGGATTCGAACCTGCGACCCCTTGACCCCCAGTCAAGTGCGCTACCAGGCTGCGCCACGCTCCGAAGGCGCTCCGTATAGACGGCGATTCCGCAGTCCGCAAACGCTAAAACGCTCTTTGAACAACAAGTTCGCCTCAGCGGCGCAGAACGGCTTCCAGACGCGCCTTCGCCGACTCCAGGTCGGCCAGAATCGCGCCCAGACGGGCGGCCTCAAACGGCGCTGCGCCTGAAACAACGGGTTCGCGCTCCACGTCGGCGTCGATCTCCAGCAGCGTCGTCGGATCGCCATAGGCCGCCAGGCGTGCCAGCCCCTGCTCCTTGTGCAGACGTTGGACGCCGCGGATGGTCAGCCCCTCATCGTGCAGCAGGCGACGCACGCCCTTCAGGACCGTGACGTCCTCGGGGCGATAGAAGCGCCGACCGCCCGCGCGTTTGACCGGAGCGATGAAGTCGAACTTCGTCTCCCAAAAACGCAGGACGTGCTGCGGAGCACCGACTTCGTCAGCAGCCTCGGAAATGGTGCGAAAGGCGTTCGGGCTTTTGGCCACAGTCGCTTAGTCCTCGACGACCGCGTCGTGGACCCGGCTTTTCATGATCTGTGAAGCGCGGAAGCTGATGACCCGGCGCGGGTTGATCGCCGCCGGTTCGCCCGTCTTGGGGTTGCGCCCCATCCGGGCGCGCTTCTCGCGCACCTGGAAGACGCCGAAGCCAGACAGCTTCACCGTCTCGCCGCGTTCCAGCGATTCGACCACCAGTTCGAGCGTGCGCTCGACCAGGCCGGAGCATTCCTGGCGGGAAAGCCCCACCTCTTCATGCACCGCCTCGCACAAATCCGCCCGGGTCAGGGTGTCTTGTCCCGTCACTGCGTCTCTCCGCTGTCAATCCGCACGCATAGAAGGGCAAAGTCGCCCCGAATCAAAGCCCTGAATGCAATTCTAGAGACGGAAGGCGCATGCCCCCCAGGTCAGACCGCCGCCCATGGCCTCGATCACCACCAGATCGCCACGCTTGATGCGCCCGTCCTTGATGGCCGCATCCATGGCCAGAGGGATCGACGCCGCCGAGGTGTTGGCGTGCAGGGCCACGGTGGAGACGACCTTGTTCTCGTCCAGGCCCAGACGCTCGCCGACCCCGCGAATGATGCGCTGGTTGGCCTGGTGCGGCACGAACCAGTCGATTTCGGGGATCGCGACGCCCGCCGCCTCGGTCGCGCCGACGATGGCCTCGGAGATGTTCACCACGGCATGGCGGAAGACCTGGTTGCCGAGCATCTTCAGGTGGCCGACCGTGCCGGTCGTGGCCGGACCGCCGTCGACATAGAGCATGTCCGACTTGGAGCCGTCGCAGCGCAGGGCGAAGCCCAGCACGCCCTGGTCCGCCTTGGTGCCCTGCCCTTCGCGCGGTTCCAGCACGAAGGCGCCGGCGCCGTCGCCGAACAGGACGCAGGTTGTCCGGTCGGACCAGTCCATCAGCTTGGTCATTTCCTCGGCGCCGATGACCAGGGCGCACTTGGCCATGCCGCGCGCGACGAAGCCGTCGGCCACGCTCATGGCGTAGACGAAGCCCGAGCAGACCGCCTGAACGTCGAAGGCGACGCCCACCGGCGCACCCAGCTTGGCCTGCACGATGGCGGCGGTGGCGGGGAAGGTCTTGTCCGGGGTCGTGGTGGCGACGATGATCAGATCGACGTCAGCCGCCGTCTTGCCCGCGTCGGCCAGGGCGCGGCGCGCGGCCTCGACCGCCAGATCGCTGGTCGGCTCGTCGTCGCGGGCCTGATGGCGCTGATGGATGCCGGTGCGCTCGATGATCCACTCATCGGAGGTGTCGACGAACTTGGCCAGGTCGGCGTTGGTGACGACCTTCTCCGGCAGGAAGGAGCCGACGCCGGTCACGGCGCTGCGGATGACGCTCACTGGTGGGTCTCCCCGAGGGTTTCGGCGGCGGACGCGGGTTGATCCAGGGCGGCGAGCCGTCCCAGGTTGGCCCCGACCTTGGCCATATAATCGCTGCGCGCCAGATCGACGGCGATGCGGATGGCGTTTCCATAGCCTTGGGGCGTGGCGCCGCCATGGCTTTTCACGACGATGCCGTTCAGGCCCAGCAGAGGCCCGCCGTTGATGGCGTTGGGGTCGATCTTGGCCGCCATGCGCTTCAAGGCCGGCATGGCGATCAGAGCGCCCAGCTTGGCGATCGGACCTGAGGTCAGCGCCTCTTTCAGCAGACCCGAGATAAAGCGCGCGGTGCCTTCGGCGGTCTTAAGCGCGATGTTGCCGGTGAAGCCGTCGGTGACGATCACGTCCACCGTGCCCTTTGCGATGTCATCACCCTCGACGAAGCCGTGATAGTTCAGCGGAATGCCGCCCTCGCGCAGGATGGCGTGGGCCTCGCGCACCTCGTCGTGGCCCTTCATGTCCTCGGAGCCGACGTTGAGCAGGCCAACGCTGGGCTTGGCCACGCCGTGCACGGCCGCCTGGAAGGCCTCGCCCATGATGGCGAATTCGATCAACTGCTTGGCGTCGCTGCCGATATTGGCGCCGACGTCCAGAACGGCGGTGTAGCCGCGCGTCGTCGGCCAGCTGGCGACGATGGCGGGGCGTTCCAGACCCGGCGCCGCCATGCGCAGGATCAGTTTGGAGATGGCCATCAGGGCGCCGGTGTTGCCCGCGGACACGGCAGCGCCAGCCTCGCCCGTCTTCACCGCCTCGATGGCGTTCCACAGGCTGGACCCCTTGCCCCGGCGCATGGCCTGGGCCGGCTTTTCGTCCATGGCCACAACCTTGTCGGTGTGTCGCACGTCGCAAACGGCGTCGGTCAGACCGCAGCGCGTCATCTCGGCGCGAATCGCGGCCTCGTCGCCGTGCAGCAGGAAACGCACGCCCTCGCCGTCATGTCGCGAGAGATAGTCTTTCACGCCGCCGACCACGACCGAGGGACCGTGGTCTCCCCCCATGGCGTCAAGCGAGATCAGTGTTGGGGATGCCAAGTGGAAATGGACTCCGTCGCCGTCTTGTCGCGGCGCTTCATATAGGGATGCAGGACGCAAATGTCGCACCCTTGGGATGCTACCACCCCGACGTAAGGTCAACCTTCGCCGGAATCGTCCTTGGATTGCAGGGACTTCAGCACCGCGAAGGGCGAGATTTCGCCGGGTTCCTTGGGCTGTTCGAACACGGCCCCCGGCTTGCGCGGGAAGGGATCAAGGCTCAGCGCCAGTTGTTCCACGACGTATTGCCCCAGATCCAGGCTGCCGCCTTCGATCTGATCGGGCGAATCATCGTCCAGCTCCAGATCGATTTCGCCCTCGTCGTCGGCGTCATCGCGCTCGGTCGCCTCGACCATCTGCACCGAGAACTTGCGATCGACGTGAACCGGCAAGGGTTCCAGGGTCAGGCCGCAAGTCTGGACGGCGTCAGCGGTCACCCGCCCATCCAGACGCCAGCCCGACACCGTCGGGACCAGGTTGATGTCGGCTTCGAAGGCGTCCAGCGCCTGGAGATCCAGCGCGCGGGCGATGCGCTTCATGGCTTCGGCGTCCGGCGCCAGGCGACGCTGCACGCCCGCCCCGATCTGGTGCAGCCTCAGCGGCTCGCTGTAGGGCAGAGGGGGAAGGTCGTTCATGCGGTGATCTCCGCCCAGGCCGGAGCCTTGGACACGGCTTCGAACGACTGGGTCGTCAGGTTTTGTCGCGACGTCACGGCGTAACGCGCCAGGGCGTCACCGGTCGCCGCGTCGGCGCTTTCATAGACGTTCTTGGCCAGCGACGCCGCCAGGGCGTCGACATCCTCGGCGCGCAGCGAGCCTTCGTAGGCGCTCATGCGACCGTACAGAGACTCGCCCAGCTTGCGCATCTTCTTGCCGACGGAGACGTCGCCGACGCCCAGTTCGCGCAGCGTATGGTCCAGCGACGAGATGTAGGTGTCGAACAGCTTCTGCGCCGCGACCTCGCCGCGCTCGCCGTCCTGCTTGAGGCGCAGGAACAGAATCAGCACGTGCAGAGTGTAGAGTTCGAATCGGGCGTCGATCCGATCGGCGACGCCCAGCGACGTGTAAAAGGCCGGCTGGCGCGCCTGTTCGACCGCCAAGGCGTACAGGGCGTCGCCCTGACGCTCGTCGGGCCGTTGTCGGAAGAGATTTCTAAGCATGAGCAACAGCCCCTTTTTCGCCGCGCCGTTGCACTAGGACGCAGCGCCGGTTAGGTCAAAGACCTTGTTATGCTGAGGCGGACGCTGATGCCCCGATTTACACCGATCTTCGCCGCCGTCGCGCTGGCCACAGCCGCGAGCGCCTGCGCGCCCGTCGTGGCCACCCAAGGCTTTCAGGCGATTGACGCCAAGCCTCAGGATGTCGTGGCCGGCACCGACACCAAGGAAACGGTCCTGGCGCGCCTCGGCTCGCCCTCGACGACCTCGACCTTCGAGTCCGACACCGTCTGGTACTACATGACCCAGATGACCGAGCGGTACACCTACAACCGTCCTAAGGTGTCACAGCGCTCGGTGACCGAGATCACCTTCAACAAGGCTGACGACAAGGTCGCCTCCGTCCGCGTCCTGAGTCTGGATGACGGCCGCCAGATCGCGATGGAACGCCGCGAGACGCCGACCCGCGGCCGTCAGCTGACCATCCTCGAGCAACTTCTGGGCAACGTCGGCCGCGGCCAGCTGCCGCGCACCGAAGAAGACGTCCCCGGCCAGCGCCGCCCGGACTAAGGGCCTCGCCCCAAATCGCGAGCGCCGCGGCCGCGAGTATGGGCCGCCAAGAATGACAAACGCCCCGGAGATCACTCTCCGGGGCGTTCTTCGTTCAGAGGGCGCGTTTCCTAGACGATCTTGCCGCTGGCCAGCACCGCCAGCAGCAACAGGGCCACGATATTGGTGATCTTGATCATCGGGTTCACAGCTGGACCGGAGGTGTCCTTGTAGGGATCGCCCACGGTGTCGCCGGTGACGGCGGCCTTGTGCGCTTCCGAGCCCTTGCCGTGGACCACGCCGTTCTTGTCGGTGAAGCCTTCCTCGATCAGCTTCTTGGCGTTGTCCCAGGCGCCGCCGCCCGAGGTCATCGAGATGGCCACGAACAGGCCGGTCACGATCACCCCCATCAGCATGGCTCCCAGGGCGGCGAAGGCGTTAGCCTTGTCCGGCTGGATCAGCATGATCACGACGAACAGGACGATCGGCGACAGCACCGGCAAGAGGCTGGGCACGATCATCTCGCGGATGGCCGCACCGGTCAGGATGTCGACCGCCCGGCCGTATTCCGGCTTGGTCTGGAAGGTCATGATGCCGGGGTTCTCGCGGAACTGACGGCGCACCTCGGCCACGACGGCCTCGGCGGCGCGCCCCACCGCCGTCATCGACATCCCGCCGAACAGGAAGGGCAGCAGTCCCCCGAACAGCAGGCCTACGACGACGTAGGGGTTGGACAGGTCAAAGGCGACCGCTCCCATCCCGTGGAAGAAGCTGCCCGGCGCCGCTTCGGCCGAGAAGTGCTTCAGGTCCTCCACATAGGCGGCGAACAGGACCAGAGCGCCCAGGCCCGCCGAGCCGATGGCGTAGCCCTTGGTCACGGCCTTGGTGGTGTTGCCCACCGCATCCAGGGCGTCGGTCGAGACGCGAACTTCGGAAGGAAGACCGGCCATCTCGGCGATGCCGCCCGCGTTGTCGGTGACCGGGCCAAAGGCGTCCAGGGCCACGATCATCCCGGCCACGCCCAGCATGGTCGTGGTGGCGATGGCGATGCCGAACAGGCCCGCCAACTGGAAGGCCGCGACGATGCCGACGATGATGGTCAGAGCCGGCAGGGCCGTGGATTCCAGCGAGACGGCCAGACCCTGGATGACGTTGGTGCCGTGACCCGAGACCGAGGCGTTGGCCACCGACTTGACCGGACGGAAGCCCGTCCCGGTGTAGAACTCGGTGATGACCACGATGGCCGCCGTGACCAGAAGGCCGACGACGCCGGCCCAGAACAGGTTCATCGGCTGGATCAACAGTCCGCCAGAGGTCTCGACTGCGCCGGGCAGCAGGGAGGTGATCACCCACCAGACCGCCCCCACAGACAGGACGCCCGTCACGATCAGCCCCTGATACAGGGCCCCCATGATGTTGCCGCTCTTGCCCAGGCGGACGAAGAAGGAGCCGATGATCGAGGTCACGATGCAGATGCCGCAGATCGCCAGCGGCAGCAGCATCATCACTTCGACATAGGGCTGGTTGCGGAAGAAGATGGCCGCCAGCACCATGGTCGCCACGGTCGTGACCGCATAGGTCTCGAACAGGTCGGCGGCCATGCCGGCACAGTCGCCGACGTTGTCGCCCACGTTGTCGGCGATGGTGGCGGCGTTGCGGGGATCATCCTCTGGGATGCCGGCCTCGACCTTGCCCACCATGTCGCCGCCCACGTCGGCGCCCTTGGTGAAGATGCCGCCGCCCAGTCGCGCGAAGATGGAGATGAGCGAGGCGCCGAAGCCCAGCGCCACCAGGCCGTCGACGACCGTGCGGCTGGTGGGCTCGAAGCCCATGCCCTGGGTCATGAATGCGTAGTAGCCCGACACGCCCAGAAGCGCGCCGCCCGCCACGAACATGCCGGTGATGGCCCCCGAACGGAAGGCCAGGTCCAGCCCCTTCGACAGGCTTTCAGAGGCCGCCTGCGCCGTGCGCACATTGGCCCGCACCGAGATCAACATCCCGGCGAACCCGGCCGCGCCCGACAGCACCGCCCCGATCAGGAACCCGAGCGCAGCCCAGGGCCCGATAAGCAAAAAGGCCGCGACCAAGATCACGACCCCCACCATACCAATCGTTGTGTACTGACGCTTCAGATAGGCCGAGGCCCCTTCCTGAATCGCCGCCGCGATTTCTCGCATCCTGTCGTTACCAGTGCCGGCCTTCATCAGGGCGGCGGTCTGGACGGCGCCGTAAAGCACCCCCAGCGCGCCGGCCGCGATGACCAGCCATAGATAGTTCGTCATGGCGTTTCCAAGCCCTTGTGCAACAAGCACACGGATCCTTGGCGCGGGCGGGCTTTGCGCCTCTCACCGCCTTCCGGTCCCCCCGTGCGCCTACGGACGCAACCTCACGTCCCCCGGGAATTGCGGCTTAACAGTGGCAAATGCGAAGCCGTGAAGCAACAGCGGTTTCTCAAGCTGGACTTCAGACCCCCTGCATGCCGGTGCGGCGGCGCGGGGTCTGGCTGACGACCTCGACGCGGGTCACGGCGCCGCGTCCGATCAGGGTCGAGGCCGCGCGGATCAGGGCGGCGCTGAGGGCCGCCGTGTCCAGGGCCAGCCAGGTGTCGGGCAGGACAAAGGGCGTCCGGTGCCCGGCCTTGACCAGGGCGTCACGCAGATACGCTTCCTTGGCGCGAACCGCCTCGACCGTATGGCCCGCCCCCAGGTGCAGCTTCAGCACGATGAAGACGTAGTTGCGCACTCGCCCATCGGTGATGATCGGCAGCCCCATCCCCGGCAGGTTCAGGACGGCGGCGGCGGGCGCGGCCTTCTCGCTGGCCTGTACGGTTCCAGCGACCGTAGAGGCGGTCAGGAGGGCTCCAGCCTGGATCAGGGCGCGTCTTTGCATGCCCCTACCCTGCCCGATCCTCCGTTAGGATTCTGTTGCCTAGTCGTGGGTCCAGCCGACGCGGGTCGGCGTAACCGGCTGGCCCAGGTGGCGGACGATCACGCCCTTGCCTTCGACCACCCGACCGATGCGGGTCAGGCGCAGGTGGCGGCGCTCGGCCTCGCGACGCAGGGCGTTCTCGGCGCCGGCGGGGATGGTCAGGACGATCTCGTAGTCGTCGCCGCCGGTCGCCAGCAACTCCAGCGCGCCCTGCGGATCGACCCGGCTGTCCAGCCAGGCCTGGGCCGCCGCCGACAGGGGCAGGACCTCCAGATCCAGCTCGATGCCCACCCTGCTGGCCTCGGCGATATGGCCGGCGTCGGCCAGCAGGCCGTCGGAGACGTCGGCGCTGGCGGTGGCCAGACCGCGCACCACCGTCGCGAACTCCACGCGCGGCATGGGGGTGCGGTAGGCCGCTTCCAGCGCATCCATGCGTTCAGGTTCCAGCGACAGCGTCCCCTGGGCGGCCTGCAGCCCCAGCCAGCCGTCGCCGATCGTGCCGGTGACGAAGACCAGATCGCCCGGACGCGCCCCGCCCCGGCTGACCGTCGAGGACGACGGCGCCCAGCCCATCAGGGTGGCCGAGAAGCTGGCCGGACCCGGTGTCTTGACCGTATCGCCGCCCAGCAGGGAAATATCGAAAATGGCCTGATCCCGCCGCAGTCCGGCGACAAAGGCCTCGCGCTCAGGCCAGCCGCAGCGCTCGGACCAGTGACAGGCCAGCAGATAGCCGAAGGGCTCAGCCCCCTTGGCCGCCAGGTCGGACAGGTTCACGCGCAGCAGCTTCTGCGCCACCGTGTCCAGAGGGTCGTCGGGCAGGAAGTGGACGCCTTCGACGATGGCGTCCTTGGTCAGGATCAGATCATGCCCCGGACGCGAGGGCAGCACGGCCACATCGTCGGCCAGCCCCCTCGCCCATTCCGGGTGCGCCAGCGGCTTCAGAAGCCGCTGGATGGTCTCGAATTCGCCAGCGACATCAATCGCGGGCATCGCGCGCCACGCCGTCCAGCGCCGCGTTCACGAACTTGGCCTCGGCGTCGTCGAAGAAGGCCTTGGCCAGCTCGACGTATTCGTCGATCACGATTTCACGCGGCACGTCGGGCTTGGACTTCAGTTCCCAGGCGCCGCAGCGCAGCAGGGCGCGCAGGGTGGCGTCCAGACGCTCCAGACGCCAGTTCGAAGCCAGACGCGCCTTGACGGCTTCGTCGATGCCGCGCTGATCCTCGACCACGCCGTGGACGATGTCCGAGAACCAGTCTTCGTCGGCCTCGGCCAGGGGCGCGCCGTCGATGTCGGCGTCGAAGCGGTGATTGCGGAATTCCTTGACGACGACTTCGACGCCCTCGCCCGCCAGTTCCATCTGATACAGGGCCTGGACGGCGGCCAGACGGGCGACCGTACGAGCGCGACGCTGGCGGCTGGTCAGCTGCGGCTCGGCGCGGGCTTTATCGGCCTCGGCCAGTTGGGCCATGACTTCGGCGACGGTGGCCGGGGTGGTGTTGGTCGGCTCGGTCACGAGGCCAGTCCTCCGCGCAGGCGCTTGCGCAGCGCGATCAGGTCCAGACAGGCGCGAGCGGCGCCGCCGCCCTTGTCGCCTTCGCTCATCCGGGCGCGCGCCCAGGTCTGGTCTTCGTCTTCGGTCGTCAGGATGCCGTTGCCGATGGCCAGACCCTTGAGGCCCAGGTGCATGATGCCGGCGGCCGACTGATCCGAGACGATCTCGAAATGATAGGTCTCGCCACGGATGACGCAGCCCAGGGCGACATAGCCGTCGTAGCGCGGCGCGGTCGGGAAGCGGCCGGCTTCCTCAGCCATGGCGATGGCCGTCGGAACCTCCAGGGCGCCGGGCACGGTGACGACGTCGAACTGGGCGCCTTGCGCGCGCAGGGCGTCCTTGGCCCCTTCCAGAAGGGCGTCGGCCAGATCGTCGTAGTAGCGCGCCTCGACGATCAGGACGCGGGTGGGGTCGTTCAGGATTGGTCTTCTCCGTCCATATCGCGCCAGCCCACGATGCGCAGGCCGTAGCCTTCAAGCGCCGTCGGATTGGGCCGCGTCGAGCTCATCACGATCATGTCTTTGACGCCGAGGTCGAGCAGAATCTGGGCGCCGACGCCATAGGCTTTCAGCGAACGATCCACGGCGGCGGGCTTGCTTGAGCCCCCAAGGCGCTCGGCCAGGCCGTGCAGGCCGGGGTCGCGCAGGAAGACGACGACGCCGGGACCGTCATTGGCGGTCAGGGCCTTCATCGCCTTCGGAATATAGTCCTGACGCGCCTCGACGTGGCCCAGCAGGTCGGCGGCGAAGTCGATCTGGTGCATCCGCACCACGGTCGGCTTGGTCGGGTCGATGTCACCGCGCACCAGGGCGATATGTTCGGCGCCCTCGATGGTGTTGCGATAGAGGATCAGCTTGAACGGCCCGCCGTGGACGCTCTCGAACGGCGTTTCCAGCACGCGCTCGACAAAGCGCTCGGTGCGGCGGCGATAGGCGATCAGGTCGGCGATGGTGCCGATCTTCAGGCCGTGCAGCTGGGCGAAGGCGATCAGGTCAGGCATCCGCGCCATCGTCCCATCGTCCTTGATGATCTCACAGATCACCCCGGCCGGGGTCAGGCCGGCCATGCGGCTGATGTCGACGGCGGCTTCGGTGTGGCCGGTGCGGACCAGGACCCCGCCGTCGCGCGCGACCAGGGGGAAGATGTGGCCGGGCGAGACGATGTCATCGGCGCCCTTGGTCGGGTCGGCGGCGATCTGGACTGTGCGGGCGCGGTCGGCGGCGGAAATGCCGGTCGTGACGCCTTCCTTGGCCTCGATCGAGACGGTGAAGGCCGTGCCCATGCTCTCGCGGTTTTCGGCGGCCATGGGCGGCAGGCGCAGGGCCTTGGCGCGATCCGCCGTCATGGCCAGGCAGACCAGGCCGCGCGCGTGCTTGATCATGAAGTTGATCTGATCCGGCGTCGCGAACTGGGCCGGAATGATGATGTCGCCCTCGTTTTCCCGATCCTCGGCGTCCACCAGGATGTAGGGACGGCCGTTGCGGGCGTCCTCGATGATGTCCTCGATCGGACTGATCGGGCTGTCGTTCATGTTCGCTGCCAGTTGCATCACGCCGTCTCCTGCCAGCGCGCGAGGTAGCGCGCCAGCATGTCGATCTCCAGATTGACCTTGTCGCCGACCTTGAGGCCGCCGAGCGTGGTCGCATCCCACGTGTGCGGAATGATGTTCAAGTCGAAGCGGCGCTCATGCACCCCATTGACGGTCAGGGAAACCCCATCGACGGTGATTGAGCCTTTCGAGGCGATAAATCGGTGCAGCGGGGCCGGCGCCTCGATCACGATGCGGTGCGATCCGCCCTCGGGCGTGATGGAGATCACCTCGCCCAGACCATCGACGTGGCCCGAGACGATATGGCCGCCCAGTTCGTCGCCGAGTTTCGCCGCGCGCTCCAGATTGACGCGGGTGTCCTCGGCCCAGTCGCCCAGCTTGGTCTTGGACAGGGTCTCGCCCGAGACCTCGACCGCGAACCAGCCCTCGCCTTTCTCGGTAACGGTCAGGCAGCAGCCCGCGTGGCTGATGGAGGCGCCCAGGTCGATGCCCGCCGTGTCCCACACGGTTTCGATCTCATAGCGACGGTCGCGGTCGGTTTGGCGGACGCTGCGGACGCGGCCGATGTCGGTGACGATGCCGGTGAACATGAAAGCTCCGGTCCCTTCGGACCCAAAAAAACAGAGTCTAATTAGTCTAATTCGTCTGAAATCGCGCCCGAGGAGGCGTCACGCTCGCGCGTAGCGTTCCCACAGGTCGTCTCCGACGGGCTCGACGCCCAGACGACGGAACTTGGGGGCGTCGGCCAGCTTTGCAAGCGCCAGAGAGGCGACGCAGGGCCTGCCCTCCCCGCCCAGCAGGATGGGGGCGCGGAACCACTCGATGGCGTCCACCACGCCCGCCTGCAGGAAGGAGGCGGCGACGCGGCCCCCGCCCTCGATCAGCAGCGATGTGACGCCGTGCGCGGTCAGGGCCTCCAGCACGGCGGCGATAGCGGGGCGGCTGTCCTCGGCGGCGACGGCGACGACCTCGGCCTGACCGATCGCGTGAGGCTCGGAGGTCGTCAGGATCAGGGTGTGGCCGGATGCGACCCTGGCTGTCGCGGGGGTGCGCAGGCGGCTGTCGAGAACCACGCGCAACGGATGCGACCCGGCATGGTCGGGCAGACGCACGATCAGTTCGGGATCGTCGGCCAGCACGGTCTCGACGCCGACCAGAATGGCGTCGTGGGTCGCGCGCAGGCGATGGCCCTGCTGACGGGCTTCCGGTCCGGTGATCCACTGGCTTTCGCCCGTGGCTGTGGCGATGCGACCGTCCAGAGACGTCGCCAGCTTCAGGGTGACGCGCGGGCGCATCAGTCCTGGCCGGACTTGGTCTCGTCGAAGCCCTCGTCTCCGAGGAATTTGGCGAAGTCCGAGGTGTGGCGGAAGTCCTTGTAGACCGAGGCGTAGCGGACGTAGGCGACCTCATCGACCGACTTCAACGCCTTCATGATGAAGTCGCCGACGATGTGCGAGGGGATCTCGGTCTCGCCCAGGCTTTCCAGCTGGCGCACAATGCGGCTGACCAGCAGCTCGACCTGATCGGGCTGGACCGGGCGCTTCCTCAGGGCGATGCCCAGCGAGCGTTCCAGCTTGTCGCGGTCGAAGGGGGTGCGGCGGCCGTTCCGTTTCAGGATGACCAGTTCGCGCAGCTGCACCCGCTCGAAGGTGGTGAAGCGCCCGTTGCACTGCGGACAGGACCGACGGCGGCGGATGGCCGCGCCGTCGTCAGACGGGCGGCTGTCCTTGACCTGGGTGTCGGCGTTTCCGCAGAAGGGGCACTTCATCCAGTCGACCTCTTAGCGATAGATCGGGAAGCGCGCGGTCAGTTCGCGCACCTGGGCGGCGACGCCCGCGACGACGGCCGGATCGGCTTCGTCGCCGCCGTTCATCGACGAGACGACGTCGGCGATCCAGTGGCCGATCTGCTTGAACTCTTCCTCGCCGAAGCCGCGCGTGGTGCCGGCCGGGGTGCCCAGGCGGACGCCCGAGGTGACGGTGAAGGGCGCCGTGTCGAACGGCACGCCGTTCTTGTTGCAGGTCATCAGGGCCTTCTCGAGCTCATGCTCGGTGGCCTTGCCGGTCACGCCCTTGGGACGCAGATCGACCAGCATCAGGTGGCTGTCCGTGCCGCCCGAGACGATGGCCAGGCCGCGCTCGACCAGGACGCCGGCCAGGGCCTGGGCGTTCTTCACGACCTGTTGGGCGTAGCCCTTGAACTCGGGCTTCAGCGCTTCGCCGAAGGCCACGGCCTTGGCGGCGATGACGTGCTCCAGCGGGCCACCCTGCAGGCCGGGGAAGACGGCCGAGTTGATCTTCTTGCCCAGGTCCGCGTCGTTGGACAGGATCATGCCGCCGCGCGGACCGCGCAGGGTCTTGTGCGTCGTGGTGGTGACGACGTGGGCGTGCGGGATGGGGTCGGGATAGACGCCGCCGGCGATCAAACCGGCGTAGTGGGCCATATCGACCATCAGATAGGCGCCGACCGAATCCGCGATCTCGCGGAAGCGCTTGAAGTCGATGTGGCGCGAATAGGCCGAGGCGCCGGCCAGGATCAGCTTGGGCTTCTCCTTCTGGGCCATTTCGGCGACGTGGTCATAGTCGATCAGATGGGTGTCTTCGCTGACCTTGTAGGTCACGGGGCGGAACCACTTGCCCGACTGGTTGGCGGGCGAACCGTGCGTCAGGTGACCGCCGCAGGCCAGGTCCATGCCCAGGAAGGTGTCGCCGGGCTGCAGCAGGGTGAAGAAGACCGCCTGGTTGGCCTGAGCGCCCGAGTGGGGCTGGACGTTGGCGAAGGCGGCGCCGAACAGCTCCTTGGCGCGCTCGCGGGCCAGGTCCTCGGTCACGTCCACGAACTCGCAGCCGCCGTAGTAGCGACGGCCCGGATAGCCCTCGGCGTACTTGTTGGTCAGGACCGAGCCCTGCGCGTCCAGCACCGCCTGCGAGACGATGTTTTCCGAAGCGATCAGCTCGATCTGCTCCTTCTGGCGGCCAAGCTCGCCCTGGATGCCCTTGAAGATCGCCGGATCGGCGTCGGCGAGGCTCTTGGAGAAGTATGCGTCGTGGGTGAAGGCGGTCACTGGCGGGCATCCCGAAGGCTGGAGCGAAAACGGCGCCCCTATCTAGGCCGCGTCGTCCGAAGCCACAACATCTAGTGGGGCCGCGACCGATCCGCCCACACGCACAACAAGGTTCGGATATTGCCGTACTGATGCTAGTGCAAAGCCAAGTTTTGTAAATTCTTCGGGGACGAAACCCATGAAATCCTTGCTTGGCGGGCTCGTCGCGGCAGCCTGCCTGACGCTGGCGTCACAAGCCGCCGCGCAAACAGTGACCTACTACGTCCAGAGTGCGCCCTATGACAGCGTCAGCAACTATACGGGCTGCCCTCTGGGCGGCTGCACGGCGACCTACACCACGTCGCAGCGCGTGAGCGGCTCGTTCACGATCTTCGGCGCCCTCACCCCGAACATGGTCGACGAGATCGTCGATGTTCGCCTGGGCGACCTGAATCTCAGCGACGGTCAGAACACCTTCCAGACGGATTTCTTGAACTGGAGCATCGTTTCGCAGACTGCTCAGATCTCGACCGACGCCAGCGGCAACCTGACCTATTTCGAATTCAAGTTCGACAAGATGCACGGATCACCCGCGACCTTTGGAAACGCAGCTGATCCCAAGTCCTATGTGACCTCCATCTATCTGGGCAATACTGCTGGCGGCAGCTACGCCTACGTGCAGAGCAACAGCCTGTGCACGTCGCGCGGAGACAATACGGGCGGCAACACCTACGGGCTGGGATGCGCGACCCAGACATCGATCCCCGCTCAGGGCGCATCCCAGGCCTCCGCCTCGGCGGTGACGATCTCGCTGACCCCGCCCCCGCCGCCCACGGTGCCGACGATGTCGGAATGGGCGATGATCCTGCTGGGCGCGCTGCTGGCCGGCGGGGCGGCGCTGCACCTGCAACGGCGTCGCCAGACGGCCTGACCCCAGAGGACTAGCGACGGGTCGCCAAAGCGCGTTTCAGCTTGGCGATGGCGACCCGCTCGACGGCGCGCGGCTCTAGGGCCGGGCCCATGGCGGAGACCTCGACGCCGGTGGCCGTGTGGACGGCCGAGCATTTCACATAGGTCCCGTTTCGGACGAACTCGACGATGACTTCGCCCAGTTCGGCGTCCTGCATCAGGCGGCGACCGGGCGACGCGCCACGTTGCAATGCGAGAACAGCTTGTCCATCGCGTCGACCAGCTTGTCGATCATGCCGTCGTCATGGTTCGGCGACGGGGTGAAGCGCAGACGCTCGGTCCCCTTGGGCACGGTCGGATAGTTGATCGGCTGGACGTAGATGCCGTGCTCTTCCAACAGCATGTCCGAAATCAGCTTGCAGTGGACCGGGTTGCCGACGTGGACCGGGACGATATGGCTGACGCTGGGCAGGACCGGGATGCCGGCCTCCAGCAGACGGCGCTTCAGGGTCTCGGCGCGCTCCTGATGGGCGACGCGCAGTTCCGGGTGGGCCTTGAGGTGGCGCACCGAGGCCAGGGCCCCGGCGGTCAGGGCGGGCGGCAGGCTGGTGGTGAAGATGAAGCCCGAGGCCCAGCTGCGCACCGCGTCCACGATCACCGCGTCGGCGGCGATGTAGCCGCCCATGACGCCGATGGCCTTGCCCAGGGTGCATTCGACGATGTCGATGCCGTCCAGCACGCCGTCACGCTCGGCCACGCCCGCGCCGGTTTCGCCATACAGGCCGACCGCGTGGACTTCGTCCAGATAGGTCATGGCGCCGTATTTCTTGGCCAGGGCGATGGTCCCGGCGATGTCGGCGATGTCGCCGTCCATCGAATAGACGCTCTCGAAGGCGATCAGCTTGGGCGCGCCAATGGGCGCTGCGGCCAGCAGTTCCTCAAGGTGCTCAAGGTCGTTGTGGCGGAAGATGTGGCGCGGGCCGCCGCCGTGACGGATGCCCTCGATCATCGAGGCGTGGTTCAGGGCGTCCGAGAAGATGATCAGGCCCGGCAGGATCTTCTGCAGGGTCGACAGCGTCGCCTCATTGGCCACATAGCCCGAGGTGAACAGCAGGGCCGCTTCCTTCTGGTGCCAGCTGGCCAGCTCGGCTTCCAGATCGACCGCCGAACGGGTGGTGCCGGATATGTTGCGCGTGCCGCCGGCGCCGGCGCCGGCCTGGTCGATCTCGGCCGTCATGGCCTCGACCACGACCGGATGCTGGCCCATGCCCAGATAGTCATTGGAGCACCAGACTACGACGTCCTGTTCGGAGCCGTCCTCGCGGCGACGCACCGCCTGCGGGAACTGGCCGCGCACGCGCTTCAGGTCGGCGAAGACGCGATAACGCCCCTCGTTGCGGACCTGCTCGACCGAGTTTTGAAAGGCGGACTTATAGTCGAACAAGACGGTAGTTCTTTCGCTTATACAGCTTTCCCCGCCTAATTGCGCTCGCCGACCAGCCTTGTCCATGTTCAGAGGCGGACAAAACGTCCCAACCCCTTAATTGATAACGATTCTCACCTCACACGTTTCACATGCGCTTGCGACTTGACCGTCCGTCGACCCCGCCTAGGTTCCGGCGGCATGAACAGACGCCATGTGATCAAAACCGGAGTCGCCGCCTTCGGGATTGGAGCCGCCGGCTGCGCCGCCCCCACTCGCACCTCCTCCGCGCGCTATGAAATGCCGATGGAGAGCGAGCGTCACACCCGCACCCTGATGCAGTGGCCGGTCAGCGTCGAAGTCTACGGCTCGCGGGACCTGGCGGCGGTTCAGGCCGACATCGTCGCGATCGCCAACGCCATCAGCAACTACGAGCCCGTAGCCATGATGGCCGCCCCCGGCGCACGCGGCCTGAACCGCGACCGCTTCAGCGAGGAGGTCGAGTTCTGGGACATCCCCACCGACGACCTGTGGTGCCGCGACAGCGGACCGACCTTCGTCAAGGATGCGGACGGCGAACCGGCCGTGGCCCACATCCGCTTCAACGGCTGGGGCGACAAGCAGCGCCACCGCAATGACAGCCTGATCGCCGAGCGCGTGGCGGCGCGGCTGGGCCTGCCGCTGATCGACAGCGGCGTGATCGGGGAACAGGGCGGGCTGGAACACGACGGCGCCGGGACCATGATGGCCCACGCCAGTTGCTGGGTGAACGACAACCGCAACCCCGACCTGACCGAGGACGAGATCGCCGAGCGCCTGGGCGCCGCCATCGGCGCGACCAAGATGATCTGGGCGCCAGGGGTCAAGGACGCCGACATCACCGACTATCACATCGACTCCCTGGCTCGCTTCACCGGGCCGGGCCAGGTGCTGATCCAGATCGACGACGAGTTGGACCCCGAGGACCCCTGGTCGGTCGCGGCCCACCAGACGCTGGGCATCCTGCAACAGGCGACGGATGCGCGCGGGCGTCCGCTGGACATCCGGCGCCTGCCGGAGCCGATCGACACTCGCGCGACGGGGGACGACTTCGTCTCCAGCTACGTCAACTACTACGTCTGCAACGGGGCGGTGATCGCGCCGCAGTTCGGCGACCGCCGCGCCGACGCCGAGGCGCGCGAGATCCTGGCCGCCCTCTATCCAGGGCGCGACGTGGTGCAGCTCAACATCGACGCGCTTGGCGCATCCGGCGGCGGCATCCATTGCGCCACACAGCAGCAGCCGGCCTAGAGGCAATCACCCCTCAAGGCTGATAACGGGACCCGCGTCACCTGCACGTCTTCCTTATTGGTCGCGTAGCCGACATAGAGCGCGTCGTTCCAGACGATGCTCTTGGGGTAGTGATAGCCGGGACGCTTATACTGGCCTTCGTACCGCAGGGGTTGCAGGTCCCCTGCCCCACGCAGCAGGAAGCTGCGGTCGAACACCCGCCCGTCGTCGCTCAGGGTCACGGCCAGCGGCATGCGCGGGCGGTCGCTGTTGGGCGCATTGACCAGATAGGCGGTCCCGTCGGGCAGATTGCCGGCGCTTTGTTTGGCGCGGGCGTCGGGCATGTCGGTCAGGACCGGCGTGGTCCAGGTGACACCCCGGTCGCAGCTTTCGGACGCCAGTTGGCGGAAGCTCAGCTCCTCGTCGCGGAAGACCATGACGGCGCAGTCGCCGCGCTGGAACAGGCTGGGCTCGATCTCGCGGCTGAGGCGCTTTTCGTGCTCCGCCGCCGCGCCGCTGGCGTCGCGCGGCAGGTTCTGCATCCGGCCGGGCGTCCAGCCCGTCAGGCCCAGCGGGTCGTCAGTGTAGAAGGGGCCGGCGATCATGCCCGGCCGCATGTGGAAGCCCGTCATCAGCCGTCCGCCGATCAGATGCGGGTCCTGTTCGATGACGCCCTCGACCGGACGGCCATCGGCGCCCATGACGCGGCGCGGTTCGCTCCAGGTCTCGCCGTCGCGACTCAACCGGTATTCGGCATAGCCGCCCGCCCCCGACTGGAAGCCGTCGGGCCAGACGTTGACGTAGGCGACCAGGGTCTCGCCGTCGGTCCACCAGCCGCCGCTGGAGCGCATCAGCCCGCCCTCGCCCGCATGGGCCAGGGCGACGGGCGCGCGCCAGGTCTCGCCGTCGTCGCTGACGCTGTAGGCGACCCAGGTGTCGGGCGCATCCTCGTCGCGGGCCGAGCTTTGCCACTGGGCGAAGAGCCGGCCCTTGAAGGGCATCAGCACCACGCCGTTGCTGAACCGGTCCGTGGCCTCGCCCGGCGCGAAAACCGTGAAGGTCTGCGTGCCCGGCGCGGGCTTCAGCCCCAGATCGCGCGCCCCGGCCTGAAACAGGCCAGCCGCCGCGCGATAGGGCGGATCGGCCGGAGCGGCGGCCATCAGGCCAATCGCCGCCAGACCGGTCAATAGAGCAAGCCCCCCCCGGAGCCTCATTGGGCCAGGGTGTCCAGACGCCCGCGGAGCATCTGGACCATGGCGGAGAAGTCCTTGCCGCCGTAGCCGAGGCCGTTGAAGAGGGCGTAGAGGGCCTCGGCCTGGGCGCCCAGCGGGGTGGTGGCGCCCGCCTTGGCGGCGGCGTCCTGGGCGAGTTTGAGGTCCTTAAGCATCATGGCGGTGGCGAAGCCGCCTTCGTAGTCGCGGTTCGACGGGGCGGTCGGGACCGGGCCGGCCCAGGGGTAGTAGTTGCTGACGCTCCAGCACTGGCCCGAGGACTTCGAGGCGATCTCGAAGAAGCGTTCCGGCTCCAGACCCAGCTTCTCGGCCAGGGCGATGGCCTCGCAGGTGCCGACCATGGAGATGCCCAGCAGCATGTTGTTGCAGATCTTGGCCGCCTGACCCGCGCCGTGGTCGCCCGCGCGGATGGTGATGCGGCTCATGGGGTCCAGGGCCGGTTCGACGCGGGCGAAGTCGGCCTCGTCGCAGCCGACCATGAAGGCCAGGGTGCCGGCGTCGGCGGCGGCGGTGCCGCCCGAAACGGGGGCGTCGGCGAAGGCGTAGCCGGCCTCTCTGGCCAGACCCGCGACCTTGCGCGCCGTCTCCACGTCGATGGTCGAGCAGTCCAGCAACAGGGCGCTGGTCGGGGCCACGCCGATGATCTGTTCGGAATAGACGCTGAGAACGTGCGGACCGGCGGGCAGCATGGTGATGACCACCTCGGCGTCCTTCACCGCCTCGGCGACCGAGGCGACGGTGCGGCACCCGGCCTCGGCGGCGCGTTCCAGCGCGGCGGGCGACAGGTCGAAGGCGGCGACGTCATGCCCGGCCTTGGCCTGATTGGCGGCCATGCCGCCGCCCATGTTGCCGAGACCGATGAAGGCGATGCGAGTCATCTGAGGCGTTTCCCTTATGGATTTTGGGGGCAGGGTTAGCCCCTACCCGCCCGCTTCGCCAGTCACCTGTTCGACAGTTTCGGCTCAGGCCGGTTTTCTGAACCGCAGCATGAACTGACTGGTCTTGCCGCGAATGGAGGGGGCGAAGACATTGGCCGTTCGCGGGTCGTCGCCGCGGGCCAGAAGATCGCTGGAGCCGTCGAGGACAAAGCCCGCCGCCTCGACCTCGCGCCTGACCTGATCGACCTCGATGCGGTGCAAGCTGTCAGGGGCGTCTGACCCGGCGCCCGCCGCCGCGTCATGGTCGATGATGACATAGAGGCCGCCGGGCTTCAGGGCCTTGAAGACCGCCGCGTTGACCCTGGTCGCCGTGTCCGTGGCGAAGGGCTTGAGGTGCAGGTCGTGGTAGTTCTGGGCGGTGAAGATCAGGTCCAGACCTTCGGGCCATTCCGGCGCGCCGATGGGCGAACTGATGGCGTCGGCGTTGTCGAGAGCGGCGGCGGCGGCCAGGGCCTCGCCATAACTGGCCTGGAAGCCGATGAACTCGGCCGGTTGCCAGGCCGTGACGTGGCCCTCGGGGCCGACGGCGGCGGCGAACAGACGGGTGAAGTAGCCCCCGCCGATGATCATATCGCCGATCTTCTGACCCGGCTTCACCTCGGCGAAGGCCAGGGTGTCGGCGGCATGACGGGCGACATCGCGCGCCCGGTCCTCCGTCGTGCGGATCGGGCTGGCCATAGCGGCCTCATAGGCGACGGGCGCCGTCTGGGCCGAGGCGACCGGGGCGACCGGGGCGACCGGGGCGACCGCCGCCAATGAGGCGGCGAGGATGACGGCAAGCAAGGGACGCATGACTGATCCTCCTGTGGTTTCAGCCGGTTCAGCCCGGCTTTCTGAAGCGATAGACGAACTGGTCGGTCTTGCCGCGAATGGCCTCGTCGAAGACGTTCAGGCTGTGGTCGTCGGCAGGGTTGGCGACGGCGGCGGTTTCACCGTCGAAGACGAAGCCGGCGGCCTCGACCTCGCGTCGCAACTGCGTGCCCTCGATGCGGTGCAGGGTCTCCACCGCCGTGTTGCCTGCGCCGGGCGCGGCCTGATGGTCGATGACCACGAACAGGCCGCCCGGCTTCAGCGCCTTGAAGATGTCGGCGTTCATCTTGGCCACGTCCACGCCGAAACGGGGGATGTGGAAGTCGTGGTATTCCTGGCTCATGAAGACCAGGTCCAGAGGCTGATCGAAGGTCATGGCGTCCAGGTCGCCGTTGACGCGGCTGATGTTGGGATAGGCGGCGACCAGGGCGTCGGCGCGCGGGTTTTCGCGCTCGGCCGTGCGGTTGGGCACGAAGGCGTAGACGTGACCGCCCTCGCCCACCACCCGCGCGAACAGACGGCTGAAATAGCCCGCGCCGGGCCGGATGTCGGCGACGCGCTGACCCGGTTGAAGCTGGGCGAAGGCGAGGATTTCGGCGGGGTGACGCAGGGGGTCGCGGGCGACCTCTTCGGCGGGACGCAGGGTGTCGGCGACGGCGCTCTGATAGGCGGCGGGGAGCGCGGTCTGGGCCAGGACCGGCGAGGCGGCGGCGACCATCAGGGCGGACAGGGCGGCGGCGAGCAGACGGGACTTCATGGGGCGACCTCCGAAACAGCTGGGCCGCATAAGGCGCGCGTCCGGAGCCGCTGGCAAGCGGCTCCGGACAGCAGGATCAGCCCGCCATCGCTGACGGCGACTGCTTCTCCTTCAGCGTCACCAATTCCTCGGCCATGGTCGGGTGGACGGCGCAGGTGGCGTCCCACTGGGCCTTGGTCAGACCGGCCTTCACGGCGATGGCGGCCAGTTGGATCATCTCGGGGCTTTCCGGGCCGACGATATGGACGCCGACGACGCGCTGGCTGTCAGCGTCCACCACCAGCTTCATCAGCACACGCTCGTCCGAACCGGTGAAGGCGTATTTCATCGGGCGGAAGCGGGTCACATAGACATCCACCTCGCCCGGACAGGCGCGGCGGGCCTCGGCCTCGGTCAGGCCGACGACGCCGACCGGCGGCTGGCTGAAGACGGCGGTAGCCACGGCTTCATAGTCGAAGTGCTGCGGGTTGTTCTTGTAGACCGTCTCGTGGAAGGCGACGGCCTCACGGATGGCGACCGGAGTCAGGTTCATGCGGTCGGTGACATCGCCGATGGCCCAGATGTTTTCGGCCGAGGTCTTCGAGAAGGGGTCGACGGCGATGGCGCCCTCGTCGTTCAGCTCTACGCCCGCGTTCTCGAGCCCCAGTCCCCTGACGTAGGGGACGCGGCCAGTGGCGAACATGACCACGTCATGCTCCAGCGTCATGCCGTTGCCGAGGTGACTGACCAGACCCGTCTCGGTCTTCTCGATCGATGTGTGCTGGCAGCCCAGGATGACCTTGATGCCGCGCTTCTCGATCTCGCCTGCCAGGTGGGCGCGCACGTCGTCGTCGAAGCCGCGCAGGATGTTGGGGCCGCGATAGATCAGGGTCGTCTCGACGCCGAGCCCGGCGAAGATGCCCGCGAACTCGACCGCGATATAGCCGCCGCCCGCGATCATGATGCGCTTGGGCAGTTCGGGCAGATGGAAGGCTTCTTCGGAGGTGATGGCGTGTTCGACGCCGGGCAGGTCCTCGGGCTTCCACGGGCGGCCGCCGGTGGCGATCAGGATCTTCTCGGCGGTGAAGGTCTGGTTCTTGCCGACGATCTCGACGGTGTGGGCGTCCTTCATCACGGCGCGGCCGTGGACCAGATCGACGCCCGCCTTGCCCAGGTTGGCGGCGTAGATGCCCGACAGGCGGGCGATCTCGACGTCCTTGGCCTGCAGGAAGGTCGGCCAGTCGAACTTGGCGTTGTCGAAGGACCAGCCGTAGCCCTCGGCGATCTCCAGCGCGTGGCTGACTTCCGAGGCCATGACCATGAACTTCTTGGGCACGCAGCCGCGAATGACGCAGGTGCCGCCGACCCGATATTCCTCGGCCACGGCCACCTTCTTGCCGCCCAGGGCGGTCAGGCGCGCCGCGCGCACCCCGCCGGAGCCGGCGCCGATGACGAAGAGGTCGTAGTCGTACTGGGTCATTTGAAACTCCGCGCGGCAACCAGAAGCGCTGCCTGCGTTCAAAACGAGATTATAGTGCGCCTGACGCTTCCCCCCAGGCACGTGGAATACCGTCCAGTTAGGAGGGGGGCGGGCCCCAGGCAAGGCGTGAAATCCCGATGTACACGCGAGAGCGATTTGACTTTGCGGTGACCACACCTAGGGTGAAATAACACTGATTGATCGAGCGAGTTCGCAATGATCGCTTTCGCCCTTGCCGCCTTGCTTGCCGCGACCCCGGTCCAGAGCACGCCTTCTGTTGAATCGCCTGCCGTCCTGGAGGATGCGCCCGTCCGTCTCGAAGACGTGGAAGTCACGGGCCGTTCCTTGAATTCCATGATCCAGAACTTTGTCGGCTCGGTCGCCGCGCCCAACCCCAACCGTGGCCTGGCCCGCTGGCGCAACGCCGTGTGCGTGGGTGCTGTCAATCTGCAACCCGAAGTCGGTCGCTACCTGGTCGACAGGGTGTCGGCCACTGCGGATGAGATCGGCCTGACGCCGGGCGCACCCGGATGCACGCCAAACCTGCTGATCGTCGCCACCAATGACGCGCCAGGTCTGTCGAGAATTCTAGCGCGCCAGCACCGCCGCGCCCTGCGCATGGGCGGCGCTGGCATGGACCGTGGGCAAGCCGCTCTGGATGCGTTCCAGACCTCGGAGCGCGCCGTACGCTGGTGGCAGGTCAGCATGCCGGTAGACAGTCAGACCGGCGAGCGCGCCACCCGGCTACCCGGAGAATGCAGGGGGTCTTGCGGCGCCGACCAGCCAAAGGCGGCGCCCGGCGAAGGCGGGTCCAGCTTCATGTTCGCTCCCAACTTGAGCGTCTTCGCCGCCTCACGACTCAGCACGCAGATCGTCGACGACATCATCAAGACCTTCGTGGTGGTCGACGTGAACCGACTGCAAGACGTCAACGCGGATCAACTGGCGGACTACATCGCCATGGTCGCCTTCGCCCAGATCAACCCTGAGGCCGACACCAGCAGTTACGCCTCGATCCTCAATGTCTTTGAGACCCCCAGTGAAACGCCGAACCTGACGGACTGGGACCGAGCCTACCTGCAAGGGCTCTACAACACCGAACGCACGCGCAAGAACCTGGCGACCGGCCGGCTCGAGGTTGCGGCGTCCATCGAGCGAACCCACCAACGGCTACGCGATACGTCGCCGGATCGCCCCTAATGCAATGAGGAGATAGCAAGTCATGATCGCCGCCCTCGCCCTTTCGGTTGCTCTGTCCGCCGCCTCGCCCCAGCCCCTGCCGTCGCCGCTATCCTCGTCGCAACAACCAACAGCCGCGCCTATCCCATCGGAGGACCCCGTCCGACTGGAAGACGTCGAGGTCACGGGGCGTCCCTTGGAATCCCTGATCCGCTCCTTCGTCAATGAGGTGGCCGCTCCCAACTCGGGACGCGGGGTGGCGCGGTGGCGCGACCGACTCTGCGTCGGAACGGCGAATCTGAAGCCGGAAGCCGCGCAGTATATTGTGGACCGGGTGTCCACGGTGGCGGAGGACCTGGGCCTTTCGCCGGAAGGCCCGGGCTGCAAGCCCCACATCATCATCATCGCCACGAATGACGGCGAGGCCGTGGCCCGTCAGTTGGTCCAGGAACGCGGACGCGCCTTCCGCATGGGCGGCGGCGGCATGGATCGGGGCGGCGTAGCCTTGCGCGACTTCCTGGAAACCCCTCGCCCCGTCCGCTGGTGGCAGTTGAGCATGCCAGTCGATGCTGAAAACGGGCAAATAGCCACGCGTATTCCCGGTCAGTGCACAGAATCATGCAGCGACACCTACGAATACGCGCCCATACTCGACATCTTCGCGGCGTCGCGACTGTCCACACAGATTGTCGATGACATTTTCCGGGCGGTCGTGATCGTCGACATGGACGAGATGACGAACGTCACCCTTGCGCAACTGGCCGACTACATCGCCATGGTGACGCTCGCACAGATCCTGCCCAACGCCGACACCAGCAGCTACGCCTCTATTCTCAACCTGTTCGACGCCCCAGCAAGCACCGACGGCCTTACAGAGTGGGACAGGGCCTATCTGGAGGGCCTCTACGACACCGTCCGCACCCGCAAAAATCCGGGAGCCGGCCGCCTCGAAGTGGCCGCTTCGATCGGCCGCACCCATCAACGTTTGCAGAATGAAGCCGCCGCCGGCGACGACGGCAAGGACTAGCCGACCTATCGTCGCCCCTAGGGATTCAACGTCTCGAACCCGTCGTCCGTGCCGATGACAGCCAGGTCGGTGAGGTCGAGGAAGAGGCCGTGCTCGACCACGCCCGTCAGGCTTTTCAGGTCGGCGGCGAGGCGGGCCGGGTCAGCGATCAGCTTGCAGGCGGCGTCGTAGATAAGGTTGCCGCCGTCGGTGCGGATCAGGCCGCGCTCGGCCTGACGGACGCGGGCGGGCGAGGCGATGTCGTGATCGGCCAGGACGTCGGCGATGCGGTTGGCGGTCGTCTTGTGACCGAAGGCGACGACCTCGATCGGCAGGGGGAAGGTCCCCAGGGCGGGAACCACCTTGGCCGCGTCGGCGATGCAGATGCAGCGTTCAGACGCTTCCCACACCAGCTTCTCGCGCAGCAGGGCCGCGCCGCCGCCCTTGATCAGGGCCAGACCGGGGCCGATCTCGTCGGCGCCGTCGACGGTCAGGTCGATGCGGGGGGTGTCTTCCAGCGTCGACAGGGTCAGGCCCAGCTCGCGCGCCAGATCGGCGGTGCGCTCCGACGTCGGCACACAGCGCAGGTCGGGAAGGTTGCGCGCCGCTAGCGCCTTGACGAACCAGGCGGCGGTGGAGCCGGTGCCCAGGCCAACCACCATGCCCGCCTCGACATAGGCGGCGGCGGCTTCGCCGGCGTTCTTCTTCTGCAGGTCGCTCATTGGGATTTCGCCGCCTTCTTTGCGCGCATCGTGTCCATGAAGCGGGCGGCCCAGCCCGGCTTCGTCGTCTGTTCGGCGCGGCCCAGCGCCAGATCGCCCGGCGCGACATCCTTCGTCACCACCGAGCCCGAGCCGATCATGGCGCCCGCGCCAATGGTCACGGGGGCGACCAGAGAGGAGTTCGAACCGACGAAGGCGCCCTCTCCCACCGTGGTGCGGTGTTTGAAGAAGCCGTCGTAGTTACAGAAGATGGTTCCGGCGCCGATGTTGGCTTTCGCGCCCACATGGCCGTCGCCGAGATAGGCCAGGTGGTTGGCCTTGGCGCCCGCGTCCATGCGGACGTTCTTGACCTCGACGAAGTTGCCGATCTTGACGCCCTCGCCCAGGTCCGCACCGGGGCGCAGACGGGCGTAGGGGCCGACCTCGGCGCCGCTGGCGACCTTGGCGCCTTCGATATGGCTGAAGCTGCGGATGCGCGCGCCGTCGGCCACGACCGCGCCCGGGCCGAAGACGACGAAGGGCTCGATAGTCGTGCCGGCGCCGACTTCAGTGTCCCAAGCGAAGTGGACGGTGTCGGGGGCGCTCATGGTCACGCCCTGCGCCAGGAAATGCTCACGCTGCGTCGACTGGAACAGGGCCTCGGCCTGGGCCAGCTCGCTCTGGGCGTTCACGCCCATGACCGAGTCCTCAGCGGCGAAGACCGCGCGGGTCGGGGCGCCGCGCTTGCGGGCCAGCTCGACCACGTCGGTCAGGTAGTATTCGCCCTTGGCGTTGTCGTTCGTCACCTGGGCCAACAGGTCGAACAGCAGGCCGACCGGGGCCGCCATGACGCCGGAGTTGCAGGCGGTGATGGCCAGAACCTCGGCCGAGGCCTCCTTGGCCTCGGTGATGGCCAGAAGCTCGTCGCCTTGCAGGATCAGACGGCCGTAGGCGCCGGGGTCGCGGGCCTCGAAGCCGATGACGGTGACGCCCTCATGAACTTTGTCAAAGTCTGGGGCGAAGACCGGTTCGATGTCGGCGGCCTTCAGCAGGGGCACGTCGCCGTAGGTCACGACCACATGGCCGATGAAGTCGCCCAGCACGGCCTCGGCGGCGCGGACGGCGTGGCCGGTGCCCAGCGGCGGGTCCTGAACCGCAATGGCGTCCTCACCCAGGCGCTTTTCGACGTGGGCGCGGACTTCAGGAGAATGGCTGCCGACGACGACCACGATGCGTTCGCAGCCCAGGGCCTCGGCGGCGTCGATGGCGTGGTCCAGCATGGCGCGCTGGCCGACCGGATGCAGGACCTTGGGCAGGGGCGACGTCATCCGCGTGCCCTGGCCGGCGGCGAGGATGATGGCGGCCCTGGGATGACTATGAGGGTGAGGTGCGGTCATGAATCGATCCGGCGGCTTGTCGTCCTGCGCGATCTAGCCCATTGCCGGGGTCTGCGCGAGCCGGGAGACGACATGAGCACTGAACGCGATCTGGAAGGCTGGACCATCGCCTTCGACCTGGACGGGACCCTGGTGGACTCGGCGCCCGACCTGATCGGCACGCTGAACCGGATGCTGGCGCAGTATGAGCTGCCGCCCGTGCCCATGTCCTCGGCCCGGCATCTGGTCGGACACGGGGCCATGGCCCTGCTGCGTCACGGCTTCATGGAGGCGGGCGCCGCCTGGGACGAGGCCCATGCCCCCGGCCTGTTCGAACGCTTCATCGAGGACTATCTGGCCCACATCGCCGATGAGAGCACCGTCTTTGACGGCGTGGTCCCGGCGCTGGAGCGGCTGGCCGCGCGCGGCGCCATCCTGTGCGTCGCCACCAACAAGCGCACCGACCTGTCGGTCGCCCTGATCGAGGCGCTGGACCTGACGAAGCACTTCGCCTTCATCGCCGGACCGGACGCGGTCTCGGCCCGCAAGCCCAGCGGCGCGCACATTCATGAGGCGGTGCAGAAGGCGGGCGGCGATCCGGTGCGCTGCGTCATGGTCGGCGACAGCACCACCGACACCAAGGCGGCCAAGGACGCAGGCGTGGCCTGCATCGTCGTCGGCTTCGGCTACAACGACGTGCCGCGCGAGGAACTGGGCGGAGACGTGGTGATCGACCATTACGACGGCTTCGAAGCCGCGCTGGCCGAGGTGATGAGCGCCTGATCATGAACGCCAGGACCTTCTATCTGGCCATGGCTGCGGTCGGGACAGTGGTCCCCTGGCTGTTCTTCGGGTCCTTCTTCGCCCTGAACGGGCTCGATATTCCGCTCTTCCTGAAGTCGCTGTTCGCCAATGGCGCCGCCGGCGGTTTCTCGGCCGGTGTGCTGATTACGATCATCGTATTCTGGGTGTGGTCGTGGCGGGATGCGGCCCGGCACAGGGTCGCGCGCTGGTGGCTGGTCCTTCCGGCAAGCTTTTGCGTCGGGCTGTCACTGGCGTTGCCGCTCTACCTGTACCTGCGTGAGCGCAGCCTGAGACCCTGAGCGATCAGAAAAACTAAACGACACGGCAGAACTTCTCAGCGTCAATCGCTCCCGCCGCTGTTGCCGTCTCTCCTTGCGCCAAACACATAGGACGACCGTTCCTCCTCAAGGGTCGTCATGTTCCGTCGCTTCTTCGCCATACCCCTCTGGCAGCGCACCGCCGCCGGTTTCGCCCTGGGCATCATCGCCGGCCTGATCCTGCGCGAGCAGGCGACCGTCTGGCTGCAGCCGATCGGCGACGTCTATCTGAACCTGATCCGCATGGTGGTGGCGCCCCTGGTGCTGTTCACCATCGCCAGTTCAATCGCCAAGCTGGGCGAAGGCGTGGGCGCGGTGCGGCTGGGGGTGCGGACCATCGTCTGGTTCGCCATCACCTCCCTGCTGGCCGTGCTGGTGGGCTTCGCCTTCGGGCACATCATCAATCCGGGCGTCGGCCTGGCTGACCTGCCGCTGGGCGAGGTCAAGGAGCGAGTGATCCCGACGCCGCTGCAGGTGCTGCTGGGCGTTGTCCCGACCAATCCCTTCGCCTCTCTGGCCGAGGGCAAGGTGCTGCAGATCATCTTCTTCTCGGCCCTGCTGGGCGCGGCCCTGGTGGCGCTGGGCGACCGGGCGCAGAATGCACGCCGGCTGGTGGACGAAGGGGCCGCCCTGATCTTCCGCATCACCCGCTGGGTGATTCAGCTGACGCCGTTTGGCGTGTTCGGCCTGATCGGTTCGGTGGTCGGCGGCTACGGCTGGGAGGCGCTGCTGCCGCTGGGCAAGTTCATCTTCGCCATCTACGCCGCCTGCTTGTTCCACATCCTGATCGTCTATTCGGGCCTGCTGAAGCTGCATGGCCTGAAGGTCCGCAGCTTCTTCCGCGGGGCCTTCGCGGCCCAGCAGACGGCCTTCGCCACCTCCTCGTCGCTGGGCACCCTGCCCATCACCCTGCGCCAGACCGTCGAGCGCCTGGGCGTGCCGCAGGCCTACGCCGCCTTCGCCGTCCCCCTGGGCGCCAATGTGAAGATGGACGGCTGCGGCGCCATCTATCCGGCCATCGCCTCGATCTTCATCGCCCAGTATTTCAGCATCGACCTGACGCTGACCCAGTACGTCCTGATCGGCCTGACGGCGGTGCTGGGGTCGCTGGGAACCGCTGGCGTGCCCGGCACCAGCATCGTCATGCTGACCCTGACCTTGTCGACTGCGGGACTGCCTCTGGAAGGCATCGGCTATATCGTCGCCATCGACCGGATCATCGACATGATGCGCACAGCCACCAACGTCACCGGCCAGATGGTCGTGCCCGTTCTGGTCGCCAAGGAAGAAGGCATCCTGAACGAGGACATATACAACGGTCACGTCGCCTGGCTGCCCGGCGATCCCGAGGCGGAGACGCCAGAAGGCGTGCGCGCGGCGGGTATTTGATCAAAGAGGCTTGCCGTCGTCGGAATCGCAGGCTACATCGCGCCTCCCGACGGCCCAAGCCTTTCTGATTTGGCCGTTCTGCGCTGGACGCGTAGCTCAGCGGGAGAGCACCTCGTTCACACCGAGGGGGTCACAGGTTCAATCCCTGTCGCGTCCACCATTTTTTTTCATGTCACTCCAGCCCAATATCCGGCGCCTCGAGCCGCAGCAGCTGCTTGCCTTGGCTGGCGCTGCTGAACAGGCGCAAAAAGGTTTCGGGGATGGCCTCGAATCCCTGCTGCATGTCGATCCGATAGCGGATCCCGCCGGCGCGCAGCCAGGCCTCGAGTTGGGACCTGGCGGTGGCAACCGTGGCCAGATGGTCCAGCAGGATGAAGCCGCGCATCTCGGCGCGCTGGGCGATCAGTCGCCACAGGTTGCGCGGGCCGGGCGCAGGTTGCTCGTCATTGTAGCCGGATATGGCTCCGCACAGGACGATACGGCCAAAGCGGGCGATGTGGGCGATCCCCGCCTCTAGGGTTTCACCGCCGACATTGTCGAAGAACAGGTCGATGCCATCAGGAGCCAGCACCGCCAGCCGCGCGGCGACGTCCTCGTGGCGATAGTCAATGGCGGCGGCGGCGCCATAGTCCTCGACCAGCCAGCGGCATTTCTCCGGCCCGCCCGCTATGCCGATGACGCGCGCGCCGTTCAGCCGCGCGATCTGCACCGCCATCGACCCGACCGCCCCCGCCGCGCCCGAGACCAGAACCGTGTCGCCCGCCGCCAGACGGCCGACCGCCTTCAGCCCGACCCAGGCGGTCAGGCTGGCCCCGCCGAACACGCCCAGCGCCTCTTGCGCAGTCACGCCTTCGGGGATCAGGGTCGGCGCCGCCTCGCCCGCACGCGCTGCGACAGCATAGTCCTGCCAACTGAACAGGCCGCGCACCAGCGCGCCCTCGGGATAGGCGGGATTGGTCGAGGCGACCACGCGCGCCACCGCGCTGCCGCGCACCGGCTCGCCGATGGCCATGGGCGGCATATAGCTGGGCGCATCGTCCATCCAGCCGCGCTGGGCGGGATCAAAGCCGAACATCTCCGTGCGGATCAGGATTTCCCCGGCGGCCAGATCCGGGACCGGGACCGGAGCGTCGCATCTAGCGAAATCCTCGACACGCACCTGGCCTTTCGGACGGCGCGCGAGCACCCACTGGCGATTGATGCGGGACATGATGCGGCTCCGGCCTTGTAGGCGATAGGAGCACTATCGGCAGGCCAGACGATCCCAGCCAGACGCCCAGCCTCAACACAGCGTTTCCAGCGAGCCGACTAATCATCGGCGTGGAATGTCGGATGCTGCGGGCCAACTGCACAGGAGTCCGTCTTGCCTGATACCGAAACCCGCCTCGCCCGGCTGGAAGCGCAAGTTCAGGCGCTGCAAGACCATGTAGCCGTCTGTCAGATCATCGCCCGCTATGGCCCCCAGGCCGACACCGCAGACACCTATGAGCGCGGTCTGAAGGTCGGGGCGCTGTGGGCCGAGGACGGGGTCTATGAACTGGCCGCGGGCTGGGCGGGTCTAGGACCGGAGGGCATCGCGGACCTGCTGGACAACGACGTCCACCGCGCCCTGGTGCGCGAGGGGGCGGCCCACGTTCCCAGCGCGCCCCATGTGACGATCGACGGCGACCGTGCCACGGCGGTCAACTATTCGCGTGTGTACAAGCACGTGGACGGGGCATTCGTCGTCTGGCGGGTCTCGGTCAACCACTGGACGCTGACGCGCACCGAGGACGGCTGGAAGGTGCTGCGCCGGACCAACCGCCTGCTGAACGGCTCGGACGAGGCCCGCGCCGTGCTGCGCACCATCGATCAGGCGGCCTGACCCCATGGACATGAAGGTCCAGCCTGCCGCTCGCACTGACGTCCTGTTCACGCAGCTGACGGTCCGCAACCTGACCCTGACCAATCGCATCGTCATGTCGCCTATGACGCGCTATTTCTCGCCGGGTGGCGTGCCGGGCGAGGACGTGGCCGCCTATTACCGTCGTCGCGCCGAGGGCGGCGCCGGGTTGATCGTCACCGAGGGTGTGGGCGTGGATCACCCCTCCGCCATCGACGACCCGGCCATTCCCCATATGCACGGCAAAGCGGCGCTGGACGGCTGGCGGCGCGTGGTGTCCGAGGTCCACACGGCCGGCGGGCGCATCTTCCCCCAGCTCTGGCATCAGGGGCCGCTGCGCGATCCGTCGCGCGCCTTGCGGCCCGACCTGGTCGGCGCCCGGCCTTCGGGACATTGGGGCAAGCCCGGCCACACCTCCTATGGCGACGCCTATGTGGACGCCATGCGGGCGCCGACCGCGCCCATGACCACCGCCGAGATCAAGGCCGTGATCGCCGCCTTCGCCAGCGCCGCGCGCAACGCCATGGAGGTGGGCTTCGACGGGATCGCCCTGCACGCGGGGCATGGCTATCTGATCGACAGCTTCCTGTGGGCCGACACCAATCTGAGGACCGACGCCTATGGCGGCGACGCCGCCCGGCGCGCGGCCTTCGGCGCCGAGATCGTGGCGGCGGTGCGGGCCGAGATCGGAAACGCCCCCATCATGTTCCGCTTCTCCCAGCACAAGCAGCAGGACTATGCCGCGCGCCTGGGCCAGACGCCCGAAGACCTGGGCGCCCTGCTGAAGCCTCTGGCCCAGAGCGGCGTCGATCTGTTTGACGCCAGCGGGCGCCATTTCGACCGCCCGGCTTTCGACGGCTCGCCCCTGTCGCTGGCGGGATGGGCGCGCCGACTGACGGGCAAGCCCACGGTCGCCATCGGCGGGATCGGCCTGGGCAATACGTTGGGCGACACCCTGTCGGGCCGTGGCGAGACGGCGCCCCACGACAACCTGAACACCGTGCGCGCCGCCATCGCACGCGGCGAGTTCGATCTGGCCGGCGTCGGCCGGGCCATCCTGAACGATCCACAGTGGCCGCAGCGCGTGAAGACCGGCCAACCCGCCCTGCCCTTTGACCGGGCCAATCTGCGACGTCTGGCCTGACGAAGGAAAACGGCGCCGCCCCGAGGGGCGACGGCGTCTGTTTCCGTCTATCGCCGCGCGTCAGGCGTGGCCGAGCGTCGCCTTGACCTCGAGGAACTCGGCGAAGGCGTGATCCCCCCATTCTCGGCCATTGCCCGACTGCTTGAAGCCGCCGAAGGGCGCCATCAGGTCCGGGCCCGCATTGTTCAGGATCACCTGTCCGGCGCGCAGTTGCCGGGAGACGCCCCGAGCCCGAGCAATGTCGCCCGACTGCACATAGGCGGCCAGGCCATAGACGGTGTCGTTGGCGATCTCGATCGCCTCCTCCTCGGTGTCATAGGGAATGATCGACAGGACGGGACCGAAGATCTCCTCGCGGGCGATGGTCGCGTCAGGCGCAACGTCGGCGAAAACGGTCGGCTTGACGAAATAGCCGGCGCTCAGGCCGTCCGGGCGACCGACGCCGCCCGTGACCAGGGTCGCGCCTTCCTCGATACCCTTGGCGATCAGGGTCTGGATCTTGTTCCACTGCACATCGGACACCACCGGCCCCAGGGTGACATCCCCGGTCGGATCGCCGACGGTCAGGGCCTCGGCTGCCGCCTTGGCGGCGGCCTTGACCTCGTCCATGCGGGCGCGGGGGACCAGCATCCGCGTGGGCGCGTTACAGGACTGGCCGCTGTTGTTCATGATGCGGGCCACGCCCGCAGCCACGGCCGCCGGAATGTCGGCGTCGTCCAGGACGATGTTGGCCGACTTGCCGCCCAGTTCCTGATGCACGCGCTTGATGGTCGGAGCGGCGTTCCTGGCCACCTCGACACCGGCGCGGGTCGAGCCGGTGAAGCTGACCATGTCCACGCCGGGATGGCTGGACAGGGCCGCGCCGACGCCTGGTCCGTCGCCGTTAATCAGGTTGAACACGCCCGCCGGCACGCCCGCGGCCTCCATGATCTCGGCCCAGAGAATGCCCGACAGGGGCGCCACCTCGGAGGGCTTCAGCACCATGGTGCAGCCGACGGCCAGAGCCGGGGCGACCTTGCAGCCGATCTGGTTCGACGGCCAGTTCCACGGAGTGATGAAGGCGCAGACGCCGATGGGTTCACGGCTGATCAGGGTCGAACCGCGCGCCTCCTCGAATTCATAGTCCTTGAGCACGGAAATGGCGGTGTTCAGGTGGGCAACGCCCATGAAGGCCTGGGCGTTGCGCGCCAGGGCGGCAGGCGCGCCCATCTCGGTCGTGATGGCCTGGGCCATCTCGTCCTGACGGCGGACATATTCGGCCAGGATGGCTTCCAGCAGCTCGATGCGTTCCTGCCGCGAGGTGCGGCTGAAGCTGGCGAAGGCGCGCTGGGCGGCCTTGACCGCCCGGTCCACGTCCTCGGCTGCCCCCAGGCTGATGCGGGCCACGGCCTGCTCGGTCGCCGGATTGATGACGTCCAGAGTGCGCGGCGTCGCGGGATCGACCCAGGCGCCGTCGATGTAGAATTTGAGATGGTCGGTCATGACGCCTCCAGGGACGAGGGAATTGGGCAGAGCGCGACCGCCTTCATCGGCGTCGCGCGGTCGGCCAAGAGCGCACGGGACACGGGCGTGCGGCGACCGATCAGTTGGCGTCCGACCATGAACTCGCCTGGCGCGTTGACGGCTTCCACCGCCTGGATCAGGTCGCCCGCCATGTGGAACAGGGCGAAGCCGGGCGCATCAGGAGCGCCACGCACCACCAGATCGTCGCAGCCGATCGGCACGCCCGCGATTTGCAGCTTGAGATCATACTGGTCAGACCAGAACCACGGCGTTTCCGGCTCCGGCGCCGCGCGGCCCGTGATAGCGGCGGCGGCCTGACGCGCCTGCTCCAGCGCATTGGGCACGCTCTCCAGCCGCATGACCGTATCGTAAAGCGGCATGGGGCGCCGGGTCACATCGCCGATGGCGAAGATGGCCGGATCGCTGGTCCGGCCCGACAGATCGACCAGGACCCCGTCCTCACAGTCCAGCCCCGCCGCGCGCGCCAGTTCGTCATTGGGCACGGCGCCGACCCCGACCAGAACCGCGTCGCAGTCCAGAACCGAACCGTCGCCCAGATGCACGGCCTTGACCTGCCCGCCTTCGCCGATCAGGCGCTGGACCGTCGCATCGAGGATGAAATGCACCCCGCGCTCGCGATGATAGGCTTGAAAGAAGCGCGACAGGATCGGACAGGCGACACGGGCCAGAATCCGGCTCTCACGCTCAACGATGACCACCTCGGCGCCCAGCGCGCGGGCCGAGGCCGCCGCCTCCAGGCCGACATAGCCGCCGCCGATGACGGCCAGCCGCTTCACGCGATGCCGCTCCGGCGCCAGGGCCGTCTTCAGCACCTCAGCGTCGGCGGCGGTGCGCAGGGCCACGACGCCGTCCAGGTCCGCCCCCTCGATAGCCAGAAGACGCGCTCGCGCCCCGGTGGCCAGGATCGCCTTGTCATAGGAGAGCGTCTCGCCGTCGCTCAAACGCACCGTCCGCGCGGCCCGGTCGATGGCTGCGACTGTCTGCGACAGGCGCAGGTCGACGCCGTTGTCGGCATACCATTCGGGCGCCTTGAGCCGCAGGCTGTCGCCGTCCGCCTCACCCTTCAGCCAGGCCTTGGACAAGGGCGGTCGTTGGTAGGGCGCGACGGGCTCGGCGCCGATCAGGGTGACGGTCCCCGCGTGGCCATACTGGCGCAACAGGGCGGCGACGGTTCCACCCGCGTGTCCAGCCCCGACGATGACGATGCGCGTGCTGTCGCTCATGGACCCTGGCTCTGCCCGGAAAATACAAGGTCTCGATCAGGAGACCGACGACGCTGGCGCCGCCGATCTCCCAGCGAGTGTCGGCCTAGAACTTCACGCTGGCCTGCAGGCCGAAGCTGCGCGGGTCGCCCCACTGCCGCAGCGTGAACAGGGTCAGGTTGATGCCCGAGACCCAGTATTCCTCGTCCAGCATGTTCTTGCCCCACACCGAGATCTCGGCGGTGCGACCATCGCCGATGTCGATGTCGCTGAGCGAGATGCGGCCGTCGAGCAGCCCATAGGTCTTGCGATAGGACAGCGGGTCGCCGGTGATGCCGCCCTCCTGCCGGTCGCGCCAGTTGTAGTTCAGGCTGGCGACGAAATCGCCGCCCGCCAGACCCGGCCAGCGATAGTCGACCCCCAGGGTGTAGTTGTGCTTGGGGATCAACGGGAAGACGTAGGTGTCGGTGACGTCCTGGCCCGAAGGCAGGATGAACTCGTCATACTCGGCCTTGGTGTAGCCGTAGCCGAAGTTGATCCGCAGGTTATCGACCGGACGCACCGTACCTTCAAGCTCGATGCCCGACATGTGGGCCTTGCCGGCGTTGATGATGGTGGTCGTCACCAGCGACGGCACGAAAACACCCGCCTGGAAGTCCTTGTAATCACTGTAATAGACAGACGCCGACAGGTTCAGGCGGCGGTCGAACCACTGGCCCTTGGTGCCGACCTCATAGGCCGTCAGCTTTTCAGGATTGTAGGGGGTCATGAAGCTGGCATTGGTCGCCGCCACGTCGTTGTTGCCGCCGCTCTTGAAGCCCGTGGCCACGCGACCGTAGACGTTCCAGTCGTCGGCCAGTTTCCAGGACAGGTTGAACTCGGGCGTGAACTCGGACCACGAGCCGTCCGCCGTCAGGGGGATCAGATCGGACGGGCCGATATTACCCGGCCCCGGAAGGGCGCCCAGAACGGGGCCGCCGCTGCGCGTGATCGGTTTCCCAGTTGCGTCACGTTGGAATACGCCCGACCCCGGCGCAGACGGATTGGCGAGATAGGCCGAGTAGCTCTGGCTGAGCGAGGTCGCCGACTTCTCATCCTTGTTGATGCGGCCGCCCAAGGTCAGGCTGAGCCGCTCGTCGAAGGCGGTCGGCGTCCAGGTCAGCTGGCCATAGGCGGCGACCGAGGTGTTGTCGGCGGACCGCTCCTGCAGGTCGTACTTGTTGCCGCCGAACTGGAAGTTCCAGCGCGGATTGAAGACGCCGTATTCTTCCTGGAAGCCGAAAAGGCCGAAGGTGTACTTCACCGGCCCGTTCGAGCCGATCAACTGCAGCTCCTGCGACCACTGTTCGTAGTTGTTGTTGAGCGTGAAGTGCATCAGGTCGACGCCCGTGCCGTCGAAGTCGGTCTGACTGCGCGACTTCATGCTGCGATAGGCCGAGATCGACTTGAGGGTGATGTCGCCGAAGAAGGGCACGGCGTCGGCATTGTACTCGGCCGTCAGCGAGTGACCCTTGACGAAGAAATCGCTGCGATTGGAATAGTCGTTGGCGATGCCGTCCGGTCGCGTCGTGTGGATGGCGTTCTGGATATAGGGATAGAGGGAGGCGTAGGCGCCGCCCGGCCCAATGGCGCCTGACGCGCTGATCGCCAGCATGGCCGGCGAACTGCGGCTGGAGGTGTCGTCATAGCCGTAGGCGACCTTGAGGTCCTCGGTCGGGCGCCAGACCACGTCCAGGCGACCCGCCTGCTGGTTCTGCTCGCCGAAGGTCGAGAAGCGAGCGGTGGGGTGGGTGTTGTCGAAGAAGCCGTCCCGGGTGCGGCCCGAGTAGGCGACCTTGATGTCAAAGGCCCCGATGCCCTGACCGACCTCGCCTATGCGCGGCAGGTCCAGCGACAGACGTTGCTCGAACAGGTCGGCGCTGCCGACGCCCAGCATGAACTTGCCGCCGAACTGGCCCGTCGGCTGTCGCGTCACCAGGTTGACGGCGCCGCCGATGGTGTTCTTGCCGTACAGGGTGCCTTGCGGACCGCGCAGAACCTCGACCCGTTCCAGATCGACAGTGTCGAAGGCGGCGCCGGTCGATTTCGCGATCGGCACCCCGTCGATGTACATGCCGACCGGCTGGTCGCGACCCAGGCTGGTGTCGGCCGACGGCGCCAGACCGCGCATCGAGATCAGCGGCCCGAAGGCGCCGCCGACCGTCTGGTTGATCTGGATATTGGGCACATAGCCGCTGATGGCGGAAATGTCGGCCACGCCCGCCCTTTGCAGAGCCTCGCCGCCCAGGGTCGACACCGAAAGCGGCACGTCGATCAGGCGTTCTTCGCGGCGCTGCGCGGTGACGACCACGTCGTCGATGCTGGTGGTCTGTTCCGTCGCCGCAGCCTCCTGGGCCATGGCCATGGCGGGCCAGGCGCCGGCCAGAGCGGTGCTCGCCAGCAGAATGGTCGCGGTGCGAGTCATGCGTCGTGTCATGTAACCCTCCCTAATAGCCATGACCATTTTCTGATCTAATTGGCTGTTTTTATTTTATTTTTATGAGACGCCACTCTGGATCGACGGCAAGGACGAGCCCCCTCCTCCCTGCCGCCTTCCAATTTCTTTCTGCTTTAGCCCCCGAGCCCGACCGGCGCGCTGCGGGCCAGGATGCTGTCGGTGCGGCGCCGGATGTTGCCGTCCGACCGTTCGCTTTCCGGCAACAGCCAGAAGCGACCCGCCGCGACCCCGTCCAGGGCGAAGGCGGCCACCTCTTCCGGCTCGGTCACTGGGACCCCGCCGTTCTGCTGGGCCAGTTCCTTCATCGACTTGCCCTCGGGCTGCGGGCTAGCTGCATCGACATAGTCGGCCGGTCGCGCCGAGCGCATCAGGTTGGTGTTGACCAGATGCGGTCCGGGGAAGAGCAGCGCCGCCTTGACCTTGGCGTCCTGGGCCGTGAGCTGATGATGGAGCACCTCCGTCAGGCTCGTGACCGCCGCCTTGGTCGAAGCGTATACGGGCGTTCGGGCCGAGGGCACCAGTCCGCCGTTGGTAGAGGTGGTGTTGACGACATAACCGTCCTCGCCCCCCGCCAGCATCCGGGGCACGAAGGCCCGGATGCCGTGGACCACACCCATGACATGGATGTTGTGGCCCCACTCCCAGTCCTTGAGCGCCAGGGTCCAGATCGGCTCGCGGAAGTCACCCAGACCGACGCCGGCGTTGTTGAACAGCAGGTGGACCGCGCCGTGACGGGCATAGGCCTGATCGGCCAGGGCCTGAACCGAGTCCTGCTTCATCACATCGGCGACGACGCCGACGACATCGCCCCCCTTGGCGCGCAGTTCAGCGGCGGTCGCCTCCAGCGCCTCGGCGTTGATGTCGCTGAGCACAACCTTGGCGCCGCGCTCGATCAGGGCTTCGCCCAGGGCGCGGCCGACGCCGCTGGCGCCGCCGGTGACGACGGCCACCCTTCCCGTCAGATCACGCATCCTGAAGCGCCGCCTCCGAAGCGAGCGCGATCTCGATGCCGCCGGTGGGGTTCTCGTCGTAACGGCCGAACCAGAAGGGCTGCAGCCACTCGCCCGGCACCTTCTCGAGGATCTCACCGCCGGTGACGCTGCGGCCTTCGGAATATTCCATCTTCAGCAGCTTGCGCACCGGCACATCGATCAGAGGATCGGCGGGGGACTCGCGCAGGGTGACTTTTCCGCCGTCGACGACATGGTGCATGTCCCAGTCGCGGTCCCAGTTCAGCTGAGTCAGGAAGACGTCGCCGTCGAAGCCGAAGCCGTTCGCGATGCCGGGCATCCCCTTGTAGCAGAACAGGTTCTCGGTGAACTTCTTGGCGCCCAGGCTCTCGCCGATCTGGCCTTCCAGCTCGACGAAGGCGACGCCGTTGCGGGTGCAGGTGACGTGCAGACGGTTGCCGTTCTTCGTGAACTGGACGTCGGCCAGCTTCTTGGGCTCGCCGAAACGCTCGCGGCCGCCGATGACGACAAACTCGCCGCCCATGGGCATGGCCAGGACGTACCAGCCGGTCTTGCCCTTGTAGGTGGACTCCACGCCGACCGTCATGGCGGCCGAGACGATCAGCTTGTCGGGCGTGGGACGCATTTCGACATAGGAGAACTGGATCAGGATCTTGGAGGCCGCCGTCGGCTCCAGCGGCTTGGGCAGTAGGGCCGCCACGATCTCAGGATCGGTCTCATAGAAGGCGCGCAGGGTCTGCACGGTGTTCTTGAGACCGCCGCCGGAGGCGCGCGCCTCCATGGCGGCCTTCAGTTTGTTCACGTCCTGAACGTAGCGCAGCTTGGCCAACGTCTCTCTCCCAATCTTTTTTTATGTGGATTTTTGAACGGGAGCGGCGCGCACGCGGCCGCTCCCTCAGTGTCAGGCAGCGGCCTTGATGAAGCTGGCCTTCTGCGGGCCGATGCGGGCCGCAATGGCGTTCAGCGCCTTCTCATCCAGGTCGTAGACTTCCAGGGCGTTGCCCGCGAACATCTTGGCGATGTCGGCTTCCGGCAGGCCGCCCAGGCTGGCGATCATCTTGGGCAGGGTGTGGGGCCAGGTGCCCTCGGGGTGCGGATAGTCGGTGCCCCACAGAACCCGATCGATGCCGATGTTGTAGTAGGACTCGGTCGTCTCTTCGTCCGGCAGAGCCGAGCAGCCGACCCAGATGTTGCGCTTGAAGTATTCGCTCGGCTTCATCGACAGGTTCGAGCGGTGATCCCCCAGCTTGCCGCTGGTGTGCTTGACCGAGGCGCGGACGTCCATCAGTTCCAGCATCCAGGGGAACCAGAACTCGCCGCCCGCTTCGGTGAAGGTGACCTTCAGCTTGGGGAACTGCTCGAACACGCCGCCAAAGATCAGGGCCGACATCGGGCGGGTCAGGAAGAAGGCGTATTCCGACAGATAGATGCCGATCCAGCCGGGCTGCGTCGTGTCATAGGCCGGCGCCGCGCCCGAGTGGAAGTTCACGGGCATGTTGAACTCTTGCAGCATGGCCCACATCCGGTGGTATTTCGGATGATTGTAGAAATCGAAGCCCTCCATCAGGGTCGGCAGGACCACACCCTTGAGGCCGTTCTCCTTGGCCCAGCGGATCTCCTTGAGGTTCTCCTCCATGTCGTAGAGGGCCGGGATGATGGCCAGGCCGATGCGGCGCACCGGGTCCATCTGACAGAACTCGGCCATCCAGCGGTTATGGGCGCGGGCGCCGGCCCACTGCAGGTGCGCGTCCTTCAGAACCGGCCTCAGACCGATGTCGGCGCCGAAGGGCGGGGCGTTCCGCTCGGTGATGCCGTCAGGATAGAGGACCTCGGCGGCGACGCCGTCCTCGTCGAGAATACGGCTGCGGATCGTCGAGTCCCAGGCGCCTTCCATGCCTTCCCCGGCGTCGGCGCGCCATTTATTGTTGAAGTCATCGAGAAGGAAGTTCTTCTCATGCTGCTCACGCGCTGCGATTTCCTTGACGATGCGCTCGTCGAACTCCGCCCGATACTGCGGGTCCAGATATTCGCGATATTTTTCCGGGGGCAAACCGGCATGACCATCAGATGAAACTACCAGATACCGATCCACGGAACACTCCCACGTTTCTTTGACGGTCGCGAACTGATCTGTTCGTCAGCCGATTTTTAAATCTTGATGAGGCGATTATTACCCGCCGCTCGTCGACAACAAGCGCGTGGACGCAGACGGTTTATCCGCATCAGGAAACAATCGAGGTTTGCGCCAAGCCGGGCTCGCCGCGCCGCAATGAGGCGTTTTTCCAGGCGTAGAGCGCCAGTCCGGACATGACGATGCAGTTCAGGACAAAGGGCGCCGCAGGTGCGAACTCGTACAGCAGCACCCCGACCACAGGAGTGACGACGATGGCCGCCCCCGACAGGCTGGACACCATCCCGGCCACGAGACCCTGCTGATCGGCTCGCGCCGCCAACGACGAGCCTGCTGTAAAGCCCGGCCGACAGAAGCTGAACCCCAGGGTCAGCACCACATAGCCGATCGTCAGCAGCCAGATCTCGCTTGCGAAGACCGTGACCAGATTGCCCGCCAGCGCCAGAACGGCCCCGGCCCGCAATAGCCGCCGCGGCGTCATCTTCAGCCCGGGGATCAGGACCCACTGGCCGACCAGCCCCGCCGCCGCGCCCGCCGCCATGGCGATGCCGATATAGCCCTGAGCCTCGGTCGCCGGCAGGGCCATTTCGTCCATGATGACAAAGCCCAGGGTATAGACGTTGATCGCCTGGGCGCAGGCGGACAGTAGGCCGAACCACAGGTAGGGGCCGATGTCCTTGTCGCGCCAGACGCCAATCCCCCCCTTGGCCCGCGCCGGTCGGTCGTCCGCCGCGCTCGCCTTCAGGGCCGCCGCCCTCGCCTGAGCGGATGGACGATCCGACGGGATCACCACCGCCACCGCAATCAGGATCGCCGCGGCGATCAGGGCGAAAATGGTCATGGGCCCGGCCAGACCGAGGAAGCCGAACACCAGCAGCGGCGACACCGCCGGCCCGATGATCGTGCCCATGCCCAGGGCTCCGGCCAGGGCCGACAGGGCCGCCGTCCGGTCCTTCTCGGACGTGCGCTCGGCCACATAGGCCTGGCTGGACGAGGCCGTCGCCGACCCCAACAAGCCGAACACGCCACGGATCGCCGCGAAGGCCAGGAAGACCACCATGGGCGCCAGCAGGGCCTGCAGCCCGGCCCAGACCACCAGGGCGCAGCCCAGCATGGAAAAGACAAAGCCGCCCAGCCCCAGCATCATCATCGGCTTGCGTCCGCGCACGTCCGACACCCTGGCCCAGTGCGGCGCGCTGATGGCCCACAGAAGGGCCGACAGGGAGAAGATCGCCGCCACCAGATGGTCGGAAATGCCGATGGCCCGACCGATGGCCGGCATGACCGAGACCAGGCCCAGATTGCCGACCGCCATGGCCATCGAGATCACGAAGATCAGGGCGAACACGCCCTTGGACAGAGTGGTCTCGCCCGTCAGGGGCGCGCCCGGGGTGTTGCGAAGTCTCTGAAGCACTCTGGTCTCCCGACCCCGTCCACGCCGAACCTCGGGCGCGGCGACTTATGAATTGTCGCGAGCGGACGACGCCGCCGGTGGCGGAAAATAGAGCCCAAGCCGTCCGCAACGATAAGGCGCGGAACACGACCAGAGTGTTTCGCCAGCGACCCTATTTCGGTTCGCGCCCAGATTGTCTTCGGACGCAAACAATCCGTTCCTTTGGGGCCTCTTCACCCTCCCCAGCCCGTCTCATAGCGTCGTGACAGGAACCAATCTTCCCTGCTTCACGGAGTGTCTCGGCGTGCTGGACAAACGGCTGGATCTGGATGGCTTCGTCGCCAGCCTGCGCGACGGAATGACGATCGGAATCGGCGGCTGGGCGACGCGTCGCAAGCCCATGGCCCTCGTGCGCGCCATCGCGCGTTCCAACCTGAAAGACCTGACCATCGTCGGCTACGGCGGTCCTGATGTCGGCACCTTGGTGGCGTCGGGCAAGGTGAAGAAACTGATCTTCGGCTTTGTTTCCCTGGATCATTTCCCGCTGGACCCGCACTTCCGCGCCGCGCGGCAGGCGGGCGCCCTGGAGATTCTGGAGCTGGACGAGGGTCTGCTTCACTGGGGGCTGCGCGCCGCCGCCATGCGCCTGCCCTTCCTGCCCGCCCACTTCGGCCTGGCCACCGACATTCCGGCGCAGGGGATCAAGACGATCCGCTCACCTTACGACGACGGCCAGACCCTGCTGGCCATGCCGGCGATCAAGCTGGACGCGGCCATCATGCACGTCCACCGCGCCGATCTGGCCGGCAACACCCTGATCTTCAGCCCCGACCCCTTCTTCGACGACCTGATGGCGCGCGCCGCCGATCAGGTCTTCGTCTCGACCGAGCAACTGGTCGAGACCGAGGCCCTGGACCTGCCCGCCAACGCCCGTTTCCACCCGTTCGAGCGCAGCGTCGTCACCGGGGTGATCGAGGCCCCGCTGGGCGCCCACCCGACCGGCGCCTCGCCTGACTACGGCATCGATATGGCCCACTTGAAGACCTACGTCGGCGCGACCTCGCCCGAAGCCTGGGACGACTATCGCGCCCGCTTCATCGACACGACGCCCGACGCCTATCTCGCGGCGGTCGGCGGCGCCGACCACGTCCGCGCCCTGCCCGCGCCGATCTATTGAGGCCCGCCGACATGACCCAGACCGCCCCCTACACCCTGGCTGAACTGTGCATCGCCGCCGCCGCCGACGCCTGGCGCAACGACGGTGAAGTCCTGGCCACCGGCATCACCCTGATGCCGCGCCTGGCCGCCGGCCTGGCCAAGCTGACCGTCAACCCGGCCCTGATGCTGACCGACGGCGAAAACCACTTCGTCGCCGAACCCGTGCCGGTCGGCCCGCGCAACGGCTACGTCCCCAAGGTCGAGGGCTGGATGCCCTTCGCCCGCACATTCGACAACCTGTGGGGCGGCAAACGCCACGCCATGGTCGTCCCGACCCAGATCGACCGCTTCGGCCAGACCAATATCTCCGTCATCGGCGACCACGCCAAACCCAAGGCCGCCCTGCTGGGCGCGCGCGGCTATCCCGGCAACTCGATCAGCCACCCCAACAGCTATTTCGTGCCGACCCACAACACCCGCGCCTTCGTGGCGGGCGAAGTCGATTTCGTCTGCGGCGTCGGCTACAATCCGGCCCGCTGGCCCGATGGCCAGAAGCCCGCCGGTCTCGACCTGCGCATGGTCGTCACCGACCTGGCCGTGCTGGACTTCAGCGGCGCCAACAAGGCGATGCGGGTGCGGTCCCTGCACCCCGGCGTCACCTTCGACGAGGTTCAGGACAACACCGGCTTCGCCCTGGCGCGGCCGGAAAACATCCCCGAGACCGCCGCCCCGACGTCCGAGCAGCTGACGATCATCCGCGAGCGGCTGGACCCGCACAATCTGCGCGCCACCCTGTTCAAGGGCGACCCCGTCGGCGACCGCCGTCTGCAGGACGCCGCCTGATCATGAGCGACCTGGTCCCCCCGAAAGACGTCGAGATCACCTACGAGACCGAGACGCCCGTCGCCTATGCGGTCGAGGGGCCGGTCGCCTGGATCACGATGGACCGCACGGCGTTCCACAACGCCCAGAACTCGCAGATGACCTATGCGCTGGACGACGCCTTCCGCCGCGCCGTCGACGACGATGCGGTCAAGGTCATTGTCCTGCGCGGGGCGGGCAAGCATTTCTCGGCCGGTCACGACATCGGTACCCCGGGCCGCGACCTGCACAAGAGCTTCGAGCGTCGGCATCTGACCTATGACCACGTCAACAAGCCCGGCGCCGAGCTGCTCTATGCCCGCGAGCACGAGGTCTATCTGGGCATGTGCCGCCGCTGGCGCGACATCCCCAAGCCGACCATCGCCATGGTCCAGGGGGCCTGTATCGCCGGGGGGCTGATGCTGGCATGGGTCTGCGACCTGATCGTGGCCTCCGACGACGCCTATTTCCAGGACCCTGTCGTGCGGATGGGCATCCCCGGCGTCGAGTATTTCGCCCACGCTTTTGAAATGCACCCGCGCATCGCCAAGGAGTTCCTCTTCCTGGGCGAGCGCATGCCCGCCGCCCGCGCCTATGAGCTGGGCATGGTCAACCGCGTGGTCGCCCGCGATCAGTTGGAAGACCAGACCCGCGCCATCGCCGAAAAGATCGCCCTGATGCCGCGTCTGGGCCTGTCCCTGACCAAGCAGGCGGTGAACCACGTCGAGGATCTGCGCGGCAAGCGCACGGCGATGGACGCCGTCTTCCACATGCACCACTTCGCCCACGCCCAGAACGACCTGGTCAGCGGCCACAGTCTGGGCGGGCTGGACGGCAAGGCCATGGCCGCCGGCAACAGGCGCGCGGACGAGGGCAAGGCATGACCCTCGACACCGAACTGACCGCGCGTCTGGGTTGCCGTTATCCCGTCATCCAGACCGCCATGGGCTGGATCGCCACGCCCGAACTGGTGGCCGCCACCAGCGAGGCGGGCGCCTTTGGTTTCCTCGGGGCGGCGGTGATGCGGCCCGACGAACTGCGTCAGGCCATCGCGCAACTGAAGACGCTGACCAGCAAGCCCTTCGGCGTGAACTTCCATATGTTCCAGCCGGGCGCCGCCGAGATCGTGGAGATCATCCTGGCCGAGCGCGCTCAGGTCCGCGCCGTCAGCTTCGGGCGCGGTCCCGACAAGGCGATCATCGCCCGCTTCCGCGACGCGGGCATCGTCTGCATCCCCACCGTCGGCGCGCTGAAGCACGCCCGCAAGATGGTCGAACTGGGCTGCGACATGATCACGGTCCAGGGCGGCGAAGGCGGCGGCCACACCGGCTCGGTCGCCACCACCGTCCTGCTGCCTCAGGTTCTCGACGCCGTCGACGTGCCGGTCGTGGCGGCGGGCGGCTTCAGCGACGGGCGCGGTCTGGCCGCCGCCCTCGCCTACGGCGCCGGGGGGATCGCCATGGGCACCCGCTTCCTGATGACCGCCGAAAGCCCCGTGCCGGGCGTCACCAAGGCCCACTACGTCAAGGCGGGTCCCGACGACATTCTGGTCTCGACCAAGGTCGACGGCCTGCCCCAGCGGATGATCCGCAACCGCCGTCTGGCCCGCATCGAAAGCGCCGGTCCCGTCTCCATGTGGCTGCGCGCGCTGGAAAGCGCCCTGATGATGAAGCGGGCGACCGGGGCCTCCGTGCCCGAGCTTCTGGCCGCCGCCCGCGCCATGACCAGCCACGGCGGGCTGACCCTGGCCCAGGCCATGATGGCCGCCAGCGCCCCCATGCTGATCCAGCGCGCCGTGGTCGAGGGGCGGCCCGACGACGGCCTGATGGCCACCGGCCAGGTGGCGGGGCGCCTCGGCGACCTGCCGACCTGCCACGACCTCATCGAACAGATCATCGCCCAGGCCCACGCGCGGCTGGAGGCTGTCGCCAGCCCCGCCGCCTCCCTGACGACGGCGGCCTGACGGAACCCAAGCATGCCCATCCGCACCGACATCACAGACCGCATTGGCGAGGTCATCCTCGACCACCCGCCGGTCAATGCGCTGGACTCCACCCTGTGGAACGCCCTGCCGGGCATCATCACCGAGGTCGGATCGCGCGAGGACGTGCGGTGCGTCCTGATCCGGGCCGAGGGCCGCGGCTTCTGCGGCGGCGTCGACATCAAGGAGATGCAGGCCCACCCCGAGCGGATCGTGGCTCTGAACCGCGGCAACTACCTGACCTTCAAGGCCGTGCGCGACTGCCCGGTCCCGGTCGTGGTCGCCGCCCACGGCTTCGTCATCGGCGGCGGCATCGGCATCTGCGGCGCGGCGGACACCGTCATCGCCTCTGACGACTGCTACTTCTCCCTGCCCGAGATCGACCGAGGCGCCATGGGCGGGGCCTCGCACCTGTCACGGATGCTGCCCCTGCATGTGGTGCGCGCCGCCTTCTTCACCGGCGGCAAGATCACGGCCCAGGACGCCTGGCGTCTGGGCGGGGTCGAGAAGCTGGTCCCCCGCGATCAGTTGCACGCCGAGACCCGCGCCTTCGCCGCCGTCATCGCCGCCAAGAGCCGCACCGCCCTGGTCCTGGCCAAGCAGGCGCTGAACGGGCTGGAGCCGCGCGACGTCGATCACGGCTACCGCTTCGAGCAGGGCTTCACCCTGGAAATGTACATGCACGCGGACAGCCAGGCCTCTCGCGACGCCTTCGTCCACGACAACAAGACCGCCCAGTTCTGAAGGTCCTCCCGTGAACCTGAGTTACACCCCCGAGCAGACCGCTTTCCGACACGAGGTGCGCGCCTGGATGGCCGGCCACGTGCCCGCCGAGCCCCTGCCTTCGTTCGACACCGCCGAAGGCTTCGAGGCCCACCGCGAATGGGAGCGCACCCTCAGCCGGGGTAATTTCGGCATGGTCACCTGGCCGAAGGCCTATGGCGGGCGCGGGCTGGACCTCGTCCAGTGGCTGATCTTCGAGGAAGAGTATTACCGCGCCGGCGCGCCCGGCCGGGTCAATCAGAACGGCATCTTCCTTCTGGGCCCGACCCTGATGGAGTTCGGCACGGCCGAGCAGAAGGCGCGCTTCCTGCCCGCCATGGCCGCAGGCGATGAAATCTGGGCCCAGGCCTGGTCCGAACCTCAGGCGGGCAGCGATCTGGCCGCCGTGGCCGCCACCGCCGTGATCGACGGCGACGACTATGTGCTGAACGGCCACAAGATCTGGTCGTCGCGCGCCGTCTTCGCCGACTGGGCCTTCGTCCTGGTCCGCACCGAGGCGGGATCTCAGCGGCACAAGGGCCTGTCCCTTCTGCTGATGGACCTGAAGACGCCGGGCGTGCGCGTCCAGCCCATTCCCCAGATCGACGGCGAGGCGGGCTTCGCCGAGATCTTCCTGGAGAACGCCCGCGTGCCCGTCCTCAACCGGCTCGGCGACGAGGGTCAGGGCTGGCACGTCTGCATGGCCACCGCCGGGTTCGAGCGCGGCCTGATGCTGCGCAGCCCCGCCCGCTATCAGGAGGCCGCGCGCCGATTGGCCGCCCTCTATCGTCGCCACGAAGCCGAGGTCGATCCGGCGCTGGGCCGCGACGTGGCTCAAGCCTGGATGAACGCCGAGGCCTATGCCCTGTCGATCTATTCGACGGCCTGTCGCCTGACGGCGGGCGGATCAATCGGGGCCGAGGCCAGCTGCAACAAGATCTTCTGGTCCGAGATGGACATCGCCCTGCACCAGACGGCCCTGGCCATCCTGGGGCCGCGCGCCGAACTGCTGGCGAGCGCGCCCGACGACGAGGAAACCGGCGACTGGCTGGGCGGCTACCTCTTCTCGCTGGCCGGGCCGATCTACGCCGGATCGAACGAGATCCAGCGCAACATCATCGCCGAGCGCCTGCTCGGCCTGCCGAGGGGCTGATCGTGGATTTCGCCTTCTCCGACGAACAACAGGCCATCGCCGAGGTCGTCCGCACCCTGCTGCGGGCCGAATGCACGGGCGCGCACCTGCGCCGACTGATGGACAGCGACCAGGCCCGAGACGAGCCGCGCTGGCGCCAGATCCTCGACCTGGGCCTGACCGGCGTCATGGTGCCCGAGGCTAAAGGCGGCCTGGGTCTGGACGAGACCGACTTCGTCCTGATCGCTCAGGTCTGCGGCCACGCCGCCCTGCCCGAGCCTCTGGTCGAGCTGGCGGGGGTGGTCCTGCCGCTGCTGGCGGCGGTCGATCATCCCCGCGCGGACGAATGGCTGGGCCAGGCTGTGGCAGGCGAGGCGACGGTGGCTCTGGGCCATCCGTCCAATCCCTTCGTCGCCGACGCCGACACGGCGGACGTCCTGCTGCTGGTCCACGACGGCGCCCTGCATCTGGTCGAGCGTTCGGCGGTCGAACTGATCGTCCAGCCCAGCATCGACCCCTTCCGTCGCCTGTCGCGCGTGGTCTGGACGCCCTCCGCTGACAACCGGATCGCCGACGCCGCCACGGCTGCGCCCCTGCTGGCGACGGCGCTGGAACGCGGCGTCATCTTCGCCGCCGCCCAGTGCATCGGTCTGGCCGAGCGCAGCGTCGAACTGGCCGTCGACTACGCCAAGGAACGCACCCAGTTCAGCAAGCCCATCGGCGTCAACCAGGCGGTGAAACACCTGCTGGCCACGGCCCAGGTGAAGATCGAGTTCGCCCGCCCCGTCGTCTTCGCCGCCGCCGGTGAACGCGCCGCCGACAACGCCCTGTCGCGCGCCCGCGCCTCGCACGCCAGACTGGCCGCCGCCGAGGCCGCCGTCCTGGCCGCCCGCACCGCCATCCAGGTCCACGGGGCCATGGGCTATTCGTGGGAGGTGGACGTCCACTTCCTGCTGAAGCGCGGCCTCGCGCTCGCAGGCGTCTGGGGCGACGAAAGCTTCCACCGCGCGCGGGTCATGACCCGCGCCCTCTCCTCCCCCGACATCGACCACAGCTTCGCCTGGGCCGCCCTGAAGGAAGACGCCGCCCATGCCGCATGAGGCCTATATCATCGACGCCGTCCGCTCCCCGGTCGGGCGCAAGAAGGGCGGGCTGGCCCATGTCCACTCAGCCGATCTGGGCGCCCACGTCCTGTCGGCCCTGATGGCCCGCGTCGGGGTCGATCCCGGCGCGGTCGAAGACGTGGTGTTCGGCTGCTGCGACACCATCGGTTCTCAGGCTGGCGACATCGCTCGATCCTGCTGGCTGGCGGCGGGCCTGCCCGAACACGTTCCCGGCGTGACCATAGACCGTCAGTGCGGCTCGGCCCAGCAAGCGGTGCATTTCGCGGCACAGGGCGTGATGAGCGGGACCCAGGACATGGTCGTCGCCGGCGGCGTGCAGAACATGAACGCCATCCCGATTTCGGCCGCCATGCTGGCGGGGCAGACCTATGGCTTTGCCGACCCCTTCCGCGGCTCGACCGGCTGGCAGGCGCGCTATGGCGACCAGGAGGTCAGCCAGTTCCGTTCCGCCGAGATGATCGCCGACAGGTGGAACATCAGCCGCGCCGAGATGGAGCAGTTCGCGCTGGAGAGCCATCACCGGGCCCTCGACGCCGCCGAGGCCGGGCGCTTCGACAACGAGATCATCCCGCTGGAAGGCGTGACGCGCGACGAGACCCCGCGCCAGACCTCGCTGGAAAAGATGGCGACGCTGCAGCCGCTGACGCCCGATGGCCGCATCACCGCCGCCGTGGCCAGCCAGACCGCCGACGGCGCCGCCGCCCTGCTGCTGGCCTCGCCCAAGGCGGTGAAGGATCACGGCCTCAAGCCCCGCGCCCGCATCCACCATCTGTCGGTGCGCGCCGATGATCCGGTGTGGATGCTGACTGCACCCATCCCGGCCACTCGCCGCGCGCTGGAGAAGACCGGCCTGCGGATCGAGGACATCGACCTGTTCGAGTGCAACGAAGCCTTCGCCTCGGTCGCCATGGCCTGGATGAAGGACCTCGGCATTCCGCACGACCGGGTCAACGTCAACGGCGGCGCCATTGCTCTGGGCCACCCGTTGGGGGCCACAGGCGCGCGCATCATGACCACCATGCTCAACGAGCTGGAACGTCGCGGCGGCCGCTACGCCCTGCAGACCATGTGCGAGGGCGGGGGTCAGGCCAATGTCACCATCATCGAGCGTCTGTGAGGGAAGCGTCCATGTTCGGGATCTGTGAGAACCGCGTGGTCATCGTCACGGGCGCGGGCGGCGGGCTGGGGCGGGCCTACGCCCTCGCCCTGGCGGCGGAAGGCGCGAAGGTCGTGGTCAATGACCTGGGCGTCGGAACCCACGGCGAGGCCGGTCAGACGGTCGGCGCGGCCCAGATCGTGGTCGATCAGATCATCGCAGCGGGCGGCAAGGCCGTCGCCAACACCGACGACGTCACCGAGGTCGAGGGCGGGCAGCGCATGGTCCAGACCGCGCTCGACGCCTTTGGCGACCTGCACGCCGTGGTCAACAACGCCGGCTTCGTGCGCGACCGTATGTTCGTCTCCTGCACGCCCGAGGAATGGGACGCCGTGCTGCGCGTCCACCTGCGCGGCCACTTCTGCGTCAGCCGCGCCGCCGTCGACTACTGGCGCGCCAAGCAGAAGGCAGGGCGCAATCCCGACGCCCGCATCATCAACACCTCGTCCGGCGCGGGCCTGCAGGGCTCGATCGGCCAGAGCGCCTATTCGGCGGCCAAGGGCGGCATCGCCAGCCTGACCCTGGTGCAGGCCGCCGAGCTGGGCCGCTATGGGATCACCGCCAACGCCCTGGCCCCGGCGGCGCGTACCCGCATGACCGAGACCGCCTTCGCCGACGCCATGCAGGCGCCCGAGCAAGGGTTCGACGCCAACGACCCCGCCAATGTCGCCCCCACCATCGTCTGGCTGGCCAGCGCCCTGTCCGCCGAGGTGACGGGTCAGGTCTTCGAACTGCAAGGCGGACGGATCATGCTGTCCGAGGGCTGGCGCAACGGCCCCGGCGTGGACCAGGGCCGCCGCTGGCGTCCGTCCGAGGTCGGCGCCGTCGTCCACGACCTGCTGGCCCGTCGCACTCCGGCGCAAGCCGTCTATGGCGCGGGCTGAGGGGGCGCGGATGAACATCACCCTCAGCGACGAACAACTGGCCATCGCCGAAAGCGCCCGGGCGTTTCTGGACGAACACGGCAGCTCGGCCCGTCTGCGCGCCGCCATCGAATCCGCCGACGGCTGGGACGCCGAACAGTGGCGCGCCATGGCCCAGGAGATGGGCTGGCTGGGCGTGGCCGCGCCGGAACGGTTCGGCGGCAGCGATCTGGGCCTGGTCGAACTGGCCATCCTGCATGAAGAGGCCGGGCGCACCCTGACGGCGGCTCCGCTGTTCCCGACCTTGGGCTTGGCCCTGCCTGCCCTGATGTCGGCGGGCTGCGAGGCGCGACAGGCCGAGCACCTGCCCCGTCTGATCGAGGGCGAGATCCGCGCCGCCGTCTGCCTGACCGGGGCCAGCGGCGCGCCCGTTCCCGGCGATGTCGCGATCGATCTGAAGGCCGATGGCGGCGGCTGGCGCCTGAACGGGACCGCCGAATACGTGCTGATGGGCCACGCCGCCAATCTGCTGATCGTCGTCGCCCGGACCGAGGGAACAACCGACTGGGATGGCCTCAGCCTGCTGGCCGTGGCCGCCGACACGTCGGGGATCAGCGTCGAGCGCCTGACCAGTCTGGACCTGACCCGCCCCTTCAGCCGCGTGCGCTTCGAACAGGTCCGCGTCACCGATGACGCCCTGCTTGGCGCGCCGGGCAAGGCCGCCGCCGCCATCCGCCGGATGCTGGCGGTCGGCACGGTCATGCTGGCCGCCGAACAGCTGGGCGGGGCCGAACGGACGCTGGAGATCACCACCGAATACGCCAAGCAACGGGTCCAATTCGGGCGCGTCATCGGCTCCTTCCAAGCCATCAAGCACAAGCTGGCCGACATGATGATGGCCGTCGAATCCGCCCGCTCGGCTCTCTACTACGCCGTGCGCCTGCTGGACGTGCCCGACGAGATGAAAGAGGCCGCCGCCGTCGCCGGGGCCAGCTGTTCCGAAGCCTTCCTGCAATGCGCGGGCGACGCCATCCAGATCCACGGCGGCATCGGCTTCACCTGGGAGCACGACGCCCATCTCTATTTCAAGCGCGCCCGCGCCAGCGCCGCCCTGCTGGGCGGCCCGTCCCATCATTACGAAGCCATAGCTGGCCTGATGGGTCTGGACGAGGCCCCGGAACCCACCACATGACGCCTCCCCCGCCCTATCCGGCCCCCCGCAACCTGTTGCAGGGCAAGACCGCCGTCATCACCGCCGCCGCCGGCACCGGCATCGGCTTCTCCGTCGCCAAGCGCTTCGCCGAGGAAGGCGCAACGCTTCTGATCAGCGACCTGCACGAGCGCCGCCTGAACGAGGCCGCCGACGCCATCGAGGCCGCCGTCGGCCGGCGCCCGGCGACCCAGCTTTGCAATGTCACCGTCGAGGCCGAGGTTCAGGCCCTGGCCGCGCGCTCGGTCGAAGTGCTGGGCCGGGTCGACATCCTGGTCAACAACGCCGGGCTGGGCGGCTCGACCGCTGTGGTCGACATGGCCGACGACGAATGGGCGCGCGTCATCGACGTGACCCTGACCAGCGTCTTCCGCATGAGCCGCGCCTTCCTGCCGATCATGTATGCGCAAGGGTCCGGCGCCGTGGTCAACAACGCCTCGGTCCTGGGCTGGCGGGCGCAAAAACTTCAGGCCCACTACGCCGCCGCCAAGGCGGGGGTCATGGCCTTCACCCGCTGTTCGGCGCTGGAAGCCGCCGAGCGCGGCGTGCGCGTCAACGCCGTCGCCCCGTCCATCGCCATGCACGCCTTCTTGGCCAAGGTGACGACGCCGGAACTGCTGCAGTCGCTGGCGGCGCAAGAGGCTTTCGGTCGTCCCGCCGAGGTCTGGGAAGTGGCCAACGCCATGCTCTTCCTGGCCTCGGACCTGTCCTCCTACATGACCGGCGAAGTGCTGTCGGTCTCCAGCCAGAGGGCCTGATGCGCGTCTTCGAGAACCCGCGGCTCATGTTGGGCCTGGCCGATGAACCGCTGGGCGTCAGCGACTGGCTCCAGATCGACCAGGACCGCATCGACGGATTCGCCCACGTCACCGGCGACGACCAGTGGATCCACGTCGATCCCGAACGCGCGAGAACCGGCCCATTCGGCGCCACCATCGCCCACGGCTATCTGACCGTGTCGCTGGCCAACCTCTTCCTGCCCCAGATCATCGAGGTGCGCGGCTTTTCGATGGGCGTGAACGTCGGGGTCGACAACATCCGCTTCCTCGCCCCCGTCCGGGTCGGCTCGCGCCTACGTGGTTCGGGCGTCCTACTGCACGCCGAAGAAGCCAAGGCCGGATCGGTTCAGGCCACCGTCCGCATCACCATCGAGCTCGAAGGCGAGGCCAAGCCGGCCTGCGTCCTCGACGCCATCAGTCGCTATTATCCGTAAAGAGATTTCATGCGCCAAGCCGTCATCGTCAGCGCCGCCCGCACCCCGATCGCCAAGGCCTATCGCGGCGCCTTCAACGACACCGAAGCCACCGCCCTGTCCGGCCACGTCGCCGCCGAGGCCGTGCGCCGGGCGGGCATAGACCCGGCCGGCATCGAGGACGTCATCGTCGGCTGCGCCGCCCAGCAGGGCACGCAGGGCTACAACATCGGCCGCCTGACCGCCGCCGCTGCGGGCTTCCCCGACAGCGTCGCCGGCATGGCCCTGGACCGGATGTGCGCCTCGGGCCTGATGGCCATCGCCACCGCCTCGAAACAGATCGCCGACGACGGCATGGAGGCGGTGGTTGCGGGCGGGGTCGAGTCCATCTCCCTGACCCAGAACAAGCACAAGAACGCCTATCGCGCCCGCAACGAGAGCGTCCTCGCCCATTCGCCGCATATGTACATGCAGATGATCGAGACCGCCGAGATCGTCGCCGACCGCTATGGGATCACCCGCGAGGCCCAGGACCAGTACAGCCTGCAAAGCCAGCAGCGCACCGCCGCCGCCCAGGCCGCCGGTCGCTTCAATGCCGAGCTGGCGCCCCTGACCACGCGCAAGCAGGCGGTGGACAAAGCCACTGGCGCGATCAGCCACGAGACCGTCACCCTGACCGCCGACGAAGGCCCGCGCGCCTCGACCACGCTGGAAAACCTCGCGGCGCTGGAGCCGGTGTTCAAGGACGGCGACGTCGTCAAGCAGGGCCGCCACGTCACGGCGGGCAACGCCTCGCAGCTGTCGGACGGCGCCGCCGCCGTGGTGCTGATGGAGGCAGCCGCCGCCGAGCGCGCGGGCCTGTCGCCGCTGGGCGCCTGTCTGGGCATGAGCGTCGCCGGCTGTAGTCCCGACGAAATGGGCATTGGCCCGGTTTTCGCCGTGCCCCGGCTGCTGGCCCGCCACGGGCTGAAGATGTCGGACATCGGCCTGTGGGAGCTGAACGAGGCCTTCGCCTGTCAGGCCCTCTATTGTCGCGATACTCTGGGAATCGACCCGGAACTGTTCAATGTCGATGGCGGGGCCATCGCCGTGGGCCATCCCTTCGGCATGACCGGGGTGCGCACGGCGGCGCACGCCCTGATTGAAGGCAAGCGTCGCGGCGTCAAGCACGCCGTGGTGACCATGTGTGTCGGCGGCGGCATGGGCGCCGCCGCCCTGTTCGAGGTGTTCTGATGCCCCAGATTTTCGTGACCCAACAGGACGGCCAGCAACTGACGCTGGAGGTCGCATCCGGGCGGCGGCTTATGGAGGCCCTTCGAGACGGCGGCACCACAGTCGAAGGCACCTGCGGCGGGGCCTGCTCGTGCGGCAGCTGCCACGTCTATGTCGACGACGCCTGGCTGGCCAAGCTGGCCGAGGCCGAGGGCGATGAGCGCGAGATGATCGAGGCCATCGGCGACGTGATCGAAGTGCGTCCCAGCTCTCGCCTCGCCTGCCAGATCCAGATGAGCGACGCCCTGGACGGCCTGACCCTGACCATCGCCGAAGCCATCTAGGAGGCAGGGATGAGCCGCAATTTCGCGCCCGAACACGAGGGCTTTCGTCGTCAGGTCGCGGCCTGGCTGGACGAACAGCTGTCCGGTCCCTTCGCCCATCTGCGCGGGCTGAACAACCACGTCGACGCCATTCCTGAACGCCGTGAATGGGAAGCCGCCCTGGGCAAGGCCCGCTACGGCTGCATCGGCTGGCCCGAGGAATGGGGCGGTCGCGGCGCCAGCATCGCGGAACAGGTGATCTTCGCCGAGGAATACGCCCGCGCCAAAGCGCCCTCGCGCATCGGCCACATCGGCGTCGAGCTGGCAGGGCCGACCCTGCTGCTGCACGGCACCGAAAAGCAGAAGCAGCAGTTCCTGCCCGGCATCGCCTCGGGCGCCGACATCTGGTGCCAGGGCTATTCCGAGCCCAACGCCGGCTCCGATCTGTCCAACGTCCGCACCACCGCCTGGCTGAAGGACGGACGCTGGATCATCAACGGCCAGAAGGTCTGGACCTCGATGGCCCAGTTCTCGGACTGGGTCTTCGTCATCTGCCGCGCCGATTCCGGCACCCGCGGGGCCAGCGGCCTGGCCTATCTGCTGGTGCCGATGAACCAGCCCGGCGTCACCGTCCGCCCCATCCGCCAGATGACCGGCGAGGCCGAGTTCAACGAGGTCTTCTTCGACAACGCCGAGACGGCGGCCGAGAACATCGTCGGCCAGCCGGGCGAAGGCTGGAAGGTCGCCATGGCCACCCTGGCCTTCGAGCGCGGGGTCTCGACCCTGGGCCAGCAGATGCATTTCAGGAACGAGCTGGAAGAACTGGTCGCCCTCGCAAAAGCCAATGGCGCGGCGCGCTCGCCCCTGATCCGCCAGCGCCTGGCCAAGGCCCATGTCGGTCTGACGGTGATGCGCGCCAGCGCCCTGCGGATGCTGGCCAACCAGGACCCGACCCCGACCTCGGGCGCCTATACCTACAAGCTCTACTGGGCGCTGTGGCATCGTTCGCTGGGGGAACTGGCCATGGACGTTCAGGGTCTGTCGGGTCAGATCGGCACGGGCGAGACCGACTTCGGCGACCTGACCAAGATGCATCTGATGTCGCGCGCCGAGACCATCTACGCCGGCACCAACCAGATCCAGCGCAACATCATCGCCGAGCGCGCCCTGGGCCTGCCCCGCGAAGCGCGCGGCGCCGAACGCGGCTGAACCCGGCATAAAAAAGGGGCCTCTCCGCGGAAAAGAGGCCCAGGTCGCCGGTCCTGGCCGGAGTCTAGACCAGGTCGAGGAAAGAGGGTCGTTCGCCGCCGCCATCGACCGACAGCCGCGCCCCGCTGATGTAGGACGCCAGAGGCGACGACAGATACAGCACCGCATTGGCGATATCGCGCCCGACGCCCATCCGCTTCAGCGGCAGAGCCTGAGCGATGGCGGCGTGACCGGCGCCATAATGGTCCGCCGCGCCCTCAGTGGCGATCAGGCCGACGATGACGGCGTTGACGCGGATCTTGGGCCCCCACTCCATCGCCAGACTCTGGGTCAGATTGATCAGCCCGGCCTTGGCCGCGCCGTAGATGGCCGTGCCCGGCGAAGGCCGCACGCCCGAAACGCTGCAGATATTGACGATGGAGCCGCCCTTCGGCTGGGCCTGCATGTGCCGCCAGGCGGCCTGCGAGACGTGCAGGGGCGCCATCAGGTTCAGCGCCACGATGGCGTCGCTGAAGCGCGGCGAGGCGGTCGCGGCTTCGGCCATGGGCGAGCCCCCGGCGTTGTTGACCACGATATCGAGCCGCCCGTGGCGCTCGACCAGGCCGTCGACCATGGCCCGCACCTGGTCGGCGACGCGCACATCGCAAGCGACGAACTCCGCGGTCCGTCCGTCATGGCTCGGAAGGGCCTCCGGCGCGTTGCGACCGCAGACGACGACGCGGCACCCGGCTTCGAGCAAGGCCTCGGCAATCGCCTTGCCGATCCCCTTGGCCCCGCCGGTGACCAGGGCCACCTGGCCGCTCAGATCGACCGTGACCGAGCCCTCACCCGACATGGCGCAGACCTTCGTCCGACGGCATGGCGGCCAGCAGGAACTTCTGCACCTTGCCCGCCGGATTGACCGGCAGGGCGTCGATGAAGGCAAACAGACGCGGAACCTTGTAGTTGGCCATGTTGGCGCGGCACCACTGACGGATTTCCTCGGCGTTGGCCTCGGCGCCGGACCTCAGGACGATGAAGGCCTTGCCGATCTCGCCCATGCGTTCATCGGGCGTGCCGATCACCGCCACCTGGGCGATGGCCGGGTGGCCCGACAGGATGCGTTCGATCTCGGCGGGATAGCAGTTGAAGCCGCCGGTGATGAACATGTCCTTCATCCGGTCCGTGACCCGCAGATAGCCGTCGGCGTCGAAACAGCCGATGTCGCCGGTGTGCAGCCAGCCGTCGGCGTCCACCGCCTCGGCGGTCGCGTCCGGGTCCTCGAAATAGCCCGCCATGACGTTGAAGCCGCGCACCCAGATCTCGCCTTCGCGGCCAGCAGCGACCGGCTCGCCAAGACGATCGACGCACTTCACCTCGACGCCGGGAATGGGCTTGCCGCAACTGTGGGCGATGCGATCCACGCCGTCGCCCATCTGGGTCATGGTCACCATGCCCGAGCTTTCGGTCAGACCATAGGCGGTCAGGACGTTGCGGATGCCCAGCTCGCTCTGCATCCGCTGCACCAGCGACGGCGCCACCGAGGCGGCCCCCGTCACGGCGACGCGGATCGAGGACAGGGTCACGCCCGTCTCGGCGCTGCTGGCCAGCATCTGCTGGAAGATGGTCGGAGGCCCCGGCAGGACGGTGATGCCCTCGGCCTCGATCAGCTCGACCACGCGCACGGGATCGAAGGTCGCCATCGGATAGGCCGTCGCCCCCTTCAGCAGGCAGGCCAGCCAGCCGGCCTTGTAGCCGAAGGTGTGGAAGAAGGGATTGACGATCAGGTAGCGGTCGCCCTCGCCCAGCCCGGCGCAATCGGCCCAGCAGGTGAAGGCCTGAACGCTCTGGGCATGGCCGCTGACCACACCCTTGGGATGGCCCGTCGTGCCCGAGGTGAACAGGATGTCGGCGGGGTCCTCGCCCCGGACCGCCAGCATGGCGGTCCGGGCGGCCTCTAAATCCTTGCCCGTCGCGGCGAAGGCGTCCCATTCGCCGTCCAGCGTCAGGACCCGTTCCAGATGCGGCAGGTCCAGCCCCTCCAGCAGGGTGCGGTAGTCCTGCCCCAGGAAGTCGCCGACGGTCAGCAGGATGCGGGCGCGGGTCTTGTCGAGGATGTACTGCGCCTCGATCCCCTTCAGCCGGGTGTTCATGGTCACGACCACGCCCCCGGCGGACTGGACCGACAGACAGGCGACGATCCATTCGGCGCTGTTCGGCGCCCAGATCGCCACCCGGTCGCCGGGCCTCAGGCCCGTCTCGATCAGGGCCGCCGCGCCTTGCAGCACGCGCTGCTCCAGCTGGGCGAAGCTCAGGCGTTCGCCGTCGACGATGGCCGGCGCATCGCCAAACCGGGCGGCGGCGTCGATCACCGCCCGCGGCAAGGTCGAGACGCTCATGCCTTCTTCTCGTGCCACTCGCCCATCTCGATCATGGCGGCGCGATAGGGCTTGCGGGCCATGAAGAACATCAGCGCTACCAGCGGACCGATGATGGCCGGCAGGATGGCCAGCGAGTAGCGCAGCGCATTGTCGTCATGGAAGACGAACTGGGTCACGGCGGCGATGACGCTGGACCCCAGGGCCATGCCGATGGTCGTCACGCACATCAGCATCAGGGCCGTCATCTGGCCGCGCAGGCGGCTGGGGGTGATATCCTGCAGCGAGGCCAGGGCGACGCTGTTGGTGCCTTGGCCGATGAAGGTGGCGACGCCCATCAGCAGCAGGGCCCCGCCCGCCGTCGGCATCAGCGGTCCCACCACCAGAGGTGCGACCTTCACCAGGGTCACCCAGATCATGATGTTCAGATTGGCGCCCGGATGGCCGCGACGCATGAAGAAGCCCGAGAACCAGCCGCCTGTCAGATTGCCCAAACCGCCGCAGACGATCATCAGGATGCCGAAGGAGTAGCCCGCCTCGGTGGCGCTCATCCCATAGGTGCGGATCAGGAAGGTCGGGTACCAGATGGCCGTGCCGATCGCGAGCATCCCCAAGAGGGACACCGAGCCGATCAACGACGAATAGACCTTCCAGCGACGGGCCAGGAAGGCGCCGGTTTCGCGCAGGGTCAGGCGCTCGACGCCGATCACCGCCGTGGGCGCTGCGTGGCGCTTGGGTTCGCGGATCATGGCCACCAGACCGGCCACCAGCAGGCCCGGAAGGCCGACGATGAAGAAGACCATCTGCCAGGGCTGAACCAGGCCGATGATCGGCACCATCACCGCGCCATGCGCCTTGGCCAGTTGCAGGACGTAGGCGCCAATGACCAGGGCCAGGCCGCCGCCGACCGGATAGCCCAGGGCGAAGACGCTGATGGCGAAGGCGCGGCGCTTGGGCTCGAAATAGTCGCTGATCAGCGAATAGGCCGTCGGCCCCAGGGTGGATTCACCGATGCCGACCGCCACCCGCGCGCCGAACAGATGACCAAAGGTCCGCGCCAGGCCGCTGGCCGCCGTGGCCAGGCACCACAAGACTATGCCCCCCGCCAGCAGCTTGCCGCGATGACGCCCGTTGTCGACGATGCGCCCGATCGGCACGGCCGCCACGGCGACCAGAAGCACGGTGGCGAAGCCCTGCACCAGGCTGATCTGGAAGTCGTCCAGCTTCAGATCCTGACGGATGTCCGACACCATCAGGGTCATGACTCGGGAGTCGATCGCCGAGATCGTGTAGCAGACGAACAGCAGGATCACGACCGCCCAGGCATAGGCGCTCGACGGCTGTTTCTCGGCCTGAGCCAAGGGTTCGCCCGCCTTCATCGTCGGTTCGTCATCGGGGATCACCCGGGTTACTGGGGCTTCATCCAGGACGGTCATCGATGATCTTTCTCAAGGACGAAAAGGGTGACGGATATGATCCGATGCTCGACTATATTCAGCGGGAACTGCGGGATAAGTCCGCCTGAACGACGGCTTTGTTTCTCGTCGTGAACACTCGGCTCACCGTTCGATCTGGCCCAGGTTGGCGTGCAGGACGGCGCCGTTCAGGGCCGGACTGTCGGCGCAGACCCGGATCAGGTCGGCGATTTCCTCGGGGTTCAGCAGCCGCCCGGCCGCCACCATGCCGGTGATCGCCTCGATCGCCTCGCCCACATGGGCGCGCAGCATTTCGGTGTCGGTGAAGCCGGGGCAGACGCAGGCGGTATGGACGCCGCTGCCTGCCAGATCCTGACAGGTGGCTCGCATCAGGCCGATCATGCCGTGCTTGCTGGCAACATAGGAGGCGGCGCCCGCCACCGCCTTCTCCGCCAGGGTCGAGCCGACATAGAGGATGGACGAACCCGGCTTCATCACCGGGACCAGGCGCTGGTTCAGCGCCTGGGGCGCCGCCAGGTTGGCGCTGAGCACGGCCAGCAGATCGCGCGCCGACAGATCGGGGACCGTGTCGTGGCGATGGACGGCGGCGTTGTGGATCAGGACCGTCCGGTCCCAGATCGCCGCACGTTCGGCCACAAGCGCTGCCGCGCGCTCGACCGACGCCAGGTCAGTGATGTCGGCGGCCAGATGTTCAATCTCCGGCGTCGGCGGCGCCGAGCGCGACAGGCTGACCACCTCATGACCGAGGCCCTGAAACAACCGCGCCGTGGCCAGACCGATGCCGCGACTGCCGCCTGTCACGACGACGCCGCGCCTCATGCGCCGACGCTCCGCCAGCGGCACTGGGCCGACTGGCCGGGACCGGACGAGACCTCCAGTGCGATCTCGGTCACGCCCCAGCGCGCCGACCAAGCCTCCTGCCCCACCAGCCGGTTCAACAGATAGGCGGCCAGTTCCTCGACCGTCGTATTGCGGATCGGCAGCAGGCGCACATCATCGGCCGGCAGGCGGAACTCGTCCTCGCCAAAGACGATGACGACGCTGCGCCCGACCGTGCTGATCGTCAGCGACGGCGCCTGGGTCGGGATCAGGACATACTCATCCAGCTCCTCGCACAAGGCCCGAAGCGCGCGCTTGATGATGTTGTAATCAAACGCCATTCCGTGCGCCGCCACGCGGGTCGAGATGACCGCAGCAACCTTGAAATTATGGCCGTGCAGCCGCTCGCGCGCGCCGTCCGCGAACAGGGTGAAATGACCAGCGGAGAACTTGATGTCCTCCTTGTCGATCCGGATTGAACACTGCTGGATCGGAATGGGCGCAACCTCGTGGGCGTGCCGTTCCGATCCCATCGCCATTCCCATCAGAACGCCTGTCTACTGAGTGAAGGGAAAGGCGCGTCTATTCCGCCGCGACACGGGCGGCAGGCCCGCCGTCGAACTGATAGAACTGTTCGAAATACTCGCGGAAGCGCAGCACCGGGCCGTCGCCGTCACACAGCAGCGGGCGGACGCGGTGGATCTTGGTGTGCCAGATCGGAATATCGCCCTCGACGCCCGACTGACCGATGATGCCGGCGATCGAGCGGCGGATCATCTCGTTCTCGGGCGCGCCTTCGGGGAATTTCGGATGGCGGAATTCAAAGCGCAGCTCGACCTTGTCGTGCTCGACCGGGGTGGCCAGGACCTGGAGCAGCAGGTCGGCCATGCCCTTGAAGCGGGTCGATTTCTGACCGGCGCCGGTCTGCAGGGTGCGGACCTCGGTATCCAGGGTGCGGACCGTGCCGTCCGGCAGTTCCATCGTGCGCTGACCCGCGGCCAGACTGCGACGGACATGGCCCTCGTAGTGGCTCTCGCCCTCAGGGACCGCGTCCATCTTGTGCACGTATTTGAAGTGGGCCAGATCGACGCCGTTCTCGGCGATCTCCTGCGGATTGCTGTCGAAGGTCCACTCATAGCGGATCGGCGCCCCCCAGTCGGGCGACGACACCTCTTCCAGCACCTCGACCTCGAACAGGGGGGCCACGCCCTGAGGGTGATGCCAGGCCCAGACCACGCCATTGGTCTCGGTGATCGAATAGGTCTTCAGACAGCCCGGCTTGCGCGCCGCCGGCGGAATGATCCGCGAATAGGGAATTTCCTTGCAAGCACCGTTCAGATCAAAGGCCCAGGAGTGGAAGGGACAGCGAATGGTCTCGCCCTCGACCACCCCGCCATGACCGATATGGGCGCCCAGATGGGGGCAATAGGCCTCGGCCAGACCGGCGACGCCCCCTCGGTGCGATACAGCACCAGGTCTTCGCCGAAGTAGCGAACCGGCTTCACGTCGCCGATCTCCAGCTCGTTCGAATAGGAGACGAAAAACCAACCGAACGGAATCGGCATGGGGAACCGGTCGACCATGGATAATCCTCCCAAAGCGCCGGTTGGTCCGACGTCTAAAGTTCAGCGATAGCGGCGCCTGCCCGCCTGTGACGGTGCAGACTGAGCCGGCACGTTATCAAGAACGGGCGCAGCGATAAGGCGTCGTGCTTAGACTGAGCGTTCGCGCGGACGGACAATCGGCGGGCGCAGTTTCAGCCGACCGCCTCGGGCTCGACCGCGCTTCTCCCTGCCAGGAAGACGTCCAGTTCGGCCAGTGAGGTCTGCATCCAGGGCCGCAGCTGAGTGCGGGCGAAGCGGCTGGACAGGAAGTCGAGCAACAGCCTCAGCGTGGCCGGAACCGGCGTGCCCGGCGCGAATATGGCCCAGGCCTCGCGGTCGTAGTAACTCCACTCGTCCTCGACCGCGACCAGGGCGCCGGACGCCAGCTCGCTGCGCACGAAGGCGATCGGCAGTTGGGCCAGGCCCAGGCCGCGCACGGCCGCAACCCGCAGCGCCGCCCCCTTGTTGCTCTTCCAGCGGCCGTTGACCCGCACCTTCTCAGCGCCGTCGGTCGAGTTGAACCACCAGTGACCGGTCAGGTCGGACAGGCAGATGTGGTTCTTCAGGTCCGCAATCCCCTTGGGCGTTCCGTGCTCGGCCAGATAGGCGGGCGAGGCGCACATGCAGAAGGACAGATAACCGATGCGGGCGGCCCTCAGGCTGGAATCGATCAGGTCGCCGTAGCGGATGGCGACATCGAAATCCTCGCCGATCAGATCCACCTCGCGCGAACCCGCGTGGACCTCGATGCCCACGCCCGGATACTGGCAGGCGAAGTCGGCGATGACCGCCGAGATGAAGTTGACGTCAAAGGTGTCGTTCAAGGACACCTTCAGCTTGCCCGTCGGCGTCTGCTGCATCTGCGCCGCCTCGTGGCTGGCGGCGGCCAGCGACCGGCGCATATCCCGGCACGAGGCGTAGAATCGCTCGCCGATGGCGGTCATCGAGACCTGACGCGTGGTGCGTTTCAGAAGTTGCACCCCGAGCCGCGTCTCCAACTCGCTGACCCGCTTGCTGACAAAGGATTTCGAGGCGCCCAATTGGTCGGCGGCGGCGGTGAAACTGCCCGTCTCCACGACCGAAATATACTCTTCGATGCCGTCCCAGATAGAAATCACAGCCTCCCCCGGCCATTCTCTAAGCAGGCCGTCGCCTCACGCCCCCACGCGCTGCAACCGGTCCTGACGCTCACCCTACATGTCCGCTTGATCATGACAATTGTTCGCGTGACGAAACTATCTAGAAAACAGACGCCCCCGGACATCATGCCTATCGCCCTGTGAACTGCGGCGCCCGCCGTTCCATGAAGGCCGCCGGGCCTTCGCGGGCGTCCGCGCTGGCCATCACGACCGCCTGGCAGTCCTGCTCGACCTGAAAGGCGCGTTGCAGGTCGCAGCCGCTGGAGCGCACCACCGCCTCCTTGGCCTTGCGCAGCGCCAGGGGCCCGCCCTCGGCGATCCGGGCGCAGAGAGCCTTGGCCGAACGCCGCACGTCCGGGGGCGCGACGAGGCGATTGACCAGACCCATCGACAGCGCGCGCTCGGCATTGATCGTTGTGGCCGCCAGAATGATCTCCATGGCGTTGGCCCAGCCTATCTGGCGCGGCAGCCGCGCCAGCCCCCCGCCGCTGGGGATCAGCCCGTGCCTCACTTCGCTCAGTTGGAAGTTCGAGGCCGAAGATGCGACGCGAATGTCGGCGCCCAGCATCAACTCGAACCCCGCCGCCACCGCCAGTCCGTTGACCGCCGCCACCACGGGCTTGAGAAAGTCGGTGTTGCGCAGCAATGCGCGATCCACCAGCGACTGATGCTCATCGACCCAACGCTGCTCAAATGCGGTCTGCGGCAAGCGGGCTCCCGTCGCCAGAGGGGCCAGCGAGCCGAGGTCCGCCCCCGCGCAGAAGGCCTTCTCGCCCGCTCCGGTCAGAAGAACCACGCGCACGCTCTCGTCGCGCGCGACTTGATCCCAGGCCTCGGCCAGCCCGACCATCATCTCGGCGTTCAGGGCGTTGTGCTTATCGGACCTGTTCAGCGTCACTACCGCCACGCCGTCGTCATTCTCGATCTGAATCAGCGACATGAACCGCCCCTCGGACGCAGGGACGTCCGCCCGGCCAAGGCAGTTAAGGCGTCAAATCGACCATCGGACAACGGCTCGAAGACGGAGAAACCTACCGGAAAATCACTGTTTACGCAGAGGGCGCTTTCGCAGAGAGATCGCGCACCTTCCCTGCCTTGACCCCGTCCAGGCCACACCCGAAGCTGAACCACAGACCGAAAGAGAGAGCCCGATGAGCAAGCGAGTCACAGTGATCACCGGCGCCTCAGGCGTTTTGGGACGGGCGATCGCGGACGCGGCCCTGGCGCGGGGCGACGCCGTGGCCGCAGTCGACTTCGGTCCCATCGCGCGTGAGGACGGCCACGACTGGCTAGGTCTAGGCGGCGTCGACCTGACCGATCCAGCCGCGGCCCAGGCCGCCATGGACGCCGTGGTCGAGCGCTTTGGCCGCATGGACAATCTGCTCAACGCCGTCGGCGGCTTCGTCTGGCAGATGACCGACGGCCCCCTGGAAAGCTGGGGCCGGATGCAGCGGATGAACCTGACGACGGTGCTGAACGCCTGTCGCGCCGCCCTGCCCCACCTGACGCAGTCGACCGCCGGGCGCATCGTCAATGTCGGCGCCCTGGGTGCGCTTCAGGCCGGCGCCGGCATGGGCGCCTACGCCGCCTCCAAGGCGGGCGTGCACAAGCTGACTGAGGCCCTGGCCGAGGAAACCAAGGCGTCGGCCCTGACGGTCAACGCCGTCCTGCCTTCCATCATCGACACCCCCGCCAACCGCGCCGACATGCCGGACGCGGACGTCTCGACCTGGGTACAGCCGGCGGAACTGGCGGCGGTGATCTTGTTCCTGGCCAGCGACACCGCCTCAGCTGTCACGGGTGCGCTGGTGCCGGTGAAGGGGCGCGTCTAGTCGCCCCCTACGCTGGTTTCTTGCCGCGCGACACAGAAGGTCCTCCGCTGCGCCCCGTGGCAGCCCGGCCAGAACCCCATGCCTCTAGGCGTTAGGCTGCCGCACGCGCCGCCCGGCGAAACAGGAAGGCTGACGCCAGCCAGATCAGGGCGAAAAGGGTGCTGAGCACGATCACCGCCCGTGGCCAGTTCTCCGCGCCCTCGCCCCATCCGCGCAGGACAGCGAGAGCGCCGATCAGCGCCTGAAGCGCGGCGGCGCAGACCATGGTCAGAGACAGTCCGCGCGCATCGAAGCGACTGACTACGGCGCCGACGAAAACGGCGGCGATGACTCCGAGGTACAAAAGGTTCGCCAGATTGTCCTCAGAACCGATGATGCCCACCGCTCCGTTGATCCACAGCAAGAGCACGCAGGTGAGGACGGCGAGACCCGCGCCGATACGATACGACCAGTCGCCTGACGCCCGCACGGCCAGCTCGGCGACGACGCCCGCGCCGACCAGGATGACCCCCGCGAAGACAAAGTCAGAGGTCGTCCACTGGACGGCGTCGGTGAACCGCATGGCGACGGCGGGCGTAATCAGGAGCCCCGCCACCAGGCCCCATCCAACGACCCGCAAGGTCTGCGTCAGGCGATCATTTCGAGTAGGTGCGATGGGGTTGGTCATTGCCTTCGTTTCCGGCTTGGTTGAGGCTCCGAGGATGGCGAAGCGGGCGATGAAAGCCGTGAGCGTGAAATGAGGAAACACTGAAATCGTGACCGCCGCCTATCGTTTCGACCGCTTCGTGCTGGACCCGGTTGACCGCCGCCTTAGCGAGGACGGCCAGACGGTGGAATTGTCCGGGCGATATCTGGATGCGCTGATCCTGCTGGTGGTCGAGGACGGTCGTCTGGTCACAAAGGCGCAATTTCTGGACGAGGTCTGGAAGGGCGTGCCGGTGACGGACGAGGCGCTGACGCAATGCGTCCGGTCCCTGCGCAAGGCGCTGGGCGACGCTGCGGCGCGGCCGAAGTTCATCGAGACGGCGCCGCGGCACGGCTATCGCTTCATCGCACCCGTCACGCGGGTCGAAGCGTGTTCGCCCGCCGCACCCGAGCCCCAATACCCCCCTTCCTACGACGGAAAGCCGGCGCCATCCCGCACGAGGCTGGAGGCCAGGAAGCGGTTCGTCGGCATGGGTCGCGCCGGTTTGATCGGCGGTGGCGTGGCGGGCGTAGTCGGGGGCGTCATCTATGGGTTCGCAGGCGTGGCGGACGGCGCAGGCGGCGCAGTGTCCGGCCTGCTGGTCCTTGCGGCCCTAACGGCCGTGGTCGGGATGATCGGCGGCGCGGGCGTCGGCTTTGGCGTCGGGGCGGCGGCCTTCGTCCCACGCCAGCCCGCCCCCTTCCTCATGGTTGGCGGCGCACTGGGAGGCATGATCACAGGCGCTGTGGTGCGATTGGCCGGGTTGGACGCCTTCTCCCTTCTGTTCGGCTCTTCGCCCAGGGCGATGACTGGCGCGGGCGAAGGCCTGCTGCTCGGCGCCGCCATCGGCGCCGGGGTCTGGATCGCACAGGAACGCCCCAAGAGGATGGCCCTGCTCGCGGGCGGTGTTCTGACCGGTTCCGCCGCGACAATCGCCGCATTGCTCGGCGGTCGACTGATGGGCGGGAGCCTGGCGGCATTGGCGGAGCAGTTCCCCGGCGCGCGACTGAAGCTGGACCACTTAGGCAGCCTGTTCGGCGAGGCGACGTTCGGGCCAGTCAGCCAAGCCGCCACGGCTGGACTTGAAGGGGCTTTGTTCGGCGCAGCAATGGTGCTGGCGCTGAGCTTGGAGTGGCCCCCAAGGCGCTGAGCAACCGAGAACACCCAGGCTAGGCTGAGGTTCGCCCCATTCCTTGATACCTCTGATCCACCCTCTCGGCGCCGGTTTCGACTCGCGCCTGTCTTGAGCGTGGCCAGATTGGTCGTGGGTCCCCGGGTAATACCTGATCGCCAAATGTCCTGGCGATGACAAGTTGATGGCTTCGTCAAACCTCGCTGAGGCTCTCGACATGTTGCGAATGTTCTCATTCAGCCTTGCCCTGGTGACAGCGCCGTGCCTCGTGGCTTGCGCCAGTCCAGGGATGGAAGTCGATGTCGTGAGGTCGGATGTAGTGTCGGTCCAGGCAGGCTCGTCCTTCGCCTGGGCGCCGGTCCCGTCCTACTCGAACCAGGACCCACGAGCCGCCAACGACATCATCGACCAGCGCATCCGTCGGGCGGTCGAGCAAGCCCTGACCGAAAAGGGCTACCGCCAAATCTCCGATCCCGCGTCGGCCGCCTTGACGGTCGCCTACTATGTGGCTGTCGATGAGCGACAGGAAACCCGGATCGACTCCTGGGGCGGTGCAAGCTCTCGCTGGGGTGTCTATGGCGCGCCGCAGTTCAGCGCCCACACGGACACCTATACCGAAGGCGCCCTCATTCTGGACCTGACCGACCGCGCCTCCGGGCGTCTGGCGTGGCGCGCGGCATCGCGCAAGAAACTCCATACCGGCGACGGTGCGCAGGACGCCATCACCGAGACGCTGCGCACGATGACAGCGTCCCTTCCGAGCCAGGCGAGGTGAAGCTGATCACGGTAGTTGCTGGCCTAACCTGCGCCTTCGCGCCGGCGGCGGCGATGGCGCAGGCCTCCGATCCAGAATGGACGATCGAGGAAGCCAATCGCTCGATCCAGACGGTCTCTGAAACGGCCGGCCGGGACACGGTGATCATGCCCATCCCGGTCTCCAGCCCCGCCATCGGCAGCGGCCTGGGTCTGGCCGCCATGGCTCTGTATCGCCCGGGCGGGCGCGCCGTGCCTTGGACCAGCGGGGTGGGCGGCATGTACACCGACAGCAAGAGCTGGGGCGCCGCCGTCTTTCACAAGGCCAACTTCAACGAAGACCGGTTGAGATTGAACGCCGCCGCGGGTCTGGGCGACCTGCATGTGGACTTCTACGGCATCGGCGCCGATGCAGGTTCGCGCGATATGTCCATTGCGCTTGAGCAGAAGGTGCATTTCGCCAGCGGGCGCATCCTGACCCGGATTCGCGACGGGACCTATCTGGGCGTCACGGGGCGCTATCTGGATGTCCGAACCATACTGGATCTCAGCGAGATCGACCTTCCCGGCGACCTGACAATCCCGCCATTGGAACGCGACAGTCGAACCGTCACCCTGGGCGCGGCGCTGGAACACGACACGCGCGATTCCCCCTATGGGCCCAGGCGCGGCCTCTACGGAACCGCTGACTACGTCTGGGCTGACGAGGCTCTGGGCGGAGATTTCAACTACACGCGGCTTCAAGCCTCGTTGAACGCCTATGCGCCGCTGGCCGAGAACACGGTGGTGGCTGCGCGGGTGTCGCTCTGCAATGTCGGCGACGGAGCGCCCTTCTACGACCTGTGCTCCTTTGGCCAAAACGCCGACCTGCGTGGGTACGCCAGCGGACGTTTTCGCGACCATGCCCTTCTGGCCGGACAGGTGGAACTCCGGCAAAGCCTGTCACGCCGCTTCGGCGTCGTCGTGTTCGCGGGCGTCGGCGGGGTCGCCGCCGATCTGGACAAGATCGGCGAGGGCGAGCTTCTGCCCGCTGCGGGCTTGGGGCTGCGCTACCGCGCGTCCGAGGCCTATGGCGTGAACCTCAGCATCGACTACGCCGTCGGCCGCGACAGCCACGGTCTGTACTTCCGGATCGGCGAAGCCTTCTGAGCCTCAAGCCGGGCGCGTCACACAGCGAAAGCCAACGTGAGAGGTCGATGTATCGACCGGTTGGGCGTGGCGTGCGGCTGGGCGATAACGACGGCAGTAGGACGGCGCGCAGAGGTGAGACCCCCCTTTCAACACCTTGCGGGGAATACGGATCTGGGGCTGAGCGGGATCAAAGCTCTCGGCCTGATCCCCGCCGCGCGGATTTCGGGGCGCGCAGCAGGACTTCGTGGCCTTCGCCGTCGTAGACCACCAATCCTGGGTCCATTCCCAAGTGTTGCCGATCATGTCGTAGAGACCAAACCCATTGGGCGGAAAGGCCCCCGCTTCACTGGTGTAACGACTGCCCGACGGCTTTCGGTTGTCCCACGGGAACTGCCCCTGCCAGGTATTGGCCATGAGCTTCCCCTCGGGTTCCAATTCCTCTCCCCAGGCGAAGGCCGCGCCATCCAGTCCGCCGCGCGCGGCGAACTCCCACTCCGCCTCCGTCGGCAAATCGGCGCCTCGCCAACGGGCATAGGCCTCGACATCCAGCCAGGCGACATGGACAACCGGATGATCGTCCAGCCCCTTCAGATCGCTGCCTCGTCCGCGTGGATGACGCCAGTCGGCGCCGGGCTCGAAACGCCACCAGGCCCGGATGTCATGCAGAGGCACTGCGCCTGGCGGCGGCGTAAAGACCAAAGACGCCGGTTGCAGCATCTCCGGCAGGGCGCCCGGATAGGCTCGGGGATCGGGCGCGATCTCGGCGATCGTGACCCAACCCGTGTCCTCGACAAAGGCGCCGAAATCCCGGTTTGTCACCGGATAGGCGTCGATGACAAAAGCATCCACGACCACCGGCCTGGTTGGCTTTTCCTCATCATAGTGGTCGTCCGAACCCATCCGGAACAGGCCGCCCTCTAATTCGACGCGAGGAGGAGACTTGGGATCGAAGGACTTGCCGATCATCAATACGGACGCTCCACCACGACATATTCGACATTCGAACCATAGTATCTGGGCTGATACCAGGTGTCGCCGCAATAGTAGTAGGTCAAGCTCGAGTAAGGACGTGCGACGCAGGACGGCGGAAGGCTGCGGGTCACCGAGCCGATCACCGCATTGGTCACGGCCACCGTGGCGGTGACGGCGGCGGCGGTCCCCACCGCATCCCAGACGTCATAGTCACGATCCCAGCGCCGATCCCAGTGGTGATCGACGTCCACATCGATGTGGTGCGGAGGCGGCGGACGGTGACCGCCGCCCGGTGGCCGATTGTGATCCGGCCGACCGCCCGGAGGTCGCCCGCCGGGCGGACGTCCGCCGGGCGGACGAGCGGATGGTCCCGGCCGGTCGGGCCGACCCGCGCCTGGCCCCCGGTTGTGATCCCGCTGCGCAGCGTGGGCGCTGCTCGGTCCGTGATGGCCGCGCCGAGCCTGGGCGTTGGCGATATCGGCCAGGCTCAGCGCGGCGGTCGCGACGAAGCAGACCAGGATGCAGGTTGTGGCCGGACGAGTCATTGGTCGCTCTCCTGCGTCGTCATGTCTCCGAAGACGATCCGTCGAGCCGCGTGCGGCGGCTTGAAGGTGAATTGCTCGGCTGTCAGCGTCGGGGCGACATTCCAGGTCAGGTCCGCCGCGAACTGAGGCCGGGCAGGATCGGTCGTGTCGGTCACCACAAGACGAAGCGGCAAGGGAGCGTCTCCTCGCTTGATCCAGACCTGCCACTCGGCGGCGGGGCCGACGAAGAGATACTGGTCCGTCTCCTGCCCGGCGACCTCGGCATAGCCGATCACGGCAGCGCCAGTCGGCTGCACATCCGCCGAACGGGCGTTCCACAGGAACAGGTCGGCCAGAGGCAGGTCGATTCCGTATTCGTCGGCCAGGGCGTCGATCAGGTCGCGAATAGATCCCGGTGCGGTCGCGCTGGCGTAGAAGCCCATGCGCGGAGCCGTCATGGTCGGAGCGGCGCCGTCAAAATAGAAGTTCCTGTGCTGGCGATCGCTATGCACCTCGGCGTAGAGCCGCTGGGGAGGCTGAGCCAGATAGCGGGTGCGCAACCCCAGCTTCACCGAGTGACCGTCGTCGAGCACCAGGTCCTGGGTGGCGGTCGAGGTCACTTCAAAAGCTCTCAGGCCGGCCAGATAGGCCGACATCCGATCCAGGGCGGCCGTCGCCCGCGCATCGACCGCCTGTGTCGCGCCGGGCTCAGTTTGCGGTGCCTCCGCCCTGGCGGAACCGCTCGCCATAACCACCGCCAGCGCCGCCAATGAAGCCGCCAGTACGGAGCGTCGGGACATGGGCCTTCTCCTGCTGTGAGGCCCAAGGCTGAAACGGAACCCGCCACGAGGCGATCAGGTCAAACCCCGAACCGGGTTACGGCACGATGAGATTCTGCCTTATGGCGAAACGCACGAATTCGCCGGCGTTCTTGGCCCCGGCCTTGCGCATGGCTGAGGCCCTGTGCGTCTCGACGGTCTTGACGCTGATGCCCAGCCTGTGGGCGATCGCCTTGTTGCCCTCGCCTTCCGCGATCAGTTGCGCCACCTCCAGTTCGCGCGTGGTGAAGGCCTGTAGGCGCGACCGCCGCGGCCCATTCGCCAACCCGTCCAACAGAAGCTCGGACACCCAGGGCGAGAAATAGGGTCGCCGCGCGCCGATGGCGGAGATCGCCGCACCCAAATGCTGTTGTGTATCCGTCTTCAGGATATAGCCCTTGGCCCCGGCCGCGAGACCTTCGTTCACCGTCTCATCGTCGTCGCGCATGGTGATCAAGAGAACCGACACGTCCGGCGCGTCTTGTTTCAACCGACGTGTCAGGGTGATGCCGTTCATCCGGGGAAGCGAGACATCCAGAATGGCGATGTCAGGCTTCAGATCCATGGTCAGGGCATAGGCGGCCTCACCATCCGGCGCCTCACCTACAACCTGCCATCCATCTTGAGATGCGACCGTTTCACGCACCCCTCTTCTAACAATTTCGTGATCATCTGCCAGTATTATCCTTAACATACCTCGCTCCAAGCTACGCTTTGGAATTCAGAATGGGGCAAACTACTGAGTAGCACATCAGGCATAACCCTGATATGCTACCGCAGCTCAAAAGAAAATGGCTGCGAATGACCCCGGGCGTCCCGACACATATGCGCGAAGAGACGGCAGCCTACGCCACGCGTCACTCTGAGGCGCGCAATACCGTCGGAATGACCTATATACTTGACCTGAATACTGGTTCCTCAACCTACATCGATCCCATTCTGGCCCACCGCTTGTCGGGCCGACATGGAGCCTTCGAGTTCAGACGCTTCCGCAACAGACTGCGCGACGAGCATGAGGCCGCACTGAACGCCCATGTGGCCCAGTTGCGTGGATTGGGTGCCGAGGAAGCCGCCCATCTTGTGATCGCCGTGCCCCAGGACGATGGGCAACCGGTCTGGCTGCACTTCTGTTCGCGCGTCATGGCGTCCGGCAAGGGCGACGATACGCGGATCGTCGGCGCCGCCGTCGAGTTGTCCGCCGATGAAGCCAGCGCGCTGAAAGGCGACATCGCCCGTCAGGTCCTTGACGCCGAGGAAGGCGAGCGGCGGCGGATCGGACGCGAACTGCACGACTCCACCGTCCAGCATCTGGTCGGCCTCAGCCTGATCCTCTCGCGCCTACGCCATTCGGCTAGCTCATCCTACAGCCTGGCGCTGGACGAAATGCAGAGCTTGCTGGAGACGGTTCAGAGCGAAATGCGCTCCTTCGTCTTCCTGCTGCATCCGCCCGCGGTGAACGAACAGGGCTTGGAGCAGTCGCTTCGACGGCTGGCCTGCGGTTTTCAGCGTCGAACAGGTCTCACAATCCTGGTTGATATACGCTTGGACGGCGCCTTCCTGTCATTCGACGCCGAGGTCGCCCTGTTCAGGGTCGCTCAGGAGGCCCTGATGAACGTCCATCGTCACGCCCGCGCCAGACAGGTCACGATTGATCTGTTTGATGACGACACCTGCATCATCCTGTCCGTCGCCGACGACGGCGTGGGCATGAACTATTCCTCGATGGAGCAGGCATTCCATGACGGGGGCGTAGGGCTGTCAGGGATGCGAGCGCGGGTCATGCAACTGGGCGGCGACCTCCATCTGTTCAGCGGAGACCAGGGCCTGCGCATAGAGGCCAGGGTGCCGCGCCGCGCGCGCCGCGCCTAACCGCCTCCGACAGCGGCCGGCTCGGCTCTGGTACGATCAAAACTTGACGGCGGCTGGGCCGCCAGGGTCTCGCGCAGCATCATCATGGCGCGTTGAGACCCGCGCACCCCGCCGCCGTTCGGCCGGTCGATATCGATGATCAACACCAGCGCAAAGGCGAACAGCAAGAAGAGCATGCCCGTCAGCACCGTGTTCCTGCGCCCCGACAGGACGTAGCCCAGCCCGCCAAGGGCCTGTTGCTCGGCGCTTTCAACCAGAACCTGTTCCATGTCGCCTGCGATCAGGAACGGAGACAGGCCGATGTGAACATCAGCCAGATCCAACCGATTGTGGTGAAATCCCTGGGCGGCGGCTGGGTCCGTCGGCACCTCGGAGATCCAGTTCGTCTATGACTGGGAGGACAGCCGCTTCAGCAGTCTGCCGGTCGGGGTCCAACTCACCAGGCTGCAGACCCTCGGGTCCACACCGGTCCAACTCAGCGTCCAGTATGAACACAACTTCGCCGACGACGCCGTCACCGCTTCCGATACGGTGAGGTTCAGCGCCCGGATGCGTCGGGCGCTAAAGCAGCGTCCGACCGACCATGAAGATCATCGCCACCACGCCCACCACCAGCAGAAGGAAGGCGATGATGAAGGTAGGGGTAGCGTGATACTGAATATCGTTGTGCATCAACTGCCAGGAGAACAGTCGAGCGCGGCGTTCATTCAGAGACCGACCGAAATGCATGTGGCTCAGGATCCCCATCACCAGAAGGGTGACGCCCAGCACCACCAGGGCCATACCCATGTTCTTCGGCGCGGAGCCGCCCTCGGGCAGGAGGTCCGTATGCTGCAACTGGCGAAACGCCTCAAAGATGGTGAAGCCGAAGCTGATCAAGGAAAGTGAGGTGCGCACGACCGACATCAGGGTCCGGTCGGCGCTCATACGCGTCCGTTCAAACGACAGGCTGGTGCGGTTGGCAGACAACTCGACCGAGGCCGAGCCCGTGATGAAGCGTTGATCTTTCTCGGTGTCGGACATGAGGGCTCCCGCGTTTCGACAACCATAGGAGCCTAGAGAAACCAGTCGCGGGATCAGGTCTTACCCTGAGAAAAGGGCGCGCGCCGCACCCCTGCCCGGCGGGCAGGGGTGCGGCGCGCGAAGCCTGACCTCCCGCGGCAAAAGGCCTCGCGCTGCGCGCGAGGCCTGATCGCACAGGTCGGAGATCCGAGATCGCCGCCGTTCGATCCCCCCCTGTGCGTGGGGCGGGGGACGAATGATCGAACGTCCCCAACAAACCCTCCGCCATGCTCTCGCGCCATCGGTTGAATCCCTGAGCGCAACAAGTTCCCGGATCACCCGCCCGGCATGCGCATGACCAGGGGAATGGAGAAGTCGAGAAAGACAGACTCGCCCTCCAGTCGGTTCTTCACGTCGAACTCTTTGAACGCGCGCAGGCGCAGGCTGGCTGGTCGTTGGGCGATCTGCATGTTTCAGGCGGCGGTGACGCCGACGCCAGTCGCCTCGCCCTTGAACTCGCCCAGCCGCGCCCCGGCGCCGGAGTCGCCGCTGATCTGCTGGAAGCGATACACCTGAACCCCGGCCGAGAAAGTCTCGGAGAAGATCCGCTCCACCGAGACTTCCGTATGCCACTCCGTACCCGTCTCATAGGCGGTGTGATCATTCTCGCCATTGAAGGTCAGGCCGGTCTTGGCGCTGATGTCCCAGCCGCTTTCGGCGTCATGCCAGGTCAGGGCCGCCGAACCATCGACCGCCCAACGATTGAAGGCCAGGTTCGCCAGTTGGTCCTTCCGATAGTCGCCGATCGGTACATTCACCATGGTGCTGACCTGCCAATGGTAATTGCCCTTCGTCCAACCCAGCATGGCGTTGAGCACCGGGTCGCCGACTACAAAGGCGTCGTCCTGTCGCGATCCGCTGAACGGGTTTCCCTGAGGATCGCTGATGACCGCCGACACGCTGATGTCAGGCCGGCCAAGCGGAACGACCATGGCCAGGGCCAGGGTTCCTCCGGCAAAGTCGGTCGTCGGCACCCATAGGGCGGCGGGAAAATCAGCCACCACGGTCGCGTCCAGGTCGGCGACGATCGAGCCGCCTATAGGGATTTGCAGGGCGGCGCCCGCCTCGCCCGAATAATAATAGGCGGAGTTGGCGAAAAAGACGCCCCGAACCGGCGGCATGATCGCCGTACCGGGCCCGCCCGAGCCCAGCAAATAGACGCTGGTCCCGCTTTCCGAGGCCTGCACCTCGCCTGCCAGCCCAAGCCAGCCAGCGCCGAGGACTGCAAGCACTCTCCACATGATCTTGTTCTTCAACCTCGCCATCGGCCGCTCCTCTGCGCAGATACGCGATGCACTCATGCCCTCGCCTAATCCGCCATCAGGTGCATCCCGGAGACGTCAGCCCCACGCCTACCGCCGAGGAGTCGGCCCAGGCAAAAAAGCCCCGCTGCTGATGCAGCGGGGCTTCGTCGGGAGCAGCGCCCTCATCCTGACGCCGAAAACTGCGTAGGAGGCGCGATGGTCGACTAGGAGGCGTTGGTGCCGGCAGCCAGGATCTCGCGTATTCCTCAGTTCTGCGTCGGTAAGCATGCCATTTCCCCTGCAAAAGACCGTCAGGACCCCCTTGAGCCTGTGACGGTATGGAGCAGGGGCGGCTGAGGCAACGGACGCGAGACCGTCAGGAAAGCCGTCATCACAAAAAAGAGACCCTCCGAAAGGCTTCGAAGGGTCTCGTCAGAATTCACTTTTACGTCAGTGACTTATCGGCGCTTTCGGAAGTGATTTCGAAAGGCTCCGAAAGGCCTGAATTATTCCCACTCGATGGTGCCGGGGGGCTTGGAGGTCACGTCGTAAACGACGCGGTTGACGCCGCGGACCTCGTTGATGATGCGCGTGGCGGTCTTGGCCAGGATGTCCCAGGGGAACTGGTAGAAGTCGGCGGTCATGCCGTCGGTGGAGCTGACGGCGCGCAGGGCTAGGACCTTTTCATAGGTCCGGGCGTCGCCCATGACGCCGACCGTCTTGACCGGCAGCAGGACGGCGAAGGCCTGCCAGATGTCGTCGTAGAGGCCGGCCTTGCGGATTTCCTCAAGGTAGATGGCGTCCGCGTCCTGCAGGGTGGCGACGGCTTCGGGCGTGATCTCGCCGGGGATGCGGATGGCCAGGCCCGGCCCCGGGAAGGGGTGGCGTCCGACGAAGGCATCGGTCAGTCCCAGTTCGCGGCCCAGAGCGCGGACCTCGTCCTTGAACAGTTCGCGCAGCGGCTCGACCAGCTTCAACTTCATGAAGTCCGGCAGGCCGCCGACGTTGTGGTGGCTCTTGATCACGGCCGAGGGGCCGCCCGAGGCGGAGACGCTCTCGATCACGTCGGGATAGAGGGTGCCCTGGGCCAGGAACTCGGCGCCTTCGATCTTGGCGGCCTCGCGGTCGAAGATCTCGATGAAGACGCGGCCGATGGTCTTGCGCTTGGTTTCCGGGTCCGAAATCCCGGCCAGTTCGCCGAGGAATTCCTTCGACGCATCAACATGCACCAGCGGGATGTTATAGTGTTCTCGGAACAGTTCCGTGACCTGCTTGGCCTCGTCCTTGCGCAGCAGGCCGGTGTCCACGAAGACGCAGGTCAGTTGATCGCCGATGGCTTCGTGGATCAGGACGGCGGCGACGGAGCTGTCCACCCCGCCCGACAGGCCGCAGACCACCTTGGCCGAACCGACCTGCTCGCGGATCTTGGCGATCTGCTCGTCGCGATAGGCGGCCATGGTCCAGTCGCCGGTCAGGCCGGCGATGCCGTGGGTGAAGTTCTTCAGGAGCACGGCGCCGCGCGGGGTGTGCATCACCTCCGGGTGGAACTGCACGCCGTAGATCTTGCGCTCCTCATTGGCGATGGCGGCATAGGGCGCGCCTTCCGAGGTGGCGATGACGTGGAAGCCTTCGGGGATGGCGGTGACGCGGTCGCCGTGGCTCATCCAGACGGTTTCGCGGTGATCGACGGCCCCGATGCCGGCGAAAAGCGGGCTTTCGCGGGTGATGACGATCTCGGCGCGGCCGAACTCGCGGTGGTGGCCGCTCTCGACCTTGCCGCCCAGCTCGGCGCAGATGGTCTGCTCGCCGTAGCAGATGCCCAGCACCGGCACGCCGGCCTCGAACAGGGCGTGGTCAGCCTTGGGGCTGTCGGCGTCGGTGGTCGAGTTGGGGCCGCCCGACAGGATGATGGCCTTGGGGGCCACCGTCTTCAGCGCCTCCCCCGCCTTGTTGAACGGATGGATCTCGCAATAGACGCCGGCTTCGCGCAGGCGGCGCGCGATCAACTGGGTCACCTGACTGCCGAAATCGACAATCAGCACGGCTTCATGCGTGTGGGGCGCGGTCATGAGGGCTCAGAATCCGAAGCGGGCGTTGATGGGGCGGGTTCTTGACGGGTGAAGACGTCGGGATCAAGTCGCGAAGCGGGCACATCGGCCAACGCGGCCAGTCCCTGCGTCGTCAGCACCTCGGACAGACGGTCCCAGGCGGCGGCCAGGTTGGCGTCAACCAGATGCAGATACGCGGTCCAGTCCTCCAGCCTCGACAGCTCGCTCTTGCCGTCGCTGACGCCGCGCAGGGCGACCAGAGGCACGCCGAAGGTCTGGGCGACACGCAGCAGGGCGAAGGTCTCCATGTCCACCATCTCGGCGTCGATGGCGTCATAGGCGGCGCCCGAGACGACATTGGCGCCGGTCGACAGGGTCGCGGTCGGCACGCCGGGGATGGGGCAAGGGAGAGGCAGGACGGCGGGCAGGTCCAGCAGCGGCGTCTTGCCCTTCTCGAAGCCCAGGGGGCTGGCGTCCATGTCGCGATAGGATACGGACGAGGCCTGATAGACCGCCGCGTGCTCCAGATCGCGCGACCCGCACGAGCCCAGAGACACGATCAGGTCCGGCAAGGCGTCGTCCGCCTCCAGCCGTGTCAGGGCGGCGGTCAGGGCGATGGCCGCCTCGACCGGACCGATGCCGGTCATCAGGGGTGTGATCCGCGCCTGCAGGGCCGCGCCGTATTCGGCGGGCGCCGCCATGACCGGCAGAACCGTCAGGCCGTAGATGTCTTCGGATCGCCCGTCGCTCATGCCGTGCGCTCATAGACGGCGGCGAAGAAACCGTCGGTGCCGGTCGAGGCGGGCGACAGGCGCAGGCGATGCCCCTCGGCCAGTTGGCCCAGACGTTCGCGGGCGGCGTCGGTCAGGTTCGCCGTCTTCAAGGCCTCGGCCACCGGGACCGGAGCGAAGGCGGGGTTGTTTTCCTCGAAGGCGTCGGCCGTGGCCTCGTTCTCGCCGCGCAGCATGGAGCAGGTGACGAAGACCAGACGCCCGCCCGGCTTCACCAGTTCGGCGGCGCGGCCCAGGATCTGGACCTGCAGGGCGTGCAGGCGCTCGACCTCTTCCGGCTTCAGACGCCAGGCGTCCTCGGGACGACGACGCCAGGTGCCCGAACCGCTGCACGGCGCATCGACCAGGACCACGTCGGCCTGACGCACCAGGTCCTCGACCCCGCCGCCGTTCTGGCCCAGCAGGCGCAGATCAGCGGAGACGCCGGCGCGGCTCAGGCGCGGACGGATGTTGTCCAGACGCTTCTGCACCACGTCATAGGCGAACAGGCGGATGCCCATCTCGGCGACCGGCTTGGCCTTGGGCTTGGGTTGGACCACGGCCCCCTGCCCGTCCCCGCCGACCGGCGACCAGACGGCGACCGGGGCGGCGGGCGCCTCGGCCACAGCGGCCTTGGTCGCGACCGGCTGGCCCAGCATGGCCAGACCCAGGGTCTTGCCGCCGCCGCCGGCGCAATAGTCGACGACGGTCATGCCGGGCTCGACGCCCGTCAGCCAGCAGGCGACCTGGCTGCCTTCGTCCTGAATTTCGATATGGCCCTGCTTGAAGGCCTCCAGCGCCTGAACGTTCGGCGGCGGCTCGGCCGACAGACGCAACCCCGCAGCCGACCAGGGCGTGCGCTGGGGCGTCAGACCGGCCTCGGTCAGTTCCGCCTCGACGCCCGCAACGGTCGTCTTGGCCAGATTGACGCGCAGGTCGATCGGCGCGCGCGGCGCCATCAGCTCGTGGGCCTCCTCGGTCCAGCGGTCGCCGAAGGTGGTCTTGAAGTCCTCGACCACGAACTCGGGCAGGCCGGCGGCGACCCAGCCCGGCAGCTCGCCGGGCGCCGAGGTGATGCGGCCGCGCTCCTGCTTTGACAGCGGACGCGGGCCATAGCCCTCGCCCGAGTGCAGGGCCTCGATCTCGTCCAGCGGCAGGCCGTCGATCAGCGACAGCGAGCCGATGACCAGGGCGCGACCGTCTTCACGCCCGCCCATGGCCCAGACCAGACGGCCGCGGGCGCGGATGACCTTGTAGACGCGGTCGGCGATGGCGCGACGATCCTTGGACCCCGCATAGCGGTTGGCCGCGCTCCAGGCCTTCAGCACCACCTCGGCCGGCTGGCGGCTGTGAGCGATGCTGTCGAGGACGGAGGCGGCGGCGGCGAGGCGGGCTGCAGGGGTCAATCGGGTCTCGGATCAGATGAAAAGGGCCACAAGGATCAGGATCAGTCCCGCGAGCGAGACCAGCCAGACCAGCGACCGGATATAGGGCACGCCGAGGGCGTAAAGCGGGATATAGGCGACGCGCGCCCAGAAATAGAGGGCGACGCCCCACAGGGTCAGGGCGCTCTCCGCGCCCGTGACGTGGGCGACCAGGACAGCGCCGATGAACGGCGGCAGGGTCTCGTACAGGTTGCTCTGGGCTCTTTCGAGGCGACCGACGACAGGGTTATGCGACTCCGGCGTCTGATCGCGGGCTCCGGCGTTCCAGCCGATGCCGAACTCCATCGTCCGCGCGCCTGCGGGCAGAAGTATCTGCACCAAGGCCAACACCAACGTTGCCGCCAGATAGGTCAGTTCAGTCGTCACGCCCGGCCCTCCGCAACCCGTCAAAACGAAACCGCTCCCGATCCGAAGACCGGGAGCGGATCAGGGGATCAGCCCTGACGATAGTTCGGCGCCTCGCGCGTGATCATCACGTCGTGGACATGGCTTTCGCGCAGGCCCGCATTGGTGATGCGCACGAAACGGGCGCGTTCCTGGAAGTCCTTGATGGTGGCGCCGCCGACATAGCCCATGGAGGCGCGCAGGCCGCCGACCATCTGGTGGATGACCGGTGCGATCGGCCCCTTGTAGGCGGTCTGGCCCTCGATGCCTTCCGGCACCAGCTTCTCGGACGAGACTTCCTTCTGGAAGTAACGGTCCGCCGAGCCCGCGCCCATGGCGCCGACCGAGCCCATGCCGCGATACGACTTGTAGCTGCGGCCCTGGTACAGGAAGACCTCGCCCGGCGATTCATCGGTCCCGGCGAACATCGAGCCCATCATGGCCACGCTGGCGCCGGCCGCGATGGCCTTGGCCATGTCGCCCGAATACTTGATGCCGCCGTCGGCGATGACCGTGGCGCCCGTGTCCTTGGCGGCGCGGGCCGAATCCATGATGGCCGTCAGCTGCGGCACGCCCACGCCCGCAACGATGCGGGTGGTGCAGATGCTGCCCGGGCCGATGCCGACCTTCACGGCGTCAGCGCCCGCGTCGATCAGGGCGCGGGTGGCGTCATAGGTGGCGACGTTGCCGGCGATGATCTGCAGACGGTTGTTCTCGCGCTTGATGCGCTCGACCACCTGGGCCACCGAGGCCGAGTGGCCGTGGGCGGTGTCAATCACCACCACGTCGCAGCCCGCCTCAGCCAGAGCCATGGCCCGCTCATAGCCGGCGTCGCCGACCGTCGAGGCGGCCCCGACCAGCAGGCGGCCCTGCTCGTCCTTGGCGGCGTTCGGGAAGGCCTGGGCCTTCTCGATGTCCTTCATGGTGATCAGGCCGACCGCGCGATAGTCCTCGTCGACGACGATGACGCGTTCGATCTTGCGGGTGCGCAGCAGGTTCCGGGCCTCTTCACGGCCGGCGCCTTCGCGCACGGTGATCAGGTCGCCGGTCGTCATCAGGGCCGAGGCCTTGATCGACGGGTCGCCTTCGAAGCGCATGTCGCGGTTGGTCAGCATGCCGACCAGCTTGCCCGTCGCCGGATCGACCACCGGGAAGCCGGTGATCTTCTTGGCGGCGACGATCTGGCGAACCTCGCCCAGGGTCGTGTCGGGCGAGACGGTCACCGGGTTGATGACCATGCCGCTTTCATAGCGTTTGACGGCGCGGACCTGCTCGGCCTGCTCCTCGATGGTCATGTTGCGGTGAAGCACGCCCAGACCGCCGGCCTGCGCCATGGCGATGGCCAGCCGGCTTTCGGTCACCGTGTCCATGGCGGACGACAGCAGCGGGATGTTCAGCTTGATGTTGCGCGTCAGCTGGGTCGAGACATCCGCCATCGCAGGCATGATCTCGGACGGGCCGGGTTCGAGCAAAACATCGTCGAAGGTGAGGCCTTCGCGTATCTCCATGGGGGAGTCTCCGTTTTGCGGGCCGCGTATAACGCCCCATGCTGGGGAACCGCAACCCCAAGCCGGAGCTATGCTTGGAATAAGAGGAATTGCCTTGCGCTTCGGCGCGCCTCAACCCAAGTATTGCGAATGGTTCGCATATTAATCAGTACAGCCCGACGCCTCGCGCTCAAGATTGCGAGCTATGGAGCCATGCACCTGATCGTCGCGATTCTGGTGGCCTTCGCTCTGACGCGCGACTGGCGCATAGCCCTCGCGGTCGGAGTGGTCGAGCCGATCGTCCAGACCCTGGCCTATTCGATCCACGACCGCGTCTGGCACCGCATCGAGCAGCGCCGGATGCTGTCGGGCTTCGAGGAAACCGCTGAGGCCGTCACCGCCCGTCTGGAGCTGATGAACGCCCACGAGCAGAACCGCGCCCACAATCACCACGGCTGTCACGGCCACAGCCACGTCCTGCCCCGCAGCCTGAAACAGGTGGCGCTGAAGACGGTGACCTATGGCGTCATGCACTTCACGGTGGCGGTGCTGGTCGCCTTCGCCCTGACCCGCGACTGGCGCGTCGCCCTGGCCATCGGCACTGTCGAGCCCCTGGTGCAGACGGTCTTCTTCACCCTGCACGACCGCATCTGGACCCGCATCGAGGCGAACAAGGCCCGCCGGGCTGCGGAGGCCGCGACCGCCTGATCATCCGAACCGCTCAGCCCCGGCTCAGGGATAGAAGTAGCCCGTATCGGTGCAGCCCGGGCGATGGTCGCCCGCCCGTGCCGACCGATCCACGCACATCGCGGTCAACAGGCCCAGGCCGGCGGCCGCCCCGCCATCGGCGAGCCATACCACTCGTCCGTCGCGCAAGCCGACCAGAGCGGCGGCGTTCATGCGCGCCAGGTTGTTGCTGGCCTCCGCCCCCATGTCGATCGACAGCACCTCATAGGTCGGATCTTCGACATCGGCATAGCGACGCACGCCAGGGTTCTCGGCCGCGAAACGGGCGCCGCCGCCCAGGACGACCTCCCCCAATCTCATTTGCGCGAACAGGGCCGAACCCCGGACCTGCGCCTCGCGGCGCTGCTCGTTCAGGGCCGGCAGACGCCAGGCGAAAGGCAGCAGGGCCAGACCTTGCAGCACGCCCGTCGTGTCCGCCCTGGGTTCCGCCGAGATGATCGGCGCGGTGCGGCAGGCCCGCTTCACCACGGCCCCGGCGGGGGCCGCAAGATCAGGACGCCGTTCCAGAAAGCCGTCGAGATCCGACAGCGGCAGACGACCGGGCGCGACGGACAGCCAGGGATCACGGCCCTCGAGCATCAGTCGTCTGGTGTAGCGTTCGGCGCTTTCGCCCTCGGCGCGCGGCGGCTGCGCGCGCATCGGCGGATTGACCACTTCGACCACCCTGCCGTCGCGCGCGACCACATAGACGGCGGCCGTGCGCGCATAGGCGCCCGCCCGGGCGTTCGGTCCATAGAGCTGAACGGGATCTCCCGCCCGTTGGGGCGGAACCAGTCGGACGTCGCAGACCTCGCCGTGCGGCGCGATCGGCGTCAACGCCTGGACCGGATAGACATCAACTCGCCCATGCGGTCCGGTCATGCTGATGGCCGGCGCCGGATCGCGCGTCGCCCCCAGCCGCCTGGCCGCATCGGGTACGCTCAAACCGTGCAGATCCGCGACAGGAACGGCCGAAGCCGCCGGCCCGCTCGCGGCGCCCGTCAAGATCAAGGCGGCGATCACATGGGCGATCATGTCCGGCTCCGTCCCGTCGCGGCGGCGCGACGCCGGCTAGAAGATCACGACGGAACGGAAAGGCAAGGCCTACCGCTTGTTCAGCGCCACCAGAAAGACCTCGGCGCTGCCCTTGCGGCTCGATTCCGGCTTCACATACTTCACCGTCTCGAACTCTTCGCGCAGTCGCGCCAGCACGCCCCCGGCGTCGCCGCCCTGGAAGTTCTTGGACACGAAGGCTCCGCCCGGCTTCAGCGTGCGGATGGCGAAGTCGGCGGCGATCTCGATCAGGGCGATGATCTTCAGGTGGTCCGTCTGACGGTGGCCCACGGTATTGTGCGCCATGTCCGACAGCACCAGGTCCGGTCGCCCGCCGATCGCGTCGATCAGTTGCTGGTCCACGCCGGGATGGGTGAAGTCGGCCTGAATCAGGGTCGCGCCGGGAATCGGCTCGATCATCAGCAGGTCCACGCCCGCCACCGCCGCCGCGCCGCGATCCAGCGCCACCTGCACCCAGCCGCCCGGCGCCGCGCCCAGGTCAATGACCCGCGAGCCCTTCTTGATCAGGCGGAAGCGGTCGTCGATCTCGATCAGCTTGAAGGCCGCGCGGCTGCGCCAGCCCTCGGCGCGCGCGCGCTCGGACCACTTGTCCGACAACTGGCGCTTGATCCAGGCCTGGCTGGACAGGGTCTTCTTGTCGGCGGTCTTGATCTTCTGGCCCATGCCGCGTCCGGCGGCGGTGCCGCCCGTGGGCGGGCGCACCATCCGGCGGCGTTCCGGCGGCTTCTCGAGGGGCTTTTCGTCGTCAGTCATGCTTCCCACATAGCCGTGACAGCGTTCAGCCGCTATGACCCGCGCACAATTCTAGTCCGCACACCCCAAGGAGAGCCTCATGGCCGACCAAACCCTGACCTTCACCCTCGACACCGGCGACGGCGAAGAGCGCAACGTCGTGATCAAGCTGCGTCCCGACCTGGCGCCGAACCACGTCAAGCAGATCACCGACCTGGCTTCGGAAGGCTTCTATGACGGCGTCGTCTTCCACCGCGTGATCCCGGGCTTCATGGCCCAGGGCGGCGACCCGACCGGCACCGGCACCTCGGGCTCCAAGAAGCCGAACCTGAAGCAGGAATTCTCGGCTGAGCCGCACGTTCGCGGCGTCTGCTCGATGGCCCGCACCGCCAACCCCGATAGCGCCAACTCGCAGTTCTTCATCTGCTTCGACGACGCCCGTTTCCTGGACCGCCAGTACACCGTCTGGGGCGAAGTGATCGAAGGCATGGAACACGTCGACGCCCTGCCCAAGGGCGAGCCGCCCCGCGCGCCGGGCAAGATCGTCAAGGCGACCGTCGCCTAAGGATCTTCTCCTCCCCACTCTGTGGGGAGGGGGACCACGAAGTGGTGGAGGGGCGACGCTTGAAACGGCCCCTCCGTCACGGCGCTAACGCGCCGCGCCACCTCCCCATTGCATGGGGAGGAGAAGGGATCAGTCCCCCGCCCACCACCGCATCGATACGTTGTTGAAGGTCCGGTTTCCGACCTTGAGCGTCCCCTTCAAGACGACGCCCTGATCTCCCAGATTGCGCCGCGCCGTCGCCAGCGCGCCCTGGTCTAGCTTTCCATCGAACGACACCGCGCCCAGGCCTCCCGACAGGGCCTGAACCCGCACCCGATCCTCGGTCACGTCATAGCCCGCCGGGATCAGCCGCAGCCGACGCCGGTTTCCGTTTTCCAGCGGCGGCCCGACCATGTCCTCGAACTCGATCATCACCGGCGCAAAGCCGCTCGGACGCTCGCCGCCCTGCCAGGCGATAAAGTCCGGGACCTGCCCCATGAAGACATGGTGCAGCCGCCAGTTGTCGACCCGCACCTCCTCGGTCGGCAGGTAGTAGCCGGACACGTCTTCGGGCAGGTCGTGGGTGAAGGCTGCGGCTTTCGACGCCGCCGTCGGCGCATCAGGCGAGGTCGCGGGCCGGTCGCAGGCCGCCAACGCTGTCAGGCCCGCCAGAGCCGCAACCATCAGCGCCCGCTTCATCACTGATCCAGCCACTGATCCAGGGCGCGGAAGCCCTCGATCGCCAGCTCGGTCGAGGACTGGAAGGTGGCCGGAACCACCTTGTCGAAGTCGTCGGTCGGGCGGTGGTAATCTGCATGATAGTTCACGCCGAAATAGAGGAAGGGCAGGCCCGCGCGGTGGAAGGCGGCATGGTCCGACGCCTCGACCCAGTTGTCGGCGCCCTTGTCCTCGGGCGTGTCCTTGCCGAAGGCCAGCGACACCGTCCCACGCGGCGCGATGCGTTCCAGCAGCGGGCGGAAATAGGGGTGCTGATAGGTGCCCGTGACCCACAGTTTGCCGTCGCTGTCGGCCCGCGCCGTCATGTCGAAGTTGAGGTTCATCGAAATCGACGACAGGGGCACCGGCGGCGCCTCGACGAAGTGCTTGGCCCCCAGCAGGCTGCGCTCCTCGCCGTCCAGGGCGACGATCAGGACGCTGTGCTCCGGCGGGCTGGCCTTCAGCCGCTTGGCCAGCTCCAGCATGGTCGCCACGCCCGAGGCGTTGTCGTCGGCGCCGTTGTAGATCTGGCCGTTGTTGACCCCGACGTGGTCGTAGTGGGCCGTCACCACGATGTATTTGTCGGCCACGCGCGTGCCGGGAATGACGCCGATGATGTTGGTCCCGCTGAAGGTCTTCACGCCCTCGCGCGTGCGGCCCTGCATCTCCCACGGCTGCAGCCGCCCCATCGGCGACGGCTGAACACCCAGGGCCTCCAACCGCGCTACGATGTATTCGCGCGCCTTGGCCCCGCCTTCCGAGCCCGTGTCGCGGCCCTGCATGTCGTCGGCCGACAGGATGCGCAGGTCGTCCATCAGCTGTGTGTAGTCGGCGACGGTCGTCGCTACGGGACCCGTCGCAGCCGCCTCGGGCGTCGTGGTCTCACAGCCGGCCAGCGTCAGGGCGGCGGCGATGGCGGTCAGGCTGGCGAGAACAGGACGCATGGAGGGCTCCGGAATATCAGTCGGCGGGACGCTAGCGGGCCAAGCTTGTCGCGTCAGATTACGTTTCTGTCATGGACGCTGCGATCCCGTCGTCGCCAGTGCTAAACAGCGCGACTGATTAAAGGCTGACCGCGCGATTCCCATGTCCGAAACTCCTGTCGAAACCCTGACCGAAGACCAGGCCCGCGAGGAGTTGGCGCACCTGTCCGCCGAACTGGCCCGCCACGACGCCCTCTACTACGCCGACGCCGCGCCCGAGATTTCCGACGCCGACTACGACGAGCTGAAGCGCCGCGCCCTGGCCATCGAGGCCGCCTTCCCCGCCCTGACCAGCCCCGTCTCGCCGTCGCAACGGGTCGGCGCGCCGGTTTCCAGCCAGTTCGCCGAGGTCCGCCACGGCGTGCCCATGCTGTCGCTGGACAACGCCTTCGACGACGGCGAGGTGCGCGACTTCGTCGCCCGCATCGCCCGCTTCCTGAAGCTGCCCGGCGACGAGCCCATCGGCTTCGTCGCCGAGCCCAAGATCGACGGCCTGTCCGCCAGCCTGCGCTACGAAAAAGGCGTTCTGGTCCAGGGCGCCACGCGCGGCGACGGCAAGACCGGCGAGGACGTGACCGCCAACCTGCGCACCCTGGCCAGCATCCCCCAGACCCTGACCGGCTCGGGCTGGCCTGACGTCATCGAGATCCGGGGCGAGGTCTATGCCCCCAACGACGCCTTCGACGCCTTCAACGCCGCCGCCGAGGCCGAGGGACGCCGCACCTACGCCAACCCGCGCAACTTCGCCGCCGGCTCCCTGCGCCAGAAAGACCCGAAGATCACGGCCCTGCGCCCCCTAACCTTCTTCGCCTACGCCTGTGGCGAGACCTCGGCCCCGTTTGCGGAAACGCAACACGGCGCGCTGGAGGCCTTCCGCGCCTGGGGCTTTCAGGTCAACGAGCGCTCGACCCGCGTCGAGGGCGCCGAGGGCCTGATCGGCGTCTATCGCGGACTGGAAACCGACCGCAGCCGCCTCGGCTACGACATCGACGGCGTGGTCTACAAGGTCGACCGGCTGGACTGGCAGCAGCGCCTCGGCTTCATCGCCCGCAGCCCCCGCTGGGCCATCGCCCACAAGTTCCCGGCGCAACAGGCGACGACCGTCCTGGAAGGCATCGACATCCAGGTCGGCCGCACCGGCTCCCTGACCCCCGTCGCCCGCCTGCACCCTGTCACCGTCGGCGGCGTCGTGGTGCGCAACGCCACCTTGCACAACGAGGACGAGATCGCCCGCAAGGACGTGCGCATCGGCGACACAGTCATCCTGCAACGCGCCGGCGACGTCATTCCCCAGATCGTCGGCGTGGTCGAAAATCTGCGCCCCGCCGACGCCGTTCCCTTCGCCTTCCCCCACGTCTGCCCCGTCTGCGGATCGGAGGCCGTGCGCGAGGGCGACGAGGTCAAACGCCGCTGCACCGGCGGCCTGATCTGCGACGCCCAGATCGTCGAACGCCTCAAGCATTTTGTCAGCCGCCGCGCCTTTGACATTGAAGGCCTTGGAGAAAAGCAGCTGATCGCTTTCCACGCGCGCGGCTGGATCAAGGAGCCGGCGGACATCTTCCGTCTGGCTCGCGACGAAGAAAAGCTGGCCCTGCTGCGGGCCGAGGACGGCTATGGCGAGACCAGCGTCCGCAACCTGATCGCCGGGATCAACGCCCGCCGCACCATCAGCCTCGACCGCCTGATCTTCGGTCTGGGCGTGCCCGACATCGGCGAGCAGACCTCGCTGGTCCTGTCGCGCGCTTTCGGCAGTTGGACCGCCTTCCGCGACGCCTGCATGGCCGCGTCCGAGGGTCTGGCCAGCGACGACTGGAAAACCCTGGCCGCCACCCACGCCATCTCGCCGCGCGTCCTGGGCCTGATGGCCGAGGCGAGCCCGCCCGAGGCCGATCCCTGGCCCGAGGCGCCGATGGATCAGAAGATCGCCCTCGCCTTCCCCGGCATGGCCGCCCCCGCCCGCCGCTCGCTGGCGGAAATCTCAGGCGGCTGGTCCGACCTGACCCGTTGGGCCAAGGTGGCCCGCAACGAGGGCCCGTCCGAGATCCTGAACCAGATCGCGGGCGTCTCCGGCGTCGGGCCGGTCGCCGCCGAGGCCCTGGCCCACTTCTTCCACGAGCCGCACAATCAGGCCGTCATGGACGCCCTTCTGGCCGAACTGGATGCGGTCGAGGACGTCGCCGCCCCGACCACCGACAGCCCCGTGGCGGGCAAGACCGTGGTCTTCACCGGCTCGCTGGAACGCTTCACCCGCGATGAGGCCAAGGCCCGCGCCGAAAGCCTGGGGGCCAAGGTCTCGGGCTCGGTGTCCAAGAAGACCGACTATGTCGTCGCCGGCCCCGGCGCCGGGTCCAAGCTGAAGGACGCCGAAAAACACGGCGTCGCCGTCCTGACCGAGGACGAGTGGCTGGAATTGATCGCCTGATGCACGCCGTCGCCATCGACTTCGAAACCGCCAACGAGCAGCGCTCCAGCCCCTGCTCGATCGGCCTCGCCTGGATCAACGACGGCGTCATCGAGTCCGTCGAGCACCACTACATCCGCCCGCCCGGCATGCGCTTCGCCAGCTTCAACATCGCCTTCCACGGCATCGGCCCCGAACAGGTCGAGGACGCCGAGGAGTTCCCAGCCGTCCTGGCCGCCATCGCCCCGCGTCTGGAAGGCCGCACCGTGCTGGCCCACAACGCCGCCTTCGACGTCAGCGTCATCCGCGGGACCTGCGACCACTATGGCCTGACCTATCCCGAGTTCGACTACCTCTGCACGGTCAAGCTGGCCCAGATCACCTGGCCGGAGTTCGCCTCGCACAAGCTGAACAATGTCTGCGCCGAGCTGGGAATCCGGTTCAAACACCACGACGCCGCCGAAGACGCCTTCGCCTGCGCCTCAGTCGCGCTGCAGGCGCTGCAGGTTCACAGGGCAGCCTGCGCCGCCACGCTCGCCGGCGCGGCCGGCGTCAGCCTCGGTCGCCTGCACGCCGCCGGTTATAGCCCCTGCTCCTCGGCCGGCTCGCGCCCGCGTCGTCCGCGCGTCGCCTGACGGGCGGCGGAAAAGCTCCAGAAATCCATCGCCTTAGTCGCCCGACGCGCTCAGATATTGACCTAAGGTCATGTAATCATTGAACGAACGTGATGAATTTGGGCCTTGTTTCAGACCCAAACCCGGAACACCCTTCATCGACAAGGATCGGCTCAACGATCCGTCCGAAGGAATACGCCGATGAAGTTCTCCGTCCTGGCCGCCGCCGCCGTCGTCGCCGCAGCCCTGGCCTCCCCCGCGCTGGCGGCTGATCCGACCGGGCTGTGGCAGACCCCAACCAACGGCGGTCAGGTCCGCATCACCCGCTGCGGTCAGGCCCTGTGCGGCGCCCTGGTGACTTCAAACCATCTCCGCGCCGAGCCCAACGCCCGCGACGAACACAACAAGGACGCCAGCCAGCGCAACCGCACTCTGCGCGGCCTGACCATGCTCAGCGGCTTCACCGGCGGCCCGACCGAATGGCGCGGCGGTTCGGTCTATAATCCGGCGGACGGCGGCATCTATCGCGGCACCATCACCATGACCAGCGACAACAGCCTGCGCCTGCGCGGCTGCATCGTCGCCCCCCTGTGCAAGACCCAGACCTGGACCCGCATCCAGTAGGCCCTCAGAAGACGGCGGCCACGATCGACAGGATGGTCGCCGTCGCCACCGCGTTCAGCGCCATGCCCAGACTGGCGAAGGCCCCCGCCGTCTGATCCACCTGAAAGGCCCGCGCCGCGCCGAATCCGTGAGCCGAAACGCCGACCGCAAAGCCGCGCGCGCGCCAGTCCCTGATCTTCAGCAGGTTCAGCAGCGGCGTGGCGGTCATGGCCCCGAATACGCCCGACATCAGCACGATCACCGCCGCCAGCGCCGGAATGCCGCCCAGCTGAGAGGCCACCGCCATGCCGACCGGCGTGGTCGTGGCGCGCGGGGCGATGGAAGCCATGATCTCGGCCGGCGCGCCGAACAGCCAGACGATGCCCACGGCGCTGACGATAGCCGTTACGGCCCCGGCCAGAAGGGCGCAGGCCAGCGGCTTGGCCAGACGCCGGATCGTCGCCCGCTGCGCCCAGATGGGCACGGCCAGCCCCACCACCGCCGGTCCCAGCAAGAAGCCCAGCACCTGCGTCGCCTCGGCATAGGTGGGATAGGGCGTCTTCGTCGTCAGCAGGACGCCGATCAGCATCGGCGTCGCCAACAGCACCGGATGGCAAAGCGGATGCCGTCCGCTGCGCCGCGACAGGACGTCCGCCGCCTCGAACACCACCAGCGTCACTGCCAGCCACAACAGGGGCGTCGCGACCAGTTCGCTCACGACGCGCCTTCCCCACTTTCGGGCTCATCCCGCCCCGCCACGGCGCGGAACACCAGGGCCGTCACCGCCAGCGTCAGCAGGGTCGAAACCCCCACCGCCACGACGATGCCGAGGCCATAGCGCGACAGGATCGCCCCCTCCTCCATCAGGCCGACGGCGGCGGGCACGAACATGATCGACAGGTGCGCCGTCAGCCAGCCCGTCACCTGGGTCAGCGTCAGCCGCTCCCGTGGCACGAAGGCCAGCCAGGCCAGCAGCAACACCATGCCGATCACCGACCCCGGCAACGGCAGACCCGTCAGCCGGTGGATCACCTCGCCCGCCAACTGGCAGGCGAGCAGCAGGGCGATGGCGCCGATCATCGCCTTACAGCGGCGCCGTCTGCGCCTTCAGCCAGTCCAGAGCCGCCTCGTCCTTCTGCACGCCCTGCGCCAGCAGAGGCCCGACCTTGGCCAGAACCTCGGCGTGATAGGCGTCGACATAGGCCCGCTCGTCGGTCGTCAGCAGCGCTGTATCGATCAGACGGCGATCCAGCGGGGCCAGGGTCAGCTGCTCGAAGCCGTGCATCGGCCGCTCGCCGCCCGGAACCTGAGCCGGGGCCGTGACGACCTGCAGCGTCTCGATGCGGATGCCCCACTCGCCTTCGCGATAATAGCCCGGCTCGTTCGACAGGATCATGCCGGTCAGCAGCGGCTGGGTGTTGACGTAGGGGGCGATGCGCTGCGGCCCCTCATGCACGCCCAGATAGGAGCCGACGCCGTGGCCGGTGCCGTGGTCGAAGTCAAAGCCCGCGTTCCACAGCGGCTGGCGCGCCACCGCATCCAGCTGATGCCCCGTCGTCCCGGCGGGGAAGCGGATCACCGCCATGGCGATGTGGCCCTTCAGGACCAGGGTGAACATGCGGCGCTGATCGGCCGTGCCCTCGCCGATGGCCATGGTGCGGGTCACGTCCGTGGTCCCGTCCAGATACTGACCGCCGCCGTCCACCAGCAGCAGGCTGCCCGCCTCCATCGGACGGATCTTGGCCCCGACCGGCTTGTAGTGCGGCAGGGCGCCGTTCGGCCCGACCCCGGCGATGGTGTCGAAGGACAGGTCCTTCAGCATCCCCGTCGCCTCGCGGAAGCCTTCCAGCGCCTCGACCACCGCCCGCTCGTCCGGCAGGTCCTTCTGCGCGACCGTATCGACCCAGTGCAGGAACCGGGTCAGGGCCGCGCCGTCGCGGATGTGGGCCTGACGGCTGCCCTCGATCTCGACGGCGTTCTTCTGCGCGCGCGGCAGGGCGCAGGGGTCCATGCCGCGAACGATGCTGGCGCCCGCAGCTTCCAGACGGTCGAAATACCAGGCCGAGGACACCGCCGGGTCGATCAGCACCTTGCAGCCCGACAGGGCGTCCAGCGCGGCGGGAAGCGCCTCTGGCGCCTCCAGCGTCACGGCGTCGCCCAGCCAGCCGGGCAGTTCGTTCGTCACCTTGGCGGGATCGAGGAAGACGCTCGCCGTGCCGTCGGCCTTCACCACGGCCTGACCCAGCGGCAGGGGCGTGCGGATCACGTCGCCGCCGCGAATGTTGAACAGCCAGGCTAGCGATGAGGGCGAGGTCAGAACGGCGACGTCCGCGCCCTTGGCGGCGATGGCCTTGCCAATGCGGGCGCGTTTCAGCGCGGCGTTCTCGCCGGAATAGACGTCGTCGTGCGGCACGACCGGCGCCTGCGGCTGGGCCGGGCGAGCGTCGCCCCAGGCCAGATCGATGGGGTTGGGCTCGACCGCCTTCAGCGTCGCCCCGGCCTTCTCGACCGCGGCGCGCAGGGTCGCCAGGGCGTCCGGACTGTGCAGGCGCGGGTCATAGCCGATGACCGAACCGGCGCTAAGCGTCTCCAGCCAGGCGGCCAGTTTGTTCAGTTCGACCCGCTCGAACAGGGCCGGATCCGTCTGCGCCTTGGCCTGAACCGTATAGCGGCCGTCGACGAAGACCGCCGCCCTGTCCATCAGCACCACGCCCGCCCCCGCTGAGCCGGTGAAGCCGCTGACCCAGGCCAGACGCTCGCTGGCGTCGGGCAGGTATTCGTTCTGATGCTCGTCCTCGTGCGGGACCAGCAGGCCGTCCAGGCCCTGCTTCGCCATCTCGGCGCGGAGCAGAGGCAGGTGCTTGGCCCCGAAGGACGGATCGGTGGTTTCGTCGAATGTCTGGCGCATGGCGTTTCCATACATCTCCCTCCCCTTCATGGGGAGGGTGGTCGCGCAGCGACCGGGTGGGGAGGGCCAGGCGATGCCGGACGTGACGCTTGATCAGCCGAAGCGCCCCCACCCGACCTCGCCTATCGGCTCGGTCACCCTCCCCACAACGGGGAGGGAGAAGGTCGCGCCTATTTCTTGCGCAGTTGCAGCGCGCTCCACGCATCGTGGTGGATGGTCTGCTCGACCACGAAGCCCAGCGGCAGATAGGCTTCCAGAATACGCTCCTCCTGCGTCCGCAGCAGGCCCGACAGGATGGCGACGCCGCCAGACTTCAGCGCAGCGGCGATCTCCGGAGCCAAAAACACCAGCGGTGCGGCCAGGATGTTGGCGAAGACCAGGTCATAGGGGGCGTGCTGGGCGATGCGCGCATCGCTCAGGCCGTCGGCGAAATAGAACTCGCACTTGGCGTCGTTGATCTGGGCGTTCTCGTTGGCGATGCGGGCCGAGGGCTCGTCGATGTCGGTGCCGACGGCGATGGGCGAGCCCGTCTTGGCCGCAGCGATGGCCAGCACGCCCGTGCCGCAGCCCACGTCCAGCACCTTCTCGAAGCTCTCGGTCGCCAGCAGATTGTCGAAGGCTTCCAGGCAGCCGACCGTCGTGCCGTGGTGACCGGTGCCGAAGGCGGCGCCCGCGTCGATCTTCAGATTGACCCGGCCCTCAGGAATCTTGCCCTGATCGTGGGCGCCATAGACGAAGAAGCGCCCGGCCTCGACCGGCGGCAGGCCCGACAGGCTCATGGCCAGCCAATCGGCGTCGGCCAGCTTCTCGACGATCACCTCCAACCCCGGCGTCGCGCGCAAGATCTCGGCGATGCCCTCGGCCTCCTCGTCGGTCGTCGGGAAAGCGTCGATGCGCCAGACGCCCTTGTCCTCGTCCTCTTCCAGGATCGAGTAGGTCGCGTTTTCCAGCAGGGGGTTGGCGTCGATGGCGGCGGCGGCGGCTTCGGCCGGGGCGCGATCGCCGCGTGCGATCACCTGAACTGCGGACTCGGACATTTCTCAAACACCGTTATTATGACGAATCGCAACGCGTGCGGGCGTACGGAATGCCCGTGTCCATCTAGGGGTCGGGGTATCCATGGCTAAAGCACCGTCTGAGTCGAAATCTTCTACGCCGAAAGCGGCGCCTGCCGCTTCCAAGCCGAAACCGGCGGCAAAGTCGAGCGCTGCGGCGCCCAAGGCCGCTGCAAAACCGAAGGCCGCGCCGAAAACCGCCGCGCCCAAGGCCGCCGCCAAGCCCGCCGTGAAGGCCGCTGCGCCCAAGCCTGCTCCGAAGGCCGCCGCCAAACCGGCTGCAAAGGCTGCGCCGAAGGCGGCCGCGAAGCCCGCCGCGGCCAAGGCTCCCGCGGCAAAGGCTCCGGTCGCGAAGGCCGCTGCGCCCAAGGCCGCCGCCCCCAAGAAGGCAGCAGCGCCCAAGGCCGCTGCTGCTGCGAAACCCGCCGCCAAGCCGGTGGAGGCGACCAAGCCCGTCGCCGCGGCCGTGACCGCCGCTCCCGCTCCGACGCCCGCGCCGACCCCGGTCGCCGCCGCGCCCGCCCCGGCTCCCAAGCCGGTCGAAGCGCCCACCCCCGCTCCGGCGGCTGCGGCCCCGCAACCGGCGCCCGCCGCTGCGCCCCAGCCTGAAAAGAAAAAGGGCTTCTTCGCCCGCCTCTTCGGCTGGTGATCGCCTGAGACGACAAAAGGCCGGAGGGTTCGCCCCTCCGGCCTTTTTCGTGCGTGCTTTCCAGAGAAATCCCTGAAGGCGCGGCTTAGTCCTGCGGCAGGTCTTCGGCCAGGATCGCCATCTCGAACATGAACGAGCCGGCCTCGTCCTCGTCCTCGAACACCACGCCGATGAACTCGTCATCGACATAGACTTCGGCGGAGTCGGCGACCTTGCGGGCCTTCACCTTGATGCCGCCGTGGTTGAAGGTGCGCTTCAGGTGCGTCTCGACGCGCTTCAGATCAGATTCTTTCACGGGGGTAGCCTCGTTGGTGTCGTTGACGGCGGAACCTAAAGAAGCCGCCTCCTCATGGGAAGCCCGCGTATCGGGCGTCCACAGGCAGCCACCTCAGATCACGAAATCATAGGCGATGTCGGCCAGGGTGTGGTCCATGGTCCGCGCGGGCGTGGCGTCGGTCGGGCAGTTGACCACGCGCGCCGGCACCCCGGCCACGGTGCAGCCCGTCGGAACCGGCTTCAGCACCACTGACCCCGAGGCCACCTTGGCGTAGTCGCCGATCACGATATTGCCCAGCACCTTGGCCCCCGCGCCCAACAGGACGCCGCGCCCGATCTTGGGGTGACGGTCGCCGCGCTCGGCCCCGGTCCCGCCCAGGGTCACGGCGTGCAGCATCGACACCTCGTCGCCGACCACCGCCGTCTCGCCGATGACGATGCCGGTGCCGTGGTCGACAAAGACGCCCGAACCGATCTTCGCCGCCGGGTGGATGTCCAGCTGGAACAGCTCCGAAATCCGGCTCTGGAAGTGAAACGCCAGCGTGTCGCGCCCCTGCCCCCACAGCCAGTGCGCCACGCGCCAGGCCTGCAGCGCCTGGAACCCCTTGAAATACATGAAGGGTTGCAACAGCGATCGGATCGCCGGGTCGCGGTCCTGCACCGCCTTCAGGTCGGCTTCCGCCGCCGCCAGAATGCCGGGATCGGCGGCGAAGGCCGACAGGGCCACCTCGCGCAGCGACATGGCCCCCAGCTCTGCGTCGCCCAGCTTGCGCGCGATCTGGAAGCTCAGCGCCCCCGCCAGATCGTCATGCGCCAGCACCACGGCGTTCAGTTGCGAGGCCAGACGGGGCTCCTCGCGCGCGGCGTCCTCGGCCGCGGCGCGCAGTTGCGTCCACAGGTCCGGCTGTTGCGGCACGATTTCCAGCTTGGCCATCGGCCCTCCGTTCTCAGGCGGCGATCCTACGCCCCCAGCATGGCTCGCGCCAGCGCGGCGGGCAGTTCGCCTTCCCGCGCCATATGGTAGGCCTTGTAAGCCGTCGCCACCGTCAGGCTGTCGCGCACCGCCCCCCGCTCGATCTCGGCCAGCAGATCGCGGAAAGGCGCCCGCGCCGACACGATCACCTCGGTCGGGTCCGGGTCGACCGGAACCGCGCTCAGCCCCCAGGCCACCCAGGTCATGGCCCGCTCGTCGGTGATCGAGTTGGACAGGTCCATGTCCAGCGCCGGCCGCCCGTGCTCCGCCGCCAGCCCCGCCTCCTCGGCCAGTTCGCGGCGCACGGCGTCGAACGGGTCCTCGTCCATCGGCGCCCCGCCCTCGGGCATCTCCCAGGAGTAGCGCATCAGGGTGAAGCGGTGCTGCCCCACCATCGTCACCGTCCCGTCCTCGTGCAGCGGCAAGACGCCCGTCCCGACGTTCTTGGGTCGCATGACCACATAGTCGGCGGGCGCCCCCGTCGGGGCCGTGGCCGGGTGGCGCGTCACCGTCATCCACGGCGTGTCGATCAGGACGCTGTCGCCGTGACTCTGCCATTTCGGCGTCTCTGGCAGGCCTTCGGCCCAGCGGGGCTTGATGTCGGCGATATTGTGCATCCTTCCGCTATGGCGCCGGGCGTCTCGAAATCCTAGCTAGACGGCATGACCGATCTCAACGCCGCCCTGCCCCTGCCCGTCCGTTCGGACGAAGCCCTGGCCCGTCTGGCCGTGCGCCGCTCGGCCTCGGCCCAGCTGCTGGCCGCCCCCGGCCCGTCCGAGGCCGAGATCGAGCAGATCCTCCACCTCGGCGCCCGCACCCCGGACCACGGCAAGCTCTTCCCCTGGCGCTTCGTGGTTCTCGGCCCTCAGAGCCGCGCCGACCTGTCCGAGGCCCTCGCCGCCCTGGCCGAAACGCAAGGCCGCGTCGACAAGGACCTGGCCGTTCTCGCCAAGCTGGCCAATCCGCCCCTGACCGTCATGGTCGTCTCCACCCCGATACAGGGCCACAAGGTCCCGGTCTGGGAGCAGCAGCTGTCCGCCGGCGCCGTCTGCATGAACCTGGAACACGCCGCCGACGCCCTGGGCTATTCGGCCAGCTGGATCACCGACTGGTATTCCTACGACCCCGCCGCCGTCGCCCTGTTCGGCGTCAGGGACGGCGAGACCATCGCCGGCTTCATCCACGTTGGAACCCTGACCGAGCCCCCGCTGGAACGCCCCCGCCCCGTCATGGCGCACAAGGTCGAGCGGCGGCCGTAACCTTCTCAATCCTCCCCTGCTTGCGGGGGAGGGGGACCATGCGCAGCATGGTGGAGGGGGCGAGTTCAAGCGCCGTAGCTCGGGATCAAGCCTCAGACGGCGCGAAACGATCGTGAGGTCGAGCGCGTATCCGCCGCCTCCACCACCTTCGGCGGTCCCCCCCCCCGTTGCACGGGGGAGGATCAAGAACGACCCTACCTCGGCTCCGCCTCCGGCCGGTGCACCAGCGACACCAGCACCACCGAAATGATCGTCAGCAGGAACCACGCCCCCAGCTTGTTCAGGCTGACCATCTCCCAGCCGTCCGCCTGCCCCGGATAGACCCAGGCCCGCGCGAAGGTCCCCAGGTTCTCCGCGAACCAGATGAACAGCGCCACCAGGAAATAGCCCAGCAGCAGCGGCATCGACCGCCGCCGTCGATCCGCGGTGAAATAGAACCAGCCCCGCCCGAACAGCAGCACCGTCGCCGCGAACAGCGCTATCCGCACGTCCGGCAGCCAGTGATGCGCGAAGAAGTTGACGTATATGGCCGCCGCCAGAACCCAGGTCGTCCACAGCGGCGGATACCCCCGCACCCGGATATGGAAGATGCGCTGCACCCGCGCGATATAGCTGCCCACCGCCGCATACATGAAGCCCGAGAACAGCGGCACCGCCCCGATCCGCAGCAGCGACTCCTCAGGGTAAATCCACGACCCGTGATAGGTCTTGAACAGCTCCATGATCGTCCCGGCGACATGGAACAGGAAGATGACCCGCGCCTCCTCCCAGCTCTCCAGCTTGAAGGCCAGCATCAGCCCCTGAATGGCCAGCGCCCCGACCACCAGAAAGTCGTAACGCGACACCGGCGCCGCATCAGGCCACAGCAGATGCGTCCCGACCAGAAGCACCAGCATGGCCCCGCCGAACAGACAGGCCCACCCCTGCTTCAGCCCGAACCACAGGAACTCATAGGCATACCCCCGCCACCGCCCCCGATCCGCCCACGCCTCCGCGCGGGTCATCAAGCGACGGCCCCAGACTTCGAGCGGGAGGCGGGGGGATGAGGTAGTTACCTTTTCCGCAGCTTTGCCTCGACCGGGATCTTCCAGTCGAAGGGCAGGAACACAGACGCTTTCAATCAATCGTACTCGCTCAGCTACCGCCTGATCCATCTCGTTTTCTTCAACGGAGGGATAGCCAGACCAAATGGTACTCTCGATTTTTCGCCTTAGCTTTTCGTCACCCCCACCGCCATCGCGCTGGTTTGCGCCCACGTAGACGCCCACGACGTGAAACTGATGATGCAGATACTCTAACGCTTGTTCGACATCTTCGTCGAAAAGCGCTCGCGCCATTGGCAAGCAGTCCCTCAAAGCACTTAGGTCGCCTTCAGCGGCCTTTATTCGAGTGTAGTAGGCTTGGGCTGTTGCTAACTTCTTTTGCGCTTCAACACCGCCGCCTTCTTTCCAATCGCCACGTCGCTTTAGTAATTCTTCGGCATCGATCAACTCCGAAGCCCACATCGCGGGATTTCGAACCGCCTCCAGCCGTCGACGAACATTATAAGTCGCGACAAGAATCGTCTCCGCCTGATGAACTCTACGCTCTGCCAATTTTTGGCGGAGCCAAGTATCAAATGTTCTAGATGCAATCCAAGCTGCAACCAATACAGTCAAAGCTCCAAGGACAGCACCAAGCCCTTGCAGCATCGATCCCGTGACCGCCCAGTCTACCGATCTTAAATATGCCATCCCATCCCCCAGAGGCACTTTAAGCTGCTGCCTAACCTGAAGCCAAGCACGCTAATCGCTACTCAGAAACCGTTGAGAGAACGTCTCACGACGAACCGCAGCGACATTGCTGCCCTCACCCCCGACCGCGATAGGTCGCGACGCCCTGATCCGGCAGCCAGACCCCCTCGATCGGCGCGCCGGTTTGCCAGAAGACGTCGATGGGGATGCCGCCGCGCGGGTACCAGTAGCCGCCGATGCGCAGCCATTTCGGTTGCAGCAGATCGGCCAGGCGCTTGCCGATGGCCACGGTGCAGTCCTCGTGGAAGGCGCCGTGGTTGCGGAAGCTGGTCAGGTAGAGCTTCAGGCTCTTGCTCTCAACCAGCCAGTCGCCCGGCACATAGTCGATGACGATGTGGGCGAAGTCGGGCTGGCCCGTCACCGGGCACAGGCTGGTGAACTCGGGCGCGGTGAAGCGCGCGACATAGAGGGTGTCGGCGTGCGGATTGGGCACGCGTTCCAGCACCGCCTCTTCGGGATTGGTCGGGGCGGCGGTCTGGGCGCCGAGCTGGGACAGGCTGTCGGTATAGTGCGTCATGCCCGCCATTTAGGCGCTCGCACCCGCAAAGAAAATCCTGGCCCCGCGCGGGCGTTTCGACAATCGACCTGGCGCCCCTCCCCGCCGTGGTAGGATGCCGGTCGCGGACGGATGGGCCTGAGGGGGATTTCAGACGATTCAGACGAATTGGACTCTGTTTTTTACAGGCTGCTTTCCGCGCCACCGCCCCAAAATCCGCTCATCCCCGCGGAGGCGGGGACCCAGTGCTTTGGCTGCAAGCGCCGCGCGGAAATCGAAGGGCGCGCTTCCGAACGCCGCGCGTGAGGCTCTTACTGGGTCCCCGCCTCCGCGGGGATGAGCGGGAGCGATGGTCGCGAGCATGGGGAGGAAAGCGTGATTGCCTTCCCCCGCGGCGCCCGGTTAGCGTCCCTTAAAACAACCCGCAGAAACCATTCCAGGAAACGACCCGTGGCCATTCCCGCTTCCCTGCAGTCCGGCCTGAAGCTGCCGGTCATCGCCTCGCCCATGTTCCTGGTGTCCGGCCCGGACCTGGTGGTCGAGGCCTGCAATGCGGGCGTGATCGGCACCTTCCCCTCGCTGAACCAGCGCACGACCGAGGGCTATCGGGACTGGGTTCAGGAGATCAAGTCGCGCCTGACGCCCGACGCCGCCGCCTTCGGCGTCAACCACATCGTTCATCCGACCAATCCGCGCCTGATAGCCGACATGATGGTCTCGGTCGAGGAAAAGGTGCCGCTGATCATCACCTCGCTGGGCGCCGTGCGCGACGTGGTGGACGCGGTGCATGGCTACGGCGGCGTGGTCTTCCACGACATCGCCAATGTCCGCCATGCCCGCAAAGCCGCCGAGGCCGGGGTCGACGGCCTGATCCTGGTCGCCAACGGCGCGGGCGGGCACGCGGGCGTGGTGAACCCCTTCGCCCTGATTAACGAGGTGCGCAGCTTCTATGACGGGACCATCATCCTGGCGGGCTGCCTGTCCACCGGTCAGGACGTGGCCGCGGCCCTGATGATGGGCGCCGACTTCGCCTATATGGGCACCCGCTTCATCGCCACGGCCGAGAGCGCGGCCCAGCCCCACTACAAGGACCTGATCGTCGCCTCCGGCTCGGCCGACATCACCTATACGCCCGCTGTCTCGGGCATCCCGGCCAACTTCCTGACCCCCTCGCTGGTCGAGAACAAGATCGACCCGAAGTCCCTGCCCGAGCACAAGCTGGACATGGGCGAGGAGGCCAAGGCGTGGAAGACCATCTGGTCGGCGGGGCAAGGCTCCGGCGCGATCCACGACAGCCCCACAACGGCTCAGCTTGTGGCGCGGTTGGCGGACGAGTTTTCACGGGCCTGTGATAAATTCGACAAGAAGCGCCTCTAGGAGCGGCCCTGTCGCTTCACGAGGCTTTTCATGCTCCGCACCCTGACGAACGCCGCTCTTCTCGCCGCCGCCCCCCTGGTCCTGCTGGCCTCCGGCGCCCACGCCCAGGATGCGGGCAAATGGTCCTTCTCGGCCGGCGCCGCGACCGACAACCGTTCCAAGGCGGCGTCCAAGTCCGACGGCGATCCCTTCGTCTACGGCGTCGCCGAATGGGAGAGCGCCAGCGGCCTCTTCTATGGTTCGGGCGGTCTGGAGACCATCGACGGCGGCGGCTCCAAGCTGGAGTCCGAGCTGGTGGCGGGCGTCCGCCCCGAGTTCGCCGGATTCGACTTCGACCTGAACGTCGCCCACAAGTATCGCTTCGACGCCAACCCCGGCTATGACGACGACGCCTGGGAGTTCACCGCCGACATGAAGCGCTCGATCGGCCCGGCCAGCGCCCGTCTGCGGCTGCAGCACTCGGCCGACGGCACCGGCTCGACCGAGGCCTGGACCTGGGTCGCCCTGCGTGGCGGCTGGGATTTCACCAACAAGCTGAACGTCTCGGCCGAGGTCGGCCGTCGCGAGCAGGACAACAGCATCGATTACACCGGCTGGAACATCGGCGGCGCCTACGCCCTGACGCCCAAGGTCGAGCTTGACCTGCGCTGGCACGACACCGACGCCGACGTTCCGGGCGAGCAGTACAAGGGCGCCCTGGTGGCCGGGATCAACTTCTCGTTCTGATTTCCTGACCGCTGAAAGGTGGCCATTCGGCGGAAAGTCCCTAGGTTAAGGCCATGACTTTCCGCCCCACGACCCTCGAACGGGCCTATCAACTGGCTGAAAGCGGCGCCTGTCGCACGGTCAGCGACGTCAAACAGGCCCTCCAGAGCGAGGGTTACGACCGCATTCAGGACAGCCTGTACGGCGGCACCATCACCGCCGCCCTGCGAAAGCGCTGTCAGGAGAACTACATCGGCGGCGCGGCCGCTGAACAGGAAGAAGACGCCTGAAATCAGGGGTCTTGCTTTGGACGCGATTGCCGTTCATTTTAGTAATGTCGATCTCTCTGCGTAACGCTGCTGCCCCTTTGCTCTGCGCACCGAGGACTAGGCCGATCCATTCAGACCCGACAGGCCAAGGGGGCTCTTCCCTGAGGTCAACGACTAGCGGAGGTCCTGAAAATGGCTACCGGCACTGTGAAATGGTTCAACTCCACCAAGGGCTACGGCTTCATCCAACCGGATGACGGCGGCAAGGACGTCTTCGTCCACATCTCGGCCGTCGAGCAAGCCGGCCTGCGTGGCCTCGACGAGAACCAAAAGGTCTCGTATGAAATCGAGCGCGACCGTCGCTCGGGCAAGGAATCGGCCGGTCAACTGAAGACCGAAGGCTGATTTCGGCCTCGTCAGGGCTCTAGCCTGGACGAAGAAATCGAAGGGGCGCTCCGGCTGGCCGGAGCGCCCCTTTTTCGTATCAGGACAGCGCCTGATCCAGATCGGCGATCAGGTCGTCGATGTCCTCGCCCCCGACCGACAGACGGATCAGGTTGTCGGTGACTCCGCCGGCCTCGCGGACCTCCTTGGGCACGGATGCGTGGGTCATGATGGCCGGGTGGTTCACCAGGCTTTCGACCCCGCCCAGGGACTCCGCCAGGGTGAAGACCTGCACCCGCTCCAGCACCCGCCTGGTGCGCTCCAGATCGCCGTCGATCAGCACCGTGACCATGCCGCCGAAGCGGCCGTTCATCTGGCGCGCGGCCAGCTCGTGCTGCGGGTGACTGATCAGACCCGGATAGATGACCTTGGCGACGCCTTTCCGGTCTTCCAGCCAGCGGGCCACGGCCATGGCGTTCTCGTTGTGCGCCTTCATGCGCAGTCCCAGGGTCTTCAAGCCCCGGTTGGCCAGGAAGGCGTCGAACGGCCCCATGACGCCGCCGATGGAGTTCTGCAGGAACTTGATCTGGGCCGCCATCTCGGCGTCCTTGGCGACCAGAACCCCGCCGACGATGTCGGAGTGGCCGTTCAGGTACTTGGTCGCCGAGTGCATGACCACGTCGGCGCCCAGGGCCAGCGGCTGCTGGCTCCACGGCGTGGCGAAGGTGTTGTCCACGACCAGGATCAGCTTGTGAGCCTTGGCGATCTTCGACAGGGCCTCGATGTCGGCCAGCTTCATCAGCGGGTTGGTGGGGGTCTCGACCCACAGCATCCGCGTCTTGTCGTTGATGGCCGCCTCGACCGCCGCCAGGTCCGTCAGGTCGATATAGCTGAAATCCAGCCCCATAGAGCGACGCCGCACCCGCTCGAAAAGCCGCCACGAACCGCCATACAGGTCGTCGCCGGTGACGATGTGCGACCCGGCGTCCAGCAACTCCAGCGCCGTCGAGGTCGCCGCCATGCCCGAGCCGAAGCCGAAGGCCTGAACCCCGCCTTCCAGATCGGCGATGCAGGCCTCGAAGGCCTCGCGCGTCGGGTTCTTGCCGCGCGCATACTCATAGCCCTTGTTCACGCCCGGGCTTTCCTGGGCATAGGTCGAGGTGGCGTAGATCGGCGTCATCACCGCGCCCGTGGTCGGGTCGGGCTTCTGGCCGGCGTGGATGGCGCGGGTCGAGAAACCCTGGCTGTTTTTCAGCGAACTCATGGTCGTATCCTGTCTCGCCGACGGCCGATGTTGCCGTCGAAAAATTCGGCGGACCGAGTGAAGACCTCGGCCCATTGCTGGGTATTCAAGATGTGGTCGGCGTCGCGCAGCACCTGAACCCGCACCGGCACGTCGTGATCGCGCATGAAATCGACCCAGGCCGCCGTATTGACCGGCTTTACATGGGTGTCGTTCTCAGCCCGGATGACCAGAACCGGGATATGGCGCCTGGGATTGCGCGGCGTATAGACATCAACGCCCCCAGCCAGTCCTATCGCCGCGCCTGCATGGCCGGCGCCCAAGGCCCCGTCCACGGCGACGTAGGAGCCCAGAGAATAGCCGAACAGGCCAATCCGCTCAGGCTCCACTTCCGCTCGTGCAGCCAGCCAGTCGGCTCCATCCAGCCCGACCCGCCGCCAGGCCGCCATGACTGACGGCGGACGGCGACCGTCGTCGGGCGCTGCATCCACGTACAGGGGCGTCAGCACGGCGTACCCGTCCCCGGCGAAGCTCAGCGCCAGTTCATGCCAGGGCCCGGCGCTTCGTATCCGGGCGCCGGATCCGTGCATCATGACGACGCCGCCCCCCCGCACATCCCCCTGCGCGGGGTAGTAGATGGCGCGGATCGCCTTGCCCCTGCTGTCGAAGGTCACGCCCTCGAACAACGTCGCCTGAGCGACGGCGTCCCCCGCCAACGCCGCCAGCGCGACGCCGCCCAGTCCGCCCACCGCTGCGCGACGGGTCGGCATGGGCCTATCGGTTCAGGCTGAGGTGGTTGATCAGGTCGGTACGGGCGATCAGGCCGACGAAGGTCTCGCCGTCCAGGACGATGGCCACGCGGTCGCGGTCGAAGATCGGGATCAGGGCGTCCAGCGTCTCGCTGACCTGCAGGGTGTCCAGATCGCGCGTCATGGCCGAAGACACCGGCTTGGCGAAGCGTTCCTTACGGGTGATCTCGTCGGTGTTCATGATGTGGACGATGTCGCTCTCGTCCAGGATGCCGACCAGGCGGCCGTCCTGAATGACCGGCAGTTGCGACACGCCGTCGCCCTTCATGCGCTTGAACGCCGTGTCCAGGGTGTCGTCGGGTCCGATCACCACCACGTCGCCGTTGGCGTATTTGCGCGTGATCAGGTCCGACAGGTCGCCGTGCATCTCGCGCTGGGTCAGGCCCTGATCGGCCAGCCAGGCGTCGTTGTAGACCTTGGACAGGTACTTGGCGCCAGTGTCGCAGACGAAGGTCACGACCCGCTTCGGCTCGGTCTGCTCGCGGCACCAACGCAGGGCCGTGGCGATCAGGGTGCCCGACGACGACCCCGCCAGGATGCCTTCCTTCAGCAGCAGGTCGCGCACCGTGGCGATCGCCTCTGAGTCCGGGATGGAATAGGCCACGTCGATCAGGTCGGCGTCGGCGGTGTCGGGCATGAAGTTCTGACCGATGCCCTCGACCGAATAGCTGCCGTCCGGTCCGGCCACGCCTTCGTTGATCAGACCGGCCAGGGCCGAGCCGACCGGGTCGGCCAGGATGATCTTGGCCTTCGAGCCCTGCGACTTGAAGTATTGGGCGTTGCCCGTAATCGTCCCGCCCGAGCCGATGCCGGCGACGAAGGCGTCGATATCGCCGTCCATCTGCTCGAAGATCTCTGGGCCAGTCGTCTTGAAGTGGGCGGCGGCGTTGGCGTCGTTGGCGAACTGGTTGACGAAATAGCCGCCCGGAATCTGCTGGGCCAGACGCTCGGCCATGTCGGTATAGTACTCGGGGTGGCCGTGCGGCACGTCCGAGCGGGTCAGACGGACGTCGGCGCCCATGGCGCGCAGGTGCTGGATCTTCTCCTTCGACATCTTGTCGGGAATGACCAACAGGACCTTGTAGCCCTTCTGCTTGCCAACCAGGGTCAGGGCCAGGCCGGTGTTGCCCGCCGTCGCCTCGACGATGGTGCCGCCCGGCTTCAGCCAGCCGGCCTTCTCGGCCGCCTCGATCATCGACAGGGCGATGCGGTCCTTGATGGAGCCTCCCGGGTTCTGGCTCTCCAGCTTGAGGAACAGACGGCAGGGGCCGGTGTCGATCCGCGTCACCTCGACCATGGGCGTCTTGCCGATCAGGTCCAGCAGCGTGCCGACAGGGCGGAACAGGACGGGGGCGTCGGACATCGACATGCGGAAGGCTCCGGGAAAGGCGTGTTCAGGGGCGAAAGCTGGGCGTCGCGGGCTTCGCGGTCAACTCACGCAAGTTTTCACCCATTTGGCCCGAAGCGCATTACATAGGACGCAATGACCAAGACGCCGAAACGCCCCGCCGCGGGCCTGCCCGACAAAGACACCCTGATCGCCTTCCTGCGCGAAGCCGGCGAAGCCGAGAAGGCCGACATCGCCCGCGCCTTCGGATTGAAGGGCGTGGAACGCCGCCAGCTGCGCGAGATGCTGAAGACGCTGGAGGCCGAACGCGCCCTGGGCAAACGCGGCCGCAAGGGCTTTTCCGAGGCCGGCGCCCTGCCCCCCGTCGGCGTGGTCGATGTCGTGGATCGCGACGCGGACGGCGAACTATACGTCGAACTGGTCAAGGGCGGCGAGGACGCGCCGCGCGCCCTGCTGTTGCCGGACCGCGAGGGCAAGGCGCCGGCGCCCGGCCTGGGCGATCGCCTGCTGGTCAAGTTCGCGCGCGGCGCCGAGGGCTGGGAGGCGCGCCTGGTCAAGCGGCTGGACGCCGGAACCAACCGCGTCCTGGGCGTTATCCGCAAGTCGGCGCGCGAAACCCGCGTCGAGCCGGTCGACAAGCGCTCCAAGGACGTGCTGCTGATCCCCTCGGCGGTGGCGGGCGGCCTGCGCGACGGCGACCTGGTCCTGGCCTCGATCGAAAAGGGCGACCACCGCTACGGCCCCAAGCGCGGCAAGATCCTCGAGACCATCGGCCGCGAGGACGATCCCCGCGCCGCCTCGATCATCGCTATCCACGCCCACGGCCTGCCGACCGGCTTCTCGGACCTGGTCGAGCGCGAGGCCGAGGATCAGGCCCTGCCGACGCTCAAAGGGCGCGAGGACCTGCGCGAGGTGCCCTTCATCACCATCGACCCCGCCGACGCCCGCGACCACGACGACGCCGTCTACGCCGAGCGCGACACCGACCCGAAGAACGAGGGCGGCTGGATCGTCTGGGTCGCCATCGCCGACGTCGCCGCCTACGTCCGTCCCGGCTCGGCGCTGGACCGCGAGGCCCGCGACAAGGGCAACTCGACCTACTTCCCCGACCGCGTCGAGCCCATGCTGCCGGAAGTCCTGTCCAACGGCCTGTGCAGCCTGAAACAGGGCGAGAACCGCGCCTGCATGGCCGTGCGCATGATCTTCGACAAGGACGGCAAGAAGACGGGGCACAAGTTCATGCGCGGCCTGATGCGATCTCAGGCCAAGCTGTCCTACGAACAGGCCCAGTCCGCCATCGACGGCCAGCAGGATGATGTGACGGGTCCGATCATGGACGCCATCCTCTATCCTTTGTGGAACGCCTATTCGACCATGCTGAAGGGCCGCGAGCGCCGCAGCCCCCTGGCCATCGAAAGCCCCGAACGTCGCGTCATCATGGCCCCCGGCGGCGGCATCGCCGCCATCGAACCGCGCAAGTCGCTGGAGGCCCACCGCCTGATCGAAGAAATGATGATCCAGGCCAACGTCTGCGCCGCCGAGACGCTGGAGAAGACGCGTACGCCTCTGATCTATCGCGTCCACGAAACGCCCAGCCAGGAGAAGATCTTCAACCTGGCCGACTTCCTGCACACCATCGGCAAGCCCTGGAACAAGGGCGAAGCGCCGAACACCAAGCGGTTCAACAAGCTGCTGGACGAGACCCGCGACGGCCCGCACGCCGAGGTGGTCAACGAGGTGGTCCTTCGCACCCAGATGCAGGCCATCTACTCGCCTGACAACGTCGGCCACTTCGGACTGCACCTGGACCGCTACGCCCACTTCACCTCGCCGATCCGACGTTATTCGGACCTGATCGTGCACCGCGGCCTGATCCGCGGCCTGAACCTGGGCTCGGACGGCCTGACGGACCGCGAGATCGCCGAACTGGACGGCATCGCCGAGCACGTCACCGAAACCGAGCGCCGCTCGATGGCCGCAGAGCGCGACGCCATGGACCGCTACATCGCCGCCTTCCTGGAGGACCACGTCGGCGCGACCTTCACCGGGCGCATCACCGGCGTGACGCGCTTCGGCCTCTTCATCCGGCTGGACGAGACAGGCGCCGACGGTCTGGTTCCCGTATCCTCGCTGGGCAACGAATATTTCACCCACGACGATCGCGCCCATGCCCTGATCGGCGAGCGCACGGGCCAGCGCTACACCTTGGGCCGGCGCGTCGAGGTGCGCCTGGCCGAGGCCACGCCGGTCACCGGCGGTCTGGTGCTGGAGATGCTGTCCGACCCCGAACCGCGCGATCCCAATGCTCCCGCGCCGCGCTACGGCGTCCGGGGACGCGGCGGCGACCGCCCGCCGATGCGCGGAAAAGGCCGCCCCGGCGGTCCCAAGCCTCGCAACGGCGGCAAGCCGTCAGGCGGGCTGAAAGGGGTGCGCAAGGGCAAGCGGCGGTGAAGCCCCCCGCCCCCTTCGACGCCGCTCAGGACCTGGCCGACGCCCCGCGTACGGGCGGCGGCCAGAGGCCCAAGGACGCCGCCACCCTGATCCTGACGCGCGGCGGCGACCGCCCTGAGGTGCTGATGGGCCGGCGTGCGCCGGGCCACGTCTTCATGGCGTCCAAATGGGTCTTCCCCGGCGGCCGCATCGACCGCTCCGACTTCACCGCCGCCTCGACCGGCGAACTGTCGTCCGACGTCGCGCGGCGGCTGGAGGCGGAAATGCCTGCCCGTCGCGCCCGCGCCCTGGCCCTGACCGCCGTGCGCGAGACATTCGAGGAAACCGGCCTGATCCTGGGCCGAACCGCGCCTCCCGCCTCCGTCGCCGGTCCGTGGCGGGACTATCGTCAGGCGGGCGCCCTGCCCGACCTGTCGGTCCTGTCCTATGTGGCGCGCGCCATTACGCCGCCGGGGCGCACCCGCCGCTTCGACGCCCGATTCTTCATGGCGCCGGTCGAGGCCCTGCGCGACCCCGATCGGATCGAGGGCTCCGGCGAACTGGACGAGATCGCCTGGCTGCCGCTGGACGAGGCGCAGAGCCTGGACCTGCCCGCCATCACCCGCTTCGTCCTGGGCGAGATGGCAGAGCGCCTGCCCCATCCCGACCGCCCCCTGCCCTTCGTGCGCATGGTGCGCGGCCGTCACGTGGTCGAACACAGGGACTGACGCCGTGGGCCAGCAGACCATCACCCTGCGCCTGACGATCAATGATCCCGTGCCGGGCGTCTGCTACAGCCTACAGGGCAAGGACGGCGAGCCCATCGACGCCGTCACCGCCACGGAGGCCCCGCTGTCGCTGGACGTGCCCGTCACGCTGAACGACGACGCTCGCCTGACCGGCCCCTTCGTGCGGCGCGAGGGCCCAACACGCCGCTTCGTCTATATCGGCATCGGAACCCATGCAGGCTTTCCCGGCCCGACATGGAGCCGCCGCGCCAAAATCGACATCCACGACATCCCCGCCGATCTGCTGCAGGCCGCCCGCCACGGCCGCATACTGGAAGTTCGCCTGCCGGGTCGAGCCAAGGACGGCGGCCCGGCCTGCGCCACCGTCCGCCCGCTGACGCCGTGGGAGGCTCTCTAGGCCCTACTGTGCGACCGGCTTCGTCAGGTCGAACTCGACCCGGAAATGGCGGTTGGGACGGCGCAGTTCATAGGCGAACATATGCCGAGGATGGATCTCCATCGCCCAGACGTTGGTGGTCGAGACCGAGGCGTTGTTGGCGTTGAACAGGTCGATGGATTCCTGATCCACCGGGAACTCCTGCCGTTCGGCCGTGCCGGCGCCCGCCGTGTCGCCGCCGTACCAGTGCAGGGTGTCGGTCGTGCCGTCGTCGTGGCGATGATCATGCTTTAGCCGCAGGCCGGTGGCCGTGCGTTTGACGACCCAGGTGCGCGAGCGGTCCGCGCCGACCCAGAAAGGAATGCGAATCTCTTCGGCCGAGCAGTCGCGGACGTGCATCAGCAGCCTCTGGCTGGCGAAATCCGAATCGGCGGCGTCCATGGTGACCACCCTGCCCTCGAATCTCTGGCCGCACAGGGCGCTCAGATTCTTGAAGAAGGCGTCCTGGGGCGTGTCCGCCCGCGCCGAAGCAGGCAGGGAAAACAGGGTCAGGGCGGCGGCCGCGAGGGCGATCGAGGTCAAGGCTTTCATTTCATCACCCTACCCGTTAGGAGCCTTTCCTCAACGCGACATCGCGGGCGTTGACTTTGGTCTGCGTCTGAGTATGTTCCGCGCCTCTCGTTTCATGCGGCTTTCGCCGTCGCAAAGGTAATTCCGATGGCCAAACCGGCTTCCATCAAGATCCGCCTGAACTCCACCGCTGACACCGGCTTCTTCTACGTCACCAAGAAGAACGCCCGTACGATGACCGAAAAGATGGTCGTCAAGAAGTACGACCCCGTCGTCCGCAAGCACGTCGAGTTCAAGGAAGGCAAGATCAAGTAAGGGCTTAACCGCCTGAGCCACTGGCTCGCTTGACTGCAGAATTCGAAACGCCCGGCTTTTCAGCCGGGCGTTTTTCGTTGCGTGATTAGCCGAGGAAACGGCTCAAGCCGCGCGGGCGACGACCTTGTTGCGTCCAGAAGCCTTGGCCTCATAGACGCCCTCGTCCGCCCGCTTCAACAAGGATTCCGGCGTATCCTCCGCCCCTGTCGTGGCGGCCACGCCGACAGAGACAGTGACGTTCAGGTGCGCCTGGCCGTCCATGACACGGAAGGGGGCGGCCCCCACGTCGCGTCGGATTCGCTCGGCGATGCGGTGGGCGTCCTCCAGCGTCGTGCCCGGCATGACCACCACGAACTCCTCGCCGCCGAATCGGCACGGCAGGTCCACGGCGCGCACATTGGTCGCCAGACGCACCGAGAACTCGCGCAGCACCTCGTCGCCAGCGTCGTGGCCGAATCCATCGTTGACCGCCTTGAAGTGGTCGATGTCCAGAACCAGCACCGCCACCGGCTCGCTGCCACGATTGGTGCGCGCCACAAGGGCCTGAAGCTGATTCGTCATGTAGCGCCGGTTGTGCAGTCCGGTCAGGGCGTCGGTGACGGCCATTTCCAGACTGTGATCCAGCTTCTCGCGCAGGAAATCGCCATAGCGCTTGCGCCGCACCTGGGTCCGCACCCGCGCCGACAGCTCTTCGGGATCCACCGGCCGGGTCAGGAGATCATTGGCCCCCAGATCCAGCGCCTTCAACAGCCGCGGTCGATCCTGCGAATCAACCAAGGCCAGAATCGGCAGCCGCCGTGTCGGCTCCTTGGAACGGGCCTGGGCGATCAGGCGCAAGCCGTCGAAGCCATCCGAGGTCACATTGACAATCATCAGATCGACGGGACCGCGCGCGGCCTCCAGCGCCGCCGCCGGATCGGCCTCGATCAAGGGACGATGTTCGACCGCCAGTTCCTGGGCCACCTTGGCGGCCTGCAGGGCGTTGTCGTCCACCACCAGGACACGCCCGCCCGAGCCCTTCAGACGCGCCACGCCGGCGGTGTCGACGCCGACGCGCCGTCCGCTCTCCTCGCGCTCGCGCAGTTCATCCATGACCATCTTCAGTCGGGTCAGGCTCTTGACCCGCGCCATCAGGATCACGTCGTCCAGAGGCTTGGTCAGGAAGTCGTCGGCGCCCGATCCCAGCCCCTTGATCCGGTCATGTCGCCCGTCCAGCGCCGTCACCAGAACCACCGGGATATGGCGGGTCCTGGCATCGTCCTTGAGCCGACGGCAGGTCTCAAACCCGTCCATCCCGGGCATCATGACGTCGAGAAGGATCAGGTCCGGCTGCTCGGACGTGGCCAGGGCGATGGCCGTCAGCCCGTCGCCGCAGGTCAGGACGTCATAGTATTCAATGGTCAGCTTGGCTTCGAGCAGTCGGACATTGGTCTCGACGTCGTCCACGACCAGGATGCGCGCGCTCATGCCGCCCTACCCCAGATGTTTGCGGATCGTCTCGAGGAACGACACCACCGAAATGGGTTTGGAGATATAGGCCTCGCAACCACCCTGCCTGATCCGCTCCTCATCACCCTTCATGGCGAAGGCTGTAACGGCGATGACGGGGATGTGGTTCAGCTCTTCATCGTCCTTGAGCCACTTGGTCACTTCCAGCCCCGAAATCTCGGGCAACTGAATGTCCATCAGGATCAGGTCCGGGCGATGCTGGCGCGCAATGGCCAGCGCCTGCAGCCCTTCGCGGGTCTGCAGGGTCTCGTAGCCCTGGGAATCGAGCAGATCATGAAAAAGCTTCATGTTCAGCTCGTTATCCTCGACGATGAGGACTTTCTTGGACATCCGCCACCCGGCTGTTTCGCCAACAAATCGCGCTGTTGCGCAGGGCTTTTCGCCTTCTTCGGATGCACAGTGGGCCGCGCAGTCTTAAGTTGAAGTGAAGCTGCCCTTTCTCATTGCGCCATCGTGCTTCGCACTGAGCACCGACGGAGTTCCACTTGGCCCTGAAGGCCGTTTGCCGCGACTGTCTGTGGACCGGCGACCGCAAGGTCGAGCGGTGCCCTTCGTGCGCCTCGCGCCGGGTCATCGGCCATGACGAACTGGGCAACCTGACCATCGCCCACCTGGACTGCGACGCCTTCTACGCCTCAGTCGAGAAGCGCGACCGCCCCGAACTGCGCGACAAGCCGGTCATCATCGGCGGCGGCAAGCGCGGGGTGGTCTCGACCGCCTGCTATGTCGCCCGCCTGCACGGCGTCGGCTCGGCCATGCCCATGTACAAGGCGCTGAAGGCCTGTCCCGACGCTGTCGTCATCAAGCCTGACTTTCGCAAATACGCGGCCGAGAGCGAGCGCATCTTCGGCGCGGTGGGCAAGCTGACGCCCCTGGTCCAGACCCTGTCGCTGGACGAGGCCTGGATCGACCTGTCGGGCACGGAACGCCTCAATGGCGGCCCGCCGGCCTTCCAGTTGGTCCGCCTTCAGAAATGGATCGAGGACGAAACCGGCCTGAGCGTCTCCATCGGCCTGGCCCCCAACCGCTTCCTCGCCAAGATCGCCTCAGAGCTGGACAAGCCGCGCGGCTTTTCGGTCATCGGCTCCGCCGAGGCCAAGGGCCTGCTGGCGTCGCGCCCGGTCAGCATCCTGCCCGGTGTCGGGCCGGTGTTCGGGCGCACCCTGCGCTCGGACGGCTTCGCCACGGTCGGCGATCTGGCCGCCGCCGACGTCAAGGATCTGGTGCGGCGCTACGGCGAGACGGGTCTGCGGCTCTACGACCTCAGCCACGCCCGCGACGCCCGCCCGGTGCGGCCCGACCACGACCGGCGCGGCATGAGCGCCGAGACCACCTTCAACGACGATCTGACCAATGTCGAAGATCTGGAGGCCGAGCTGTGGCCCCTGTGCGAGAAGCTGGCCTCCAAGGCGCGGCGTGACGGCGTGGCCAGCCGCGTGGTGGTGCTGAAGCTGCGCAAGGCCGACTTCAGGATCGTCACCCGCCGCATCACCCTGGCCGAGCCGGTGCAGACGGCGCGGGTGCTGTTTTCGGCTGGACGCGACCTGCTGAAACCCGAGCTGGGCGAGCCCTATCGTCTGATCGGCATCGGCCTGGCCGAGATCGCCGAGGCGAGCGCCGCCCCCGCCGGCCTGTTCGCCACCGCCGAGACGCGCGCGCTGAAGACCGAGACCGCCATCGACGCCCTGCGTGAGAAATTCGGCGCCGCCGCCGTGGTCGCGGGGCGCGCCCTGAAAAGCGGGATGAAGAAGCCCGGATGACGCGGCCCGCCCGGCGCGCTACACCCCGCCCGAACCCCTCAACGGAGTCTCCGACATGAGCATCCACGCCCGCATCGCCGAACTCGGCATCACCCTGCCCGAGCCCGCCAAGCCGGTCGCCAGCTACGTTTCCTACGTCCGCACCGGTAACCAGATCCTGATCTCGGGCCAGCTGTCGAACGACGCCAACGGCGGCATCAAGGGCACCGTCGGCGTCGACGTGACCCCGGAACAGGCTGCCGAGGCCGCTCGCCTGTGCGGCATCAACCTGCTGGCCCAGATCAACGCCGCCGTCGACGGCGACCTGGATCGCGTGGTCCGCATCGTCAAGCTGGGCGCCTTCGTCCAGGCCGGCCCGGACTTCGAAGCCATCCCCGCCGTCGTCAACGGTTGCTCGGACCTGATGGTCCAGGTCTTCGGCGACGCGGGCAAGCACGCCCGTTCGGCCGTCGGCGTCTACAAGCTGCCGCTCGGCTTCGCCGTGGAAATCGACGCCATCATCGAGGTGAAGTGAGCTTCACGCTCCAGGTCAACGACGGGATCGCCGCGATAGGCCGGGACGCGTGGGACGCCTGCGCGGCCCCGACCGGCGATCCCTTCGTCTCCTATGACTTCCTGCACGCCTGCGAGGCGTCCGGCAGCGCCGTCCCGTCCCAGGGCTGGGCGGCGCGCCACCTGTCCCTGCATGACGAAGACGGCGCCGTGATCGGCGTCATGCCCCTCTATCTGAAGGGCCACAGTCAGGGCGAATACGTCTTCGACCACAGTTGGGCCGACGCCTATCAGCGCGCCGGCGGCCGCTACTACCCCAAGCTTCTGGGCGCCGTGCCCTTCACGCCCGCGACAGGACCGCGCTTCCTCAACGCGCCCGGCACGGACGAAGCCACAGTGCGCGAGACTCTGCTGCAAGGCGCCCTGACCCTGGTCGAGCGCCTGGGCGTCTCGTCCCTGCACGTCAACTTCCCGACCGAGCCGGAATGGCGCGCCATGACCGAGGCGGGCCTGCTGCCGCGCCGCGACATCCAGTTCATCTGGCGCAACGACGGCTACCAGAGCTTCGATGACTTCCTCGCCGCTCTGTCGTCCAATCGGCGCAAGACCATCCGGCGCGAGCGGCGCGAGGCCCAGGCGGGTCTCGACATCCGCGTCCTGACCGGCGCCGAGATCACCGAGGCCCACTGGGACGCCTTTTTCGCCTTCTACATGGACACCGGCGACCGCAAATGGGGCCGCCCCTATCTGACGCGTGACTTCTTCGCCCGCGTTGGCGCCAACATGGCCGACCGCATCGCCCTGGTCATGGCCTTCCGGGACGGAACGCCCATCGCGGGCGCTTTGAACTTCATTGGCCGCGACGCCCTCTACGGCCGCCAGTGGGGCGCGCTGGAGGAGGTGCCGTTCCTCCATTTCGAGCTCTGCTACTATCAGGCCATTGACTTTGCCATTTCGCGCGGCCTGTCCCGCGTCGAGGCGGGAGCCCAGGGCGAGCACAAGATCGCACGCGGCTACCTGCCCTCCCCCGTCTATTCCGCCCACTGGATCGCCGACCCGGCGCTGCGCGATCCCGTCGCTCGCTACCTCGACAACGAGCGCCCGGCGGTCGAGGCGGAGATGGAAGCCATGACGGCCGACCTGTCGCCCTATCGCCGCACCTGATGTCGCATCGCGATATGCTGCGGAACTTGCGGCGCCGCGGTACGCTTCCAATGTGAGTCTCCTCCTCACATTTCAGGGATCACCATGACCGATCAACGTATCGAAGGCGTCGCGACGGAACTGAAGGGCAAGGCCCAGGGCGGCATCGGTCGCCTGACCGGCGACAGCAGGCTGCAAGTCGAAGGCAGGCTGAACGAGGTGAAGGGCAAGGCCTTGAACGCCTATGGTCGGGTCATCGACGGTTTGGACGGCATGGTCGACAAGGCCCCCGCCGATCTTCAGGAACCCGCGCGCAAGGGCCTGGACTTCGCCCGTCGCAAACCCCTGCTGACCACCGGAATCCTAGCCGGAGCCGCGATCCTGCTCGGTAGCCTGGGCCGCAAGCGCTAAAACTCAACCGAACTCGGCCGCCTGTGCGAACAGGCGGCCGAGTTCGGCGTCCACCTGCTCGACTGCATCCAGTTCGACCGTGGCCGTCAGCCGCTCGGACCAGCTCTCGCGCCGCGCCGACGACGACAGGCGTGGCGAAGCCTCAGCCGCCAGCTTCAATCCCAGCAGAGCCCGTCCGCCCTTCAGCGGACGCATGGCCGCGAACTGCACGCTGCGCGAGAAGGACGTGTAGCCCTTACGCTGACCCGCGATGACGCCGTCAACGCCGTCTGCAACGCGCTCGACCGCTTCGAGAATGGCCAGCGACGCCGGGTCCTTCCACAGAGCCGCGCGCAAGGCCTCGGGCTCGTCCCAACCGGGACCGTCGGCGGGGCGACAGGCGTCCAGAATCTGCGCCGCGTGGTTCTGACCCACGCCGTATTCCGCTTTCAGCCAGGCGGCTTGGGCGCGCGGCGCGGTCTCGGGACAGGTCTTCATGATGGCGACCCAGTCGGCCAGCGGCTTGCCGGTCTTCTTCTCCAGATTGGCCTGAACCGTGGCGAACCACTTCTTCTGCCGCTCGGTCAGCACTGCGGTCATGATCCGCCCCCTCCGTTTGCCCGGACCATGCCCCTGCCCGCGCCAAAGAAAAAGACCCGGGCGTTTCCACCCGGGTCTCCAACTTCAAACCTGAACGAAATCAGGCTGTTTCTTCTTCCTCTTCCTTCACCGCCGCGCCCTTGGTCGGGGTGATGTCGAAGGCGATCTTGCCGTCCTTCAGCTCGACCTTCACGTGTCCGCCGCGGGTCAGGCGGCCGAACAGGATGTCGTCGGCCAGCGGCTTCTTGATGTGCTCCTGAATGACGCGGGCCAGGGGCCGTGCGCCATACAGTTCGTCGAAGCCGTTCTTGGCCAGCCAGTCTGTCGCCTCGTCGGTCAGCTCGATGGTGATGTTGCGGTCCGCCAACTGGGCGTCCAGCTGCATCATGAACTTGCCGACCACCGAACGGATCGTCTCGGCGCCCAGCGGCTTGAAGGCCACGATGGCGTCCAGGCGGTTGCGGAACTCCGGCGCGAACAGGCGCTGGATGGCCTTGTCGTCCTCGCCCTCGACCTTGCCCCGGCCGAAGCCGATGGAGGCGCGGGCGTTGTCGGCGGCCCCGGCGTTGGTGGTCATGATCAGGATGACGTTCCTGAAATCGACCTTCTTGCCGACCGCGTCGGTCAGGGTCCCGTTGTCCATCACCTGCAGCAGGATGTTGTAGACGTCGGGGTGGGCCTTCTCGATCTCGTCCAGCAGCACCACCGAGTGCGGATGCTGGTCGACGGCGTCGGTCAGCAGGCCGCCCTGGTCATGGCCGACATAGCCCGGAGGCGCGCCGATCAGACGGCTGACCGTGTGGCGCTCCATGTATTCGGACATGTCGAAGCGCTGCATCTCGATGCCAAGCGTGGCGGCGAGTTGCTTGGCCACCTCGGTCTTGCCGACGCCGGTGGGGCCGCTGAACAGGAAGGCGCCGATGGGCTTGTTCGGGTCGCGCAGACCCGCCCGCGCCAGCTTCATCGCCGCCGAGACCTGGTCGATGGCCTGTTCCTGGCCATAGACGACGCGCTTCAGATCGGATTCCAGTTCACGGAGGGATTCCGTGTCCGACTTGCTGACCGACTTCGGCGGGATGCGGGCCATCTTGGCGATGACGGCCTCGACCTCACGCTGGCCGATGACCTTCTTGCGCTTGGATTCCGGCAGCAGCATCTGCGACGCCCCTGCCTCGTCGATCACGTCGATGGCCTTGTCCGGCAGCTTGCGGTCGGTGATGTAGCGGGCCGACAGGTCAACCGCCGTGCGAATGGCCGAGTCCGTGTAGCGCAGCTTGTGATGGGTCTCGTAGGTCGTCTTCAGACCCTTGAGGATCTTCACCGTGTCCTCGATCGTCGGCTCGTTGACATCGATCTTCTGGAAGCGCCGCACCAGGGCGCGGTCCTTCTCGAAGTGCTGGCGATATTCCTTGTAGGTGGTCGAGCCCATGCAGCGCAGGCTGCCCGAGGCCAGGGCCGGCTTCAGCAGGTTGGAGGCGTCCATGGCCCCGCCCGAGGTCGCCCCGGCGCCGATCACCGTGTGGATCTCGTCGATGAACAGGACCGCGTTCTCGTGCGTCTCCAGTTCCTTGACGACCTGCTTCAGACGCTCCTCGAAATCACCGCGATAGCGGGTGCCGGCCAGCAGAGCCCCCATGTCGAGCGAGTAGATGGTGGCGTCCTTCAGGACCTCAGGCACCTCGCCGTTGACGATCTTGCGGGCCAGGCCCTCGGCGATGGCGGTCTTGCCGACGCCCGGATCGCCGACCAGCAGCGGATTGTTCTTGGTCCGGCGGCACAGGATCTGGATCGAGCGCTCGACCTCGGCCTGGCGACCGATCAGGGGGTCGATCTTGCCGTGCCGCGCCTTCTCGTTCAGGTCGACGCAATAGGCTTCCAGCGCCTCTCCGCCGGATTTCACGGCGGCGGCGTCCTCGGCCTCCTCGGGCGAGCCCTTGGCCGGACGGGTCTCGGTCGCACCCGGCTTCTTGGCGATGCCGTGGGCGATGAAGTTGACCGCGTCATAGCGCGTCATGTCCTGCTCTTGCAGGAAGTAGGCGGCGTGGCTTTCGCGTTCCGAGAAGATGGCGACCAGGACATTGGCGCCCGTCACCTCTTCGCGGCCCGACGACTGGACATGGATGACCGCGCGCTGGATCACGCGCTGGAAACCGGCCGTGGGCTTGGCGTCGTCGCCGTCGGCCGTGGCCAGGGCGGCCAGGTCGTTGTCGACATAGAGGGTCAGCGCCGTCTTCAGCGCGCCGAGATCGACGTTGCAGGCCGTCATGACCGCCGACGCATCCGTGTCGTCGATCAGGGCCAGCAGCAGATGTTCAAGCGTGGCGTATTCGTGCCGACGCTCGTTCGCGTAATGGACCGCGCGGTGCAGGGTCTCTTCGAGAGGACGAGAAAAGGAGGGCATGGGAAGATCCTCTCAGTCTTTTTCCATCGTGCATTGCAGAGGGTGCTGGTGACGGCGCGCCGTCTCGACCACCTGGGCGACCTTGGTTTCGGCCACTTCGTAGGTGAAGACGCCACAGACCCCGACGCCATGCTGGTGCACGTGCAGCATGATGCGGGTCGCGTCTTCCCGGCTCTTCTGGAAGAACCGTTCCAGCACATAGATGACGAACTCCATCGGCGTGTAGTCGTCATTCAGGATCAGCACTCGATAAAGCGAGGGCCGCTGAAGCTTCGGCTTTGTCTCGGTGACGACGGCGGCGCCTGCGCCTCCGCCTTGTTCACCTGGCCGTCTGGTAGGCATTCGTTGTCCGTCTTCGGGGGGAGTCGATGGATCAGATAGGTGATGATGGCCTGATTTGTAGAGGCGTCCAGTCACGCGTTGCGTGAACGGCCGACTTGCCGCACCCGGAGCGGCGCCGGACGCAAAAAGGCCCCGGCGTTTCCGCCGGGGCCTGATTGTACGCTACAAAAGATCGTCCGGCTTAGCGGGCGGCCTGGAAGCTCTCGACGGTCGCGGTGACGCGCTCGTTGATCGGCTTGAAGCTGTCCTTCACCGAGGCGGTGAAGATCTCGGTCGTCTTGCCGAACTGGGCCAGATAGGCCTCGGCGGCCGACTTGGCCCACGAGGTCTGCAGTTCGACCAGTTCCTGAACCGAGCGGGCCTGGCTGATCGACTGGGCGGCGGCGACGCCGTCTTCCCAGGACTTCTTCGAGAAGGCGATGGCTTCCTGCGACAGAGCCTCGGCGCCCTTCTGGGCGGCGGCGGCCGACTCGACGACGGCCTCAAGGTTCTTCTTGCCGTGAGCGTTCAGCTCGGTCAGCGAAGCGACAGACTTGTCCACGCCTTCGCGGAAGGCCTTGGCGCCAGCGGCCTGGATGGATTCAGCCTGGGCTTTCGCCTTGGCGGTGGTCTGTTCGACGGTCTTCTTAACAGTCTCTGCGGCGTCAGCCATGGGGACTCTCCTGAAGCGATGAGGGGTTTCGCGACGAACGGGTCCATCGCGACAACGGCCATATGGTGCAAGTGCGAAATGACTTCAAGTGAATTTTGTGCGATGCAACATATAAACACCGATCACCTGCGCGCGCAGGTGCGATCACAACTCCGTTGACGGCTTGTTAACCCTCTCGAAACCCCCGCGACGGATGTTAGCTTTTGTAAAGCGCGGTGATCAGGGTCGTCTTCGCGCCACAGTGACGAGGCTAGTAGATTGACCATGAACGCTGCATTCCGCCGTCGCTTCCTGGCCGCCCTTGTTCTGGGCGGCGTGGTCCTAACGCCCGCCCTCGGCGCGCCGCCGCCGGTCGCGCAATCCTCGGACAACTCGCGCTACGCCTCCATCGTGGTCGATGCGGCTTCGGGCGAGGTGCTGTTCTCGCGCTTCGCCGACGCCCGGCGCTATCCGGCTTCGATCACCAAGGTCATGACCCTGTATCTGGTCTTCGAGGCGCTAGAGTCCGGCAAGGTCAAGCTGACCGACAACCTCACCGTCTCGCCGCGCGCCGCTTCGCAGCCGCCGTCGAAACTGGGCCTGGCCGCCGGCCAGTCGATCAGCCTGGACGACGCCATGAAGGCCACGGCGGTCCGCAGCGCCAACGACATGGCCGTGGTCCTGGCCGAACACATCGGCGGGTCCGAGGCCCAGTTCACTGCCCGGATGACGGCCAAGGCCCGCGAGCTGGGCATGGATCATACCCGTTTCACCACCGCCAACGGCCTGCCCGACACGCGCCAGGCGACGACCGCCCGCGACCTGTCGATCCTGAGCCGTGCGGTGATGCGCGACTACCCGCAATACTACCGCTACCTCGGCCTGCACGACTGGTTCTACAACGGTCGCGACTACCGCAACACCAACGGCCTGCTGGCCACGGGCCGCGGCTATGACGGCATCAAGACCGGCTTCACCAACGCCTCAGGCTACAACCTCGCCGCCTCTTCGGTGCGCGACGGCAAGCGGATCATCACCATCGTCATGGGCGGCCGCTCGACCGCCAGCCGCAACGCCCACGTGGCCGAGCTGATGGACACAGGCTTCGAGGTCCAGCGTCGCCGCAGCCAGGGCGAGCGTATCCAGGTGGCTCAGGCCTTCTTCGAGCAGCGCGGCTACGGCATCAGCGCCGATCCCAATCCTCCGGTCGAATACGCCTCAGCTTCGGACGACGACGGGGAAGGCATGGGCTCGACCGCCGTGGCCTATGTCGCCGGCCCGCCGCCCGCCAGCCTGCCGACCGAGGTGACGCCGCCGCCCTCGGCCCGCGCCGCCGCCCCTGCCCCGCGCGCCGTTACGCCGCGCACCACAGCGCCGGTTCAACGCGCCGAGACCCGCACGCCCGAAAACCTGACCGCATCGCTCAATGGCGGATCGACGACGACGGCGCGACGCGCTTCATCCACCGCCACGCCAACGCGCGAAACCGCCCGCGCGCCCGCCGGCCGCTGGACGGTTCAGGTCGGCGCCTTCCGCGAGGAAGCCGTCGCCCGCGACTGGCTGAACGACGTCAGCCGCCGCTTCCGCACCCAGTTCACCGACGCCCAGCGCGACGTTCAGAACGCCAACGGCTGGTATCGCTCGCGCTTCACCGGCATGACCGAAGCCGCCGCTCAGGCCGCCTGCGAGACTCTGAGCGAACGTCGCGTCACCTGCATGGTCATCCGCCCCAGCTAGGCGTCCCTGCCCTGACTGTTGCGCCAGCTTCCCTCGGCCAGACGCCGGGCGTAGTCGCGCACGTCTGACGGCCAGACCTCGATCGCCGCGTCGAAGGCGACCCAATCGCCCGCGAACAGCATCCGCGTCGCCTCTTCATATCCGGGCTGATCGCCGGCCGCGGCGGTCATGAAGCGATAGGCGGCCTCGCGACTGCGGCGTACGCGATCCGGCCCCTCGGCTTCGCGCAGAGCGTTCTCGACCAGCTTACGCAGCGCGACCGAAGCCCCCCCCGGCTGGGACGCCAGCCAGTCCCAATGACGCGGCAACAGGGTGACTTCGCGCGCCGTGACTCCCAGCCTCGGGCGTCCCGGGCCGCGCTTCTCGACAGCCTCGACCGGCAGACGCGCCAGCACAGCCGCCAGATCGCCGCGCAGATCGAACTCCATCGGCCGGGCGTCGGCATCGTCAAATATCAGGACCGTCTCGCCCGCATCATGCGCCGCCTTGACCGCCGCCATGACCTCAGACGGCGCGCCCGAAGCGATCAGACGATTTCCGGCAAAGGCGGTGCAGGTTGCAGAGGGCATCATCAGCTCCTTGAAGGTCGCTATGATTTACCCGGATAAAATATCCGCGTCAATATTACCCGGATTTATTCAGCGCACACGCTCGCCCTCACCGAACAGGGAGGCCGCGAGCCAGCTGACCACGCCCGTCACAATGGCCGCCCCGATCCCGGCCCACAGACCGTTGACCGAGAACCCGCCCAGGAACCAGGCCGTCAGTCCGATCATCGCCGCGTTCACCACCAGCAGGAACAGGCCCAGGGTCACGATGGTCAGCGGCAGGGTCAGGATCACCATGATCGGCCGCACGATGGCGTTGACCAGACCGAGGATCACCGCAGCCGCGACCAACGATCCCGTAGAGGTGAAGTCCACCCCTGGCACGACCTTGGCCGACAACCACAGCCCCAGGGCGGTGACGACCGCCTGAACGATGAAACGCAGCATGGAAAGCAATCTCCGTGAACCTTGACCATATAGTGCGTCAGATCGCGTTTCGCTCCCGTGCGAAATCCGCCCCGCCCTGCTAGCCTTCCGTGGACACCTCTGACGGAGCCTCCCCATGAGCCTTCACGGCGCCTACGACCCCGACAACATCTTCGCCAAGATCCTGCGCGGCGAGATCCCCAGCGTGAAGGTGTGGGAAGACGACGACGTCCTGGCCTTCATGGACGTCTTTCCCCAGTCCGAGGGCCACGTCCTGGTGGTGTCCAAGACCTCGACGGCCCGCAACCTGCTGGAGATCGAGCCGGAAGTCCTCGCCAAGCTGACCGCCGCCGTCCAGCGCACCGCCCGTGCAGTAGAGAAGGCGCTGAAGCCCGAGGGTCTCAGCCTTATGCAGTTCAACGGCGAGGCCGGAGGCCAGACCGTTTTCCATCTGCATTTCCACATCGTTCCGCGCTGGGCCGACCGCGCCATGAAGGGCCACGGCCATGCGCCGATGGCCGACGCCGAACACCTCAAGGCCCTGGCCGCGCGGATCGCCGCCGAGCTCGACTGACTACAGCGGCCCCTTGAAGATGAAGAAGGCCCCGCCCGCGATCAGCGCAAAGCCGACCAGATGGTTCAAGGTCAGCTTCTCGCCAAGGTAGGCCACCGAGAAGACGGCGAAGACCAGCAGGGTGATCACCTCCTGCATGGTCTTCAGCTCGGCCGCCGAATAGACCTGATGGCCGATGCGGTTGGCGGGCACAGCCAGACAATATTCAAAGAAGGCGATCCCCCAGCTCAGGATCACCACGATCCACAGCGGCTTGGACCCGAATTTCAGATGGCCGTACCAGGCGAAGGTCATGAAGACGTTCGACAGGGCCAACAGAAGGATCGGCGTGAGATAGGGCGTCATCGGCATGGGCGGACTGTGCTTGCGTCCTGACGATTCCACCAGCATAAGGCGCGCAACGCCGGATTAGCACAGTGGTAGTGCAGCGGTTTTGTAAACCGAAGGTCGCGGGTTCAAATCCTGCATCCGGCACCACTTCTTCTGGCCGCCTCCTCCCATGTCCGAGACGACCAACAAGCTGGGCCACAAGATCGGGACGCGCGGCGCGCGGACCCGCCGGGCCATTCTCGACGCCCTGCGCGAGCTGCTGAACCACAAGCACCTGGGCGAGATCCGCGCCGCCGACGTGGCTCTGGCGGCGGGCGTCTCGGCGCCGACCTTCTACACCTACTTCAAGTCGGTAGAGGAAGGCCTGCTGATCCTCTGCGAAGAGGCCGGCGAGGACTTCCAGCGACTGGCCCGGCACATTCACGCCGACTGGACCGCCGACCGCGCCTTCGAATCCGTGCGCGCCTATGTGCTGGAGGTCCTGGCTCTGTGGAATGACCACGGGCCGGTGCTGCGGGTCGAGCACATGCTGGCCGACAAGGGCGAGCCGGGCTTCGCCGAAAGCCGCATCAAGCGCATGCGCCGTCTGCACCTGGCGCTGGAACGCCGCATCGCCCAGGCCAAGGCCAACGGCGCACATCCCGCAGGACTGAGCCCGCGTCTGACATCTTACGAAACCGCCAACCTGGTGGAATCCGTCGCCGCCGGCTTCGCCCTGATGCGCCGCGCCGACACGCCCGAGGCCATCGTGGATACGACGGCGCATATCGTCGTGAAACTGACGACGGGACGCTGACTTTTCCTCCCCACTTCGTGGGGAGGTGGCGCGGCGGCGAAGCCGACGTGACGGAGGGGCGCTGCGAGCCAAAGCTCAACCAAACCCCTCCACCGCTTCGCGGTCCCCCTCCGCACGAGGTGGCGAGGAGATATCTGCCTTCAGCCCCCGCCCAGCGCCACGGCGACGTGATAGACGACGAAGGCCGCCAGATAGGCCAGGCCGAACAGATAGCCGACCATGATCATGGTCCACTTCATCGAGCCGGTCTCGCGACGGACCACGCCCAGGGTGGGCAGGCATTGCGGCGCGAAGACGTACCAGGCCAGGAAGGCCAGGCCCGTGGCTAGCGACCAGTCGGCCGACAGGACCGAGGCCAGGGCGCCGACGTTCTCTTCGGCGCCGGCGATCGAATAGACCGTGCCAAGCACAGCCACGGCGACCTCGCGCGCCGCCATGCCGGGGACCAGGGCCACCACCATCTGCCAGCTGAAGCCGATGGGGGCGAAGATGGGCTCCAGCGCCTTGCCGATCATGCCGGCGAAGGAATAGTCGATGGCCGGTCCCGTCGCCCCTTCGGGCGGATAGGGGAAGGTCGACAGCGCCCAGACGATGACCATCAGCGGCAGGATGATCTTGCCCGCGCGGCGGATGAAGATCTTGGCCCGCAGCCACAGATTGAACAGGACGCTCTTGATGTCGGGGATCTTGTAGGCCGGCAACTCCATCATGAAGGGCTCGACCGCGCCGCGCCAGAAGACCCGGCGGATCACCAGCGAGACCAGAAGCGCGCTGACGATGCCCGCCGCATAGAGGCCGAACATCACCAGCCCCTGCAGGCTGGCCCAGCCCCAGACGGTCTCGTTCGGAATGAAGGCGGCGATGATCAGGGTGTAGACCGGAATGCGCGCCGAGCAGGTCATCAGCGGCGCGATCAGGATGGTGGTCAGGCGGTCGCGCTTCGCCTCGATCACCCGCGTGGCCATGATGCCCGGAATGGCGCAGGCGAAGCTGGACAGCAGAGGGATGAAGGCGCGGCCGTGCAACCCCGCCCCGCCCATGATCTTGTCCATCAGGAAGGCGGCGCGGGCCATGTAGCCGAAGTCTTCCAGCACGATGATGAACAGGAAGATGATCAGGATCTGCGGCAGGAAGACCAGGACGCTGCCGACCCCGCCGATCAGACCATCGACGATCAGGCTCTGCAACAGGCCGGTGAAACCCTGATCCGGCAGGACCGTGGCCACCCAGCCGCCGACCAGGGCGAAGAAGGCCTCGATGCCGTCCATCGCGGGCGTGGCCCAGGTGAAGACCGCCTGGAACATGACGAAAAGGATGGCCAGGAGAATGGCCAGACCGGCGACGGGGTGCAGCAGGACGCTGTCGATCTTGCCGGTCAGGGTGTCGGGCCGCTCGGGCGGGCGCACGCAGGCCTTCATGATGCGCTCGGCCTCGCGGTGGGCGTCGCGGATTTCGGCGGCGGACGGGGCGTGCCACTCGCTGCGGGTCTCGCCCACGGCCTGATCGGCCTGGGCCTGGGCGGCGGCGACCAGTTCGGCGATACCGCGCTTGCGTGTCGCCACCGTCGTGACCACCGGCGCGCCGATCTCGGCCGACAGCTTCTCCAGGTCAATGCGCAGGCCCTGACGCTGGGCGATGTCGAACATGTTGAGGGCCAGCACCATCGGGCGGCCGACCTGCTTCAGCTCCAGCGCCAGACGCAGCACCAGACGCAGGTTGGTGGCGTCGGCGACGCAGACCACCACGTCCGGCGGGGTCTCGCCCGGCAGGGCGCCGAGGACGGCGTCGCGGGTGACTTCCTCGTCCAGGCTGCGGGCGCGCAGGGAATAGGTGCCCGGCAGGTCCAGCACCGACAGGGTGCGGCCGTCGGCGGCATGGATGCGCCCCTCTTTGCGTTCCACCGTGACGCCGGCGTAGTTGGCGACCTTCTGATGGGCGCCGGTCAGGGCGTTGAACAGGGCGGTCTTGCCGCTGTTGGGATTGCCGACGAGTGCTATGCGCGCGGTGCGAACGGCCATGTCCATCAGGCGTCTCCCCCATCCAGACGGATGGTCAGGCTGGCGGCCTCGTGCCGGCGCAGGGCCACGCGCATGTCGTCAACCTTCATGGCGATGGGGTCGCGACCGAACAGGCCCTCGTGCAGCAGCTCGACACGCGCGCCCTCGACGAAGCCCAGTTCCAGCAGGCGGCGCTCCAGCTCGATCTCATGGTCCTGATGGTGGCAATGCGTGCCGACCTGGACAATGACGCCGCGATCGCCGCGGCGGGCCTGGCTGAGTTTGATGGTGTCGGTCATGGCGCTCATTACGACGGCGCCCGGCGCCGCTCACATTTGTTGACAGCGATTATCAGGCGCGAAGACCCTGCGTCCAGTATTGATAACCGTCGGCGCTGAGACCAAATGCCCATCGGCGATCCTGGCGGCATGGCCTATGAAGGCCGTCATGCGCAGCCTTCTCGCCCTGTCCGCCGCCCTTATCGCTCCCCTGGCCCTCGTGGCCTGTGGAGACGCCTCCACGTCCGCCGCCGATGAAGCGCCCAAGGCCCCGCCCCCGCCCGCGCCAACCGAGGCTGAAAAGGTCGCCATGCTGGCCGCCCTGCCCGCCCCCTACGACGCCGGCGATCTGGAGAACGGCCGTCGCGCCTTCGCCCGGTGTCGTTCGTGCCACACCATTACGCCGGGCGGCCCGAACATGGCGGGTCCGAACCTTTACGGCGTCTTCGGCCGCCAGGCAGGGGCTCTGGACAAGTATGGCTACTCCCACGCCCTGCGGTCGGCGGGCTTCACCTGGGACGCCGACAAGCTGGATCACTGGCTGGAAAACCCCCGGACCTTCCTGCCCGGCAACAAGATGACCTTCGCTGGCCTGCGCGACGCCACGGACCGCCGCGACGTCATCGCCTTCCTGAAGATGGAAACGGGCTACAAGCCGGAAACGACAGAGGCCGCCGCTGCCGCGACGGCCCCCGCTTCCTGATCGTTAGACCAGAGCAGACTTAACCCGGGCTCATGTCCGGGGTCTTGCCGTCGGCGATCTCCTGGGCCTCCCACTCCTCGATCTTGCGAGCCGTGTATTCCGGCGACCGGGTGAAGCGCGCCAGCACGCCATAGATGACCGGGACCACGAACAGGGTCAGCATGGTGGCGAACATCGCCCCGGTGAAGATCACCACGCCGATGGTCTGGCGGCTGCCGGCGCCCGCGCCTTGCCACAGCACCAGCGGCAGGGCGCCGAAGGCCGTAGCGATCGATGTCATGATGATCGGGCGCAGGCGAAGCGAAGAGGACTCGATGATCGCCTCGCGGATCGTCCGCCCCTGATCCCGAAGCTGGTTGGCGAACTCGACGATCAGGATGCCGTTCTTGGCCGCCACCCCGATTAGGATGATCAGGCCGATCTGGCTGTAGATGTTCAGGCTGGAGCCCGCCATCAACAGGCCGAACAGCCCGCCCGCCGCCGCCAGGGGCACGGTCAGCATGATGACCGCCGGGGTGATCCAGCTCTCGAACTGGGCCGCCAGCACCAGGAAGACCAGCAACAGGGCCAGGGCGAAGGCCCAACCCACGGCGCTGCCCGCCTCCTGCTGGTCACGCGCGGCGCCGCCCCAGCGGATGGTGGCCAGACCTTGCGGCTGCTTGGCGACCTCGGCGTTGAGGAAGGCCACGGCGTCGTCGATGGTGGTGCCGGGGTTCAGGTCAGCCTGCAGGGTGATGGCCCGCTGCCGGTCCAGACGGCGACGATCAGGCGTGTCGCCGGACGTCTGGGTCGTGACCACCGCCGACAGCGGCACCAGTTGGCCCGCGCCGGTCGAGACATAGAGAGCCTCGAGGTCCGCCACGCCGCGCCGGTTCTCGCGGTCGGTCTGCAGGATGACGTCGTATTCCTGACCGCCCTTGATGTAGGTGGTGGCGCGACGCGACCCGAACATGGTCTCGAGCGCGCGGCCGATCTGCTGCGACGACACGCCAAGCGCCGCCGCCTTCTGCGGATCGACATCCACCAGCAGACGCGGGGCGTTAGGTTCATAGTTGAGACGCGGCCGCGACAGACCCGGGTTTTCGAGCGCCGCCGCCAGAATGGGCTGCAGCCAGTTGTAGAGCGGACCGTATTCCGAGCCCGTCACGATCATCTCGACCGAGTTGGAGTTGCCGCCGCCGCGCTGGAAGGCGCCAGGGGTCGAGGCGTTGACCTGGGCGTCGGTCTGGCCGCGCAGCTTGCCGTTCAGTTCCTGAGCGATCTCGTCCGCCGAACGCTCGCGCTCGGACCAGTCGGCCAAATTCAGAACCGCGCTGCCCGAGCTGAAGCCCGAACCGCCGAAACCGGGCGCGGAGATCAGGAAGTTGGCCGCCTCGCCGCTGTCCCGGTACTCGGCCAGGATGGGCTCCAGGCCCAGCATGATCTTGCGCGTATAGTCGAAGCCCGCGCCTTCCGGGCCGGCGATGCGCAGGGTCACGCGGCCCCGGTCCTCGTTCGGCACCAGTTCATTGGGCAGATGGAGGAAGATGCCCGTCGCCCCGGCCGCGACCAGAACAATCAGACCCACCACTCCGCCCACGGCGATGCGACGGCCCAGCAAGGCGTCCAGAGAGTTGGCATAGGAGGTCTTCAGCGCATCCATGGCCCGGTCGACGTGACGCGCCACCCAGCCGCCGGTGTGAGCCGGCTTCAGGATCTTCGACGCCAGCATGGGCGACAGGCTGAGCGCCAGGAAGGCCGAGAAGGCCACGGCCGCGGCGATGGCCGCCGCCAGCTCGACGAACAGACGGCCGACGTATCCTGGCAGGAACAGCAGGGGCGCGAACACCGACAGCAGGACCACGGTCGTCGCCACGACGGCGAAGAAGACCTGACGCGCGCCGCGCTCGGCGGCGATCAGCGGCGGCTCGCCGTGGTCCAGACGGCGCTGGATGTTCTCGACCACGACGATGGCGTCATCGACGACCAGGCCGATGGCCAGCACCAGGGCCAGCAGGGTCAAAAGGTTCAGCGAGAAGCCGAGCGGCGCCAGGACGATGAAGGTCGCCAGAAGGCAGATCGGCGCCACCACCGAGGGGATGACCGCCGCCCGCAGGCTGCCCAGGAAGATGAAGTTGACCAGGGCCACCAGGGCCATCGAAATGCCGATGGTGATCCAGACTTCGTCGATGGCGTGCGAGGTGAAGACCGAGTTGTCGGACCCGACCTCCAGCGTCGTGCCGGGCGGCAAGGTCGGCGTGACCTGCTCCATCAGCGCGCGCGCGCCCTCAGAAATGGCCAGGTCGTTGGACTGGGCCTGACGCGTAATGGCCAGACCGATCTGATCGACGCCATTGCCCCGGAACAGGCGGCGATCTTCGGCCGGCGCCTCCTCGATCTTGGCGATGTCGCCCAGCCGCGTGACATAGGCGGCGTTGCCGAGGAGAGCGCCCGTCACGCCGTTGGTCATGGCCGTTGTGGCGGCCGCCAGAGTGCCCGAACTTTGCGCGCCCGTGGCCGTCGAAGCCGATCCGCGCGTGCCGATCGGCAGTTGGGCGAAGTCGGCGGGCCGCGAATAGGTGCGGGCCACGCGGACCGTGTAGTCCTTCTGCGCCGACTCCAGCGAGCCGGCGGGTAGCTCGACGTTCTGGTTGGTCAGCGCGGTTTCGACATCGGCGACCGTCAGACCGCGCGCTGCCATGGCGGCGGCGTCCAGCCAGATCCGCATGGCGTAGCGTTGCTCGCCGAAGATATTGACTTGGGCCACGCCGGGCACGGTGGCGAAGCGGTCCACCAGATAGCGATCAGCGTAATCCGTCAGCTCCATGCGGTTCATGGTCGTGGACCGCAGGAACATGATCATGATCGGCTGACTGTCGGAGTCGGCCTTGGCCACTTCCGGCGGGTCCGCCTGATCCGGCAGACGCCCCTGTACGCGTGAGACCCGGTCACGCACGTCATTGGCGGCGTCGTCGATGTTGCGGTCCAGCGAGAACTCGATGTTGACGCTGGAACGGCCGTCGCGGCTGGTCGAGTTGATGCGCTCCACGCCCTGGATGCCGGCGATCTGCTGCTCGATCGGCTCGGTGATCCGGCTTTCAATGACCTCGGCCGAGGCGCCGGCGTAGCTGGTGCTGACCGAGACCACCGGCGGATCGACGTCCGGCAGTTCGCGCACCGGCAGGAAGAAGAAGGCCGCCAGGCCGATGACGCACAGAACAATGGCCCCCACCGCCGCGAAGACGGGACGGCGGACCGAAACATCGGACAGCATCATTGGCGGGCCGCCGGAGCCGCGTTCGCGCCGCCCTTCTTGCCGCCGGCCCCGCCGACCGTGACGGGCGCGCCCGGCTGGATGCGATTCAGGCCCGAGGCGACGACGCGGTCATTGTTGTCCAGACCCGACAAGATCTCGACGAAGCCGCCTTCGACAGCGCCTGTCTGCACCTCGACGCGCTGGGCGGTCGTGCCGTTCTCGCCGCGTGCAATGCGATAGACGAAGGCGCCCTGGCCTTCATACTGAACGGCGGCCTCGGGCACCGACAGGCTCTGGCGGCGGCCCTGATGCACGGCGACGCGCATCATCATGCCGGGGCGGATGCGATTGCCGGGGTTGGCGAACTCGGCGCGGGCGATGACGGCGCGGGTCTGCTCGTTGACGCGCGTGTCCAGCAGGGCGATGCGGCCCGAAACGGTTTCGTCAGCATAGGCGTCCGCGGTGGCGCTCAACGGCGTTCCGACCTGCAGCACGCCCAGATAGCGTTCAGGCAGCGGAAAATCGACGCGAATGGCGCTGGTGTCGTCCAGGGTGGTGATGACGGCTCCGGGCGAGATCAGCGTACCCGGCGTCACCGTCGTCAGGCCCAGAACCCCGGCGAAGGGCGCGCGCAACACGCGGTCGCCGCGACGAGCTTCCGAAGCCGCAACGGCGGCGCGGGCGGTCTGCAGGGCGGTTTCAGCGGTCTCGGCGGTGACCCGCGGCGCGACGCCGCGTTCAGCCAGAATCTTGAAGCGGTCGTACTCGCGCTGGGCCTGGGCCAGTTGCGCGCGGGCCTGGATCAGGTCGGCGTCTTCCTCGCGCGCCTGCAGCTCGACCAGAGGCGCGCCGGCGGCGACGCGCTGGCCGTCGGTGAACATGACGCGCGTGATCAGCTCAGTCGTGTTGGAGGTGATGTTGACCGAGCGCTTGCTGCGGGCCACGCCCAGGACCCGGATCTGATCGGCGAATTCACGCGGCGCAACGATCGCCTCGGCCACCGCCTGGCCGCGTCCGCCGCCAGGGCCGCCTCGACCGCCAGGCCCGCCGGAGCCGCCCTTGCTATCGTCAGCCAAGGTGATCTTCAGGACCGCCGCCAGGACCATGAGCCCGACCAGACACGCCGCCGCGATAATGAAAAAGTGGCGTTTGAACACGCGACGCAATCTCCCCGACTACCAGCGGTCCCGCTTAGCGGGTCATGGCCGTTACGCAAATAAAGTATCTGTAACGTCGGGCTATTTGGTTTCCGTCGCGGAATCCGCGTCAAAAACGCCGCCAAAGGCCGACCACCGGCCCGCGCGACAAGGGCGTTTCGTGGCCGGCGACGGTCTGTCGCCAACCGGCCTGCACGCTCCAGTCGCCGAAACGCCGGACCGCCGAGGCCTCGACCGACACCCACAGCGGATCGGTGTCGCCGTCGGCCGCGCCGCCGTAGACCTGGGCCAGCAGCATCCAGTTGTTGTCCAAGTGCGCTCCGAGGGTCGCATCGACCCTGACCTCATCCGGCAGACCCTGCCGCCAACGTCTTGCGACCTGGGCTTCGAGGAAGGTGCGCTGCGGCGCCCAACCTCCGCCTTCCAGCGAGTGGCCGAACATGGCCCGCACCTCAAGGTCGCCGTCGCCCGCACCGGGTCGCGCATAGCCGGCATTGCGCCCCTCGCCGCCCTGAGCGTAGCCGACATAGATCGCCGCCGCGTTGTGATTGTCGCGATAGGCCTGCCAACGCAAGCCGACCTCGATCGGACCGCGCCCCTCGAAGTCGACAAAGGCGTCCCGCCCCTTCTGCCACTCCCCCTTGAGCTGCAGCGTCCACTGGTCGCTCAAGCCGTACTCCGCGAACAGCGACGCCGCCTGATCGCGTCGTTCGGTGGGCAGATCGACCCTTTGACCATCCCCGAACCCTTCGTCCGCGCGCATGTCCTCATACTTGACGATCGCCTGGCCCTGGCCCTTCGGCAGGTTCCAGGCTCCGGCAGCGGCGGAGGACGCCGCCGCCAGCCCCAGGATGATCAGCAGCCCCCCGACCGCCCTCACACGTCGTAGCCCGGTGATTTTCGTTCCAGCTGACGCAGGGCCCCCGGCCAGGCCAGGGCGGAGACGAAGCCGATGCCGCGTCCCTGATCCCTGGTTTCGGCCTGGGCGGCGTCGGGGGCGACCAGCACATGCTCACGTCCGCCCGACAGGGCCGCCACCTGCTGGGCGCAGGCCCGTTCCAGGAAGAAGATCCCGACCCAGGCCTGGGCCGCCGTCTCGCCGACCGCCATCGTGCCGTGGTTGCGCAGCAGCATCAGCGGCTTGTCACCCATATCGGCCACCAGACGCTCGCGCTCGTCATGGTTCAGCGCCAGCCCCTCATAGCCATGATAGGCGATTTGATGCTGCAGCAAGCAGGCGTTCTGGCTGATGGGCAGCAGCCCGTCCTTCTGCGCCGCCACCCCGACCCCGTTCACGGTGTGCAGGTGGATGACGAACCTGGCGTCCTCGCGCGCCGCATGGACCGCCGAGTGGATTGTGAAGCCCGCCGGATTGATGAAGCTGGTCGTCTCCTGAACGATGTTGCCGTCCAGATCGACCTTCACCAGAGAAGAGGCTGTAATTTCGTCGAAATACCAGCCGTAGGGATTGATCAGGAAATGATGCTCCGGCCCCGGAACGCGGGCCGAGATGTGGGTGAAGATCATGTCGTCCCACCCGTGCAGGGCCACCAGGCGGTAAAGCGCCGCCAGCTCGACCCGCACCTGCCACTCGGCCTCCGACACCCGCGTCTTCAGCGACGCCGCCGATCCGTCCGCCATGACGAGCTCCCTTATCATTGTTCTGTTGAACCTCGCTCTGCGTCGCCCCCTCGTCAAGCGGCCCGTTCTGAGCCTGGAAGGTTTTCATTAACCCTGTTTTCATGCCCCCGACCGACTATGCCGTGCGGCCTGGGCGGGCCGCCTTCCATGCGCGGAGCCGCCATTGTCCACAGTCGTCCCATCAGAGCCGACCAAGCCGTCGCAGGCCATTCCCCTGTCCGGTCTGAACCAACTGCTGGACCTTGCCAGCAAGCGCTCGCCGGACGATCAACACCGCCTGCTTATGGGGGTGGCCGGTCTCTATGAGTCAGCCGCCGATCATGGCGGGGCGCCCGAAGCCCTGGCCGACATCTTCGTCGCCCTGACCCGCAGCGCCGAGCGCGAAATCCGTCGGGTCCTGGCCCAACGCCTGGCCAAGGTCGACTGGGCGCCCCCTGCCCTGGTGCGGATGCTGGCCGCCGACGAGATCGAGATCGCCCGGCCGGTGATCGCCGCCAGCCCCTTGCTGCTGGACGACGACCTGCTTCAACTTCTGGCCGACTGTTCGATCGAGCATCAGATTCAGGTCGCCCTGCGCCCCGATCTCGGCGCCGCTGTGGCGCGCGCCATCGTCGCAGGCGGCGACGCGGCGGTCATGACCGCCCTGGCGACCAACCGCAGCGCCCGGATCGAACCCGCCGCCTTCGCCGATCTGGTCGGCCATTCGCGTCAGCTGGCCGCTCTGCGCGCGCCTCTGACCCGCCACCCGTCTCTGGACGAAGACCTGGCCCTGCGCCTGTATCAATGGGTCGGGGAGGCCTTGCGTCAGGCCATCAGCGACCGCTTCACCCTCGACCCCGCCCGGCTGGCGGGCGCCATCCAGGACGCCGCTCAGACCAGCGCAGGCCGGGCCGCATCAGATCTGCCCGCCGCCGTCGAATGGGACTTGGCCGCCGAAGACCCCGACGCCCGCCTGGTAGCCAAGCTGCACAGGGCCGGCCAACTTCGCCCCGCCTATCTGATCCGCGCGCTGCGTGAGGAAAAGCTCGGCGTCTTCGCCCACGGCCTGGCGACCCTGGGTCGGTTCGAGGTGGCTCAGGTCCACCGTGCGCTGGCGGGCGACACGGCCCGCCCCCTTTTCCTGGCCTGCATCGCCGTCGGACTGGATCGCGCCGCCTTCCCGGCCCTCCTGACCGAAATTCGCAAGCTGAACAAGGGCTTCCCGCGCGACCCTGACGGCTCCGCCTGGCGCCTGGCTGAGCGGTCGGCGGATCAGGCCGCCTATGAATTTCGGTTACTGATGGCCGATGCCGACGGTCCTTCCGTTTGACACAGGCCGCCGGCTCCGCTTGCCTGTTCCCGTGAACACGCCCGCTTCCCTCGCCCTGACCTTCGTCGCCAGCGACCGCCCCGAAGCCGAGGCGGCGCGTGAGCGGCTGACCCAACGCTACGGCTCGGTCCCGGTGGCCGAGGCCGACGTCATTGTGGCCCTGGGCGGCGACGGCTTCATGCTGGAGACCCTGCACAACAACCTGCAACTGCGCACTCCGGTCTACGGCATGAACCGCGGCTCGGTCGGCTTCCTGATGAACGACTATGACGAGGACGACCTGCCGGCCCGCCTGGCCGAAGCCGACCGCACCGTCATCCATCCCCTGCAGATGGACGCCTGGGTCGAGAGCGGAGAGGTCCACAGCGGCCTGGCGATCAACGAGGTCTCCCTGCTGCGCCAGACGCGCCAGACCGCCAAGCTGCGCGTCAGCATCAATGACAAGGTGCGGCTGGAGGAGCTCAGCTGCGACGGCTGCATGGTCGCCACCCCCGCTGGTTCCACCGCCTATAACCTGTCGGCGCACGGCCCGATCATTCCGCTGGACGCGCCCAGCCTGGCCCTGACGCCGATCAGCGCCTTTCGTCCCCGGCGCTGGCGCGGAGCCCTGCTGTCGCACACGGCGCGCGTTCGTTTCGAGGTGCTTGAACCGGACAAGCGCCCCGTCAGCGCCACGGCCGATAATTTCGAAGTCCGCCGCGTCACCCGCGTCGAGGTGCGCGAACGTCGCGACATCAGCCTGACCATGCTGTTCGATGCTGGACGTTCATTCGAGGAACGCGTCATGGCCGAGCAGTTCGCCAGTTGAACGTCACGGGTTTTTAAGGCTCCGCCGCATAAGGTGACATCACGAGTTCAGGAGCCCGTCACGTGAGCAACCCTCCCCAGGTCATTCGCCCGCACAACCCCCTGCGCGCCAAGGTCGGCGGATTCGGCGGCATCGACGCCGACGCCATCGCCAAGGCCGAGGCCGCCCTCAAGGCCATGTCGGCCCAGTTCGGCCAGTGGCTCAACGATGAAGTCGTCAAGCTGGACCAGGCCCAGGCCGACATCCGCGCCAAGGGCTATACGCCCGAGACGGCCGAAGCGCTCTATTTCCGCGCCCACGACCTGAAGGGCCTGGGCGCCACTTATCAGTATCCACTGGTGACCCGCATCGCCGGCTCCCTGTGCCGCATGATGGACGACGTCGACAAGCGGATGCAGGCCCCGGCGGCCATCCTCGACGCCCACATCGACGCCATCCGGGCCGTCGTCCGGGACGAGATCCAGACCGATGAACACCCGGTCGGCCGCACCCTGGCGGAAACCCTGGAAGCGCGGGTCGCCGAACACTTGGCCTGAAGCCGCCACTAGCCATAAGAAAAGGCGCCGCCGATCTCGGGGGCGCCTTTTTTGTTGCCGCACCCGCCCGTTCACCCCGGCCGACGCCGGGATAGGCGGATCGAGAAAACCTCAGGCGGCGCTCACGGCCGTTTCGAGACGCTCTGCCGGGCGGTCCAGCCGCTCCAGCAGATAGGCCAGATCGTCGCGCGAGGTATTGGGCCTCTGGCTCAAAAAACGCTCAAGCATCCGCTGACGGAAGACCTCGCTGGCCGTGTCGCCGCCTTCGGCCTGCAGGGCGCGCCAGGTGTCCACGCCGGCACGGAAGGCCTGGAACAGGCGCGGCGGCAGGCCAGCCCGGTCATAGATGGACTTCAGGCCCAGAGGCCCGGCGTCATGCACCATCAGCCAGGCGCGGTGATGCGGCGTCCCGGCCAATTCGGCCAGGGCGTGCTCGAACAGAGCCATCTGTCCCCGAGCCAGGGCCCGCAACAGCAGGGAGGCGTTCAGCGCCTTGCGCGCGTTCAAACCCGCGACGAAGGTCGGCAGATCTTTGCTGACCCGCGCCTGATCGACCAGATCAATCGTCACCCGCTCGCGCGCGAACTGGGAGAATTGGATCGCGGTTTCAGGCGCCACGGCATGGCGCGTCACCAGATGCTCGCGCACAGCGTCCGTCGCCAGGGCAACCAGCCGCTCGGTCACCGAAAGGGGGAGAACCTGACGATAGGCGATGGCCGAGACGATCTCGGACGCCTGCCCGAAACGGTCGATGACCATGCCCAGGGCGGCTTCGGAAATGTCGGCGTTGTCGTTCGCCGCCAGCGCTCGAACAGCCGTGGAGCAGCCTTCGGCCGCCAGCACCGTGGCGACATCGCGAGGCACACGATCGCGCGAAGCCACGGCGTTCTGGCGCACAGCCGAACCGGCGCGGACAATCTCGATCAGGTCGTCGTCGGTGAAGACCGGCGAACTGGTGATGATCGGCAGCGCGACGCTGTCCACATCGGCGACCAGACGGCGCGCCACCTCGCGCGGCATCAGATCCGAAGCCTTGAGGGTCACAGCCAGGGCGCGGCGCACCAGCTCGGCCGTATCATTGGCCATGACGGTCAGGATCTTCTGCGCAGCCGCGCGATCCGCCTCGTCCAAGGGCATCCGGTCGATGCTACGGCACAGCTTGTGCGCCGCCGCTGCGCGTTCATCTTCCGCATCCGATTTGATCAGACGCCTGATGTCGCTTTCCGTCAGTCGGGCGCGGTAGGCGGTCATGCAAGGAGCTCATGAGCTAGGCGGGCGAAGAATCAATCGTCACGCTTAGCTTTACATAGTTAACGCTCCGTTAGGAGTGAGGCGAAACTACGTTCATTCAGGCTGAGGCTTCTGACGGCGGTGCAAAGGCTCCGCCAAAGCCTGCGCTCTTGCCGCCCTGGCCGTCCTGGCCGAGCAACAGGGCCAACAGGCTCTGGTCCTGTTTCAGCCGATCCAGCCGCGCCGCCAACATCCGGTCCTTGTCGCTCAGATCCGGCGTCGCGTTCAGGGTTGAGCCGACGCCCGCCGCCGGAGCGCCCTCGCCTGCCGTGCGCTGCAGGTTAGCGTGGACCTCGGCCACCGTGGCGTGACGACCGTTGCGATAGAAGATCGAGCGATTGGCCGAGGCCGCGTCGGGGAACAACGAGGCCGCGCTCGCGCCCGGCCGCGACTGCATGGCCTCCATCAGCTTGGCGGCGCCCGCCGGGCCGAGGAAGTGAGCGGCGTAGAGATCGCCGGCGCCGGGCTCCCGCCCCGTGCGGCCGCGCAGATAGGCGGCGTTGGAGGCCGTCAGCTCCGCCGCCATGGTCGAGGCGGCCTGGGCGTCGAAACGCAGGTCCAGCACCACGTTGCGGGCCGAACCCTGGACGCGCCAGCGGCCGTCGTCGCCACGATGGATCAGGTCGGCGTACTGACCGTATCCGTGCTTGGCGCCGTGCTGCTTCACGGTAGCGAGCCAGGTCTGCTCGATGAACTGGAACAGGCCAGAAGCGGACGAGGTCGAGGCCCGCGCGGACGGGTTCATCGCGCTCTCGCGGCGCGCCGTCTTCATCAGGAAATCGAAGTCCACGCCGGTCGTGCTGGATGCACGCCGGATGGCCGCCTCAACCCCGCCGGATGATGGAATCGCTCCTACGCTCATATGGTTGACGGTCGCTAACTAAGGTTAATGAAAACCTAACTCGACAAGCGCCGCAATAAAGCCGCAAGCCGAGCGCGACCATTGTTTCGTGGGCGCTGGGGAGGGCCTGCGACAGGAGGCGTTGAAGGCCATGATGATCAGAACCGCGGGCGGCCCCGGACTGGTGAGCCCGATAGACTTTTCCGAGCGCAAGAAGCCGATCCCGCGCTGGATGTGGGCGGCGATCGGGGTCTCGGCCCTGGTCCACGTCGGGGCCGGAGTGTGGCTCTATAATCAACGGTTCGAGTTGGCGGACATCCCGGTGGTCGAGGACGGACCGACCACCGTCATCGACATCCTGCCCATGCCCAAGCCGCCGGAGCCGACCGTCGCGACCAAGGTTCCTCCAGCGCCGACGCCGCCGATCCATCGGCCCGAGACGGTGATCCCCTCCAACGTGGCGCCGCTGCCGGTTCCGGTCGCGCCCGTCACATCGACGGACACGGGACCGATCATCAACATCACCGCCCCCGCCAGCGAGCCTTCGACCGGAACGGCAGTCTCTGCCGAGCCGGTGCGGACGCCGCCGGTCATCACCAACCCCGACTGGGTGCGCAAGCCCTCGGCGGAGCAGATGATGCGGGCCTATCCGTCGGCGGCCGAGGCACGAGGCGTCAGCGGCGTCGCCAACCTGTCCTGTCTGGTGAAGGTCGACGGCACCCTGACCGGCTGTTCGTTGTCGTCCGAAACGCCGGGCAATCAGGGCTTCGGGCGGGCCGCCATGAGCCTGACGCGCTACTTCCGTCTGAGCCCGCGCACGGTCGATGGTCAGGCCGTCGACGGCGCCCGCGTCAGCATGGCCATTCGCTTCACCCTGCCCGAGTAGGCTCGACGGCTAGATGAAGCGACGGGGCGCGAGGGTCGGTTCTCTCGGGGACCGGCCCTCGACTTCGTCAGCGACCACCCCAGCAACCAGCGGCCCCAACAGCCAGCCGTTGCGGCGGGGCCCCACGGCCAGATGCAGGCCCTGCCCCACCTCGCCCGCCATCGGCAGGCCGTCGGGCGTGGCGCCGCGCACGCCCGCGCGCCATTCGATCGTCAGCGGACGCGGCGTCTGGCCCAGCACGCGCCAGGCGGCTTCGAGCATCTCGGCGCAGCGTTCGGGGTCGGGCGTCAGCGACCGCTCACCCGCCTCCATCGTCGCCCCGATGACGCAGCCCGCCCCCATCGGCGCGACATAGGCGCCAGGCCCCCGCACGACGTGATCGACCAGGCGCTCGTTCACCAGCCCGATCTGGCCCCGGATCGGGCTGATCAGGGCCAGCAGGGTCGCAACCGCTTCAGGCAGGCCCTCCAGCGCCGCCCCCGTCCCCGTCGCCAGCACGACCTGATCGGCCTCGACCGAACCCGCCGTCGTCTCGACCCGCCAACGTCCGTCCGACCGCGACAGAGCCGTGGCACGGCCTTCCAGCACCCGCAGGCCCTGCGTCAGCGCCGCCAGGGCCTGCGCCGGTTCGACCTTCCAGTCTTCGTTTGTCGTCAATCGCCCAGCCTCGCGGCCATAGGCGTGTTCAAGGCCCAATGCGGCCAGACGCGCCGCCAGAACCTCGACGTTCCCACCGCGCCACTCGGCCAGATCGCGGTCCAGCCTGACGCCGGTCGCCTCGGCGAAATCCGCCCAAGCGTCGCGGGCGCGGCGTAGCAGGGCGGCGTGTTCGGGGTTCAGGTCATCGACGGCGCTTTCCATCGCCGGCGCAATCATGCCCGCCGCAACCGCCGAGGCGTTCAGCCCGCCGGGATCGACCACCGTCACCGCATGGCCGCGCCGCGCCAGTTCCGCCGCCGTGCACAGGCCCAGAACGCCCGCGCCGACCACCAGGATGTCTTGAGAATTGAAAAGGGGCACGGGCTGTCCTTCGACCTCCCGCGCCCCGATTTCAACCCGGCTTTTGTCTTACTCGGCGGCGAGCTTGGCCGCGCGAGCCTCTTCCAGACGCTTGGTCAGGGCCGCGTGCTGGCCCCACAGGGCCTTGGACAGACGGTCGCCGAACTTCTCGTAGAAGGCGGGGATCAAGGCTGCTTCCTCGGTCCAGACCTCGGCGTCGACGTCCAGCAGGATCTTCAGGTCGGCGTCCGACAGGCTGAGGCCCGACAGGTCCAGCGCCGCCTTGGTCGGCAGGCGACCGACAGGGGTGTCCAGCGCCTCGGCCTTGCCGTCCAGACGCTCGACGATCCACTTCAGCACGCGGGCGTTGTCGCCAAAGCCCGGCCAGACGAACTTGCCGTCCTCGTTCTTGCGGAACCAGTTGACGAAGAAGAGGCGCGGCAGCTTCGAGGCGTCGGCCTTCTGCCCCATCTTCAGCCAGTGGCCGAAGTAGTCGCCCATATTGTAGCCGCAGAAGGGCAGCATGGCGAAGGGATCGCGGCGCAGCTCGCCGACCTTGTTCTCGGCGGCGGCGGTGCCTTCCGAGGCCACGGTCGAGCCCATAAAGACGCCGTGTTCCCAATCGAAAGCTTCCGTCACCAGCGGCACGGCCGAGGCGCGGCGGCCGCCGAACAGGATGGCGTCGATCGGCACGCCCGCCGGGTCTTCCCACTCGGGCGCGATGGCCGGGCACTGACCGGCGGGGGCGGCGAAGCGGGCGTTGGGGTGAGCGGCGGGCTCGCCCGAGGCCGGATCGTGCGGCTGGCCCTTCCAGTTCGTCAGGCCGGCAGGCGCTTCCTTGGTCAGACCTTCCCACCAGACGTCGCCGTCAGCGGTCAGGGCGACGTTGGTGAAGATGGTGTTCTTCGCCAGGGTCTCGAGCGCATTGTGGTTGGTGTTGCGGCTGGTGCCGGGCGCCACGCCGAAGAAGCCCGCTTCCGGGTTCACCGCGTACAGGCGGCCATCGTCGCCGAAGCGCATCCAGGCGATGTCGTCGCCGACGGTCTCGGCCTTCCAGCCCGCCAGCGCCGGTTGCAGCATGGCCAGGTTGGTCTTGCCGCAGGCGCTCGGGAAGGCGGCGGCCACGTACTTGGACACGCCCTCGGGGCTGGTCAGCTTGAGGATCAGCATGTGCTCGGCCAGCCACCCCTCGTCGCGGGCCATGATCGAGGCGATGCGCAGGGCGTAGCACTTCTTGCCCAGCAGGGCGTTGCCGCCGTAGCCCGAGCCATAGGACCAGATTTCGCGCGTTTCCGGGAAGTGGACGATCCACTTGTCGTCGTTGCAGGGCCACGGCGCGTCTTCCGCACCCGGCGCCAGCGGCGCGCCCAGGGTGTGGACGGCGGGAACGAAGACGCCTTCGGCGCCCAGCATGTCCAGAGCGCCCTTGCCCATGCGGGTCATGACGCCCATCGACACGGCGACATAGCCGCTGTCGGTGATCTCGACGCCCAGGGCGGAGATCTTGGAGCCCAGCGGCCCCATGCAGAAGGGCACCACATACATGGTGCGGCCCTTCATGCAGCCGTCGAACAGTCCGTCGAGGCGGTCGCGCATCTCGATCGGATCGGACCAGTTGTTGGTCGGACCGGCGTCGGCCTCGTCTTCCGAGCAGATAAAGGTGCGGCTCTCGACGCGGGCCACGTCCTTGGGGTCCGAAGCGGCGTAGTAGCAGCCGGGGCGCTTGGCCTGATCCAGTTCCTTCAGCGTGCCCTTGCCGATCAGGTCGGCGACGATGGCCGATTTCTCGGCGTCAGAGCCGTCGCACCAATGCACCCGATCCGGCTTGGTCAGGGCCGCGATCTGGGCCACCCAGGCGACCAGGCCCTTGTGTTCGGTGGGCGCCGGATAGAGTCCGGGAATCGATACGTCTGCAGTCACAGTAATGGTCTCCTGAACCGGGCCGCCCGACGATCTGACGCCGTCGTGACGAGTCGGGCGCCGATCACGCCCTGTTACAGGCGCAATGCCATCGGAGACGACGCAAGGTCAACCGTTGCCGCAATTCACTCTCATCGGAATAAATTTGCTGCGTTGCAGCAAGTTTTCCGGTCGCGACAGACGCCGAGCGGCGATATCACGGATTGATGCGAACCATGGACACCCTGACCGCCCTGCCCGACGGCGCGCTGGCCTCGCCGGCCTCGGTTCGCAACGCCGAGCCCATCCTGAAGCTGTTGCGCGCCCATCTCCCGAAAACCGGACGGGTGCTCGAGATCGCCGCCGGGTCCGGTCAACACGCCCTGACGTTTTCCAGCGCCCTGCCCGGCCTGGAATGGACCCCGAGCGATCCCAGCCCGGATGCCCGCGCCAGCATCGCCGCCTGGGCCGCTCAGGCGGGGGCCCCAAACCTGCAAACGCCGCTGGCGCTGGACTGCATGGATGAAACGAGCTGGCCCGAGGGTCCGTTCGATGCCGTTCTTTGCATCAACATGATCCACATCAGCCCCTGGGCGGCGACCGAAGGCTTGATGAAGCTGGCGGAGCGCGCCCTGCCCCGCCCCGGCGGCTTGCTCTACCTCTACGGGGCCTATCGCGAGGCCGAAGTTCCGCTGGCGCCGTCGAATGAGGCGTTTGACGCCAACCTGAAGACCCGCGATCCAGCCTGGGGCCTGCGGGACCGGGACGAGGTCGTCGCCCTGGCCCGATCGCGCGGCCTGACGCTGACGTTGCGGACGGAAATGCCCGCCAACAACATCAGCCTTCTGTTCAGACGAACCTAGTCAGACGCGCGATCAGGAGATCGTCGCGACCACCGCCGACAGCTGGGTGCGCTCATTGATCAGCGCCACCTTGCCGCCCTGGAAGACAGCGCCAGGTGCCTCCGCTGCCACGCCGAAGGCTTCAGCCGCCAGGGCCACGCCGTCAGCAAAGGCCAGCACCGGCATGCCCTGAGCCTTGGCCAAACCCAGCAACGCCTTGACCTGAGCCAGGCCCGCCTCGTCCGCCACGCCGCCCGGCACGACCACGCCCTTGACCCGTCCGCCCGAGATGTCGTCCGCCGTCGCGGTGGCCAGCACGGTCACGCCGCCGCTGACGAGGCTGGCGTCGCCCGTCGAGATCGGCGCCAGGGACACGCCGTCAAAGCGCAGCGCGGTCTCCAAGTCGCCCAGAGGGCCGAAATCCATGCCCTTGCGCATGATCAGGCCCATACGCAGACGCACGGGGGCGGGTCGGTTGAAGCCCTGACGAGGGCGTGCAGCGGTCGAGGTGTTGCGTTGAGCGGACAAGACGTCTCCTTCGAAGGTTGTCGTTCAATATTCGATCACCCGTTCAGAATGGATCGGGTGAAATGACCCTGAAGAGGAACTGAAAACGCAAATCGCCGCGTCACGGCGTGGCCGAACGCGATCTGGATCAGTTTTTAAGGGTGACTGAACATATAGGCCCGTTGCGTTGAACGTCAATGTCAGGCCTGAACCACTTGATCTCAGCGATATTCAGAAAAGCTCTGCGAAATCTTTCCGCACATCGTTCGTCTGACGCCTTGCCTGCCCTGCCCCCGGCCTTCTACAGAGCGGCATCTTCGAGGACGGACTCCATGGCTTTCACGCGCACCTACGACGGCCCTGAGCCCGTCCGCATCAACAAATGGCTGGGCCAGAGCGGCGTCTGTTCGCGGCGCGAGGCCGAGGGGCTGATCGCCGAAGGCCTGGTCAGCATCGACGGCGAGGTCGTGACTGACGCCGGCCGCAAGATCGAGCCGGGCCAGACCCTGACCCTGAACGACACGGCCGAGGCGGCGCTGGCGGCAGGCGTCACCATTCTGATCCACAAGCCGATCGGCTATGTCTCGGGCCAGCCCGAACCGGACAAGATCCCGGCCGTGCGCCTGCTGACCGAGGCCAACCGCATCGGCGAGGGCGCCGTCCCCGCTGAGGACGCCTCCCTGCCCCCGATCGGTCGTCTGGACGAGGATTCGCGCGGCCTGCTGCTGATGTCGTCGGACGGGGTGGTGGCCAAGGCGGTCATCGGGCCGCAGTCAAACCTGGACAAGGAATACCTGGTCCGTGTCGCCGGCGACGTGACCGAGAAGAAACTGGCCCTGCTGCGCCGCGGCCTGATGCTGGACGGACGGGTGCTGAAATACGCCAAGGTCTCGCGCATGGAGCAGAACCGCCTGCGCTTCATCCTGACCGAGGGCCGCAACCGCCAGATCCGCCGCATGTGCGAGATGGTGGATCTGGAGGTCATCGACCTGCTGCGCATCCGCGTCGGTCCGATCCGTCTGGACAACCTGCCCGAGGGCAAGTGGCGGATGATCAGCGCGGACGAACGCGAAGCCCTGATCAACGGCGCGGCAGGCTGATCGGTCAGTTCAGGGCCAGGCCCGCCAGTCGGGTGAGTTCTGCGACATGGCTGGCGAACGCCTTTCGACCCAAGGACGTCAGGCTGAGCCACGTCCGCTGACGCCCCTCGGACGCCGCCTTGCGAAGGGCGACATAGCCCGCCTCCTCCAACTGCTTCAGATGTTTGGACAGGACAGAGTCTGATACCTCAAGCCGGTCGCGGATCATGGCGAACTCCGCATCGTCGATCCCGGACAGGAGGGCGCAGATCTGCAGTCGCCCCGGAGCATGGATGACCGTGTCGAAGACCGGCGGCGCGCTCATTCTCCTGCCTCGGCCAGTTCCCGCCGCCACACGGCGGTCCAGACCCGGCTGCCCACGATAGCCGCGACGAAGCCCAATGCCCCCGACACCATGAACAGCCACCAGGGTCCAGCGAACCGTCCATACAGGGACAGCCCTATCAGTCCGAGGAAGACGGCCAGGAGCCCAAACGCCACCCAGCGCGCGCGTTTGGGCGAATAGCCGCTGACCCACCAGCCGAACTTCTTGCGCCACCACATCACCATGGCGGCGAGACCACCCAGGGCGATGGGCAGGACAATCAGTGACCAGGGCTGAGACATGCCCTGCCCCGCGACCAGAAGGCCGCATACCGCGCCGTAGGCCAGATCATAGCCAATGGGGTAGTCCATCGATGGCGCGATACTGCTGCGCGCGGCCCGTATCGACGCCAGTGCGTCCTGGGGGCTCTGAGGGTCGTGTGACATGACGAAACCTTACTTTCCAATGCGGAAAGAATAGACATCAGTTTCCATCACGGCAAGACATAACTTTCCAATATGGAAAGTTATGTCTTCAAGGCCTCGAACCACCGCTGCAGCAAGGTCGCCTCGTCGCGGTGGGCGGCCACGCGGGCGGCGGCTTCCTCGTCCACGCCCCAGCGCGCCTCGGTGAAGGCTTCGTCCAGACGCGACAGGTCCAGCGCCGCTTCGCCCGACAGCGCCCCGCGCTGTACGGCCAAGCCCAGAACCGCCGAACCGAACAGCGGCACCGCTGTCGCCAGCCCGGTCAGGGCGTGGTCGTCCATCTCCAGCGCCAGGGCCTTGACCCGCTCCAGCGCCTCGGGCGCCTGGGGCCGGTGAACGATGCCCTCGGCGGTGTGCAGGGCCACGCCCAGTTCACGTGCCGCCCAGTCGCGCCACGGCCCCCAATCGGCCTGCTGACGCTCGATCAGAGCTGCCGGATGCTCAGCCAGATAGCAGAGCACGTCCGACCCGGCGTAGGCGGCGATCTCGGCGGCCACCGCCTCGCGCGTCTGGCTGACCCGGTCGATGGCGGTGGAGGCCAGCCGGGTGGCGGGCATGGTCCCCGGCTCCAGGAACTCGCCCTGCGCCGCCCATTCGTCCGCGACCAATTGCGCGGCAGCCTCGGTCGGCAGGGTCAGGGTGTTGCCCGCCGGCGTCTTGGGCGTGCGGCCGTCCAGACGCACGGTCCAGCCGCCCTCGTCCTTCGACACGTCAGCCACCGTCCAGAAGCGCTTGATGCGCTCCTCGGATTCGCGAAAGCCCTTGCGGGCGGCGACGTTGGGATCAAGCGGAGGGATGTGGGACATAGGTGGTCTCAGGCAGCAATAGCGGTCGAGGCGAAGCGGTCCAGCGCCGCCTCCAGATCAGGACAGTCGACGGCGACGTGACGCGCGCCCGCTGCTGTCTGTTCCTCATGGGTGTGGAAACCCCAGCCGACGCCCAGCGGGTGCACGCCCGCGTTCAGCGCCATCAGGATGTCGTGGCTGGTGTCGCCGATCATGACGGTCGAGGTCGCGTCGGCCCCGCAGGCGGTCATGGCGGCGAACAGCATGGCCGGATCGGGCTTGCCCGGACCATCGGCGGCGCAGTGACTGGACAGGAAGAGGTCGCTCCATTCCGGTCGCGCCAGATTGCGAGCCACCCCGCGCCGGTTCTGCCCCGTCGCCAGCGACAGCCGCCAGCCGTCGCGCTTCAGACGGCGCAGGGTGTCCATGACGCCGGGATAGAGGGGCTCTTCGTGCCCAGCGTCGTACATAGCGCGGAAGCTGGCCTGAAAGGCGGCGACGAAGTCCGCCAGCTCGGCCATGGTCAGGCCCGGCTCCAGCACGTGCAGCGCCTTGTCCAGCGTCAGACCGACGATCTGGCGCACCCGATCATAGGACGGCTCGGGCAGGCCCAGCTCCTGCGCCGCCTCACAGCAGGCGCGATGGATCGAAGCCCGGCTGTCCACCAGGGTCCCGTCGATATCGAAGACGGCCAGAGGGCGGGTCATCGCTGGCGCTTGACCCCTTCGAAGGGATCGATGTCACTCTCATCCTCGGAGAAGCCGAAGTGGGCGAAACCGGCCTTCATCTCGGGACTGAGCGGCGCCTCGACGATCAGCTTGCCCCCGCGCGGGTGGTCCAGTTCGATGCGGCGGGCGTGCAGTTGCAGCTTCAGCACGCCGGACAGTTCGCGCGACTTCTCATCGCCGTATTTGGGATCGCCCAGGATAGGGTGGCCGATGGCGGCCATGTGGGCGCGCAGCTGGTGGGTCCGGCCGGTGAAGGGGCGCAGGGCCATCCAGGCGGCGCGATGGGCGGCGCGGCTGATGGTGGCGAAGGCGGTCTCGGCCGGTTCGCCCTTGGGGTCCTTGGGATCGGCCGGGCGCATCATCTCGAAGTCGTTGATGCCGGTCTTCTTCAGCGCCATGTCGATCTGGCCGGCCGAAGGCTTGGGATTGCCGATGACGATGGCCCAATAGGTCTTCTTGGCCTGACGGCGGGCGAAGGCCCCGGCCAGACGCTTGGCCGCTTCCGGCCCCTTGCCCAACAGCAGCACGCCCGAGGTGTCGCGGTCCAGGCGGTGGACCAGACGCGGCCGGTCCATCCCCTCGCCCCACGCCGACAGCAGACGGTCGACGTGCTTGGTGGTCTTGGTGCCGCCCTGCACGGCCAGGCCGTGCGGCTTGTTCAGGGCAATGACCATGTCGTCTTCATAGAGAACCAGCGACTTGGCGTAGGCCACGTCGCGTTCCGACAGTTCGTGCAGATCGCCGGGTTTGCGCGGATTGGCCTCGGGCAGCGGCGGCACGCGCACGGCGGCCCCGGCGGTCAGGCGGTCCTGCGGCTTGACCCGCGAGCCATCGACGCGGATCTCGCCCTTGCGGGCCATCTTTTCCAACTGGATATGGGTCAGGTGCGGCCATCGCCGCTTGAACCACCGGTCCAGGCGGATGTCGTGCTCGTCTTCGGCAACATAGAGAATCTGGACTTCGCGGCTCATGCGCCCACTCCGGTAAACAGTTTGCGCGCGATCATCAGGCCGACGAACAGGGCGGCGATGGAAAGAACCACCGAACCCACCGCATAGACGAAAGCCGTGGCCAGTTCACGGCGTTCGATCATCAGCGCCGCTTCCAGTGAAAAAGCCGAGAAGGTGGTGAAGCCGCCCAGCACGCCGACGGCGGCGAACAGGCGGATGCTCTCCTGCCCCGCGCCCGCCTTCAGCGCCAGCCATCCGGCCAGCAGGCCCATCAGCAGACCACCCGTGATGTTGGCGGTCAGGGTCGTCCAAGGCCAAGCCTCGCCGGGAGCCAGCCGCCCGACCGTCAGGCCCAACCCATAGCGCGCCATGGCCCCCAGGGCGCCGCCGGCGGCGACAAGAAGAAATTGCATCATGCCGGGCTTCTACACCGACACGCTGCGAATGACAGCGGTTGGCGGGCCTTACAGCCGGTTGCGGATCGCGTCCTGCACTCCGCGCGCGTTATAGACGTCCGGGCGATCCGGCCTGGCGCCGCGCCCCATGACGATCTCCAGCGTGGTCGAGGTCGGCTGCGGCCCGCTGAGATCAAAGCCCAGACCCACTCCGACGCCGGACGCGCTATAGCCGCCGTAACGACCGCCGCCTGCGCCGATCGAGACGCTGGGGCGTACGCCCCCGGCGCTGTCGGGACGACCGTCGATCCAGCGCTGCGTCACCTCGAACCAGTCATAGCCCTGATCCACCGTCAGTTGCGCCGCACGGAACAGGGCGCGATCAACCACCGGACCGGGCGCGCCTACACCGTTATAGGTGACGCGGAATCGGTTGGATTCGATCTGTTGTTCGCTGAACCCCTGCCCCCGCGCCGACTGCTGCGGACCATAGGGAGCCAGGCTGGCGCAAGCGCTCAGCGCCAGGGCGGAGGCTGCGATCAGGCCGAAGGTCAGACGTTTCATGCGGCGATCTCCTCGCCCGATTAGCGTCGGGCCAGACCGAATGTTCCGTCGCAAAGCTGAACCGAGGCTGAACCGGCTAGAGCCCCGCCGCCGCCTTCAGGGCCATGAAATCCTCGGGCGGGCTCGCCTCCAGAGTCACCCGCTCGCCGCCTTCGGGGTGCGGGAAGGACAGTTTGGCGGCGTGCAGCATCAGGCGCGACGCGCCGCGACCGGCGAAGGTCAGCGCCCCGCCGTAACGCACATCGCCGACCAGGGGCCGACCGATCGAGGCCATGTGGACCCGCAGCTGGTGCATCCGTCCCGTCTCCGGCGACAGCTCGACCAGAGCGCCGTCCTCGCTGGCGGCCAGGGTGCGATAGCCGCTGACGGCGCCCTGCGCGCCCGGCGCATCGAACTCGACGACGCGCATATAGCTCTCGCGCCCGATCTCCTCGCGGCGCAGGGCGGCGGTGATGCGGCCCGACTTCGGCTCGGGGGCTGAGGACACCAGGGCCAGGTAGGTCTTCTGGAAGCGGCGCATCTGCATGGCCTTGCCCAGGAAGCCCGCCGCCGGCTTGGTCTTGGCCGCCAGAATGACGCCCGAGGTGTCGCGGTCCAACCGATGCACCAGTTCCGGCCGCTTGCCGTTCGAACGGGCGAAGGCCCACAACAGGTCGTCCAGGGTATGGGCCTGAATGCGTCCGCCCTGACTCGACAGGCCCGACGGCTTGTTGAAGGCGATGATATGCGCGTCCTCGTGGATGACCCACGAACGGACGGCGGCGACTTCTTCTTCGGTCAGAGAAACAGGCTGGCGGGTTTTCACCCGCCGAGCCTTTAGCGGAGGACGGCCTTCTTCGCCATGGCCGATGCGTACCAGAGCAGCAGGGCCGCGATCACGGCGATGACGTAGGGCATCCATTCCATCATCGCCAACTCCGGCGGCAGAGCCGGCGGCGGGTTGATGAACTTGGAATAGACCAGGCTGACCAACGCTCCGATCAGGGACAGGCCAAAGGCATGAACCGCGAAGCGACTACGCGCCAACAACAACAATGACCCGAGCACCGCGCCCCAGACACCCAGCGTCCACGGCACATACATCCACGCCGGCATGGCGTTGTAGTAGGCGATCATGTCGTCGCCGAAACCGGATTCGCGCATATAGGCTTCACCACGCGTGGTGGTCTGGATGAAGTCGTATCCGCCAAAGCCGTTCCACAGCAGCGACAACACCCCCACCAGCCAGAGATGCCAAGGCGTCGCCGCCCGTCTTGCAATATCGGTCATGTTCCCTCCCCAGGTTGCCGATGGAAGGAGGCTAATCCCGAACCGCCATGCTTAACAATGAACAGTGATCAGTTTCATACGTTCCGGAAACGACGACGATGCACCGCCACGGCCGCGCCGCCGCCCAGAACCAGCGCGAACAGGATCATGCCCCATTCCGTCAACGTCGGGACTGCGGCGGCGGTTGAAGGGACGAGCGCAAGTCCACGGATATCTTGAACGGTTGGCGCCTGGGCATTGCTGCGGACGCCGGAGGTTGTCCAGAAATCCATGGAGCTGCTGATGTTGTGCACCAGGAACTGACCTCGCGCCGGATCCCATACGGCGCCGAAAATCTCACCGTTGGTCGGACCCGTTATCGGAATATCGGTGACGGTATAGGGCGCGACCGCAAGAACCCGTTCAAAAACAATCGTCCCACCCGACCAGTGATAGAAGCTGTTGTCGTCGGGATTGTAGGCGATCACCTCGCCGTCCGCGCCGTTGCCCAGCGTCGTCGCAACGGCCTTCGTCGCGTCCGACTTGTTGATCAGATACAGGGTCTCTGGAACGCTCGCGCCGTCGCCCGTCACGCCGAACAACTGACCGTCACTGCGGAAAGCCAAACTGGAGAAGTTATCACCGAGATTGCCGATCTCGGTCCCTATCCCGGTGGCGACATTCACGGTGATCAGAAGGCGCCCTGTAACCCCAGTGGCCTTGGCGACCGCGTACAGGGTTCCTGTCACCGGGTCCCGCGTCAGCGCGTTCAGACCCGTAATGGTGCGTCCCGACACGACGACCACACGCCCGTCGATCAATGCCCCGTATTATTGTCCAGATGGAACAGGCCATTCGCCGACAAGGCGCTGGCGTCATTGTTGAATGGGTTCACGCCATACAGGTTCTGCGCTGACGCGCCATGGGCCAAGGCCATGGCCGCCGCGCCCGCCGCTAATGCGCCGAGCATTCTCTTGATGCCTCGAAACTGTGCCATGCACGCCCTCCATGCTGGGCGAGCGCGCATCGTCATCGACGCATCAAAAACTCCCCTCCCGCACGGACGCTTCGGCTGATCGTCTCCGAGCGTCAATCTGGAAACCGATGTTCTTCAGTTTGAAATTTTCATCGACCACACATTACTAGCCGGAGGCCCCGCCCTGCGCTCGCGCCCGCATGGCCGCCCAACGTTCCAGGCGCGCCTTGACCTTCTCTTCGTGACCCTCGCCCTTGGGCTTGTAGAAGGTGCGGCGTTCCATCTCGTCGGGGAAGAAGTTCGCACCGGAGAAGCCCTCGGGCGTGTCGGGGTCGTACTGGTAGCCCTTGCCGTAGCCGAGCTGCTTCATCAGCTTGGTCGGGGCATTGCGGATATGGGCGGGCGGCATCAGGGAGCCGGTCTCGTGCGCCGCCTTCTTCGCCGCCTTGAAGGCCTCATAGACCCCGACCGACTTGGGCGCGGTGGCCAGATGGACCACGGCCTGGGCCAGAGCCAGTTCACCCTCTGGCGAACCGAGGAAGTCGTAGGTATCCTTGGCGGCGTTGGCGACCAGGATGGACAGGGGGTCGGCCTGACCGATGTCCTCGACCGCCATCCGCACGATGCGCCGCGCCAGATAGAGCGGGTCCTCGCCCCCGTTCAGCATCCGCGCCAACCAATACAGCGCCGCGTCCGGGTCCGAGCCGCGCACCGACTTATGCAGGGCGGAGATGAGATTGTAGTGCTCCTCGCGCGACTTGTCATAGGCGGGAGCGCGCTTCTGAAGCACGCCCGCCAGCGCCTGAACGTCCAGCAAGTCGCCTTCGGGCAGGTCGAACAGGACCTCGGACATGGTCAGCAGATAGCGCCCGTCGCCGTCCGCTAACGCCAGCATGGCCTGGCGCGCCTCGGGCGTCAGCGGCAGGGGCCGGTCCATCAGGGCCGCCGCCCGGTCCAGCAACTGATCCAGCGCGGCGTCGTCCAGTCGCTTCAGCACATAGACCTGCGACCGCGACAGCAACGCCCCGTTCAGCTCGAAGCTGGGGTTCTCGGTCGTGGCGCCGACCAGGGTGACGATCCCCTCCTCGACGAAGGGCAGGAAGCCGTCCTGCTGGGCGCGGTTGAAACGGTGGATCTCGTCCACGAACAACAGGGTCTGTTGGCCCGCCGCCCGGCGCATCCGCGCCGCCTCGAACGCCTTCTTCAGGTCGGCGACGCCGGAAAAGACGGCGCTGATCGATTGATATTCATAGCCCGCCGCCTTGGCCAGCAAGCGGGCGATGGTGGTCTTGCCGGTGCCGGGCGGCCCCCACAGGATCATGGAGCCCAGACGTCCCGCCTCGATCATGCGACGGATCGGCCCGCCTTCGCCCAGCAGATGGTCCTGACCCACGACCTGTTCCAGCGTCTGGGGGCGCAGACGGTCGGCCAAGGGCGCGTCAGGGGCGTGGATGCCGGAGGCTTCGAACAGATCACTCATGGAACGGCAGAGATAGGCGTTCGTTCAGCCGATTACACGCACTACTATCGGCCCGAACGGAGGAACCATGTCCGAATCCCAGGCCAACCAGGGCCCGACCGGCGGCGTCACGCCCCACCTGACCATTCCATCGCGCGGCGGTCAGGCGGCCATCGAATTCTACGGCCGGGCCTTCGGCGCCGAGGAGATCATGCGCATGCCCGCCGAGGACGGCGAGCGGCTGATGCACGCCCACCTCAAGATCAATGGTGCCAGCCTCATGCTGGCCGACGAATTCCCCGAATGGACCGGCGAGGCCGACATCGCGCCCAAGGGCGTGACCCTGCATCTTCAGGTCGATGATCCCGACGAATGGTGGAATCGCGCCCTGGTGGCCGGCGCCATCCCCGTCATGCCTCTGGAGGACCAGTTCTGGGGCGACCGCTACGGTCAGGTCCGCGACCCCTTCGGCCACACCTGGTCCATCGGCGGCCAAAAGAAGGGCTAGGATCATGTCTGACCCCGCCTACCCGCCGCTCAGCCCCTATCTGATGGTCAAACGCGGGCCCGAGGCGCTGGAGTGGTACGCCCGCGCCTTCGGCGCCGATGTGATCGAGCGCTACGACATGGACGACGGGCGGCTGGGGCACGCCACCCTCAGCCTGAACGGCGGCTCGCTGATGCTGTCGGACGAGTTTCCCGAAATGGCCGACATCATCGGCACGGCCTCGCCCGAGACCCTCGGCGGCACGACCAGTTCGGTGAACCTGTCGGTCGACGACGTGGACCGCTGGTTCGACCGCGCCATAGAGGCCGGAGCCACCGCCCTGCGCCCGCCCGCCGACGAGTTCTACGGCCGCCACGGCAAGCTGCGCGATCCCCACGGCCACGTCTGGTCGATCATTGGACCGGCCAAGAGCGGCTAGGAGGCTTCGCGGTCCAGCCGCGCCTGAAGCCGCCCTCGCGCCCGTTCGGCATAGGCGCGGCAGGCTGACGGATCGAGGAAGGGGTTAGGCGTCGCACCGGCCTGCAGGGCCGCGATCTTGACGTCGCCGCCCGAGTTGTCGGGATGGACCGATATCAGCAGGTCGCACGGCAGCGCCTCCATCCGGTCGATGGAGGCCCGCAGCGTCGCCGTCACGTCGGGATGGGCCCTGTAGGTGAAGCCCCCGCTGGCCACAGCGTTGAGGCTGGACGCGAACACCACGTTCACGCAGGCATCGCCCTCGCAGGATTTCCACGTCCAGCTGACGCTGCCGGGCGTATGGCCGGGGGTGAAGACGGCCGTCACGGCGGCGCTGCCCAGACGCACGCTCTCGCCGTCATCAATCCCGCGCGCATTGGCGACCGGCGGGTGCGCGGCGACACTGGAGGCCTGCGGGTCATGGGCGTCGGCCTGTCCCATTCGCAGCGCCGCCGCGCCGATAGGGCTGGTGATCACCTCGGCCCCGCTATCGCGCGCCAGAGCAGCGAGGCCGCCCGAATGGTCGTAATGCGCCTCGGTGTTCAGGATGTAGCGAATGTCCTCCACCCGGAACCCCAGCTGACGAATGCTCGCCTCCGTCATCGCCACGGTCTGCGGCAGAGCGCCGTCGATCAGGATCAGACCGTCGCTGCTATCGATCAAGACCATGCTGAGACCGCCCGTGCCGACAAAATAGGTGTCGCCATGCAGCTTCAGCGGCGCTTGCGGCTTCTCCCAGTCCGCGTTTCCGGGGATCGGCCGCGTCAACGGATCGTCGTGCAGGGCGCTCCCGCTTGCGGACAGCAGGGCGAGAGCGGCGGCGAAGGACAGAATGGTCATGCCGGCACCCAACATGAGTTTCTTCGGCCGACAAACACGGCAAAGGTTAACCCGACCGATTATCCCCAGCAGCGTCTCATGATCGCGATTAGGGCAGGCGCCCGGTCAGCCTGCGGCCGCCGCGCACGATGGTCAGTTCAGAGCCCCGTTGCGCCCGACCGAGAGCCGCGACCGAGGAGGCCGGACGACCGTCCACCTGAACGATCAGATCGTTGGGGCGCAGCACGATACGCGCTGCCAAGCTATTGGGCTGAACGCCCGTCACCACCACGCCGCTGGTGAAGGGGTCGCCGCCGAGACGGTCAGCAAGTGCGGGGTTCAGCGCCACTCCGCGAAGCCCAGCCAAAGCCCCCTGCCCCACGGTCGCGCCCGCTCCCGGGTCGGCGTCGCCCGGCAGGGCCGAGACGCGGGCGTTCACCGCCTGGGTCCGCCCGTCGCGCAGGATGGTCACGGCCACCGTGTCATTGGGCGAGCGGGTGCCGACGCGGAAGTTCAGACCGCCCTGGTCGTTGATCTCGGCCCCGTCGATGGCGGTGATGACGTCGCCTTCCTCCAGACCCGCACGCGCGCCCGGTCCCTGCGGATAGACCTCGGTGATGATCAAGCCCTGCGGCCGCGACAGGCCCAGGCTGCGGGCGATGTCGGCGCTGACGGTGTCGCCCTTCACGCCCAGCCAAGGCCGCACCACGGCCTTGGCCCCGCCGGCAGCCGAATCCACCACCCGCTTCACCATCGTCGCCGGCACGGCGAAGCCCACGCCGGTCGAGGAGCCGGTGCGCGAGAAGATGGCCGTGTTGATGCCGATCAGGTCGCCGTCCATGTCGACCAGGGCCCCGCCGGAGTTGCCGGGGTTGATCGCCGCGTCGGTCTGGATGAAGGAGCCGGAATCGCTGATCCCCGTCTCGGTGCGGTTCAGGGCAGAAATGATCCCGGTCGTCACGGTCTGACCCACGCCGAAGGGGTTGCCGATGGCCAGGACCAGATCGCCGACCTGCTGTTCTTCCTGATCGTCGATCCGCAACACCGGCAGGCTGCCCTCGACGCCCTCCAGTTGCAGCACGGCGATGTCGGAGCGCGAGTCCGCCAGCAACACCTTGGCCGCATATTCGCGCCGGTCATTCAGGGTGACGCGGATCTGCTGCATGTTCTCGATAACGTGGTTGTTGGTCACCACCACCCCGTCGGACCGCACGATGACGCCCGAACCGATGGAGCCGGTCACGCGCGCCTGCGGGCCGCCGCCGAACATCTCGAAGAAGGGATCGCGAACCTGCTGCACGCCGCGCGCCGAGATGTTGACCACGGCGGGCGCCGCCTCGCGCACCACAGGGGCGAAGCTGGACTTCATGGCGCCCGCGTCGCGCGGCGCCTGACGCGGCTGTTCGGCGAAGACGCCTTCCTGGGCCTTGGACGGTTGCGGCTGGCCGCAGGCGGACAGCATCAGGGCGGCGGCGAGGGCCAGTCGGGAAGTCTTCATGTCGTCCGGTCTCGTTCGGAAGGCTGAGTTTACAAGGCATTGCGCAACGGGTTTGAGACAGGATCAAGGCCAACAGCCAAGCCTGACGCCCGCGTCGCGATCAAACGAGCGTGACCTCGTCCCGTTCCGCCCGCCGCGCGGTCATCCAGCCGATCAGGGCCGCCAGCGCCAGAACGACAGCCGCCAGATAGAAGGCCAGGCCCGGATTGGGCGCCCACATGCCCTGCTCCACCGACTCCGAATAGATCCAGCCAAAGAACAGCGGCGAGGCCACCCCGGCGATGGAGGCGACGCTCATGTTGGCGCCCTGAAGTTGGCCCTGCTCGCTCTCGCCCACCCGCCGCGTCATCAGCGATTGCAGCGTCGGCATGGCCAGTCCCCACAGGGCGTTGGGCAGCATGGCGATGATGAAGGCGACGCCCGTCGGCGCCCAGCCCATCAGGGCGATGCCAACCGTCCCGCCGCACAGGCCGAAGATCATGGTCATCCGGTCGCCCAGCTTCTTCGAGACCGGCCCGACCAGAACGCCTTGGACGATCATGTCCAGCACGCCGACCAGGGCCAGCAGCATCCCGACCTCCCACGGCCCCCAGCCGTATCTCAGCCCGGCATAGAGGACGAAGACCGCCGAAAAGACGTGGTGAGCGAAGTAGAGCAGGAAGTTCACGATCGCGAGGCCAGTCAGTTCGGCATGGCGACGCAGCAGCATCATGGCCCCGACCGGATTGGCGCGGCCCCAGCTGAATTTCATGCGCTTCTCGGGCGCCAGGCTCTCCGGCAGGATGAACAGACCATAGAGGAAGGCCACGCCCGACAGGCCGCCCGCCACCCAGAACGGCACGCGCGGCCCGAACTCGCCCAGAAACCCGCCAAGCACTGGGCCCAGCACGAAGCCGCCCGAGAAGGCCGCGCCAATCAGGCCGTAGGCGCGCGCCCGCTTCTCCGGCTCAGTGATGTCGGCCATGTAGGCGTAGATGGTGGTGAAGCTGGACGAGGTGACCCCCGCAATCAGCCGCCCCGCTGCCAGCCACCACAGGTTGGGCGCCAGCGCCATCAACACATAGTCCGCCGCCAGCCCGGCGCAGCTGATCAGGATGACGGGTCGCCGCCCATACTGATCCGACAGCGAGCCGATCACCGGCGAGGCCAGGAACTGCATCCCGGCCCACAGGGCGATGAAGAGCCCATTCAGCAGCCCCGCTTGGGCGTTGGAGCCTACGAACTCCTCGATCAGGTGCGGCAGCACAGGGATGACGATCCCCATGGCCACGATGTCCAGCACGGCGGTCACGAGGATGAAGGCGATCGCCGCGCGGCGGACCTTTGGATGATGCAGGGACATGGAACGCCGATCTGTTGGAGCGCCCTTTTAGCGACGACGTCCCGACGCGCCCATCCCCGACGCGCAGATCAGCGCATAGTCACCGGCAGGGTGTCCTCCGCCCGACCGTCGCCGCGCGGGGCGTCGATGCGCAAAAGACGGGCGAGGAAGGGCTGGACGTCGACGCTGTCCAGATCCTGCAGGCGACGCCCCTGCACCACGCCCGGCCCGTGAGCGATGAAGATGGCCGCCATGTCCGGCGAGAAGTTGTCATAGCCATGCGCCCCGCCCGGCTTGGTCATCGGCCGCGCCCTGGTCGTGAAGGTCCAGCCCGGTTCCGAGGCGCAGACGATGGCCGAAACGCGCGGGTTGGAGCCCAGGACGAAACGGGCCGGGATCTCGCTCTTCCTCCAGCAGTCGAGATGCGGACGCGAGCCCAGCAGCGCCGCCTCGACCTCGGCCTCGCGACCGGCGACCGGGTTCAGGAAGGTCACCGCGCCGGAATAGATGATCTGGATCGCCGCCGGATCGATCAGGTCGTCGATCCAGGTCACGCGCTCGGGCGAGGTCGCGGCCATGCCGTGATCGGAGACGACCACCAGCATCGTGCGCTCATACAGGCCGCGCGCCTTCAGCCCCTCGACCAGACGGCCGATGGAGGCGTCGACCGAACGGATGGCCTCGGCGGTTTCGGGCGCGTCGGGGCCGTTGTGGTGGCCCTGGGTGTCCACGATGTCGAAATAGAGGGTGGTCAGTTGCGGGCGCTGATCCGTCGGCAGGTCCATCCATTGCAGCACGCGGTCCACGCGCGCATCGCCCGGCATCCCCTGATCGAAGGTGGTCCAGTAGGTCGGGCGCATGCCGCGGATATCGGCCTCGGAGCCCGGCCAGAACATGGTTGCGGTCTTCACCCCCGCCTTCTCGGCCGAGACCCAGATCGGCTCGCCCTGATCCCACCAGCGACGGTCGGTCACCGCCTGCTTGTTGCTCAGTGAGAACCGGCCCAGCTCGGCGTCGATCATATTGTTGCCGACGATGCCGTGGTGGTCGGGGTGCAGGCCCGTCACCAGCGTATAGTGGTTGGGGAAGGTCACGCTGGGGAAGGACGGCCGCATCGGCCCCGTCGCCCCCTCGCCCGCCAGCCGCGACAGGTTGGGGGTGACGCCTCGATCCAGATAGTCGGCGCGGAACCCGTCGATGGAGATCAGCATGACCAGCGGCGGATCGACCGGGTGCGGCTCGGGGGTCTGAGCCGGCGTGGTGGCGCAGGCGGTCAGCAGCAGGGCCAGGCACAGGCCCGCGACGCGAGAAAACATGGGGAACTCCGAAGCGACTTCGGGGAGATTGCCTAAGCTTAATCTGCGACAGGCAGAAGACGGCTTGCCGGTTTATCCCCACCGGGCCAAGCTCTGCCGCATGACCGCTGTTATCGAAACGATCGGCCTGACCAAAACCTATGGCGCGGTGCGCGCCCTGGACGGGCTGAGCCTGAGCATCCCGCGCGGCGGGGTTTACGGCGTGCTGGGGCCGAACGGCGCCGGCAAGTCCACCCTGTTCCGCATCCTGCTGGGCCTGATCCGGCCGACGGCGGGCGAGGTCCGGGTCCTGGGCCAGCACACCGGCGATCCCGCCGTGACGCGCCGCATGGGCTCGATGATCGAGACCCCGCGCTTCCCGCCCTACATGACCGCGCGTCAGGTGCTGGAATGGCTGGCCCTGGCCCACGGCATGGGCAAGGAGGCCGCCATCGACGCCTGGCTGGACCGCGTCGGCCTGACCGAGGCCGCCAATCGCCGCGTGCGCGGCTTCTCGGTCGGCATGTTGCAGCGCCTCGGCGTCGCCGCCGCCCTGATGACCAAACCCGATCTCGTCATCCTTGATGAGCCGACCAGCGGCATGGACCCGCCCGGCATCCAGGAAATGCGCGCCCTGATCCGCAGCCTGGCCGACGACGACGGCGTGACCATCATCCTGGCCAGCCACCAACTGCTCGAGGTCCAGCGCGTCTGCGACCGCGTGGCCATCTTCAATCGCGGAACCCTGGCCGCCGAGGGCAAGGTCAGCGACCTGACCGCCGCCGGCGAGCGCCTGCGCCTGTCGGCCACGCCGCTAGCCAAGATCATGGGCGTCCTGGGCGACAAGGGGTCGCTGGACGGCGACGCCGTTCTGGCCGCCATTCCCCGCGCCGAGGGCCCCGCCCTGCTGCGCGCCCTGATCGAACAGGGCGTGGACATCGACGAGGCCCGCTGGGTCGGCGCCGATCTGGAAAGCGTCTTCATGGCCGAGACCGGCCCCGCGCGCACCGAGGCGCAAATCCGCGAGGCCCTCCATGCTGGCTGACGCCATCCGTTCCGAAGCCTATCGGCTGACACGAAACCGCACGGTCCTGTCATGGAGCCTGATCTTCGTGCCGGTGATCGTCCTAGCCGCAGCGATCGGCGGCGCCTTCTTCGACGCCAAGGTCGAGCGTATGGCAGATCAACTGCCGCCCCAGATGACGGACGTCAACAACGTCCTCGACATCGGCACGACCTTGATCTCGAGTGCCGGCCAGTTGGCCAATCCCGCCCTGCTGGCCTTTCTGCTGATCGGCGCGGCGACGGTCTTCGCCGGCGACTATCGCTGGGAAACCTGGCGCCTGATCACCGCGCGCAACAGTCGCGCCAACCTGATCATGGGCAAGGCCGGGGCGGTCAAGCTGATGACCCTGACCGGCCTGCTGCTGTTCGTGCTGGCCGCCCTGATCGGCGCCGTCGCCAAGGGGCTGATCCTCGACAGGAACCTGATCTTCGACTTCGGCGGCCAGGAGGCGCGCGATTTCGCTCTGCTCTTCCTGCTGGGCTATATGCGGGTGATCCAGTTCCTGCTGCTCAGCCTGTTGGCCGCGACATTGACGCGCTCGCAACTAGCCGCCCTGTTCGTGCCTCTGGTCGTCGGCGTGGCCCAGGGCCTGCTGGTGACCGCCACTCCGATCCTGGGCTGGAGTCCCGTCGACTGGCAGACCCTGCTGCTGTTCCCCGGCGCCGCCTATGAGACCCTAAAGGCCGTCATACTGGGCGGCATACCGGCGGCGGTCCTGCAAGAAGGCGTCGTGTGGCGCGCTGTCACCAGCCTAGCCCTGTGGAGCTTCATCCCCTTTGGCCTGTCGCTATGGTGGTTCAGCCGTCAGGACCTGTCGAAGGAGTAGCGGCTACAGCCGCTTCTCCATCCAGACGTCGCAGCGCGCATAGGGCGTCGGCTGCGGCGCCAGGGTCACGAAACCGAAGCGGGCATAGAGGCTCAGGGCCGGCCCCAGGGTCGAGCTGGTCTCCAGGTAGAGGCGGTGCGCGCCCGCATCCCGCGCCGCCGCCTCGCAAGCCTCCAGCAGCCGCAGCGCCAGCCCGCCGCCACGCGCCTCAGGCCGCACCGTCATCTTGGTGACCTCGAACCCGCCGTCCGCCATGGCGATCAGGCCGCAGCAGCCGACAGGAACAGCGTCGCGCTCGGCGAAGAAGATATGACCGCCCCTGGACAGGATCTGCCCCACCGGATCATCCAGCGTCAGGTGATCCTTGGCCTCCAGGGCGAACCCGCCGTCGATCAGCCAATCGGTGTTCAGCCGCTTCCACGCCTCCCGATGAGTGGGAGCAAAGGCCACGATGCGATCCTGATGCTGGGTCATGGAGCCTGTATCGCTGCAAGGACCGACCCTGACAATGTGTCAGCCGACCATGCGTGCCGCCAGCCGCTGCTCCAGTTCCTCCAGATCAGCGACGAACCAAACATGCCGACCCGCATTCGCCTCTCCGACGAAATCGCGCAGGGCCTCACTGGCCGCCACGGGGGTCGTGATGTCCCCCACCACAGCCAGCTTCAGGCGATAGTTGACGAACTTCTGCACGACCGCGCCCAGCACGCCCGTCTTCAGGTGAAGGAAGTCCGCGGCCAGAAGCGACGTCGGCACGGCCACCCAGTCGGCCTCCAGCCCCCACAGACGCCCCATCAGATCCAAGGCGGCGGCCTCGCCATCCAGATGCGGTCCGTCTTCAGGGCAGACGAACACCCGCTGGTCTGCCAGTACCCTGATCGCATCGTCCATCGGTCGCCCCAAAGCAAAAAGGGCGGCAGGTCCGAAACCCGCCGCCCTTTTTTCATTCTACACCGGAAACGGTGAAGCTGATTAGGCTTCGTCGCCCTCGATGGCGAAGACCGGACCGGAGTCCTTGCCCTTGGCTTCGACGTCGCGATCGACGAACTCGATCACGGCCATCGCGGCGTTGTCGCCGTGACGGAAGCCGGCCTTCATGATGCGGATGTAACCGCCCGAACGTTCGGCGTAGCGCGGGCCGATCGTTTCGAACAGCTTGCCGACTTGCGGCACGTCGCGGACGGCGCTGATGGCCTGACGACGGGCGTGCAGGTCGCCCTTCTTGGCGAGCGTGACCAGCTTTTCAACGAAGGGACGCAGTTCCTTCGCCTTGGGCAAAGTGGTCGTGATTTGCTCGTGCTTGATCAGCGAGGCGGCCATGTTGGCGAACATGGCTTGGCGGTGGCTGACCGTACGGCCGAGCTTGCGGTAAGCGGCGCCGTGGCGCATCGGGGTCTCTCCTACTCAACCCTGGTTTCCGGCCTAATCAAAGGGGCGGGACCTGGGGCCTTTTCATTCTAACCGCCCCATCCGCGCCGACTGGCGCTGGGCGGAGGGTTGATGATCAGATCTGGTCGTCGAACTTTTTGGCCAGATCTTCGATGTTTTCGGGCGGCCAGTTCGGCACGTCCATGCCGAGCGACAGGCCCATCGTCGCGAGAACTTCCTTGATCTCGTTCAGCGACTTGCGGCCGAAGTTCGGGGTGCGAAGCATTTCGCCCTCGGTCTTCTGGATCAGGTCGCCGATGTAGACGATGTTGTCGTTCTTCAGGCAGTTCGCCGAACGGACCGACAGCTCCAGTTCGTCGACCTTCTTGAGCAGGGCCGGGTTGAAGGGCAGGTCGGGCTTGCCGTCCGTAGCCTCAACAGCCTTGGTCGGCTCGTCGAAGGTGATGAAGATCTGCAGCTGGTCTTGCAGGATGCGGGCGGCGTAAGCCACCGCGTCAACCGGCGAGACGGCGCCGTTGGTTTCAACTTCCAGGATCAGCTTGTCGTAATCCATCGACTGGCCCTGACGGGTCGGCTCGACGCGATAGGCGACGCGCTTGACCGGCGAGTACAGGGCATCGACGGCGATCAGGCCGATCGGCGCATCTTCCGGGCGGTTCAGTTCGGCGGCGACGTAGCCCTTGCCGTTCTGGACCGTCAGTTCCATGCGGATCGAAGCGCCGTCGTCCAGCGTGCAGATAACGTGGTCGGGGTTCAGAACCTCGATGTCAGCCGGAACTTCGATCTGACCCGCCGTGACGACGCCGGGGCCCGTGGCGCGCAGAGTCATGCGCTTGGGGCCTTCGGCGTGCATGCGCAGCGCCAGTTGCTTGATGTTCAGGACGATATCGACCACGTCTTCCCGGACGCCTTCCAGCGACGAGAACTCGTGAACGACGCCGTCGATCTGGATGGCCGTAACCGCCGCGCCTTGCAGCGAGGACAGCAGAACGCGACGAAGCGCGTTGCCGAGCGTCACACCGAAACCACGCTCGAGGGGCTCAGCGACCAGACGCGCCTTGCGCAGCGGGTCGGAGCCGCCCTCGACTTGCGGCTTCTCGGGACGGATCAGCTCTTGCCAGTTTCTTTCGATCATAGAGTCCCTCGAACGGATTTCGTCGGCTCCGGCCTTGTCGACGAGGCCATGGTGGAGCCGACGGAGATTGGGGGTGCCTGAAACGCTGTCGCGATTAGACGCGGCGGCGCTTGGGCGGACGGCAACCATTGTGCGGCATCGGAGTGACGTCGCGGATGGTCGTGATCGTCAGACCGACGGCCTGCAGAGCGCGGAGCGCCGATTCACGGCCGGAACCCGGACCCGAAACGTTGACTTCCAGCGTCTTCACGCCGTGCTCTTGAGCCTTCTTGCCGGCGTCTTCGGCAGCCATCTGGGCGGCGTACGGGGTCGACTTGCGCGAACCCTTGAAGCCCATGTGACCGGCCGACGACCAGGAAATCGCGTTCCCCTGGGCGTCCGTGATCGTGATCATGGTGTTGTTGAAAGAGGCGTTCACGTGAGCCACGCCCGACGTGATGTTCTTGCGTTCGCGGCGCTTAATGCGACCCGGTTCCTTAGCCATCGGTCAGCTCTTTCTCTTACTTCTTCTTGCCGGCGATCGGCTTGGCCGGGCCCTTGCGGGTGCGGGCGTTGGTGTGCGTGCGCTGACCGCGGACCGGCAGGCCCTTGCGGTGACGCAGGCCGCGGTAGCAGGCCAGGTCCATCAGACGCTTGATGTTCATCGAGGTTTCGCGACGCAGGTCGCCTTCGACGGTGTGATCCTTGTCGATCGTTTCACGGATCTGCAGGATTTCAGCATCGGTCAGCGAGTTGACGCGGCGAGCGGGCTCAATGCCGACCTTCGCGGTGATTTCCTTGGCGGCGTGCGCGCCGATGCCATGGATGTACTGAAGCGCGATTTCGACGCGCTTGTTGGTCGGAATGTTGACGCCAGCGATACGGGCCACGAGAATCTCCAGATACGCTTAAACAGACGCGGAAACCGCTCCGGTCAACAGACCTGGAACGTGTGCGCCCTTCGCGGAAGCGGCCCTTATACAGGGGATTCTATCGGCGTCAATGCCGGCCGCCTGGCGAGGTTGCAGCGGCTTCCGGCGGGAAGGCGATGGCCACTGTCTGGCGGTGCCGTCCGCCGAAACGCCCCATGCGTCCCGGCGGCTTGTAGCGGAACTCTTGAGCCTTCCCAAGCGCTGACCGCCCTATCCCCGCCCCGGCTGGATGCTCGCTCGTCACCCGACAGTTCTCGAGGCGCTCGCTGCCCACCCGAATATAGCATTGCAGCACGGCATAGGGCCGCCCTGAGGCGGCAAGCGCGCTTTCGGAAGCGTTCGCGGACATGATGGCCCCTTGCGGACCTTGGATAAGCACAGGTCCCGTCCCTCGTCCCGGCCCATCGCCGGCCCCATCGCCGTTACCGGCCCCGGTCCCTGCCCCTTCACCGCCCAAGCCCAGGCCGGGCGCCAAGTCCGCAAGGGGAGCCAATCCGACCACGAGTTCCGGCACAGGGGCTTGAGCGATCGGCGCCGGCAACTCGGGATCGACCGGCACGGTCGGCGGCGCATGTATCCTCGACGCGGCCGCCGCCCCTCCTCCACCCGCATGCGTCGCCGCTTCCGGAGGCGTCACGCGCTGCGCACGCATCATCAGAACATCAACGACGGGTTGAGGCAGACTGTTGATTGGCGCATCGCGGGGAGCCAGCGCGAGGCCAAGAAGCAGGATGACATGGACCAGACTGACGCCTGCCATGGCCGTCAGACGCCGACCGTCCATGGATCTGAAATGCATGATGGCTGTCATGACGACCTCCGCCCGCGAGATAACGGTGAAATTTATCGCACGGTCTCACGCGAATGAAAATCTGTCGCGTCAGCATCATGGCCACAGGACCGTGATCGGCGCCTCATGCCCATCCACCGGCGCGCCGTCACGCGTGGGCGGCTGGAAGCGGAAATAGACCGAAGCCTCAAGGGCCGCCTGGCCGAAGCCCATGCCTGGCGGGCTTTCATCGATGACGCGGCAGGCCTCAAGCCGGGTATCGATTCGGATGCGGCAGGATAGGGTGGCCCGCCCGCCGATCCTCTGCCGAAAGGCTGAGGGCGGATGAAGACGACGCAGTTCCCCCATGCTCGGGCCGCGCAACAGGCGGAACCGTCCGTCACCGGCGCCGCGCCCGTCTCCCGAGCCGCTCCCCCCGCCGGTTCCCTCGCCTTGCTCCCCCAGACCTGGACCTGGCGTGGCCGACGGCGACGGCGCCACGCCGATCACCAAGGCTTGTTCGGGCGCGGGTCGCCTCGGCGCAGAGATTTCGGGAGGAGGCGAAGCCGGTCTGGTCCGAACGGGTCGGACAACCGAGGGTGCTGACGGACTACCGCCGCCCGCAACGGACGATGGCGTGGGCGGTGAAGGCGGCGGCTCTCGCTGAGGGGGCGGCAGCCGAACCAGATCCACGACAATGGGCGGATCTGGCGGCGCGAACCGCTCGGCCTGAACTTGGCCCAAAAGTAGAAACAGGCCCACATGGGCCAGGCCGACGACACCCGCGACGCTGGAACGCTCCAGAACACGGCGACGCGTCGTCGGTTTGTCGGTCAAGAGCGCCTCCTGAATGCGGTCGTCCGGAATCTAACGCCCGAACGCCGCTTCAGATCAGGCCTATCAGGCGATCGCGCCGTCGATTGCGGCGGCGACCGTGGCGATGTCGCCCATGCCGTCGATCTCGGCCAACTTGCCCTGAGCTTCATAGTAGGGAAGCAGAGGCGCGGTCTGGGCGTTGTAGACGGCCAGACGGTCCTTAAAGGTCTCAGGATTGTCGTCCGGGCGGCCCTGCTCGGCGAAACGCTTGCCGATGCGGGCGGTCAGGGCGGCGTCGTCGACCTTGAGGCGGACGACGCGATCGATCTGGGCGCCGCGCTTGGCCAGCATGGCGTCCAGGGCTTCGGCCTGGGCCACGTTGCGCGGGAAGCCGTCGAAGATGGCGCCGCCGGCGGCCTCGGCCTCCGGCAGACGGTCCTCGATCAGGGCGATGACGATCTCGTCCGTGACGAGGTCGCCGCGCGCCAGCACGTCCTTGACCTTTAGGCCCAGTTCCGAGCCTGAGGCGATCGCGGCGCGAAGCATGTCGCCGGTCGACAGCTGGATCATGCCCCGCTCCTCGACCAGACGCTTGGCTTGCGTTCCCTTGCCGGCCGCGGGCGGCCCGAACAGGATCAGGTTCATCTTGCGGGCTCCCCTACCCGATTAGCGTCGGGCGGGGGCGGCGCCGCCCCGACCGCCACGACCACGCAGCTTGGCCTTCTTGATCAGGCCCTCGTACTGGTGCGCCAGCAGTTGGGACTGAATCTGAGCCACAGTGTCCATCGTGACCGAGACGACGATCAAGATAGACGTTCCTCCGAAGTAGAGGCTGTTGCCCAGGCTGCTGACCAGGAACTCGGGCAGCAGGCAGACCGCGGTGATGTAGGCGGCGCCGATCACCGTCAGGCGCGTCAGGACATAGTCCAGATACTCGGCCGTGCGCTTGCCCGGACGGATGCCCGGCAGGAAGCCGCCGTACTTGCGCAGGTTCTCGGCCGTGTCCTCGGGGTTGAAGGTGATCGAGGTGTAGAAGAAGCAGAAGAAGACGATCAGGACCGCATACAGGATCATGAACAGCGGCTGGCCGTGCGTCAGTTGCGCCGTCACCAGCGGCAGCCAGCTCATCCACTCGGGCAGGTTGGCCTGGGCGGTGAAGGTGGCCACCGTCGTCGGCAGCATCAGAAGTGACGAGGCGAAGATGGCGGGAATGACGCCGGCGGTGTTGACCTTCAGCGGCAGGAACGAGCGCTCACCGCCCGTCATGCGGTTGCCTTCCTGGCGCTTCGGATACTGGATCAGAAGGCGGCGCTGGGCGCGCTCCATGAAGACGATGAAGACGATGGTGGCCACAGCCAGGATGGCGATGAACAGCAGCACGAAGGCCGACATCTGACCCTGTTGGGCCAGGCCCAGCAGACGGGCCACGGTGGACGGCAGAACCGCCACGATACCGGCGAAGATGATCAGCGAGATGCCGTTGCCGACGCCGCGCGCCGTCACCTGCTCGCCCAACCACATCAGGAACATGGTGCCGCCGGTCAGGGTGGTGACCGTCGAGATGATGAAGAAGATCCCCGGCTCGTCGATCAGACCGGCCTGGGCGTTCAGCCCCGCCGCGATACCGAAGGACTGGGCCAGAGCCAGGAAGACCGTCAGGTAGCGAGTGTACTGGTTCAGCTGCTTGCGGCCGCTTTCGCCGCCTTCCTTCTTCAGCTTCTCCCAGGGCGGATAGACCGCGCCCATCAGTTGCACGATGATCGAGGCCGAGATGTAAGGCATCACGTTCAACGCGAAGACGGCCATACGCTCGACCGCGCCGCCCGAGAACATGTTGAACATGTCCAGGATGCCGCGCTGGCCATCAGGGTTCTGGAAGAAGGCCAGGAAGGCCTCGGAATTAATGCCCGGAATCGGAACATAGGTGCCGATCCGATAGACCAGCAGCGCGCCCAGCGTGAACAGCAGGCGTTTGTGCAGCTCGGTCGCTTTCGCGAACGAGCCCATGTTCATATTGGCGGCGAGTTGTTCAGCGGCCGAAGCCATTAGGCGGTCCCCACGACTATGCCCGTCGTCAGATAGGCGGAAAGCGGCCGTCTTGCGAGGGCCGCTTTCATGAATTTCGTCATCCCGGTGCGGATGATCCCGGCGGACGCCGCGTCAGCAGCGCCCGCACGGGATGACGATATCGATTTAGGCCTTGGCCGCGGCGCGCTTGGCGCGGGCCGAGATCTTGTTGGCGTCGCCCAGCGGAGCCTTGGGAGCCGGAGCCTTGCCCTTGGCGGCGTTGCGCTTCTCGAGGCGAGCAGCGGCCTTGGCTTCAGCGGCGATGCGCTGTTGCTCAACTTTGCCGCCAGCGGCTTCGATGGCCTTGATCGCGCCCGACGAGGCCGACCAGACGACCAGGTTCAGCTTGGCCTTCAGTTCGCCTTCGCCCAGCACGCGCACGCCGTCCTTGACGCGACGGATCACGCCGGCGGCCACCAGGGCGGCGCCGTTGATTTCAGCCTTGGCGTCCAGCTTGCCGGCATCGATGGCTTCTTGCACGCGCCACAGGTTGACTTCGGCCAGCTTCAGCGCGTTCGGGTTGTTGAAGCCGCGCTTCGGCATACGCATGTACAGCGGCATCTGGCCGCCCTCGAAGCCGCCGATGGCGACGCCGGTACGCGACTTCTGACCCTTGACGCCGCGACCGGCGGTCTTGCCCTTGCCCGAACCCGGGCCGCGGCCGACGCGCATGCGCTTGGTGTGTGCGCCTTCGTTGTCGCGAATTTCGTTCAGTTTCATGTGCCTGATCCTTTCGGGTTCTAGCGCCAGGTCGATCAAGCGATCGCGCCTGACTCGGCGTTGGAAAAATTGAAGGCCGCTTCTAGGCGGCCCGTTGCAGCATCGCAAGATGCTTCTTCAAAGAGAAACGCCCTCTCCCGTTTCCGGGAGAGGGCGCATCGTCTTATTTTTCGACCACTTCGACCATGTGGGCGACCTTGGCGATCATCCCACGGACCGAGGGGGTGTCTTCCAGCGTCGACTCACGGCCGATGCGGTTCAGACCCAGGCCCGACAGAGTGGCGCGCTGATCCGACTTGCGGCGGATCGGGCTGGCCGTCTGGCGAACCGTGACGGTGGCTTGTTCTTTCTTGGCCATGTCTATCAGCCCTCGACAGCTTCAGGCGCCGAGGCGCCGTCGTTGCGGCGGCCCATCAGGTCGGCGACCTTCTTGCCACGCTTTGCAGCAACCTGACGCGGCGACGATTGAACCTTCAGAGCTTCGAAGGTCGCGCGGATCATGTTGTAGGGGTTCGACGAACCGGTCGACTTGCCGACGACGTCCTGGACGCCGAGGGTTTCGAGGACCGCACGCATCGGACCGCCGGCGATGACGCCGGTGCCGGGAGGGGCAGCGCGCATCATGATCTTGCCGGCGCCCCAACGGCCGTTGCCGTCGTGGTGCAGGGTGCGGTTCTCACGAAGAGGCACGCGGATCATGGTCTTCTTGGCTTCTTCAGTCGCCTTGCGGATGGCTTCCGGCACTTCACGCGCCTTGCCATGACCGAAGCCGACCCGGCCCTTGCCGTCGCCCACAACCATCAGGGCTGCGAACGAGAAACGACGTCCGCCCTTAACGGTGGCGGCGACGCGGTTGATGTGCACCAGCTTCTCGACGATGTCCGAATCCGGGCCGTCGACAACGGGAGCGTTACGGTCGCGGCGGTCGCGGTTCTGACCACCTTGTCCGCGTTGGGGTTCACGAGCCATGCTTCTCGATCCCTTAGAAGTTCAGGCCGGCTTCACGCGCGGCCTCCGCCAGCGCCTTGACGCGGCCGTGATAGATGTAGCCGCCGCGGTCGAAGACGACGTCGGTGACGCCCTTCTCCTTGGCGCGCTCGGCGATCAGCTTGCCGATCGCAGCAGCTGCGGCGACGTCCGAACCCTTGGAACCCTTGCCGCCTTCCAGCGACGAAGCGGCGGCCACCGTGACGCCCTGGGCGTCGTCGATGATCTGGGCCGAGATGTTCTTGTCCGAACGGAAGACCGACAGACGCAGACGACCGTTGGCGACAGCCTTGAGGCGGCGACGGTTGCGTTCGGCGCGGCGCTTGGCTTGTTGTTGCAGAGAAAGAGCCATGACTTACTTCTTCTTGCCTTCCTTGCGCCGGACGGTCTCGCCCTGATAGCGCACGCCCTTGCCCTTGTAGGGTTCCGGCGGACGCAGCTTGCGGATGACGGCGGCGATTTCACCAACGGCCTGCTTGTCGTTGCCCGAGATCTTGATCTCGGTCTGCTTCGGCACGACGAAGGTGATGCCGGCCGGCGGCGCGATGTCGACTTCATGCGAGAAGCCGAGCTGCAGCGACAGAGCCTGGCCCTTCAGCGCAGCGCGGTAACCCACGCCGACCAGTTCCAGGGTCTTTTCGAAGCCCGAGGTCACGCCGGTGACCATGTTGTCGACCAGGGTGCGCGACAGACCCCACATCGCGCGAGCGCGAGGCGTGTCCGAACGCGGGGTCAGCGACAGTTCGTCGCCTTCCTGCTTGACTTCGATTTCTTCGGCCACGGTCCAGGAGCGTTCGCCCTTGGGACCCTTGACCGAGACGGTCTGGCCGTTGAGCGTGACAGTCACGCCCTTCGGCACAGCGATGGTTTTCTTGCCAATACGGGACATATCAGTAGACCCTGCAGAGGACTTCGCCGCCGACGTTAGCGTCGCGGGCGGCGGCGTCGGACATGACGCCCTTCGAAGTCGAAAGGATCGAGATGCCGAGGCCGTTCTTGACCGGCTTCAGCTCGGTGATGGCCGAGTAGACGCGGCGGCCAGGCTTCGACACGCGGGCGATCTCAGCGATCACCGGCTGGCCGTCGAAGTACTTCAGCTCGATCTCGAACTGCGGGAACTCGCCGGGGTTCTGAACCAGCGAATAGCCGCGGATGTAGCCTTCGTCCTGCAGCACGTCGAGGACGCGCTGACGCAGACGCGAGGCGGGGGTCAGCACCTTGGAACGCTTGCGGGTGGCCGCGTTCTTGATGCGAGCGATCATGTCGCTCAGGGGATCGTTGATCATCATATCTGTTCGCTCCCCTTACCAGCTCGACTTGGTCAGGCCGGGGATCTGCCCCAGGTTGCCCAGTTCGCGCAGGGCGATCCGGCTCATCTTCAGCTTACGGTAGTAAGCACGCGGGCGGCCCGTGACTTCGCAGCGGTTGCGAATGCGGGTCGGCGCGGAGTTGCGCGGCAGCGAGGCCAGCTTCAGACGAGCGTCGAAACGCTCTTCCAGCGGCAGGCTCTCGTCGTTAGCGGTCGCCTTGAGGGCGGCGCGCTTCGCGGCATACTTCGCAACCAGGGCCTTGACGGCTTCGTTACGGTTTACGGCGCTTTTCTTAGCCATTGTTCTCTTCCCTTCCCGATCAGTTCTTGATGAACGGGAAATTGAACTCGGTGAGGAGAGCCTTGGCTTCCGCATCGGTCTTGGCCGTGGTGCAGACAACGATGTCCATGCCCCACATCTGGTCGATCTGGTCGTAGTTGATCTCGGGGAACACGATGTGCTCCTTCAGACCCGTGGCGTAGTTGCCGCGACCGTCGAACGAGGTTCCCTTGAGGCCGCGGAAATCCTTCACGCGCGGCAGCGCGATCGTGATGAAGCGGTCCAGGAATTCGTACATTTGAGCACCGCGCAGCGTGACCTTGCCGCCGATGACCATGCCTTCGCGCAGCTTGAAGCCGGCGATGGAGTTACGGGCCTTGGTCGGCACAGCCTTCTGACCGGCGATGGCCGTCAGGTCCTTGAGGGCCATGTTGACCTTCTTGGAGTCTGCGACAGCTTCACCGACACCCATGTTCAGGACGATCTTGTCCAGCTTGGGGATCTGCATCTCGTTGGTGTAGCCGAACTGCTCTTTCAGGGCGGCGCGGATGCGCTCCTGATATTCGGTCTTGAGACGCGGCGTGTACTTGGTGTCAGCCATTAGATGACGTCTCCCGTGGTCTTGGCGAAGCGAACCTTGGCGTCGCCTTCGACCTTGAAGCCGACGCGGGACGCCTTGCCGTTGGCGTCGGCGATCGCGACGTTCGACAGGTGAAGCGAGGCTTCCTTGTGCTTGATGCCGCCTTGCGGGTCAGCCTGGGTCGGGCGCGTGTGGCGCTGAACCATGTTGACGCCTTGCACGACGACGCGGTTTTCGGTCGGCAGGACCTTCAGCACCTGGCCGGTGCGTCCCTTGTCCTTGCCGGTCAGGACGACGACGTTGTCGCCCTTCTTGATCTTGGCGGCCATGGTTACAGAACCTCCGGAGCCAGCGAGATGATCTTCATGTGGTTCTTGGCGCGCAGTTCGCGCGGAACCGGGCCGAAGATACGCGTGCCGACCGGCTCGTTCTGCTTGTTGACGATGACGGCGGCCGACTTGTCAAAACGAATGACCGAGCCGTCCTTGCGCTGGATGTCCTTGGCGGTGCGAACGACGATGGCGCGAACGACGTCGCCCTTCTTCACGCGACCGCGCGGGATAGCTTCCTTCACCGAGGCGACAATGGTGTCGCCCACCGAGGCGTAGCGGCGCTTCGAGCCGCCCAACACCTTGATGCACATGACCCGGCGAGCGCCCGAATTATCGGCGACCTCCAGGTTAGTTTGCATCTGGATCATAGGATCCGATCCTTTTCTTTAGGAAGCCGAGGCGGGGGAAACGACTTCCCAACGCTTCAGCTTGGACTTGGGGGCGCACTCGACGATGCGTGCGACGTCGCCGACTTTGAGGGCGTTGCCCTCATCGTGGGCGTGGTACTTCTTGGACAGACGGACGATCTTTTTCAGGACCGGGTGCAGCAGAGTGCGCTCGACCTTCACGACGACCGTCTTGTCGCCCTTGTCGGACACGACCACGCCTTCAAGAATACGTTTGGGCATAGGTGTTTCCTTAACCCGCCGCGCGGTTCGCACGCAGAAGCGTGGAAATACGGGCGATGTCCTTGCGCACTTCCGAGACCCGGTGGGTCTTTTCCATCTGGCCGGTGGCGGCCTGGAAGCGCAGGTTGAACTGTTCCTTCTTGAGCTTCAGCAGCTCGTCGGCCAGTTGGTCGGGGGTTTGAGCCCGCAGATCAGCGATCTTGGTCATTACGCGGCTTGCTCCATAACGATGCCGGCGTCCAGGCGGGTGACCACCTTGGTGCGGACCGGCAGCTTGGCGGCGCCGAGGCGCAGAGCTTCGCGAGCCACATCGTCCGGCACGCCGTCGATTTCGAACAGGATACGGCCCGGGTGGCAGCGTGCGGCCCAATGGTCCACGGCGCCCTTGCCCTTACCCATCCGGACTTCAGCGGGCTTGCCCGTGACGGGCAGATCCGGGAAGACCCGGATCCAGACGCGGCCCTGACGCTTCATCTGACGCGTGATCGCGCGGCGAGCCGCTTCGATCTGGCGAGCAGTGATACGCTCGGGTTCCACCGTCTTCAGGCCGTAGGAGCCGAAGTTCAGCGAGAAACCACCCTTGGCCGAGCCATGGATGCGGCCCTTGAAGGCCTTGCGGTACTTGGTCTTTTTCGGTTGCAACATGGCCTATCAGCCCTCACGACCACGGCGCGGACCGCGATCACCGCGGGGGCCGCCACGGCCTTCGTTGGACGACGGACCCGAGGCTTCCTGGGCCCAGCGCTTGTCCTGAGCCATCGGGTCGTGCTCGAGCACCTCACCCTTGAAGACCCAGACCTTCACGCCAATGATGCCGTAGGTCGTCTTGGCTTCGTAGAAGCCATAGTCGATGTCGGCACGCAGCGTGTGGAGCGGCACGCGACCTTCGCGGTACCATTCCATACGAGCGATTTCGGCGCCGCCCAGACGGCCCGAGACGTTGATGCGGACGCCCTTGGCGCCGAGGCGCATGGCGGACTGCATCGAACGCTTCATGGCGCGGCGGAAGGCGATACGGCGTTCCAGCTGCTGAGCGATGTTTTCAGCGATCAGCTGCGCGTCGGTTTCCGGCTTGCGGACTTCGACGATGTTCAGGTGAACTTCGCCTTCGGTGCGAGCCGAGATGTCCTTGCGGAGCTTCTCGATGTCAGCGCCCTTCTTGCCGATCACGACACCCGGACGGGCGGCGTAGATCGTCACGCGGCACTTCTTGTGCGGACGCTCGATGATGATGCGCGACACGCCGGCAGCAGCCAGACGTTCCTTCAGCCACGTACGCAGCTTCAGGTCCTGGTGCAGCAGGCGGGCGTAGTCGGCGCCGCCGGCGAACCAGCGGCTGTCCCACGTGCGGTTCACGCCAAGGCGCAGACCGACCGGATTGATTTTCTGTCCCATCAGGCGGCCTCGCCGGCTTCACGGACCACGATCGTGATCTCGCTGAACGGTTTCAGGATGCGCGACGAGCGACCACGAGCACGGCTCGCGAAGCGCTTCATCACCAGGTTCTTGCCCACGAAGGCCTCGGCGACAAACAGGTTGTCGATGTCGAGGTTGTGGTTGTTCTCGGCGTTCGAGATCGCCGAGTACAGGACCTTGCGGACGTCGCCAGCGATGCGCTTGTGGCTGAATTCCAGCTCGTTCAGCGCCTTCTGGACCGGCAGACCGCGGATCGAAGCGGCCACCAGGTTCAGCTTTTGAGGGCTGATGCGAACGTTAACCAGCTTGGCGCGGGCCTCAGTGGCCTCGACGCGACGGGCGTTTTTGGACTGGGCCATGGATTACTTCCTTTTGGCCTTCTTGTCCGCCGCGTGACCCGGGAAGTTCCGGGTCGGGGCGAACTCGCCAAACTTCATGCCGACCATGTCTTCGTTGACCATCACCGGCACATGCTTTTGGCCGTTATGGACACCGAAGGTCAGGCCGACAAACTGCGGCAGGATGGTGGAGCGACGCGACCAGGTCTTGATCACATCCTTGCGGCCCGACGTTTGAACGGCGTCGGCCTTCTTGAGCAGATACCCGTCGACAAACGGGCCTTTCCAGGAGGAGCGGGCCATTCTTAGCGAGCCTTCTTCACGTGGCGAGTACGGATGATGAACTTATCCGTAGCCTTGTTCTTGCGGGTGCGGGTGCCCTTGGTGTCCTTGCCCCACGGCGTAACCGGGGTACGACCACCAGAGGTCCGGCCTTCACCACCACCATGCGGGTGGTCGATCGGGTTCATGGCGACGCCGCGAACGTGCGGACGCCAGCCCATGTGACGAACGCGACCGGCCTTGCCGAGGTTCTGGTTCATGTGGTCGGGGTTCGACACCGCGCCGACGGTGGCCATGCAGGAGTCCAGGACCATGCGCAGCTCGCCCGAGCCGAGACGGATCTGGGCGTAGCCCTGATCGCGGCCGACCAGCTGGGCGTAGGCGCCGGCCGAACGGGCCAGCTGAGCGCCCTTGCCCGGCTTCATCTCGATGTTGTGGATGATCGTACCCACGGGCATCGAGCGCAGCGGCATGGCGTTGCCCGGCTTCACGTCGACCTTCTCACCGGCGACGACGACGTCGCCAGCCTTCAGGCGTTGCGGAGCGATGATGTAGGTCTTCTCACCGTCGGCGTAGGTCACCAGAGCGATGAAGGCCGTACGGTTCGGGTCGTATTCCAGACGCTCGACCGTACCGATGGCGTCGAACTTGCGACGCTTGAAGTCGATCTTGCGATACAGGGTCTTGGCGCCGCCGCCGCGGAAGCGAACAGCGATGCGACCGCCCTGCCCGCGACCGCCCGACTTGGTCAGGCCTTCAACGAGCGACTTCTCGGGACGGCCCTTGTGGAGCTCGGACCGGTCGACCAGCACCAGGGCGCGACGGCCCGGCGACGTCGGATTGTAGGTTTTCAAGGCCATCGTCTTAGAGCCCCGTCGTGACGTCGATCGACTGGCCGTCAGCCAGCGTCACGATCGCTTTCTTGATGTCCACGCGGCGACCGAGGATGCCCCGGAAGCGCTTGGTCTTGCCCTTTTGAACCAGGGTATTGACCTTGAGGACGTTGACTTTGAACAGGCTTTCGACCGCAGCAGCGATCTCGTCCTTGGTCGCCGTGCCGGCGACGCGGAAGACGACCTTGTTCTGTTCCGACAGGATCGTGGCCTTTTCCGTGATGATCGGAGCCAGGATGGTGTCGTAGTGCTTGGCGGTGGGTTGAGCGGCGGCCATTATGCGGCTTCCTTCTCAGCGAAGCGCGCCTCGATGGCTTCGACAGCCGCCTTGGTCAGCACCAGTTTGTCGGCCCGCAGGATGTCATAGACGTTCAGGCCGGCGTTCGGCAGGACGTCGATGTGCGGGATGTTGCGAGCGGCCAGGCCGAAGTTCGTGTCGACTTCCGGACCCGCGATGATCAGGGCCTTGGTCCAGCCGAGCTTGCCGAAGGTCTCGCGCAGCGAGGCCGTCTTGACTTCCTTGACCGAGACGCTGTCGACCACGACCAGGTCGCCGGCCTTGGCCTTGGACGACAGGGCGTGACGCAGAGCCAGGGCGCGGACCTTCTTCGGCAGCGAATAGCCGTGGTCGCGAACGACCGGACCGAAGGCGCGCGAACCGCCGACGAACTGCGGAGCACGGCGCGAACCGTGACGAGCGCCGCCGGTGCCCTTTTGCTTGTACATCTTCTTGCCCGTACGAGAGTTCTCGTTGCGGGTTTGAACCTTGTGCGTGCCGGCGCGGCGCTTGGCCAGCTGCCAGTTGACGTAACGGGCCAGCAGGTCGCCGCGGATGTCGGAGATGCCGAAGACGGCTTCCGACAGCTCAACGTCGCCAGCAGCCTTGCCGTCGAGTTTGATGACCGAGAGTTTCATTACGCTTCACCGCCTTCATTGGCTTCCACTGCCGGAGCAGCAGCAGCCGGAGCAGCAGCCGACTTCACAGCGCCCGGGAACGGGGCTTCAGCCGGACGAGCCTTCTTAACGGCGTCGCGAACCTTGACGTAGCTGCCGTCGTGACCCGGGACAGCGCCCTTGATCAGGATCAGGCCACGCTCGGCGTCCACGCGGACGACGGTCAGGTTCTGCTGGGTGACGACTTCCTGGCCGTAGTGGCCGGCCATCTTCTTGCCCTTGAAGGTCTTGCCCGGGTCCTGACGCTGGCCGGTCGAACCGTGCGAACGGTGCGACAGCGAGACGCCGTGCGTGGCGCGCAGACCGCCGAAGTTCCAGCGCTTCATGGCGCCGGCGAAGCCCTTACCGATGGTCTCGCCCTGGATGTCGACCTTCTGGCCTGCCAGGAAGTGATCGGCCGACAGCTCGGCGCCCACGTCCAGCAGAGCATCCGCGTCAACGCGGAACTCGGTCACATAGTGCTTAGGTTCGACCTCGGCCTTGGCGAAAACTTCGCGCTGAGCCTTGTTGGTGTTTTTTGCCTTCTTGGTCCCGGCGCCCAGTTGCAGGGCGACGTAGCCGTCCCGCTCTTGAGTGCGCTGACCCACGACCTGACAGCCATCCAGCTGCAGAACCGTGACCGGGATGTGCGCGCCGTCTTCAGCGAAGACGCGCGTCATACCCAGTTTCTTGGCGATCACGCCCGTACGCATGTCGGATCCCGCCTCTTTCTTTCTTAAATCTTGATCTCGACGTCCACACCGGCCGACAGGTCGAGCTTCATGAGCGCGTCCACGGTTTGCGGGGTGGGGTCGATGATGTCGAGCACGCGCTTGTGCGTGCGGATTTCAAACTGCTCACGCGACTTCTTATCGACGTGCGGCGAGCGGTTCACGGTGAACTTTTCGATCAGGGTCGGCAGCGGGATCGGACCACGAACGGTCGCCCCGGTGCGCTTGGCGGTGTTGACGATCTCGCGCGTCGAAAAGTCGAGGACGCGATGGTCGAAGGCCTTGAGCCTGATGCGGATGCTTTGATCCATATCGGTTGTTATTCCCAAGCGGTCGGAACCGCGTCCCTGTGAACCATTTCAAAGACCAGAGCCTCGGGGCGACGCCCCCAGGAAACGCAAATCCGCAAAAACGATCGGCCCACGCAGTAACCTGCGAAGGCCGTGAAATCCCAAGAATTCTGCAAAGAACAGCAACTTAGGTCGTTCCTGCGAACCGCGTCTGCACCCGAAGATGCACAGCCGGTCCAACAAGAGTGGTGCTTATGCCCGCCGATTCCGTTTTCGTCAAGCACGGAAACCGTGGCGTGGCGGGGCTTTGCGACTCTTCGGCCCGATCGCCGACCGCCTCTTTATATACAGGTCACGAAGATGATTTCAGGGCCATCCCCTTAACGCTTGAGGCCAAAGCTTGACCACATGACGGGGCCGTTAACCCTCCGCCGCAATATGGCTCCACCTCGCGACGCAAACGTGCCGCAATGCGTCACCCATCGGCAACATCGGCCCCAAACCACTGAAATATGACAAGTTCGTAACGGCAAAACGACAAAGCGGGGCCTATCTTCCCCTTGCCGCCAAGGTGCGAACCCGGCGGCGCATAAAAAGGATAATCATAATGAAAACCGTCTTCCTCGCTTCGGTCGCCGCCGCCACCCTGATCGCCGCTCCGGCCTTCGCTCAAGACGCCGTCGGCTCGGCCGGCATCGGCTACGTCAACACCGACGCTGAAGGCTTCAAGACCGACGGCGCTCAACTGGACGGCGTCGGCGCCTTCCAGGTCGCTCCGGAATGGACCGTGACCGTCAACGGCGCCGTCAACTATGCTGACAGCGACTTCGGCGACGACACCACGGCCGCCGCCGCCGCTCACCTGACCAAGACCTTCGGTTCGGACCTGCGCGTCGGCGGCTTCGTCGGCGTCACGGACCTGGGCGGCGACGAGACCTTCTCGGTCGGCGCTGAAGTGCAGAAGTACCTCGCCTCGGCCACCCTGACCGGCCTGGTCTCCTACACCGACCTGGACGGCGCTGACGCCTGGACCGTCGGCGGCGACGCCGCCTACTACGTCAACCCGTCGTTCCGCCTGAACGCTGGCGTCTCGTACACCAACGTCGACGCCGACCTCGGCGAAGCTGACGTCTGGGCCTACGGCGCCGGCGCCGAGTACCAGTTCGCCAACAGCCCGTTCAGCGTCAACGGCTCGTACCAGCGCGTGTCGACCGACTTCGCCAACGTCGACGTCGACGCCGACGTCTTCATGGTCGGCGCTCGCTACAACTTCGGCGGCACCCTGCAGTCGCTGGACCGCGCCGGTGCCAACCTGGGTCGCACCCTGGCCGGCCTGCCGGGCCTGGCTGGCTTCTAAGCCGCCCACCCATCTTCGACCCTACAGTCGAAGCAAGGAGCCCCGGCGGAGCAATCTGCCGGGGCTTTTCTGTGCGCGCCCTCCAGGCGCCGCACGCCGCGCAGCAAAAAGGCCCGGGGGGTTCCACGCTCCCGGGCCTTCTTCCGTAGCAGGGCGGGTCGGATCAGCGTCCGACGCGCACCTCGCCCGAACCGACGATCGAGCGCGACACCACGCCCGTCACTTCGCTCACCCGCACGTCGCCCGATCCGGCGATCGAGGCGTCCAGGCTGGCCGCGGTGCCGTCAAAGCGCACATTGCCCGAACCGGCCACGGCCACATCCATGCTGGTGGCGCGACCGCCCCTGATGGTCACGTCGCCGGACCCGCCGATGGAGACATCCGCAGGACCATTGATGCTGGCGACAGCAATGCTGCCCGAACCGCCGACATTGGCTTCCAGCGCGCCTGTCGCCCCGGCGAAGATCGAGCCCGAGCCGCCGACCGACGCGTCCAGAGCCTGCGAGGTTCCGGCGCGCACCGTGCCGGAGCCGCCCACGCCGATGTCGAGGCGGCCATCGACATTGGCCACGGTCCAGTTGCCGCAGCCCCCGGCGCCCAGCTCCACGGAGCGCGCGCCCCGGCCCACCGCGCCATAGACGCCGCTCCCCGATTCCACATCCACGTCACGCGGGGTGCGCAGCACGATCAGCGGCGCGTCCTCCAGGCGAATGCGCCCCTTGCCGCGCAGTTCGACCGTCGCGCCCTCGCCCGGCTGACGGGCGTCGGCCCGACCGTTGTTGCACTCGCGAATGCTGTCGTTGCTGAACTGCATCATGCTGCGGCGGCGGCCCAGACCGCCGTCGATGCGGACCTTGTCGCCGCGGCGCTCGACCGTCAGTTGCGGCAGGTCGGCCGAGCCTGGCGTGATCTCCACCGCAATATCGGCGCGGTCTTCGGGAATGACGACAACGCGGGCCACCGCATTGCGGATTTCAGCCTCCTGGGCCGCAGCGGGCTGGGCGGCGGCGATGGCGGCCAGCACGGCGGCGGAAGCGGCTGCGTAAACGGCGATCTTCATGACGGTGTCCCTCTCCTGATCTGCAGTGAAGGTGAGCCTGAGAGGCCCTCAAGTCATTTTAAATCGAGGTCATGAAGTCCTTGTAAGAATGGAGCTTCGCCGTCAGCGATTCAGGACACCCGCACCATCGGCGACCCCGACCTCTGGCTGGAAGTCGCGCTCGAAATGGGCGATCCGACTTTTCAGCGCCCCCATGCGACGCAGCAGGAGCGACGCAGCCCAACGCGCCGCCAACTCCCCCTGCCCCATCAGATCGGTGAAGCGCGGCGAGCCGCCCCGGCTGCGCATGACGGCATTGGTGTAGAGCGCCCCGTTGCGGAACCGCGACGGCCAGGTCTGGAAATCCATCGACAAGGAGACACAGAACCGGTCCAGATTTTCCACCCGGTGCGGCGCATACAAGGGCCAGGTCAGGGCCTGCCCCGGCTCCAGATCGATGATGCGCGCATCCTCCTCGAAGGCCAGGGTATAGGGCAGTTCCTCGGTCGTCTGACGCGCCACGACCTGCTCCATGTTCCGCTCGGGCAGATGCGCCTCGTCGCCCGGATAGACGAAGATCCGCTTGCGGCCGCGCAGGTGGAACAGCACCACCCCCGCCGCGTCGAAATGATAGGGCACCCGCGCCTTGGGCGACGACAGGATCAGCTGGCCCGCGTTCGTGACCGCCTTCATTCCCGGATAGGTCGCCTGGATCTGGGCGAACTCAGCCATCGCCGCGGCCCATAGTTCAGGCCAGCCGGTTTCGACGCCGCGCAGATTGACCCACAGCCGGCCCTGCTGGATCGCCTCCAGCAACTGCCCGCCGTCCAGCCGACCGCGCACGCCGGTGCGCAGCGAGACCTGCCCTTCGTCGTCATAGTCGTACAGGTTGATGTCGAACAATTCAGCCGGATAGCGGTCCAGAACCTCCGCCAGGGCGGCGTCCTCGGCGAAGCCCTGGGCTATAAGGCTGTGCGGATGAACCGCCGCCTCAGCGATCGGACCTGGATAGCGTGTGCCGCGTTCGGACATGGTGATGCTCTTCCTCATGACGCCGCCTGACGCGTCCGCGCCTTGGACAAGGCCGTGCGGGCGGCCAGGGCCGCGCCTCTGAACCGGTTAAGACCACTGGTCTCACAAGCTTCAATAGCGTTCCAGCGTCGCCTTACGCTGGCGCGCAACTTCTCCGCCCTGGCCTCTCCGGCCGCGAGCCTGAGTAGTCCTCCAGCCGTAGCGCCCAAGGCGCTCGGCAGGCCTGGCCGCAGAACCACAGCCTCCGTAACCGGCTGAAGCTTGTCGCAGAAGTAGCGCTTGTAGGCCTCGCCGCCGAAGCCGTAGTCGAACTCTCGGTAGCCCTGTTCGGCTCCCAAACGCATGGTCTCCATGCTCAGGATGATCCCAGGAGAGCACCGCGCCAAGGCCGGCACATAGGCGGGGAACCAGAAGTGGAAGCGCTCACCCGCGTGCAGGGAGTATTCCAGGGCGCAAACCCGCCCCCCCGCGCGCAGCACAGCGATCGAGGCCCCGAAAGAGTCAGTCTTGGCCGCCATAAGGGCGTGCAGAAGTTCCCTCGTCCAGCCGCAAGCGAAGACATCGTGCCGGCCGGTTCGACGATACTGCTCCCGCTTGAGAGCGATTAGCTCGTCCAGAAGACCATGGTCGCGCAGACCGATCTCTACCACCACCTCGCCGAACTCGGTCGCCATGCTGCGACGCGCGCGCTCCTTGTCCTTGAAGTATTTCCCAAAGGCCTGACGTCGCTGGGCGTACCAGGCCTCATAGCCGCCCCCTTCAGGAATGGCTGTGCGGATGCTCTCGCCCCGGATCCCGGCTGCGGTCGGCCCCACCCAGCCGTTGACGCTGAAGCGGGCGCCATTCAGCAATCGCGCAGTGTCCGCCATATCTGGCGTCTCGCCCTTGGGGCCGATGACCCCGTGATAGTCGTTCATCGGCGCCGCAATCGGTTGAACCGCCCCCCCCCTCCGTTGAAAGGGGAAGTAGCCGACAACCGTGTCTCCACGCCGAAAGACAGCCATGGCCGAAGCCGGACTGATGCCCGCAGCGATCTCGGCGAACTCCACGCAGAAGTAGGGACTGGCCAGGTCCGGATCAGCAGCCTGCCAGGCGCGCCACTGGGCTCGCTCGTCGACCGTGAGGCTTTCAAGCTTGCGAATATCGACTGTCAGGGCCTGGGACATGGCGCTCCTTGTGAATGGAAGCCGCCAGCAAGCGGCGTTCCACAGGCTTGGCTTTAGCCCCGGCTCGTTTCGACACAGTTTACGCGCACGCCGGGATCGTCGCCTGCCTGTCCAGGCGGCTTGTAGGCCGCATGCAGAAACGGCCCCCGGATTGCTCCGGGGGCCGCTCTGTACGCTTTA